>JAXLST010000013.1:0-165849 GCA_046330435.1 Thermoleophilia bacterium | reverse complement strand
AACGGTTCTGAAAAACCGGCGCGACAAAAGTTCCGAATCACTGAGCGCCCGGATCACGCCAAGCGCCAAGCGCCTGCCTGGCCGGGCGCTCGTAGATGCGGAACCTTGACACGGTCGTGCTAACGTCCGCGGCGCGCATGGCGACGACCGATGCCCTCACCGTCCAGGAGGCCGCCGAGACCACCGGCTGGTCCCCGCGGATGCTCCGCTACATCGAGTCCGCCGGGCTCGTGGTGCCGCCCCGGTCCCCCTCCGGTTACCGGCTGTACGGCGCCCCGGAGCTCCAGCGGCTCCGCACCCTGCGGGAGCTGCTCGACGCCCACGAGGTGGGCCTCGCGGAGATCGGCTTCGCGTTGCGCATGCGCACCGAGCCCGGGCTCGCGCGCGACGTGGACGGATGGCTCAAGGCCACCGCGACGCGTCCCGAGGAGGTCCCGGCGGACGACTGGCTGCGCTTCGAGCAGGCCAAGCACATGCGCCTGCTGGCCCGCCCGGAACCATCACCGACGAACTGACGGAGACCGACTTGACCACCGCACCGCTCGCCGCGACCGACTTCAAGGTCGCGGACCTCTCGCTCGCCGAGTTCGGCCGCAAGGAGATCCGCCTCGCCGAGCACGAGATGCCCGGCCTCATGGCGATCCGGGCGGAGTACGCCGACTCGCAGCCGCTGAAGGGCGCGCGCATCACCGGTTCTCTGCACATGACGGTGCAGACCGCGGTGCTCATCGAGACCCTGGTCGCGCTGGGCGCGCAGGTCCGCTGGGCGTCGTGCAACATCTTCTCCACCCAGGACCACGCCGCGGCGGCGATCGCGGTGGGCCCGTACGGCACCCCGGAGGAGCCGAAGGGCGTCCCGGTCTACGCCTGGAAGGGCGAGACCCTCGAGGAGTACTGGTGGTGCACGGAGCAGGTCCTGCTGTGGCCGGACGGCGGCGGGCCCAACATGATCCTCGACGACGGCGGTGACGCGACGCTGCTGGTGCACAAGGGCACCGAGTTCGAGGCCGCGGGCAGCGTTCCGGACCCGGCGACCGCCGAGAGCGACGAGTTCCGCATCGTGCTGGAGCTCCTGCGCCGGTCGCTGCGCGAGGACCCGCAGCGGTGGACGAACATCGGCAAGGGCATCATGGGCGTCACCGAGGAGACGACCACCGGCGTGCACCGCCTCTACCAGCTGGCCGAGGCCGGCGGGCTGCTGTTCCCGGCGATCAACGTCAACGACTCGGTCACCAAGAGCAAGTTCGACAACCTGTACGGCTGCCGCCACTCGCTCATCGACGGCATCAACCGCGCGACCGACGTGATGATCGGCGGCAAGACCGCCGTGGTGTGCGGCTTCGGCGACGTCGGCAAGGGCTGCGCCGAGAGCCTTCGCGCCCAGGGCGCCCGCGTGATCGTCACCGAGATCGACCCCATCTGCGCGCTCCAGGCCGCGATGCAGGGCTACCAGGTCGCGACCCTCGAGGACGTCGTGTCCAGCGCTGACATCTTCATCACCGCGACGGGCAACAAGAACATCATCACCGCCCAGCACATGTCGCAGATGAAGCACCAGGCGATCGTCGGGAACATCGGCCACTTCGACAACGAGATCGACATGGCCGGCCTGGCGAAGCTCCCGGGCGTCGTCAAGGAGAACATCAAGCCGCAGGTGGACGAGTGGGTGTTCCCCGACGGCCACCGCATCATCGTGCTCTCCGAGGGCCGGCTGCTGAACCTCGGCAACGCGACGGGCCACCCGTCGTTCGTGATGTCGAACTCGTTCAGCAACCAGGTGATCGCCCAGATCGAGCTGTTCACCAAGAACGACGACTACGACAAGCAGGTGTACGTGCTGCCGAAGCACCTCGACGAGAAGGTCGCGAGGCTGCACCTGGACGCCCTCGGCGTGCGCCTCACCGAGCTGTCGGAGGAGCAGGCCGCCTACATCGGCGTGCCGGTGTCCGGGCCGTTCAAGCCGGACCACTACCGCTACTAGGCGCATCACCACGGGAGGCGGGGCGCGGATCCCCGCCTCCCGGGCGGTCGCCTAGTCGGCGACCAGCAGCGGGTTCTCCGCCGGGTCGTAGACCCGGACGCAGTTCCGCCCGGCCGACTTGGCCGTGTACAGGGCCTCGTCGGCGTGCAGCAGCACGTCGGTGGGGTGCAGCCCGTGCTGCGGGATCGAGGCGACGCCCAGCGAGCTGGTGACGCCGCCGCCGGGGATGACGGCCTCCGCCGCCTCGTGCACCGCGACCCGGATGCGCTCCGCGATCTGCGCGCCGCCGTCGCCGTCGGCGTTCGGGGCGATCACGACGAACTCGTCGCCGCCGAGGCGGCACAGGACGTCGCCGGCGCGGATCACGCCGGTCGCCGCCGCCGACACGGCGGACAGCAGGTCGTCGCCGGCGCCGTGCCCGAACGTGTCGTTCACGGCCTTGAAGCGGTCCAGGTCGAACGAGATGAGCGCGAGCGGCTCGCCGGACCGCATGGTCCGGGCGGCGGCGCGGGTGAGCTCCGCCTCGAAGTACCGCCGGTTGTTCACCCCGGTGAGGGGGTCGGTCACCAGCAGGCGGTCGCGCTCCTCGATGAGGCGCTGGTTGATGCGCATGGTCTCGACGATGCGCAGCCCGGCCAGGCACCACACGGCGCCGGCCACCAGGCCGAGGATGCGGTTGCCGGACAGGAACGCCGCGAACTGCACGGCGCCGGCGCCCAGGAACGGCAGGGCGCGGCTCCAGGCCGGCGGGGCGCTGTGCACGCCGGGGCGCCAGCTGCGCTCGTGGCTCGCCCGGCGGCGGCGGCCGGCGGACACCCACATGAGCGACGCCATCACGTAGGCGGCGCTGGTCACGGGGGCCTCGACCGACGAGATGCCGATGGCCGAGCCCTCCAGGGCCGCGAGGCCGGCGACGGCCTGGCAGCCCACGGCGGCCACGATCCAGCGCATCCAGTCCGGGGTGTTGCGGCCGTGGCGGATGAGCACCCAGCCGAGGCCGACGCAGGACAGCAGGTCCAGGGCCGGGTACAGCGCGGAGACCGTCACCTCGAGCGTGTCGCGGTCGGACACCGCGGGGCGCAGGGTGGTGACCCACGCCAGGCACGCCACGCCGATGACCAGCGCGTGGGCGTCCATCAGGCCCTGCCAGCCGCGCTCGGGACGCAGGCGCTCGTACAGCAGCACCACACCGGTGAGGACCAGCGGGTAGAAGGCGATCCAGCCGATGTCGAGGGGGCCCAGCACGGGGAGCTCCGTGCCGCGCGCCAGCAGGGCGGCGGCGGTGAGGTCCGTGAGGGCCCAGCAGGACAGGCCGGCGGCGAACAGCGCCCACACGGTGCGGGCGCGGCCGCGCACGTGGCGGGCCGTGAGCAGGCACGAGACCGCCGCGGCGACCTCGGCGAGGCCCTGCACCAGGGACCCGGGCGCGTGACCGCGGGGTCCGTCGGGCAGCAGGGCGAAGAATGCGATCAGGAAGCCGGCGGTGGGCAGCACCCATCGCGGGCCGATGCGGGGAGTCGGCATGCGGGGAGTGAGGGCGGGTCGGGAACGGGGATGGACCCTCAGGGGATGTATCGGTCCGGTGTTCCGAACGCTCAACACCCGATTGGAACCGTTTTCAGCCGCCGGGCCGGACGCCCTCCAGGTTGAGCCGCCAGTGGTCGAGCGTGAACGGCGCCTCCGCCCGCCCGCTGCGCGCCGTCACGGCGTCCAGCAGGGCGTCGCGCGCGGCGTCGTCCCCCAGCCGGGCCAGGTGCGCGCGGAGCGTGACGGTGCGGGTGTACTCGCGGAAGCGCCCGGCGTCGCCCAGGTCCACCGGCGCCGGCTCCACCCAGGTGCGCACCCCCGCGAACCCGGCGCCGCGCAAACGGGCCGCGGTGGTGGCGGCGTCCGCGAACTCCCAGGGGCCGGGCCACCCGCGCAGCGCGGCCAGCCGGTCGTCCTCACCGGCGGCGTCGGCGACCATGGCCCGCACACCCGCCAGGTTCGGCCCGCCGCCGCACTGGGCGACCAGGCGGCCGCCGGGGCGCAGGCACGCCAGCAGCACCCGGAACAGGCGGGGGTGGTCGGGGATGTGGTGGAACACGGCGGTGCTGAACACCACGTCCACCGGGTCGTCGAGCACCAGGTCCAGGAGGTCGGCCACGGCCACCCGGACGCGCGGGGCCAGGTGCGCGAGGTTGCGGCGGGCCTCCTCGGCCATCCGCACCGAGGCGTCCACGGCGAGCACGGTGCCGTCCGGCACCGCCGCGGCGAGCTCGGCGGTGAGGCGGCCGCTGCCGCACCCGGCGTCCAGCACGTCCTCGTCGCCGCGGGCCCGCAGCCGGTGCAGCACCCGGAGCCCCCACCCGAACTGCGGGTCCGACAGCCGGTGGTAGGCCGCCGCGTCCCACTCCCGGGGGGAGCCGCCGCTCACGGCGCCGTCCCCAGCCGTTCGTCCACGCGGTCCGCCCAGGCGCCGTCCGGGTCGGCCTGGATCGCGGCGATGCCGAGCTCCCCGGCGGCGCGCACCGCCTGCGGGCGGTCGTCGACGTAGAGGATGCGGTCCGCGGGCGTCCCCAGCGCGGTGAGCTGCGCGAACGCCTCGTGGGCGGGCTTGAGCAGGCCCGTCTCGGAGGAGATGAACACCGGGCCGAGAAGGTCCAGCAGCCCCTCCCGCTCCAGGACGGGCCGCACCCACTCCGCCCGCTGGTTCGACAGCACCCCCACCGGCACCCGGGCCGCCCAGCGGCGCACCCGTTCGGCCGGGAGCCGCAGGCGCAGCATCGACGGCACCAGCTCCCGCTCCCATCGCCCCTCGGCGCCCGGCACCCCGGCGTGCGCGGTGAACTCCGCCCAGAAGGTCTGGACGTCCATCGCGCCGCTCCAGAAGGGGTGGAACAGCCGCTCGTTGAAGTACCGCCACAACGACTGCTCGCTGCGCCCCGAGGTGCCGGCGAGCTCCGCCACGATCCGGGGCATCGCCGATGTCAGCACCACCCCGCCCAGATCCAGCACCAGCCGCTCGACCGGTGCGTCCCGCTGCTGATCCGGTGGCGCCATCGCCGTTCAGTCTAGGAACGTTGGCGCCGCCACGGCGGGTGCGCGTACATTGAGCCCCGTGTCCAGGTCCCCCGACGAGCTGCGGGAGCGCCGGCGCCAGGCCCGGCGCCGCGTGATCATGCGCCGCCGCGTCGGGGCCCTCGCCGTGCTGGGCGTCGTGGTGGCCGGGGTGGTCGCCGTGGCCGGCGGCGGCGGTGGCGACGGCGCGGGGACCGCGTCGGCGGACGCCGGGGGCGGGACCGCCGGGACGACCCGCACCCGGGCCCTCCCGCCGCCGCGCACCCCCGCCGACCCGACCCGGCGGATCAGCATCGCCGCCACCGGCGACGTGATGATGGGCACGCCGCAGTTCGGCCTGCCGCCGGACGGCGGCCGGAGCCTGTTCTCGCAGGTCACCCCGCTGCTCACCGGCGACGTGGTGTTCGGGAACCTGGAGGGGACCCTCACCACGCGCGGCGCCTCCAAGTGCGGCGCGGGCAGCGCCAACTGCTTCGCGTTCCGGTCGCCGCCGTCGTACGTCGCCAACCTCACCCGCGCCGGCTACACGGTGATGAACCTGGCCAACAACCACGGCTACGACTTCGGCGACGTCGGCGTGTCCGACACCGTGGCGGCCCTGAGGCGCGCGAAGCTCGCCGAGACCGGCCGGCCCGGCCGCTACGCGGTGCTCGACGTGGACGGCACCAAGGTCGCGGTGCTGGGCTTCACGACGTACAGGTGGGGCAACCGCATGGAGAACCTGCCGGCGGTGCGGCGCCTGGTCGCGAAGGCCGCGTCGGAGGCCGACCTGGTGATCGTGAGCATGCACGCCGGGGCCGAGGGGCGGGACGCCACCCACGTGCGCCCCGGCACCGAGTACTTCCTGGGCGAGAACCGCGGCAACGTGAAGGCCTTCTCCCGCGCGGCGATCGACGCGGGCGCGGACCTGGTGGTGGGTCACGGCCCCCACGTCCTGCGCGGCATGGAGTTCTACAAGGGCCGCCTCATCGCCTACAGCCTCGGCAACTTCCTGGGCTGGAAGGCCTTCAGCCTGAGCGGCGCGTCCGGGGTGAGCGGGGTGCTGCAGGTGACGCTGCGCGCCGACGGCCGGTTCGTGTCGGGCGCCCTGAAGCCCACGGTGCTGGTGGGCAGCGGCGCCCCGCAGCCCGGCGGCGACGGCGTGTCACGCGTCGCGACGCTCTCGCGGGACGACTTCGGCCGCACCGCGGCCCGGGTCTCCGCCGACGGGACGATCCGCCCGCCGGGGAGCTCCTCCACGAAGTAGAGGAGGGCGACGACGCCCCCGTGTCATCGCCCTCCAGGGTCCATCCATGACGCTCGGGAGGCGGCCGCCGGTGCCCTCGGGGCCTGTTCCCGTCCCGCATCGTGCGGGCTGATGAGGATGATGGGACCTGGGCGTCCCCGCGGCTATGGGCAGCTGCTCTAGTGCGGGGCGAGGGGTAACCTGCGGGACATGACGACCGAGCGCGTGAAGGCCGGCGAGATCCGCCTGTCGGTGACCACCGAGGGCGACGGCGAGCCCGTGATCCTCCTGCACGGCTTCCCGGAGCTGGCGTACTCCTGGCGGCACCAGATCCCGGCCCTGGCGGCCGGCGGCTACCGGGCGATCGCCCCCGACCTGCGCGGCTACGGCGCCTCCGACCGGCCCTCCCTGGTGGAGGACTACGGCATCCAGGCGCTCGCCGGCGACGTCGCCAACCTCATGGACGCCATGGGCATCGACCGGGCGCACGTGGTGGGCCACGACTGGGGCGGCAGCCTCGCCTGGGTCACCGCGGCCGTGCGGCCCGAGCGCGTGCGGAGCCTGGTGATCCTCAACTCCCCGCACCCGGTGGCCTCCGCCGAGGCCCGCAACGAGGACCCCGCCCAGCGCGCGAAGAGCTGGTACATGCTGCTGTTCCAGTTCCCCGGCGTCGCCGAGACCTGGCTGTCGAAGGACGACTTCCACGAGCTGAGGGAGATGGTGTTCCGCAACGCCGCCCCCGGCACGTTCACGCCGGAGGACGAGGCGGTGTTCACCGACGCGTTCCGGCAGGACGGCGCGCTCACCGCCGCGCTCAACTACTACCGCGCGAACATGCCGGCCGCCGCATGGCTGCGGCCGCCGCCGCAGCTGCCCCCCGTCACGGTCCCCACGATGATCGTGTGGGGCGAGGGCGACGCCTACCTGGGCCTCGGCCTGCTGGACCGGTCGGCCGCGAAGGTCGCCGGGCCCCTGCGCGTCGAGCGCCTGCCGGGCGTGAGCCACTGGGTGCAGCAGGAGGCGCCGGACCGCGTGAACGCGCTGCTGCTGGACTGGTTCGGGAACGTGCCGGCGGCCTGAGCCCCGCCGTGGACCCCGGCATCGACGCGGCTCGCGCCGGGGCGCTCATCGCCGAGCGGTTCCCCGAGCTCGCCGCGCTGCCGCTGGTGCGGCTCGGCACCGGCACGGGCCACACGGCGTTCGGGGTCGGCGGCCGCGCGGTGGTGCGGTTCGCGCTGGACCGGGAGGACGCCGGCGTGCTGGAGCGCGAGGCCGCCCTCACCGCCGCCGTCGCCCCGCTCATCGGCCTGGCGGTGCCCGACTTCCGGTGGCTCGCGCCGGCGGCGCACGGCGACACCCCGGCGATGGGCGGCTACCCCCGCCTGCCGGGAGTGCCCGCCATCACCTGGAACGGGGCCCTGTCGACCCGCGCCTGCGGGGTGCCGCTGGGCGAGGCGCTGCGGATCCTGCACGGCATGGACACGGCCGCCGCCGCCCGCCTGGGTGTGCCGCGCGACCTGGACCCCACCCTGGCGGACTGGCGGGACGAGGCGTTCGAGGAGCTCGACACCGTCGGTGCGTGGGGGGCGGTCACCGACGAGGAGGCCGCCCGGCTCGAGGAGCTGCTGTCGGCGCCGGTGAGCGCCGCCGGGGTGACGGCCCGCCTGCTGCACGGCGACCTGGCCGCCGAGCACGTGCTGCTGGACGCCGGGGGCGTGCCGGTGGCGCTCATCGACTGGTCCGACGCGTGCCTGGGGGACCCGGCCCGGGACCTGGGCGGCCTGGTCCACTGGGGCGGCGAGCCGCTGCTGGACGCCGCCCTCACGGCCTACGGGCCGGTGCCCGCCGGTGTGCGGGAGCGGGCCCGCTGGTACGCCGCCTGCCGGGCGGTCGCCGACATCCGCTTCGGCCACGAGCGGGGCCTGCCCGCGTACACCGCCGCGGGACGGGCCGCGCTGGCGCACCTGGCCTGAGGACCCGCCTCAGTCGCGCAGCTGGAAGCCCACGTGCACGGCCTCCGGGGCCTCCGCGAGCAGCTCCAGCGTGCGGATGTCGGAGATGCGCACGATGAGCTGGGTGGGCGTCACCCATTGCCCCGGCGCGGACTGCACCAGCTCCGACAGGTCCTCGGGGATGGGGGACAGGGTGATCATCCCGCCGCCCGGCTCCGGCTCCATGGCCGACAGCAGGAAGTTCTCGCCGTTGGCGAGCGTCGCGCGCACCGCCGGGGTCTCGCAGTCGCGGGATGCGGCGAACGCCCGCACCCGGTCCGAGATCGCCGCGATGAACGCCCGCTCGCCGTCCAGGTCGACCTTCATGCCGTTCCTCCCGAGGTGCGCAGTGTCCGGCGGTCGAGTTTGCCGGACGGCAGGCGCGGCAGGGCGTCCAGCACCGTCACGGTCTGCGGGGCCATGTACGGGGCCAGCGCACGGGCCACGTGGCGGCGCAGCTCGGCGGGCAGGCCGTCCCCGGGCGCACCGTCCACCACCACCCAGGCGTGCACGCGCAGCAGGCCGGCGTCGTCCGGGACGCCGGCCACGGCGGCCTCCCGCACCGCCGGGTGCGCGAGCAGGCAGGCCTCGACCTCGGTGGGGCTCACCCACCGGGCGTCGACCTTGAACAGGTCGTCCACGCGGCCCACGTGCCGGTACACGCCGCCCTCCTGCACCAGCACGTCGCCCATGCGGATCCAGTCGCCGTGCACCAGGTCCTTGGTGAGCTCCGACCGCCGCCAGTACCCGGAGGTGTTCGAGGCGCTCCGGATCCACAGCCGCCCCGGCTCCCCGTCGCCCGTCACCCGGCCGTCCGGGTCGCGCAGCTCCACCTCGACGCCCGGCACGATGGTGCCCAGCGTCCCCCCGCCGCGCTGCCCGGGGCGTGTGGAGATGAGCACGTTGCTGCACTCCGAGCAGCCGAGGCCCTCCACGATGCGCAGGCCCGTGAGCTCCTCCAGCCGTGCGGCCACCGGCGCCGGCAGGCTGTCGCCGGAGGCCACGGCCAGCCGCACCCCGTCCAGCGCGCCGGGCATGGGGTGCCGGGAGAGGAACTCGGCGAGCTGCGCCCAGAACGTGGGGACGCCGGTGAGCACCGTCAGGCCGTGGTCGCGCACCACCCCCAGCGTGGTGCGCGGGTTGGGGCGGGCGCCGGACAGCACGCAGGTGGCCCCGCGGCCCAGCACCCGGAAGAAGCCGTTGCCGAAGCCCAGGGAGGTGAACAGCCGGGCGGCGGAGTGGCAGCGGTCCCCGGGTTCCAGCCCCAGCACGTGGGCGGCGTAGGTGTCGATGCCGGTCGCCATGTCGCGGTGGGCGTGCATGGCGCCCTTGGGCCGGCCGGTGGAGCCCGAGGAGTAGACCAGGTAGGCCAGGTCGTCGGGATGGACCGCGGCGACCGGCCGCGGGTCGCCGTCCTCCAGCATCCCGGCGGGCGCCGTCCGCCAGCCGGCCGCGTCCACCTCCGGGTCGGCCAGCACCAGCGCCGGCTCGCAGTCGTCGAGGATGAGCTTGACCCGCTCGGCGGGGCTCGCCGGGTCGACGGGCACGGCCACGGCGCCGAGCCACGCGGTGCCGAGGAAGCCCGCGAGCCACGGCCGGCCGTCCCGCAGGGCGATCGCGACGCGGTCGCCGCGGCGCACCCCGGCCCGGGCGAGGGCCCCGGCGGCCCGCGCCGACGCCGCCGACAGCTCGTCGAACGTCCACTCGCCGTCCTCGTCCACCGCGGCGGTGCGCCCGCCGGCGCCGGCCTCGCGGTGGCGCTCCACCAGCAGCCGGACCAGGTTGTCGCGCGGGGAGACGTCGGGCAGCGGCGGCGGGGCGGGCTGCGCGGGGGGCGCGGGCAGCAGGGCGTCCGCGAGGGCGTCGAACGCCTCCGCCGGCACCCGCGAGGGCAGCGCGAGGATGGCGTCGGTCCCGCCGGCCGCGGCGTGGGCGGCCAGCGCGTCGCGCACCTCGGCGGGGGTGCCGACGATGCCGCCGCGCGCCCGCAGCCAGCGGAGCACCCCGGCCGGGGTGGAGTCCAACTCGTGCGCCTCGGCCGCCAGCCACCCGTGCAGCTCGGCCTCGGAGTGCCCCACCAGGCAGAAGGTGTAGAGCGCGGCCGCGGGGCGGGGCCGGCCGGCGGCCTCCGCGGCCTCGGCGGCCACCCGGATGCGCTCGCCGAAGGCGTCCGGATCGGTCCAGGCGGCGACGATGCCGTCGGCGGCCCGTCCGGCGAGCCGCAGCAGCACCGGCCCGTGGGCCGCGAGCCACACCGGCGGCCCCCCGGGCGCCGCGGCGGCGGGCCGGTTGGGCGCGTCCACGAGGACGCCCTCCACGCTGGCGCCGTCCGGATGCGCCCGCATGGCGTTCACGACCTCCAGCGCCCGCCGCACCCCGGCGGTGCGCTCGCCCGGCGTGCCCATGGCGAAGCCGTAGGCGGCGTGCTCCGGCCGGTCGGAGCCGGTGCCCAGCCCCAGGACCATGCGCCCGCCGGACATGACGTCCACCACCGTGGCCATCTTCGCGGCGAGCTGCGGCGGCCGGTACGCCGCGCACGCCACGGCCACCCCCAGGCGTGCACGCGCGGTCACCTGGGCGAGCGCCGCGAGCGTGGTGAACGCCTCGAACGTGGGCTCGGACTTGAGCCGCCCCGGCGACTGGAGGTGGTCGTTCACCCACAGGGCGTCCACGCCGCGGCGGTCGAGGCGCTCGGCCACGGCCCGCAGCGTCGCCCAGTCTCCCCCGTACTGCGGGACCCGGACCCCGATGTTCATGGGCTCAGCCTGGACCGAGGACCACGACCACGTCCACCCCGGCTGGGGCGGCGGTCGCGATGGCGCCGCTCGTCGGCAGCGCCTGCACGGTCGTGTACCCCAGGTCCTTCGCCACCCGCTGCGCCGCGGGCCGCTTGCCCGGCCGGAAGTACACGACCGTGGGGCCGGTCTGGGTGGGGGCGTTGCCGGTCGCGGGGCTGGGGTAGCCCAGGCCGGCGGCCCGCGCGGCGGTCTGCGCCGCGAAGCCCGTGACGCTCGTCGCGTTGAGGACGCCCAGCTTGATCTTCGCCGGCGTGACCTCCGCCGGCGGCGTGGGCGCGGTGGCGGTGGTGGTGCGCGGCTTCGTGGTGGCGGGCGCCGGCGCCTCGACGGTCGGCAGCGCCTGCGCCGAGCCGCCGTCGCCCCGTGTGAGCCACCCGACCACGAACCCGCCGACCAGGCATGCAAGGCCCACCGCGATGAACAGCGGCAGTGCGACGGGGGCTTTGCGGGAGGCGGGCTCGGGGTTCGTCGACATGCGCTGGCGATGCTAACGCGGGCCCCGGTCGGCTCATCCCGCGGGGGCCCCGGCGGGCCCGCGCCCCCTTCACGACGCCGGAACGCGTGGTAACGTGCGTCCCGGTCGCCCCTTCAGGACGACGCCCTGCTCCGTTCCTCGCAGCCCCCCGAGCAGGCGTCACGCACGCGGCCCGAGGCGGATTCCACCCCTCGCCTGACCACGCCTACCCGCCGAATCCCCATGCCCGGCGGGACTCGTGACTGGATGCCGGAAGGACTGCATTCCACGACCGAAGTGACTGATCGCACGTCGCCAGCCGACGCCCTCCGGGCCGCGCTGGACGACCCGTCGCGCGCCTGGCCCGACGTCGTCCTGCGCCCGCACCAGATCGAGGCGCTCGACGAACTGGCGGTGCGCCTGGGCCACGGCGTGCAACGCACCTGGGTGGACTCGCCGACCGGCTCCGGCAAGACGGTCATGTTCTGCGCCCTGGCCGCCGCCATGGGCGGGGCGGCCACGGTGCTGGTGCCGCGCAGGAACCTGGCCGAGCAGACGATCGCCCAGTTCAAGCGGCACTTCCCGTCGGTGCACGTCCACCCCGAGGGCCCGGAGTACGTGGGCCGCCCGGGGGTCGCGGTGAGCACCTACCAGGCGGCGCTGCGGCACCAGGACAAGATGGACTGGGAGTCGCTGGACCTGCTGATCTGCGACGAGGCCCACACCGCCCTGGGCGCCCAGACCCGCCTGCTTCTCGACCGGGCCGTGAACGCCGTGGTGGTGGGCTTCACGGCGACGGGCAGCACGACCACCGGCCACGTCGAGCAGATCTTCGGCCCCGTGGCCACCACCCTGGACCGGGGATCCGCCATCGAGCGCGGGATCCTCTGCCCGCTGCGCTCCCTCCGGGTCGAGCGCGCGGTGGACCTGTCCGACGTCGCCCGGGTGCGCGGCGACTTCGACCAGGGCAGCCTGGGACGCGCCCTCGACAAGGCCCTGTGGCACAAGGCGTGCGCCGACGTGTGGGCCGAGCACTTCGGGCCGCTCGGTCTGGCCGGGGTCGCCTACACCGCGACCGTGGCGCAGGCCCACAACCTCGCCGAGGAGCTCAAGGAGCGCGGGGTGAAGGCCGCCGCGGTGTCCGGCCAGACCCCGGCCCGCGAGCTGCAGATGACGCTGAAGATGTTCGGCGAGGGCTTCATCGACGTGCTGTGCAACGCGGACCTGCTCACCGAGGGCTGGGACGAGACGCGCGCGTCGGTGGTGATGCACCTGGCGCCCACCACCTCCGAGCGCGTCTTCGTGCAGCGCCTGGGCCGCGTGATGCGCCCCGCCCCGGACAAGGAGGCGGTGTCCGTCGAGTTCCTGCCCAAGGGCGACCCGATGGGCGTGAAGACCAGCCACGAGATCTTCGGGATGGGCTGGTACAAGCCGCTGGGCCGCGTCGCCGGCCCGCCGGACGCCGGCGACGAGCGCCACAAGCTCGCCAAGGCGGCCAAGCTCCTGGCCGAGCGCGAGGGCAACGTCTCGCAGCTGGTCAACACCGGGGCCGACCACCACGACATCGCCCGCGGCTTCGCGGACGGCGGGTGGCGCGAGGCGGACGCCGGGCAGCTGCGCGGCATCCTGGTGGAGGAGTGGATCGAGGCGGCCGCCGCCGAGGCCACCTGCCAGGAGGTCGCCGACCGCGTGGCCGCCGGCCTGCCGTTCCAGGCCGCCCTGGCCTGGTGGGGTCTGTCGGGGGTGCTGGAGCGCCACGCCCGCGACGGCGCCGACCAGCCGATGTGGCGCGAGTGGGCGATGGCCCTGGTGGTGCAGCCCGACCTGCGCATGGCGCTGCCCGACGACGTGCCGCGCAAGGTGCTCGACCGGCTGCGCATGACCGCCCGCGAGCGCCTGCGGTCGCTGTGGTACCACGCCAACGGCTCCGGCAAGTGGGACCGCATCACGGCCCTGGAGCAGCTGGGCCGATCGGGCGACCGGCGCCGCCGGTGGAGCGCGCTGGAGGAGGCGTCCGCATGGGCGCCCGCGTGGGCCTGGGACGTGTCCCGCGGCCTGGCGGAGATCCACCGCCCCGGCCGCAACCAGGAGGCCGCCCGCATCGCCGCCTGGGAGGCCCGCCACCTCATCGCCAACGGCGGCGAGGTGAACGTGATCGCCATGTGGCTCAAGGCCGCCGGCGGTCCGCCCCCCGAGCCCGTCCCGCCCGCCGAGGGGGAGCCGCCGCTGCGCCTCGGCCAGGCCGCCCGCCTCACCGTGGTGCTGGGCCCCGGGGACGTCCCCACCCGGCCCGAGCACGTGCGCCTGGCGGCCCGCGCCGCCGCCGCGTGCGGGGGATGGGGCGAGCTGCGGGGCTTCCTGGACTCCCTGGACTTCTCCACGGCCGACGCCCGCCGCGCCCTGCGCGCCGCCGTGGGCGCCACCCAGCCCAAGGCGCTGCTGTCGCGCCGTGCGTGGAACGCGTTGCGCACCCGCTTCCCCCGCCTGCCCGGCGCCGAGGAGGTCGGCATCGGCGAGGGCGGCGGCAAGCGGCGCGAGGGCGAGCAAGGCGAGAACGGCACGGCCGCGACGCGGTCCCGCCGCCGTCGCCGCCGCCGCCTGAGCACCGCGATGGGCGAGGGGGCCTCCGCGAACGGCGCGTCGGCGCCCGCGTCCGGTGAGGCCGATGCGCCCGCCGCCGAGGCCGCCGCCGCGGGCCCGGAGGCCGGCGACCCGCCCGCCGAGGGCGCCGGATCGTCCCGTCCGCGCCGCCGCCGGCGGCGCCGGCGCTCCCGCGGGAACGGGGGCGGCGGGGATGACGCCGCGGGCGGCGCGTCCGAGTCGCCGGAACCGGCGGAGGACTAGGTTCCGCACCCCGAATGGCCGGTTGCGCGTGCGCCGGTCGCGGAGCCATGCTGTGGACATGCCGTTGCCTGAGGGATCGGGACCCGACGCCGTCGCTGACGCGCTGTGGGACCGGGTGCGCCGGCTGGCGCGCCTGGCCGAGCAGCTGAGCGAGGCGGAGGCCGTGGGCGAGCTCGACGAGAACGGCCAGGCCCGGCTCATGCGGGCCAGGGTGCGCCTGTCGCGGGCCGCGGCGCGGGCGCAGATGGCGGATGACCTCGCGGACCAGCTCGCCGACCTGCGGGCGGTGCGCGCACGGGCCGCCGCGACGAGGACCTGACCGCCCGATCGTCGTCCCGGAGCCGTTTCTTCGGCGGCTCGCAACGGAGTCTTCACACAGCCGGGGTACAACCTTGCCCGTGAACAGCCAGCTGCCCCCGATCCCCCCGCGTCCCGAGCAGCAGACCGGCCTGCCGCCCATCCCCGGCAAGCCCGTGCACGAGGGCGGCCTGCCGCCGCTCAACGCCCGCGAGCCCCGCGGGTGGAGCGCGCCCCGCCCCCGGCCGGCGCCCCCGTCCGCCACGCGGCCCCGCCGGGGCCTGCCCCCGCTGCCCGGCAGGGGCGCGGCCGTCGTCGCGGCCGTGCTGGTCGCGGGCCTGGTGGGCGGCATCGCCGGCGCACAGATCGGCGGCGGCGACTCCTCGCCGCCGCCAGCCCCCTCGCCCACCCCCACCACCGGCGTCAGCACCCCCGCCGGGCAGCTGGCGTCCGCGGTCGCGGCGGCCGCCCCGTCGGTGGTGCAGGTGCGGACGCCCAGCGGCCAGGGCAGCGGCGTGGTGCTCGCCGACCGCGGCCTCATCGTCACCAACCACCACGTCATCGCCGGGAGCGAGCGCGTCGCGGTGATCACCGCCGACGACCGCCAGGTGTCGGCGGTGGTGGTGCAGGACGACCCGGAGCAGGACCTGGCGATCCTGGAGCCCTCGGGCCCCACGGGGCCGGGCGCGCTCATCGCGAGCGAGGCCAACGGCGGCCTGCGCGTGGGCGACCAGGTGTTCGCGATCGGCAGCCCCTTCGGGCTGCAGAACACCGTGACCTCCGGGATCGTGAGCTACGTGGACCGCCCCGGCGAGGGCGGCGTCCCGATGATCCAGACCGACGCCCCCATCAACCCGGGCAACTCCGGCGGCGGGCTCTTCGACCTGCGCGGCCGGCTGGTGGGCATCCCCACCGCCATCCGCGCGCCCATCAGCGGCAACGTGGGGATCGGCTTCGCCGTGCCCGCGTCCCGCGTGACCCAGCTGCTGGAGCGCGTCCCATGACCGACAGCCTCTTCCCACAGGAGCCGAACCCCGTGGAGGACACCCTCGCACCCACCCCGGTCCCCGGGCCGGCGGCGACGCCGCGCGACCGGCTGGAGGCGGTGCTGTACGAGCTGCGCCGCGTGATCGTGGGGCAGGACCGCCTGCTGGACCGCGTGCTGGTGGCCCTCGTCTCGCGCGGGCACATCCTGCTGGAGGGCGTGCCCGGCCTCGCGAAGACCCTCACGCTCGAGACGGTCGCGAAGGTCGTGGGCGGGAAGTTCGCCCGCATCCAGTTCACGCCGGACCTGGTGCCCAGCGACGTGGTGGGCGGCCAGGTCCTCGACCGCCACGGCGAGTTCACCACCCGCCTGGGGCCGGTGTTCGCGAACTTCGTGCTCGCCGACGAGATCAACCGGGCGCCCGCCAAGGTGCAGTCCGCGCTGCTGGAGGTGATGGCCGAGGGCCACGCGTCCATCGCGGGCGAGACCCACCCGGTCCCGAAGCCCTTCCTGGTGATGGCCACCCAGAACCCCATCGAGAGCGAGGGCGTGTACGCCCTGCCGGAGGCGCAGGTCGACCGGTTCGCGATGAAGGTCGTGGTGGGCTACCCGACGCCGCAGGACGAGGAGGAGATCGTGCGCCGCATGGCCTCCGACCCTCCGGTGCCGCGGCAGCTGCTGTCCCCCGAGGACCTGGTCGAGCTCCAGCACGCCGCCGACGCGGTGTTCGTGGACCACCGGGTGCGGCAGTACGCCGTGCAGCTGGTCACCGCCACTCGCGACCCCGGCGCCGAGGGCCTGGGGCACCTGGCTCCGTACCTGGACCTGGGCGGCTCGCCGCGCGCGTCCCTGGGCCTCATCCGCGGCGGACGGGCGCTGGCGGTCATGCGCGGCCGCAGCTTCGTGACGCCCGAGGACATCCACGCGCTGTTCCACGACGTGCTGCGCCACCGCGTGGTGCTGAGCTACGAGGCCCTCGCGGCCGACGTGCGCCCCGACCAGGTGCTCGACGCGATCCTGGACGCCATCCCCATGCCCGAGGTCGACCTTGGCCACGGTCGCGCCACCGCCTGACGCCGCCCCGCGGCCGTCGGCCCGGGCCGACGCGCTGCTGCGCCGCGTGGAGTTCCGCGTGGGACGCCGCCTGGACGGCATCCTGCAGGGGGAGCGGCGCGGCCGGCGGCCGGGCCCCGGCGGCGAGCCGTCGGTGACCCGCCGGTACGAGCCGGGCGACGACGTGCGCTGGATCGACTGGCCGCTCACCGCCCGCACCCGGCAGGCGATGGTGCGCGTGCCGGAGCTGGAGCCCGTGCTCACCGCGTGGGCGCTGGTGGACCGCAGCCCGAGCATGGACTTCGGGTCCGGCGAGGTCACCAAGGCGCAGCTCGCGGCCGAGGCCCTCGCCGGCCTCGGCGTGGTGCTGCGCCGCCGCGGTGACCGCCTGGGCGTGGTGGCCACCACCGACGGCGGGCTGGACCTGGTGCGCCCGCCGCGCGGCGACCGCCGCGGCCTGGTGGCCGCGATCGCCGAGGTGAGCGCCATCCGCTCCCCCGAGGAACCGGGCCGCACGCGGCTCGCCCAGGCGATCACCGCGCTGGGCCGCGTGGCCCGCCACCGCGGGGCGATCGTGGTGATCTCCGACCTGCCGCCCTCCCCTGCGCTCGAGAACGCGCTCGGCACCCTGTCCCGCCGCCACGAGGTGATCGCCGTGGAGGTCCGCGACCCGCGTGAGCGGGAGCTGCCGGTGCTGGGCACCGTGCGGCTGCGCGACATGGAGACCGGCCAGACGCGCCTGGTGGACACCGCGGACCCGCGGTTCCGGCAGCGGCTCGAGGAGGTCCAGGCCCAGGAGCGCGCCCGCCGTGCGGGCATGCTCGCCCGGGCCGGGGCCCGCCACGTGGTGCTCGACACCGGCGACGACTGGGTCCTGCCGCTCGCGCGGGCCCTGTCGATGCCGCGCAGGCGGTCGCTGTGACGGACCTGTCGTTCGCCGGCCCCGTCTTCCTGCTGCTGGTGCCGGCCGCGGCGCTGGCGGCCTGGCTGCTGGTGCGCTGGCGCCGGCGGCGCCCGGGCGGCGGCCTGCCGTTCCCGGACCTGGACGAGCTCGCGCGCGTCGACGTGGCGCCGCGCAGGCGCCGGCACGTGCCGGTGATCCTGGCGGCCCTCTCGGCGCTGCTGCTCACCGTGGCGGTCGCGCGGCCGCAGATGCCGCAGGACCGGCCCCGCAAGCAGTCGACGATCATGCTGGCGATCGACGTGTCGGGGTCGATGGCCGCAGACGACGTGTCGCCGTACCGCCTCCGCGCGGCGCAGGACGCGGCGATCCGCTTCGCCCAGAAGGTGCCGCGGGCCTACGAGGTGGGACTGGTGAGCTTCTCCGGCGGGGCGTCGGTGATCGTGCCGCCCACCACCGACCGCGAGCAGCTCAAGGCCGGCATCGAGAGCCTGGTGCCCGGTGGCGCCACGGCCATCGGCGAGGCGATCGTGACCTCCCTGCAGGCCATCGAGGAGCGCCAGGGCGGCGAGGTGCGCAAGGACTCCGCCCGCATCCTGCTGCTGTCCGACGGCTCCAACACCGACGGCATCTCGGTGGCGGAGGCCATCGACCGGGCGCAGGGCGCCGGCGTGCCGGTGTACACGGTGGCGCTGGGGACGATCGACGGCACGCTCGCCGACGGCCGGCCCGTGCCGCCCGACGCGGAGGGCCTGAAGACCATCGCCGACGAGACCGGCGGCCAGGCGTACGAGAGCAAGGACGCCGCGTCGGTGTCCAAGGTCTACGAGAAGCTCGGCGCGTTCATCGGCACCGAGCGGGTGACGGCCGAGGTGACCGCCGCGTTCGCCGGGCTGGGGCTGCTGGCCCTGGTGCTGGCCGGCGGGGCGTGGTGGAAGTGGGGGGTCCGGCTCGGATGATCTGGCAGCGGCCCGAGTACCTGTGGCTCCTCCCGGTGGTGGCCCTCGTGGCGGCCGGGATGGTGCTGGCGATGAAGCGCCGCCTGCGCCTGGGCGCCGCGTACGCCAACCCGGCGCTGGTGCGCACCGGCGTGACCGGCCGCACCCGCGCGTTCCGGGCCGCCGCCGGCGTGGCGGTGCTCCTGGCGCTGGCCTCCGCGGTGGTCGCGATGGCGCGGCCCAGCGTGGAGCGCACCGACACCGAGCAGCGGGGCACGGTGGTCATCGCGATCGACGTGTCCAAGTCGATGCTCAAGACCGATCTGAGCCCCAGCCGCCTGGGTGCGGCGCTGGACGCGGCCCGCCGGTTCGTGCGGGACAAGCCCGACGGCGTGCAGGTGGGGCTGGTGGCGTTCAACAAGTCCGCGACCGTCGTGCAGTCGCCCACCACCGATCAGGCGATCCTGCTGGACGCCCTGTCGCGGCGCTTCGGGAACATCGGCACGGGCACCGCCATCGGCGACGCCGTGGTGACCGGCCTGTCGTCGATGCAGTCGGCCGGCCTGAAGGTCCCGGCGCCCAGCCCCGAGCAGTCCGCCTACCGGATGCTGCTGCTGAGCGACGGCGCCCAGTTCCTGGGGACGGTCCAGCCGCAGGCCGCCGCGATCCGCGCCAGGCAGCTGGCGGTGCCGGTGTACACGATCCTGCTGGGCGACGACCCGGGCCTGCCGGGCCAGGCCACCCCGGTCGACACGCTGGGCCAGCTGGCCTCCTCGACGGGCGGGGTGAGCGCGCAGACCACCACCACGGCGGACCTGCAGAAGGTCTTCCAGGACATGGGCACCTCGCTGGTGCCGGTGCGCCGCGTCGACGAGTACAGCGCGATCCCCGCGGGCATCGCGGCCGCGCTGCTGCTGCTCGCCGCGGCGCTCACCGTGGCGGGCGCGCCGCGGGGCGGGAGCCTGCGGGCTCGCGCCGCCTGACCCCGGGTCCCGTTCAGGCCATGGGGGGTGCGGGGCCGTCCTCCGGGACGGCCGCCGCCATGTCGCGCAGCTCCCCGGGGCGCAGGCCCTCGGCCGCCGCCGAGACGGCGCCGCCCAGCAGCGCGCTGCCGGCCTCGATGCCCTGCAGTGCGAGCCCGTAGGCGATCCCCGCAGACCGGGGCACGCCGGCCGGGTCCAGGGCGACGGCGACCGCCACCTGGAACAGGCCGATGTTCCCCGGCCACAGGGGGATGAGGGTGGCGGCGTTGGTGGCGATGACCACGGTGGCGGCGTCCGCGGCCCCGGCGTCGAGTCCGAAGCCCTGTGTGCCGAGCCACACCACGCCGATCTGGACGCCCCAGCCCACCGTCTCCAGCAGCGCGGCCCAGCCCAGGGGGCCGCCCCGGCGCAGGACCAGGAAGCCCTGCCGCAGGCCGTCGAGCAGGCGCAGGGCGCGCCGGTCGCTGCCGGCGAACCGCCCGGAGGCGGCGAACCGGACGGCGGCGGCGATGGCCACGGCGCTCACCGCCAGCGTCACGATCACGCTGTTGCGCAGGCTGCCGGGGAGGTCGCCGAAGACGAGCACGAACGCCGTGGCGAGCGACAGCGGCACGACGTCCATGAGCCGGTGCGCGAACACCGAGCCGAGCAGGGCCGTGAACGTGGGGCCGGAGGGGTCGAGGTGGCGCTGCGCGACGGCGCACTTGGCGAGCTCGCCCACCCGGCCCGGGACCACCGTGTTGACGGCCTGCCCGATCAGGAACGCGCGGCCCGCGGGCACGGCGCCCAGGGGGCGGTCCACGGCGGCGCGGGCCGCCACCGTCCAGCCCGCCCCACGGATCATCAGCGACACCAGGTTGAGGGCGAACGCGGCCGCCAGCCACCGCGGGTCGGCGCCGCGCATCGCGTCGGCGATCTCCGCCCAGTCGACGTGCGTCGCCGCGAACCACGCCACCACGGCGAGGCCCGCGACCGTCGCGACCCGCCGCGCCACCGCTCCGGGAACCCTGGGCACCGCGCCACGGTAGCGCCCGTCCGGACGAACGGCCCGGCACCCCCGGTGGATCCCCGCGGGCCAGGGTCCCGCGCTACTCCAGCACGCTCATGATCATGTAGACGGCGACCGTCGCGGCGACGAGGGTGAGGAACCAGCCCACCGACCCCAGCCATGCCGCGGCCGTCCCCCGACGGTGGGCGGCCGTGCCGAGCGGGGAACGTGACCGGGCCACCAGCCCGGCCGCGACCGCCGCCACGGCGAGGCCGACCGACGCGGCCACCCCCACGGCGATCACCGCGCCGTCGCGGTCGGTGAGCGCCGCCGCCCAGGGGGCGAGCATCGCGGCGGCCACGAGCCACAGCGCGGCGTTGGCGAGGCCCGGAGCCCCCTCCGGACGGGGCGGCCCCGCGCCGCGACGGCCCCACCGCCACAGCGCGGCGCCGGCCACCAGTGCCGGGACGCACACCAGCGCGGCACCCAGGAGGGAATCCTCGAACGTGACGTCCTCGCCGGCGATCCCGCCCCAGAACACGGCCACCAGGGGGAACGCCCCCACGGCGGCCACGCACAGGGCGATGCCCAGGGTCCATGCGGCCGTGCGGCGCTCGGGGTGGGAGGTGCCCATGCGGTGTGCATCGTCCGTCCCGCCGTGGATCCGCGTCCAGCGCCCCGCGCGGTGGCGCCGCGAACACGTGTTCGGTATGGTCGCCCGCATGGAGACGGCCCAGCAGACCCTGCGGTGGCGGCTCGCCGACGACGACCGCGGCCAGACGGACCTGCTCGGCGACCTCGTGGACCGCATGCCGGGGCGCGGCGAGCTGGTGGGCCTGGAGCTGCTGCACGTCCGTGCCGGGCGGGTGGTCAACCGCGTGCCCGAGGCGTCCCAGATGCCGTTCCGCTGGACGATCAACGCGTACCGGGGCTGCAGCCACGCCTGCGTCTACTGCTTCGCGCGCCCCACGCACGAGTACCTGGGCCTGGGGACGGGCGAGGACTTCGACCGGCGCATCGTGGTGAAGGTCAACGCGGTGGAGCGTGTGCGGGCGGAGGTGGCGTCGCCCCGCTGGCGCGGCGAGCACATCGCCATGGGCACCAACACCGACCCGTACCAGACCGCCGAGGGGCGCTACCGGCTCACCCGCGGCGTCATCGGGGTGCTCGGCGAGGCGGCGAACCCCTTCTCGGTGCTCACCAAGTCCACCCTCATCCTGCGGGACATCGACGTCCTGCGCGCCGCGGCGGAGCGCACGGACGTGCGCACCGACCTGTCCATCGGCACGCTCGACCGGGAGGCGTGGCGTGCCACCGAGCCCGGCACGCCGAACCCGCTGCGGCGCATGGACGCAGTCGCCCGGCTCAACGACGCCGGGATCCCGTGCGGGGTGTTCATCGCGCCGGTGCTGCCGGGCATCACCGACGACTCCGCCATGCTCCAGGACGTCGTGCGGGCCGCCGTCCGTGCCGGCGCCGTGGGGATCAGCTCGATCCTCCTGCACCTGCGCCCCGGTGTCCGCGAGCACTACCTGGAGTGGCTCCGCGCGACCCGTCCGGAGCTCGTGGCCGGGTACGCGCGGCGGTACCCGCGCAGCTACGCCCCGGAGGACGCGCGGCGCGACCACGAGGCGCGCATCCGCCGGATGCTCCGGAGCGCCGGGGGCCTGCCCGCCTCCCCGGCGATGCTGCGCGGCATCCGCCGCCCCGCCCCGCCCGCTCCCCAGGGGGAGCAGCTGCGTCTCATCGCGTGAGACCGTCGGTCACCCCGGGGTGCGGTCCGTAGGGCGAGTTTCCCCGGGGTGCCTGGAAGTCCAGGAACGCGATGGGCGAGGGTGATCCGCGCGTCGTCGGCGGGCCCGCGGGACGGTGCGGAATACGCGCCCCCGGGATGGCGTCCTCGACCGTGACGTCACACCTTTCCTGGGGAGGACCAGATGACCAGACGCCCCGTCCGCCGCCGCGCGGCGGCCCTCGCCGCGCTCGCCGCCGGCGGTCTCGCCGGCCTCACGTTCGCCACCGGCTCGGCCACGGCCGCGGCGTGCGCCGCGGGCCTCACCGTGCGCGGCGTGCCCGTGACCGGCGACGACTGCGTGACCGGCCCGGACGGCGGCATCACCATCAAGGACCCCCGGTTCCTCACCGGCGGGGCGGTGAAGATCACCGGCCGGATGGTCCTCAACGCCGCCCGCTCGGAGATGGTGCAGGAGCAGACCACCATCCCCCTGGCGCTCAGCGTCGGCACCCGGCCGGTCTTCGCGGGCAAGTTCCGCGTGGGCCTGGTGCGGCTCTGCGACCTCAAGACCCCGACGACCACCAACCCGTCCACCGGCGGGCCGTTCCAGGCCAGCAACGTCACCGACGAGCGGGTCTTCCTGCCGAACGAGACCGGGTGCCGCGACGCCACCGGCATCCAGGTGACCGAGGGCGTCTCGCAGCTCACCGAGCAGTTGGCCGGGGTGGGCCTGGAGAACGTGGACGCGCGGCCCATTTTCGGGATGGACGACCTGCGCGGCGGGCGGGTGTTCGGCCAGTTCGCGACGGTGCTGAACCGCAACGGCAGGATCCCCGGCGTGCAGCCCTTCCGCCTCGGCGTGGGTGCGGAGGTCTCACTGGACCAGGGGCTGCGGCCCACCGGCGGCGGCTTCAACTACGCGGGCAGCGTCTCGGTCATCCCGGGCGTCCAGCTCGTGAACCCGGCCCTCGCCGTCGACGTGCCGCTGCAGCGGTACTCCGGCTTCGTGCAGATGCTCATCCTGCGGCAGTTCTTCGCGGAGGCGGGCCTGTCGATCCAGGCGGGCGACATCAGCAGCGTCTCGCTGGGACTGTCCCTGGTGCCCGCCATCGGGATCGGCCCGCCGCCCATCCTGCCGCCCGTGCGGCTCAAGAGCATCTCCGCGTCGATCGAGCGCGGCTCCACGACCGTGCGTCCCGGCGGCGGCACCAGCACCAGCCCGGTGCGGCTTCGCGGGACGCTCGGCTGGGACGGCGGCCCGCCGCTCGCGTTCGCCGACGAGCGGTTCTTCACCGGCACCACCACCCTCACCGTCGCCGGCCCCGCCATCGAGCTGCAGGGCACGGTGTTCGGCCTCCAGCAGAAGCTCAAGCTCGGCAACGCCCGTGTGCTGGTGGCGTTCGCGCCGTTCCGCTTCGAGGCCGACGCCACCGCCGAGCTCACCTTCACCGTCCGCAACAAGCCCCTGACGTTCGTGAAGGGCCAGCTGTTCCTGGGCGTCACCTCCGACCACTTCACGGCGCTCGGCAACGTGCTCATCCAGATCCCCGACGAGGTCCCGCTCGCCGGCGGCCAGACCCTGGCCGGGGCGTCCGCGGTGATCTCCGACAAGGCCGCCGCCGCCGGCCTGGTGTTCGACCCGCCGCTGCTCGCGCCGCGCTTCGTGGGGGTGGCGTTCACCTTCAACCCGGTGGACTTCAAGGTGGTGAACTCGCTGGAGCAGTTCATCACCGTCACGCCGTCCGGCTCCCTGGAGCGGGGCGCCGCGGGCGCCCTGGACGCCCAGCGGCTGGTGCTCCCCAAGGCCCCGGTGCTGACCATGGACGTCGCCGGCCGCACCCGGCCGCCGCGCGCGGTGCGGGTGATCGGGCCGGGCGGGAGGGCCGTGACGCCCGCCGGCCAGGCCACGCTGGGCAACACGCGCATCCTCAAGCTCGCGAACGTGCGCCCGGGCCGGTACCGGGTGGTGAGCCCGGACACCATCACGCGGATCGGCGTGGCGCGGCCCCAGGCCTTCACGTACCTCGACCCGCGGGACGGCTACGGCACGCGGCCCCGCCCGCCGGTCGCCGAGGGCACCCCGGTGAACGTGTGCTGGGACGTCCGCAACGCCCCGGCCGACGCGGTCGTGGACCTGTTCGAGGACACCAACGGCTCCCGCGGCACCGGGCGCGACATCGCCACCGGCCTTCCGGCCAGCGGGTGCTTCGACGTGCCCACCACCGGCCTGGAGCCCGGCAGGCACTGGGTGTACGGCGTGGTGCGCCAGGGCGACACGCCCCTGTCGGCGAACTACTGGCCGCTCGGCATCACCGTCACCGACCCCGACGGCATGGCGCCCCCCACGGGCCTGAAGGTGCGGGCCACCGCCGACGGCGCGAAGGTCACGTTCAACGCGGTCACCGGCGCGGACGGCTACATCGTCCGGGCCCGGGCCGACGGCGACCCGTTCCCGGCGAACGAGACCGTGGTGCCCGTCGGCGACGCCGCCACCGTCACCGCGAACGTCTCGCTGCGCGGCGCGAAACGCTGGTTCGTGAGCGTCCAGGCCGTGAGGAACGACGGCACCCGCGGGAACATCAGCCGCGAGATCGGCGTGTCGCCGACGCAGCCGGTCGTGCTGGACGGCGAGCCCACGGGGCTCGCGCGGGTCGGGAAGCCCTGGGCGTTCCAGCTGGACGCCGAGGGCCTCACCTCCCTGCGGCTGGTGAAGGGCCCCCGCGGCTCCCGCATCAGCCGGTCGGGCCTCGTGACCTGGCGGCCGTCGGCGAAGGCCGGGAAGGCCGCGCCCGTGACGTTCGCCGTGAAGGGGTGCCGGGGCTCCCGGTGCCTCACGCGGGAGTTCACCGTGGCGGCCTACCAGCTGAACTGGAACCCGGCGGCCCCGGCGCGCGGCTTCACCGTCCTGGGCAACGTGGTGACCGGCGGCGAGCGGGTGGGCCTGCGGGTCGCCGGTATCCGCGGGCCGGCCGTGGTGACCGTGGACGGCAGGCGCGTGCGGTCACGGGTCCGCGACGGCATCACGGTGGAGTTCACCGTGCCGCGCGGCCTGGCCAGGGGTGCGCACGACGTGTCGCTGCAGATCGGCGGCGACCCCGTGGAGACGCGGGAGGGCGCGCTGATCGTGCGCTGAGCGCGGGGTGGGGGCCGGCGCCGCCGGCCCCCACCGGCTCAGATGAGCTCGGCGGGGTGGACCACCCGCACCGGCGCGCCGATCTCGCGCAGGCCGTTCTGGATCTGGATGGCGCATCCCGGGTTGGCGACCGCCACCACGGTGGCGCCGCTGGCCGCGACCGCCCGGGCCTTCTGCAGGCGCAGCTCGGCCGAGAGCTCCGGCTGCAGCACCGAGTACAGGCCCGCGGCGCCGCAGCAGCGGCCGTCGTCGGGGATCTCCACGGGCCGGGCGCCGGCCCTGCGCAGCACCTCGCGCAACGGCCCCCGCATGTTCTGGCCGTTCACGTGGTGGCAGGCGTCGTGCACGGCGATGGCACCGCGCTCGGCGGTGCGCGGGTGGAGGTCGAGCTCCAGCAGGTCGCGCACCCGCGCCGCCATCTTGGCGGCCCGCTCGCCCCACTCCGGGTCGTCCGCCAGCAGGTGCCCGTAGGTCTTCATGTGGTTGCTGCAGCCGGCGGCGTTCACCACCACCGCGTCGGCGCCCTCGAACTCGGCGATGCGCTCCCGGGCCAGCGCCTTCGCGGCCTCCGGGTGGCCGTGGTGCATGGCCAGCGCCCCGCAGCAGCCCCGGGGCCGCCCGCGCACCGCGCGGTAGCCCGCCCCGGCGACGGCGCGCATGGTGGCCGCCTGCACGTCGCGGAAGGCGACGTCCATCACGCACCCGGTGAGCACGCACGCGGTGGGGCCCTCGCCCAGCTCCTCCGGCACCCGCCGCAGCAGGCCGCGCAGGCCCACCCGCGGGGCGGTGCGGGAGAAGCGGGCCGGCACGAGACGCTCCAGGCGGGTGGCCTGCGACAGCGCCAGGCCCGTGCCCATCGCCCCGATCGCCCACGGCCGCCGCAGCACCCAGCCGATGCCGATCCTCCGCGCGGTGCGCTCCGGAAGCGGGCGGCGGGCCTCGACCTGGGCGCGCGCGGCCTCGACCATGCGGCCGAAGGGCACGCCGCTGGGGCATGCGGTCTCGCACGCCCGGCACGCCAGGCACTCGTCCATCATCGTGGCGAACTCGTCGTCCACCTCGGCGCGTCCCTCGGTGACGGCCCGCATCGCGAAGATGCGGCCTCGTGGCGACGCCGTCTCCCTGCCGGTCACGCGGAAGGTGGGGCAGTGGGGGAGGCAGAGGCCGCAGGAGACGCAGCTCACCACGTCCTCCTCGTCGGGCGCGAGGACGCCCGGCAGCCAGTTCGGCGTGCCGCGCGGCGGGATGCGGACCTCGTCGCTCATGCGGGCGACCGTACCGCGTCGCCGACGAACAGGCCCGGGTTGAGCACGTGCGCCGGGTCGAACGCGTCGCGCAGGCGCTCCATGAGCCGCACGCCGGGCGGGGGCGGGCCCCAGGGGTCGCCGCGGAGCTCCGGCGGTGCGTCGGCCACGACGGCGTGGCCCTCCTGCTCCACGGCCGCGGCCCGCACGGCGGCGACGTGCCCCGCGGTCTCCACGCCCACGCGGCAGGTCCCGACACCGAGCTCCGCCTGGAAGGGAAGGCCCATCGCGGTGAGCGCGGCGGCCAGCGCGGGCAGCCGGGTGGGCGGCACGCCCACCAGCACCTCGGCGCCCCAGGCGGGCTCGGGCGGCGCCTCGCCGGCGGACATGCCGGCGGGCGGCACCAGGTCGGCCGGCGGGCCGATGACCTCGACGCTCAGGCTGCCCGGCTCCAGGATCACGGCGGCGGGCAGGTGCAGGTCGCGGCGCAGCGCCTCCCCCAGCTCCGCCAGGCCGGACACGTCGCCGGTGGCGGTGAACCAGCCCGAGGAGGGCGGCACCGGCCACAGCTTGAGCGTGACCTCCAGGATCACCCCGAGGGTGCCCAGCGCCCCGACGACCAGCCGCGGGATGTCGTAGCCCGCCACGCCCTTCACGGTCTTGCCGCCGGCCGACACGATGCGGCCGTCGCCGGTGGCGAGCACCACCTGCAGCACGCTGTCGCGCACCGGGCCGTACCGGAGCCGCCGGCGTCCCGAGGCCGCGGTCGACAGCACGCCGCCCACCGTGGCGCCCGGCCGCACGGGCGCCTGCATCCACGTCTGGCCGCGCCCGGCGAGGGCCGCCTGCAGGGCCTCCAGCCGGCAGCCGGCCTCCACCGTCACCGTCAGGTCCGCCGGCTCGTGGGAAATGATGCGGTCCAGCCCGAGCGTGGAGACCACGCGCTCCGGCGGCGCCACCGCGGGGCCCCGGCGCGACGCGGTCCCGGCACCGGCGATCGCCACGGGCACCCCGTCGGCGGACGCCGCGCGCAGAAGGTCCGCCAGCTCCTCGCGGGTGGCCGGCTCGCGGACGGCGGTCACAGCCAGGTCCCCTCGGGCAGGGAGCCGGCGTCCAGCACCAGCTCGCCGCACTTGGCGCCCGACGGCAGGACCTTGCGCGGGTTGAGGCGGCCGTCCGGGTCGAAGGCCTCCCGGGCGCGGCACTGTGCGTCCAGGTCCAGCGGCGCGAACTGCAGCGGCATGTAGTCCCGCTTCTCGAGCCCGATGCCGTGCTCGCCCGACAGGGTGCCGCCCACCGCCACGCACGCCTCGATGATGTCCTTGCCGGCCGCGAACACCTTCTCCACCTGCACGGGGTCGCGGCGGTCGAACGCGATGAGCGGGTGCAGGTTGCCGTCGCCCGCGTGGAACACGTTCATGATCACCAGGCCGTGCTTCTCGCCGATCGCGGCGATGCTCTCCAGCACCTCCACCAGGCGCGTGCGCGGCACCACGCAGTCGTGCAGGTAGTAGTTCGGGGCGATGCGGGCCACCGCGCCGAACGCGTTCTTGCGGGCCTTCCAGAACAGGGCGCGCTCTGCCTCGTCCCGGGCGGTGCGCACGCTCGCGGCGCCGCTGTCCCGGCAGATGCGCTCCACGGCGGCGGCCTGGTCGGCCACCTGGGCGGGCGTGCCGTCCACCTCCACCAGCAGCAGCGCGGCGGAGTCCACTGGCAGCCCGGCGTTCACGAACTGCTCCACGGCGCGCACCATCACCCGGTCCATCATCTCCATGGCGGCCGGGATGACCCCCTCGGCGATGATGTCTCGCACCGCGGCGCCCGCCGAGGTGACCGACGGGAAGTCCACCAGCAGGGTCGTGACGGTGGGCGGGTTCCGCGTGAGCCGCACGCAGACCCTGGTGACCACGCCCAGGGTGCCCTCGCCGCCCACGATGAAGCCGCGCAGGTCGTAGCCGGCGGGGTCGGGCGCCGGGCCGCCCACGGTGAGCACCTCGCCGTCGGGCAGCACGATCTCCACGCCCAGGATGTGCTGGGAGGTCACGCCGGAGGCCAGGCAGTGCGGGCCGCCCGCGTTGGTGGCGACGTTGCCGCCGATGCTGCACGCCGCCTGGCTGGAGGGGTCCGGCGCGTAGTGCAGGCCCAGGTGCGCGACCGCGTTGCTGATGTCCAGGTTCAGCACACCGGGCTCCACCCAGGCGCACGGGGTCTCCGGGTCCACGGAGATGACCCGCCGCATGCGCGCCACCGAGAGCACCACCGAGCCGTCCAGAGGGATCGCCCCGCCCGCCAGGCCGGTGCCCGACCCGCGCGGCACCACGGGCAGCCCCTCCTCGGCCGCGGCCCGCAGGCACGCCGACACCTCGCCGGTGGTCTCGCACAGCAGCACCAGCCCGCACTCGCCCTCGGCGATGGAGCCGTCCTTGCCGTAAAGGAGCCGCTCGGTGGGCGCCTCCAGCACGCGGTCGTCACCCAGGACGGCCCGGAACCGGTCCAGCGCGGTCGACGGGATGGTCGCCATGCCGCGCAGGCTACCCCGCGCGGTCAGGCCGCCGCCACGGCCGCCTCGCCGTGCTCGACCGCCTCGATCACGGCGGCGCCCGGGGCGAGCACGACGCCCGCCACGCCGGCGAGCGCCCGCGCGCCGGCGCCGGCGGCCTCCAGCTGGGCGAGGTCGGGGAGGGGGTACGCCGCCGGCAGCCGCACCACCTCCACGCAGCGCGCGCGGGAGGGGTCGTCCAGCCAGCCCAGCGGCGCGGCGAGCGAGGCGGCGCAGCGCGCCGCCAGCTCCGCGTCGGACGCGCCCCACACCGGGTCGTCCGCGGAGGGGTGGCAGTAGCACTCGAAGCCGATCACCGTCTCGCCCGCCGGGGCCATCTCTGGACTCCAGTTGCCCATCTCGAAGATGCGGGCGGCGGGGACCGCGGGGTCATCCACCTGCACCCATGCCTCGCTCGTGAGCGGGTCGCCGGGCACCGCGAGCACCACGATGCACACGGCCCGCATCCGCAGCGCGGGGATCTCCGGGGCGTCCGGGCGCAGCAGCACGGCGGCCCGGCCCGGTGCGGCGCTCACCACCAGCCGGTCCGTCGCGATCTCGCCGGGGGCCCCGGGGCCCTCCAGCCCGACGCCCGCCACCCGGCCGCCCGGGGCGTCGATGCCCCGCACCCGCGTGCCCGTGTGCACGGTGCCGCCCGCGTCGCGGATGGCGTCCGCCATCGCGTCCATGAGCTGGCCGATGCCCAGCCGCGGGAACCAGAAGCCCTCCGGCGCGGCCTGGTCGCGCATGAGCCGCAGCGGGCGGGGGCCGGGGATGCGGGCCAGCGGGACGCCGTCGATCTTCTCCAGGTAGCGGCGCATCTCCCGGTCCACCAGGTCGCCGCCGAAGGTCTCGCCCAGCACGGCCTCGGCCGAGCTGGTGCGGGGGCGGGTCCACCGCCGGTCCGGCGGGCGTCCCCAGCGGGCCGTCGGCGCGCTGGTCGAGGTACCGGCCGGGGCGCACCCGGCCGTCGCGGAACGAGGCCACCGGCCGCGGCACCCACACCAGGTCGCCGTCCAGCAGGTCGCGCAGCCACGCCAGGCGCGCCTCGTCGCGCACGAACGGCACGTGGCCGCCCCAGTCGAACCGCACGGCGCCCCTGCGCTCGGTGACGCACAGCCCGCCCACGCGGTCCCGCGCCTCCACCACGGCCACGCGGGCGCCGGCCCGCGCGGCGGCCAGGCCGGCGCCCAGCCCGGCCGGTCCCGCTCCCAGGACGACGATGTCGGCGCGGTTCCCCATCCCGCGGCAGCATGCCCCGGCAGGGCCCGCGACGCCATGGCGTACGGGAACCCCGCATGTGGAAAAGGGGGTCGGCCGTACCCCGAAACCGTGACCTCGACGCTCGTCGCCGGCGGGGTGCGCTGGGGTATCCTCGGCTCCTATGAGCGACCTGGCCCACTCGCCGCTCCGGTTGACGGCGCTCGTCATCGCCGCGATCGCGATCGTGCCGACCGCACTCCTCATCCTCCGCCACCTGGTGACCCTCCGCGACCCGGCGCTCAGCCGGCGCGCCCAGGTGATGGACGTCGTCTGGACCGTCGTGCCGCTCCTCGCGGTCGTCGGCCTCCTCGTCGCATCGGGGCTCGCATGAGCACCGAGGTGGTGACCGCCTCCCGCGCCCACACCGGGATCGGCGCCGTCGTCGGCGACTACGTCAAGCTCACCAAGCCGCGGGTCATCTCGCTGCTGCTGGTCACGACCGCGATGGCGATGTTCATCGCGTCCAAGGGCGCGCCCGACGGCATGCTCCTGCTGTGGACCATGGTGGGCGGCTACCTCGCCGCGGGCGGGGCCAACGCGATCAACCACTACGTCGACCGCGACATCGACGGCCACATGAAGCGCACCGACGGCCGCCCGGTCGTCGCCGGCCGGGTCACGCCCGTCCGCGCGCTGGTGTTCGGCATCTCCTGCGGCGTCCTGTCCGCGGTGATCCTCGGGATCGCCGCGAACGCGCTCACCGCCGCGATGGGCCTGGCCGGGCTGGTGGTCTACGTGGGCGTCTACACCCTGTGGCTCAAGCGCAGCACGGTGCACAACATCGTGATCGGCGGGGCCGCCGGGGCGTTCCCGCCCCTCGTGGGCTGGGCCGCGGTCACGGGCAACCTCGGGCTGTACGCCTGGCTGCTGTTCGCGGTGATCTTCTACTGGACCCCGCCGCACTTCTGGGCCCTGGCCCTCCTGCTCAAGCGCGACTACGCCGCGGCCGGGGTGCCCATGCTCCCGGTGGTGCACGGCGACGACGCCACCCGGCTCCAGATCCTGCTCTGGACCGTGGTGATGCTCGGCGTCACCGTGCTGCCCGCCGCGGCCGGCGTCGCCGGGCTGTTCTACCTGGTCTCGGCCCTGGTGCTGGGCGGGGTGTTCCTCACGCTCGCGTGGATGCTGTGGCGCAAGCCCAGCGTCGGGATGGCACGCGCCACGTTCCACTACTCACTGCTGTACCTGGCGCTGCTGTTCGTCGCGATGGCCATCGACGCCGCGTGATCCGCGGGTGAGCCCGCGACGGGGCTCGGGGCGCATGAACGCGCCCCTGATGATCGTCTTCACGACGGTCCTCATCGACCTCATCGGCTTCGGCATCGTCATGCCGATCCTGCCGCTGTGGGCCGAGACGTTCGGGGCGTCGCCCACCGAGATCGGCCTGCTGTCGGCGTCCTACTCGCTCATGCAGGTGATCTTCGCCCCCCTGTGGGGCCGCCTGTCGGACCGGGTGGGCCGCCGCCCGGTGATCCTGGTGACCCTCGCCGGCAGCGCGGTCTCCTCCCTGCTCATCGGGGTGGCGAACAGCCTGCTGGTGCTGTTCATCGCCCGGATCCTCAACGGCATCTCCGGCGCCTCCTACGCGGCGGCCCAGGCCTACGTCGCGGACGTGACCACCCGGGAGGAGCGGGCCAAGGGCATGGGGATGATCGGCGCGGCCTTCGGGCTCGGCTTCATCCTGGGCCCGGGCATCGGCGCCGGCCTGTCGGCGATCGACCAGTCCGCCCCGTTCTACTTCGCGGCCGCCCTGGCCGCCGTGAACTTCGCGCTCGCGTGGGCGCGTCTGCCGGAGTCCCGCAAGCCCGGCACCGTGACCCCGCACATCCCGCGGCTCGAGCAGTTCCGGCGGGCGTTCGCGAGCCGCGAGCTGGGCCCCCTCATCGGCCTCTCGTTCGTGGCGACCTTCGCCTTCGTCGGCATGGAGTCCACCTTCGCCCTGCTCGGCGACCGCCGCTTCGGCTACGACGCCGTCGACATGGGCCTGCTGTTCGTGGTGGTCGGCCTGGCCGCCGCCGCCAGCCAGGGCGGCCTGGTGGGCCGCCTGGTCGCCGCGCACGGCGAGCGGCCGGTGATGCTGTGGGGCCTGCTGGGCACCGCCGTGGGCCTGGGGCTCATGGCCGCCGCCCACCAGCTGTGGCTCCTGCTCATCGCCCTGGTGATGCTGGGCATCGCCTCCGGCCTGGCGTTCGCCACCCTGTCGGCGCTCATCTCCCACGCCGCGCCCGACGAGGAACAGGGCGGCATCCTGGGACTCGCCGCCTCCACCAGCGGAATCGCCCGCATCGCGGGCCCGGTGACCGCCGGCGCCCTGTTCGACTACGTCACGCCGGGGGCGCCCCTGGCCGTGGGCGCGGCCCTCATGGGCCTGTGCCTCGCCTTCGCGCTCACGCGGATCCCCCGCCCGGCCGCAGCCTGATCACAAGGTTCGGTGCGATCCGCACCGACGCGGGGACACTTGACATCCCGACTGCGGATCACCCGCAGGAAGACCGGGTGATACCTTCGCCCGGCGATGAAGAACCGTCATCTGGCCCCCCTGGTGGTCCTCCACCTGGTGATCGGGGCGATCACAGCAGCAGTCATCCTCGGCGTCGATTGGTGGCCCGACCAGGCCTCGGAGCAGGCGGTCCGCACGGACCACCTCCTGTGGTTCCTGGTCATCGCCTCCGGCGTGATCTTCACCGGTGTCACGAGCTTCCTCGTGTACTCCATCTGGCGCTTCCGCGCCGCCCCCGACGACGAGAGCGAAGGGCCGCCGAACCACGGCAACACCCGGCTCGAGATCATCTGGACCATCGTCCCGGTGCTCCTGCTCGCCGTCATCGGCATCTGGTCGGCCATTGCGACGACCCGGAACGAGGCGGTGGCGAGCGACCGCGAGGTCATCGAAGTCCGCGCCTGGCAGTTCGCCTGGGAGTTCACCTACCGGGACGCCGGCTTCACCACCGGCGACCTCGTGCTCCCCAGCGGCCGTCAGGTCGAGCTGGTCATGCGCTCGTCCGACGTCATCCACGACCTCTGGGTCCCCGAGTTCCGGGTCAAGATGGACGTCGTCCCGGGCATCACGACCAAGATCGTCGTCGACCCCACCCGCGTGGGCACGTACCCGCTGATCTGCGCCGAGCTCTGCGGCGCCGGCCACGGGGTCATGCGCTCCCAGGCGATCGTGAAGACCCAGGCCGACTACGAGGCGTGGAAGCAGGACTCCGCGGCGAAGGCCAAGGCCGCCGCCGCTCCCGCACCCGCGCCCACCAACTGACCTGAGGACGCCCTCAGCCCGCACCACGGCAGACCACGAGGACAGCTAGCGAGATGGCGACACACGCACCCACACACGCCCACACCGACCACGGCCACGGGCATCACGCACCGCCCAAGCCGCTCTGGTACTGGTGGAAGCGCGCGATCGTCTGGACGGTGGTCTCGGCGCTCGTCGGCGTCGGCCTGGTGTTCTTCTTCCGGCTCGTCTTCGGCATGGACCCGCTGTGGGAGCCGCAGGTCTACTACACGGCCATCGCGATGCTCGGCGGCATCGGCTTCGTCATCGGCATCGGCTGTTTCGACTGGTGGTGGGCGTACCTCCGCGGCAAGCACGTCGACTTCGAGGACCACTCGCTCCACGGGGCGAAGACCTGGCGCGACTACCTGCGGCCGAACACGGACCACAAGGTCATCGGCATCCAGTACATGGTCGCCGTCTTCACGTTCTTCGTCGTCGGCGGCCTCCTGGCCGAGCTCGTCCGCCTCGAGCTGGCCCAGCCGGGCATGCAGATCGCGGACGGCGAGACGTACAACGGGTACTTCTCGGCGCACGCGACCGTGATGATCTTCGGCTTCGTGATCCCGTCGTTCGCGGGCCTCGCGAACTACGTGCTGCCGGTGATGATCGGCGCCAAGGACATGGCCTTCCCGCGCCTCAACGCGCTGTCGTTCTGGCTGCTGCTGCCGGCCGGCGCGATGCTGGCCGTCGCCCCCTTCGTGGGCGCCTTCAGCTCCGGCTGGACCGCCTACCCGCCGCTGTCGGTGCAGGGCACCACGGGCCAGACCCTCTTCGAGACGGCGGTGCAGTTCGCCGGCGCCTCCTCGATCGCGACCGCGCTGAACTTCCTGGTCACGATCATGACCATGCGCGCACCGGGCATGACCGTGTGGCGCATGCCGCTGCTGGTGTGGGCGAACGCCACGACCTCCGGCCTGGTGGTCTTCGGCACGCCGTTCATCGCCGGGTCGCAGTTCATGACCTTCTTCGACCGCGTCGTGGGGACCAACTTCTTCAACGCGGCCAACGGCGGCGACGTCGTGATGTACCAGCACGTGTTCTGGTTCTACTCACACCCAGCCGTGTACATCATGATGCTGCCGGGCTTCGGCATCATCAGTGAGGTCCTCGCGACATTCGCCAGGAAACCGATCTTCGGATACCGGGCCATCGCGTTCTCCACGGTCGCCATCGCCCTGCTCGGGTTCGGCGTGTGGGCGCACCACATGTTCGTGAGCGGCATGGCCTCCTGGCTCCGCATCCCGATGATGATCACCACCATCGTCATCGCGGTGCCCACCGGAGTGAAGATCTTCGGCTGGCTGGGGACGATCTGGCAGGGGAAGATCCATCTGAAGACGCCCATGATGTGGGCCCTCGGATTCATCTTCACCTTCGTCATCGGCGGTCTGTCGGGCGTCTTCCTCGGCACCCTCACCACCGACATCGCCCTCACCGACACGTACTTCGTGGTGGCGCACATCCACTACGTGTTCTTCGGCGGCTCGGTGTTCACCATCTTCGCGGGCACCTACTACTGGTTCCCGAAGATGACCGGGAAGATGTACAGCGAGACGCTGGGCAAGTGGCACTTCTGGCTGACGTTCATCGGCTTCAACGCCACGTTCTTCCCGCAGCACTGGCTGGGCGCGCAGGGCATGCCCCGCCGCGTGGTCGACTACGACGAGCGGTTCGCCGACGTGAACCTGTTCGTCTCGATCGCCAGCCTCGGCATGGTGATCGGCACGGCGATCTTCTTCTACAACATGGTCTACAGCTGGAAGAAGGGCGCCCCCGCGCCGTGGAACCCCTGGCGCGGCCGCAGCCTCGAGTGGCTGGTGTCGTCCCCGCCGAGCCTGTTCAACTTCGACGCCGAGCCCCAGGTCGTGGGCGGTCCGTACCAGTACGGCATCCCGGGCGCGCGCCACGCGGTGGTGTACGCCGGCGACCACCTGGGCGGCGGTGAGCTCACCGAGACCGAGAAGCGGACGATCCTCGTGGTCGCCAACCGCACGGTCGCCTCGTCGAGCCTGCTCGACCAGATCAAGGCGAAGGCCGCCGAGGGCTACTGGCGCTTCACCCTCGTGGTGCCCGCCAAGGGCGACGACCACAAGGCCGCCGAGCGGCGCCTGCAGGTCGCGCTGGCGGTGCTCGCCGAGGCCGGCATCGACGCCAGCGGCACGGTCGAGGACCTGAGCCCGCTGGAGGCGGTCAAGCGCGTGCAGGAGGAGGAGCCGGCGCACGAGGTGTACCTGGCGACCCTCCCGCTGGCCGAGTCCGACTGGATGCGGCAGGACATGGTCGACCGGATCCGCAAGGCCTCGGGCCTGGCGGTCACCCGCATCACCGTCCTCGGCGACGACGCCCGCACCGCGGTGCGGTCCAGCGCCGTCCGCCGCGTCGCGGTCATCGCCAACGACACGATCGGGGACGCCGGCCTGGTGGCCGCGCTGCGCTCCCGCGCCGACGAGCAGCCGCTGGGTGCCGTCATCCTCTGCCCGCTGTCGCTCGACGGCCCGGGCTGGAGCGACGACGCCGACCGCGTCCGCGACGAGGCCACCGCGCGCACCCGCGCGCTGATCCAGCAGCTGCAGGACTCGGGCATCCAGGCCGCCGGTGAGGTGGTCGACGGTGACCCGGCCGCGGCCGCGAAGATCGCCCGTACGGACTACAAGGTGGACGCCGTCCTGGTGGCCAGCTACCGCCGCAGCTCCTCGGACGAGGTGCTCGGCCAGGTGAAGGCCGCCGCGGGCGACACCGCAGTGGAACATGTCGTCGTCGACACCGAGGCGCCGGCCGCGCCGTCGGGCGCGTAGGAGGTCCGATGGCAGCCGAGCACACCGCAACGGTCTCGTCGCACGGCGACGTGGCGGCCCCCGGCCGGGGGTCGGGGATCAGCCAGGGCATGCTGGCGATGATCCTCTTCATCGGCTCGGAGGCGATGCTCTTCGCGTCGTTCTTCGCCGCCTACTTCATGGTCCGTTACAACATCGCGGACAACGACTGGCCGCCGATCAAGGACATCGCCACCGGCGAGCGGTTCGAGCCCCCGGTCGCGCTGACCGGCGTGAACACGGCCTTCCTGGTGTTCTCCTCGTTCACCGTCTGGTTCGCGGAGCACCGCCTCAAGCACGGGGACCGGAAGGGCCTCGAGCGCGGCCTGCTCGTCACGATGCTCCTGGGCCTCACCTTCCTGGTCGTCCAGATCAACGAGTACGCGCACCTGGGCTTCACGCCCCAGGACCAGGCGTTCGGCGCGGCGTTCTACACCCTCACCGGGTTCCACGGCCTCCACGTGTTCGTGGGTCTGTGCCTGCTGCTCATCTGCTATCTGCGGATCAAGCGCGCACACGACTTCACGCCGCAGTGGTCCACGCCGCTGAACGCGGCATCCCTCTACTGGCACTTCGTCGACGTGGTCTGGGTCTTCCTCTACGTCGTGGTGTACCTCATCTGATGCGCGAAGGGCGGTCCATGCGAGGAGTTCGGGGCGCGGCGCTCGCGCTCGCAAGCGGTGTCGTGATGGTCATCGCGTCCGGCTGCGGTCAGCCGGCCGCGGACACCGCGAACGGGAAGAAGCTGTTCAGCGCGACCTGTGGCGGTTGCCACACGCTCAAGGACGCGGGGACGAAGGGCCAGACGGGCCCCAACCTCGACGACGCCTGGCGCGGGTCGCGGCTTTCGGGCATCCCGGACAGCCAGTTCCGGGGCATCGTCCACCGGTGGATCTACTGGGCGCAGCCGCCGATGCCGCGCGACCTGGTGAGCGGGCAGGACGCCCATGACATCGCGGCCTACGTCGCGAGCGTCGCCGGGACCGACAAGGAGAGCACCCCGATCCCGGCGAAGCCGCAGATCGAGGAGGCCGTCCCGGCGGACTTCGTCCAGGGGACGCCCCCCGGGAGCTGAGCGCGGCCGTGGGCGCTCCGCGCCTGCTCGGTGTGCGTGCGATCGTGACCGGCGCCTCACGCGGCGTCGGTCGCGCGGTCGCGGAGGCGTTCGTGGCCGAGGGCGCCCACGTCGTGGCCACGGCCCGTGAGGCCGGGCGGCTGGAGTCGTTCCTGCGCGGCGCCCGCGGCCCGGGCGAGCGCCCTGCCGGCGTCGCCCTGGACCTGGGCGACGCCGACTCCGTGGCCGGGGCCGCGCGCGCCGCGATCCTCGAGCTGGGCCGCGTGGACGTGCTGGTCAACAACGCCGGCGTCCTGGGTTCCCGCGTGGCGCTGGAGGACGTCCCCCCGGGCGAGCTGGAGGCCGTGGTGGCCGCCAACCTGGTGGGCACGCTGCGCTTCACCCAGGCCATACTCCCGGCGATGGGACACGGGGGCGCGATCGTGAACGTCGGCTCCGGCGCCGCCGGGCGGGCTGGCTGGGCGGGCTACGGGGTGACGAAGGCCGCGATGGACGCGGCCACCCGGATGCTGCGCGAGGAGCTCGCCGACCGGGGGATCCGCTGCGTGGCCGTGAACCCGGGCGGCACCCGCACGGCGATGCGCGCGGCGGCGTATCCGAACGAGGACCCGGCGACGGTGCCGCACCCGCGCAGCGTGGTGCCCCCGTTCGTGGCGATCGCCGAGGGCGCCGACCCCGGCTGGCACGTGGAGGCGCGCGAGTGGACGGGCTGAGGCCGATCCCGCACCTGCTGCCCAACTACGGGTGGCGGGAGGTCCCAATCGAGCCGGTGGACGAGCCCCTGGTCGCCGTCGACCAGCTCTCCCCGCGCATCGCGGACCGCGCGGAGTACCACCGCTGGGGCGTTCCCGGCGCGCTGCCCCGGTCGTGGGTGCGCCGGGGCGTCGCGGAGCGCCTTGTGCGGGCCGCGGAGTCGCTGCCGGACGGCATGGGCCTCGCCGTTTGGGACGGCTACCGGCCGCTGGAGGTCCAGAAGGCCCTGTTCGACCAGTACCTGGCCGAGCTCATCGCGGTGCACCCGGAGATGCCTGCGGACGCGGTGGAGGAGGCCGCGGCGAAGTACGTGACCCCGCCGTCGCGCTCGATCTTCGCGCCCCCGCCGCACCTCACCGGCGGCGCGGTCGACCTCACCCTCACCGATGCCGACGGCGCGGTGCTGGAGCTGGGCACCGGGTTCGACGCGTTCGGCCCGGAGGCCGGTACGCGCGCCCTGGAGGACGAGCCGGGCCGCTGGCGCGACCTGCGGCGGGTGCTGTTCTGGGCGATGCACGACCAGGGCTTCACCAACTACGCCGAGGAGTGGTGGCACTTCGACCACGGCGACCAGTTCTGGGCGCTGGCCACCGGCGGGGTGGCGGTGTACGGGCCGGCGGACCCGCCGTCCGCGTGAGCCCGGCGCCCGGCGCGCCGGGGGGTACCATCCCGGACGTGTCGACGTCCTCCCGCGCCGCCCGCCCGGCCACCGGGCTCGCGATCGTGCCGGCCCTGCTGGGGCTGGTGCGCTTCAAGCACACGGTGTTCGCCCTGCCGTTCGCCCTGGCCGGGGCGCTGCTGGCGGAGCTCGAGTGGCCGCCGGCCGCGACGATCGGGTGGATCCTGCTGGCGATGGTCGGCGCGCGGTCGCTGGCGATGGCCCTGAACCGCCTGGTGGACGCCCGCATCGACGCGGCGAACCCCCGCACCGCCGGCCGCGAGCTGCCCAGCGGGCGGCTCACCACAACGCAGGTGCTGTGGTTCAGCGCCGCGAGCCTCGCCGCGCTGCTGGTCGCGGTGAGCCGCCTGCCGGAGATCACCTGGTACCTGTGGCCCATCCCGGTCGCCGGCTTCTGGCTCTACCCGTACACCAAGCGCTTCACGTGGGCGTGCCACCTGTTCCTGGGCCTGGTGATCGGCCTGGCCCCGGTGGGCGGGTGGATCGCGGTGACCGGGTCCTTCGACCTGGCGCCCGTCCTGCTGGGCCTGGCCGTCGCCACCTGGATCGGCGGCTTCGACGTCATCTACGCGCTGCTGGACGTCGAGTTCGACCGCGCCCACGGGGTCAATTCGGTGCCCGCGCGGTTCGGCCCCGCGCGGTCGCTGTGGATCACGCGCGGCCTCCACACTGCATCCGTGGTCCTGCTCGCCGCCGCCGGCGTGGCCGCCGGCACCTCGTGGGTGTACTTCGCCGGCGTCGCGGCCTGCGCGGCGGTGCTGCTGTTCGAGAACCTGCACGTCGACCCCGCCGACCAGGGCCGCATCCAGGCCGCGTTCGGCCGCGCCAACGGCATCCTGGCCCTGCTCTTCATCGCGTTCGTGGTCCTCGAGGTGACCCTCCCGTAGCCGCCGCCGCGGAACCGGGCACCGCACTGGTGCGCGCGCGGGGCCTGGTGCGCGCGTTCGGCGGGCGCCGCGCCGTGGACGGCGTGGACCTCGACCTGGCGCCGGGCCGCCGCCTGTCGGTGGTGGGTCCCAACGGCGCCGGCAAGAGCACCCTCCTGCGGATGCTCGCCACGCTCCTGCGGCCCGACGCGGGGACCATCGAGCTGGTGGGCCACGACATCGGGGACCGCGCCCAGCGGGCCCGCCCGCACCTGGGGTACCTGGGCCACGACCCGCTGGTGTACCTGGACCTCACCGCCTGGCAGAACCTCGAGCTGTTCGGCGACCTCTACGGGGTTCCGGGCCTGCGGGAACGCATCCCGGACGCCCTGTCCCGGGTGGGGCTGCTGCCCCGCGCCCACGACCCGGTGCGCACCTTCAGCCGGGGGATGGCCCAGCGCATGGGCATCGCGCGGCTCACCCTCCACGAGCCCACGCTCCTGGTGCTCGACGAGCCGTACACCGGCCTGGACGCCCAGGGCGCGCGGCTGCTGGACGACCTCCTGGCCGGCTTCTCGACGGGCGGGCGCGGCGCGGTGATGGTGACCCACGAGCTGAACCGCGCCGTGGAGCTCGCCGACGAGGTGCTGGTGATGCGCGCCGGGCGGACGGTCGACCGCGTGGAGACCGCCGGCCTGGGCGTGGCGGAGTTCGCGGAGCGGTACCGGGAGCGCACGTCGTGAACCCCACCGTCTCGCGCCAGCTGCGGGCCCTGCTCGCCAAGGACCTGCGCCTGGAGCTGCGCACCCGTGAGACGGCGGTCGCGATGGGCCTGTTCGCCCTGGTGGGGATGCTCATCTTCCAGTTCGCGATCGGCACGCGCACCGACGACGCCACGCCGTTCGCCGGCGGCATCATCTGGGCGACCCTCGCGCTCACCGCGGTGCTCGGGGTGGGCCGCACGTGGGTGGCCGAGCGGGAGCAGCGGGTGCTGGACGCCCTGCTCGCCGCCCCGGTCCCGCGGCTGGTGCTGATGTCCGCCCGCGCGATCGCGCTGGTGCTGTACCTGCTCGCGGTGCAGGTGGTGGTCGTGCCCCTTGCCACGGTGTTCTTCGTCCGCGACGCCACGTTCACGGACCTCGGGCTCACCGTGGTGGTGTGCCTGCTCGCGGACCTCGCGATCGCCCTGGTGGGCGCGCTGCTGGCCTCGATGAGCGTGTTCTCCCGGGCCCGCGAGCTGCTCCTGCCGGTGCTGCTCCTGCCATCCTTGATCCCGGTGGTGATCGCCGCGGCGGGCGCCACCCACGCCGTTCTGGGACCCGCGGACGCGCTGGACGAGTACTGGCGCTACTGCGTCTTCCTCGCCGTCTACGCGGTAGTGTTCGGACTCGTTGCCTTCGCCACCTTCGACCACATCCTCGACGATTGACGCGTCGCGCCGGCGGCTCGTCGTCCTCGGCACCCTCACCGCGCTGCTCACCGGCCTGGCCGTGATCGGGCTGTTCCTGGTCGCTCCCGAGGACGCCGACCAGGGCGTCATCCAGCGCATCTTCTACTTCCACGTCCCGATCGCCCTGGTGTCGCTGGTGGCGTTCGGCGTGGCCTGCGTCGCGGGGATCATGTACCTGCGCCGCGGGGGCGAGAAGTGGGACGAGGTGGGCGTCGTCTCGGTGGGGCTCGGGCTGCTGTTCAGCATCCTCACCGTCGTGACCGGGTCCGTCTGGGCGAAGGCCTCGTGGGGCACCTGGTGGGTGTGGGACGACCCGCGCCTGGTGACCTACCTGGTCGTGATCCTCCTGTACGCCGCGTACTTCGTGCTGCGCTCATCCGCCGAGGACAACCGCCGCGCCCGGTACTCGGCGGTGTACGCGGTGTTCGCGTTCGCCGGCGTGCCGCTGTCGTTCTACTCGGTGCGCGTGGCCCAGTCGTTCGTGCACCCGGTGGTGTTCACCCGGGGCGGCGCGGACATGCCGGGCAGCATGCTCATCTGGTTCGTGGTGAGCCTCGTGGCGATGCACGGCGTGTTCCTCACGCTGCTGCAGCTCGAGCTCCTGCAGCGCCGCGCGGACCGCGCGATGCGCGACCTCAAGACGCGCCTCGAGGCGCTGATGGCGGGCGCATGAGCGGCGGCGACCAGTACGTGGTGGCCGCGTACGCGGTGATCTGGGTGGTCCTCATGCTGTACGTCGTGGTGAACGGCATGAAGACCGCGAAGCTCGCCCGCGAGGCCGAGCTGCTGTCCCGCCTGGTCGCCGAGCGCGAGGGGGACGCCGGTTCGGCACCCGCGGCGGCTCCCGTGGAGCCCGGCGGGGAATGACCTTCGTCCACCCGCCGGGGCATTCCGCCCCTGGTGGGGACGACGCCCCCGCCACTACCCTGCACCTACCGGCGGTCGCCGGGCCGGTTCGCGGGGTGCGCGGTTGAGCAGGCTCTACCCCATCTACGTGGACGTCGGGGGACGCACGTGCTGTGTCGTCGGCGGTGGACCGATCGCCGAGGGCAGAGCCCGGACGCTCGCCGAGCACGGCGCGCATGTGCGCCTTGTGGCCCCCGACCTCACGCCGGGCCTCGAGGACATGCTCGCTCAGAACGCGATCCACGACTACCGACAGCGCAGGTATGAGGCGCACGACGTGACCGGGTGCACGCTGGTGGTGGCCGCGACGGACGACCGCGCGGTGAACCTCGCCGTCCGCGACGACGCGCGCGCGGCGGGCGCCCTGTGCAACGTCGCCGACGACCCGTCGGCCTGCGACTTCCAGGTGCCGGCGCTGGTGCGCCGCGGGGACCTCACGTTCGCGGTGACCACCGGCGGGGCATCACCGGTCGTGGCGGCCGCCGTGCGCCGCCGCCTCGAGGGCGTCTTCGGACCGGAATGGGGCGATCTGCTGGAGCTGCTGTCAGAGTTCAGGCCAGCGATGAAGCGCCGGTATCCCGACACCGCCGCCCGTTCCGCCGCCGTGCGCGACCTGCTCGAGGGGGACCTGCTGGACCTCCTCGCCGCGGGCGACCGCGACGCCGCGCGCGCGCTGGTCGCCGCCGCCGCGGGGGAGGGCGCCTGATGCACGTGCTGGTGGTCGGCCTGTCGCACAAGACCGCGCCCGTCGAGATGCGCGAGAAGGCCGCGCTGTCGGACCGCGCCACCCGCGCCCTGCTGCGCGGCCTCATCGAGCACGAGGAGATCGTGGAGGCGGTCGCGCTGTCCACGTGCAACCGCACCGAGGTCTACGCCGCCACCAAGGACCTGGCGGCGGCCGAGGAGGCGCTGGTGGAGGCGCTGGTGGAGCGCACCACGATCAGCCGCAGCGAGCTGGACTGCGCCCGGTACCAGGAGCGCGACGACCGGGCCGCCACCCAGCTGTTCCGCGTGGCCTCCAGCCTCGACTCGATGGTCCTCGGCGAGAGCGAGATCCAGGGGCAGGTGCTGTCCGCCTGGGAGCTGGCGATGGAGGAGGGGGCCGCCGGCCCCGTCATGAACCAGCTGTTCCGCCAGGCGATCGAGGTCGGCAAGCGGGTCCGCACGAACACCCACATCAGCCGCGGCCCGTCGTCGGTGCCGGCGGTGGCCGTGGGCATCGCCACCCGCGCGTTCACCGACCTGCCGCAGCGGCGGGTCCTGGTGATCGGCGCCGGCCAGATGGCGGAGGCCGTGCTCACCAGCCTCGTGGACCAGGGCGTCGGCGAGGTGCGCGTGGTGAACCGCACCGTCAGCACCGCCCGGATGCTGGCGTCGAACTTCGGCGGGGAGGGCTTCGGCTTCGACCGGCTCGCCGACGAGCTCAAGCTCGCGGACATCGTCATCAGCTCCACCGACGCCCCGCACACGATCCTCGACCGCTCGGTGCTGGAGGGGGCCCTGGGTGACCAGGGCGGCCGGCACGTGATGATCGTGGACATCTCGGTGCCGCGGGACGTGGACGCCGACGTCGCCCGCATCCCGGGCGTCGAGCTGCACGACATCGACGACCTCGAGCGCGTGGTCGAGGCGAACCTCAACGGCCGCCGCCAGGAGGCCCTCATGGGCGAGCACCTGGTGGTGGAGGCCGTCGCCGGGTTCTGCGACTGGCGCGCCGGGCTGGCCGCCGCCCCGGCCATCCGCGACCTGCGCGACTGGGCCGAGAAGATCCGCAGCGACGAGGTGCGGCGCCTCTCCGGCAGCTGGGACTCCATGTCCGACGCCGACCGGGAACGCGTGGAGGCCCTCACCCGGGCGCTGGTGAACAAGCTCCTGCACGAGCCCACGGTGCGCGCCCGCGCGGCCCTGGGCCAGGCGGACGGCATGCGGCACATCGAGAGCCTGCGGCACCTGTTCGGCCTCGAGGCCCCGGCCGAGTCCGGCCACGCCGCCAACTAGGGCAGGGTCCCGTCCGCCTCGTCCTCGCCACCCGGCGCTCGCCCCTCGCGCTGGCCCAGAGCCGCATGATCGCGGCGGCGCTGGCGGAGCACGGCCACGAGCCTGAGCTGCTGGAGCTCGTCACCACCGGTGACCGCTGGAGCGCGGAGGGCCGTGCGGAGGCCGCCGACCGCGGGATGTTCGTGAAGGAGCTGGAGGAGGCCCTGCTGGACGGGCGCGCCCACCTGGCCGTGCACTCCGCGAAGGACCTCCCCACCGAGCTGCCGCCGGGCCTGGCCGTGCTGGCCGTGCCGCGCCGGGAGGACCCCCGCGACGTGCTGGTGGGCGCGCCGTCGCTGGACGCCCTGCCCGCCGGCGCGCGCGTGGGCACCGGCAGCCCCCGCCGGTCCGCACAGCTGCTGCTGGCCCGGCCCGACCTCGAGGTGGTGCCGATCCGCGGCAACGTCGACACGCGCCTGGGCAAGCTGGACCGCGGGGAGGTCGACGCGCTGGTGCTGGCCGCCGCCGGGCTCGCCCGGCTGGGCGTGTCCCGCCCGGACGTCGCGCCGCTCGACCCGGAGCTCTCCACCCCGGCGCCGGGGCAGGGGCTGCTGGCGATCGAGGGGCGGGTGGACGACGCCGAGACGGCGGCCGCGGTGGCGGTGCTCGACGAGCCGGGTGCCGTGGAGGCGCTCCAGGCCGAGCGGGCGCTGCTGGCGGCGCTGGGCGGCGGGTGCATGACCCCGGCCGGCGCTCTGTGCGACCCGGCGGACGGCGGCCTGCGGCTGCGGATGACGGCCTTCCGGGCCGACGACGCGTCGGGTGCGGGCGGCCGGCGGGCCGTCGTGGTGGGACCCGGCGGCGACCCCCTGGCGCTCGCTGCGCGGGCGGCGGCCGAGCTGGGCGCCGCATGAGCGCAGCCGTGGGGCACGTCGCGCTGGTGGGCGCGGGTCCGGGCGACCCGGGCCTGCTCACCGTGCGCGGCCGCGAGCTGCTCGGCAATGCCGAGGCCGTGGTGCTCGACCGGCTGGGCACGGCCCAGCTCATGCCCTACATCAACCCCGCGGCGCGGCTCATCGACGCCGGGAAGGCCCCGGGGCGCCAGGCGCTCACCCAGGACGAGACCAACCGCACCCTGGTGGAGCTGGCCCGCGAGGGGCTGCGCGTCGTGCGGCTCAAGGGCGGCGACCCGTTCGTGTTCGGCCGCGGCGGGGAGGAGGCCATCGCCCTGCGCGAGGCCGGCGTCCCGTACGAGGTCGTGCCCGGCATCTCCAGCTCGATCGCCGCCCCCGCGTACGCGGGCATCCCGGTGACCCACCGGGCGGTGGCCACCAGCTTCACGGTGGTGACCGGCCACGAGGACCCCACCAAGGACGGCGACCAGACCAACTGGGAGGTCCTGGCCAAGGTCCCGGGCACGCTGGTGCTGCTCATGGGCATGGGGCGCCTGCAGGGCATCGCCGACCGGCTCATCGCCGCCGGCCGGCCCGCCGACCAGCCCGCGGCGGCCGTCCAGTGGGGCACCACCCCCCGCCAGCGCCAGGTCGTGGCGACCCTCGCCACCCTGCCGGCGGCGGTGGCGGAGGCCGGCCTGGGGAACCCGGCGGTCGTGGTGATCGGCGACGTCGCCGGCCTGTCGGACCGCGTGGGGTGGCTGGGCGACCGGCCGCTCGCGGGGCGCCGGGTCGTGGTCACGCGCGCCCGCGCGCAGGCCAGCGGCCTCAGCGCGAGCCTCGCCCGGCTGGGCGCGGAGGTGGTGGAGCTGCCGGTCATCCGCGTGGCGCCCATCGCCGGCTCCGTGGACATCGACCGCATGACCGACCGCATCGGCGAGTACCGCATGGTGGTCCTCACCAGCGTCAACGGCGTGGAGCAGCTGTTCGCGCGCCTGCGGGAGCGCGGCAGGGACGCGCGATCGATCGACCAGGGCGCCCTGGTCGTGGCGATCGGCCCCGCGACCGCCGACGCCCTGGTGGCGCACGGCGTGATCCCCGGGCTGGTCCCCGAGCGGTACGTGGCGGAGGGCATCCTGGAGGCCCTCGCCGACCGCGACCTCACCGGCACCCCCGTGCTCGTCGCCCGCGCCCGCGAGGCCCGCGCCGAGCTGGTGGACGGGCTGCGCGCGCTGGGCGCGGACGTCGACGAGGTCCACCTGTACGAGACCCTCGCCGAGGCCCCGCCGGAGCAGGAGCTCGAGCGGGCCCGTGACGCCGACTACCTCACCTTCACCGCGTCCTCCACGGTGCGGCGCTTCGTCGACCTGCTGGGCCCGGGCGGCGCCGCCACCGCGGGCCGGGGCAAGGTGGTGTCGATCGGGCCGGTCACCAGCGCCACCGCCCGGGAGCTGGGCCTGGACGTGCAGGTGGAGGCCGCCGAGCACACCATCCCGGGGCTGCTGGACGCGCTGCTGGCGGACGCGGCCGGGGGCTGAGCCCGGTGCGCCCCGCGGTCACGTTCCTCACCGACTTCGGGCCGCATTCGGAGCACGTGGGCGCCCTGCACGCGGTGGTCGTGGCGCGCTGTCCCGGGGTCGAGCGGGTGGACCTGGCCCACGACGTGCCGCCCGGCGACGTGCGCTGGGGGGCGATCCTGCTCGCGCGCCTGGCGCCGCTGCTGCCCGACGCGGTGCACGTGGCGGTGGTGGACCCCGGCGTCGGCACGTCCCGGCGGGGGGTCGCCGTGCGGCTCGCGGCGGGCGGGGCGCTCGTGGGTCCCGACAACGGGCTGCTGGGGGCGGCGGCCGACCGGCTGGGCGCCACCGGCGCGGTCGTCCTCGACCCCGCCCGCGTGGGCGCGGCGGACGCCCCGGCGACCTTCCACGGACGCGACCTGTTCACCCCCGCGGCCGCGCGCCTGGTGCTGGGCGAGCCCGTCGACGCCCTGGGCGACCGCATCCCGGTGTCCGAGCTCACGCGGCCGGACCTCCCGGAGCCGGAGGTCGCGCCGGGCGGCATCATCGCCGAGACCGCCGGCCTCGACCGCTTCGGGAACGTGGCGCTGCTCGCCGGACCGGAGCACCTGGAACTCGCCCGCATCGCGTCCGGCGACCGGGTCGCGGTGATCTGCGGCGGCCGGGAGCTCCCCGCCGTCGTGGGCCGCACGTTCGGGGACGTCCCGGTGGGCACCGGGCTGGTGCACACCGACAGCCACGGCCATCTGGCGGTGGCGGTGAACCTGGGCGACGCCGCGGCGTCGCTGGGGATCACGCGGTCCGGCGCGCGCGTCGCGATCTCCCGCACGCGCGGACCCGCCGGGCGGATGCCCGGCGGGTCCGGTGCGAGCTCCTAGGAGGCGGTCAGCCGCCCAGGGTGCACTTGGCGTCCGGCGCCGACTTCTTCGTCGGGAACGGCGGCGGAGCGGCCGGCGGAGCGGCCGAGGCCTTCAGATCCTGGATCTGCTTGATGAAGTCCGCGGTGGTGGCGTCCGCCTTGGAGAGCGCGGTCACCGCCACGTCGGCGGCCTTCGCCAGCGCGGCCTTGTCGGCGTCCGTCGCGGTGACGAACTCCACGCCGCAGTCCACGAGGGCCTGGGGCAGCTGCGACGGGGCCGAGACGATCTCCAGGGACTTGGCCGGCACCTTCGCGGCGGCGTCCGTGAGGATCTTCTGGTCGTCGGCCGACAGGGCGTCGAACGTCTTCTTGTTGATCGTGAGCGCGGTCGGGAACGGCCAGAAGTTGACGTTGCCCGTCACGTACTTCGCGACCTCGTAGTACTTGTTCGTCGCGATGAGGCCGAGGTTGGCCTCCATGCCGTCGACGGTGCCGTTCTTGAGGGCCTGGTAGACCTCGGGGAGCGGCAGCGGGTCGGCCTCGGCGCCGAGGGCCTGCAGGCCCTCCGCCAGCACCTTCGAGCCGGGGGCGCGGATCTTCGCGCCCTTGAAGCTCGCCGGGTTGGTGAACTTCTTCTTCGCGCCGAGCGGCTTGCGGAGCCCGCCCTCGTGCACGCTCAGCACGACGATGTCACCGGCCTTCGTCGAGGCGTCGTCCGCCATCGCCGTGCCGATGTCGCCCTCGAGGATCTGGCCCTCGAGGCCGTAGTTGCTCACCAGGAACGGTGCCTGCAGCGCCTGGAAGCTGTTGATGCCGGCCGAGTCCCAGATGGCGGTGGAGATGGTGCCCATCTCCACCGAGCCCGCCCGGACGTCCGAGAGCAGCTGGGGCTCCGGGTTCGGGTAGCTCGGGAGGCCGGTGATCTTGATGCGGCCGTTGGACGCCTTGTTCACCTCGTCGATGAAGTAGTCCACGGCCTGGCCGTACGGGTGCTGCTGCGTGGTCACGTAGGCGAGCGTGAGCTCGACCTCCGCGCCGCCGCCGCCACCGGTGTTGGTGTCGCCGCTGCTGCTGCTGTCGCTGCCGCAGCCGGCGACCCCCAGCGCGAGCGTGCAGCCAGAAGCCACGGCTGCCGCACGCCACGCCCAGGAGCGTCGTCTCACGTCCTGTCCCCCTTGTCTGAACGGAAACACTGATCCGACGGGCGTGTGGCCCGCGGGGGTCAGCGTATGACGGGCACCGGACGGACGCATAGGGGGGATTCCCAGGTTTCGTCCCGCATGGTGAGCCCGCCGTGGGGGTGGCGGCACCCCGCCCTTGGGTGGGTGGCACCCGCGGCCGGATGCGCGGATGATGGCCCGGATGTTCACGTTCGACGTCGCAGCGCCCCGGCTGGTCGGACGACGCCCGGAGCTCGCCATGGCGGCCCGGGCGATCGAGGGCGCGCGCGCCGGCCGCAGCACCGCCCTGGTGGTGTCTGGCGGCCCGGGCATCGGCAAGACCGCCCTGCTGGCGGCCACGGGCGACCTCGCCCACGGCTTCCAGGTCGTCTCCGCGCGCGGCATCCAGAGCGAGACCGCCCTGGCGTACGCGGGCCTCGCCGAGCTGCTGCGCCCCCTCGTGGGGCTCCTGCCGCACCTGCCGGCGCCGCAGCGCGCGGCGCTGGAGGGCGCGCTGGCGATCGCGCCGCCCGGCCGCGGCGACCGGTTCGCGGTGTACGCGGCGACGCTGGGGCTCCTGTCCGCCGCCGCGGAGCGCGGGCCGGTGCTGTGCCTGGTGGACGACGCCCACGCGATGGACACCCCGTCGGTTGAGGCCGTGCTGTTCGCCGCCCGCCGCCTGGGGCACGAGGGCGTGGTGATCCTCGTCGCGACGCGGCCCGCGCCGTTCGGGGGCCCGCGCATGTCGGGGCTGCCCACCGTCCACCTCGCGGGGCTCCCCGACCAGGACGCCCGCCGCCTGCTGCGGTCCTCGCGGGTCGCGGCGGAGCTCGCCCCATGGGTGGAGGAGGCGATCCTGGCCGCCGCCGCCGGGAACCCGCTGGCACTGCGGGAGCTCCCCCAGGCCCTGCCGGAGGACCAGCGCGCGGGATGCGCGCCGCTGTCGGAGCCGCTGCGGCCCGGTGGCGTGGTGACCGCGGCGTTCCGCGACCGCCTGGAGTCGCTGCCGGAGGCCGCGCGCCGGGCGGCGCTGCTGGTGGCGTGCAGCTCGGACGGCGACCCCGCCCCGGTGCTGTCGGCGCTCACCGCGTGGGGCGGCGGTCCCTCCGACCTGGAGACGGCGGAGGCCGCCGGGGTGGTCGAGGTCTCGCGCGACCGCCTGCTGATGACCCACCCGGTGCTCCGGTCGGTGGCCGTGGAGCTCGCCGGGGGCCCGGAGCGCCGCGCCGCCCACCGGGCCCTCGCGGAGGCCATCGGGCGCCGGGACGGCGGGGAGCGGTGGGCGTGGCACCGGGCGCAGTGCGCCCTGGGCCCCGACGAGGAGGCCGCGTCCGCGCTGGCCGCGTACGCCGCCAGCGCCGGCAGCCGCACCGGGTCGGCGGCGGCCGCGGCGGGCTACGACCGCGCCGCGCGCCTCACTGGCGACCCCGACCTGCGGGCCACGCGGCTGCTCGCGGCGTCCGGCGCGGCCCTGGAGGCCGGCAGGCCGTCGTGGGCGCTGCAGCTGGCGGGCGAGGCGCTGATGCTCACGGCCGACCCGACGGTGCGCGACGGGGCGGAGTACATCCGCGGCATGGCGCTCCTCACCACCGGCGACGTGTCGGTGGCGCACCGGCTGCTGGTGCAGGGCGTGGACGACCGGACGCCGGGCGAGCACGCGGTGGAGCGCCTCGCGCACGGCGCGTACTGCGCGGTGATGGCCGACGACCCCACGGGCGCCTTCACCGCCGCCCGGCGCGCCCTGGCGGTGGCGCAGCGGCTGGGCGACCCGGAGTGCACCGCGCAGGCGATGGTCGCCCTGGCCACCGCGCGCACCGTCGTCGGCGACCTGCGGGGGGCGCGCGACCACATCGGCGTCGCCCGGGCGCTCACCCGCCGCGTGGAGCGGTCCCCGCGCACCATCCAGCTGTACGCCTGCCTGGCGCTGGTGGAGGCCTACACCGAGGACTTCCCCGCCGCGGACGCGGGCATCCGGGCGCTCATCGACGCGCTGCGCGCCCAGGGCGCGGTGGGCGGGCTGGCGTTCCCACTGGGGGTGGCCGCCGAGGTCGCGTTCCGCACGGGCGCATGGCCGGAGGCCCTCGCCGCCGCCAAGGAGGCGCACGTGATCGCCGAGGAGGCCGGGCAGGACACCTCCGGGCTGTTCGCCCTGGCGGTGCTCACGCGGCTCGAGGCATGCCTGGGTCACGACGTCGAGTGCCGGCGGGCCGCCGCCCGGTGCGGGGAGATGGTGGAGCGCACGGGCGCGCGGAACTTCGAGGCGTTCCGCCTCTCGGGGCTGGGGCTGCTGGAGCTCGGCCGCGGTGACCCGGACGCCGCTCGTGAGCACCTGCTGCCGCTCGCCCGGCGGCGGATGGGGACCGGAGTGGGTTCGCCCACGGTGGTTGAGTGGCGCCCGGATCTGGTGGAGGCGCTGGTGCGGCTGGGGCGCCGCGACGAGGCGGTGCAGCAGCTGCGGGTGTTCGCCCAGGAGGCGCAGCGCAGCGGCAGCAGGTGGGCCGCGGCGAGCCTGTCGCGCTGCCGCGGTATCCTCGCCGGCCCGGACCACGACCAGCACTTCGCGCAGGCCCTGCATCTGCACCGGGACATCCGGCACCAGCCGTTCGAGCGGGCGAGGACCCAGCTGGCCTACGGGGAGCGCCTGCGCCGCGACCGGCGCAGGGCCGAGGCCCGGACCCTGCTGTCGGAGGCGCTGGAGACCTTCGAGGCGCTCGGCGCCACGCCGTGGGCCGACCGGGCCCGTGAGGAGCTCGACGCCAGCGGGCTGCGCGCCCGCACCCGGGACCCCGCCGTGACCGACCGGCTCACCCCGCGCGAGCTCCAGGTGGCCCTGGCCGTCGCCCGCGGCGCGACCAACCGCGAGGCCGCCGCCAAGATGTTCCTGTCCGAGAAGACCATCGAGCGGCACCTCGGCAACGTGTACCGCAAGCTCGGGCTGCGGTCCCGCAGCCAGCTGGCCCGCCGGTTCGCGGACCGGGCGGGCGACGAGCCGGCCTGAGGGCGGGCGCCCGGGGGTTCTCCTCATGCGGGGCCGGCGGGCCGCCGCGTACCGTGGGCGGCGTGAACGGACGGGCCGCAACGGATCGTGGCGCCGGGCCGTGGGCGGGTGAACTCGGGGCCGCGGCGGTCGCGCAGCTCGGCCCCCGGCGGGGCGAGCGGATCCTCCATGCCGGGTGCGGCACCGGGGAGCTGTCCCTGCAGATCGCGCGGATGGTGGGGCCGCGCGGCGCGGTGCTGGCGGTGGACCCCTCGGCGGGGCTCATGGCCGAGGCGGCGGAGGCCGCCCGCGAGGAGGGCCTGCCCGTGGAGTTCCGCGCCGGCGGCCTGGAGGGGCCGCACGCGGTGGGCGCGCCGGTGCACGGGGTGCTCCTGGTGCGGGCGCTGTCGCGGGGCGGCGACCCCTTCGCCGTGCTCGCCGCCGCGGTCGCCGCGGCGGCGCCGGGTGGCCGGGTGGTGGCCGCCGAGCCCGTCTGGGCGGCGGCCGAGCTCGAGCACCCGGACCCGGGTCTCACGCGTCGCGTGCTGAGCCCTCGGCGGGTCGGGATCCGCCGGCCGGGCCTGCCCGGCGAGCTGCCCGCGCTGCTGTCGGCCGCGGGCCTGCTGGGGGTGCGCCTGCACCCCGTGGTCACCGAGGCCCGCGGGCGCGCGGCGGTCGAGGAGCTGCTGCAGCCCTCCGCGGCGGCGCTGGCGCCCGCGGAGCCCGACGACGTGCCGGCGCCGGTCGCCCGCGCCTGGTGGGGGGCCTACGGGCGCCTTCCGGACGACGAGGTGGCCGGGCGCCTGCCGGCGGTGGTCGCCGCCGGCGCCGTCCCCGCCTGATCGAACCGCCAGAGCCCGCGGCGGGGTGTTCACCCGCGGCGGCCCGCCGGGCAGGATGCCCCGGGGAACCGGGGAGAGGGGAGCAGGGATGCGTCGATCGTTCGCCGGCGCGGGGATCGCCGCGGCCGCGATGTGCTGGGCGGCGGTGCCGGCCGGGGCCGCCACCGCGGTGCTGGATGCGCGGCGCGGGCAGGAGTTCCGCACGCGCGACGCCAACGTGCGCTGCAGGTACGCGCCGCCCGCCAAGGGCGTGCGTGCGTCCATGCGGTGCGACGTGATGCGCACGACCCGCGGGGTGCGGGTGGCCGGCCAGTTCACGGCCACCGGCCGGGCGCGCATCTTCCGCCCCCGTGACGCCGCGCCCCGCATCGCGTCGCGGATCGTCCGGAACGGCGCGACGGTGGCGGTGGGGCCGTTCCGCTGCAGCCTCTCCGGGCGGGTGATGGTGTGCATGAGCATCCGCTCGCCCTACGGCTTCGCCGTGGGCGCCTCCGAGCAGGAGCCGCTGGCCGCCCCCGGCTGACCGGTCCCGGTGCGGCCGGGCGGGCGCCGCGTCAGGATGACCCCATGCTGCTCGCCCGGCTCGCCGAGACCTCCGCGCAGGTCGCCTCCACATCGTCCCGCCGGGCGAAGACCGGCCTGCTGGCCGCCGCGGTGCGGGAGCTGGACCCCGGCGAGGTCGCCGCCGGCGTCGCCCTGCTGGCCGGCGAGCCCCGGCAACGCCAGACCGGCGTGGGCTGGGCCGGCGCCCGGGAGGTGGACGCGCCCGCCGCCGCCGCGCCGTCGCTCACGGTGGCGGACCTGGACCGGGCCTTCGAGGAGCTGGGGGCCCTCGCCGGGCCCGGGTCGCAGCGCGCGCGCAGGGACCGGCTGGGGGCCCTGCTGGCCGCCGCCACGCCCCCGGAGCAGGCGTTCGTGCGGGCGCTCCTGGCCGGAGGGGTGCGGCAGGGTGCCCTGCGCGGGCTCGTGACCGACGCGGTGGCGGAGGCCGCCGGGGTCCCCGCACCGGCGGTGCGCCGGGCCCTGATGCTGCGCGGTGACCTGGGCGAGGTGGCCGCCGTCGCCCTGCGCGACGGCGCCGCCGGCCTGGACGCGCTGGGCCTGCGGGTCGGCACGCCGCTGCTGCCGATGCTCGCCTCGCCCGCCGCGGGGGCGGGGGACGCCGTGGCGGGGATGGCGGACGCCGCCGTGGAGTGGAAGCTCGACGGCGTGCGCGTGCAGGTGCACCGCGACGGGGACGAGGTGGCGGTGTTCACCCGCAGCCTCGACGACATCACCGGGCGCGTGCCGGAGATCGTCCGGGCGGCCCGGTCCCTGCCCGTCGCGTCGGCCGTGCTGGACGGCGAGGCGATCCTGCTGCGGCCCGATGGCCGCCCCGAGCGCTTCCAGGCCACCGGGTCACGGGTCGCGCGCCGCGGCGAGGGCCCGGAGCTCGCCCTCATGCTGTTCGACGTCCTGCACGCCGACGGCGCGGACCTCCTGGACCTGCCCGGCACGGCCCGGCACGCGGAGCTGGCCCGCATCGTCCCGGAGGGCATGCGGATGCCGCGCCGCGGCGCCGCCGGGCCGGAGGACGTGGCCGCCATGCTCGCCGACGCCCTCGCCCACGGCCACGAGGGCGTGGTGGTGAAGGACGTCTCGGCGCCGTACGAGGCGGGGCGCCGCGGCGCCGCCTGGCGCAAGGTCAAGCCCGTACACACGCTCGACCTGGTGGTGCTGGCGGCCGAGTGGGGCAGCGGGCGGCGCACCGGGTTCCTCTCGAACCTGCACCTCGGCGCCCGGGACCCGGGCACCGGCGGCTTCGTGATGCTCGGCAAGACCTTCAAGGGCCTCACCGACGCGACGTTGCGGTGGCAGACGCAGGAGCTGCTGGCCCGGGAGACCGGCCGGGACCGGCACGTGGTGCACGTGCGGCCCGAGCTGGTGGTGGAGATCGCCTTCGACGGGGTGCAGACCAGCCGCCGGTACCCGGGCGGGGTGGCGCTGCGGTTCGCACGGGTGGTGCGCTACCGCCCCGACAAGTCCCCGGCCGAGGCGGACGCCATCGGCACCGTGCTCGCGCTGCACGCCGCCGGCTGACGCCGGCGGCCGCTCAGGCGGCCTTCTTCGCGCTCCCGTCGCCCAGGGCGTCGGCCACGGCGTTCGCGCCGATCACCGAGACCCAGACGATGACCGTCGAGAAGACCCAGGTGCCGATCCCCTCGATCTGGATGCCGTCGGACACCAGGTCGGTGACCAGCAGCGTCACCCACGTCGCGATGAGCCCCGTGGCCCAGTAGATCTCCCGGGCGTGCTGCCGCACCAGCGACTCGGTGAGCGGCTTCGCGACGAGCGAGACCAGGGTGAAGATGATCACGACGATCGGGAATCCGAGCGCCGAGATCGTGAAGCGGTCGAAGATCAGGGCCGCCACCAGCAGGGCGACGGCGCTGGAGGCCAGCACGAGGCCGGCGCGCTGGGCGTAGTTCATGTGCCCAACCTAGTGCGCGCCGGCCCCGCCGCTCAACTCCGCGCTACCGGAACCCCACCCACCCGGTCGTCGCCAGGGTGTCCAGCCGGCTGGTCTTGACCCCCGCGTCGGAGATGGTGAGCAGGGACTGCCGCACCACGACCGAGCGCCGGATGTTGCCCTCCCAGCCGTTGGGGCTCGGGTGCGTGACCAGCCCGGCGCGGGTGATCCCGCCGGCCCGGCTCACGCGCAGGCCCACGGCCTCCGCGCCCCACTTGCCGCTGTCCCAGGCGTTCACCGGCACGACGGTGAGGCGCGTGGGCGGCCAGTACAGGAACGCGTGGTGGTCGCTCTCGGCCTCCGACCAGCCCTTGGCCAGGTGCTCCGTGGCGAGTCGCCGCGGCCGCGTGGGGTCGGAGACGTCGAACAGGGAGACCTGGGTGCCCTGCACCCGGCCCTGGGCGTCGGCGTCCTGCCCGACGCCGAGCAGCAGGTCCTCGCCCACCGGGTGCAGGTACGCCGAGTACCCGGGGATCTTGAGCTCGCCCTTCACGACCGGCGCGGCCGGGTCGGAGAGGTCGATCACGTACAGCGGGTCGACCTGGCGGAACGTCACGACGTAGCCGGTGGCGCCGATGAACCGCACCGCATAGATGCGCTCGCCCTTGCCGAGGCCGTTCACCTGGCCCACCTTCGCGAGCTTCCCGGCGCTCTCGCGCAGGGTGGTGACCTGGCTCTGGCTCGCGCTGATCTGCTCGCCGGAGGTCCCCCACATGGGCTCGTCGGTGCTGGCGACGCGCAGGACGCCGTCCTGCTCGCTCATCGACCACTGGCTCATGAGGAACCCGGGGACCCGTCCGCTGGCGCGGTACCGGGTGGCGGTGCGGGAGGTCACCTCGAACCGGTGGATCTGGGTGGAGGCGTCCGCCGGCACGTCCTTCTGGCCCGAGAGCACCTCCGGGGACATCCAGCGGGGGGTGGTGACGTACAGGGACGTCCTCGACCCGTAGACGATGTCGCCGTCGGTGAGGATCGCGTCCTTGTCCACGGGGTCCAGGCCCTTGGCGGGGTCGATCGTGAGCACCGACAGGGTCCCGAGGCCGGAGAACTGCGTGGGGTACGCCACGTCGCGGCAGCGCACGGCACGCTTGACGGGCGAGACGGCCTGCCCGGCCCGCTGGGTGGTGTAGACCGGCAGCCAGCTGTTGACGGGGGTGGACCGCACGACCGCCCGGTTCGCGGCCGTGGCGACGGCCTCCGCCGCCGGGGTGCCGTCCACCGGGTACACGATGCCGCCGATGTCAGGGGTGGAGGAGATCACCAGGCGCACGGCGCCGTCGGCCTCGCGGGCCGCCAGGTACCGGCCCTCCAGGCGCATCGTCTCCACGAGCTTCATGTCCGACGGGTCGCTCACGTCGATGAGCCGCACGACGGTGCCGGGGTTGTAGGGGATGAGCCCGGGGGCGATCGCGACGTCCGGGACGGGAACGGCGGTCCCGGAGCCGCCGGAGGCGGACCCGGACCCGGCCGACGGCTCCACCGACACCGCGGGCGTGGCCGGCAGCGGCACCGGGCCGATGCCGGACGAGATCACCATGAGCCGGTCGCCGCTCAGCAGGAGCTGCTGCTCGCCGTAGGCCGCGTCGAGCTCGAGCACGCCGACCTGCCGGGTCCCCCCGGCGCCCACCGACAGCGCGCGGATCCTCCCGTCGACCGCGACGAACATGGTGCGGCCGTCGGTCTTGACGATGTCCGGCTCGTCGACCCCCTCCTCCTGCACGTTGGTGCCGGAGTAGTCGACGCCCTGGGTGCCGCCGCCGGCGGCGTCGCCGGAGGTGGTGGGGGCGGGCGCCGCGGCGGGCACCGCGGTGCGCGGCGGCACGCCGCCCACGGTGTCGCCCACCGGGTAGCTCGTGGCGTATCCGGCCACGCCGTACGGGCCCACCAGGTTGAGCGCCCGCGTCCGCGCGTAGGCCTCCAGCCGGGCGCAGCTGTCGAAGGCGACCAGCCGGTCCTTGGCGACCGCCTTCCGGGGCGCCTTCTTCGCGGCCTCCCCGCCGGTCGCGCCCAGCACGATCCCCGTCGCGCACACCCCGCACAGGGCGGCGACGCCGGTCACCCGCATCCACCTGGTCCGCACAGCGGCCTCCTCGTCCGGTCCTCGCCGGTCCCCGTGGCGGGACGGCATCAACAGTACGTCGCCGCCGGCGGAGCGGTCACCGCCCGAAGGTCCAGGGACGGATCCGCGTAAGAACCGGGCCGGGTCGTGCGTGGTCCCGGGTGCACGGCGCGCCCACCGCCCTGTGTGCCCGACCAATACTTGAAGGAGACCGGATGCCCAGCACGGCACATCGGATCGGTCTCGCGGCGGTGCTCGGCACCGCCGCGCTCGCCGGGACCATCGCGCTCGGCTCGACCGTCCACCTCGGCGCGGACGCCCAGAAGGCCAAGCCCGTGAGCAAGAAGGAGATCCGCCAGCGTGCGGAGGCGCTCCGGGCGAACCAGAAGAAGCTCAAGGAGGCGGCGAAGGCCCGGCCGCCCAAGCTCCCCAAGCGGCCCAAGTTCGACCCGCTGCCCGAGCCCGTGGCGCCGCCGCTCGTGGTGGTCCGCGGCGGTGGCGGTGGCGGCGGCGGGACGGCCTCCGCGTCGGCGGCGACCCCGCCGAGCAGCAACGGCTCCGGGAACTCGGACGCCCGGCGCTCCGGCGGCGGCGGTGGCGACAACCTGCCCGAGCTGCCCGCCCGCAGGACGCGTCCCTCCACCCCGGCGCCCGCGGCATCGACGCCCGCGCCGCAGCCGGCGGCATCCGCCCCGGCGCCCTCGGAGTCCCACCAGACCGAGCGTCACGAGCCGGAGAACGGTGGCTCGACCGGTGGCAATCGCGGGGGCGGTGACGACTGATGCCCTCCGGGATCGCACGTGCATACGCCGCTGCGGCGACGGTCCTGGTGTTCTTCCTGGCGTGGGCGGTCATCGCCGCCCACCCCTGGACCGCCGAGGGGCCGCCGAAGGACCCCCGCATCGCGCACATCGAGAAGCTCGAGGCCAAGCAGCAGCGCCAGGCCGCCCGCATCAAGCGCATCGTCGACCGGCGCTGGGGCCACTACAAGAAGATGGAGCGCATCCGGAAGCGGCAGATCGCCGCTGACTGGAAGAAGCGCAAGGTCGCGCTGGCCGTCTACAAGCGCAAGCTCGCCGAGTCCTACAGGCACCGCAGGGTCGTCTACGTCTACGGCGGCGGCGGTGGTGGCGGCGGCGGCGGTGGCGGCTACTCCGGCGGCGGCGGTGGCGGCGGTGGCGGCTACTCCGGCGGCGGTGGTGGCGGCGGTGGCGGCGGCGGGTCGGCGTCCGCGCCGTCGGTGAGCATCAGCCCGTCCGCGCCGGCCGCGAGCTCGGGGTCGTCCTGATGGTCGCCCGCTCGTTCCGCGCCATGGGCACCGGCGTCGAGCTCCTGCTCGACGCCGGGCCCGAGCAGGACGCCATGGGCGTGCTCCTGCGGGCCGAGGCCGAGGTCGAGCGCCTGGAGGCGCTGCTGTCCCGGTTCCGGCCCGCGTCGGAGCTGTCCCGGCTCAACGCCGCCGGCAGCATGCGGGTGGGTCCCGAGCTGCTCGAGCTCACCCGCATCGCGCTCGCCGAGCGCGACCGCACCGGCGGGCGGTTCGACCCCACCGTGCACGACGCCGTCGTCGCGGCCGGCTACGACCGGTCCTTCGACGGCATGCCGGAGGACCGCGACGGGGACGTCGAGGCCCGGCCGTGCGGCGGCGGGGTCGCCGTGGACGCAGAGGCCCGCACCATCACCCTCGACCAGGGCGTGCACCTCGACCTGGGCGGCATCGCAAAGGGGTGGACCGCGGAGCGGATCGCCGACCTGATGGAGCCCGCCGGGCCCTGCCTGGTGAGCGTGGGCGGCGACATGGCCCTCCGCGGGCCGCGCGCCACCGGGCCGTGGACCGTCGGCGTCACGACGGGCGACGGATCGGTCACCCTCGCGCTCGACCGCGGCGCGATCGCCACCTCGGGCCGCGACCGCAGGCGCTGGACGCGCGGCGGGCGCGAGGCCCACCACATCATCGACCCGTCCTCCGGCGCCCCGTCGGAGACCGACCTGCTGCGCGTGACCGTCGTCGCGCACGGCGGGCCCGAGGCGGAGGCCACCGCGAAGGCGCTCATGCTCGCGGGGTCCGCCCGGGCCGCGGAGGAGGCCGAGGAGCGCGGGATCCCCTGCGTGCTCGTCGGCATGGACGGTTCCACCCGCCTCACCGGAGGTCTCGCATGAAGCACGACCCCACGTTCTGGCTGCTCGCACGGGCGACCGGCTTCACCGCCTACGGGCTGCTGGCGGCCACGATGGCCGCCGGGGTCGTCCTGCGCAGCCGGCCCTTCCGGCGACTCAGGCCGCCGCAGGTCATGGAGATCCACCGCTTCATCTCCCTGATGGGGCTCGTGGCGCTCGCCGCCCACGGCATCTCGCTGTACCTGGACCGCACCATCGAGATCACGCCGCTCGACCTGGTGGTGCCCGGCATCGCCCCGTACCGGCCGGTGTGGACCGGCGTGGGCGTGATCGCCGGGGAGCTCATGCTCATCCTCCACGTGTCGTTCCGGCTGCGGAAGCGCATCGGCGTCCGGGTGTGGCGGCGCCTGCACTGGGCGAGCTACGCGGCGATCGCCGGCGGCACCCTGCACGGGCTTCTCGCCGGGTCCGACAGCGGCACCCCCCTCGCGCTGGGCGCGTACGCGTTCACGCTCGCCCTCCTCGTCGGCCTCATCGGCTGGCGGGCCACGATGCGCCCGGCCGGCGCCCGGACGGCGGGTGCACGCCCGCCGGCCCCCGGCCGCCGCGCCCCCGCGGAGGCCGTCGGGGAGGCCTCCGCGGGGTGATGCTCCCGGCGGCGGTGCGGGCGCCACGTGCCCCGCGCCCGCCCGCCGCCGGTGGTGATCAGGCCGTGGCGGTCTCCGCCGAGGTGGCCTCCCGCATGGCGCGCTCCACCGCGTCCACGTCGCGCACCGCGCCCGTGTCGGCGGAGGTGGCCATCGCGGCGTACGCCCGCAGCGCCGCCGACACCGGCCGGTTGCGCTGCGCCGGGCGGTAGCCGCCCGTGCCCTCCAGCTGCTCGCGGCGCGCGTCCAGCTCGTCCTGGGGGACGTCGAGGGTGATGGTGCGGCCCGGGATGTCGATGTCGATCATGTCCCCGGTCTCCACCAGCGCGATGGCGCCGCCGGACGCGGCCTCGGGCGAGACGTGCCCGATGGACAGCCCGGAGGTGCCGCCGGAGAACCGGCCGTCGGTGATGAGCGCGCAGGCCTTCCCCAGGCCCTTCCCCTTGAGGTAGGAGGTGGGGTAGAGCATCTCCTGCATGCCCGGTCCGCCGCGCGGGCCCTCGTACCGGATGACGACCACGTCGCCCTCCTTGACGGCGCCGTTCAGGATGATCGAGACGGCGTCCTCCTGGGACTCCACCACCACGGCGGGCCCGCGGAACCGCAGGATCGACTCGTCGACGCCGGCGGTCTTCACCACGCAGCCCCGCTCGGCGAGGTTGCCGTAGAGGATCGCCAGGCCCCCGTCCACGGAGTGGGCGTGGGCGATGTCGCGGATGCAGCCCCCGGCGGCGTCGGTGTCCAGCGACTCCCAGCGCTCCGACTGGGAGAACGCCGTCGCCGACCGCACGCAGCCCGGGGCGGCGTGGAACAGGTCGAGGGCCTCGGGCGACGGGTTCGCGGCGCGGATGTCCCAGGCGCCCAGCCACTCCTCCATGGTGCGCGAGTGGACGGTGGTGACGTCCTCCCGCAGCAGCCCGGCGCGCCACAGCTCCCCGAGGATCGCGGGGATGCCGCCGGCCCGGTGGACGTCCTCCATGAGGTACGTGCCGTTGGGGGCCACCTTGGTGAGGCACGGCACCCGGCGGGACACCTCGTCGATGTCGCGCATCGTGAAGTCCAGCTCCGCCTCGCGGGCGGCGGCCAGGACGTGCAGCACGGTGTTGGTGGAGCCGCCCATCGCCACGTCCAGCGCCATGGCGTTCTCGAACGCCGCACGGGAGGCGACGGACCGCGGCAGGACCGTGGCGTCGTCCTCCTCGTACCAGCGGCGGCACAGCTCGACCGCGGTGCGGCCGGCGTCCTCGTACAGCCGCTTGCGGGCCGTGTGGGTGGCGAGCACCGAGCCGTTGCCCGGCAGCGCCAGGCCCAGGGCCTCGGTGAGGCAGTTCATGGAGTTCGCCGTGAACATCCCGGAGCATGAGCCGCACGTCGGGCAGGCGGACTCCTCGAGGATGGCGATGTCCTGGTCGGACACCTCGTCGGCCACGGCGTCGGCGATGGCGGTGATGAGGTTCACGCGCTTGCGGACGGTGCCGTCCACCAGCACCGCGGTGCCGCCCTCCATGGGGCCGCCGGACACGAACACGGCGGGGATGTTGAGCCGCAGCGCGGCGTTCAGCATGCCCGGGGTGATCTTGTCGCAGTTGGAGATGCACACCAGCGCGTCCGCGCAGTGCGCCTGCACCATGTACTCGACGCTGTCGGCGATGATGTCGCGCGAGGGCAGCGAGTAGAGCATCCCGCCGTGGCCCATCGCGATGCCGTCGTCGACGGCGATCGTGTTGAACTCGCGCGGTACGCCGCCCGCGGCGATGATCGCCTCGGCGACGATCTCGCCGACGGGCTTGAGGTGCGTGTGGCCCGGGACGAACTGCGTGTAGGAGTTCGCGACCGCGATGATCGGCTTCCCGAAGTCCTCACGGGCGACGCCGGCGGCGCGCAGCAGGGCCCGGGCCCCGGCCATGTTGCGGCCGTGCGTGACGGTGCGGGATCTGAGAGCAGGCATGCCCGCAGGGTAGCCGGTTCGGCCCGCCCGCGGGGCCCGGTCAGGAGGGCTTGCGGGCCACCGCGTAGAGCTTGCAGAAGGTGTACGCGAAGCCCCGGGGCCCCGACGCGGCGTGCATCGCCTCGTTGAGGCGCCGCCCCAGGTCCTCGAGCTCCTCGGCCGGGATGTCCGCCGGGGTGACGTGGCTCGCGACCACGCGCATGCGCTCCATGTACGCCTCGGGGGTGCTGTGACGCAGGCGCTTCTCGATCCAGATGTCCAGCGGCTCCAGCCCCGCCTGAACCAGGTACGACTCCATGTGGTCCACGTCGCGCTGGGCGAAGTCGAACGCCGCGTCCCACTCCCGCGGCGCGGGCGGATCGAGCGAGCGCACCACGTCGCGGAACTCCCCCTCCCCGCCGGCGCCGGAGGCGAGGATGCCGAGCACCCCGCCGGGGGCCAGCGGCGCGGCCATCGCGTGCACCGCCCCCTGCTTGTCGGGGAACCAGTGGAACGCCATCGACGACACCACCGCGTCGTACGCGCCCTCGGCGACGCCCATGTCCATCACGCCGGCGGCCCGCAGGTCCACCTCGACGCCGCCCAGCCCCGCGGTCTTGCCGCGGAACACCTCGAGCATCCCCTCCGCGGGGTCGACTCCGGTGACGTGCGTGATGCCGGGGAACCGCTCGAGCATCGCCAGGGACGCCCAGCCGGTGCCGCAGCCCACGTCGAGGATGCGGCGGTGGTCGCCCGGCGGCAGCGACATCACCAGGCGCCAGGCGCCCTGGACGTTGTGGCGCACGGTGGCGTCGTAGTCGTGGGCGGTGCTGGTGAAGCCCTCGGCGACGCCCTGGCTGGCGTCGTAGACGTGCAGCTCGCTCATGGTCCCCCCGGTGGGTCGTGCGCCGCGGCCGTGCGGCACCGGGAGGATCGCACAGGAATCACGCCCTGCGTACGGTGTACGGGACGCCCGTGCCGGGCCCGTGCGATAGAACCCGGTCCTTCCCGACCTGGAGGACGGACACAGTGAAGCGCTTCCCCGCCGAGGTCATCCGGGCGCAGATCCGGTCGGTGCTGGGCGCCTGGGGCTTCCCCGACGACCACGCGGAGACCTCCTCGGAGATCATGACCGAGACCGACCTGCGCGGGGTCGACTCCCACGGCATCTCGATGCTCGCCAGCTACGAGAAGCAGATCGCCAAGGGCCACATCCGCGTGGGCGGGGAGGTCCGCCTGGTGCGGGAGACGGCCTCCACCGCGCTGTTCGACGCCGGCGGCGGCCTGGGCCACCCGGTGTCGGTGCGCGCCATGAACCTGGCCGTGGACAAGTGCCTGGAGTCCGGCGTCGCCGTGGTCACGGTGCGCAACTCCAGCCACTTCGGCGCGGCGGGCGCGTACTCGGCCATCGCGGCCAGGCGGGGCTGCATCGGCATGGTCACCTCCGCGACCCGCGGGGTGCTGATGGTCCCCACGTTCGGCGCCGAGGCGGTGATGGGCACGAACCCGCTCGCCTTCGCCGCCCCGGCCGGGGAGAACCCGCCGTTCGAGCTGGACATGGCCACCACGACCGTCGCGATGAACCGCGTGAAGGTCCACAACCTGCGGCACGACCCGCTGCCGGAGGGCTGGGTGGTGGACGGCGCCGGGAACCCGGTCACCGACCCGGCCGTCGCGATGGAGTACCTCAACGAGGAGTCGCAGGGCGGTCTCACCCCGCTCGGCATGACCCGGGAGCACGGCAGCCACAAGGGCTACGGCCTGGCGGTGATGGTGCACATCCTCGCCGGGGCCCTGTCGGGGGCGTCGTTCTCGCCCATCCGGAACCGCACGCAGACCGAGGGCCAGCCCCACGACCTGGGGCACTTCTTCATGGCGATCGACCCGCGGGCGTTCCGGGACGAGGGGGCCTTCGAGGGCGACCTGGACCAGGTGGTCGACACCCTGCACGGCAGCGCCCGGGCCAACCCGGACCAGCCGGTGCTGGTGGCCGGCGACCCGGAGCGGGCGAACCGCGAGGAGCGCCTGCGCGACGGCATCCCGCTCCCGGACGACCTGGTGGTGCAGGTCGAGCGGATCGCGGAGCGCGCGGGCGTGCCGTTCCTGCTCGGGGGGTGACGCGCGCGGGGATGTCGGGGGCGGCGGTCGCGGCGCTGGCCGCGGCCTGCGCGCTCGTGCCCCTCAACTCCTCGATGGTGACCCTGGCCCTCCTGGACGTGGAGGCCGACCTCGGGGTCCCGGTGAGCCGGGCGGTGTGGCTCGTGACCGGCTACCTGGCGGTGATGGCCCTGGCCCAGCCCCTGGGTGGCCGGATGGGTGACGCCGCCGGCCACCGGCGCACGTTCCTGGCCGGGTTCGCGGTGTTCCTGGCCGGCTCGCTCGTGGCGGCCGCCGCACCGGGGTTCGGGGTGCTGGTGGCCGCCCGCGCCGGCCAGGCGGTGGGCGGGTCGCTGATGCTGCCGAGCGTCGCGGCGATCATCCGCACCGGCGTCGACCCGGACCGCCGGGGCCGGGCCTTCGGGGTGCTGGCGACCGCGCTGGCGCTGTCGGCGGCCATCGGCCCCACCGTCGGCGGCCTCATGACGAGCCTCGGCGGGTGGCGCGCGGTGTTCCTGGTGTCGGTGCCCCTCGGGCTCATGGTACTTCCGGTGGTGCTGCGCATCCCCGCCGCCCCGGCGACCCACGAGGACCACTCGGCCGACGCCGCCCGCGCGATGGGGGTGCTCACCCGCCGGCCGTTCGCGCTGGGGTCGGCGGCGATCCTCCTGCACAACCTCGTGCTGTACACGGTGCTGCTCACCGTGCCGGTGATCGCGACGGCGGGCCTGGGGCTGGGCGCCGGGCCGGCCGGCGTGGTGGCCGGTGCCGTGACCGCCGGGGTCCTGCTGGGGTCGGTGCGCGGCGGCCGGATGAGCGACCGGCACGGGCGCCGCCGTCCAGCCCTGCTGGGCGGCGCGATCGCCGCGGCCGGGGGCGCGCCGCTGCCGCTGGTCGCGGCGCACCCGTCGGTGTGGGCGCTGGTGCCGCCGCTGCTGGTGCTGGGCGTCGGCATCGGGCTGGCGGGGCCGGCGCTGCAGGCCGCGGCCCTGGACGCGGCGCCGCCGGAGGCCGCCGCGGTCGCGGGCGGGCTCTACATGTCCGCCCGCTACGTGGGCGGGATCGCCGCCGGCCTGGTGGCCTCCGTCGCCCTGGACTCCGGCGGCGAGGTCACGCTGCTCGCGATCGCGGCCGGCGCCGCGGCGCTGTCGGCCGCCGCCGCGGCGGGCCTGCCGAGGGGGCGCTCCTGGCGGGAGGTTCCGCCCTCAGCCGCCTGACGCGGCGTCACGGAACGCCGCCGCCGCCGGCTTCTGGGCGCCGGTCTCGTCCAGCAGCCCGCTCGACCACTCCACGTGGTCCTGCAGCAGGTACCACACGAACACCCGCACCCGCCGGTCGGCGCGGACCCGCCGGAAGGCGTCCTGGAGCATGTCCCGCTGGCGCTCCGGGCTCACGAAGAACGGGTAGTTCGAGACGGCCCTCGTGCCGACGCCGAACTCGGTGAGCCACAGCGGCTTGCCGGCCAGGTACCCCTCGTCCAGCTCGCGCTCGAGCACGTCGAGGTTGTAGAGGTCGACGTAGCTCGCCCGCGGGTTGTTCCTCGTGCGGGGCGGGGTGATGGGGTACGGGTGGTGGGCGTACGCGTCCATGGGCGGTTCCAGGTCGTTCAGAGCGCGCAGGAACTGCTGCGGCGGCACGCGGGACGCCGCGTCGGAGGGCTCCTTGTTGCCGGCCGGCGCGGTCACGCCGCCGGCGACCACCGCGGAGGGGTCCGCGTGCTTGATGCCCCGGTACATGGCGGTGAGCATCGCCGCGTAGGTGCCGGGCGACGCCGCGGCCCAGGTGGTCCCGCTGCGGATGTACTGCGGCCGCAGGAACAGCGGGATGTTCGGCTCGTTCCACGCCTCCCACATGTGGACGCCCTCGGGCCCGTACCGCTGCGCCGCCGCCTCCGCGAAGGCCCCGGCGTCCGCGGGGTCCCGAGGGCGCGCGCCCCAGGCGGGGAACCGGGGGTCCTCGCCGGCCGGGTCGGCGGCCCACGGCGGCGTGCCCCAGATGGTGAACATCACGTCCATGCCGAGGGCGGTGGCGTCGTCGACGACGGCGTCGTAGTGGGACCAGTCGTAGGCCGGGTCGTCCGGGTTCCGCGCGTCCGCGGGCCGACGGGCGGCCACCAGGTCCCAGCGCAGGTCGACGCGCACCAGCCCGGCGCCGAGGGACTCCACCAGGTCGAGGCGCTCGGCCGGGTCGACCCCGGGGGCGGCGAGGCGGTCGTCCTGGATGCCCACCCGCAGGCCGTCGCCGGCGGGGCGCGGTGCGTCGCCGCCGTTCCCGCCGCAGCCGGTGAGCACGGCCAGGGCGGCGAGGGCGGCGAGGGCGGTGCGCAGGCGGCGGGTCATGGGCCGGGCCAGCCTACCCGCGGCCCGGGACCCGGTCCCGCCCCGTGGTCGCTCCGTGCCCGCGCGGAGGCGTCCGCCGTCCCGCCGGCGGGAAGGTTGACGGTGCGGCCACGTCGAGTGAGGAGGCGGTGATGGACACGACCGATCTGGCGCTGCGCCTGGATGCGATGGACGAGGAGATGTCCCGGCTCACGCTGCAGGTGGAGGACCTGCGTGAGCAGCTCCGATCGCTGGCGACGCTGGTCTCGGCGCGTCTGGACGGTGACGCGGGCTGATCCCCGCGGGCTGGTCGCCCGGCGTCGGGCGTCCATGAGTTTTCCCCAGGTTCCCCAACGTTGTCCACAATTCCGGACGGGAGAACGGACGGAATGGTGTGGCGTGCGATTCAAGCGCCCGCCCCGTGCAGGCGATTCCGTCCGTGCCGGACTCTCCCCCGCGAGACGGCGACCACGGACGAATCTGGAGGACACATGGACGTTGCCGTCGAGCCCCGCGCGGGTTCCGGTTCCCACGGGGTCGATCCCGACACCCGCATGCGCATGGCGGGGGTCACGCCGGAGACCTTCGCGGCGATGCGCGAGGCGGCTCCGCTGCTGCAGCGCCACGCCGATGACATCGTGGCGGCCTTCTACGGCAAGCTGCAGCAGTTCCCCGTGCTGGTGGACATCGCCACGAAGCACAGCACCGTCGACCGCCTCTCGCGGACGCTCAAGCAGTACATCCTCGACTTCGCGACCACGGACCTGGGGCCGTCGCACGTGGAGTCCCGCACCCGCATCGCGATGGTGCACGACCGCATCGACCTGCCGCTGGACGCCTACATGCTGCAGCTCGAGGTGATCCGCGAGGAGTGGCTCAACATCCTCATGCGGAACCAGCGCGCCGGCCGGAAGGGCACGAAGCTCCCGCGGCCCGTCGAGGAGTACGTGAAGGCCTTCAACCGCATGCTCGGGTTCGACGCCGCGCTGGTGAGCCTGGTGTTCGTGGGGACCCGCGCGGACCGCGCCCAGGCCGCGATGGACGAGGTGCTGGAGCAGCGCGCGTCCCAGAAGGCCGTGCAGGACGAGCTCATCTCGCTGTCGACGCAGCTGGCCGCCACCGCCCAGCAGACCTCCGCCGCCGTGGAGGAGATGAGCGCGACCGCGGAGACGGTCGCGGGGCAGGTCACCGAGGCCACCGAGCAGGGCCGTCAGGCGACCACCACGGCCACCGAGGGCGCCTCCGCGATGGCCGAGGCCGATGGCGCCGTGGGCCGCGTGAGCGACGCGTCCGGCCGTCTGGCCACGGCCGCGGCGTCCCTGGACGCCAGCTCGGAGCGCATCGGCGCCATCTCCACCGTCCTGGAGGAGACCGCCGGGCAGATCAACCTCCTGGCCCTGAACGCCGCCATCGAGGCGGCGCGCGCCGGCGACGTGGGCCGCGGCTTCGCCGTGGTCGCCGACGAGGTCCGCAAGCTCGCGGAGACCACGCAGCGGCACCTGCAGGACAGCCGCGAGGCGGTGGCCGACATGGGCCGCGCGATCTCGGAGGTCCGGCAGGCGGGCGACAGCGCCGCCGCCGAGGTCGACGCCCTGGGCGACGCCACCGGCGCCGTCCGCGAGCGCTTCGGTGAGATCACCACCGCCGTCGCACAGGCGACCGGTGAGATGGAGAGCATCGCCGCCGCGTCCCAGGAGGTCGCCGCCGCGGCCTCCGAGACCGGTCGCGCCTCCAGCGAGGTCGCGAACCTCGCGGAGCGGGTGCGCACTGTGGCGGAGGGCCTCACCGCCGACTGATCCGGCCACGACGGGCGCCGCCGGGGCCATCCGGCGGCGTCCGTCCTGATCCGGCCTACCCGCGCAGCCGGATCCTGGCCACGATGTCCAGGTCGTTGCCGCCGGCGTCCGCCGACCGCACGACCCGGCCGGTGGCGCCCCGGTACCGGCCGGTCCCGAGCACCACGGTCCCGGGGTTGCCGGTGAACACGAGCATCGAGCCGCCGATGGCGACGTGCGACGTGCAGTCCGGCTCGCCGCGCCCGAACAGGCACACGAGGTGCGTGGTGCTCGTCGCGCGCCGGGCGTGCGCGGCGTGCGTGCCGCGGAACCCGCGGTAGGTGACGTCCAGGCGGTCGCCGGGCCGTGGCGCCGGCAGTGGCTCCCGGGTGAGCACCGTGCCGTCCGCGCGGGTGACGCGGATGGAGGTCTGCTGCTCGTAGATGCGCAGTGTCTCGGTGCGGACCGCGCCCGCGGCCGTGGCGGCGGCGAGCGCCGCGACGGCCAGGGCGGCGGCCGGGAGGAGCGTGAGGCGGTTCATTGCGGGCTCCGGGGTGGAGTTGGCGGGGTGCCGCGCCGCCCCGTGGCGGCGCACCACGAGTCAACCCGTGGCCGCCTCCGGGGGCGTCCCCCCGGGGGGCGCATCCGCCGTCCTCCCACGGGGGGACCCCGGCACCGCGGGGAGCACCGCGAGCACTCGCCAGCCGTCGCCGTGGGGTCCCGCCGCCAGGGTCCCGCCCATCGCGGCGACCCGCTCCCGCATGCCGGCGACACCGATGCCGGATCCGCTGCCGGCCAGCGGCGCCGGCCCGGCGGCGCCGTCGTCGCGGACCTCGACCCGCACCTCCCCGTCCACGTCCCGGACGCTGATGTGGCCGACCGATCCGGGGGCGTGCTTCATGGCGTTGGTGAGCGCCTCGTGGATCACCGCGACCGCCGCCGCCTCGGTGCGCTCCGGCAGTGCCGCGGCGGGGAGCGGCGCCATGGTCACCTCCACGCCGCCCGCGGCGGCCCTGGCGAGCAGCGCGGGCAGGTCGCCGAAGCCGCCGGCGCGCTCGGCCCCCAGGAGGTCCACCAGCAGGGCCATCTCGGTGAGCGCCTGCTCCCCGGCCCGCCGGATCGCCCGGAACCGCTCGGCCCGGGTCTGGGGCGGATCCGCGGTGGCCATGCGGCCGGCGCCGGCCTGCACCGCGATCACGGCGAGGTTGTGGGACACGATGTCGTGCAGCTCCCGGGCGATGGCGGCGCGCTCCCGCCGCACCGCGAGGCGTACGTACTCGTCCTCGGCCCGCTCCAGCTCCGCCCGCCGCGCCCGGAGCCCGGCAACCAGGTCGCGGCGGTCGCGGAACACGAGGCCCGCCGCCCACGGGAGGATCGTCACGAGACCGATCTCGAAGTTGGGGAGGTTCTCCGTGCCCATGTCCGCCTGGATCGCCACGGACAGGGCGATGACGCCCGCGAAGCCGGGCCACCGCGGCAGCCAGCCTCCGGCGGCGAAGGTCAGCGCGGCGGTCACGGGCGCCAACTGGCCCGCCGCGGCCGCGCCGGGGCGGGCGAGGGCCAGCACGGCGCAGGCGACGGCCAGCACGGCCGCGATGATGCGGTCGGCGCGCAGGCGCTCACGCATGGGCGGGCACCACCGGCAGGCGGGCGGTCAGGACGCGGCGGGGGCCCGCGCCGCGGGCGTCCAGCCGGCCGCCCTGCACGCGGATGCGCTCGTGGGCGGCCGCCAGCGCCGCCTGTGCGCCGGCGCCCTCCGCAGCCGGCCCCTGCACCTCCACCTCGAGGGCGTCGGGCAGGTATCGCAGCACCACCGACGCGGCCGCCCCGTCACGCCCGTCGAGGGCGGCCAGCGCGTGCTGCAGGGTCCGGTACGCGGCGAGCTCCACGTCTCCCGGCAGCTCTCGGTGGTCCCCCTCCACCGACAGCCCAACGCTGCGGCCGCCGCGGCGCATGTCGGCGAGCAGCGCGTCGATGTCGGCCAGCCGCGGTCCCGGCGCATGGCGGCCGCCGCCGTCGCTGCGCATCACGCCCAGGAGCTCGCGCATCTCGTTCAGGGAGGCCCGGGCCGCGGACTCGATGCGCCCGAAGTCCCCTTCGTCCACGGCCGCCGCGTCGACGATCTCCCGGATGCGCCGCCTGGCCGCGGCGTCCAGGTCGGATGCCAGGCGGGCGCGTTCCAGCTCGATCGCCAGGCTCGCGGTCTCGTCCCGGCGCCGTTCCAGCTCCCGGGTGGTGGCGCGCAGCTCCTCGGCCAGCCGGTCGCGGGACCGCACCAGCCGCCCGGCTCCGAAGGCCGCGGCCCCGAGCGGGACCGCGAACACGAGCATCGGCACGGGGCTGTCCAGCACGTGCTCGGTGAGGCCGTCCACCAGGAACCCGACGGCCAGGAGCACGAGACCCGCCGCCGCCATCCGCCATGGGACGTGCTGGCCGAGCGCGAAGGCGACCACCATCCCCACCGCCACCACCGCCGGGATGCGGAGTTGCGCGAACGTGGGGACGGCGCTCACCAGGACCGCCGCGGGGAAGGCGGCGGCCGCGAGCGGCGGGGAGCGGCGCCGCAGGAGCAGCGGCGCCAGCACCGCGGGGTAGGTCAGCGCGTCGAGCCACGTGCCGCCCGCACCCGCGGCGGCGCCGGGCGTGAGCGCGGTGGCGAGCCCGATGCCCAGGAGCACCACGGCGAGGGCGGCGTCGCCCCATCTCGCGTCCGGCCGGATCCTCATCGCGGGCGACCGTAGTACGGCGCCGCCGGTTGGTGCGTCCCCCCGCGGGGTGACGCGGACCGGTCCCCCGGGATGACGACCGCGCGGCCCGCGGCGGCCAGGTTGCCCCCGTGGACGCGCACCCCCAGGATCCGCCCGCGTCGCCGGCCACGGTGTCGGTGCTCATCGCCGACGACCGAGGCCCTGGTGCGCGCCGGGTTCCGGGCGATCCTGGAGGCCGCGGAGGGCCTCACGGTGGTGGGGGAGGCCGGCGACGGCCACGAGGCGGCGGCGCTCGCTGCGCGCCGGCGGCCCGACGTGGTGCTGATGGACATCCGAATGCCGGGGATGGACGGCCTGGAGGCCACGCGCCGGATCCTCGCCGCGGACGAGGCGGTGGCCGTCCTCATGCTCACCACCTTCGACGTCAACGAGTACGTCTACGAGGCCCTGCGCGCCGGGGCGAGCGGCTTCCTGCTGAAGGACGTGCCGCCCGAGGACCTCATCGCGGCGGTGAGGGTCGTGGCGTCCGGGGACGCGCTGCTCGCACCGGCGATCACCCGCCGTCTCATCGAGCAGTTCGTGCGCAGCGCGCCGCCGGTGGCGCCGCCGCCCGGCTTCGGGGAGCTCACACCTCGCGAGATGGAGGTCCTGTCGCTGATCGCCCGCGGCATGCCGAACGGCGAGATCGCCCGGCACCTGTTCCTCAGCGAGGCGACGGTGAAGACCCACGTCAAGCGGCTGTTCCGGAAGCTCGGCATCCGGGACCGTGCCCAGGCCGTGGTGCTGGCCTACGAGGCGGGCCTGGTCACGCCCGGCGGGGGCTGAGGCCGGACACCTCCCGGACCCCGGATCCTGCCGTTCCACGGCCGGCGCCGGACCGTCAGGGCGTGTGCCACGGATCGCAGACGAGCCGGTTGCGGCCCTCGCGCTTGGCCGCGTACAGGTGCCCGTCGGCCCTGCTCAGCACCGAGCGTTCGGTGTCGCCCGCCACCGCCACGGCCGCGCCCATGCTGACCGTCACGGCGAGACCGGCGGCCAGCTGCGCCCAGGCCTCGGCCTCCACGTCACGGCGCAGGCCGTCCAGGCGGAGCATGGCGTCGGTCGGTTCGGCGTCCTCGACGACGATGACGAACTCCTCGCCACCGAGCCGCGCCGCGAACCCGCGGCCCGGTTCACGCAGGTCGCCGTCGACCGGCGGCGGGCCGGGCTCTCCCGCGGCGAGGATGGCCGCCACCCGTTGCAGCACGCGATCGCCCACCTCGTGGGTGAAGGTGTCGTTGACCCGCTTGAAGTGGTCGACGTCCACAATCGCCACCACCAGGGAGTGGCCCTCGGTGACACGGCGCAGCAGCTCGGGGAGTTCCTCGTCGACGAACCGCCGGTTGGGGAGCCCGGTGAGTCCGTCGAGACGGGCCTGCGCCCGGTAGGCGCGTGCGGCGCGACGCGCCTCCTCGGTCTCGAACAGCGCTTGGCGGGTGCGTGCGGCGGCCTCCTGCCTGCGGCACCGGAGCGCCTCGGATGCCGAGTGGAAGGCGCGGTGCGCGTGGAAGGCCTCCTCGAACCGCCGCTCCGAGGCAAGCAGCTCGGCCCGCAGCCCGAGGGCCTCGACGCGGGCGCCACCGAGGCCGCGTTCGTCGCTCATGCGCAGGCACTCGTCGAGTTCGCGGTGGGCGTCGCGGACACGGTTCCGCGCCTGCAGCACGCGCGCCCGCGTCAGTGAGATCTCGGCGGGCGTGAGCGCCTGCACGTCGCCGGTCTCGCCCAGCAGGCGGCACCCGGTGTCCAGCATGCGCTCGGCGGCGTCGAGGTCGCCGGCCGCCAGGTGGACGCGGGCGATCGTCTCGGCGATGGCCGGGTCCAGATCGCCTCCCGGCCGTTCCTCCAGCGCCCTCACGGCGTCCAGCGCGGCCGCGATCTCACCGGCCTCGCACTCCAGCATGGCCAGGTTGTTGAGGACGGTGTCCATCAGCCATCCGTCGCCCAGGGCGCGGCACACCGCCGCGGCCTCGGCATACCGCTGACGCGCCTGCTCGACCGAGCCGTTCATCGCCAACGTGTCCGCCAGCGCCAGCAGATGGTCGAAGCGCCTGCGCGGCGGGGCGTCGTCGTCGAGGAGCGCGATGCCGCGCACCGCGTGATCCAGGGCCGACGCCGAATCACCGCAGCAGTCGAAGATCGAGGCCATCACCAGGTGGCTCCGCGCCAGGAGCATCCCGTCCTCGTGCGCCTCGGCCCAGCGGCTGACCTCGCCGGCGAGCGATGCGGCACCCGTCACCTGCCCCACCCGGTGCAGCATGTCCGCCACCACCAGCCGCGCCCGCATCGCGGCCCAGGCGGTCCCCTGCGCGGTGGCCTCGGCCTCCAGGTCCCGGGCGCGCCGCAGGCGCGTCTCCACGCCGGAGCCGCGACGCGACTCCAGCTCCTCGACCCGCGCGTGCAGCGCCGTTCCGGTCATCCGGGTGTCCTCACCGGTCCGGTGCGTGCGGGTGTTCCCCGCGGTCGCCGCAAGGTTCGGGGCCACATCCCCCTATCGGCCGGCGCCGCCCGGATCCCGAGATCCGATGCCGGCATGGGCCCACCTCGACGGCTGCCCGGCGTGGCGCGAGGACCACGGCAGCCCCTTCGCGCCCGGCGGCGCGCGCCCGCGTCAGGTCTGGCCGGCGAGGATCTCCCGCGTCGCGCGCCAGGAGACGTGGCGGTGGAGGACCCTCCAGCCGCCGCAGTCGAGGATCAGGACGTTGGTGGAGAGCAACTCGTTGGTGTGCCCGTGCTCGATGTTCGTCGAGCGCTCCTGGCACGTCACCACCGCCAGGGGATCCTCGATGCTGACGTGCAGGACGTCGTACGCGAACACCTCCGCGGAGACGATCGCGAGCACGTCGCGGTAGAGGGCCTCCACGGCCTCCCGCCCGTGCGCCGGATCGAACAGCGGCGCGATGCACGACACGTCGTCGCGATCGGCCCAGAACGCCATCGTCCCGGGAAGGTCGCACCGCATGAACGCGTCGTAGTACGCGCGGGTGGTGCCGATGACCTGCTCACGGATCGCGCTCACTCGGAACCCCCGTGTCGCCCGCCGGCGGCTCTGGCACGCCACGCCGAGTGTCTCCCGGCGGGGGGTCGGGGCGCCACGGGCATTCCCTCCATCGGGGCGCGGGCCGCCCGCACCCGTCCCCGGAAACGGCGAAGGCCCCGCGGTGCGGGGCCTTCGGAAGGCAGCGGACTCGGCGGAGGCTAGCTTCGGAAGTCCGCCGTGCAGGCGAAGTGACGCGAGACTCGACTGGATGCGAGGGGAGTCCATGCTTCGAAGCAGATCCTTCTGAGCCCGCCTCCTGTGTCCCGAAACCGCACGCTCACTGACTCCTGGTCGTATTCCCCGTCGATGCACGGCCGGAAGTTGACGCGGAAGCGTCCGTAGCGGCCGATGACGTACCAGCGATCGGGACCAGCCGCGAGGAGATAGGAGCGCACGAACCCGTGGCAGTAGCGAGCGCTCGGCGGCAGGAAGACATCCATGCGTGCCGCGGCCGTCGCACCTCGCTCCGTAACTCGAACGTTTCGCATCGGGATCGAACTGGCTTCGACCGCCAGCAGGGAGAGCGCAAGTCCCAGAGTAGACAACGCGAGACCGGCAGGTCGTATTCGCATGAGCCCTCACAGCTGTCGAGTAGGCGGTGCGCCGATTTAGGCACGCTTTGCCTCTCTCTTAGCTAGCCAATCAGCCAGGGCTGCTCTCGCTGTGTCTGGCTTACTGAGCGCGATCGGGTGATCACCCTCGCTGTTGAGACCCCGGCTTCTTGGGCGGCGTCCATAGAGAGCGCCGTCCCAGGAGAGGCCGTCAAGTATTGCCATGGCACGCTTGACACCAAGCGTTTTCTTGACGCACCATGACTGGGCCATGAAGTAGCCCCGGCACCGTTGGAGCGGCCCGGGGCGCGTCCCATCGGAGGAACCCCGATGAGCAACACCAAGGGTACCCGCGCCAGCGGGAGCCGCGCGATCGGCTACGCACGAGTCAGTACGGACCGTCAGGCCGAAAGCGGCCTCGGCCTCGAGGCGCAGCGTCAGGCGATCCAAGAAGTGTGCGACCGCGACAGGCTCGAGCTCGTCGACCTGGTGCACGACGTCGCCTCAGGGAAGTCCACCAACGGCAGGCACGCGCTGAAGGCGGCGATGGACCGGATCGAGGCCGGCGACGCCGACACGCTCGTCGTGATGCGCCTCGACCGGCTTGCCCGGTCGGTAATTGACGGAGCGGAGATCATCCGTCGCGCTCAGCGGAACGACTGGGGTCTGGTCATCACGGACCTACAGCTGGACACCCGGGCGCCCATGGGGCAATTCGGCGCGCACATCCTGCTCGCCGCCGCGGAACTGGAGCGGGCCATGATCAGCGAGCGCACGAAGGCCGCGAAGGCGGAAGCGCGTCGGCTGGGGAAGCCGATGGGCGGGCGGCCGGCTGGGAGTACGAGGATCCCAGAGGACGTTTCCGCTCGGATCGTCGAAGACCGCAAGGGGGGGAAATCCTTCCGGGCGATCGCTCGCGAACTCACTGCGGATGGCGTCCCCACCGCTAACGGCGCAGCCTCGTGGTCCGCGGAGGCCATCCGCCAGGTCGTGCTGCGGGCCATCTCGGCCGAGGGGGCCTGAATCCCTACTACTGTCGCTTCCGGAGTCGGGTCAGCTCCTGCACAACCATCTCTTCGCTTGACCTGAAGGCATTGAAGATCTCGTAGAGCGGGCGCGTCAAACTCAGGACAAGGGCCGGAAGGGATTCCTCTACCGCGTCGGCAGCAACCTCGACCTCCGAGGCCACTTCGTCCTGACGGGCCACTCTGCGCCGCACATCGCGTGCGGGATTTGCCCAAGCGGCTAGCCGCCTACCCGCCAGGCCGGTCCACCGCATCCGCATGCGGACAGATGCCTGAGGATCACCCATCAGGCTGGCCATACGCGACGCGTGGAGGAGGCATTCCCCCGTTCTCCAGATGGGGAGAGTCAGGTCCAAGATAGAACCCGGGTCGAGCTTCGAGTCCGAGTCTTCCTGGTAACCGCGTGCCAGGAAAAACCGCCCGCTAGGCGACGCGCGCCAAAAATCGGAGTACGCCGGCAGCCCGGGGCCCATAAAGCATTCGAAGAGCCCATCCATGACGTACGGCTCCATGTCCTCGCGGTCAGGGACCCACCAGACCGGCCAGCCAGTCAGGCTCCCCTCTCCCTGGCGCATCAAGTCCAGGAAGGTCTCGAGCGTGACCTGGCGCAATGCGCCTTCGAGAACGTAGGACGACGCCCAGTAGCCCTTCGGGAATGAGGAGGACCATTCAGTCATCGGTTAGCCGCCTCAAGCTGCTGCTCTCCCAGCTGTCCAGCTCCACGCTGTCCAAGGAGGGGGGCATCGCCTCTCTCTGCTCCTGCACTACCGTCGTCGCATCTAGTGCCGGCTTAATGTGCCTCCACGAGCGTTCGCTTGCCGCGTCGAGTTGCTGGTTTCGGATGCAGCGGCGAAGGAGGTCGTCCCACTCCTGGCCGGTCTGCGGGGGCTCGCTGCGAGGTCCAGGCCGGCGAATGAAGTAGACGTTCTTGCTAATGCCGCAGCCGGTAGGCCCGTCCTTCTTCGTTCTGATGGGGAAGCGATGACCTCCGGGGACGACCACGATGGGATGCTCTCCTCCGCTCGGCCTGGGGGCGACCTCAACCTGACAGTGGATTCCGGGTTCGAGGTACTTGAGAACAATGTTGTTGATCTCGTCTCGCGTATAGGCCCCTAGGTCCGCGGGGCGCCCGGGGGCCTCTCGGACATCGTGGCCCGCCTCCTCAAGCCCGAAGATGAGAAGTCCGCCTCCGTGGTTCGCGAGGGCACAAATAGCCTTCGCAACCGTCGCCTTGGCGCAGTTGTCCTTCATGTCGAGCCAAGACTTCAGCTCCAGATCGAGATCCTCGCGCGGGTGGACGAGTACGTCAGCGAGTCGCCGGGGGTCTAGGGCAGGAGAAGGGGTGCTGGTGCTCATGTCCGCCCCTCGCCCCGCATGGTCTCCCGCATGGTCCAGGACGCTCCCGCATGGTCCCCGCATGTCCTCAGACGCACAACGGCCCTCCGAGCGTGTGGACGCCGGGAGGGCCGAGATGCTGAAGCCCTTCGGCTTTCAGGCAGTGGCGGGACCCAGACTCGAACTGGGGACACCACGATTTTCAGTCGTGTGCTCTACCAACTGAGCTATCCCGCCGGGGCCACGGAACGGTAGGCCCCGTGAGGCGGGGATTCAACCCTCCCCGGCCGCATCCGGGCGGTTCAGGGTCGGTGAAGCCCGGGGTCCGCGGTGCCGCGCGGTGCCATACTCGGCCACGTATGGCCAGCCGCGGGCACATCCTGGTGGTGGACGACGAGCGCGCGATCCGCCGTCTGCTGCGCATGTACCTCACCGACGCCGGCTTCACGGTCACCGAGGCCGCGGACGGCAACGAGGCGCTCGACCAGGTGCGGCGCGGGGGCATCGACCTCGTCCTGCTCGACCTGATGATCCCCGAGGTGGACGGCTTCGAGGTGACGCGCCGGCTGCGGGAGATCGCCGCGATCCCGGTGATCATGGTGACCGCGCGCAGCGAGGAGGCCCACCGGGTGACCGGGCTGGAGCTCGGCGCCGACGACTACGTCACCAAGCCGTTCTCGCCCATCGAGGTCGTCGCCCGCGTGAAGGCCGTCCTGCGTCGCACCACGGGGGAGCCGGAGGCGCAGCGCACCCTCGGGTTCGGGGACATCGAGATCGAGCCGGCCGCCCGCCGGGTCACCCGGGGCGGCCAGGAGGTGGAGCTCACCCGCCTGGAGTTCGACCTCCTCGCGGAGCTCGCCGCCCACCCGCGGGTCGTCTACACGCGGGAGCGCCTGCTGGAGAAGGTGTGGGGCTACCAGTCGCCGGTGGGCGCCAAGACCGTGGACGTGCACGTCGCGAACCTGCGCCGCAAGCTCGGGGACGACCTCGGGATCGTCGCGGTGCGCGGGGTGGGCTACAAGCTGGAGCCCGGCCGGTGACGCCCCCGCGGGGGCTGCTCGCGCGCCTGCGGCCGCGCAGCTTCCGGGCCTGGACCGCCCTCGGCATCGTCGCGTCCCTCGCGGTGATCTTCGTGGCGCAGGCCGTGCTGAGCCAGCTGCTGCAGGACCGCGCCAAGCGCGAGGTGGAGCGCACCCTCGACCGGCAGGCCGTCGCCGTGCTCGCCGAGGTCACCGCCGTGCCGCCACCGGACCGCGACAGCGTCGCCCGGCGCGCCGCGGACATGCTCCCCGACACCCGCGTGAAGGTGAAGGACGGCGGCGCGACCGTCTACTGGAGCCAGCCCAGCGGCGCCACGTACGCGATGGGCGCCGCCCGCAAGGGTGAGCTGGAGGTGACGCTGGAGCGCGTCGACCCGATCAGCGCCGTCGACCGGCGGCTCATCTTCACGGTCACCGCGATCGGGTTCGGGGTCGCCGCACTCATGGTGTGGCTCGTGTCCGGCGGCCTCGCGCTGCGCCTGCGCGGCCGGCTCAACGAGCTCTCGGGCTCCGCGGACCGCGTCGCCGAGGGGCACCTGGAGCACCGCGCGCGGGTCACCGACGACGAGGTGGGGCGCCTCGCGGAGACGTTCAACCGCATGGCCGCCCGCCTGGAGCACGACGAGGCGCGCCAGCGGGACTTCCTCGCGGACGTCGCCCACGAGCTGCGCACCCCCGTGACCGCCATCGAGGGCTTCGCGTGCGCCCTGGAAGACGGCACCGCCCGCAGCGACGAGGACCGGCGGGAGGCCGCCGCCTTCATCCGCGAGGAGGCCGCCCGCATGCGCGAGCTGGTGCGGGAGCTGCAGGAACTCACGTGGCTGGACCTGGACCCGCCGGTGCGGTCCGAGCTGGTCGACCTCGCCGAGCTGTGCCGCGACGCGCTCGCCCGCCAGCGCAGCGCCGCCCAGCGCCGCGGCGTGGAGCTGGTGGGGCCCGAAGGGACGCTGCAGGCGTTCACCGACCCGGCGCACGTCGGCACCATCCTCGGCAACCTGGTCTCCAACGCCATCAAGGCCACCCCGGAGGGCGGCCGGGTGGAGGTGCGCGCCACCGGGGAGGGCGGCGACGCCGTGCTCACCGTCACCGACACCGGCGTCGGCATCGCCCCGGAGCACATCCCCTACCTCTTCGACCGCCTGTTCCGCGTCGACGCCTCGCGCGTCCGCGGCGACGACGGGGGGTCCGGCCTGGGCCTGTCCATCGTGAAGCGCCTGGCGATGCTGCTGGGCGGCCGGGTGACGGTGCAGAGCCAGGTGGGCGAGGGCACCACGTTCACCGTATGGCTCCTCGGCGCCCGAGAGGGCGTCGCGCCGCCGGTCGCCGCACAGGCGGCCGAATGAGGCGCGCCCCGCTCGCGCTCGCCGCCGCCGCGGCCCTGTGCCTGGGCGCCGCCGGCACCGCCCAGGGCGCCGTGCGCGCCAAGATCACCTCGATCCGGGTGATCACCGCCGACACCCGCGTCGCCGCGTCGCCGCCGTACCGCCGCGACCGCGCCTACGCCTACGTGGTGCGGTACCGCATCACCGGCACGGGGACCCTGCGCGTGAAGCGCCGCGCCGTGCTGCGCACCGCCGGCGGCACGGTGATCGCCCGCGTCGCCCCGCCCGCCGAGACCGGCGAGTCCGGCGAGTACTTCGCCTCCGCCCGCATCCCCGTCGGGGCGCGGGACCCCCGCACGACCTACGTCCTGGGGTACGTCGTCCAGGTCACCGCCCCGGACGGCACCCGGGCCCGCGCCGCGCGCAGCGTGCGGCTGCGGTTCGTCTAACCGGCCCCGCCGGCGCCCTCGGCCCGGGCCCGGTCCGCGGCGTCCAGCGCGGCCTCCTCGGCCTCCCGCCGCTTCTTGCGCTTGCGGCCGGAGTACATGCCGCCCACGATCGCGACCCCCATCAGCGCGTACGGGATCCCGAACAGGAAGCGGTTGTCGTCCAGGAACACCATGAAGATGATCCCGCCGATCAGGAAGATGAACCCGATCGCGTAGCTGAAGATGACGCCGGTGCCGCTGCTCACCCGAAGTGCCCCTCGATCACGGCGATGACGTCCGGCACCAGGTCGTCCCAGGCCGCGCCGTCCTCCTTGTTCACGCTCACGAAGTTCGCGGTGATGAACACGTTGGTGACGCCGTCGAGCGCGAAGATCGCGGCCCCCAGCGGGGAGTCCGCGGGATCCGATCCGGCCCGGAACGTCTCGTTGCGCTTGTCGGTGGCCGGCCGGTCGAGCGTGAACTTGACCGCGTTCGGGTTGGGGGTGCCTTCCGGCGTGACCTGGACCACGTGCCGTTCCTCCGCTGCTGGGTGACCCGGTCAGGTTACCGAGCCGCCGAGCACGGCCGTCCGGCCCGGTAGTGTCCCGCCCCGTGACGACGACGAACGAGCAGCGCGACCGGCTGCGCACCCTCCTGACGGACCACGCGGTCATCCACGAATCCGTGGTGCTGTCCTCCGGCAAGCGCTCCAGCTACTACGTGGACGCCCGCCAGGTGCTCCTCGACCCCGAGGGCGCCGCCCTCGCCGGGGCCCTCGCCTGGGACGCCATCGCCCCCACCGCGCCGAAGGCCGTCGGCGGCCTCACGCTCGGCGCCGACCCGCTGGTGTGCGCCGCATCCGCCGCGGCCTGGGCCGCCGGTGAGCGGGTGACCGGCTTCTTCGTCCGCAAGGAGAGCAAGAAGCATGGGCTGCAGCAGTGGATCGAGGGGCCGTTCATCGAGGAGGGCACCCCCGTCGCCGTCGTCGACGACGTCCTCACCTCCGGCGGGTCCCTGGCCATCGCCGTCGAGAAGGCCCGCCAGGCCGGCGGGGTCGTGGTCGCGGCGCTCGTGGTGATCGACCGCGAGGAGGGCGGCCGGGCCGTCATCGAGGAGCTCCTCGGCGACGCACCGCTGTTCGCGCTCTACACCGCTCAGGAGCTCCTGAACGGCTGACGTGCCCGCCCTGGTCGTCCGCGTGTCGGGGCCCAGCGCCTCGGTGCTCGTCGACGGCCGGGAGCTGGAGGTGCCGATCCTGCCGCGCATCCCCGGGGGCCCGCCGGTCGCCGGGGACGACGTGCGCCTGGCCGACCGCGGCGAGGGCCAGCTGCGGGTGGAGGAGATCCACGAACGCCACACGCTGCTGAGCCGCGGGGAGTTCGGCAGCCGCAACCGCGCCCGGCCGCTGGTCGCGAACGCCGACCTGCTCCTGGTCGTGGCGGCCGCCGTCGACCCGCCGTTCCGGCCCCGCCTGGTGGACCGGTACATGGTCGCCGCGGCGCTCGGCGGCCTGGAGCCGGCCCTGGCGATCACCAAGCTCGACCTGGTGGAGGACCGCGCCGCCCTGGACGAGCAGCTCGCCGTCTACCGCGACGTGGGGTACCCGGTGGAGGTGGGCAGCACCTTCGACCCGGCGTTCGTGGAGCGCATCCGCGGCCTCATCGGCGGCCGCATCGCCGCGCTCGCCGGCCACTCCGGGGTGGGGAAGTCGTCGCTCACCCAGGCGCTCACGGGCGTGCACCGCGCCGTCGGCGAGGTGAGCCGCAAGGTCGGCAAGGGGCGGCACACCACCAGCGATCCGCGGCTCATCCCCATGCCGGGCGGGGGCGCGGTGGTGGACACCGCCGGGGTCCGCACGTTCTACCTGCCGCCCATGGACGCCGAGGACCTGGGCGACGGGTTCCCGGAGATCGCCGCCGCGGCGAAGGACTGTCGCTTTCGCGGATGCAGGCATGCGGGGGAGCCCGGTTGCGCCGTCGCGGAGCGCGTGCACCCCGACCGGCTCGACAGCTACCGCCGGCTGCTCGACACCGTGTGAAGGCCGCGCAACTCCCCATTGGAACCTTGACCCTGTGCAGGGCCAACCCGTAGGTTCGTGACCACCCGCACGAACCGCGTGCGGCGAGAACTCCTGTCGTTTGGGAGAAGAGGTTGGAGGAGGAAATGACCCACCGCCTGCAGGAGGGAACCGCTCCGCGTTCGCTCAAGTTCCGGTTCCCGCCGCCCGCCGCCGGCGGTGCTCCCACCGGCTGGGAGGCCCTCGAGAAGTGGGTGTCGCCGGGCCAGGCCCCCGCGGCCGAGGCCGGGGCGCCCATCGCGTCCGGCGGCCCGAGCCAGAAGACGGGCTGGGAGGCCCTGGAGAAGTGGGTCGGCTCGGCCGGCTCGTCCTCCGCCTCCGCGGCTCCCGCCGCGTCGGGCCCCTCGGGGAAGACCGGCTGGGAGGCCCTGGAGAAGTGGGTCGGTTCGGGTTCGGGCGGCGGTGCCGCCGCGACTCCGGCCGCGTCGGGTCCGTCGGGCAAGACCGGCTGGGAGGCCCTGGAGAAGTGGGTCGGCTCGGGTTCGTCGGCTGCGGCTCCGGCCGCGTCGGGTCCGTCCGGCAAGACCGGCTGGGAGGCCCTGGAGAAGTGGGTCGGCTCCGGCTCGGGTTCGTCGGCTGCGGCTCCGGCCGCGTCGGGTCCGTCCGGGAAGACCGGCTGGGAGGCCCTGGAGAAGTGGGTCGGCTCGGGTTCCGGCGGCGGTGCCGCTGCGGCTCCGGCCGCGTCGGGCCCCTCGGGGAAGACCGGCTGGGAGGCCCTGGAGAAGTGGGTCGGCTCGGGTTCCGGCGGCGGCGCCGCCGCGGCTCCGGCCGCTGAGGGCGGCGCCAAGAAGACCGGCTGGGAGGCCCTCGAGAAGTGGGTCGGCACCGGCGGCGGCACCGCCGCGGGCGCCTCGTCCGGCGGTTCCTCCGCGGCCGCGGCCTCCGGCTCCGCCTCGGCGGGTCCGTCCGGGAAGACCGGCTGGGAGGCCCTGGAGAAGTGGGTCGGCACGGGCGGCGGCACCGCCGCCGGCGCGTCCGCCGGTGCGGCGGCCGCGAACGGCGCGGGCGGCGGCACGGCCGAGAAGGCCTCCGAGATCGTCGAGGAGATCGCCGAGAAGGCCGAGGAGGCCCTCAAGGCGGTGTCCGGCGCCGCGGCCGAGGCCTCGGAGCGCGTGGGCGCGGCCGCGAAGGGCGGCGGCGGCGTCATGGGCTTCCTGCGCCGGCTGTTCGGCGGCAAGTAGCGAACGCACGCGCGGCGGCCGGCGGGGCATCCCCGTTCGGCCGCCGCCGCATGCGCGTGGAGGGGTAGTCTCCCGGGCGTCCGTTGCCGTCGACGGGACGCGCCTCCGCCCCGGCGTCCCGCACGTCCCGATGGGGAGCCCGTGTTCGCCCTGAACTTCTACTCGCCCCTGTTCGTCGACCAGCTCCGCAAGGGGCGCAAGACGGCCACGATCCGGCTGGGCGACAAGAGCCACAAGTACAAGAAGGGCCAGCTGGTGTGGGTCACCGTCGGCCACCGCCACGGGCCCAAGCAGCGCATCTTCACGGCGATGGTCGACCAGGTGGACGTCAAGCCCATCCGGGAGCTCAGCCAGCGCGACATCGAGCGCGACAACCCCGAGTTCCGGCTGGTGGAGGACACCGTCCAGTTCCTCAGCCAGATCTACTCGCGCGACGTGACCATCGACGACACGGTGTCGGTGGTGCACTTCAGCGAGGTCATCGAGTTCCCGCCGCTCGACTGAGCCGCGCTACGGGGCGGTGACCGCCCGGTCCTGAGGGCTCAGCGACGCCCGCACCGCGGCGGGGTCGTAGATGTCGATGGGGGCGCCGCCCACCGCCACGGCGGGGTGGTGGATCCACGCGTCCACGACGCCCCGCCACGAGGCGGCGAGCTCCCGCGCCCGCCAGCCCAGGCGGGTCCGGGTGCCGTACCTCGCGGTGTCCGCGCCCACGGCGCCGTCGACGGTGATGCCCGCCGCCCGGCACACCACGACGGTGCGCGCCCGGTGGAAGTCGCTGGACACCACCACCGCGCGGGTGACGCCGAACACGTCGCGGGCCCGCCGGCAGGAGTCCCAGGTGCGCCGGCCGCCGTAGTCCACGGCGATCGCGTCCGGGTCGATTCCGCGGGCGATCGCGGCCCGCCGCATGACGCCCGGCTCGTTGTACCGCGCGACCGAGTTGTCGCCGGTCATCAGCAGGCGGTCCACGATGCCGCGGCGCAGGAGGTCCTCGCCGGCCCTCAGGCGGTCGTCCAGCAGCGGCGACGGCCGGGTCCCGCCCGGCGCCAGCCCCGCACCGAACACGATCGCCACCCGGTGCTCGCCGGGCCGCAACGGCGTGAGCTCCGCGGACCCCGGCGTGCCGCGCGCCGCGAGCACCAGCAGCAGGCGCCCACCGAACACGGCGGCGAGCACCACGGCGACGGCGAGCAGGAGGCGGCTGCGGCGGGGGAAGCGCACGCCCCGGTTCTTACAGGTCCCGGCCGCCTGCGCCTTGCGGCGCGGGTCTCGCTTTGGCACGCTCTTGGCACTCACCTACCGAGAGTGCCAAAGGAGATCGCATGAAGCTGAAGCCGCTTGGTGATCGCCTCGTCGTGAAGGCGATCGAGGCCGAGGAGGTCACGGCCAGCGGGCTGGTCCTCCCCGACACCGCGAAGGAGAAGCCGCAGCGCGGCAAGGTCGTCGCCGTGGGCGAGGGCCGGTTCGAGGACGGCAAGCGCGTCCCGATGCTCGTCGCCGAGGGCGACGAGGTGATCTACAGCAAGTACGGCGGGACCGAGATCAAGATCGACGGCGAGGACCTCATCATCCTGCGTGAGGCCGACGTCCTGGCGAAGGCGGTCTGACCGTGGCCAAGGAGATCCTGTTCCACGAGGACGCCCGCCGGGCCCTCGAGCGCGGCGTGAACACCCTCGCCGACGCGGTCAAGGTCACGCTCGGCCCCAAGGGCCGGTACGTGGTGCTGGACAAGAAGTTCGGTGCGCCGACGATCACCAACGATGGTGTGACCATCGCGCGTGAGATCGAGGTTGCGGACCCGTTCGAGAACCAGGGCGCGCAGCTGGTGCGTGAGGTCGCGACCGCGACCAACGATGTGGCCGGTGACGGCACCACCACCGCGACCGTGCTCGCACAGGCGATCGTGCGTGAGGGCCTCAAGAACGTGGCCGCGGGCGCCAACCCGATGGGCCTGAAGCGCGGCATCGAGACCGCGGTCGAGGCCGTCGTCGAGGCCGTCGCGGGTCAGGCGAAGGAGGTCTCGGGCAAGGAGGACATCGCCCGGGTCGCCACGATTTCCGCGCGTGATCGTGCGATCGGTGATGTGATCGCCGACGCGATCGAGAAGGTCGGCAAGGACGGCGTGGTGAACGTCGAGGAGGGCCAGACCTTCGGGATGGAGCTGGACTTCACCGAGGGCATGCAGTTCGACCGTGGGTACATGTCGCCGTACATGATCACCGACCAGGACCGCATGGAGGCCGTCCTCGAGGACCCCTACATCCTCATCCACAACGGCAAGATCAGCACGGTGCAGGACCTGGTGCCGGTCCTCGAGCGGGTGATCCAGTCCGGCAAGAGCCTTTTGATCATCGCCGAGGACGTCGAGGGTGAGGCCCTGGCGACCCTGATCGTCAACAAGCTGCGTGGCACCTTCACGGGGATCGTGGTGAAGGCCCCCGGGTTCGGTGACCGTCGTAAGCGGATGCTCGAGGACATCGCGATCCTCACCGACGGTGAGGTGATCGCCGAGGAGATGGGCCTGAAGCTGGTCAACACCCAGGTCTCTCAGCTGGGTCGGGCCCGGAAGGTGGTCGTGGGCAAGGACACCACCACGATCATCGACGGTGCCGGGGACGCGGCCGGGATCCAGGGGCGGATCAAGCAGATCCGCGCGGAGATCGAGACCTCCGACAGCGACTTCGACCGGGAGAAGCTGCAGGAGCGTCTTGCCAAGCTCGCCGGTGGCGTTGCGGTGGTGAAGGTCGGTGCCGCGACCGAGACCGAGATGAAGGAGAAGAAGCACCGTGTGGAGGACGCCCTTCAGGCGACCCGCGCGGCGCTCGAGGAGGGGATCATCCCCGGCGGTGGCGTCGCCCTGGTGAACGCCATCAGCAGCCTCGACGGCATCAGCCTGGACGGCGACGAGGCGACGGGTGTCGCGATCGTCCGTCGCGCGCTGGAGGAGCCGCTTCGCCAGCTGGCCGACAACGCGGGCCTGGAGGGGTCGGTCGTCGTGGGCAAGGTGCGTGAGCTCGCCAACGGCCACGGCCTGAACGTCGACACCGGTGAGTACGTGGACCTGGTCGAGCAGGGCATCATCGACCCGGCTATGGTGACCCGCTCGGCGCTGCAGAACGCCGCGTCGATCGCGAAGAACATCCTCACCACCGAGTGCGTCGTGGTCGACAAGCCCGAGGAGGGCGGCGCCGGCCCGATGGGTGGCATGAGCCCGAACATGGGCGGCATGGGCGGCATGATGTAGCCCAGGCCACCCGGCCATCGCAGTGCTTCGTGGGGGCTCCCGGACGGGAGCCCCCACGTCGTTGAGGGGGTCATCCCCGACCCCGGTGTCAGGGTGCCCTCGGGGTCATCCCCAATGGGCACCGCCCCTCCCGTGACGCAGGCTGGAGACGTGGCCCGCCCCGATGGAGGATGAGACCGTGAACGACGAACCGACCGCCCAGCTGCCGAGCGGGGAACCCGATCCCGCACCGCAGGACCCCGGCCCGCAGGAGCCCGCCGCGAAGCGCCTCACGCGGCCCCGCGACGAGCGCGTGCTCGCCGGCGTGTGCTCCGGCATCGCCCGCTACTTCAACATCGACCCGGTCATCACCCGCATCGCCGCGGTGGGGCTGGTGTTCCTGGGCGGCGCGGGCGTCGTGCTCTACCTCGCCGCATGGCTGCTGGTGCCCGAGGACGGCGCCGCTCCCGGCGCCGCCCCGCGCGCCTCACGGGCGGCGATCATCGCCGGCGCGATCCTGCTGTTCATCGCCCTGGGCATCGGTGCGGACCACGTGTTCTGGTGGCCCGGCTGGTTCGGCGGCCCGCTGGTGATCCTCGCGCTGTTCGGCGGGGCGATCTGGTGGCTGGTGCGCGGACGCGACGGCCACGCCGCGGCGTCCGCCGCCGGGCGCATCGTCCTGGGCATCGCGGTGCTCATCGCCTCCGTCGCCGCGGTGGGCGTGGGCTTCTGGGCGGCGGGCCTGGGCGGCGGCGCCGCCGTCGCCGGCCTGCTGGTCGTCGCGGGCCTCGGCATCATGGCCGCGGCCTTCGCGGGCGGCGCCCGCTGGCTCATCGCCCCCGCCATCGCCCTCGCCCTGGGCACCGGCATCGCGACCGCCGCCGACGTGGACCTGCGCGGCGACTACGGCGAGCGCACCGAGACCCCCCGCACCGTCGCGGACCTGCCCGAGTCGTACGACATGGGCGCCGGCTCGCTCATCGTCGACCTGCGCAACGTCGCATTCCCCGCCGGGGAGACCACCCTGCGCGTCGAGGTCGGCCTGGGCGAGGCCGTGCTGGTGGTCCCGCCGGACCTGTGCGTGGTGCCGGACGCCCACGTCGGCGTGGGCGAGCTCGCCATCCTGGGCCGCCGGCAGGAGGGCGTCGACCTGGACCGCCGCGACACCGCGCTGTCCACGGACCACCGCCTCGCGGTGGACGCCGAGGTCGGCATCGGGTCGCTGCGCATCACCACCGACGCCGCCGAGGCGTACCGCGACACCCGGAACTGGGACCACCGGGACCGCGGTGACGACGCGGCCGCCGCGGACCGCGCGAACGCCGCCTGCATCGCGGGCACCCAGGGGTGACGGGGATGCGCCGGCGCGTGGACATCTGCTCGCTGGTCTCGGGGGCGGCGATCGCCGCCCTCGGGGTCCTGCTGGGGCTCGCCGCCGCCGGGCGCATCGACCTGGGGTTCCCGGACCTCGTGCCCGCCGTCCTCGCGGCGGCGGGCGCCGCCCTGCTCACCTCGGGCCTGCGCCGGGAGGACCGGGACTGACCCGCCGCCCTGCCAACATGGCCGGCGTGACCGGCCGCACGCACACCGCCCGCACCACGCGGGTCCGGCGCGACCCGTCGGACCGCGTGGTCGCGGGCGTCTGCGCGGGGATCGCCCGGGAGCTTGGCATCGACCCGGTGATCCTGCGGGTGGCGTTCATCGGCGCCGCGCTCGCGGGCGGCATCGGGGTCGTGCTCTACGGGGTCGCCTGGCTCCTCATCCCCGTGTCGGGGGAGGCGCCGGCGGCCGAGGCGCGCCCCGCGCCCGACCGCGGTGCGGCCCGGCCCTGGCGGGTCGCCACCGGCCTGGGGATGCTGGTGCTCGCCCTCCTGCTGGGCGTGCGCCGGCTGGGACTGCCGTTCAGCGACACCGTCGTGTGGCCGGTGGTGCTGGCGTCGGCCGGCGCGGGCCTCATCTGGTACCGCAGCGCGACGGCCCGCCCGCGCCGGCAGGAGGCCGCCCCCTCCCGCACGCGCGGCTTCCCGGTCACGCCGGGGCGGCTCGCCCTGGGCGCGGTGCTCGTGGCCGGCGCGGTCACCGCGTTCCTCATGACCACGGGGTTCGTCACCTCCGTGCGGGAGGGGCTGCTGTGGGGCGCCGCCCTGGTCGCCGCGCTCGCGCTGGTCGTCACCCCGCTGCTGTGGCGCCTCGCGGCGAGCCTCGGCGAGGAGCGGGCCGAGCGCATCCGCACCCAGGAACGCGCCGAGATGGCCGCGCACCTGCACGACTCGGTGCTGCAGACCCTCGCGCTGGTGCAGCGGCAGGCCGACGACCCACGTGCCGTCGCGACGCTCGCCCGGCGGCAGGAGCGGGAGCTGCGCGCCTGGCTGTGGGGCGGGGGGCAGGACGGCCCGGACCGCTTCGCCACGGCCCTGGAGGCGGCGGCCGCGGAGGTGGAGGACGCCCACGGCGTGCCCATCGACGTGGTCGCGGTGGGCGACCGCGAGCTCGACCCACGCGTGGCGGCGCTGGTGGCCGCGGCTCGCGAGGCGATGGTGAACGCGGCCAAGTTCGCGGCGCCCGGCCCGGTGTCCGTGTTCGCCGAGGTCACGCCGGACGCCGCCGAGGTGTTCGTGCGCGACCGCGGTCCCGGGTTCGACCCGGCCGCCGTCCCCGCCGGGCGGCACGGCCTGCGCGACTCGGTGGTGGGCCGCATGGCGCGCCACGGCGGGCGGGCGCAGGTGACCAGCGGCCCCGCCGGCACCGAGGTGGAGCTCACCCTGCCCCTGGAGGCGCCGTGACCCGCCCGCGCGTGGTGATCGTGGACGACCACGCCATCTTCCGCGCCGGCGTGCGCGCCGAACTGGAGGGCGCGGTGGACGTGGTGGCCGAGGCCGGCGGGGTGGAGGACGCCGTCGCCCGCATCGCCGAGGCCGAGCCCGACGTGGTGCTGCTGGACGTCCACATGCCCGGCGGCGGGGGCGTCGAGGTGATCCGCCAGGCCGGCGCCGCGCGGCCCGCCACCCGGTTCCTGGCGCTGTCGGTGAGCGACGCGCCGGAGGACGTCATCGCCGTCGTGCGCGCCGGCGCGCGGGGCTACGTGACCAAGACGATCTCCGGCGAGGACCTGGCGGACGCCATCCGGCGGGTGCACGAGGGCGACGCGGTGTTCTCGCCGCGCCTGGCGGGCTTCGTCCTGGACGCGTTCGCCGGGGCGCTGCCGGAGGCCGCCGGCGACGACGGCCTGGACCAGCTCACCGCCCGGGAACGGGAGGTCCTGCGGCACATCGCGAGGGGCTACCTCTACAAGGAGATCGCCCAGCGGCTGGGGATCTCGGTGAAGACCGTGGAGGCCCACGTGTCGGCCGTCCTGCGCAAGCTGCAGCTCTCGACCCGCCACGAGCTGAGCCGCTGGGCGGTGGAACGCCGCCTGGTCGACTGACGCTCTTCGTCACACGCTTGTAAGAACGGGCCGGATCCCCCCACACGGGGGCTCCGGAAATGTGCATGATGTGGCACGCATAACTGCCACCTTGAAGGGGGCATGTGCGGATCGCAGCGGACGGGGGCCTCGCGCCCCCGTTCGTGGTTCCGGGGCCGGTGCGGCCCCCGGCGTGGAGCGGCCAGGCACCGATGCCCCCGGACGTGCCGCGCGGCGAGGCCCGGGTGTTCCGGGTGGTCGTGGCGCTCATCTTCCTCGACAACGTCCTGTTCACCCTCGTGGTGCCGGCGCTGCCGCGGTTCGCCGACCGGTACGGGCTGTCCGACTCCCTGGCCGCCGCCATCTTCCTGGCGTTCCCGCTGGCCCAGCTGGTGACCTCCCCGTTCGCGGGCCGGGCCGCCGACCGCCTGGGCCGCCGCCCGGTGATGGTGGGCAGCGTCGTCCTCATGCTCGTCGCGACCGTCGCGTTCGCGGCCGCCGACGGCGTGGCCACCCTCACCATCGCCCGGGCGCTGCAGGGCGTCGCCGGCTGCCTCATCTGGACCGCGGGCCTCGCGGCCCTCAGCGACACGGTCCCTCAGGAGCGCCTGGGGTACCGCATGGCCCTCGCGGAGACCCTGGGCGGCGGGGCGGGCCTGCTGGGCCCGGTGGTCGGCGGTCCCATGATCGACGCGTTCGGGACCGGCTGGACCTTCCTCGCGGCGGCGGCGCTCCCGCTGGTGCTCCTGCCCCTGGTCGCCGCGCTGCCCGAGACCCGGCGCCCCGGCACCGTCACCCCGCCGCTGTTCCCCGCCGTGCGGGCGCTGGTGCGGCAGCCCGGCGCCCGGGGCGGTGCCATCGGGCTCGCGGTGCTCGCTGCGGTGCTCGCGCTGCTGGAGCCCCTGGTGCCGCTGCACCTCGACGACCGCTTCGGCCTGTCCTCGACCGGTGTGGGCCTGGTGTTCGCCGCGTGGTTCCTGGCCTTCTTCCTGGTGTCGCCGCTGGCGGGCCGGTGGAGCGACCGGCACGGGCGGCGGCGGCCCCTGCTGGTCGGCGGGCTGGCGGGCGCCGCGCTGCTGCCGCTGGTGCCGCTCGCCCCGGGGCCGGTCCCGGTGGCGCTGGCCCTCGCCGCGCTCGGGACGGCGCTCGCCGTCATGGCGGCGCCCACCGGACCGCTGCTCGCCGAGGCGGTGGACCGGGCGGGCATGGGGGGCAACTACGGGCTGTCGTCGTCGGTGATGACGCTGGTGTTCGCCGCGGGCTACACGCTGGGCCCCGCGACCGCGTCCGCGGCGAGCGCCGTCACCTCGTTCGAGGTCATCACCCTGGCCTCCGCGGCGGTCGTCGCGGTGGCCGTCGTGGCGGCCGACCGGCAGCTCGCGCGCGCCACCGGCCTGGTCCCCACGGAGGACACCCGGGGCTGACGCTTGTGCGCAGGGCCAAAGCGGCCCCCCGGACGGCGCCCGTACGCTCCGTCCCGGTTCGCCACTGGGGATGCGCGTGAACACGCTGTTCGACGACTACCGGGTCGCCGGGTACTTCGACGAGATGTTCGAGGAGCCCGAGGCCCCGCGGGGCCCCTACCAGGGCCTCTACGACGGGCTCGCGACCCTGCGGCCCGACACGTTCGCCCGCAAGTCGGAGCTCGCCGGCGCGTGCTACCTCAACGAGGGCATCACGTTCGCGCACCACGGCCGGGAGCACCCGTTCCCGTTCGACCTGCTGCCGCGGCTGGTGCCGCCCGACGACTGGTCGCGCCTGGAGGTGGGGCTGCGCCAGCGCGTACGGGCCCTCGACGCGTTCCTGGCCGATGTCTACGGCGAGCGCAAGTGCGTGCAGGACGGCGTGGTCCCGTACCGGTTGCTGGCGTCGTGCAACGGCTACATGCGCGAGATGGTGGGGGTCACCCCGCCGCACGGCCGGTGGGTGCACTTCGCCGGCATCGACCTGGTGCGCGACGACCGCGGCACGTGGCGGGTGCTGGAGGACAACCTGCGCACCCCGTCCGGGCTCTCCTACGTGGTGCAGAACCGGGCGTTCATGCGCCGGGTCTTCCCGGAGGCGTTCCGCGGCCACGACGTGGTGAGCGTCGACCACGCGCCGCTGATGCTGCGGCAGGCCCTCGCCTACGGGGCGCCCGAGCAGGTCCGCGACCCGCGCATCGTGGTGCTCACGCCCGGCGCGTTCAACTCCGCCTACTACGAGCACACGTTCCTGGCGCAGCAGATGGGCGTGCCGCTGGTGGAGGGCCGCGACCTGGTGGTGCGCAACCGCCGCGTCTACGTGAAGACCACCACCGGCCACGACCCGGTGGACGTGATCTACCGCCGCATCGACGACTGGTACCTCGACCCGGTCGCCCTGCGCCCCGACTCCCTGCTGGGCGTGCCGGGGCTCATGGGCGCCTACCGGGCGGGCACCGTCGGCATCTGCAACGCCCCCGGCACGGGGATCGCCGACGACAAGGCCGTCTACGCGTTCATGCCGGCGATCATCCGGTACTTCCTGGGCGAGGAGCCGGTGCTGGAGCAGGTGCGGACCTTCCTGCTCGACGACGAGCGCGACCGGCAGCACGTGCTCGACAACCTCGACACCCTCGTGGTGAAGGCCGTGGACGGGGCCGGCGGCTACGGCATCCTCATCGGGCCGCACGCCACCCCCGACGAGCGGCGGGTGTTCGCGCGCCGCATCCAGCAGAACCCGCGCGGCTACATCGCCCAGGAGACCGTGTCGCTGTCCCGCGCGCCGGTGTTCCTGGACGGCCGGTTCCGGGCCCGCCACATCGACCTGCGGCCGTTCATCACCTACGGCGCGGAGCCCATCGCCGTGCCCGGCGGCCTCACCCGCGTGGCCCTGGAGGACGGGTCGCTGGTCGTGAACTCCTCGCAGGGCGGCGGCAGCAAGGACACCTGGGTGCTGGCCCGCTGATGCTCGCCCGTGTCGCCGACTCCCTGTACTGGATGGCCCGCTCAGTGGAGCGCGCCGACACGTACGCGCGGCTCCTCGAGGTGAGCCACGCCATGACGCTGGAGAGCGCCGACGCCAACGGCGCGGGCCGGCGCACCGTGTGGGAGCCGCTGGTGGACATCACCGGTGATCTGGAGCACTTCCTGGAGACCCACCGCCGGGCCGACGAGCGCTCGGTGGCGTGGTTCCTGTCGTTCTCCAACGCGAACCCCAACAGCGTGATCTCGTGCCTGCAGCGGGCGCGGCAGAACGCCCACGCGGTGCGCGACCTGCTGCCCACCGAGGTGTGGGAGGCCCTCAACGCCGTGTACCTGGACCTGCGGTCCTGGCCGGCGGGGCGCATCACCCGGGAGGGCGTGTACCCGTTCAGCCGTCAGGTGCGCCGGGCCTCGGCGCTGCTGCAGGGGCTCATCGACCAGGGCATGCGGCACGACGCGTCCTGGCACTTCCTGCGGATGGGGCGGTACGTCGAACGGGCCGAGAAGACGGCCCGCCTGCTGGAGGTGAAGTTCCACCTCATCGCCCCGGCGGACCCGGCGATGATGCCGGGCGCCGAGCTGCACCAGTGGCGCAGCCTGCTGCGCTCGGTGGGCGCCGACGAGGCGTACCTGCAGCTGGACATGGGCCTGGGGTCGCCGCGCGAGATCGCCCGGTTCCTGGTGGTGGACCACCACTTCCCGCGGTCGGTGGCGCACTGCCTCGACCAGGTCGCGGAGGCCATGGACGCCCTGGTCGGCGCCGGGGACATGGTCGCCGGGAGCCCGCCGCTCGCGCTCATCGCCACGGCCCGGTCCGAGCTGGCCGACGAGGGGTCGGTACCGTGGAACGGCGCGCTCGGCGCCGCCATGGACCGGGTGCAGCGCCGCTGCAACGAGATCGACGCGGCGGTGGCCGCCAGCTGCTTCGCGTATCCGTCGGGACGGGAAGGGGGTCCGCAGCGTGCTCAGGCTGCGCGCCAGGCACAGAACTGAGATGCGCTACGCGGGGGAGGTCCGCGAGAGCGTCAACGAGATCCGGCTGTGCCCCCGCGGGAACGGGCGGCAGCAGGTGGAGCTCTGCGAGATCGTCACGGACCCGCCCACGGAGGTGCACCGCCACGTCGACGCGTTCGGCAACGAGGTGGCGTGGTTCCAGATCGAGGGGCCGCACACCGGGCTCGTGGTGGACGCTCACGCCGTGGTGACGGTCACGCCGCACCCGCCCCTGCCCCCGAGGGCCCCGTGGGGGCTGCTGCTCGACCGCGACCTGCAGGACCGCATGAGCGACTACCTGGCGCCGTCCGCGCTGGTCCACTGGCCGGAGTCGGTCGACTACTTCGCGCAGGGCCTCGAGGTGGACGAGATCGACGACGTGGGCCTGTGGCTGCGCGCGATGGAGCGCAAGGTCAACGAGAGCATCCGGTACGAGCGCGGGAGCACCGGCGTGGACACCACGGTGGAGCGCCTCATCCAGGTGCGCCGCGGGGTGTGCCAGGACATGGCGCACCTGTTCCTCGCCCTGTGCCGCCGGCGCGGCGTGCCCGCCCGGTACGTGAGCGGCTGGCTGTTCCAGCCGGGCCGGGACGAGCCGGGCGAGAGCCACGCCTGGTGCGACGCGTGGGTGCCGGGCGCCGGGTGGGTGGAGTTCGACCCGACGCACCCGGACCCCAACCTCGACCACTACATCCGCATCGGGGTGGGTCGCGACTACTACGACGTGCCGCCGTTCCGCGGCACCTACGTCGGCGCGCCCACCGAGAAGATGCTGGTGACGGTCGAGATCTCCGACATCGGCCTGCCCGAGGCGGCACCGGCGGGCTGAGCGGTCCCCCGCACACGGCGGCCGGGTCTCCCCGTCCCGGCCGCCGGCAGGGGCGTCACCCCTCCAGGTGCTTCCAGAACACGACGGTGTCGCACCGCGCGCCGTCGGGGAGCAGCGCGTACCCGGGGATGACCCCGCACCGCGTCCACCCGCCCCGCTCGTAGAGCCGCTCCGCGTCGGGGCTGGCGGTGTCCAGCACCAGCACGGTGCGGCCGGCCTCGGCGGCGGCCCGCTCGGCGGCGGCCATCAGGGCGGCCCCCAGCCCGCGGCGGCGCGCCCGGCGGTGCACCTGCAGCTTGGCGATCTCCGCCCGGTGCGGCTGGTTCTCCTGCGGCGCCCACACCACCGACACCGTCCCCACGATGACCCCGCCGGGGTCCTCGGCGACGAACACCCGCCGGTCGCCGGCCGCGATGCCGTCGGCGACCCCCCTCCAGAAGCGATCGGCCTTCTCGCGGGTCATCGGCAGCATGAAGCCGATCGAGTCGCCGCCCTCCACGCAGTCGATGAGCACGTCCCCCAGCTCCCGCAGCTCGCGTTCGCCGACGGCCTCCAGCGGGCGCACCGCGTGCCCGCCGCTCATGCCGCGCCCCGGTGCGGCGTGGCCACCACCACCGCATAGCGCACGACCGACGCGCCGGTGTTCCGGAAGCGGGTGGGGGCGTCCAGCTCCATCGCCACGCAGTCCCCCGGGCCCAGGTCGTGCACGGCCCCGCCCGCGGTGAGCTCCAGGACACCGTCGCGCACCCACACCTGCTGGTGCACGCCGGCCAGGTGCGGGCCGTTGTCGTAGCCCACGTCGGCGCCGGGGGGCAGCTCCACGTCGACGATCGCGAAGGGCGACGGATACCCGGGCGGCGAGACGTTGGTGCGCACGTATCCGGAGGCCGGGTCGCGCCACGTGGTGCGGTCCGCCGCGCGCACCACCGGGTCCGGCGGCGCGGCCGGCGCGTCGAACAGCGTCGCCAGCGGCACGCCGAGACCGGAGGCGATGCGGTCGAGCACCACCGCGGTGGGGCTGCTCTCGCCCCGCTCGATCTGGGAGAGCATCGAGCGGCTCACGCCGCACCGGGCCGACAGGGCCTCCAGCGACAGCCCCGCCCCGGACCGGAGCTCGCGCACGCGCCCGGCGATGTGATCCGTGATGGTGGACATGAAATCCACTATGACAGACACACCGCGGGGCGCGCCACCCCGCTCAGTGCGCGAGGTCGATGACCACCCGGGTCGGGGACGTGAGCCGGAACACCCGGAACCCGTGGCGCGACCGCAGCCCCAGGCCGAAGGACACCACGGCCTCGAACTCGCCCGTCTTCCTCACCTGCCGCAGCTGCGGGAACAGCGGGGTGATGACGTGCGGCACGGAGGTGGGCGCGCCGGCCGCCGCGTCCGTGCCCACGCTCTGGAAGCTCACCTCGATGAACCGGCGGCCCAGGACCGGGACCGGCAGGCCGGACCCGTCGGCCACGATCCGCGGTGTGTACCGCACGTCGTAGCGGGGCCGGCCGAACCGGAAGTCGAAGACGATGCGGTCGTACGTCGCGTGCCGGCCCACCCGTACGCCGTACAGCTGGGCGGTGACGCCGTTCCCGGCGGAGGTCTTGGGGGTGGTGGTGAACGGCTGGGCGGCCGCCGCCGCGGGCACCCCGAGCGCGGCCCCGCAGGCCGCGGCCAGCAGCAGTCGCACGGTGCGCGTCATGGGGAGCCTCCCGTCGTCGGTGTCCCGACCCTACGGCCGCCCGCCCGCGGCGCGCCACCGCCCCGGCCCGGTGGACGTCCCGGGGCCCGGCTGACAGTGTGCGGACGTGTCCCGCCCCGCCCGCCTGGTCCTGCTGCCGGTGCTGCTGGCGGCCCTCGCCGCCCCCGCCGTGGGCGCGCCCGCCGACCCGCGCCTGGCGCAGGTGCGGACGTTCGCGTTCGGGATCGGCGACGGCGCGCTGGCCGGGGACGTCGCGACGCGCTTCCGGGACTACGACCTGGTGGTGGTCGACGGGGAGGGCGTCACCGCCGCCCAGGTCCGCCGGCTGCGGAGCGGTGGCCGCATCGTGCTGGGGTACCTGTCGGTGGGCACCGTCGAGGACTACCGCTCCTGGTACCCGCGGGCCCGGGCGTACGCCATGGAGCCGTACGCGGACTGGCCGGGGGAGCGGTTCGCCGACACCGCCCGTGCCGGGTACCGCACCCTCATCGCCGGGTCCGTCGCGCCGGCGATGCTGCGAAAGGGACTCGACGGGCTGTTCCTCGACAACGTCGACATGGTGCGCGAGCACCCCGCGCAGCGGGCCGGGATGTTCCGGCTCGTGCGGATGCTGCGGGACCGGCTGGACGCCGGCCGGCACCGGTACCTGTTCGCCCAGAACGGCGAGGACGTGATCGGCCCGGTGCTGCCGGTCCTCGACGGCTGGAACCGCGAGGACGTCGCCACCGCCTACGACTTCGACGCCTCCCGGTACCGCGCGGCGGCGCCGGGCGACCGGCGTGACGCGGTGGCGGCGCTGCGGCGCATCGGGCGCCGCGGGCTGCTGGTCACCGCGACGGACTACACCTCGGACGGGACCGGGAACGCGGTTCGGGTCGCCGTGCGTACCGCCTGCGGGGCGGGAGCCGTGCCCTTCGTGAGTGACATCGGGCTACGCCGCATTCCGGCGACTGCGCCGAGGTGCTCCCGGAAGTGAGTTCCGGCCCGGCCCGTCCGGGTGTGGAAGTGGAGAACGCCCGGCCCCGAGGTGCCCCGTGGGCCGGACGCCCTGCCTCGTCAATGCGTTGCTCCGGCGGCCGCCAGGTCGAACACAGCGGCGGCCGCCCGCATCGCGCTGTCGCTCTCCAGACGCCTCACCCCCTCACGGGCGGTGCCGCGGTCCATGCGGCGCCCCTGCCCGAGGATCGCGTTCCGATGGCGACGGGTTCCGAGGCGAACCCGCGTCGTGATGACGGCGCCACAGCGACCGCACCCGCAAGAGCGGTGTGCCGGCGGGCGGCCGGGCCCCGGCCGGTGCACGGCATCAGAGCGGCTCGCTGTACGTCACATCCCGAGCGGCGCATCACGCCTCCAGGTGGTCCGTCGTCCGGAGGATCCGTTCCCCCGATGCGGGCGATGGTTGCACCCTTCCGGGCCCGCCGCAAGCGGCCGCCCGGAAGGGTGCGAAAGCCTGCTAGTGGCTGCTGATCACCCGGTCGATGAGGCCGTACTCCTTGGCCTCCTCGGAGCTCATGAAGTAGTCGCGCTCCGTGTCCTTGCTGACCTTCTCGAACGGCTGGCCGGTGTGCTGGGCCAGGATCTCGTCGAGCTTCTTGCGGATCGCGAGGGCCTCGCGGGCGTGGATCTCGATGTCGGTGGCCTGGCCGGAGAAGCCGCCGCTCACCTGGTGGATCATGATCTTCGCGTTCGGGAGGGCCATCCGCTTGCCCTCAGCGCCGCCGGCGAGCAGCAGGGCGCCCATGCTCATCGCGATGCCGACGCAGATGGTCTGCACGTCGGGCTTGATGAACTGCATGGTGTCGTAGATCGCCAGGCCGGCGTACACCGAGCCGCCCGGGCTGTTGATGTACAGCGAGATCTCCTTGTCGGGGTCCTCGCTCTCGAGGTGCAGCAGCTGCGCCACGATGAGGTTGGCGATCTGGTCGTCCACGGGCGTGCCGAGGAAGATGATCCGCTCGTTGAGCAGACGCGAGTAGATGTCGAAGGAGCGCTCGCCGCGCGAGGTCTGCTCGATGACCATCGGGATCAGGGGGCTCATTGCGTTCCTCGGTCTCCTTGGATCTCACATTGGCGGGCCCGGCTCAGCCGGCCCGCGTCACCAGCACAACGTAGAGCAGGATCAGCCCGGCGCAGACAAGCATCGTCCGCTTGATGGCGGGGCTGAGGGTCAGGGCAAGCGTGGTGGCGCCCTCGCGGCGCCGCACGCCGGCGTTCTTCAGGAACCAGCTGCGCCCGTACAGCGCGATGCCGGACGCCAGCAGCGACGCGAAGAAGAACGACAGGCCCACCCCGATGCCGGTGCGGGGCAGCACCAGCAGGAGCATCAGCCAGATGGGGGACGCGATCGCGAATGCGATGACGTAGCTGCCGACGGCGCGCTGGATGCGGCGCACGTCGTCGACGTCGCGAAGGAGCTCGGCGTCCTCGATGGGCGCATGCTCAGAATCCATAGCGCTCCTCCCGCCACGGGTCGGCGGAGTTGCTGTACCCCCGCACCTCCCAGTAGCCGGGCGCGTCGCCGATGCGGAACTCCAGTCCGCGCAGCCACTTCGCGCTCTTCCAGAAGTACAGCTGCGGCACGAGCAGCCGCAGGGGCCAGCCGTGCTGCGGCTCCAGCTCCCTGCCGTCGAACCGGTACGCGAGCATGACGCCGGGCTGCGTGAGCGCCTCCAGCGGCATGTTCGCCGTGTAGCCGTTCTCGGCGTGGGCCACCACGTGCGTGGCCTCCGGCAGGGGCTTCACGGTCTCCAGCACCCACGACATGGGCACGCCGAGCCACCGGGTGTCGAGCTTGCTCCAGGTGGTGACGCAGTGGATGTCGCAGGTCACCTCCTCGGCGGGCAGCGCCCGGAACTCGCCGAAGTCCCACCGGGCCTCGTGTTCCACGGCACCCCACACGCGGACGTCCCAGTCGGCCGGGAGGGCCCCGCCGTACGGGATGCCGCCCTCGTGCAGCACGGGGAAGTCCCGCACCACGTGCTGGCCGGGCGGGACGCGGGCCCGCTCGTCCTCGGTGAGCCCTCGGTTCTTCAGGAAGCCCATCCCGGCGATGATAGGCCAGGCCGGTCGTCCCGGCCCCGGGACCCGGCCCGGGTCAGATCGCGCCCGAGGCGCGCACGAGCTCGGCCATGAGCTCGGGGGAGGCGCTGGCGACCACGCGCCGCCGGCTGCCCATGTCCAGCGGTGAGGAACCGGTGTCGCCGGCCGTGGGGAGACCCACGATGCAGCCCAGCTCCGACGCGATGAGCTGCGCCGCGGCGACGTCCACGCTGCGGGCGGCGCCGAGGCCCACCAGCCCGTCGAAGCGGCCCATCGCGACCCACACGATCGACAGGGCCAGCGACCCCATCGACCGCACGCGCGAGACCTGCCCCGACAGCTCGGCAAGGATGGCGGTGAGCTTGGCGGGGCCGCCGCCCTCCACGCCCAGCAGCCGCAGCCGGGCGGGCGGGTCCGGCGGTCGCAGCGCCACCCCGTTGAGCCACACCCCGACGCCGCGCTCGGCGGTGAAGCACTCGCCGGTGCCGTGGTCGTGCACCATCGCCAGGCGCACGCCGCTCATCGTGGGGCCGTCGGAGACCCCCACCGCGGTCGCGAAGCCGGGGCCGCCGCGCTTGGCGTTCTGGCTGCCGTCGATGGGGTCGCACACCACCAGCGGGTTGCCGCCGCCGCCGATCTCCAGCACGCCGAGCTCCTCCGACAGGAGCGTCATGGAGCGGCCGTCCTCGTGGTGCAGCCGGCGCAGCGCGGCCAGGATCTCGTCCTCGGCCATCCGGTCGATCCCGGCGGTGATGTCGCCGCCCGCGCCCCGGCCGAGGTTCGCCGCGCGCTCGGCCGGCGTCATGGCCTTCGCCTGCTCGTTGATGCGCCCGCAGGCGGCGCCGAGCACGGCGAACCAGCGGCGGGCGTCGTCGGTGGGGGCGGCGTCAGGCATCGGTGAGGGGGTGGAACGCCACGCCGGTGAGGAGCTTGGGGAAGAAGTAGGTGGACTTCTGCGGCATCGTCTCGCCGGCCTCCGACACGGCCGCCACCGAGGCCTTCGGGATGGGCCGCACGATGAACACCGCCGCGGCCTCGCCGCCCGCCACCAGGCCCGCGGCCTCCCGGGCGTCCTTCACGTAGGTCAGCACCCCGTGGTGGCTCAGGGCGGCCTGGTCCTCGCCCAGGTCGGGGATGAGCACCTCGCGCTCCAGCACCGCCACGTCGAGGCGCGCGGCGGGCGTGTCGCCGGCCGCGCCGGGCAGGGTGAGCACCCGCATCCCGTCGGCCGTGACGAGGCCCAGGGTGGGCACGTCGTCGGGCGCGGCCTCCAGCGCGTCGAGCAGGGCGTCCAGGCCGGCCACCGGCGTCGCGTCCAGGCGCGACGCGCCGTCCGCGGGCCACCGGGACAGCACGCGGTGGGTCGGCAGCACCACCAGGCCGGGGTCGTCCAGCGCGCTCACACCCATGAGTACCCGGTCCCAGGGCCCGGCCTGCCCGCCGTTGGCCTCCCGGACCTCGCGCTGGTAGTTCAGGGCGGTCTCGTACCGGTGGTGCCCATCGGCGATGAGGATCCACCGGCCGTCCATCGCGGCCGTGACGGCGTCCAGGCGCGCCGGGTCGTCGATCCACCACACGCGGTTGAGGACGTCGCCGCCGTCGCTGGCGAACTCCGCGTCCGGCGGCCCGGCGACGCCCGCGGCCGCCCACACGGCACCCTCGGGGTCCGGGTAGAGCCCGAACACCGGCGAGATGTGGGTCTTCACGGCCCGGTACAGGCGCAGGCGGCCCTCCTTGGGGCCGGCGTGGGTGCGCTCGTGGGGGCGCACGACGCGCGCCTCGTACGGCTCCAGCCCGACGGTGCCCAGCAGGGTGCGGCGCTCGCGGGTCACGCCGTCGAGCGTGAACGTCTGGGTCCAGGCGGTGATGCCCGGCCGGTCGTCGCGGGTGAGCACGCCGTCCCGCTCCCACGCGGCCATGAGCTCGGCGACCGCCTCGTACGGCTCGTCGGGCAGCTCCAGGCGCACCGCGTTGTGCGGGCTGCGGGCCAGGAGGGCCTCGCGGTCGGCGTCGGTGATGACGTCGTAGGGCGGGGCGATGAGGTCTCCGAGCGGGCCCGCGGCGTCACGGTATCGCAGCGCCCTGGACGGTCGGAGATCGGCCACGGGCCGCAGGCTACCAGCCGTGGTGCGCACTACCATGTGACGTCCCGTGCTGGACGACCTCACACCCGAGCAGCGCCGCGCGGTCACCCACGAGCGCGGGCCCCTCATGGTCCTCGCGGGCGCCGGCGCCGGCAAGACCCGGGTGCTGTGCCGCCGGCTGGCGTGGCTGGTCGCAGGCGGGGCGGAGCCGTCCCGCGTGCTGGCCGTCACCTTCACCCGCCAGGCGGCCGAGGAGCTCCGCACCCGCGCCGAGGACCTGCTTGGCCGCTCGCACGAGACGCTGCGCGTGTCCACGTTCCACGCCTGGGCGCAGGACGTGGTGCGCGTGCACGGCGTGGACCAGGGGCTCATGCCGCTGCGCCGCCCGGCGGACCAGGAGCTGCGCAAGATGCTGCTGCTGGACAACCTCGCTGACCTGGACCTGCGCCTGCACCAGCTGCGCGGCGACCTGGTGATGCTGGTGGACGACTTCGTCACGCGCATCGACCGCTGCCGCGACGAGCTGGTGGCGGCGCGCGACTACCTGGGGTGGGCGCAGGCCGCGGTGGAGGGCGCGAACAGCCGCCAGGAGGAGCTGCGGTACCGCAAGGAGCTGGAGTTCGCGCAGGTGTTCGCCGCGCACGACCGGCTGCTGGACGACGAGGGCCTCGAGGACTTCGGGATGTCCATCGTGCGGGCGCTGGAGCTCATCCGCCGTCACCCGGACGCCCTGGAGGCGGTGCGGCACGAGGTGCAGCACGTGATGGTGGACGAGTTCCAGGACACCAACCACGCCCAGACCGAGCTGCTGCTGGCGGTCGCCGACCCCCAGGGGAGCCTGGTGGTGGTGGGCGACGACGACCAGGGCATCTACCGGTTCCGCGGGGCGTCGGGGAAGAACCTGGCCGACTTCCGCGCCCGGTTCCCCGGGGCGGAGGAGGTGCGGCTGGAGCAGAACTACCGGTCCACCCAGTCCATCCTGGACGCCGCCTGGGCGGTGGTGTCGCCCATCCCCGACCGCAGCCCCAAGCGGCTGCGCGCGCTGCCGGAGGCCGAGGGGCCGGTGCCGCGCTTCTGGGCCGCCCCGGACCCCGACGGCCAGGGCCGCGCGGTGGCGGAGGAGATCGTGCGGCTCGCCGAGGCCGGCATCCCGTACGAGGAGCAGGCGATCCTCATGCGGGCCGTGCGCCTGGAGAGCGGGCCCATCACGCGCGCCCTGGAACGCGCCGGCATCCCGCACCAGGTGCGCGGCGGCGTGGGCCTCATGGAGCGGCGCGAGGTGCGCACCGCCATCGCCTGGCTGCGCGCGGCGGTGGACCCCACCGACGGGCAGGCCCACCTGCGGGCGCTGGCCGACCCCGCCCATGGCGTGCCGTGGACGCTCGCCGCGGACACCGTGGCCGCGCACCGCAACGGCCCGGTGAGCGACGCCCTGCGGCTCGCGCTGCAGCAGGAGGCGTACTCCGGTGACGTGGTGCGAATCCTGGAGCACGTGGGCCGCTCGGCCGCGGAGGAGGGCCCCACGGGCGCGCTTCGGACCGTGCTGGACGCCACCGGCCTGCGCAACCGCGCGATCGCCGCCGGCGGCGCCGAGGGCGCCAGCCGGCTGGGCGCGCTCGCCGCCCTGGAGCGGGTGGTGGGCGACCTGGCGGCGGCGAAGCCCACCATGACGACGGCCGACATGGCGGAGACGCTGTCGCGCCTGGCGGAGCTGGGGTACCGGGGCGACGCCGGCGCGCCCATCGAGCGACGCGGCGTCCAGGTGATGACGGTGCACCAGGCCAAGGGCCTGGAGTTCGACGCGGTGTTCGTGGTGGGCATGACCCACGCGGGCTGGCCCGGCCGCAACCGCCCGGGGCCGGACATCCCGGACCACCTGCTGCCCGAGTCCCTGCCGCGCGATTCCGAGGCGCACGTGGCCGAGAGCCGCCGCCTGGCCTACGTCGCGATGACGCGCGCCCGCAGGCATCTGGTGGTGAGCTGGGTGGCGGCGTCGGCCACCGGCATCCCGCAGGCGCCGTCCGCGTTCGCCGAGGAGGCGATGGGGATGGTCGCCGGCGCCGCCGCCGAGGACGTGGGCGAGGGGCCGGAGCGGCACCTGCTGGAGGCCGTGGGCGCCGCCCGCGAGCTGCTGGAGGACGCCTCCATGGCCGCCGCGCGGGCCGCTGCCTCGGGCGCGGCGGATCCGGCGCTCGACGCCGCCGTGCGGGACGCCGCGGACCGGCTGGTGGCCGCGCGCGCCGCGGCCCTGGCGCCGCCCGCACCGCCCGCGGCGCCGGTGGTGCCGCACCGTCCCCCGCGCCCCGGGGTGTCCACGTCGGTCACGGGCATCGCCCGCTACCGCAGCTGCCCCCTGCAGTACCGGTACGCGCACGTCGACCGGGTGCCGCCCCGCAAGGACCCCACCCGCGCGGTGGGCGTGGCGTGCCACTCGGCGCTGGAGGCGCACATGGCGCCGGAGACGCCGCCGCCCGATCCCGCGGCGATCCTCGACCGCTTCGAGCGCGAGCTCAGGCGGCATTCGGTGGACGCCACGGCGCAGGGCCGGCACGCCCTGGCGCTCGCGCGCGAGAGCTTCCCGAAGATGGTGCAGCGCACGCTGGCGTCCGGGGTGAGCCCGGTGGCGGTGGAGCGGGACTTCACGCTCATGCTGGGACCGCACCGCGTGCGCGGCCGCATCGACCGCGTCGACCGGGCGCCCGAGGGCGGGTACGCGCTGGTGGACTACAAGACCGGCAGCGCACCGAAGAACGGCGCGAACGAGGACGGCCGGTTCGTGCTTCGCCTGTACCTGGCGGGGGCGCGCGAGGCGTGGGGTGTGGAACCCACGCGGGCGACGCTGGAGTACGTTCTGGAGAACGACTTCCGCACCGAGCACCCGGAGGCGTCCGAGATCGCACTGGCGGTCGACGAGGCGCGCCGGACGCTCGACGACATCGCCGCGGAGCGTTTCGAGCCGCGGCCGTCGTGGGCGTGCCGCTCGTGCGACTACCGGCTGCTCTGCCCCGCCATCGACCGCTGACCGCCATCTCCGACATCACCCCGGGCACGCCCTTCGAGGGCGTGTACGCCGTGCGCGAGGTGGAGCGCCGCCTCTCCCGCGCCGGCAAGCCGTTCCTGTCGCTGGTGCTCGGCGACGCCAGCGGTGCCGCCCGCGCGGTGGTGTTCGAGCAGGCCGACTGGTTCGCGGAGCGCCTCACCGCCGGGGCCGCCGTGCGCGTGGCGGGCCGTGCCGAGGAGCGGTCGGGGCGGCTGGAGCTGGTGGTGAGCCACGTGCGGCCGGCCGCCGACGAGGCGCCCGCCGCGACCCTGGTGCCCCGGTCGCACCGCGAGCCGGAGGAGCTGTTCGGCTTCGTCGTGCACCTGGCGGACGAGGTGGGGGACCCGGCCCTGCGCAACGTGCTGGACGCGCTCACCGGCGACGAGGCCCTCGCGAGGGACTGGCGCACGGTGCCGTGCACCCGCTCCGGGCACCACGCGTACGTGGGCGGCCTGGTGGAGCACACCGTCGGCGTCGCGGCGCTGTGCCAGACGCTCTGCACCTGGCATCCGCGGCTGGACGCGGACCTGCTGCTCACCGCCGCCATCGTCCACGACCTGGGCTACACCCGGGCGTGGCGCGTGGGCGCGACGTTCGAGGCCACCGACGAGGGCCGCATGCTGGGCCACGTCGCCCTGGGCATGGACATCGTGGGGCGCGCCGCGGACCGCACGGGCCTGCCCGGCGACCGCAAGCTCGCGCTGCTGCACTGCGTGGCGTGGCACCATGGCCCGCCCGGCGGGGCGGTGATCCAGCAGGCCTCCCCGGAGGCGCTGGCCCTGTTCCGCGCCAACTCGCTGGAGACCCAGGTGAAGGCCCGCCTGGAGGGCTCCGGCATCGACACGCCGCCCGGCTGAGGAGCCGCATGACCCGCAAGCTGTTCGTGAACCTGCCCGTGGCGCGACTGGGCCGGGCGGTGGACTTCTTCACCCAGCTGGGCTTCGCGTTCGACGAGGACTTCGCGGACGAGACCTCGGCGTGCATGGTCGTCAACGACTCGACCTACGTGATGCTCCTGATGCAGGAGCGGTTCGCGGGGTTCACGTCCAAGGCGATCGCCGACACCTCCACGCACACCGAGGCGCTGTTCGCGGTGCAGGTGGGCGACCGCGACGAGGTGGACGGCCTGGTGGAGATGGCCCTCGCGAACGGCGCGACGGCGGCCGGCGAGCCGCAGGACCACGAGTTCATGTACGTCCGCAGCTTCAACGACCCGGACGGCCACACCTGGGAGTTCTTCTGGCTCGACGAGTCCGACGAGGACGACGACGAGCACGACCTCGCCGCGGAGGACGAGGGCCCGGGGGAGTGATCCCCCCCGGGGGTCCCCGGTCAGACGTTCAAGCGGATCCGGAGCACGTCGCCCTCTGGGACGACGCCCGGACGGTGATCGGGTACGGGGCCACCTCGGCCTCGCTCCCGGTCACCGGTTTGGGGAGGGCCGTCTCGCCGACGTCGGTCCGGCCGACGAGCCCCGGGTCAACGCGGCCCGTTACTCGCCGGTGAAGCCCACGCGGTGGTTCGCCACCGGCGGCACGCGCACGTACACGAGGTCGCCGAGGTTGACCCAGACGGTCTCCTCCTCGGCCTTCAGGGCGGTCCAGCCCTTGTCGTTGCCGAGGGATGCGGTGAGGGATTCCACCGCCGCCTCCTCGAGGCTCACGCGGAGCACCGCGCCGCCCTCGAAGCCCAGTTCAAGCCGACGTCCGGCCATGCCCACCCTCGCTTCTCGTCGATCCGCCGAAACGGCTGACGAGTCTAGCGGGGCCCCGCGGGAACGCCGCCCGCCACCCGGTCGGTCACTCCGGCGGGCGCACGCGGACGAGTTGCTGCCCGGCGGTGTCCAGCAGCCACACCTCGCCGACGATCCCCGTGGTCCCGCACACGGCGCCCTCCGGGACGTCCGCCAGGACACGCGTCCGCCCGTCGTAGCCCACGTCCACCAGGTGCCCCCCGGCGGTGACCAGGGCGGAGTCGTCGCTCACGCCCACGATCCCCCGCACGCCGCCCTCCACTGGCAGTGCGTACGGGTGGTCGACGGTGCCCGGCTGGAGGGTCGCGATGCCGGTGGCGGTCACGACCGTCACGTTCCGGTTGGTGTAGACCGCGATGCCGCACGGACCGCCGCCGAGCACGGGCAGCGGCCGCACGCGGACGGTGCCGTCGTCGAAGCCCAGCCGCACCGCCGCGCGCGTCGCACCGGTGGTGGCGACGTACGCGTCCCGGTTGGCCGCCAGCGACGCCGGGACCGCGCCCCCGGGCAGCGGGAACGTGCGGAGCACCTTCAGGCTCCGCTCGCCGAGGCGCAGGACCCGGTGCCCCGGTGCGTCGGCGATCACGATCTGGCCGTCGTAGGCGACGGCGGTGATGGCGCCGCCCGGCCCGTCGACGGGCCGCGCCCGGCGCACCCGGGCCAGGTCCTCCTGCCGCAGCACCACCACCTCGTTCGCGGGGGCGACGACCGCGACCAGCGTGTCGCCCGCGATCAGCAGGTGGCTCACGCGGCCGCCCAGGCGGGCGGTGGCGGTCACCTCGCCGCGCACCGACCGGCGCGTCACCGTGCCGTCGGCCTGACCCACGAAGACGAACGCGCCCGCGGCCGCCAGGGCCGTCGGGGCGGGCACGGGCAGGCGGGTGACGACGGCGGCGGGCGGCGAGCCGCCGCCCCCGCAGCCGCTCGCGGCGATCGCGGCGGCGAGTGCCGCACCGGCGATGAACGAGGCGGCGGTGGCGAGGCGGGGCATCACGGGACCGATCCTGCGCGGCACCGGTGCGTTACGCCACGTCCGTTCGTCGGGTTACATTCACCCGGATGATCGAGGCCGTCGTCATCCTCACGGTCGCGGCCGGGGCGGTGATCCGCACGAAGGTGGTGCGGCGCACGGAGCTGCGCCGGGCGCGTGATCGCGCGGAGCGGGTCCTGGACGAGCTCGCCGCGGACACCTGCACCGCGCTCGCGACGGGGCGGGAGACCCGCCGGTCGGACCGCGCGGTGCGCCGCTACGCCGAGACGCGCGACCGTGTGGAGGCCGCCTCGACCCGCCGGGAGCTCGACCGCCTGGTCGCCCGGCACCGCCGCCGCCGCGCCGCCGCCCACCTGGCCGCGCGCGGAATGGGGCGGGCGCGGGGTATCGTGACCGCAGGCATCCCGCGCCGCACCCGCGGCCGGACGGGATCCGAGCGGTAGAGAACCCTCGGGTTCGGAAGCCCGGGCGCACACCCGTCGCACCGCTTCCGTAGCCTATGCGGACCAAAGCCGGCGCCCCGAACCAGGCGCCACGGCACTCGGCGGGTGGTCCGCGCAGCCCCCCGGACCCGCCGACCGACCTGAACCGACGTTCCTGGAGAACACATGGCATTGGAGTCCGCTGTCGAGATCGCCCCGCCGAAGGGCAAGCTGGGGATCCTGCTCCCCGGCATGGGCGCGGTGGGGACGACCTTCATCGCGGGGGTGCTCGCCATCCGCCGCGGCCTCGCCAGCCCCATCGGCAGCCTCACCCAGATGGGGACGATCCGGATCGGCAAGCGCACCGACGACAACGTGCAGCCGATCAAGGACTACGTCCCGCTCGCCGACCTGAACGACCTGGTCTTCGGCGGCTGGGACGTCTTCTCCGACGACGCGTACGTCGCCGCCAAGCGCGCCGGCGTGCTCGAGGCCCCGATGCTGGAGGAGCTCGGCGACGAGCTGCGGGCCATCAAGCCGATGCCGGCCGTGTTCGAGCAGGAGTACGTCCGCAACCTGCACGGCGACAACATCAAGCCCGCGGCCAGCAAGTGGGACTGGGCGCAGGCGCTCATCGCCGACATCGAGGCGTTCAAGTCCACGAACGGCTGCGACCGGCTCGTCGGCGTGTGGTGCGGCTCCACCGAGATCTACAAGCAGCCCTCCGCGGTGCACCAGTCGCTGGCGGCGTTCGAGCAGGGCCTGAAGGACAGCGACCCCGACATCGCGCCCAGCCAGATCTACGCCTACGCGTTCATGAAGCTCGGCATCCCGTACGCCAACGGCGCGCCGAACCTGAGCCTGGACTTCCCGGCGATCATGGAGCTCGCCCGGCAGAACAACGTCGCCGTCACCGGCAAGGACTTCAAGACGGGCCAGACCCTCATGAAGACCATCCTCGCCCCGGGCCTCAAGGCCCGCATGCTCGGAGTGCACGGCTGGTACTCCACGAACATCCTGGGCAACCGGGACGGCGAGGTCCTCGACGACCCGGACTCCTTCAAGTCGAAGGAGGTCTCCAAGCTCGGCGTGCTCGACACCATCTTCGAGCCCAAGCGGAACCCGGAGCTGTACGGGGACATCCACCACGTGGTGCGGATCAACTACTACCCCCCGCGCGGTGACAACAAGGAGGGGTGGGACAACATCGACATCTTCGGGTGGCTCGGCTACCCGATGCAGATCAAGATCGACTTCCTGTGCAGGGACTCGATCCTGGCCGCGCCGATCGTCCTCGACCTCGCCCTGTTCATGGACCTCGCCCAGCGGGCGAAGCTCACCGGCGTGCAGGAGTGGCTGTCCTTCTACTGGAAGAGCCCCCAGCCGGTGCAGGACGACGTCTACCCCGAGCACGACCTGTTCATCCAGCTCACCAAGCTGAAGAACACCCTGCGGCACCTGATGGGCGACGAGCCCCTCACCCACCTGGGCGCCGAGTACTACGACTGACCCGCGGACCGGCCCGGGCGCCCCTCAGGCGCCCGGGCCGATGCGGTTTCAGAGCGTGACGAGCGCCTTGATCGCGCGGCGTTCGTCCATGGCGGCGTAGCCGTCCGGGACCCCGTCGAGGGTGACGGTGAGGTCCAGCACCGGTGACGGGTCGATGACCCCGGCCAGGACGTCGGCGAGCAGCTCCGGCTGGTACGCCCGGGCGGGGCACACGCCGCCGACCAGGGCGATGTTGCGGCCGTAGACGTCGCCGAGGCTGATGGGCTCGGCGGGGACGCCGACGTGCCCCACGGTGCCGCCCGCCCGGCACGCGCCGATGGCGGTCTCGGTGGCCTGGCCGGTGCCGACGCACTCCAGCACGTGCGGCGCGCCGCCGCGGGTGAGCTCCTGCACGCGGGCGACGCCCTCCGCGCCGCGTTCGCGCACCTCGTCGGTGGCGCCGAACCGCCGGGCGATGGCGAGCCGGTCGTCGTGGCGGCCCATGATGATGATCCGTTCCGCGCCGAGGCGCTTCGCGGCGAGCACCCCGCACAGGCCCACGGCGCCGTCGCCGACGACGACCGCGGTCGCCCCGGCGCCGACCCCGGCGCTCACGGCGGCGTGGTGGCCGGTGCACATGACGTCGGTGAGCGTCGCCACCGCGGCGGCGAGCCGTGTGTCGCCCAGGTCGACGCTCTCGGGCAGCTTCACCAGGGTGCCGTCGGCCCACGGCACGCGCACGGCCTCGCCCTGCCCGCCGTCGTTCTGGGCGCCCCAGTACCCGCCCTGCACGCAGGACGTGTGGAGCCCGCCGCTGCAGTACTCGCACACGCCGTCGCTGAACGCGAACGGCGCGATCACGCGATCGCCCCGCTTCAGCGTGCGGACCTCGGGGCCGACGTCCTCGACGACCCCCATGAACTCGTGGCCGGTGCGGCCGTTCTCGCCGTAGATCAGCAGCTCACCCCGGTAGGGCCAGAGGTCGCTGCCGCAGATGCACGCGTGGGTGACGCGCACCACCACATCGGTGGGCTCGCGCAGGGCGGCGTCGGGGACCTCCTCGACGCGCACGTCCCGCGGGCCGTGGAAGACGGTTGCTCTCATGCGGTCCACCTTCCCACGCCGGGCGGATCCCACGCCCGGGACCGGTGCCGGGCGCCGGGTAAGCGCGGTGTGGCCCTGGGGTCGGTGCACGCCGCAGTGTGTGCGGCCTACCGTCGCGGGTATTCGGCCGGGGTCCCCGGACGGGCACACCAGGAGGAGGTCGCCGATGCGGCCGCGACGGTTCAACTTCACGCGCGACACGCTCACCCATCCCCACCCCACGGCCACCGAGGACGTGCGGATCGTGGAGGAGCCCTGCGACTGGTGCTGGGGTCAGGGGCGCATCCTCGTGCGGCATCCCGACGGCGGGCACACGCCGATGCGCTGCCCGCGGTGCCTGGGCGTGCGGACGCGTTTCCGCGTGCTCGGTGGCTGACCGGGTGAAACGCGCCGGCAGATCCGGACATGCTCCGGGTGCATGGGCGATGAACGACAGCGGTTCGAGCACCTCTACGACGCGCACCGCCGGGACCTCCTGGCGTACGCGCTCCGCCGGGCCACCCCGCAGGAGGCGCAGGATGCGGTGTCGGAAGCGTTCCTGGTCGCCTGGCGCCGAATCTCCGACGTACCGGCGGATCCGCTGCCGTGGCTCATCGGCATCACCCGCCGGACGCTGGCGAACCAGCGCCGCGCCGGCCGCCGCCGCACCGCCCTGGTCGAGCGCATCGCCGCCGAGCCCGCCCAGCAGCCGCGGGACCCGGCGGACCGCGGGCCGCGGGGGGAGACCCTCCGCGCCCTCGCGACCCTGAGCGAACGCGACCGCGAGGCCCTGTGCCTCGTCGCATGGGAGGGGCTCACGCCCGGTGAGGCCGCCGAGGTGCTCGGCGTGCCGGCCACCGCGTTCCGCGTGCGGCTGCATCGCGCCCGGCGGCGGCTCGCCGCCGCGCTGGGCGAACCGGAGGAGTCCGCGGGCCGGGTGCCACCCGTGGCGGGAGGGGAGACCACATGACCCGCACCGACGAGCTCGTGATGGAGCGGCTGCGCGCCGCCGACCCGCTGCCCCTCGACGACCTGGACCGGCTCATGCGCGAGGGCGCGATGCCGGACCTGCCGGCGTCCCCGGCGGGCCGTGGGGCACCGCCCCGCCGGGGACGGCGCGTCCTGTGGGGCGCCGCCACCGCGGCCGCCGTCGCCGGCGCCGCCGGGGTGCTGATCGTCTCGATGCCGCGCGGCGCCGACCGCGCCGTGATCCCGGGGCACATCGGGATCCTCGACCGCCCCGCCACCGAATCCGACCGGCTCCCGGAGTGGGCCTACGGCGACCAGATGCTGCTCGAACAGGGAATCCAGCGCGATGCGACCCGGCTCGCCGGCAGCACGGCGACCCGTCGGTACTACATCGCCCCTGCCGTGGGAGGCCGGGTGTGCCTCGTGGACGTCCCCGCAAAGGCGCCTCCCATGCCTACGGCCACCGAGGGCTTCGGCGGCGGTCCTGGGCTGCGCACCGGCGGCATCCAGTGCGCCGACACCCACGTGTTCGACCGGCGCTTCATGATCGTCATGGTCGGTTACGGCCCGGGAGGTCGCCAGCTCGAACTCGCCGGCGTGGTCCCCGATGGCTACGACCGGGCCACCACGGGCACCACGAGCGTCGAGGTCCGCGACAACCTGTTCGTCATGAGGCCCGCGAAACTGACCGAGGACGGTGTTCGACTGACCGGCCCGAACGGCGAGCGCACCGCCTACCACGGTTTCCTGCTGGGCCCCGACGAAGCGCGCATCCCGCGCGGGCTGGACCCCACGGTCTCCGTCTTCGATCGCGCTCCGGAGGCGGTGGATACACCGCCACCCGCCCTGCGAGCGGCACTCGACGCCGCGCGGAGCCGACCCGGAGGACCCGATCCGGTGCCGGGGACCGAGCGCCGGGTGGCGGTGGCCGGGAGGACCTCGTACTGGCTCACGCGGGATCGGTACCGCGGGCTCACGTCCAGGGCGCTGCTCGCCATGGTGTCGGGCAGTGGGGTGACACTGCGGCCGATCGTGCTCCCCACCCCTGCACAACCCTTTCGGGCCTGGCCGTCGACCGCGGTCAGAGAGCCCTTCGGGCCCACACGAATCACCCTCCGCACCATCGTTCCCGACGGGTTCACCACCGCCGTGATCGGTGACCGGAGCTTCCCGGTGCGCAACAACTTCCTTCTGGTAAGGAATCTCGCCGTCACCGGTACCTACAGGGTCGAACTGCGAGGCCCGGCCGGCACCGTGGTCCAGTCCAGCGGTCTTGGGTCCAACGAATTCCGGATCCACATCCCGACGAACAGCGTCTCTTCTCGGGAACGGTCGCTTGCGACGCTCAGGGCGGTGCGCGCCGGGCTCCGGCGGCCCTTCTCGGCGACGATCGTCGCCGGGCTCAGAGCCGACATTCCAGATGTGCTCGGAAGGTGGGCGACCACCGGATCCACGGGCCGCTCCCTGACCATCCCGGTGGTTGTGGTGCGCAACGGCAACGACGCCCTGGTGGTCGTGATCGATTCGGCCGTGGAGCCCGGCGCCGTATACCGGGAGCGGCGCTACCGGGCGGATCAGGTGCCCGATCTCTCGGTCCTCGGCCGGGTGCGCCCCCTGAGGCTCGACTGACCCACGGGGGTGCGCGCCGGTCCCGGACCGGCGATGCTCCCCCGGATGGACGCGCCCACGATGCTGGAGGTCCCGCCGCCGCCCCGTTGGCGTCGGCGCGCGGGCGTGGCCGTGGCGATCGCCGTCGCCGTCGGCGCGGGCCTCGCGGTCCAGCAACGGGGCGGCGAGGACCCCGCCACGACGACGGACGGACGCCTCGGACTCCTGTCGCGGGCGGCGACCGATGCGGACCGCCTGCCCGACTGGGTGGCCCGCGACGAGGCGATGCTCGTGGACGGGATCGATACCGCGTCGGCCCGTCTGGCGCGCATTGAGGACGGCCGCCGGTGGTTCCTCGCGAGCGCCCGCAAGCCGGGACCCGGCGGAGGACTGCTGCAGCGGCTGTGCCTCATCTCGGTGCCCGACGCGGAGCCGCCGCTGCCCGCCCCGACGGCCTTCCTCGGGACGGGCGGCATCACCTCACGTGCGACCGCGGCGTACGCGTGCGGGCAGCCCAACGCGCTGCGCCGCCAGTTCCTGGTCTTCCGGACCTCGCGCATCGCCCCGGCGGACGTCGCCGGGATCGTGCCGGACGGCTACGACCGTGTCGCGGCGGGGGCCGGCCCGGTGGAGGTCACCGGGAACGTCTTCGTCATCCCGGCCGGGAACGCGGTGCGCGACCCGCTGGTGGCGACCGGCCCCGGCGGCCGGCGGGAGGCGTACGCCGGGGTGGGGGACGCCGCCGCCGAGCCGGACGTCACGCCGCCCGGCCTGCGGGTGCGGATCTCGGCGCTCACCCGGCCGCAGCGCCCCTCCGACCTGCTGCCCCCGGACGTCGCGGCGGTGCTCGGGGCCACGTCGGCCCCTGGAGCGCAGCCGCACCTCATCGCCGGGTCCGAACGCGCCCTGGGGACCGGCGCCTCCGGCACCCGCTACTGGTTCGTGGGCGACCGCCGGTACCGGCCCGGCCTGGTGCTCGTGGAGGCCGGACCGGCCGGGCTCGTGGCCTCCCAGGAGGTCCCGCGCCCCTCGAACCGCGACCCGGTGAACGGCGTCGTCCTCTCCACACGCCCCGACCCGTTCGGCCCCGCCGAGGTGCAGGGGTGGCTCATCGTGCCGGACGGCTTCACCAGCGCCACCGTTCAGGGCCGCGCGGTCCCGCTCGCCGGGAACGCCCTGGTGTTCCGGGAGACGCTCGCCTCCGGATCGGCCGTCGTGGAACTGCGGGGCCCGGCGGGCACGGTGCGCCGCACGGTCGGCGACGCCACCCCGCCCACCCAGCCGATGCTGCCGCTGCCCACCAACCACATCCCGCTCGCCGCCCTGCCGGCGCTGCGGACCGCGGCGGGCGCCCGGTTCGGAACCTTCCGCGAGGCGGTCATCGCCGCGGGGAGCGCGGGCGCAGTCGAGGCCGTCACCGGCCGGGTTGTCCCCAGCGGGTCACGGCTCGTGTGGGTGGTGATGGCCACCGGCCCCGGCGGTGGATTCGTGGTGGTCGCCGACAGTCACGACCGCGACGAGTTCGACGTGCTCGACCGCTTCGCCATCCCCCGGCCGCTGGACCTCGGCACGCTCACACGGGCCCGCCCCCTCGACCTGGGGCGGTGAAACCGGCAGCATCCGCAACATGGAGGCGCTCTTCATGCTGTGGCTGCTGGTGGTCGCGCTGGGCCTGCTCATGACGCCGTTCGCACCCGCCCTCGCCGGGGTCGAGCCCCCGGCCCGTCGGGCGTACGGCGTGGCGATCGCAGGCGAGCTGCTCGTCGCCGGTGCGGGCGTCGCGGTTGCGGGGCTGCTGATGGAACGCCCCGACGGGCTGATGCCCTGGCTCGTCGGCGCGACGCTCGTCCCGCTCGGCCTCGCCGTCCTGACGATCATGGCGGTGCGGGATGAACGGCACCGGGACGGGGTGGGCTGGGTGCCCACCGCGGTGCTGGCCGCCTTCCCGGTGTTCCTGGGCCTCCTGGCCGCGATCCTGTTGAGCGGCAGCTCCTGAGCCCGCCGGGCGTCAGTGCCCGGCCTGCACCAGCTCCGTGAGGGCGCCCAGCCCGGACTTCGGGTGCACGAAGGCGATGAGGTGCCCGCCCAGGCCCACCCGGGGCTCCTGGTCGATGAGCTCCACGCCCTGGGCGCGCAGCTCGTCGAGGGCGCCCGCCAGGTCCTCCACCTCGAGCGCGATGTGGTGCAACCCCTCGCCGCGCTTCTCCAGGTACCGGGCCACGCCGGACTCCGGGTCGACGGGGGCGATGAGCTCCACCGCGCCCTCGCCCGCGCCCAGCATCACGGCCTCCACGCCCTGCTCGGGCATGAGCTCCCGGATGGTCACCTCCAGGCCGTACCGCTCGGTGAACACCGGCAGGGCGGCGTCGAGGTCGTGCACCACGTAGGCCACGTGGTGCAGGCGGGTCACGTTCACGCATCCTCCAGGGGGTCGTCCCAGGTCACCGGCTCCAGGCGCGGGTTGGGCCGCTCCTCACGGCCCACCTTCGCGCACGGCCGCCCGTCGACGCGCACGACGTCGGCGGTGTAGTCGTTGCTGCCGCGCAGCAGGCTGCTGCCCACCCCGTACGCGTCCACCGGCACGCCGGCCTCCTCGAACGCGCGGATGCGGGCCGCGTCGAACCCTCCCGACGCGACGATCTTCACGTGCCCGTGCCCCGAGTTGTCCAGGGCCCGGCGCACCTTCCACACCAGCTCCGGCACCACGCCGGTGGGGCTGAAGCGCCCCAGCTCATGCCACAGCGAGCGGTCCACCATGGTCCCCGACGTGTCCAGGCGCACGCCCCACAGCCGGGGGCCAAGCGCCTCGGCCACCTCCAGCGCGGTGCGCACCGAGTCGTTCTCGAAGTCCACCAGCACCGTCACGTGCAGCTCGTCCGCGAAGCGGTCCGCGAACTTGGTGGCCGCCAGCACCGTGTCGCCGCCGTACGCGGCGATGAGGCCGTGCGGGACCGTGCCCATGCCCTTGCCACCCCACCACGACGCCTGTGCGTCGGTGGACACGCCGATGGCCCCGGCGATGTGCGCCGCCCACCCGTCGCCGGTCTGGACGTGCCAGTGGTCGAACCGGGCCGGGAAGTACATGATCGGCTTCCCGCGGGCGGCCTCCACCACGTCCCGCACGTTCCGGGAGATGAGCGTGCGGCGCGCCAGGACGCCCAGGTACAGGGTCTCAAGGTGCACGAACAGCTCGTACGGGCCCTCGATCGTGAGCACCGTCTCCCACGGCTCGATGATGTCCCCGTCGAACAGGGCGCGCACCGTGAGCTCGCGCCAGCCGTCCTCCCAGCCCGACGCGGTCTGGCGCCCCGCGCACAGCCGCAGGATCGCGAGGGCCTCGTCGATGCCGCCCAGCACCGACCGCTCCCGCTGGAACACCTGCATCAGCACCCGGGGGCGGTGGCCGTCGTGCGCAAGGACGTCCCGCGAGAACGTGAAGTACGCGTCCGAGTAGTACCCGGACCGCATCTTCTCGACCGGCAGCTGGAACGTCTGAGGCGCCAGCCGCCGCCGCACCCGCGGGTCGGGCGTCACGCCTTCCCGCCGGGCGGATCCTCCGGGAGCCGCATCGGCCGCTTCGTCCACAGCCAGGCGGCCGTCAGGAACGCCGCGGCGGCGATCACGATGGCCACGAGGCTCGCCCAGATCGCGGCGTCGGAGCTCTTGGTGGTGGTCGCGACCGCGGCCGGTGCCGGCGTCCCGCCGCCGGTGGCCTGCGCGAGCGTGCCCTTGGCCACCACCTCCACGGCGGCGGCCGGACCCGGCTCGGCGGGGCCGCTCTCGGCGGAGATCGCGTCCGGCGGCTCCGGCGCACCCGTCCACGGCTTCACCTTGCCGTCGGCGTACGTCTGGTACGCCTTCCACACCGTCTCACCGGTGTCGAACGGCGTGCCCAGGAACGTGAAGTCCACGTAGCCGTTCACCGGGATCGTGCCGCCGCTGTACACCACCCCCGCCAGGGTGCCGTCCGGGGCGATGCGCTGCTTGATCGTCCACCCGGCCGGCGGCGGGGCGAACGAGTACACGGTGACCTGCTTGGGGAAGTCGACGCGCACCGAGGTCGTCGGGATCTCCCGCTCGGTCGGGACCCGGACCGTGAACTCGGTGGACCGCTCCGCCTCCACGGTGGTGGGGAGGATGTCGATGTGCGCGGCGGCGGGCGCGGCACCGGCGGCGAGCGCGGCGGCCGTGAGCGCGGTGGCGGCGAGGCGCCTCAACGGAAGCTCTCCGCGAGCCCGTCGAGCATCGCCGACCAGATCTGCGCCTGCGTCCTGGGCCGCATCGCCCACCGATAGCTGAATCCCATGGGTCCCCCGGAGTCCGCCGTGAGTGTGATCCTGGTGCCGTCCACCTCGCGCGTCACCTCGACCTCCGTGCGGGCTCGCACGCCGATGGCGCGCGTCTCCCACGCGAGCCGTCCCGGCCGCTCGAGCTCCGCGAGGCGCGGGCGGGTGTGGAACCCCCGGCCGCGGGGGTGCCGCAGCTGGAGCCGCATGACCGTGCCCGGCTGCGGCGGGCCGTCGAGGGTCGCGTCGATGCAGGACGGGTTCCAGTCGGGCCAGCCCGGGATGTCGGCGAGACGGTCCCACGCGGCCTCCCGGCCGGCGTCGACGACCACGGTCACGCGGCAGTCCACGTCACGCCGGGCCGGCGCCCTCGGGGATCCCCTCGGCGCGGAACAGGGCGCGCATGGCGGCGCCGCCCACCTCGAGGTCCTCGGGGTCCGGCTCCTTGGTCGCCAGACGGGCCTGCAGGGTGTGGCCGGCGGAGTGCACCAGGCGCGAGACGGGGTGCTCCGGCTTGCGGTGCGCGAAGGCGAACAGCTCCACCGCCATGCCCGCGGACACCGCGCCCGCCGCGGCGCGGACCGCCGGGCCCGTGGCGCCGCGCAGGCGGCGCGTGGCGAGGTTGGTGATGGTGGTGGACACCAGCAGGGGGAGCACCAGATTGCTGCCGCACCGGGGGTGCTCCTTGGGGTGCGCGGCGGCGTTCGCCACCTCCGCGGGGCCGCCCTGCTCGTAGGCGGCGATGCTCTTGTGCTCCACCGCGTGCCACACCGCGGCGCGAGACCCGCGCAGCGACACGAGCGCGGGGATGAGCCCCACCACCGCCGCGGCGGCCTCCTGGGCCAGCGGCGACCGGAGCTTCCGGCGGGCGACGGCGCCCAGGATCATCGCGGCGGCCAGGCCGGCGGGGCCGCCGCGGCCCTCCACCGCGAACCGCGCCTGCGGCATGCCGCGGCGCATCGCGGGCAGGACGGCGATGGCCTCTCCCAGGCGCAGCACGCCGCGCACCAGCGGCACGCCGCCCAGCGGGCCCACCACCAGGCGCGGCTTGGCGCCCGAGGCGACGCTCACGCTGCCGTCCTCCTCACGCACCGCGGCGGCCCAGTGGGTCGGGCCGTGGACGAGGAGGCCGTTGGCGAGGGCCATGCCCCCCAGGCGAGGTCGGCGGTCGGACATCGCGCCAGAGGCTAGCGCAGCCGCTCCTCGTGGCGTCGCTCGGCGGCCATGCGTCCGGCCTCGGCGTGGGTGTGGTCCACGAACCCCATCATCCCGGCGATGTGGTGGTGGCCGGCGACCTCCGCGATCGCCCGGTGCATGTCCTGCGCCACCCGCCGGTACGACTCGTGACCCTGCGGCTGGCTGCGCAGCTCGATGAGGTGCATCGCCTCCCGGGCGTTCATGACCACCGTGAAGCGCATGCGGTGGGCCAGGCTCACCGCGTACGGCGCCTCCTGGGGGAACACCTCCGACAGGGCGGCGTGCAGCTCCGCGCTCTCGCGCATGACCCGGGTGTAGTCGTCGCCCAGGCCGGCGTCGCCCACCTCGGCCGGCAGCGTCCACCCCAGGTGCGGGGTGAGCGGCTGGGCCTGCAGGGTGAGCAGCCGGTGCCGCTGCAGGTCGCGGTACGCGCCGTAGTCGCAGGTGACCTCGAAGGTGTACGAGCAGGCCTCGAGGGCGCGGCCGGGCCGGTGGCGGCGGTCGCCGCGCGCGCCGGCGTACGCGGACAGGACGTGCCCGCGGTCCTCGGAGCTCATCCCCCGCACCAGCTCCAGCACCTCCGCGAGGCCGCGGCCGCTGTCGGGCCACAGCGCGTGCGCCACCACCCGGTCCTCGCCGTCCCGGTCCCAGTCCACCAGCTCCACGTGCGCGTCGCGCGGGCCGCGGTCCGGGGGCGGGAGCAGCTCGGCGGCGCACCGCGCCGTGGCGTTGCGCGCGTCGGACAGGTAGCCGGCGGTGCGCACCCCGCGGTCCGGGCGGTCCACGCGGGTGAGGAACGCGGGGATCACCTGCCGCAGCTGGGCGAGCATCCGCTCGCCGCACTCGCGGGCCTCGGCGAGCGGGTGCGACATGAGCCGGATGAGCAGCGCCTCGTACGTCTGCCCCGAGGCGAAGATCCCCATGTTGCTGGTGGTCGCCGCGGGCAGCAGGCCGCGCAGGGAGTCCAGCGCCCGGGCGCGGATCGCCCGGTCGCGGGCCGCGGGCGGCCCGCCGTCGTCCGGCACGCGGGCGTCCCAGTGGGCCGTCATGCGCGGCACCAGGTCGGCGTAGATCGCGAACGCGCGGTCCAGGGTCTCGGCGTACAGCGGCCCGAGCGCAGCGTGCGCCGCCACGTGGGCGGGCGTGTGGTACCGCCACCGCCCGCCGGGACGGTCGGTGTAGGCGATGTACCGGGTGGACTGCTCCAGGTAGCTGGCCAGGCGTCCCCACTGGAGCACCTTGGTGAGCACGTTCGACGCGCCCTCCACCGCCACGTGCGCGCCGCCGAGCTGCGCGACCGAGTCGTCGCCGTACTCGGCGAGCACCCGGTCGTACAGCGCCTCGGCCCGCGCCAGGCCCGCCCCCTCCGCGCCGCCGCCGCCCGCGTCGGGCATGAACTCGTCCAGCAGAAGGCGCCGAAGGCTCTTCGGTGATCGCGAATACCGGGCGAACAGGGCGCCCTTCACGGTTTCCGGCAGGTTCGTGAGGGCGAACACCGGACCCGTCGTGTCAGTGACAAATGGCGATATCAGCGCGCATTCGACCTCTGTCAGCTCAGAAACCACCACAACGTCCAGTACGGAATCCGGGAACGCGTCCTACCCTAGCGACGTGCCCGGAACGCCAGCACGGATGGCAGCGTTCACGATCTTCGCCGCGATGGCCCTCACGGCGCAGACCGCCCTGCCCGCATCCGCTCCCACCTCCCAGATCGTCGTGCGCCTCGCGCCCGGCGCCACGGTCGATGCGCTCGGGCCGTCCGCACGGCCGATGGTCCCGGCCGCCACGGCCGCCCGCCTGGGCGCCGCCGCGGGCCGGTCCGGCCGCCGCACGCCCGACCTCACCCGCTGGGCGGTGGTGCCCGCCGCGAACCGGGCGGCCGCCGGCCGCCTCGCGGCGCGCCTGCGCGCCCTCCCGGCGGTCCGCTCCGCCGCCGTCGCCCCCGGCGCGCCACCGGCGCCCGCCCAGCAATGCGCGGCGATCGGCGAGGTGCTCCCGCTGGCCGACGGCACGCCGCCGCCGCTCGACGGCCGGTCGCCGCTGGCCGGCTACCTGGGCATGACGAGCCTGCCCGCCGGCGGCGACGGCGCCGGCGTCAAGGTCGCCGACGTCGAGTACGACTGGGACCCCTCCCACATCGAGCTCGCCGACCGCAACCTGCCGCAGCCCTACCGGCCCGGGTTCACGCCGGCCAAGAACATCAGCCACGGCACCGCGGCCCTGTCGCTCATCGGCGCCCGCTCCGACGGCATCGGCATCACCGGCCTCGCCCCCCGGGCGGAGCTCATCCCGGTGGGCCCCTGGGTGGGCAGCGTCTACAACCCGGCCTTCGCGATCGCCGCCGCCGCCGACCAGCTGGACCCCGGCGACGTGCTGCTCATCGAGCAGCAGTCGCAGGCCAAGGGCCCGGCCGACACCGGCGAGTACGGGCCTTCGGTGAGCGCCGCCATCGCCGCGGCAAGCGCGAAGGGCATCGTCGTCGTGCTGCCCGCCGGCAACGGCGGCTTCAACTTGGACAACGACGCCCGCGCCGACACCCCGTTCACCGACACGGCCATCCTGGTGGGCGGCGGCGAGGTGCCGGTGGGCGCCGGGACGCTCGCGGCCCGCCACGCGTCCTCCAACTACGGCTCCCGCATCGATGTGCAGGGGCCCGCCCACGCGGTGGTCACGGCGACCGCGGCGCCGTCCTACTACCCGTACCTGGTGGGCGGCGACGCCGACGGCTCCCGCAGCTACACCGCGTGCTTCAACGGCACCTCCAGCGCATCCGCTGCCGTCGCCGGGGCCATCGCCTCGATGCAGGGCATCGCCCGGGCACAGCGCGGGACGCCGTTCACCCCGGCGGAGGTGCTCGCCCGCATCCGGGCCACCGGCACCCCTCAGCCCGAGGGGCAGCCCAACGTGGGGCCGCTGCCCCGTGTCGACCGCGCGGCGGACCTCACGCCGCCCACGGCGCCCGTCATCAACCTCGAGTCCGACACCCGCGTCGGCGCGGGGGAGCAGTCGCTGACGTGGTCGACCTCCGAGGAGGCCGGCGGCAGCGGCCTGGCGCGCGTCACGGTCTACGTGGACGCCAAGGAGGCGTTCCGCTCGGACCTCGCCCAGGGCACTGGGATCATCAGGGTGGCCGCCGGCACGCACCGCGTGACCGTCCGCGCGATGGACGTCGTGGGCAACTCCTCCGACACGATCATCCGGCTGGTGGCCGTCAACAGCCCCGTCGCCGCGGTCGACGCCGGCCCGCCCGACCCGCCCGGCACCGGCAACGCCGGTCTCGCGGGCCGTGTGCTGCGGCAGTCGTGGAACGCCGCGACGAGCACCCTCACCCTGCGGTTCCGCACGGTCTCCGGCGCGCGCGTCCGCCTCGGCCGGCGCTCCGTCGCGGCGCCCGGCGGGGTCGTGCGCATCCGCGTCCCGCGCGCCGGGACGCGGCTGGTGGTGGTGGGCGCCCGGGGACACCGGCCCCTGCGGCTGCGCATCTGGCGGGTGGCCGACGGCCCGGCCCGCGTGAAGCGCCTCACCTGACCACCCGCCCCCGGTGTAGCGTGGCGCCGTGACCGGCATCACCGTCACCGGGACCGCGGGCGTCGAGGCCCGCCCGGACCTCGCCCGCATCCACCTGGGCATGCAGGCGGAGGCCGCCACCGCCGCCGAGGCGATGGCCGCCCTGGAGACCCGCGTGGGCGCGGTCTCCGGCGCCCTGCGCGCCGCCGGCCTCGGCGACGCGGACCTGCGCACCGCCCACCTGTCGGTGGGGCAGCGCTACTCCAACGCCGGCGCACCCGACGGGTACGCCGCGGGCTGCGCGATCGCGGCGACGGTGCGGGACACCGAGCGGGTCGGGGCCGTCCTGGACGCGGCCATCACCGCCGGCGCCACCCGCGTGGACGGCCTGTCCATGGAGGTGGCCGACACCTCCGCCGCCTACGCCCGTGCCCTGGACCTGGCCGTGGAGGACGCCCGCGCCAAGGCCGCCGGGCTCGCAGCGGCCGCCGGGCTGCAGCTCGGCGCCATCGAGGCGGTCGCCGAGGGCGGCGCGTCCGCCGGCGGGCCGCCGGTGCTGATGGCGGCCGAGATGCGGTCGGCCAAGGGCATCGCGGTCGAGCCCGGTGAGCAGACGGTCACCGCGACGGTGACCGTGCGCTTCGCTACCAGCCCCGGGAGCCCGGCTCGCCCTTGAACGGCCCCACGACGTGGGACGTGATCCACCCGCCGTAGAACCCGCCTGGCTGGGGGGTGACGACCTCGCCGTCCACCTCGCAGCGGTCCATCGGCGCCGCGTAGAACGCGACGTGCCCGGCCAGCGGGGCGAAGGCCGCCACCGGGGACGGGTAGCTCCAGGCCGAGCGGCTCGCCACGCCGCCGCCGCCGTGGACGTCCCAGTACTCCGCCTCGCCCTTCCACTCGCACATCGTGCGGCCGCCGGCCGCCTCGCGAAGGGCCCCGGCGGAGATGTCCTCGGGCGGGAAGTAGTACTGCGGCGGGTGGGAGGTCTCCAGCACCCGGTAGCCGCCGCGGGTCTCGGCGACCACCTCTCCGCCGAACACCACCACCAGATGGCGGGTGTTGGCCTCCAGGCGCGGCGGGCGGGGGTAGTCCCACACGGACTCCTGCCCGGGGCCGGGGGTGACGGGGTGCACGCCGCGGGGGAGGTTGGCCACGGCTCAGCCCTGCAGGAGCTTCTGCGCGATCTCCCGCACCCGGCCGCCGTCGGCCTGGCCGGCGAGGCGCGCCATCGCGGGCTTCATGATCTTCCCGAGGCCCTTCACATCCGTGACGCCCTCGGCGGCGATGACCTCCGCGACGACCGCCTCGATGGCGGCGTCGTCGAGCTGCGCGGGCAGGTACTCCTCGAGGACCGCCATCTCCGCGACCTCCTTCTCCACCAGGTCGTTCCGGCCGCCGGCCGTGAACTGCTCGATGGACTCCTTGTGGCGCTTCACCAGGCCCTGCAGGACCTTGATGGTGTCGTCCTCGGAGAGCTCCCCGCGGGCGTCGATCTCCGCGTTCTTCAGTGCGGCCCTGGCACGGCGCAGCACCGCGAGGCGGGCCTTGTCCCCGTCGCGGAGCGCCTGCTTGGCGTCGGTGTCCAGCTGTTCGGCGATGCTCATGCCGTGACCGTAGCGGACCGGGAGGTCAGAACGGCCGCTCGTCCGCGTCCTCGCGGTCGTCGCCGCGCAGCCGCCGCAGCCGCTCCGACATGCGCCCCTCGGGCCCGCGGTCGGTGGGCGCGTAGAACCGCTCGCCCTCCATGCCCTCCGGCAGCAGCGATCCCGGCAGGTACCCCTGCGGGGTGCGGTGCGGGTTCACGTACCCGGTGCCGTGCCCGAAGTGCTTGGCGTTGGGGCGGCTCGCGTCGCGCAGGGCCAGCGGCGGGCGGCGCGCCCCCTCCGCCTCCACCCGCGCCAGCGCGGCGTTGATCGCCCGGTACGAGGCGTCGCTCTTCGGCGCCAGGGCGACGTAGATCGCCGCCTGGGCGAGGTTGATGCGGGCCTCCGGGAGCCCCACGAACTCCACCGCCCGCGACGCGGCCGTCGCGACGTTCAGCGCCATCGGATCGGCGTTCCCCACGTCCTCGGACGCGGCGACGATGATGCGCCGGGCGATGAACTTGGGGTCCTCGCCGCCGGCGAGCATGACCGCCAGGTAGTAGACGGCGGCGTCCGGGTCGCTGGCCCGCATGCTCTTGATGAACGCCGAGATGGTGTCGTAGTGGGCGTCGCCGGCCCGGTCGTAGGCGACGGCGCGCCCGCCCCCGGCGGCCATGACGTCGTCCACCGTCACGGTGCCGCCGTCCGCGACGCCGCCGGCCGCCGCCTCCAGCAGGTTCAGCGCGGACCGGGCGTCGCCGTTGGCCCGGCTCACCAGGGCGTCCCGGGCCTCCGGGTCCAGCACGACCCGGCCCGCGAGCCCGCGCTCGTCGCCGGCGGCGCGGTCCAGCAGGTCCGCCACGGCCTCCGGCGGCAAGGGCTCCAGCACCATCACGCGCATGCGGGACACCAGCGCCGAGTTGACCTCGTAGTACGGGTTCTCGGTGGTGGCGCCCACCAGCGTCACCAGGCCCTCCTCCACCGCCGGCAGCAGGGCGTCCTGCTGGGACTTGTTGAAGCGGTGGATCTCGTCGATGAACAGCACCGTGCGGCCGCCGGTGACCGCCCGGTCGCGCGCCCGCTGCAGGGCGGCGCGCACGTCGGCGACGGTGGCCTGCGTGGCCGACAGCTCCTCGAACGCGGCCCGGGTGGTGTTCGCCACGACGCGGGCAAGGGTCGTCTTCCCGGCACCGGGCGGGCCGTACAGGATCATCGACGGCACCCGGTCCTCGGCGATCGCCCGCCGCAGGAACCCCTCGTCGCCCAGCAGCGCGGGCTGCCCGGCGATCTCCTCCAGGGTGCGCGGCCGCATGCGGGCCGCCATGGGGCCGGTCTTCGCGAGCCGGTCCTCGACCATCGCGCCGAACAGGTCCTGCCCCTGCGGCTGCGGCTTGCCGCGGGCCATCAGGCGGGCACCGGCCGCGGGGCGGGCAGCATGAGCGACAGCGCCCCGGCGAGCGCGGGGAGGACGGCGATCGCCAGGATCGCGGTCTCCCGTCCCGCGGCGTCGGCGAGGGCCCCGAAGATCGCCAGCCCCGGCGGCGCCGACCCGATCGCCGCGAACCCGATCATGAGCCCGGCCGCCAGCGCGAGCCGCCCCGGCAGGTACTCCTGCCCCATCGCGATCGTCACCGAGAAGGACGCCATCAGGATCAATCCTGCCCCCGCGAGGGACACGATGGCCAGGGGCGTGGGAAGCAGCGCCACGCCGGCGATCAGCGGCGCCGCCGGCGGCATCGTCCACATCAGCATCCTGCGGCCCCCGAACCGGTCGGCGATGCGCGCCCCGCCGATCGTGCCCACGGCGCCCGCGAACGAGAACGCGAACACGCTGAGGCTGCCGGCCTGGTCGGACAGGCCCCGCTCCTTCACCAGCAGCAGCGGGACGAGGGCCAGCAGGCCGAACTGGCTCCACGTGCGGAACGTGGTGACCAGCATCAGCAGGGCCAGCCCGGGGATGTGGGAGGCGCCGGCGCGTGCCCGGGCCGCCGCGTGCATCACGGGCACGCCGAGGCGCGAGCGCTGCAGCAGCAGCCACGCCGCGACCGCGAGGCCCGGCACGATGAACACCAGCGTGCTGCGCAACCCCAGGAAGGGGATGGCGATCGCCGCCACCAGCGGGCCCGCCGCGAACCCCGCGTTGCCGCCCACCATGAACCACGCCAGTCCCGTCGCCGGGCGCCCGCCGGACAGTCGGTTCGCGACCCGGGCGGCCTCCGGGTGGTATGCGGCGATGCCGAGCCCCGACACCACCACCATCCCCAGGATCGCGGCGTAGGTCCCCAGCAGCCCGGTGAGGGCCATCGCCGTCGCGCCCACCGCGACCCCGCCGTACAGCAGCCAGGGCGCCGCCCGGCGGTCCGCGACGATGCCGAACACCGGCTGGATGGCCGACGACGCCAGCAGGGACGCCCCCAGGATCATCGACGCCGCGAGGTCCGACAGCCGGTACTCCCGCACGAACAGCGGCAGCAGGGCCGGCAGGGCGCCCACCACCATGTCGACCATGAAGTGGCCCGCGGCCAGGCTCAGGATGCCCGTGCGGTCGAACACGCCGGTCCCGGCGGACGTAGCATCGGTGGCGGTGGACACCTACGACCGCCCCGTCCGCGGCGCCGACGTCGTCGCCGCATGCGCCGCGTTCCCCGGCCGCTCGGGCCTGCGCGACGCGGTCGCGGCGCGCCTCGATCCCGCGGCGGTCTTCGCGGACCTGGAGGAGCTGGAGCGGGCCTGCCCGCCGGAGGCGATCGGCGTCACCCCGGGAGCGTACGCCACCCTGTTCGCGCCGCTGTTCGGGGAGTTCGAGTAGGGGCTACTCGGTGAAGCCCTCGGGCCGGTAGCCGGTCTCGCCGGTCTCCGGCTTCTCCTCGGTGAAGATCCCCTCGATGCTCTCGCGCAGGTCGAAGTGCTTGCGCTCCCACCAGTCCGCGCTGCGCACCAGGGCGTGGACGCGGGCCATCGCGAGGCCCGCCGCGAGCGCCGCCACGACGCTCACGAACAGGGTGGCCGTGCCGGCGTCCAGGCCGAAGAACCCGCCCGGGTACTCCGTGCGGTCGCCGGTGACCGGCGCGAACACCAGGCCCCACGCCAGCGCGATCACGACGCCCGTCGCGACGCCGTGCCACAGCCAGTGGCGGGGCAGGACGGCCGTGGCCACGGCGTGCAGCACGGCCAGCACGACCGCCGCGACGGCGATCCACAGCAGTCCCTGCCGCGCGACCTGGTCGCCGGTGGCGCCCACCAGGTCGCCCATCGCCGCGTTGGCGTCGTGCTCGGTCCAGCCCTTCTTCCAGGCCTCCTGCATGGGGATGAGCCAGACGACCCCGGCCACCGCGGCCGCCACCAGCACCGCCATGACCTCGCGGGCCCCGGCCATCATGGCCGCGCGGTGGGCGGGCTCAGGCGTCATCCAGCCCCTCCATCGGGTTGGCGCGCATGTGGGACACCTTGAGGAACAGGTCGCGGTCCGACATGTCCTGCTCGATCTCGAAGACACCCCCGCACAATGGGCACATCGTGCGCTCCAGGAACGCCGGGATGCCCTCCTCGTCGGCCGCCCCGGTGGGCATCAGCAGGAGCTCGCCCCAGCAGTCCTCGGTGGGACATCTCACACGCGCGTCGATGTTCGCGAAGTCGGTCTTCCGAAGTGTGGGCCGCGCCATACCCACCAGCGTATGCTGACCTGCGCTCGACGGAAAAGGCTAGAATCCCAACGGCATTTACCACCGATTGAGTCGCGAGGATCGGGAGACCCACATGCCCCGCACGTACCAGGACCTTCTTGCGCACGCGCGCCAGGAGATCCCCGAGATCCAGGCCGCGGAACTGGCGGATCGCATCGCCGCCGGCGACGCCCCGCTGGTCGTGGACGTCCGCGAGCAGGGCGAATGGGACGAGGGCCACGTGCCCGGCGCAGTCCTGGTCCCGCGCGGGTTCCTGGAGAGCCGGATCGCGGGCGTCGCGCGCCCCGACCAGGAGGTCGTGCTGATGTGCGCGGGCGGCAACCGCTCGCTGCTCGCCGGCCTCACCCTGCAGGAGATGGGCTTCACCAACATCAAGAGCCTGCACGGCGGGTTCACCCGGTGGAAGCAGTCCGGCAACGACGTGCAGGTGCCCCGCACCCTCACCGCCGGCCAGCGCGCCCGCTACAGCCGCCACGTCCTCATCCCCGAGGTGGGTGAGGAGGGCCAGCTCAAGCTCCTGGACTCCAAGGTCCTGCTCATCGGCGCCGGCGGCCTGGGCTCGCCCAGCGCGTACTACCTCGCCGCGGCCGGCGTCGGGACCATCGGCCTGGTGGACGACGACGTCGTGGACGCCAGCAACCTGCAGCGCCAGATCATCCACACCACCGACCGCGTGGGGATGCTCAAGGGCGAGAGCGCGAAGGTCGCCATCGAGGCGCTCAACCCGGATGTGAAGGTCAACGTCCACGCCACGCGCATCAACCGGGACAACGTCCTGGACCTCATCTCCCAGTACGACGTGATCGTCGACGGGGCCGACAACTTCCCCACCCGGTACCTGCTGGCCGACGCGTCGCTCATGACCCGCACGCCGCTGGTGCACGCCAGCATCCTGCGGTTCGAGGGGCACGCCTCGGTGTTCATGCCGTACGAGGGCCCCTGCTACCGCTGCCTGTTCCCGGAGCCCCCGCCGCCGGACCTCGCGCCGTCGTGCGGCGAGGCGGGCGTCCTGGGCGTCCTCTGCGGCGTCATGGGGAACATCCAGGCGAACGAGGCGATCAAGGTGCTGCTGGGCATCGGCGACACGCTCGCCGGGCGCCTGCTGGTGTACGACGCCCTCGGCATGACCTTCACCGAGCTCAAGGTCCGGCGCGACCCCCATTGCCCGGCCTGCGGCCCGGACGCCAAGCTCGAGTTCCGTGACTACGAGGCATGGTGCGCCGGCGTCGGCCGCCACGCCGCGACCGTGGGGGCCCATTCGTGAGCACCGTCCGCATCCCGCCCGTCCTACGTCCCGCCGTCGGCGGCGCCCGCGAGCTGTCCGTCGAGGGCGGCACCGTGGGCGAGGTGCTGGAGGCGATCTACGCCGAGCACCCCGCGGTGCGGCAGCAGCTGGTCACGGACGACGGCGAGCTCCACCGCTTCGTGAACCTGTACGTCAACGACGAGGACGTGCGGATGCTGGAGTGGCTGGACACGCCGGTGGGGGAGCGCGACACCGTGCTCATCCTGCCCGCGATGGCCGGCGGGGCCGGTTGACCACCATGACGTCGCCGACGGGCCTGGAGCCGCCGCGGGCGATCAGCCCGGACATCGTCGCCACCATCGGCAACACGCCGCTGGTGGAGCTGTCGCGCATCACGCCGAACCCGGACGTCCGGATCCTGGCGAAGCTCGAGAGCCACAACCCGACGGGCTCCATCAAGGACCGCACCGCGCGCTCGCTCATCGACGACGCCGAGCGCCGCGGGCTCATCAAGCCCGGCGACACGATCATGGAGCCCACCTCGGGCAACACCGGCATCTCGATGGCGATGATCGCCCGGGTACGCGGCTACAAGCTGGTCGCGGTCATGCCGGACAACGTCACCGAGGAGCGCAAGGCGCTGCTGCGGCTGTACGGGGCGGAGATCGTCGCGACCGACGGCGAGTTCGGCAGCAACGGCGCGGTCGAGGTGGCCCGCAAGCTCGCCGCCGAGAACGGCCTGTTCATGCCGTTCCAGTACGGCAACCCGGCGAACCCGCGCGCCCACTACGAGGGCACCGCGGAGGAGATCGTCCGCGACTGTCCCGAGCTGGACGTGTTCGTCGCGGGCCTGGGGACCGGCGGCACGCTCATGGGCAGCGCCCAGCGGCTCAAGGAGCACCGCCAGGACATCCAGATCGTGGCGTGCGAGCCCATGCAGGGCGACCCGGTGAGCGGCCTGCGGAGCCTGGAGGACGGCTTCGTCCCGCCGATCCTCGACATCACCAAGCTCGACCGGAAGCTCCTGGTGGGCAACCGCGACGCCCTGGTGATGACCCGGCGCCTGGCCGCGGAGGAGGGCATCTTCGCGGGCATCAGCTCCGGCGCGGTCATCCACACGTGCGCGCGGATCGCGAGCCGGATGGAGCGCGGCACCATCGTCGGCATCGTCTGCGACGGCGGCTGGAAGTACCTGTCCGCCGGCATCTGGACGCGCGACGTGGACGAGGTGGAGGACGCCCTGGACCACGGGATCTTCTGGTAGCCGTGAAGCTCCCGAAGGCCCTGGCCGACGACCTCGTCGCGCACGCGACCGAGGACCTGCCGAACGAGTGCTGCGGGATGATCGGCGGGCGCGACGGCGTCGCCGAACGCGTCTACCGGGCGGTGAACACCGAGGCCAGCCCGTTCATGTACGTCATCGACCCGCGCGAGCAGATGCGGATCATGGACGACATCGACGACGCGGGGATGGACCTGCTGGCGGTGTACCACTCCCACACCCGGTCGGCGGCGTACCCGTCCCGCACCGACGTGGAGCTCGCGTTCTTCCCCAAGACGCTGTACCTCATCGTGTCGCTGGCCGACCGCAACGCGCCCGAGATCCGGGCGTTCCAGATCTCCCGCACGCAGCCCCCGGAGGATGCGGTGCGGGAGGAGCCGGTCGAGATCGTTTGACCCGGGCGCGCCCGGGCCGTACGTTCCGGCCCGTGCCCAGGTTCGCGCCGCTCATCGCCGTCCCCCTCGCCGCCGGCGCCCTGCTGGCGGGGTGCGGCGACACCACCACCGTGCAGGTCACGGTGACCGTCCACACCGGCACGGGGTCGACCACGTCGGTCGTCCCGCCCGTGACGACGCCGACGACGCCGACCACCGGCACCACGACGGAGGACACGCAGGCCTCCCTCGAGCTGCGGATGCCGGCGCAGGACATCATCCCGTCGCTGAAGAAGGGCACGCTGGAGTCCAAGCCCACGGCGTCGAGCATGGTCACGGCGCTGTACTCCGCGAACGACCCGACCATCCCGGCGGCCACCAGCCGTCTGCTGGCGGCCGGCTACGAGGACGGCGTGCTGCGCGACCAGCGCGGCGAGAACGACCAGACCGGCATCACCCTGATGCGCACCTACATCTACCGCCTGCGCGACAAGGCGGCGGCGCAGGCCGAGGTGGACGCGTCGGCGACGGAGCTGCGCGGCGCGACGACCGCGCCCATCACCGAGATCCAGGTGCCGGACGTGCCCGGCGCGAAGGCGCTGCGCATCACCCCGACCCTGGGCGGTCAGAAGGCCGTGGTGTTGTACATCTCGTTCGCCGCGGGCCGCGACGTGTACGGGATGCAGGCGTTCGCCCGGGCCGGCGCGAAGATCTACCAGCCGCAGATCCTCGAGCTCGCGGCGTCCCTCTACCGGGCCTGGAACACCTCGGGCTGAGCGGCGCCGGAGGGGATGGGCCCCGGCCCCGGGCCGGTGCTACGGTCGCCCCATGCGCTTCTTCCGAGACAAGACCCTGATGCCGTCGGCGGAGGATGCCCTCCCCGGCCGCACGGGCACCATGCCCGTCGATGGGCCGCACGCGGTGCTGGGCACCCCCATCGTGCCGCCGTTCCCCGAGGGCTTCGAGATGATCGTCGTGGGGATGGGCTGCTTCTGGGGCGCCGAGCGGAAGTTCTGGCAGGCCCCGGGCGTGCACACCACGGCGGTGGGTTACTCCGCCGGGTACACCGCCAACCCCACCTACGAGGAGGTGTGCTCCGGCATGACGGGGCACAACGAGGTGGTGCTCGCGGTGTTCGACCCGTCGGCCACCTCGTACGAGGAGATGCTCCGCGTATTCTGGGAGAACCACGACCCCACGCAGGGGATGCGGCAGGGCAACGACGTGGGCACCCAGTACCGGTCCGGGATCTACGTGTTCGGCGACCGGCAGCGTGAGATCGCCGAGCGCAGCCGCGACGCCTTCCAGGGGGTGCTCACCGCCGCCGGGCTGGGGCGCATCACGACGGAGATCGAGGACGCGGGCCCGTTCTACTACGCCGAGCCGTACCACCAGCAGTACCTCCACAAGAACCCCAACGGCTACTGCGGCCTGGGCGGCACGGGGCTGAGCTGCCCGGTGGGCGTCGCGTCCGCGGACTGACGGCGGCGTGAGTCCCGAGGAGCTCGCGGGCGCGGTGACGCGCCTGCAGCCGCTGGTGGCCGAGCACCTGCGGTCCGGGGCACCGTGGGACCTGCCCCGGTTCCTGGACGAGGCGGCCGTGTTCGTGGGGGCCACCGCCGACCCGGCGGACGTGGTGCTGGTGGGGCAGATGCTCGACCAGGCGGCCCGCCCGGAGGACCCGGTGCCGGGGGAGTTCGCCGAGCTCTACACCTCGTGCCTGCGCGGCGGCGGCCTGGAACTCGCCCGCGTGCAGATGGCGTTGTTCGGGGCGGTGGTGATCGCCACGTGGCGTGCCCGCCCCGCGGGCGACTGACGCCGCCCGCCTGAACCGGCGAGGGGCGGCCGTACGGCCGCCCCTCGCGTGGGTCCTACTCCTCGGTGGCCGCGGGCTTCCGGGTCCGCGTGCGCCGCTTGGGGGCCGGGGCCTCCTCGGCGGCGGGCGCCTCGGCCGGTGCCTCGGCGGGGGCCTCCTCGGTGGCGGCCTTCCGCGTGCGGGTCCGCCGCTTGGGCTTCTCCTCGGCGGGGGCCTCCTCGGCGGCCGGCGTCTCGGCCGGGGCCTCCTCGGCGACCGCGCGGGTTCCGCGGCGCACCCGGCGGCGCGACGGCGCCGCGGGCTCGGCCGGGGTCTCCTCGGCCACCGGCTCCTCCTCGGCGACGGCCTCGGCGACCGGCTCCGGGGCCTCCTCGGCGGCCGGCGTCTCGGCCGGTGCCTCCTCGGTGGCCGTGGTGCTGCGGCGGCGACGGCGGCGGGACCCGCTGGGGGCCTCCTCCGCGGCCGGGGCCTCGGCGACCGGCTCGGCGGCGGGCGCCTCGGCGGCCTCCGCCGGTGCGGCCTCGGCGGCCTCGTCCGCGGCGGCGCCACGGCGGCGGCGACGGAGGCGGCCGGCCGGCTCCTCCGGCTGGTCGGTGGCCTCCACGAGCTCCGGGACGTCGCCCGCGGCGAGCTCCGGGCCGAGCATGATCATGTCCTCGTAGGTGAGGGCACGGTCGAGCGGGAGCTCGATCTCCGGCTCGGCCTCCTTGGCCGGCACGACGAACTCGAACACCTCGCCCGAGGCCTCCGCGCCGGTCTCGGCCTTCGGCTCGGCGGGCTCGCCGCGGCGGCGGCGACGGCGGCGACGGGTCCCGCCGGCCTCGCCCTCCTCCTCACGCGCGGCCTCACGGGCGGCCTCGGCGGCCGCGACCGCCTCCGGGCTGCTGGTGGACCCGCCCTCGGCGAGCTCCACGCGGTACGTGCCGCTGCGCTGGTCGGTCTCCAGGCGGATGAGCCCGCGGGCGCCGACGGCCTCCAGGAACTTGGAGAACGTCGAGAAGCCGGCCTCGGTCTCGTCGAACGCCGGGTTGCGGCGGCGCATGGAGTCCTTCACCACGCTGGCGAGCGGCCACTCGGTGCCCTCGCGCTGCAGGGCGAGGAGCGTCTGGCGCAGCAGCTCGTCCGGGTCGAGGGTGCGGCCGCCGCTGGTGCCGCTGCGGCGGGAGGCGGCGAGCAGGTCGTAGTAGATGAACTCGTCGCAGTTGGCGATGAGCAGCTCGCTGGCGGACTCGCGGTTGCCCACGCCGATCACGCGCTTGTTCAGCTCGCGGACCTTGCCGACCAGCGGGGTGAAGTCGCTGTCGCCGGACACGATCACGAACGTGTCGAGGTGCTCGCGGCTGAACGCCAGCTCCATCGCGTCGACGGCCATCTTGATGTCGGCGCGGTTCTTGGCGCCCTCACGAGCGGACGGCATCTCGATGAGCTCGAGGCCGGCGTTCTGCAGGTCGTGCCGGGCGTCGCGGTAGCGGCTCCAGTCCGCGTAGGCGCGCTTCACCAGCACCCGCCCCTTGTCGGCCAGGCGGTTCAGTACGAGGTGGATGTCGAAGTCGCCGCGACCCTTCACGCCGGGTCGGGCCATGTTCTCGAAATCGACCAGGACGGCGAGCGAGCTCTCGTGCTCGGCCATAGGTCCCCTCCAGATTGTCTTGTCGTCTCGTCCGCGCTTCCCCGGCTCCCGGGGCGGCGGACAGGTCACGCGGCGCATACGCCGATCGCCCCGCCCGTGGGCAGGACGGGGCGATGCTAGCAGCACATCCGCGCCGAACCGCGACGCGATGCCGGTTCAGGCGCCTGCGAGCTCCCGGCGCTGCACCAGGACGTGCGCGGCGACGGCGGTCACCACGGCCACCGCGGCGAGGGTGACCCAGTCGCCGGCGCCCATGGTCCCGGTGCCGGTGATGATCCCCGGGTCGTAGTGGTTGAACACCGACAGCGGGCCCAGCGGCTCGGCGACCGTCCACACCTGCGACAGGTAGTTCAGGGCGTAGGAGACCACCGCGATGCCGGCCGCCCAGCCCACCGCGCGGGCGCCGCCGCGGGTGAGCACGGCCGCCAGGAGGGTGATCCCGGCGAGCGCGGCGAACACCAGGACCCCGCCGGCGGAGGCCACCAGCAGGTGGGTGCCGCGCACCGGGCTCAGGTCGTCGACGACGGTGATGCCGAGCAGGCCGCCCAGGAACCCGCCGAACGCGACGATGCCGAGCGCGACCGCGACCGCCGCCGTCTGGGCGAGCAGCCACCGCCACGGCTGCAGGGGCCGGCTCAGGATGAGCTCGGCGGCGCCCGTCTCGGTGTCGCGCGCCGCGGCGGACGCCATGGAGATCACCAGCGCGCCCTGGATGGTGAGCGGCACGGGGTGGATGTACGCCGCGCCGAGGTACCCGGCGGGGGACGCGACGTCGGCGGCGCCGCTGAACGCCTTGAGCGCCGGCGGCAGGGATTCCACCAGCGACCGGATCGCGTTCTGGTCGATGGACGCGTACGACAGCGCCACCACCAGCTCGAAGAGGCCGAAGCCGAGGGCGAGCACGGCGATTCGCACGCGTGCGCGCACCAGCGACAGGGCGAGCACGACCCCCATCAGGCCGCGTCCCCGTTCCGCGCGCCGGGCCGGTAGAGCGTGCGCACGGCGTCCTCCAATGAGAACGGCGCGACCACCAGGTCGGCCACCGGCAGGGTGCCCAGGGCGGCGAGCAGCGGCCCCGGGGGCGTGGTGAGCGTGAAGCGGTGCTCGGTGCCGTCCACCTCGTGGTCCTCGATGCCGTCCACCGCCAGGCGCTCCCGCGGGACCGGTTCGCTGAACCGGACGCGGACGGCGCGCATGGCGTCCAGCCCCAGGTCGGACACGCCGCGCACGAGCAGCAGCTCGCCGTCGCGCACCATGGCGACGCGGTCGCACAGCGCCTCCACCTCGGCCAGGACGTGGCTGCTGAAGAACACCGTCATGCCGGCGCGCGACCGCGTGTCGAGCCATTCGATGAGCCGCAGCTGCACCACGGGGTCGAGGCCGCCGGTGGGTTCGTCCAGGATCGCCAGGGGCGGGTCGTGCTGCAGCGCCGCGACCAGGCCGAGCTTCTGCTTCATGCCGCGCGAGTACTGGCGCACCGGGCGCTTGAGGTCCTTCGCCTCCAGGCCGAGCACGTCGAGCAGTTCGTCGCGCAGGACCGGCGGCCGCGGGTGCAGCCTGGCGAGCATCTCCAGCGTCCGGCGGCCGTTGAGCGACCCGTACAGCGAGAGCTCGCCGGGCAGGTAGCCCACCTCGCCCAGCGCGGCCATGCGGTCGGTGGCGAGGTCGTGGCCCATCACGGCGACGCGGCCCTCCTGCGGGCGCAGCATGCCGAGGGCGAGCCGGATAAAGGTGGTCTTGCCGGCGCCGTTGGGGCCCAGGAAACCGAACCGCTCGCCGCGCTCGACGGTGAGGGTCACGCCGGTGACGCCGCGGGCCTGCCCGTAGCGCTTGGTGAGGCCTTCGGCGGCGATGGCTGGCGCGGACACGGCCTCGGAGGCTAGCGCCGCGCCCGTGCGTTCACCCCGACAACCGTCTCATCGCTCCGTCCTATGAATCGCCCGCCAAGAGGTATTGGACCGGCGGCGGCCGCCGGACCTAGCGTTGGGCCCAGCCGTGGCGGAGGACCGCGGACGAATCGAGGGGACGCGCGCATGGGCACCAGAGGGCTGGGGATCGACTATTCAGAGCTGCACCGCATCGACAGCCCGGCCAACCAGGCGTTGCGGAAGGACCTGTGGCTTGAGGGCGACGACCTGGGGCAGCACTCGTTCGTGACCCCCGCGTACTTCGACCGGTTCGCCGCGCAGCTCGGCATCGGGCCGGACAGCCGGGTCCTGGACGTGGGCAGCGGCACCGGCGGGCCCGCGGTGCACATCGCGTCCCGGACCGGGTGCCGGATGACCGGCCTGGAGGTCAACGCCGTGGGCGTGGAGATGGCGCGCCGCATCACGGCGGGGGCGGGGCTGGGGGACCGCGTGGACTTCGTCCAGGCCGACGGCATGGACATGCCGTTCGAGGACGCCTCGTTCGACGTGGTCATCTCGATGAACGTGATGAACGTGTTCGAGGACAAGGTGGGGCTGTTCCGCGAGGTGCGGCGGGTGCTGCGGCCCGGCGGGACGTGGGCGTTCCTGTCCGGCACGTTCGACTTCGGCCCGGAGGACGCCGGGGTGCGCGAGAAGCTGGCGCGCGGCTACGCGATCCCGCAGTACACGGACACCCTCGCCGGCTACAAGGCGAAACTCGCCGAGGCGGGGTTCGTGGTGGACGAGGTCACCGAGTTCATCAGCGACTTCCGCGACACCATGGTGCGGTGGCTGGCGGCGTGGACGAAGCACCGCGACGCGATCGCCGCCGAGCAGGGCGAGGAGCAGACCGACTACCACCTCGTCTACTTCACCGAGTACCTGGGGATGATCGACGCCGGGAAGGCCTCGAACCACTTCGTGGTGAGCCACCGGCCCGTCTAAACACGCCGCGGGGGCGGCGGCATCCAAGGGGATGATGCGCACCATCGATCCCCACCCCGTCACCCCCGCCCCCACGTTCGAGCGGCGCCTGGAGGCCGCCTACCGGGAGACGTTCCCCCGGCTGGTGGCCGTGGCCGCCGGCATCACCGGCGACGCGGACTCCGGGCGCGAGGCCGTGCAGGACGCGTTCGCCCGCATGCTCGGCTCCCGCGGGCCGCGCGATCCGGGCGCCCTGAAGGCCTGGATGTGGGCGTCGGTGGTGAACCAGGCCCGGCAGGAGCGTCGCTCGGGGGCCCGCCGCAACCGGCGCTTCCCCCTGGGCGACCCGCCGGAGCGCCCCGCGTCGGAGGTCTCGCCGCGCGACGCGGCGGTGACCGCCGCCGTCGCGGCTCTGCCGGAGCGGCAGCGCATCGCCCTGTTCCTGAGGTACCACGCGGACCTGGACTACGCGGCGATCGCCGCGGCGATGGGGGTGCGCACCGGCACGGTGAGCGCCAGCCTGCACGCCGCCCACGCCGCCGTCCGGCGCGCCCTGGAGGAGACGTCATGACCGATCGCGACCCCGCCGTGCTCGATGCGCTGGAACGAACCCGGCCTGGTTCCTCGCATGGCGCTGACTGGGAGGACGTGCTGCGCCGGACCACCACGGCGCAGGATCGGCGGACGCCGCGGCGCCTCGGCGGGGTGATGCGATGGGCGCCGGGCCTCGCCGGGGGCGTTGCGCTCGCGGTGGTGCTCGGGGTGGTGGCGGTGCGCCAGGGAAGCGCACCACGGGTCCCGAGCGCGGCGCCGCCCGGTGTCACGGGGGTTGAGATTCTGGTGCGCGTCACCTCCATCCGCGAGGGGCAGAGCGACGACGCGGCCGCCGAGCGGATGGAGCGGGTGCTCACGGACCGGGCCAGGATCCAGGGCATCACCGGCTTCGCGATCGCGCGTTCTGGTGGGCAGCTGAGCGTGTTCCTCCCGCGCACGCACGATCCCGACTGGGCACGGGATTGGATCCCCGCGGTCCCGGGCCTGCGCATCGTCGATGACGGCACCGCGGGGAAGGGCTCACCCGATGCCGCGCTGGTGCTCGGAGCGGCCGGCGTCCGCGCGGCGGAGGGGAAGCCGGCGGTCTACTACTCGGTCCTCAGCACGCCCGGCCCCGCCGACGATTCCATCTCCGGCCCGTATGCCACCCCCGCACGGGCGCAGGCCGCGGCGGCGCGGATGGGAGCCGGCGGCAGGGTGATGGCCGTTCGCGCGTCCGTCGTCATCGACGTCGTGCCCGAGGGGCGGCGGGTGGTGTTCCGCGCCTACCGGAGGGAGCTGATCCCGCCGGGTCTCATCCGGGCGGTGACGACCGATCGCACCGGACTGGTCCTCCACGTGGCGCCCGCCGACCGCCCGGCGTTCGAGGCCGGCCTCGGCGGGTCGGGCACGCCGCCGGTGCTCAAGGGCTCCCTCTCTGGAGGTCCGCGGCTGCCGGTGACGATGTGGGACCGGTACTCGGGCCGGGCCGAGGTTCCCATGGGGGACGCGGAGGCGCGCGCCACGGCGTATCGCGACGCCGGAGGCCAGGCCGACGCCCTCAGCGCCGTCGTCCGCGCGACACCGGTTGGCCCAGAGCCGCCCCGTCCGGGACGCAGGGTCGCGCTGCCGGCCGGGCTACGCCCGGTCTCGGATGATCCCGGCGGAGGACTCGCGCGGCTGCGTCCGGAGACCTTCCGCCGCGTGGTGTCGGTGGCGTCGCCCCGGGGGACCTGGTGGATCTGGAGCGCTCGCACGGCCGACGGATGGGAGGCCGCCGGCGCGGTGTCCGCTGGCTCGGTGGGGCTGGGTCCGTGTCCGATCGACCCCGCACGCCCCTCCTTGAGCGTCTGCGGTGGCGACTGGGAGAACCCGCGGGGGACCCGGTTGCTGTTCGGAAGGGCCGGAGGGGACGTCCGATCCGTCACGGTGGTGTCACGTGACGGCAGGCGCACCGAGGCGGTCGTGCGCAACGGCTTCTACGTCGCCGCCGTCCCCATCCGATCCGGCCATCTGCGGGAGGTCATCGCCAGGGATGCGACCGGAACGGAGGCGGGTCGCATCACCCGGAAGGACCCGGTCTGGGGCCTCAGCCTCTGAGGCTCCCGGCGGGAACCTCCCATGACCTGACATCGGTGTCCCGAACCGGGGTGGGTATGCCCGCCCCAAACGTCATGCGGTGACTATGCTTTCCCGATGCAACTTTGAGGGAAGCAGCCCCAGGGGAAACGCACCGAAGGGACACTGGATTGACGACCTCGACCGACACGCTGACGGTCACCGACAACCGCACCGGTACGACCTACGAGATCCCCATCGCCGAGGGGACCATCCGCGCCACCGACCTCCGCCAGATCAAGGTCGACGACGCGGACTTCGGCCTCATGACCTATGACCCGGCGTTCATGAACACCGCGTCGTGTCGCAGCTCCATCACGTTCCTCGACGGCGACGCTGGGGTGCTCCAGTACCGGGGGTACCCGATCGAGCAGCTCGCCGGTCAGAGCACCTTCCTGGAGGTGGCGTACCTCCTGCTCGAGGGTGAGCTGCCGACGAAGGACCAGCTGGCCAAGTGGGAGTCGGACATCGCAGCCGAGCTCGCCGTCGACCCCCGGGTACGCGGCGTGGTGGAGGGCTTCTCCAAGGACGCCCACCCCATGACCATCCTCCTGGCCGCGATCGCCGCCCTCGCCCCGGTGTACCCGGACGCGAACGACATCACGGACCCGGAGTCGCAGCGCCGCCAGGTCGTCCGCCTGAACGCCAAGGTGGCCACCCTGGGTGCGTGGGCCTACCGCCACAACCAGGGCAAGCCCTACATCGACGCGGACCCCGGCAAGTCGTATGCCGAGAACTTCCTCACGATGATCGGCCAGGAGTCCCCCGATCCTCGCCTCGTGCGGGCCCTCGACGTGCTCCTCATCCTGCACGCGGACCACGAGCAGAACTGCTCCACCTCCGCGGTGCGGTCCGTCGGGTCCTCCCAGGTCGACCCGTACTCCGCCGCGGCCGCCGGTGTGGCCGCCCTCTACGGCCCGCTGCACGGCGGCGCCAACGAGGCCGTGCTCCGCATGCTGCGCCGCATCGAGAAGGCCGAGAACATCCCGGCGTTCATCGAGGGCGTGAAGGCCGGCAAGGAGCGCCTGATGGGCTTCGGGCACCGGGTCTACAAGAACTTCGACCCGCGCGCCACGATCATCAAGAAGGCCTGCGACGACGTGTTCGCGGTCACCGGGGTCAACCCGCTGCTCGAGATCGCCGTCCGGCTGGAGAAGGTCGCGCTCGAGGACGAGTACTTCGTCAAGCGGAAGCTCTACCCGAACGTCGACTTCTACTCGGGCCTCATCTACGAGGCGCTCAACATCCCGGTGGAGATGTTCACCGTGATGTTCGCGATCGGCCGCATGCCCGGCTGGACCTCGCAGTGGTACGAGATGATCAACGACAAGGAGCAGAAGATCTCCCGTCCGCGCCAGGTCTACGTGGGCCCGGCGAAGCGCGACTACGTGGAGGTCGGCGCCCGCTAGGGCACCGCTCACCGAACGTTGTTCCGAGGGGCGCCCGGCGGGCGCCCCTCGTCGTTTCCGAGCCCGGGTCGGCCGCGGCCTGTAACACACGTCAAGCGGACTTGACTGTCAAGTTGGCTTGACGCACACTCGGGTCATGTCCACTTCACATGCTGGCGGTCGCGCCCCCGGCGTCCTGGACCGCCTCACCGACTGGGTCCTCGACCACGACGGGGACATCTACGGCCAGGACGAGCGCGAGCGGTACCGGTGGTACGAGGGCATCGCCCTCGCCGCCTCCGCCCAGTGGATCCTGGTGCCCTGGACGATGGCCGCCCTCGTCTGGTTCGCCGACCGCGACGCCGCCATCCTCCTGGCGGTCGCGTTCGCCGTCTTCCACCTGGGGCTGCTCCCCGCCAATCTGCACGTCCGCCGCAAGCGGGTCGAGGTCCACCCGGTGCACTGGTCCCGCAAGCGGATCCTCATCAGCGCCGTCGCCATCCCCGCCGGCCCGGTCTTCTTCCTCGGCTTCATGCGGGCATTCGCCGGGATGGACGCGACGGAGGCCGTCGGGGCGACGGTCGGGGGTGTGATCGGTCTGGCGGGAGGGGTCGCGTTCGTCGCGGTCCGCAGCCGGATCCGCGCCCGCCGCGCCGCCGCGGGGGCGGACGCGGAGATGGACTAGGTGGCGCGGCAGGGCGGCTCCGTCCGGGCCGACACCGCGGACGGGGCGGCCGGCGAACTGGTGCGCGCACGCCGCAGGGAGATCGGCCTCACCCAGCAGGAGCTCGCCGCCGCGGCGGGCGTGAGCCGGCAGACGATCATCTCCATGGAGACCGGCGACTACGCCCCCTCCGTCTACCTCGCCCTCAAGGTCGCCGGGGCACTCGAGACCAGCGTCGAGGCCCTCTGGGGCGACGGTTAGGGATTCATCGCCAGGAAGACGAACGCCGCCAGCAGCACCAGGTGCACGCCCCCCTGCAGCCGCGTCGCGCGCCCCGGGATCACCGTGAGCGCGGAGACGAACATGGTGAGCACCAGCAGCGTGATCTGCGTGTCGCCCAGTCCGAGCACGAGGTCGCCCTCGATCCAGCGCGACGCCACGGCGATCGCCGGGATCGTGAGGCCGATGCTCGCCATCGCGGACCCGAACGCCAGGTTGAGGCTGGTCTGCATCCGGTCGCGCAGCGCGGCGCGCGTCGCCGCCAGCGTCTCGGGCGCCAGGATGAGGAGGGCGATGATCACGCCGACGAAGGCGTTCGGCAGGCCGGCGTCGGCCACGGCGGACTCCACCGACGGGGAGACGACCTTCGCCAGTCCCACCACCGCCACCAGGGAGGCGACCAGCAGTCCCAGGCTCGTCCACGCGGCGCGCGCGGACGGCGGGTCCGCGTGTTCGTCCTCCTCCAGGATGTCCCCCTGGGAGGTGACCGGCAGGAAGAAGTCCCGGTGCTTGCCTGCCTGGGTCGCCACGAACAGCCCGTACAGGGCGAGCGACGCGACCGCCGCGAACACGAGCTGCGCGGTGGAGAACACGGGCCCGTCGGCGCTGGTGGTGTAGGCCGGCAGCACCAGGCACGTGGCGGCGAGCGTCGCCACCGTCGCGAGCGCAGACCCCGCCCCCTCGGCGTTGAAGTGGGTGAGGCCGTACTTGACCGCCCCCACCAGCAGGGCGAGCCCCACGATGCCGTTGCACGTGATCATCACCGCGGCGAACACGGTGTCGCGGGCCAGGGCGTTGGCCTCCTCGCCGCCCGAGATCATCAGCGCGACGATGAGCCCCACCTCGATCACGGTCACCGCGACGGCGAGGACGATGGAGCCGTAGGGCTCCCCGACGCGGTGCGCCACCACCTCGGCGTGGTGCACGGCGGCGATCACCGCGACGGCGAGCACGGCGCCGATGACCACCACCGCGATCACCGGCAGGTCCCGCCCCCACGCGGCGGCCAGCGCGAGCAGCGCCAGCACGGGGACGAGCGTGGTCCAGGAGGGGAGGCGGCGCGTCGCGGGAGGCCGCGGGCCGCGGGCTGCGTCGACCGCCGTCAGGCGGTCTGCGCGGCGGTCTCGCCGCAGGTCCGCACCGCGGTGCGCATGAGCAGGCCCACCAGCACCTCCAGCTCCTCGTCGTCGAGCTGCGACCACAGCTCCTCGAGGCGTTGTACCCGGCCGGGCAGGGCGCGACTCGCGATCGCCGCCCCCTCGGGGGTGAGCTGGGCGTGGACCATGCGCCGGTCGTCGGGGTGCGGGCGCCGCTCCACCAGGCCCTGGCGCTCCAGCCCGTCGACCAGCTTGGTGATGTTGGGGCGGGTCACGCCGAGCCGGTCGCCCAGCGCGTACAGGCACGCGCGGCGGCCGGAGCAGCACGACAGCACCTCGAGCACCTCCAGCTTCGCGTCGGAGATGCCGAAGTCCGCGGCGTGGCGGTCCAGGTCGCGCTCCACCGAGGACGCCATGGCGAGCACCGCCTCCGCGGCCATCCGCGCGAGGCTCGAACGGTGCTCTTCCGGAGTGGTGGTTTCCGGGTTCACGACCCGGAATCTAGCAGCGGGGCGCGCCCGGGCGCCCACATCGTGAGACGGATCAGCCGCCCTTGCCCTGCGCCGCCTTCGCGACCGCGTCACGGCCGTAGTCGTCCGGCAGGCCCATCCGGCGGTTGATGGCCGTGAGCGGGTCCACGCCCCCCACGGGCGGTGCGCCCACGACGGGCGCGACGACGCGGGACCGCTCGATGCTGAGCGCCCACGGCTCATTGAGGACCGGCCAGCGGCCGAGCACCTCGTCGTGCCGCAGCTGACGGGTGCGCCCGGCGGGCTGCTTCGGGGTCCCGGTGGCGATCACATCCATCCCTCTCGTCGCACGTCGCACAATTTACCGCCTCACCGTTCCGTGAGCCGTGCCGCGCGCGAGCGGGTACGCTGACCTCATGGAATCCCAGACCGACGCCAAGCGCGCGATGCGCGAACTCATGGACGAGGTCCAGAAGGTCGCCGAGCAGGCGGGCAAGCTCGCCCGGCAGGCGGCGCTGGACATGGGTCAGCTGTGGAAGCCCGGCTCCTCCAAGCCCGGGCAGTCACCGGCCGACACGATCCGCGAGCTCGCGAAGCTCCGCGACGAGGGCCACATCACCGAGGACGAGTTCCAGACCAAGAAGCGCGAGCTGCTGGAGAGGATCTGAATGAGCGATGACGCCGCCGCATGGTCGGCGCTGGTGGACACCCTCGAGCCGTGGATGTCCCCCGACTGGCTGAAGAACGCGCGTGACCATGGCGGCGCCCACCCGTGGATGCGCCTGGTGCTGGTGGTCGACGCCCACGACCGGCTGTGCAAGCCGGACGCCACCGAGAAGATCGCCATGACCATGGCCGACCTCGCGGACGGGCACGACAAGGGGCAGGCCGCCGGCTGGCAGGCCATCGCCGAGCATGCCCGCGACGCGCGGATCACCGTCATCGCGAACCTCGTGGACAACGCGCCGCCGCTGCTCACGCCCGAGCTGATGGAGTTCTTCGAGCGCTCCGTGGAGCCCTCGGCCCACATGCGCCCGTGACGCCGGGCGGCCACCCCACCGACGCGGACCGCGAGGCGCGGTCCGCCCCGGTGCTGGCCGCGGCGGTGCGGGCACTGCAGCACGCCGACGGCGCCGCGCTCGCGGCGCTGCTGCGCGACGACGCGGCGTGGCTCGCGCCGGACGGCCGGTTCGACGGGCCGGCCGGGGCCGAGGGCCATGCCCGGGCCGTCGCGATCGCCGGCCGTGAGTGGGCGGACCCGCAGGTCAAGGGCGCCCACGCCGTGCTGCGCTGGTCCGATTCGGACGGCGGCGGGCACGGCGCGCTGGTCGTGGAGGTGCGCGGCGAGCACCTGGTTCTCGTGTGCGAGACGCCGTGAACGAGCGCCTCGCCGCACTCAACCTGGCCGCCCGCGAGGCCCTGCCCGGCCTGCTGGGCGTGGAGGTGCTGGAGGCCCACGGCCCAACGGTGCGCGCCACGATGGAGGTCCACTCCGGCCTCATGGCGCCGAACGGCTACCTGCACGCCGCGAGCGTCGTGGCCCTGGCCGACACGGCGTGCGGGTACGGCTGCTGGCTCGGCCTGCCGGAGGACGGCCCCGGGTTCACCACCATCGAGCTCAAGGCGAACTTCCTGGGGACCGCCCAGGAGGGGATCCTGGTGTGCAACGCCACCCGCGTGCACGGCGGGCGCACCACGGAGGTGTGGGACGCCGAGGTGCTCGACCCCCAGGGGCGGCGCATCGCCCTGTTCCGTTGCACGCAGATGATCCTCCAGAAGAGGATCTAGCCGTGGGCAGGCGCATGCCGGAGGCCGAGTGGCGGGAGTTCCTGTCCGCGGGGACGCGGACGGGCAAGCTCGCCGTGGTCCGGGCCGACGGCTCGCCGCTGGTCGTGCCCGTCTGGTTCGTCGTGGACGACGACGGCTCGCTGGTGCTCACCACGGGTGCGGACACCGTGAAGGGCCGGGCGATCGTCCGCGACCCGCGCGTGTCGCTGTGCGTCGACCGGGAGACGCCGCCGTTCGACTTCGTGCGCGTGGACGGCGTCGCTGAGGTGGGCGAGGACCCGGCGGCGCTGCTGGACTGGGCCACCCGCATCGCGGCCCGGTACATGGGCTCCGAGCTCGCCGAGTCGTACGGGCGCCGCAACGGGGTGCCGGGCGAGCTGCTGGTGCGAATCCGGCCCACGCGGGTCGTGGCCCTGGCGGGCGTCGCGGACTGACCGTCCGTATGGGGTGCCGGGCGGCGGACCCGGGATAGCGTCGGGGCCGAAGTCGTGCCGCCCCCGCAGCGGCCGGTCCGGCCTCAACCCTGGAGCGACCCCATGCGCACCTCACTCCGGCGCCTCGCCGCCGCCTCCGCCGTGCTCGCCGCGATCGCGGTCCCGGCGTCCGCCACTCCCTCCGGTGGCGAGCTGACCTACTCGCTGACCGTCACGTCGGGAAACGTCTTCTGCTCGGTGTCGATCGGGACGACCGCCCACTGGACCCCTGAGTTCAACCCGTCGAAGGTGGCGGCCGCCTTCGGGCCCTGCAGGCCGGCGGGCAAGAAGTCGACGAGCGCCTCCGGGGGCGTCGTCTTCCCGACGCCGTAGGACCGCCCGCGGGTGCGGCGCACGGGCGCCGCACCCCCGGGGCATCACGCCCCCACGCCGAGCAGCCGAAGGTTCTCCGGCGTCTCCGGGATCGCGCGGACGGCATCGAACCGCCACCGCAGCCGTGACCCGGCCGCCGGGGCGCCTCCGGGCGGGGAGCTGCACAGGTCGTAGCTGACCGCGGTGAGCGGCCGGAACGTCCCGGCGTCCACCGTCACCTCGCTGAAGAAGCTGCGCGAGGCGCAGGGCGGGGCGGTGCTGCGCAGCACCAGCCTGCCGTCACCCCGCCGGGCGACCTCCAGGAGCCCCGACTCGTAGTCGTGCCGGAGCACGCCCGGGATGCTGAAGTCCCGGCCCAGTGCGTCCGTGCGCACGGTCTTGGACGACACCCCCCCGCCGGGTTCGGCGGTCTCCACGCGCACCCGGCCGTCCGGCAGGGCGGTGACCGCCGAGTCCTCGGCCGCGGTCCCGGTGACCGTGTACCGCGACCGGAGCGTGCGGCCGCCGTCGAACAGGGTGCGGTTCACGAGGGTCCGCTCGCCCCAGGCGCGCCAGCCGGTGCCGTCGGGCCGTTCGTCGGTGATGGTCGCGCGGAGCTCGACGAGGGCGTCGGCGGGTGCGACGGCCGCCGCGGCGTGGTCGAGGACCGACCCCGGGCCGGAGCCGCCGGGCCAGAGCAGCACGGCGGCGCCCGCTGCGGCGGCCGCGAGCCCCACCGCGGGCATCAGGGTGTGCCACCGGCGGTGCGACGGGGCATGCCGCGGGGTCGCGGCGACGGCGCGGCGGAGGATCTCGTGCTCGGCGCCGGGCAGGGGGCCGCGCTCGGTCGCGCGGAAGTCGCGGACCAGGTCGTCGATCGGGGTGGTCATCCGGCGGCCTCCGTTCGGGTGGCGGGGGGCGCGGCAGCCCGGGGTGCCAGCTCACGGCGGGCCCGGTCGCGGGCACGGTGCAGCCAGCTGCGGACGGTCGCGACGGGCACGTCCATCGCCTCGGCGATCTCCTCGTGGGAGAGCTCGGCGACGGCGTGCAGGAACAGCACGTCCCGGTGCCGCGGGCGCAGCGCCGCCAGAGCCGCGGCGACCTCCGGGCCCATCGGGTCGCGCGGCGCATCGTCGGCCGCCACCGGGTCCACACCGCGGCGGGCGTAGGCGCGCAGGCGCGCCGACTCCGTCCGGCGGTGGTCGCGCAGCAGGTTCGTGGCGATGCCGAACAGCCACGCGCGGGCGTCGGGGCGGCGCCCGTCGAACCGGTCGCGCCGGCGGTAGGCGGCGGTGAACGTTTCGGCGACGATGTCGTCGGCCTCGTCCGCCCCGACACGCCGTGCGGCGTACCGGTGCAGGCCGGCGTGGTGGCGCTCGATGAGCAGCGCGAACGACGACGGGTCGTCGCCGCAGCGGCTCAGGATCTGCGCGTCCGTGAGGTGTTCCATGCCTCCTTCTCCGCGCCGGACCGGCACAGCGTTGCAGTCCTGGGCGGCCGGCGCGGCTCGGGGGCGCGCTGCGCCGGCCGGCGCCTGGGCTCAGCTCACCACGCGGTACCGCGTCGCCATCCCGGCTGTGATGTGGTCGTTGACGTGGCAATGGAACAGCCACACGCCCGGGTCGTCGGGGACCATGTCGGCCACCACCATGCTCGCCGGCAGGAGGCTCACCACGTCCATGCGCATGCCGGACACGGTGACGGTGTTGCCGTGCCAGTGCGGGGTGTGGAGGTCCACCTCGGTGCCCATCGACATCACGTACCAGCGCACGTGCGCGCCGCGGCGCAGTGTCACCATGGGTCCGGTGCCGTACACGTAGCCGTTGATGGAGTGCATGAGGTTCGACTCGCCGAAGTCCTCGTCGTCGCGCAGGCGCTCACGGGGACCGCGCGGTCGCAGCCCGCGCAGCTCGTCCTCGAGGAACGGGCTCTGGTTCTCGTCCATCACGGCGAACAGCTCGAAGACCTCCTGGTCCACGTCCGACGGCGTGGCGTCGGGGCGGGCCATGTCGGCGCGGGTCACGACCATGGGGCCCATGAGGCCCGCGTAGGTGTCGCCCACCTCGTCGGCATGCGAGTGGTACATCCACATCACCGAGCTGCCGTCGCCCGGGCCCGGGCCGGCGCGCTCCGGCACACGCCAGGTGTAGACGTGCCGGCCCCCGGTCGGGACGTCGTCGTCGCGCTTGCCGGAGCCGCGTGTGCCGTCGGCGTACGGGGCGCCCTCGCTGGTCTTGCCGTAGAAGACCCCGTGGGGGTGGACGCTCACCGGGAACCGGCAGGAGTTCCGGAACACCACGCGGATCGTGTCGCCGACAGCGGCGCGGATGACCGGCCCCAGGATCCCCAGGTTCCGCTCGTCCGACGGCGGCCGGAGCCGGTGGCGGAACGTCCCGTCGGTGTACCCGCGGTACAGGCACTTGGTGTACGTGCTGCCCACGCGGTCTGGGGCGCCTTCGACGAAGACGCGGGCGTCGTCGTCGAAGGCGGATCCGGTGATGCGGTTGCGCCCGCCCGGCGCGTAGTTCCAGCGCACCCGCTCCGCACGGATGTAGTAGGTGCGGACGGTGCCCGCGGCGGGCGTCTGGCCGGTGTTCCCGGCGACGGCCGCCCAGTAGTCGGTGCCGGCGGCCGAGCCGTGGGCGGAGGCCACCAGACGATCGTCGGCGCCGCCGCCCGCCATCAGGGCGGTCGCGGCGGCAAGGATGGCGCAGAGTGCCAGCGCGCCGGGGATGACCCGGCGGACGGGCCCGCGCCGAGTGTGCTGCTCGGGCATGGGTCCCTCTCCGTATGTGGGGCGGTTGACGGTCTGGCACCGCCGCCCCCGGAGGGTCAGGCCGGTGCCGGGACCGCCCGCGGCGGCCCGCGGCCCACGGGCCGGCCGGCGGCCCGCCGCCGGGGCCCGGTCGACGCCCAGACCGCCGCGACGCCCGGCCCGGGGGCGGCTCCGGGCCGGTGGGAGACGCTGCGGGCGACCCGATCGGCGGTGTGCACCAGCGCCCGCGCGACCCACCGGACCAGCACGCCCAGCGGCAGCTGGAGCAGCACGCCGAGCAGGGTCGCCGGCGCGACCAGGGCCGACGGTGCGGGCCCCCCGGCCGCCAGCCACGCCTCGGCGGACTCCATGAGGCAGAACATCACCGCCGGCAGAAGCACGACGGCCCGGCCGTCCACCGGCACCAGCCGCCGGCGCCCGCGGGTCGCCATCGCCGTGCCGGCGCTCAGCAGCACGAGCGTCACGGCGAGCCCGGCCAGGAGGGCCTCGGCGGCCGTCACCGAAAGCTCGACCCGGTCGGAGGGGGCGCCCGCCAGCGTGTTCGCGAGGGAGTGCACGGCCAAGCACCCGGCGAGCGCCAGGGCGATCAGGACACACCATGCGGTCGAGCGCCGCGAGACCACCCCTCCACCCCCTCCCGATGCGGCGACCGGCCGCGGCGCGAGCCTACGTGGGCGGCCGCGCCGCTGTCACCCGCCCATCCGCCCGGGAGCCGGTGTCACCCCGCCGCCGCGGCCATCCCCCACAGCAGGGCGCTGCCCGACGTCGCGCCCCACGAGCGCAGGGCGGCCGCGCGGCGGGCGGCGAGGGGGGCGTCACCGGCCCGGATCGCGGCGAGCACGAGGGCCGCGGCCTCGGGCAGCTCCCCGCGCTCTGCTGACCGCAGGTAGGCGAGGCTCACCGGGGAGGTCCGGGACGCCGCGGCCCCGGAGACGGCGACGGGGTCCCCCCACGCGTGCCGCCATCCCGCCAGGCCGCACAGCACGTCGTCGCCGGCCGGGGTGAGGCCCTCGCCCAGACCCGCCAGCAGCGTCACGCCCGCCGTGGGGGTCGCCGACCCTCAGCGCCTCGAGCCCGGGGCGCAGGACGGCGTCCGGCACCGGCGTGGCGACGGCCGCGCCCAGGGCGGCCCGCCAGCCCGCGTCCACCGGACCGGGGCAGGTGCGTCCCACGCGGGGACGTCGCCGACGCCGATCGCGTCGGTCCCGATGACGAGGCGCCCGCCATCGGCACGGGCGGGGGTGCCCTCCGCCCAGTCCGGCGTCCCCATGCCCGCGACCAGCAGGGTCAGCGGCCCCACCGGCGCGCGGTGCGGCACCACCATCACCAGCTCGTCGCCGAGGCGCACGTACGCGCCGCGGCGCAACGGCACCTCCACGGCGCCCATCCCGGTCCGGGCCAGGGCCCGGCGCGCCGCCGGGCCCGCCAGGACCGCGCGCATGCTCAGGCCGCGTCCAGGGCGTCCGCCAGGCCGGCGATCGCGTCGACGAACGGCGGCACCGGCTGATGGGCGATGCCCGCGCCGATCTGCCCGGCGCCGGTGCGGTTGTGCAGCACCCCGGTGGTGATCTGCGGGGTGATGCCCAGCTCCGCGACCAGCCGGGCGTCGATGCCCACCGGCGTGCCGACGCCGTCGAGGGTGGCCAGCGTGAACCGCTGGGACCTGGCAACGCAGATCTCCGCCATCTCCCGCACCCGGGCCGCGGTGTCGGCGGCGGTGCCGCCGAAGAACGACGCCACCGTGGGGGCGGCGGCGACGGCCATGCCGCCCAGGCCGATGGTCTCGATGACCGCGGAGTCGCCGATGTCGAGCGCCGCGTCGGCCTCCGTGTAGCCCTCGCGCAGCAGGGCGTCCTGCACCGGCGCGGCGGGCCCCGTGAACCACCGGCCCGGCAGGCCCGCCAGCTGCACGCCCACGTCGGTGCCGTTGCGGGAGATCAGCGAGACCACGCTGCTGCCGGGCACCGTCTGGCCGGCGAGCGACGCGCACTTGGCGGCCGCCATCGTGAGGGTGAGGAAGAAGTGGTGGTTGCCGGCGATGAACGCCGCGGTCTCCTCGCCGCCCAGGGCGGCGAAGCCCGGCACCAGGTGCCGGATGAGCAGGTTGCCGGTGCCCTGGCTGCGCATGTGCAGCTCGTCGCCCATGTTGAGGCCCTGGGCGGCGAGGCCGAACACGTCCACCGGCCCGCAGTGGGCGATGAGCCGGTCCAGCAGGGGGCCCGCGATGTCGCGGAAGAAGCGCAGGCGCTCGATGGCGGCGTCGCCGCCCACCCCGAACCACAGCGTGTCGCCGGGCCCCTCGTTGAGGGTGGAGCAGGCGCGGATGCCCAGGTCGGCGTCCTCCACCAGCCACACGGCCATCGACGGGGAGCAGACACCGGTCATGGGGCCCACGTGGCCGTGCTCGTTGCCGCTGCCCAGCTCCACGTCACCGTTCTCCAGCAGCCGGTACGCGGCCTCGCGGTCGTCCGCCCAGCCCTCGAACAGCACCGCGGCGGCCATTGCGCGCCGCTGCGGGTCGCAGACCCGGTCCCACGTGATGGGCGGGCCGGAGTGCAGGAGGCGGCGGGGCCCCTCGCCCAGCCACGGCAGCTCGGCACCCGCGCGCCGCACGCCCACGGCCATGGGTCGGCACGCCTCGATACGCGACGCGGCCTCGGCGTTGGCGGCGGCGACGCGGTCGCCGTGGCGGCCCCACAGCCGCTCCAGCACCGCGAGCACCGCCGGGTCGCCGTCCGCCGGGGGCCGCCAGTCCACCTGCGCGGCGGACGCACCCTGCTCGCGGACCGCGTCGGCGAAGCCCTCCAGGCCCATGTTGATCACCGACACCCGCTCGAAGGCCTCAGCCATCCGCCGCGCTCCCGCATCCGGTGGTTTCATGTGCCGCCATGGCACACCTCGAGGAACTCGCCGCGCTGGTGCGCAGCAGCCCCGCCCTGCATGACAAGCGCGACCTGTCGGCCGTGCGGCGCCTCCCCGCGGCCGCGTCCGACGGCGACGACGGGGCGCTGGTGCGACACGGGGACGGCTGGCTGGTGCTGTGCGCCGAGGCCATCGCCCCGCGCTTCTGCGAGATGGACCCGTTCGGCGCGGGCGCGGCCTGCGTAGCCACCAACGTCGCCGACGTGCGCGCGATGGGGGGCACGCCGCTCGCGCTGGTGGACACCGTGGTGAGCCCCGACCGGGCGCACGCCGAACGCGTGCTGGACGGCATCGCCTGGGCGTCGGAGCTCTTCGGCGTGCCGGCGGTGGGCGGGCACCTCACGATCGGCGCTGCGCCGGCGGTGTCGGCGGCGATCACCGGCGTGGCCAGGACGCCGCTGCGGGCGTCGGCCGCCCGTCCCGGCGACGTGCTGCTGGCCGCGTTCTGCCTCGAGGGCGAGTACCGCGCCGCCGGCCCGTACTTCTCGTCGCTGCGCACCCGGGACCCGGGGCTGCTGGCCACCGACGGGGAGCCCATCGTCGCCGCCGCCGAGGCGGGGCTCGTCCACGCCGCCCGCGATGTCTCCATGCCCGGCGTCGCCGGGTCGCTGCTGCAGATGATCGAGCTCGCCGGGTGCGGCGCCACGCTCGACCTGGACCGCCTGCCGCGCCCGGAGGGCGTCGCGCTGGAGCGGTGGCTGCAGACGTTCCCCAGCTTCGGGTTCGTGTTCGCCGCCCGGCCCGAGGTGGCGGGGGCCGCCGCCGCGCTGTTCACCCGCCGCGGCCTGGCCTGCGCGGCGTGCGGGACGTTCGACGACGGGCACGCGCTGCGGCTCGCCGCCGGCGGGTCGGTCGCCGGCGTGTGGGACCTCGCGGAGGAGCCCCTCACGGGCCTGGGCTGAGCGGGATGTCCATCGGCTGGTGCGGGACGCCGTGGAACACCACGAGCTCACCGCACGGGGACCAGCCGAGGGCCTGGAAGAACCGCACGTTCGGCATCTGGATGAGCGCGTCCATGCGCGAGCCGCCCAGCTGCCCCGCCGTGGCGACCGCGAACCGCACCAGCCGGGCGCCCAGCGTGCCGCGCCGCCGGTGGTCGGCGAGGGCCGCCAGCCGGTCGCCGCGCCACGTGCCGGCGTCGTCGGTGGGGTAGAGGCGCACCGCCCCCACCACGAGGTCACCCGTGGTGGCGACGGCGTGCAGGGTCCCCGGCTCGAAGTCGCGGTCGTCGACGTCCGAGCCGGCGAAGATGCCCTGCTCCTCCACGAACACGGCGTGGCGCACCGCGAAGTGCCCGTCCACGTCCCAGTGGGACGTGGCCAGGCGCACCGCGGCCCTACCGGTTGTCGTCCAGCTGCCGGGCGATCTCACGAACCTGCTCCTTCCGGAACAGCCGCTCCCACGCCGACAGCCCGGAGCACGCCTGGCAACGCGCGCACCCGGCCTTGGCGTCCATGTGGTCCATCCCCGCGTCGGCGAGCATCTCCGAGACGGTGCGGTAGATCGCCGCGACGTAGTCGGGGTCCGGCGGGGAGGCGTCCTCCAGCAGCGGTCCCGCGACCGGCTTGAGCGGCACCACGAAGGGGTAGACGCCCATCGCGATGGCCCTGCGGCAGCCCTCCTCGATGAGCTCCGGGCGCTCACCCATCCCGAGGATCACGTACGTGGTCACGCTGCCGCGGCCGAACACCTCCACGGCCCGCTCCCACGTGCGGAAGTACCCGTCGATGCCCAGGGCGGCCTTGCCCGGGGCGATCCTCGCGAGCACCTCCGGGTCGAAGGTCTCCATGTGGATCCCCACGGCGTCCACGCCGGCCCGGTGGACCTCCTCCAGCACCGACAGGTCGTCCGGCGGCTCGAACTGCACCTGCACGGGCAGCCCGCAGGCGTCCTTGATCGCCGACGCGCACTTGGAGATGTACAGCGCCCCGCGGTCCGTGCGGTTCACCGACCCGGTGGTGAGCGTGACGTCCACGGCCCCGTCGTGCTCCTTGGCGGCGGCCGCCACCTCGGCGAGCTGCTCCGGGGTCTTCACGGGGATCGTGCGCTCCCCGCGGGTGAGCTCGATGCCGCAGAAGTGGCACTGCTCCGGGGTGTCCCAGTAGATGCACTTCTGCACCACCGTCGACGCGATGGAGTCGAGGTGCAGGAGCGCGATCTTCCAGTACGGGATCCCGTCCTTGGTGGCCATGTCGTAGATCTTGGGCCGCGGCGGGAGCACGGCCGGCCCCACCAGTTCGTCCCCGAACCACAGCTCCCCGCCAGCGTCCGTGATGCGGAGCGTGTAGGGGGAGCGGGCCGCCAGGTCGTCGTGCATCGGCACCGTGAGCGGCAGGCCCCGGATCCACATGAACCCGAGGTCCGACGGGCCGGCGCCTCCGCGCCGGCCCTGGAGCTCGGTGGGGTTGGTGCGCGCGTCGTCGACGCGCACCCCCAGCGACTGGAGTTCGACCAGCAGGCGCCGGTCGTCGAGGGCGAGTGTTGCCATGGGACCTAGCCCTTACCCTCGAACAACTCTTCGTAGTTGCGCCAGAACACGCGGTCCTTCAGCTCCTGGCTGATGTCCCGGATGCCGTTGAGCTTCCAGTACTCGGAGTCGAAGTCCGACCACGGCTCGTCGGAGCCGAAGAAGATCCGGTCCCCGCCGATGCCGGTGCGCTCCACCTCGGTGAGGAGCCACCGGGCGCCGAAGCCCACCGCCCAGGAGGTGTCGGTGTAGACCTTGTAGCCCTCCTCCACCCACTTCAGGAACTTCGGGACCAGCTTGATGTGGCCGGAGACGCCGCCGCCGAAGTGGACGAGGTAGATCTTCACCCGCTTGCCGTACTGCTCCACCAGCGGGATGAAGTTGTTGATGTCCGAGCTGCCGCCCGGGCTGGTGTGGAAGTGGAAGATGAGGTCGTGCTTCTCCGCGACGTCGAAGCACTCGTCCGCGATGGCCTTCGTCTCCTCGTCCCAGGTGTTGGGATCGGGGTTCCCGCCCAGCAGGAAGGTGGTCTTCAGCGCGACCATGCCCTTCTCGCCGGCGTAGGAGAGCGCCTTGCGGGTGAGCTCCGCGTTGCGCGGCAGGAACGACACCCACAGGGCGCCGAGGATGCGGTCGCTCTTGGCGGTGGCGTCCATCACGACCTCGTTCAGGTCGAACGAGAGCTCGTGGATCGGCACGCCGTAGTTCGACATCACCATCGCCCGCTCCACCTTGAAGCGGTCCATGTGGTTCTTGATGAACTCGTCGACGTTCCGGTAGTCGTAGACCGTCGGCTTCACCGGGTGCTCGAGGTCGTAGAACTTCCACGGCGGGATCTCGCCGATGTGGCAGTGCGCGTCGATGATCTTCTTGGGGTGCGTCGTCATGTCGGTCTCCCGAATGTGGTGCGAGCCTGGTCGATGCGGACCCTCCACTCCTCCTCGGTGTCGCATCGCGTGCTCGGCATGAGAGGGGGCCGGTCCAGGATCCACGCGCCGTTCTCCGGGTCGAGCTGCACCACCTCGAGGGAGTACTCGGGGCGCGGCTTGTCGAGGTCGACCTTGCTGGAGGCGTGGATCGCGCGGCCCGTGCGCACGTGCATCTCGAGCCTGTGCGAGCCGAACGGCGTGACGTCCTCGAAGAGGACGACCCACTCGGCCTGATCACGGCGGGCCTGCTCGAGCCGCTCGCGGGCGATGTCCTTCGCCTGCTCGCGGGTGATGTCGCGGTGCCGCTGGCAGAACGCCGCGTCCCGCACCGCGTCCTTGTCCATGAGCACGCCCATGGACGGCTGCTTCGCGGCGATCACCTCGGCCGCGATCCCGCGGCGCTCGTTCCAGGCGATCACCAGATCGTCCTCGGTGCGCACGTCGTCGAGTTCGTCGACGACCGCGCGCACCATGACGAGATACTGCTCGTAGAGCGCGGCGTTCACCATCACGGCGGGGTAGACGCGCGCTTCCGCACGCCGCCACGTCGCGATCGCCTCGTCGCGCTCGACGGGCATCAGCGGACCCCGGTCAGACGGTCCAGGTGTTCAGCTGGAAGGCCCGCTCACGCCAGGCGGTGAGCGCGCAGTCCAGGACGTCCAGCGGGTGGAACGGCTTGACGCCGTCCATCAGCAGGTCCTCGGGGAAGCCGTAGAGGGCGCCGGAGGCGAAGCGGCAGGCGTAGACGGTGCCGCCCTCGTCCATGAACGTCTGGAGCTGGCGGTTGATCGCCATGTGGCCCGGGAAGGCCTCGTCGCCCACCTTCGGGAACCCGCGGGTGCCGGACGCCATGAGCACGCCGGGTCCGTAGAGCACCAGGTGCGCCTTGAAACCCTTGCGGAGGACCCGCGTCGTGGTGAGCAGGTTCACCAGGCCGACGGACCCCTCGTAGGGGACGGTGTGCATGAAGGTGTAGGCCGTCTCACCCGGCTCGGCCTTGATGTCGGGGAAGACCTTCTCCGCAGTGTTGAAGAGCTCCGTACCCGCGGCCTTCGCCGCTGCCAGGTTCTCGTTTACCGCCACCGCTACCTCCCTGAAGGGGCGTGTGTCGGCGACTCGAGGGGGTCGGTCGGTCGCCGCGATCCGTGTCGGATCGTGAATGGAGGTCTACTCGGCGCCCGCGTCCGGCGTCAAGCGTGAAGACCCGCAAGCTCGATGGAAAGGCGTATCCGGGGCATTCGCCCTCGGGTTGCCCCTCATGCACTGCAGGAAACGCCGGGGGTACGCTCGACCCCGATCGCGGCGGCCGTCCGGGGGACACTGGACGTGCGGGCGGTTGCCTCGGCGTGTCATGCAGTGCACACTCCGTTTCCGGAGGTTGATGACTTGGGGACCACGACCGACTTCACCACCGCCATCGAGGAGACCGTCTCCGAGATCGGCCCGAAACTCGCCAAGGCCCGTGCCGAGCGGGGCTGGTCGCTGCAGCAGCTGGGCACGCGCGCCGGCCTGTCGGCCGCCGCGGTGCACAAGATCGAGAAGGGCGGCATCGCCCCCACGATCGCGACGCTCATGAAGCTCGCCGCCGCCCTCGGCAAGACGGTGAGCTACTTCATCGAGGAGTCCGACCCCCTGCGCCCTGTCACCGTCGTGCGGGCCGACCAGCGGGCGACGCTCTACACCAGCAAGCAGGGCCTCACCCTCGCGAACATCTCCGGCCGGTACGGGCCGTTCTTCGTCGCGGGCGCCGAGGCGACGATGCAGCCCGGCGCCGACTCCGGCCCCGAGCCCATGGTCCACCCCGGCGAGGAGCTCGTCCTCGTGGTCGAGGGCGAGATGACCTTCGTGATCGACGACGAGCACTACTACCTGGCGGAGGGCGACTCCATCCACTTCCGGACGACGTGCCGGCACTCGTGGGCCAACCCGGGCGACGTCCCGGCGAAGGCCATCTGGCTCGCCATCCGTGGGTCGTAGCCGCAACAGGGGCATGCGCATCCTCGTCGCCCTGGGCGGCAACGCACTCGCGCGCGAGGGCCAGCGGGGCACCTGGCAGGAGCAGCTCGACAACGCGCGCACCGTCGCCCGGGCCGTCGCGGACCTCCACGCCCAGGGCCACGAGGTCATCGTGACCCACGGCAACGGGCCGCAGGTGGGGGCCCTCGCCATCCAGCAGCGCGGCTCGATGCGCGAGGTCCCGCCCCTGCCGCTGGACGCCCTCGTGGCCATGACGCAGGGGCTGCTGGGCTACCTGTTCCAGCAGGCGATCGCCGAGGTCGCCCCGCACGTCCCCACCGCCGCGGTCGTCACCCGCGTCCGCGTCGACCCGGAGGACCCGGCCTTCGCCAACCCGGCGAAGCCCATCGGCCCGTACTACGGCGAGGCGGAGGCGCTCAAGCGCGCCCACGCCGACGGCTGGACCGTCGGCCCCGACTCCGGCCGCGGCTGGCGGCGCCTGGTCCCCAGCCCACGGCCCCTCGAGATCCTCGAGTGCGACCGCATCCGGATGCTCGCCGACCGCGGCACCCTCGTCATCGCCGGGGGCGGCGGCGGCGTCCCGGTCGCCGCCAACGGCTCCCCCCACGGCGTCGAGGCCGTCATCGACAAGGACCGCACCTCGCTCGTGCTCGCCGACGAGGCCGGGTGCGACACCCTCCTGATGGTCACCGGCGTCGACCGCGTCGCCCTGGACTTCGGCACCCGCTGGCAGCGCGAGGTCGCCCGCCTCACCGTCGCCCAGGCCCTCCGCCACCTGGGCGAGGGGGAGTTCCCGCCCGGCTCCATGGGCCCCAAGGTCGAGGCCGGCGCCGCCTTCGCCCGCGACGGCCGCCGGGCCATCATCACCAGCCCCGAACGCATCGCCGACGCGATCGCGGGTACGAGCGGCACGTGGATCGTCCCCGACGCAGAGGGCCCATCGGCGCTGGCATGGGCGGCGTAGAGATGGACGGGGCGTTGCGTGATCCCCGGTGGCCGTGATTCGGGCGTGGCGTGATCCGGGCGTCACGTGATTCGGAATGGTCGTCGCGTCGGCTTCTCATCGCCTGGTCGACTCGCGCAAGCGCTGCCCATGCGCGCGTTTGGAGCCGTCGGCCCCAGGAACCGCGCCTTGCGGCTGCCTGGAACCGGCTCGAGGTCGCCATCCATGGCTCCCGGATCCCGACCCTCGCCGTCCACAGGGGCTGCCTCGAGCCGTCTGGGGCAGGCGTCCTCACGGGTACCGATGGTCGCCAACTCCTCGCGGTGACGGTGCCGCGACGCACCTCGGCGTGAACCTCTCGTAGCGAAGGGACTCCTCATGGGTTGGCAGACGCGGGTGATTCGTGGGCGGTACGCCGATTCCATGCGGCTCATGGGGATCGCCAAGGGGATCCGGGCCACGGAGGGCGTCTCCGCCGCCGAGGTCGCCATGGGGACGCCGGCCAACCTGGAGGCGCTCGCCGGGATGGGGGTCTCGGTGGACGCCGGGCCCGGCGACGTGGTCATCGCCGTCAACGCGTCCGATGACGCCGTCGGGGCCGCTTCGCTGGACGCCGCCGAGCAGGGGCTCGTCGCGCTGGAGACCGCCGCGGGCGGCTCGGTGGAGGTCGCGCCCTCGCGGACGCTGGTGTCCGCCGCCGCCGGGCAGCCGGGGAGCAACGTCGCCCTGGTCTCGGTGCCCGGGGAGTACGCGACGCTCGAGGCGCACCGGGCCCTGACCTCCGGGATGCACGTGTTCCTGTTCAGCGACCACGTGTCCGTGGAGGACGAGGTGGAGCTGAAGACCCGCGGGGAGGCGAAGGACCTGCTGGTGATGGGCCCCGGCTGCGGGACCGCGATGCTCGGGGGCATCGGCCTGGGGTTCATGAACGTGGTGCGGCGCGGCCCCGTGGGGATCGTCGCGGCGGCCGGGACCGGTGCCCAGGAGGCGGCGTGCCTGCTGGAGGCCGCCGGCACAGGGGTGTCCCAGATCATCGGCGTGGGCGGCCGGGACCTCTCGGCGGACGTCGGCGGAATCATGTTCCGGCAGGGGATGCGGATGCTCGCCGAGGACCCCGAGACCGAGACGCTGCTGCTGGTCAGCAAGCCGCCGTCGCCCGAGGTGGTCCAGACCCTGGGGGAGGCCGTGCCGCCCGGCGTCCGGGTGGTCGCCGCGTTCGTGGGCTGGGAGGGCGGCCCCGCACCGTTCGAGGTGCACGCCACCCTCGAGGACGGCGCGTACGCCGCCGCGGGCGGGACGCCCCCGCCGTCACCGGACATGCCGGCCACGCCGCAGTGGACGGCGGCACGCGGCAGGCACCTGCTGGGCCTCTACTCCGGGGGGTCCCTCGCCCACGAGGCGCTCACCATCCTGGAGCCGCGCATGGCGGTCGCCGGGAACGTGAGCCACCACCCCGCCCCGCCCGGCGGTCACACCGTGCTCGACCTGGGCGAGGAGGAGTACACCCGCGGCAGGCCCCACCCCATGGTCGACCTCACCGTGCGGCTCGACATGCTGGCCCAGGCGGAGGCCGACGCCGGCCTGGGGTGCGTGCTGCTGGACGTCGTGCTGGGGCACGGGTCGCACCCCGACCCGGCCTCCGAGCTGGCCCCCGCGCTCGCGCGCCTCGCGGAGCGCGTCGCGGTGGTCGCGCACGTGTGCGGAACCGCCGGCGACCCGCAGGACGCCCGCCGTCAGGAGGCCGCGCTGCGCGACGCCGGCGTGGTGGTGACGGCGTCCAACGCCGCCGCGGCCCGCCTGGCGATGCGCGCCGTTCTGGGAGACTGACGGGGTGCGCATCATGGTCCTCACCTACTCGGTGCGGCCGCGGGGCGGCGTCGTGCACGCGATCGCCGTCGCCGAGGCCCTCGCGGACCGCGGCCACGCCGTCGAGCTGGTCGCGCTGGCCCGCACCGGGGAGTCCCTGTTCCGCGAGACGTCCGTGCCGGTGCGGCTCATCCGCCACGACCCGGTGGCGGAGGCCTTCGACGACCGCATCCACGCGATGATGGCCGCCTACCGGGACGGGCTCCGCGAGATCGTGCTGGCGGAGGGCGCCCCGGACATCGCCCACAGCGAGGACTGCCTGTCCGCCAACGCCGCCCTGGCGCTGCGCGACGAGGGCGTCCTGCCGCACGTGGTGCGCACCGTCCACCACGTCGACGACTTCAAGAGCCCGTCGCTCATCGAGTGCCAGGACCGGTCGATCCTCGCCCCCGACCTGGTGGTGTGCGTCTCCGCGCCCTGGGTCGACCGGCTGCGCGCCGAGTTCGGCGTCGAGTCCGGCCTGGTCGCCAACGGCGTGGACACCGCCAGGTTCACCCCCGCCGACTCCGCCGGCCGGCGTGAGGCGCGCGCACGGCACGGGCTGTCGGGGCGGTTCGCGGTGCTCACCGTGGGCGGCATCGAACCCCGCAAGGGCTCGCTGACACTGCTGGAGGGGTTCGCCCGGTTCCGGGAGGCGCACCGCGAGGAACGCCCCCTGCTGGTGTTCGCCGGCGGCGCGACCCTGTTCGACTACCGCGACGAGCGCACCCGGTTCGACCACCGCCTCGAGCAGCTGGGCTGCGCCGACGACGTGCGGATCCTGGGCCCCGTGGCCGACGACGACCTCCTGGACCTCTACCGGGGCGCCGACGTGTTCGCGTTCCCGTCGGTGAAGGAGGGCTTCGGCCTGGCCGCGCTGGAGGCCATGTCCTGCGGGCTGCCGGTGGTGGCGTCCGACATCGACGTGTTCCGGTCGTTCATCGAGCACGAGCGCGACGGGCTGCTGGTGCCCACCGGGGACCCGGGCCGGCTGGCCGACGCCCTCGCGCGCGTCGCGTCCGACCCGGAGCTGGCGCGGCGCCTCGCGGCCGCCGGCCCGGAGACCGCGGCGGGGCACGGGTGGGGCCGCAGCGCCGTCCAGCACGAGGACGCCTACCGGGCGTTCCTGTCACGCCGGCCCGTGGAGACGCGCTGATGGGCATCCGGGCGACCGCGGGCCACGTCGAGGGCTGGGCCACCGACGTCCGCATCCGCCAGCACACGATCCGCGTGGACGAGCCGCCCAGCGAGGGCGGCGGCGACACCGGCCCCATGCCCACAGAGCTGCTGTGCGCGTCCCTCGCGTCGTGCTTCTGCCTGGCCCTGCGCTGGGTGGCGGCCAAGCGGGAGCTGGAGCTGCCCGGCCTGGAGGTGGAGGTGGAGGCCGAGCGCGCCGGCCGGGAACCGCGCTACGGCAGCCTCACCGTGCGCGCCCGCGTGGCGCGGCCGCTGGAGGAATGGGAGCACCTGATGGAGCGCGCGGCGAAGGTCTGCTGGGTCTCGAACACCGTGGCGGGCGGCGTCGAGGTCGAGTATGTTGCTACTGAAGTCAACGCGCGTTTCTCAGAGTGAACGGCAGGTTCGAATGGCACTGCAGAACCGTGACGAGCTCCGGTCGGTCCTGGGCGACCCCGCGCTGCTCGGCCGCGTGTTCGCCCGCCACGCCTACGGCATGCGCGCCTGGGTCGACCTCTTCAGCGCCCGGGTCCCGGGCACGGAGGACCCGGCACTGAAGGCGCTGCTGGCCACCGTGGTCGGCGACAACGCGAGGCACATGATGATGTTCCGCGAGCGGGCCCTGGCCCACGGCGTGGACCCCGACCGGTACGTCTGCCCGGACGAGGGCGAGGCGATCTACGACCGCATCGACGAGCTCCACACCATGGACGAGCTGGTGGGGTACGCGCTGGGCAGCCTCGACCACTTCGAGCAGCTGCTGTCGGTGTACGCCGACGCCGCGGTCACCGACGAGGACGCCGCGGTGATCCGCGAGGTCCGCGCCGACACCGAGCGCACCCGCCACCTGCTGGCCGCCCTGGCCGGTCCGGTGGGCGAGCGGCTCGCCGCCGAGGCGCACGAGCTGTACCGCGTCCGCGAGCTCGCGGAGACGCCCCGCTATCGCGACCTCGATCTTGTCTGAGGTCGCCCTCCCGACCTTCGCCGACCTCACGCGGGACCTCCCGCGCACATCGCCGCGCGCCTGGCACTTCGGCGCGCTCCACCTGCTCAACCGGGCCGGCGGCCTCATCGCCGACGGCCTGCGCGTCGGCTACCGCCAGGGCTTCGACAGCGGCGCGTTCATGGACCACGTGTACGCGAACCGCCCCTCCGGCATCACGCCGCTGGGCGTCGCCCTGGACCGGCGCCTGCTGTCCCGCCCCACCTGCGAGGCGTTCCGGGACATCCGGGAACTCGCCCGCATCGCCGTCGCGGACGCAATCGACGCGCACACGGGCGACGCCCCCGTGGTGATCGCGGACGTCGCCGCGGGCCCCGCCCCGTACCTGCTGGAGGCCGTGCGGGACCGGCCGGGCACCCGCGCCGTGCTCCGCGACATCGACCCGCGGGCGCTGGAGCTCGCCGCGGCCGCCGCCCGCGACCTGGGCGTCGCCGACCGCGTGGACATCGCCCACGGGGACGCGTTCGACGTGTCCGCCCTGTCGGCGCTCGACCCTCGGCCGGACATCGTGCTGGAGCTCGGGCTGTACGGCATCTACCACGACGACGCGCTCATCGAGCGCCACCTGCGCGAGCTGGGCGAGGGCCCCGCGCCCGCGCAGATCGTGTGCAACGTGCAGACCCGCAACGCGGAGATCGAGTACATCGCCCGCGTGTGGCGCAACCGGGAGGGCGGGCCGTGCGTGTGGCGGCTGCGCTCCCACGAACGCATCCTCGAGTGGGCCGACGCCGCGGGGTACGCGCCCGCCTCGGTGCGCGCCGACCGTCACGGCATCTACCGGGTCATGCGCCTGGTGCGGAAGGACCTCGCGTGACCAGCGTGCTCACCTGGGGCCCGGCGGGCGCCGGGCACGCGCTGGCGTCCGAGCGCCTGCGCCGGCTGCAGCACAGCCCCCACGCCATGTGGAACTACGTCACCTACCGGGACGCGATCGCCATCCTGGGGATGGACCCCGACGTGATCTACCCGGAGGGCGCGACGCGCCTGGACCCGGCCGAGTGGGCCGACCTGGGGTGGCTCACCTGCTTCGCCGGCCCGCCGGAGTCCGCGGTCACCGCGATGCGGGAGGCGGTGCGCCCGGAGGCGCTCAACCAGTACACCCCGGACCTCATCGGGTCGCTGCGCGAGGAGGCCGCCGCGTTCCTGGGCGGCGAGCGCGGCGACGACCTGGAGGTCATCGGCACCGCCGGCGCGCAGGAGGGCATCGCCCTGTCGCTGATGGCGACGGTGGACCCCGGGGACGAGGTCCTGGTGAGCGACCCCGGCTACTTCCACGTGCCGTCGGCGGTGGTCACGGCGGGCGGCACGCCGGTGGGCGTCCCCATCTCGGCGGACACCGGCTTCCGGCTCGACCCCGACGCGGTGGCCGCGCGCATCTCGCCGCGCACCCGGGCGCTGGTGATGGTCGACCCCATGAACCCGTACGGCACCGTGGCGACCCGGGACGAGATCGAGGCGCTGGCGGCCCTGGCCGAGCGGCACGGGTTCCTGATCGTCCACGATGTCACCCACGGGTGGCTGCGCGTGGACGAGGCCAGCGAGCTGCACGTGCTGCCGGTGCAGGGCCTCACCCAGAACGCGGTCGCCACCTTCTCGGTGTCGCACTGCTGGGGCATGGCCGGCGCCCGCGTCGGGTTCGTCGCCGGGCCGCCGGAGCTCATGCGCGGCTACCTGCAGCTCAAGGCGTCGCTCACCCGGCTCAACACGAACCTGGTCGCGCAGCGCGCCGCGCAGGCCGCGCTGGCCGACACCGCGTACCTGGACCGCGCCGCCGGGGTGGTGCGCCGCAACCTCGCCCACCTGGAGGAGACCCTCGCCGGCGTGCCCGGCCTGGAGCTGGTGGTGCGCCCCCAGCGGGGCCTGTCGTGCGCGGTCGACGTCTCCGGCGCCGGCGTGTCGGCGCAGGAGCTCATGGTCGCCCTGTTCGCCCGCCGGGTGGCGGTGTACCCGGGTGACGGCCTGGGCGAGGGCTCGGCGGCGAGCATCATCCGCATCAACCTGTCCCGGCCGGACGAGTGGGCGATGGACCACCTGCGCGCCGTGCTGCCCGAGGCGGTCGCCGAGGCGGCGTCGGGCCGCTGGCGCGAGCCGGTGATCGGGCTGCTGGAGGGCAAGGGCACCTCGCGCGGCCGCAGGATGGCCGCCGCCCTGCGGGAGGGCGCCGCGACGTGAGCGCGGACCTGGTCGCCGCGCACGGCTCCCCGCTGTGGCTCGCCGACGCCGGCGCCGTGCGCGCCGCGTGCCGGGCGGTCGGGGCGGCGTTCCGGGATGCGTGGGACGGGCCGGTGGAGGTCGCGGCCAGCTACAAGACCAACCGCACCACCGCGTTCCTGCGCGCCGCCGACGAGGAGGGCGCCCTGGCCGAGGTGGTCTGCGAGGCCGAGTACCTCCTGGCCCGCGAGGTCGTGGGCGTGCCGGGCGACCGGGTCATCGTGAACGGCCCCGCCAAGCCGGCGTCCCTGCTGGGCCGCGCGGCCGAGGACGGGGCGCTGGTGATCCTGGACGACGTCGCGGAGATCGGCCGGGCGGCCGCCGCCGGCGTGCGGCGCGCCGGGCTCCGCGTGGCGGTCCCGGGTGCCCTGGGGGCGGCGAGCCGGTTCGGCATCCCGCAGGACGAGGTCCCCGCGGCCGCGCGCCGCTGCCGGGACCTGGGGCTGGACGTCGAGGTGCTGCACACCCACCTGGTGTCCACCGACCTGGACGCACCGCCGGACACCTCACGGCCGCTGGCCGCCGGGGTGCGGGTGCTGTGGCCGCGGCCGCCGGACGACCACGTCGCCGCCGCGGCGATGCTCGCGCGGCTGGCCGGGCGGCTGGCGGATGACGGCATCCGCGTCCGCGGGCTGGACCTGGGCGGCGGGATCCCCGCCCCTCCGGCCACCGGGGCGCACGCCCGGGCGGTGTGCGCCGCGATCCGCGCCGAGGGCTTCGAGGGCACGCTCACCGTGGAGCCGGGCCGCGCGCTGTTCGCCGCCGCCGTCGACCTGCTGATGACGGTGGTCGCGGTGAAGCGCATGGCCGACGGCCGCCGCGTCGTGATCTGCGACGCCGGCACCAACCTGCTGCCCGGCGCCATGTGGGGCTGGCCGTCGGTCGCCGCCTCCGGCCATGAGGGGCCCACCGAGCCCGCGCTGGTGAGCGGCCCCCTGTGCCTCAACACCGACGTCCTGCACCCCGCCGCCGCCCTTCCGGGCGACGTCGCCGCCGGCGACGTGCTGACGGCCCGGGGCGTGGGCGCGTACCAGCAGGTCCAGTCCACCCAGTTCGGTGACGTCCGGCCGGCGGTCCTCGTGCGCGACGGGGGACCGTGGACGGTCGCGCGTCACCGGGAGACCGTCGCGGAGCTCCTCGGCTCCGAGGCCGCGGAGGTCGCCGCATCCGTTTCCGGCTCGCACCGACAGGAGGTTCCATGAGCGAGCGACTCGTCGTCATCGGCGGGGGAGGCGCGGGCATCGCCGCCGCGACGATCGCCAAGCGCGTCAACCCCGACATGAAGGTCACGCTGTTCACGGAGTTCGAGGACATCGCGTACTCGCCGTGCGGCATCCCGTTCGTGCACGGCCGTGAGATCGACAGGTTCGAGAACCTGTTCCTCTCCACCGTGGAGCGCTACGTCGAGGACGGCCTCGACATGCGCATGGAGACGACGGTCACCGACCTGGACCTCGACAAGCGCACCGTCACCAGCAAGGGCCAGACCGAGGGGTTCGACAAGCTGGTGATCGCCACCGGCTTCGTGTGGGAGAAGCCCAGCGTCCCCGGGTCGAACCTCGACGGCCTGCACTACGTGAAGAACATCCGGCAGGCGATGGAGTTCGACAAGCTCCTCGACGACATGAAGAAGGCCGTGGTGATCGGGGCCACGCCGCTGGGCGTCGAGATGGCCGGCAACCTGGGCCACCGCGGCCTGGAGGTGCACTTCGTGGACGAGGGCCCGTGGGCCCTGCACGAGGTGCTGGACCCGGACGTCGCCCAGCCGGTGCACGAGTCGCTGGAGAAGCGCGGCGTGACGCTGCACTTCGGCACGACGCTCAACGAGTTCCTGGGTGACGCCAACGGCCGCGTGCGCGCCGTGTCGACCAGCGCCGGCGAGATCGAGTGCGACGTCGTGATCGTGTGCCTCCACAAGCTGCCGAACAACGACCTCGCCGCCGCGGCGGGCGTGAAGGTGGGCAGCACGGGCGGCATCGTGGTGAACGAGCGCATGGAGACCAGCGTGCCCGGCGTGTGGGCGGCCGGCGACGTGATCGAGGTGCCGCACGGGCTCACCCTCATCCCCATCCGCGGGCTCACCGGCTCCCACGCGTACGCGCAGGGCCGCACCGCCGGTGCGAACGCCGGCGGCGAGCGCCGCGCCTACGACCCGGTGTGGGTGCCGTGGGGCCTGGTGGGCGGCGACTACACGATCGGCGGCTTCTCGCTGGGCGAGACGCTGGCGACCGCGGTGGGCGTGCCGTTCGTGGTGGCCAAGGGCGTCGGCGTGTCGCGCGCCCGGTACTTCCCCGGTGCCACCCGCACCCACGTGAAGCTCCTCGCGGAGCCCGGCAGCCTCAAGCTCATCGGCGCACAGATCCACGGCGGCGAGGGCGTGAAGGAGCGCTGCGACTTCCTGGCGTTCTCCGCCAAGCGCGGCGCGACGCTGCACGACATCGCGTGGATGGAGAACATCTACTCGCCGCCGATCGGCGCGCTGTTCGAGCCCATGGCGATCGCCGCGCAGAACGGGCTGGCCGAGCTCAAGAAGGCCGGTCAGCTGTGAGCGAGCCGGGTGGCATCAAGCGCCGCTTCCGCGCCACCACGGAGAAGTACCTGACCATCGCCGCGTACGAGGCGATGCGGACCAAGTACCCGGACGCGGGCGCCCGGCCGCCGGCCTACCCGCAGAACGCGTTCTGGAGCAAGGTGTTCGTGCCGGTGTACGCGCGGATCCCGTGGGGCGTGAAGCAGAAGGTCATGAAGGCGAGCGGGATGACCGCGCAGGGGTGGACGCCCCCGTCGCGGGAGCCCGGCACGCCGTGGCAGCCGCCGGCCCCGAAGTAGGGGTCAGCGCCCGCGCGTGAGGCGGCGGGCGCCCGCGGGGATGAGCATGAGGGCGGCGGCTCCGGCCGCCGCCCCCGCGAAGAACCCGGCCTGCACCAGGCCGGCGTCGCGCAGCGCGGCGGCGACGACCAGCGCGGCGACGAGGGCCATGACGGCCCACACGAGGACCGGCAGGCGGTAGCGCTCCACGATGAGGCCGCCGCGGAACGCGCCCACGCCGATGCGGTCCGCGTGGCGGCGGGCGATGGCCGCGGCCCGCCACACGCCGCCCAGGGCGCCGGAGGCGGTCAGGGCGAGCATCACGAACCCGCCGGCGATGAACTCCAGGACGATCACGGTGTCAGGGTAGGCGCCGCCGCGGGCCGCCGCCCGGCGAGCATGCCCGCGGTGACCCCGGCGGCGACCAGGACGGCACCCAGCACCCGCACGGGGTTGAGCTCGACGGAGCCGGAGATCGCCCCGAGGACCGCGGCGCTCACCGGCA
>JAXLST010000012.1:0-188018 GCA_046330435.1 Thermoleophilia bacterium | reverse complement strand
GTCGCGGCCGAGACCGAGGAGCAGGCGGAGGCCGCCGTCCGCGCCATCCGCGTGGACTACGAGCCCACGCCCGCCGCGGTCGACCTGGACGGCGCCACGGGCCCGGACGCCCCCCTGGTGCACGAGGAGCCCGCGCGCGGCGGGTCGTTCCACGGGCTGGGGAACTTGCCCGAGCGGCTCGGCAACGTCTGCTACCGCTACGAGCTGGACTGGGGCGACGCCGAGGCGGCGTTCGCGGAGGCCGACGTGGTGGTGGAGGGCACGTACGAGTTCGGCTCCGCCTACCAGTACTCCATGGAGACCCACGCCTGCATCGCGCAGGTGGAGGGCGACGAGATCACCATGTGGGCCAACTGCCAGCACCCGTTCCTGGTGCGGGCCGAGATGGCCGCGGTGTTCGGGGTCCCGCTCGCCAACGTCCGCATCATCGTGCCGTTCCTGGGCGGCGGGTTCGGCAGCAAGAGCTACACCCGCCTGGAGCCCCTCACGATCGCGGTGGCTCGCAAGGCCCGCCGCCCCGTGCGGGTGGTCGCCCGCGTGGACGAGGCGATCCTCACCAGCCGGCAGCACAGCTGCCGCATCCACCTGCGCACGGCGGCCCGCAACGACGGCACGCTGCTGGCCCGCCAGGTGGTGAGCCTGTTCGACACCGGCGCCTACGCCGACAACGGTCCCCGCGTGGTCGCGACCGCCGGCGACGCCGCCCCCGGCCCGTACCGGTGGGAGGCGGTGTCGGTGGTCGCCGACTGCGTGTACACCAACGTCTCCCCCGCCGGTTCGTACCGGGCGTTCGGCGCGGTGCACCAGCAGTGGGCCGGCGAGCTGCAGGTGGACGAGATCGCCCGGAGGATCGGCATGGATCCGCTGGAGATCCGCCGCCGCAACCTCCTGCGCCACGGTGAGGACGTGCGCCCGGGCGGCAAGCCGCTCGACGGGGACCTCATCGGCGACGTCGAGAAGGCCGCCGCCGCGCTGGGCTGGGACCGCCCCCGGGAGGAGTGGGTCGGCCGCGGGCTGTCGGTGGGCGTGCTCGCCGCCGGCGCCCACCCGGTGAGCTGCGCCACCGTGCGGATGGAGGCCGACGGCCTCATCACCGTGAACTGCGGGACCACCGAGGTGGGCCAGGGCGCCCGCACCGTGATGCCGCAGATCGCCGCCGAGGTGCTGGGGCTGCCCGTGGACCGCGTCCGCATGGGCGGCACGGACACGCGATTCACCCCCTACGACCGTTCCACCGGCGCCAGCCGCTCCACCACCGTCGCCGGCCTCGCCGTGCAGCGGGCCGCCGAGGACCTGCGCCGCCAGCTGGAGGACATGGCGGGCGGCGAGGCGGACCCCGCCGAGTACCTGGACCTCATGCGCAGGCACTTCGGGTTCGCCGGCGGCGAGCTCATCGGCCGCGCCGACGTGCACCCGGAGGGCGACGGCTCCTACGCCGAGGGCCCGGTGTTCTGGGAGGTGGCCGTGGGCGCCGCCGAGGTGCGGGTGGACCCCGACACCGGCGTCGTGACGGCCCTGCGCACCGCGACCATCGCGGACGTCGGCCGGGCCATCAACCCGGCGTTCGTCGAGCGCCAGGACGAGGGCGGCGGCATCCAGGGCCTCGGCACCGGCCTGTTCGAGGAGGTGCTGTTCGACGGCGGCCACCTCTCCACGGAGACGCTCCTGGAGTACCGCGTGCCGACCACGAAGGACATCCCGCGCGAGATGTTCTGCGTGATCGTCGAGAACGCCGACGGGCCCGGCCCGTTCGGTGCGAAGGGCTGCGGCGAGGGATCGCTCGCGGCCATGGCGGCCGCGCTCGCGACGGCCACCGCCGACGCCGGGGTCCCGGTGAACCAGCTGCCGCTCACGCCGGAGCGCGTGTGGCGGGCAATCCAGTCGCGCAACGACCAACGCTCGGAGGTGTGAGGTGGCGGAGTTCAACCGGATCGCCGTGATCGGCACCGGCACGATGGGTCCGGGGATGGGCGCCACGCTCGCCCGGATCGGCGTGACCGTGACGATGTACGACGTCAGCGCGGACGCGCTGGAGCGCGCGAAGGGCATGGTCGGCATGGCCGAGGGCGTCCTCGACCGGCTGGAGGCGCCGTCGGCGCCGGGCGGGTCCGTGAGCTACCACACCGACCTCGCGTCGGCGCTCGAGGGCTGCGACCTCGTGCTGGAGGCCATCCCGGAGCGCCTCGAACTCAAGCACGAGATCTTCAAGCAGTTCGAGCAGCTCTGCTCGCCCGAGACGGTGCTGGCGTCCAACACCTCCGGCATCCCGATTACCGCGATCGCCGAGGTGTGCGAGCACCCCGAGCGGGTGATCGGCAACCACTGGTCCAACCCCCCGCACCTCATCCCCATGATCGAGGTGATCCCGGGCGAGAAGACCAGCCAGGAGGTCGTCGACCGCACCTGCGCCCTGGTGCGGGAGATCGGCTACCACCCGGTCATCGAGAAGGAGGTCCCCGGCTTCGTCGAGAACCGCGTGCTCTACGCGATCATGCGGGAGTGCCTCGACCTGGTGGACCGGGGCATCGTGTCCCCCGAGGCCCTCGACCTCAACGTCCGCTGGGGCATCGGCTACAAGCTCGCGGTCATCGGCCCGATGGCGCTGCTCGACATGGCCGGCATGGACATCTACAACGCGGTCGGGTCCTACCTCAACAAGGACCTCTGCAACCGCGACGACGTGTCCAGCACCATCCAGGACCTCATCGCGAAGGGGCGCCTCGGCATGAAGACCGGCGGCGGCCTGTTCGACTACACCCCGGAGCAGATCGACGAGCTGCGCAAGCAGCGGGCCGCGGCGTTCGTGACCGTCCGCAAGGCCATCGAGGCCTCCGAGGCGAAGGCGGGCTGAGCCGTGAAGATCTGGCTGCTGGACTCCGGGAGCCTGGTCATCGACCAGGCGCACATCACCTGGAACCTCGGCTGCGGGAACCCGGTGCGGTTCCCCGTCTACTCGGTGCTCATCCAGCACGACGAGGGCCTGTTCCTGTTCGACTCCGGCTACGACCTGGAGCACGTGAAGGCCGTCCTGCCGTTCGAGCTGCCGGAGCAGACCCCTGAGCAGACGATCCCCGCGCAGCTGGCGCTGTGCGGGTTCCGGCCGTCCGACGTGACGACCCTGGTGATGTCCCACCTGCACTTCGACCACGTGGGCGGCAACAAGCTGCTGCCGGACGCCCGGGTGCTGGTGCACGCCAAGGAGATCGCGCAGGCCCGCAACTGCGAGCCGTTCGAGCACTTCGGCTACTCGGACCACGGCTGGGACCACCCCGACGCGAAGCTGGTGCCGATCACGGGCGACCAGGAGATCGCCAAGGGCCTGCACCTGTTCGAGACCCCCGGCCACACCCTGGGCCACTACTCGCTGCTCGTGACGCCCGAGGGCGGGAGGGCGATGCTCTTCCCCTTCGACGTGACCTACACGCAGGACGCCTGGGACCGGACCCTGCAGCCGGGCTTCCACATCGACCCGGTCGCCGGGGTGCGGGCGATCCGCCGGGTGAAGGCGCTCGCCGAGGAGCACGACGCGCAGGTCTTCTTCACGCACGACATGGACGCGTGGGGCACCTACCGCCACGCACCCGACTTCTACGAGGTGTGAGCATGGGCAAGATGGACGGACGCGTGGCCATCGTCACCGGTGCCGCGCAGGGCATCGGGAAGGCGATCGCCGACAAGCTCGCGGCGGAGGGCGCCAAGGTCGTCGTCGCGGACCTCAACGGCCCCGGCGCCGAGGCGGCCGCCCCCGCGGGCGGGATCGGCATGAAGGTCGACGTCTCCTCCGAGGAGGACGTCAAGCGCATGGTGGCCGACACCCTCTCCCACTTCGGCCGCCTGGACGCCCTGGTCAACGACGCGGCGATCGTGCCGTTCGTGCCGTGGGACGACCTCGACTTCGCCGAGTGGAAGCGCATCATGAGCGTCAACCTCGACGGCATGTTCCTGTGCTGCCTGCACGGCCACCGGCCGATGCGCGAGGCCGGCTACGGGCGCATCGTGAACATCTGCAGCAACGTGGTCCTCGCCGGCACCCCCAACCTCGCCCACTACGTGGCGAGCAAGGGCGGCGTCCTGGGCTTCACCCGCGCGCTGGCCCGCGAGATCGGCAAGCACGGCATCACCGTCAACGCCGTGGCGCCGGGCCTCACCGAGACCGAGGGCACGCTCGCGAGCCCCCACAACGAGGCGTTCGAGTTCGTCCAGATGCTGCAGTGCATCCCCCGGCGCGGCGTGGCCGCCGACATCGCCCCGTCGGTGGCGTTCCTGGCCTCCGAGGAGGCGGGCTGGGTGACCGGGCAGCTGCTGGTGGCGGACGCGGGCATGTCCCACAGCTGATGCCCGCCTTCCCCGTCACCCGGGCCGGGGCCATCCTGGCCGTCGCCGACGTCGACCGGTCGGTCGCCTTCTACCGCGACCTCATGGGCTTCGACGTGGACGCCCTGTACGACGACCCGCCGTACGCGACGCTGGTGCGGGCGGGGATGCGGCTGTCCCTGGCCGAGCAGGGCCATCCGGCCGAGGACCGGCCGGGGGTGATGATGGTCGCGCCCCCGGACCCCGCCTCCGCGGCGGTGGTCCTGGTGCTGGAGGTCGCCGACTGCATGGCCGTCCACGCGCAGCTGGTGGCGGCCGGGGCGGACATGCTCGCCCCGCCGTACTCGCCGCCCTGGGGCGGCCACCGGTTCTTCGTCCGGGACCCCGACGGGTACCTGGTGGAGGTGGAGCAGCCCGCATGACCCGCCGGATCGCCGCGGTGCTCGCCATCGCGGCACTGGTTGCCGGCTGCGGCGGCGGGGACGGCTCCCCCTCGTCCCCCGCCCAGCCGGCCACCCCCGCGTCCTTCCCCGCCACGGTGGCGGGCGCGGAGGGCGCGCTGCAGGCGCGCCTGGAGGCCCGGTCGCTGTCCACGCACTACGTGCGGTGCGCCGCCTCGGACGCCACGTCCGGGCGCGGGGAGCCCATCTTCCGGTGCAACGTGAACTTCGGCGAGCCCCACATCTGGCCGTACTGCGTGGTGGTGCGCGACGGGGCGGCGGTCACCAACGTGGAGGAGCCGGCGCTCCGCTGCCGCAGGACGCGCACCGGCGACGAGCCGTGAGCGCGGCCGGCGACGCGGCACGGGCCGCCGCCGCGGACGCGCCGGAGGTGCTGGCGGCGTGGGCACGGCAGCCGTCGGGATCCGGCGACCCCGAGGGCCTCGCTGCCATGGCCGGACTCGTCCTGGGCCGGGCGGCGGCGCTCGGCGGCACCCCGGACCTCGTGGACCTGCCGGGCGGCGGCGCCGCGGTGCGGGTCACCAGGCGGTGGGACGCGCCCTTCCGGGTGCTGCTGGTGGGCCACCACGACACGGTGCACGGGCCGGCGTTCCCCGGTCCCCCGGTCGAGACGCGCGACGGGGGGGTGCTCACGGGGCCCGGCGTCGCGGACATGAAGGGCGGCATCCTGGTGATGCTCGCCGCCCTGGCCGGCCTGGAGGCCTCGGCGGCCGCGCCCGGCCTGGGGTGGCGGCTCCTGCTGACCCCGGACGAGGAGCTGGGCGCGCCGCGCAGCCGTGACCTGCTGGTCGCCGAGGCCGCGGAGGCCGACGCGGGCCTGGTGTTCGAGCCCGCACCGGCCGGGGGCGGCGTGGTCGTGGCGCGGCGGGGACGGCGGGTGCTGGAGGTGGAGGCCCGGGGGCGCGCCGCGCACGCCGGGCGCGACCCGTCCTCCGGCCGCAACGCGGTGACCGCGCTGGCCGAGGTCGTGCTGGCCGCCGAGGCGCTCGCCGACCCGGACGCCGGCACCGACGTGACCGTCGGCACCTTCTCCGGCGGCAGCGCCGTCAACGTGGTGCCGGACGCCGCCCTGGCGGCGATCGACGTGCGGTCCGGCTCCGAGGAGGCCCTGGAGGCCGTGCAGGCGCGCATCGCGGAGGCCGCCGCCGTCCTGGGGGCGCACCGCGAGGTGGCGGTGACGGTGCGCTGCGCGGTGGGCTGCCCGCCGATGCCCGGCGGGGACCGCACCGCGGCGCTCGCCGCGCGGTACGCGCGGGCCCACGGGGACGGCGCGGAGCCGCGCGCCGTGGGCGGCGTGTCCGACGCCAACCACCTGGCGGGGGCGGGCCTGCCGGTCCTCGACGGGCTCGGCCCGCTGGGCGGCGGCCTGCACGGCATGGACGAGTGGGTGGACACCGGGAGCATCGCGCACCGGGCCGCGGCCGCGGCGGCGTTCCTGGAGGGGCTCGCCGCCGAGCCGCCCTGGCGGGGCTCCCGCCCGATCCAAGGGGCCTTCCAGGACAATTCCTGACCCTTCTCACAGGGGTTTCACAGGAACCCGGTGCGACCATTGGTGGCATGCCGTCCCCCGCCCCGTACGACCCCCTCCAGGAGCACCGCCGCGCCATGGCGGCCCGCCTCGCCGCCCGCGCGCGCGGCGACCGGCGCGTGCGCGCCGTGACCGGTGCGGCGATCGCCGCGGGCGTGCTGGCGACCGGTGCCGTCGCCGTGCTGGCATCGGGCACCCCGACCGGCTCGGGCTCCGGCTCGGGTCGGCGAGCCGCACCGAGGCGGTGCGTGAGACCGCGCTCGCCACGCGCAGGGCCCGCGCCGCCGACCGCGAGGAGACCGCCTGGGAGCAGCGCGTGTCCCGGGAGGCGCTCGCCGCGATGGAACGGGAGCGCGAGGAGGAGTCCCTGGCGGGCTCCGGCGCGGTGGCGCCGGCGGTCACCCCCCAGGTGCAGGCGCCGCTGCCGGCCTCCGTGCCCCCCGTGGTGGTCTCGGGCGGGTCGTGACGCCGGCGGTCGCCACGGCGCACCTCCGGGCCCTCGGCACCGGGGCCGTGGTGTGCGTGACGGACCCGGCCGCCCTGACCGCCGCCCGCGATGCGCTGCGCCGCGTGACCGCCGAGTTCGACGCGGCGTGCAGCAGGTTCCGCACGGACTCGGAGCTGCAGCGCCTCAACGGGGCCGCCGGGCGCCGCACCCCCGTGGGGCCGCTGCTCTGCGCCGCGATCCGGGTCGCCCTGGACGCGGCACGCGACACCGGCGGCGCCGTCGACCCCACGGTGGGCGGCGCGGTGCGGCGCGCCGGCTATGACCGGACCTTCCGGCGCGTCGCGGACCTGGGGCGTGCGCCGGTCGCCTTCCGCCCCGCGCCCGGCTGGGGGGCCGTGGAGCTCGATGACGGCGCGGGCACCGTGCGGATGCCGGCCGGGACGCTCCTGGACCTGGGCGCAACGGCCAAGGCCCTGGCGGCCGACCGCGCGGCGGATGCGGCCCGGGAGGCCGCCGGCTGCGGTGTGCTGGTGTCCCTGGGCGGCGACATCGCGGTGGCCGGCCCACCGCCCCCGGGCGGGTGGAGCGTGCTCATCGCCGACGACCACGCGGCGGACCCGGCGTCCGCGGGGCCCGTCGTGTCGATCGGTGAAGGGGGCCTCGCGACCTCCGGCACCGCGGTGCGCCGCTGGCGGGCCGGTGGCCGGGAGATGCACCACCTCATCGACCCGCGCACGGGCGCGCCGGCGGGGACGGCGTGGCGCATCGTGAGCGTCGCCGCCGGCTCCTGCGTGGCCGCGAACACGGCCTCCACCGCGGCGATGGTGATGGGTGACGGCGCACCGGAGTGGCTCACCGGGCGGGGCCTGCCGGCCCGCCTTGCGGCGCACGACGGCGGGGTGGTCACGGTGTGCGGATGGCCGGAGGACCCCCGGTGAGCGCGCACGCGTACTGGTACCTCACGCGGGGCAGCGGGGTCACGGTGCTGCTGCTCCTCACGGCGTCGCTGGTGCTCGGCATCGCCTCGACGCTGCGCGTCGGCGGGCGCCGCACCCCGCGGTTCGTCACCTCGGGACTGCACCGCAACATCAGCCTCCTGAGCCTGGCGTTCCTGGCCGTCCACGTCCTGACGACCCTCGCCGACGGCTACGCGCCCATCCGCCTGCTGGACGCCGTGGTCCCGTTCGCCTCGCCGTACCGCCCCGTCTGGCTCGGGCTGGGTGCCGTGGCCCTCGACCTGCTCGTCGCGCTCGCGGTGACCAGCCTGCTGCGCGTGCGGATCGGGCTTCGCACCTGGCGCGGCCTCCACTGGGCGGCGTACGCCGTGTGGCCCGTGGCCATGCTGCACGCGCTCGGCACCGGCACGGACGCGCCCCGGGGCTGGATGGTCCTGGTGGCCGCCGGCTGCCTCGCGGTCGTCGGGGCGGCCGTCGCCTGGCGCCTCGCCCGCGCCGGCGCGGAACACCGCCCCCTGCGCCTGGGCCTCGGCCTGGCCTCCGTCGCGGTGCCCGTGCTCGCCGTGGCCTGGTTCGCATCGGGCCCCCTGCAGCCCGGGTGGGCCGCGAGGGCCGGCACCCCCGCCACGCTCCTGGGCGGCGGCGGCACGACGGCGGCGCGGGCCGCGACCGGCCTCCCGGGCACCGGGTTCTCGGCGCCCGCCACCGGCACCCTCGTCGAGAGCGCCCAGGACGCCACCGGGGAGATCACCGTGCGTGTGGACGCCGTGACCTCCGGCGACGTCCGCACCACCGTCCGCGTGGCCCTGCACGGGCCGGCCCTGCCGGGCGGCGGCGTGGCGATGCGCGTGAGCCGGGCGACCTTCGGGCCGGTCACCGACCCGGCCCGGTACACCGGCGAGGTCTCGGCCCTGGACGGGCGGCACATCGCGATGACGGTCCGCGCACCCGGGCACCGTCCCGAGGCCTACCGCATCACCATCGACCTCCAGGACGTCGACCTGCTGGCCGGCACCGTGCACGGCACCCTCGTCGCGCAACCGGTGAGGACCGCGTGAGCGCGGCCCCCCTGCCCCGGCTGCTGCGCGGGCTCGACCCGCGGGGCGCGCTGCCCCTGGACCGGCTTCTCGCCGTGCACGGCCCGCTGCCGGTGCGGCCCGAGCCGGGCCGGCCGGACAACGGGCTCATCGGCGCGGTCACCGCCGCCGGCCTGCGCGGCCGGGGCGGCGCCGGCTTCCCGGCCGGCACCAAGATGGCGGCCGTGGCCGCACGGCGGAACACCGCGGTGGTGGTGAACGCCACCGAGGGCGAACCGGTGAGCGGCAAGGACCGCCTGCTGCTGCGCCTGGCGCCGCACCTGGTGCTGGACGGGGCCGTCGCCCTCGCCGCCGCGGTGGGCGCCGGTGACGCCGTGGTGGCCGTCTCCGAGGCGATGCCCGCGGAGCACGCGGCGCTGGCCGCCGCCCTGCGGGAGCGGGACGCCCGGTCGGTGAGCGAGCGCATGCGCATCGAGGTGCGCGCGGTGCCGCACCGCTTCGTGTCCGGTGAGGAGACGGCCCTCATCAGCGCGCTCAACGGCGGGCCGGGCCTGCCCACCACCACCCCGCCGCGTCCGTTCGAGCGCGGCCTGGGCGGCCGTCCCACCCTCGTCCAGAACTGCGAGACCGCCTGCCAGGCGGCGCTCATCGCACGTCACGGGCCGCGCTGGTTCCGGGAGGTCGGCACACGCGACGAACCGGGCTCCGCGCTGGTGACGCTCACCGGTGCGGTCGAGCGCCCGGGCGTGCACGAGATCGCCCTCGGCATGCCCTTGGACGACCTCCTGGCCGCGGCCGGCGGGCCCACCGGCCCCGTCCGGGCCGTGCTGGTGGGCGGGTACTTCGGCTCATGGATCGACGGGCGCGACGTCGCCGGCCTGCCGCTCAGCGACGCCGGCCTGCGGGCCCACGGCGGGGCGCTGGGGGCGCGCGCGATCGTGGTGCTGTCCACCGGGTCGTGCGGCGTCGTGGAGCTCGCGCGGGTGGCGCGGTACCTGGCGCGGGAGAGCGCCGGGCAGTGCGGGCCCTGCGTGAACGGCCTGGACGCCATCGCGGGCGGACTGGAACGCCTGGCCCGCGGCGACGGCCGCGACCTGGACCATCTGGAGCGGTGGCTGGCCCTCACCGAGCGCCGCGGGGCGTGCCGTCACCCGGACGGCGCCGTGGCGTTCATCCGCAGCGGCCTGCGCGTGTTCGCGGCGGAGATCCGCCGGCACGTGGTGGACCGCGCCTGCACCGGCGACGGACGCCCCGTCCTGCCCGTGCCCGCCGGGGCCGCGCGGTGAGCCGCATCCGCGTCGACTGGATCCGGTGCGCCGGCCACGGCCTGTGCGCCGAGCTGTTCCCGGAGCGCATCGCCCTGGACGAGTGGGGGTACCCCATCATCGACCCGGCCCCGGTGATGCGGGGCCTGGAGGGGCACGCGCGGCGGGCCGTCGCCGCCTGCCCGGCGCTCGCCCTGGTGCTCGAGGAGGGCGACGAGATCCCTCGCCGGTGAGCCCCGCATCCGGGTGCCGGGCCCCGCGGCATTGGTAGGGTCCTTCGCCGTGTGGGCTTCACGGATCTGGCGCGCCCGGTGGCACGGGGCCTTCGAGGTGCTGCTCTTCTTCGTGCTCACGTTCGCCTACGAGGCGGCGCGTGACCTGGTGGCCCCGGAGAGCCGGGCGGACATCGCCCGGGCGTACGGCCACGCGCAGGACGTCGTGTCGCTGGAGAGCACCCTGGGGCTGCACATCGAGGGCAACATCCAGGACATCACCCATGCGATCACGGGCGGGGAGTCCGTGGTCAAGTGGTACTACACGCTCGCCCACACCCCCGGGTTCATCGCGTTCTTCACGCTCGTCTGGCTCATCAGGAAGCCGGAGTACGCCTTCGTGAGGAACTGGTTCTGGGGCACGCACATCTTCGCCGTGCTCGTGTTCTGGCTCTACCCGCTCGCCCCGCCCCGCTTCCTCGACCTGGGCCTCGAGGACACCACGAAGGAGGCCCTGAAACTTGGCGGCGCACTCGACTGGTTCCAGCCGTTCCGCAACGAGTTCGCGGCGATGCCCTCGCTGCACATCGGCTACTCGTTCTTCTACGCCCTGGCGCTCACCTGGCTCCTGCGTCCCGCGGGCCGCTGGCGGTACCTGGTGTGGATCATCCCCGTCTGGATGGCGTGGGTGACCATCTCCACCGCGAACCACTACTGGCTCGACGGCGTCGGCGGCGCCACCTGCGTGCTGCTGGGCCTCGGCCTCGTGCACCTGGTGAGCTCCCGTGACATCCCGCGGCCCTGGCAATACGGCCGCGGCGGCGGCGACCCGGGCACCCCGGCCGAGGCGGCCCTGAGCGGGGCGGGCGCCCGGTGAGCCGCCCCCTGCGCATCGCCATGGTCACCGAGTACGCGTACCCGGTGCTCGGCGGCATCTCCGAGCACGTGCACTTCCTGTCGGCGGAGCTCGCCGCCCTGGGCCACGACGTCACCGTGATCACCAGCAACACCAACCGCCACGAGCGGGCCCGCGCCGAGGCGGTCGATGCCGAGAACCGCGCCCTGCACGGGTACCGCACGGTCCGCGTGGGCCGGTCGGTCCCGGTGGTCAGCAACGGGTCGATCGCGCGCATCACGCTGGGCATGGGCCTCAAGGGCCGGCTGGCCCGCGCGATGGCGCACGCCGACGTGGTGCACACCCAGGGCCTCGCGCCCCCGGTCCTGTCGCTGCTCGGGACCAAGATCTCCAAGGCGCCGTGCACGGTGGGGACCTTCCACACGTACTTCGACGGCGGGCACTGGGGCTACCGGCTCGGCCACCCGTACGTGAGCGCCGCCCTGCGCAATCTGGACCGCAAGATCGTGGTGTCCCAGGCGTGCGTGATGAGCCTGGACCAGTACTTCCCCGGCCCGTGGGACGTGGTGCCGAACGGCATCGACACCACCCTGTTCCGGCCGCTGGAGGACGGCGAGCCGCGCAACCCGGGTCCCCCGCGGATCCTGTTCGTGGGCCGCTTCGACCCGCGCAACGGCCTGCACACGCTGCTGGACGCCGCGAAGATCCTGCAGGACCAGGGGCACGACTTCGAGGTGCAGGTCATCGGGGACGGCCCCATGCGGCCGTACTACGAGCACACCGCGAAGCGCCTGGGCGTGTGGGACCGCATCCGCTGGGAGGGCCTGCTGAAGGACGAGCGGCCCGAGATGTACCGGCACGCCACCGTGCTGGCCGCACCGTGCACCCTCGCGTCGTTCGGGGTGGTGCTGCTGGAGGCGTTCGCGTCGGGCATCCCCGTGGTGTGCGCCGACAACGTCGGGTTCCGGCAGGTCATCCGGGACGGCGCCCCGGGGCGCTTCGTGCCCTGTGACGACGCCGCGGCCCTCGCCGCGGGGCTGGCGGAGGTGCTCACCGACGACGCCCTGCGCCGCGACTGGGGCGCGCGTGGCCGCACGGTCGCCGAGGAACGCTATGCCTGGCCCATCGTTGCGCGCCAGGTCGAGGACATCTACCGCGAGGTCCTGGACGGTGCTCCCGCCCGCCGGGCCGTCGCCTCCGGGGTCACCGGGGAAAGGAACGCCTGATGGAGCAGTACTCGCTCACCCAGATCCTGCTGGACCGGCTGATGGAGGAGACCGGGCTGGTGCCCCAGGGGGACCTGGTGGAGCGGCTGCGCCGCACCCCGCCGGCGATCCTGCGCGGCATGCGCAACAGCGATGCGGAGACCGTCGGCCTCGCCGCCACGTTGCCCCTGGACCTCGCCCCGGCCGTCACCGAGCTGCTGGCCGAGGGCGTCGGCGAGGACGGCCGGTTCGACCGCGCCAAGGCGGACGAGTACCTGCAGGCCCAGGCGCAGCGTGAGGACGACGAGGAGGAGGACGACCCCACCCCGAAGCTCCTCGCCCTCGGCCACGAGGCCCTCGGCATCGACGCCGACTGCGCGGTGTGCACCGCGTGGCTCGCCGAGAAGGCCGAGAAGGACGCCGCGGAGGACGCCGACGAGCACGGGCACCACAACCCCGAGCAGCTCCTCCCCGCGCTGCTGGAGCGCCACCCGGAGCAGGGCGACGCCTGGGAGCCGCAGATGGCCCTCCGCATCGCCCGCGACGCCGGCTCCCTGTTCGGCCGCGCCGCCGGGTTCGGTGCCCTCCACGAGGTGGTCGCCCACGGCGGCGGCGCCCCCGGCCTGTCCCGTGAGGGCCTCGTGGAGGCGCACGGCATCCAGCACGTCGGCATGGGCCTGTGCGAGGACGCCGCCCAGGTGCACGCCTTCCGCGTGATCATGAAGGCGTTCAAGGACACCGACGGCGTCGTCGCCGGCATCAAGGCCGCCGAGCAGGCCGCCGTCCAGGACGTCGTCGGCCTCGCCGGCATCCCCGCCGCCATCGCCGTCGGCCTGGTCGCCCAGGTCGCCGAGGGCGCCCTCCAGTCGGCCCCCACCCCACCCCCGGCCCGGCGCCTCCCCAAGAAGAAGAAGCGCTAGCCGCACACGTCCTCGTCCCCGGCCGCCCCGCGCGGCCGGGGACGTGCAATTGAACGTCGCGGTGTGCAATTGCACATCCCCGGGAGGCCGCCGGCCGGGGCCCCGACGTCCCGCGTCGGTGACCGCCGGCCGGGCCTCGCTCGATCGCTCCGTGTCAGGTCATCGCCACGGATCACGCCCGGCCTGCGCACCCAGGGGTGCGCCCCGGCCCCCGTGACCGGGCGGGCCGGCCGTGACGATCCTGCGCCGGAAGTGCCCCGCCTCGCGCGCGGCCCGGGCGCCCGCGGAGGCACCGCCCGGGTGCCGGTGATGTGCAAGTGCACGTCGCGGTGTGCAATTGCACATCGAGACCCCGCATGGGGATCGCGTTCCCTGGTGACCGGCGTCGGAGAGGCACGGCCAGGGTCCGTTCGGTGCCGTCCCGAGCCGGTCCTCACGCGAGCGGCACCACGGGGACCTCCGCGACGACCGCGGCTGCCTCGAGGAGCGTGCAATTGAACGTCCGCGTGTGCGATTGCACATCGACGACGCGGCGCGCGGGAGGCGGGGCCCGGCCGTGGCGGGGCACGGGGTGTGCAATTGGACGTCGCGGTGTGCAATTGCACGTTCCCGGGACCGGGAGGCCCTAGGATCGCGGGATGTCCGCCCACCAGATCATCGGGTTCGCGCTGGCCGCGCTGGTGATCATCGTGGTGCCGGGGCCGTCGGTGCTGTTCGCGGTGAGCCGCGGTGTGGCGCTGGGGCGGCGGGCGGCGCTGGCGACGACCGCGGGGAACACCGCCGGGGCGCTGCTGCTGGCGTGGCTGGTGTCCGCGGGACTCGGCGGGATCATCGCGACGAGCCTCACGGCATTCACGGTGGTCAAGCTCGCCGGCGCCGCGTACCTGGTGTTCCTGGGCGTGCAGATGTGGCGGCACCGGGGGGACCTGCCGGCGGCGCTGGCCGCGGGCGAGGTGCGGCGCATCCCGACGCGCCGCATCGTGCGGGACGGCTTCGTCGTCGGCGTGACGAACCCCAAGGTGGTGGTGTTCTTCGGCGCCGTGCTCCCCCAGTTCGTCGACCGGGACGGGGCGCCGGTGTGGCTGCAGATGGGGATCCTGAGCCTCGTGTTCGCGGCCATCGCGATGGTCTCGGACGGCGCGTGGGGCGTCGCGGCGGGGACGGCGCAGCGGTGGTTCGCGCGCCGGCCGGAGCGGCTGGTGCACGTGGGGGGCGCCGGGGCGTTCGCCGTGATGGCCCTCGGGGTCAAGCTGGCCCTCACGGGCCGAAACGACTGACCCTCAGCCGTCGATGTAGCGCTGCAGGTGCTCCGGGTACCGGTCGCCGGCGGCGAGGTCCTCCGGGAACGCCGCCTCCAGCGCGGCGACCGCCTCCGCGGGCAGGGTCAGGTCGGCGGCGGCGGCGTTCTCCCGCACGCGCCCCGGCGTGCGCATGCCGGGGATCGGCAGGACCATGTCCCCGCGGGTCAGCAGCCACGCCAGCGCGACCTGGCCCGGTGTGGCGCCGAGCCTGCCGGCCACCGCGCGCACCGCGTCGGCGAGGGTGAGGTTCCGGTCGAGGTTCTCCCCCTGGAACCGCGGGAGCCCGCGCCGCAGGTCGCCGTCCGCCAGGTCCGCCGCCGAGGTGAGCGACCCGCCCAACAGCCCGCGTCCGACGGGGCTGAACGGCACCAGTCCGATGCCCAGCTCCCGCAGCACCGGCAGCAGCTCGCGCTCCGGGCGCCGCCACCACAACGAATACTCGGACTGCACCGCGGCGATGGGGTGCACCGCGTGCGCGCGGCGCACCGAGGCGGCGCCGGCCTCCGAGAGCCCCAGGAACCGGACGCGCCCAGCCTCCACCTCGCGGGCCATCGCGCCCACCGTCTCCTCCACCGGGACCTCCGGGTCCACGCGGTGCAGGTACAGCAGGTCGATCACCTCGACGCCGAGCCGCTCCAGGCTGGCGGCCACGCATGGGCCCACGCGCTCCGGGCGGCCGTCGACGCGCAGGTCGGTGCCGGCGCCGATGAACCCGAACTTGGTCGCGATGAACGCCTCGTCCCGCCGACCGGCGACCGCCCGGCCAACCAGCCGCTCGTTGTGGCCGTCGGTGCCGTACACGTCCGCGGTGTCGATGTGCGTCACGCCCAGCTCGAGCGCGGCGTGGATCGCGGCGATCCCGGTGGCGTCGTCGGCCGGCCCGTAGCTGGTCCCCGACAGGCCCATCGCCCCGAGCCCGATGGGGTGCAGTTCCGGTCCGCGCGCGCCGAGCCTCGCCATGCGCCGAGCGTACCGGTGCGGCGCCGTCACCGGCCCGCGCCCGGCTCGAACAGCTCCACGACGTTGCCCGACGGGTCCTCCACCAGCGCCTGCCGGCCGCCCATTCCCCGCACCGGCTCGCCCCGGAACACGGCGCCGCCGTCGCGCAGACGCAGCACGAGGCCGTCGAGGTCGGCGGTGGGGATCTGGAACCTGTTCCACCCTCCGGGCTCCGGGTGGCCGCCCGCGGTGCCCGCGCCGCCGGCGCCCGGGGCGTTCAGGTTGAGCTGGATCGCGCCGAGCCGCAGCCGCGCGAAGCCCGGAGCGGGGTGCATCACCAGCTCGAACCCCAGCAGATCGCGGTAGAACGCGATGGCCGCCTCCACGTCGTGGACGATGTAGCGGATGCCCACCGGCACGTCGTCACCTCCGGTCGCCGTCGGATGACACCTACCACGCCGCAGGGGCCGCCAACCCGGCCCGCACCGGGCAGACTCCGGCGATGACCGCCGCCCCCCGCCCGGTGCTGCAGGGCCGCGCCCTCGTGGCCGCCACGGTCGCGCTCCTGCTCGGGGTGTTCGCCGTGGGATCCGAGGCGCTGGTGATCTCCCCGCTGCTGGAGGACATCGCGGCGGACTTCGGCACAGGCGTCGACGCCGCGGGCCTGTCGGTGAGCGTCTACGGCCTCGCCGTCGCGATCGTCGCCCCGGCCGCGGGATGGGTCGCCGACCGTGCCTCCCGGCGCGGGGCGATCCTGGCGGGCCTCGTGGTGTTCGCCGTCGCCGGGATCCTGTGCGCCGCCGCCCCGAGCCTGCTGAGCCTGGTGGCGGGCCGCGCCCTGTGCGGCGTCGGGACCGGCCTGTTCCTGCCCGCGGCGTACGCCTGGGTGGGCGACGAGGTGCCGTACGAGAGCCGCGCCCGCGTGATGGGCTGGGTGATCGCCGGGTGGGCGCTGGCCCTGGTCGCCGGCGTCCCGGCCGGCGGGTTCATCGGCCAGGTCGCCGGATGGCGTGAGGCCCTCGCGGCCCTCGCCGGACTCGCGGCGCTCGCCACGGTGCTCGCGGTGCGGCTCCTGCCCTCGGGGTCCGGCGCCGCCCGCGCCGGCGACGCGGGCGCCAGGGTGGGGCTTCGGCGGGCGCTCGGCGAGCCCGCGGTGCGATGGCTGCTCGCCGTGAACCTGCTGGACATGCTGGCCTTCTACGGCGTCTACACCTACCTCGGCACCTTCCTGCGCGAGGAGCTCGACGTGCGGAGCGGCGTCGCCGGCGCCCTCATCCTGTTCTACGGGGTGGGCGTGGCGTTCATGTCCGTGAACGGCGGGCTCATCGACCGGCTCGGGAAGGCCCGCACCGTCACGGTGACGCTCGTGGTGCTCACGGGCGTGTACGTGGCGCTGCCGTGGGCGGCGGCCCTGCCCGTGCTGCTGGCCGCAGTGCTGGTGCTCATGGGGACCCAGCAGTGCGCGTTCCTCACGGGCATGGCCACCCTGGCCACCAACGCGATGCCCGCGGGGCGCGGCGCCGTGGTCGCGCTCATGAGCTGCACCACCTACATCGGCGTCACCCTGGGCGCGGCGGCGATGGGCCCCGTGTACGCGAGCCCCGGCTACGCGGTCATCGGTGCGGCGTGCGCGGTGATCGCCCTCGGGGCCGCCGTCCTGTCGCTGCGGCTGCGCGCCGGCGATCAGCCCGCCTGAGCGGCCGCCAGGTCCTCCGGCGTGTCGACGTCGGGTGGCGCCGGCCCGGGCACGGGGACGTCCAGCACCGGGACGCGGCCCAGGATCGCCCGGGCCCCCGTGTCCCCCGTGAGGGCGGCGAGCTCCGGGAAGAGCTCCCGGCGCAGCAGCACCGGATGGCCGCGCACGTCGTCGTACCGCGCGGCGGCCGCCGGGAACCGGGGGTGCGCGCTCGCGGCCGCCACCACGTCACGCACGGCGGCGGCCGTCACCCCGGGCCGGTCGCACACCATCGCCACCACGGCGTCCACGCCGTCGTCCAGCGCGGCGAGGCCGGCGCGCAGCGACGACGCCTGTCCGGTGGCGTGAGCGGGGTTCACCACGGTGCGCACGCCGGCGGGCAGCACCGCGGCGACGTCCTCCGCGGCGGCGCCCAGCACCACCAGGACGTCCTGCACGCCGCCGTCCCGGAGCGCGTCGACGGCGTGCACCACCAGCGGCCTGCCCGCGATCGCGATGAGCTGCTTGGGCCGGCCCATGCGCCGGGACGACCCGGCGGCGAGCAGCAGCCCGGTGACTCGCACCCCTACCGGCCGCCGAGGAACAGCTGCACGGCGTTGTCCCCCATCACCCGGTCCACCAGGTCGTCGGACAGCCCGGACAGCCGCACCTTCGCCATCTCCACCTCGGGGTGGTGGAACGGCGCGTCGGAGCCGTACAGCACCCGGTCGGTGCCCACCCGGTTCACGGCCTCCTTGATCTTGGTGTGCATCGGCATCCCGGAGGTCTCCAGCCAGACGTTCTCGTTCCGCTCGGCCACGTCGATCGCGCCGTTGATGTAGATGATGTTGCCGTGCCCCATGTGGCCCAGGATCACCTTGGCCCTGGGGAACCGGCGCACCGCCTCCTCGATGGACCACGGCAGCGTGAAGATGGGGTGGCCGCAGTGGATGAGCAGCGGCACGTCCCGCTCGATCGCGCCCTCGTACACCGGGTGCACGATGGGGTCGTCCGGGTGGTAGCCGTCGAGCAGCGGGTGCATCTTCACGCCCACGAAGCGCGGGTGGTCCATGTACCGCAGCGCCTCCTCGACGCCGTCGGGCATGCGCGGGTTCGCCCACACCAGCCCGTGCGCGTCGGGCACCGACTCCAGGATCTGGGCCACCAGCGCGTTGTCGGGATGGAAGATCACGCAGCCGCCGTAGTGGTGCTCGGCCATGAGCTCCACCAGGCCGTCGCGGTCGAGCCGGACGTCGAAGAGGGGGAACTCCCCCACGTGCATGTGGGCGTCGAAGATCACCCTCAGCCTCCGATCATGCTCATGGGGCGGCCCAGGTAGGTCCACCCGTCGGTGCCGATGCCGTGTCCGGCGTGTTTGCCGAGCACCGCGGCCCGGATGATCCCCTGCAGGTCCTCATCGGTCGCACCGTGGCGCAGGGGGCCGCGCAGGTCGGTCTCATCCGTGGCGAACAAGCAGGTCCTGAGCATCCCGTCGGCGGTGACCCGCAGCCGGTCACAGGCCTGGCAGAACGGTTCGGTGACCGAGCTCACGAACTGCAGGTGCCCGGCCCCGTCGGCGTACCGCCAGTTGGTGGCGGGTGCCGAGGGCCGCTCACGGTCCAATGGTTCGATGGGCCAGCGGGCCCCGATCATCTCCCGCAGTTCCGCCCCGGTCATCACGTGCTCGCGGGTCCATTCCCGGGAGGCATCCAGGGGCATCGCCTCGATGAACCGCACCACATACGGCCTGCGGCGGGCGAGCTCTGCCAGGGGCAGCACGTCGGGTTCGCTGATCCCGCGCAGCACCACCGCGTTGACCTTGATCGGCCCCAGCCCGGCATACGCCTCACATGCCGCCAGGCCCTCAAGGACCCGGTCAAGGTCACGGCGACGGGTGATCTGCGCGAACCGCTCCGGGTCCAGGGAATCGACGCTCACGTTCACCCGGTCAAGGCCGGCATCCACCAGCGCATGGATGTGCCCGGCCAAAAGGACCCCGTTGGTGGTGATCGACACCTCCCGGATCCCGGGCGTGCCCTTCACGTCACCGATGATCCCGGCGATGTCCGGGCGCACCAGCGGCTCCCCGCCGGTGACCCGCACGTCGGTGACCCCCAACCCGGCGAACACCCCCACCAGCCGTGCGAGCTCCGCCCTGGTGAGGACCTGGTCGCGGCCCAGCCACGGCATGCCCTCGGCGGGCATGCAGTACCGGCACCGCAGGTTGCAGCGGTCGGTCACCGACAACCGCAGCGAGCGGTGCACGCGCCCGAAGGCATCCGCGAGCGGTTCGGTTCCCATGCCGGTCAGTCTGGCACCGCGGCCCGGTGATGGCCCTCCGGGGTGCTGTCGGAGGGCCATCACCGGAGGTCGTCAGGCGCCCATGGCCTGTTCGACGGCGCGGAGGGTGAGGACCCTGGCCAGGTGCCGCCGGTAGTCGGCGCCCGCGAACGTGTCCTCGGGCGGGTCCGTGCCCTGGTCGGCCAGGGCGGCGGCCGCCGCGATCGCGTCGCCGGAGGCGCCCGCCATGGCGGCCTCCGCAGCGCTCGCCCGCACGGGCGTCGTGCCCATGTTGGTGAGGGCGATCCGGGCCTCGCTCACCGTGCCGCCGCTGTGCCGCACTACGGCCGCCACGGCCACGATCGCCCAGTCGATGGCGCGCTGGTTGAACTTCACGTACGCCGAGCCCATGCCGTCCAGCACGGGGACCCGGATGGACGTGAGGATCTCGTCATGGGCCAGGGCGGACTCGAAGAAGCCCCGGAACATGTCGCCCGCGGCGATCGACCGCTCGCCGTTCGGGCCCCTGGCGACGAACGTCGCGTCCAGCGCCAGCAGCACCGTCGGGAGGTCGGACGCCGGGTCGGCGTGCGCGACCGAGCCCCCGATGGTGCCGGCGTGCCGCACCTGGGGGTCCCCCACCTGCCCGGAGGCGTCCGCGACGATGGCGCAGTGCTCCCGCAGGACGGGATCCCGCTCCAGGTCGTGCCAGCGCGTCATCGCCCCGATCACGAGGGTGTCGCCGTCCCTGGAGACCCCGGTGAGTCCCGGCACCCGCGCCACGTCGATGAGCAGCGAGGGCCGGGCCAGCCGGGTCTTCATGAGCGGGATGAGCGAGTGGCCGCCCGCGATGAGCTTGGCGTCCTCGTTGCCGGAGAGCAGGCCGATGGCCTCCTCCACCGAGCCGGCCACCCGGTAGTCGAACTCCGCGGGGATCACTTTCCGGCCTCCTGGATCGCGCGCCACACCCGCTCCGGGGTGGCGGGACGCTCGACGTTGGTCACCCCGAGGTGCGACAGGGCGTCCACGACGCTGTTGATGACCGCCGGCGGCGAGGCGATGGTGCCGGCCTCGCCGATGCCCTTCACCCCCAGGGGGTTGGTGGGGCTCGGCGCGTTCGGGTTGTTCAGCACCTCGAAGTTCGGCATCTCGGCGGCCGACGGAACCAGGTAGGTGGTCATCGTGCCGGTCACGAGGTTGCCGGCCTCGTCGTACTGGGCGCCCTCGAACAGGGCCTCGGCGATGCCCTGGGCGACGCCGCCGTGCACCTGGCCCTCCACGATCTGCGGGTTGATGATGGTGCCGCAGTCGTCCACCGAGACGTACCGCAGGATCTTCACGGCCCCGGTCTCGGTGTCCACCTCGGTCACGCACGCGTGCGCCCCGCCGGGCCAGCTGAAGTTCGGCGGGTCGTAGACGTACGTGGCCTCGAGGCCCGGCTCCATGCCGTCCGGCAGGTTGTGCGCGGTCCAGGCGGCGAACGCCGCCTCCTTGATCCCGAAGCTCTTGTCGGTGCCCTTCACGGTGAAGGTGCCGTTCGCGAACTCCAGGTCCTCCTCCGCGCACTCCAGCGTGTGTGCGGCGATCGCGCGCGCCTTGGCGATGACCTTCTCGCCGGCGTTGTGCATGGCGATGCCGCCGACCGAGAGGCTGCGGCTGCCGTAGGTGTCCATCCCGAACGGCACCGTGAGGGTGTCGCCGGCGATCACCTGCACGTCGTCGTAGTCCACGCCCAGCTGGTCGGCGACCATCTGGCTGAAGGTCGTCTCGTGGCCCTGCCCGTGGGCGGTCACGCCGATCATCACCTGGATGGTGCCGGTGGGCATGACCTTCACGGTGCAGGCCTCCCACAGCCCGCAGACGAGCTTGAGCGCGCCGGCGACGCGGGACGGCGCGAGGCCGCACATCTCGATCCACGTCGACAGGCCGATGCCCAGCTGCTTCTTGGCGCCGGAGGCCCGGCGGGCGGCCTGCTCGCGGCGCAGCCCCTCGTAGTCCAGGGTGGCCAGCAGCTTGTCGAGCGACCCGGTGTAGTCGCCGCTGTCCACCGACAGGCCGGACATGATCGTGTAGTTCGGGAAGGCGTCCGTCGGGATCATGTTCATCCGCCGGAGCTCGGCCGGGTCCTTGCCGACCTTCCGTGCCAGGGCGTCCATGGCCCGCTCGATGGCGTACGTCGCCTCGGGCCGGCCGGCGCCGCGGTAGGCGTCCGTGGGCGTGTTGTTGGTGAACACGCCGATGATCTCCACCGAGTACGCGTCGGCGGTGTAGCACCCGCCGTACAGCCAGGCGCCGAGCATGGGGATGCCCGGCGTGAGCAGCAGGTGGTGGGCGCCCATGCCCGCCACGATCTTCACGCGCACGGCCTTCAGCTTGCCGTCGGCGTCGGCGGCGAGCTCGATCTCCTGCCATTGGTCGCGCCCGTGGTGCACCGACACGAACTCCTCGGTGCGGTCCGCGGTCCACTTCACCGGCTGCCCGAGCTTGCGGGCCAGGACCAGGCAGATGGCGTCCTCGGCGTACACCTGCAGCTTGCTGCCGAACCCGCCGCCCACGGCCGGGGCGATCACGCGGAGCTTGGCCTCCGGGATGCCCGTCATGAGCGTGAGCACGGTGCGCACGATGTGCGGCACCTGCGTGGCGGAGGTCATCACGAACTCGCCCTGGGAGGCATTGGGCTCCACAAGGATGGAGCGCGGCTCCATCGCGTTGGGCACCAGGCGCTCCAGGCGGAAGCGCTCCTTCACCACGACCGGCGCGCTCGCGACGATGGGCGCGGGGTCCCCGGCGGACGGCACCGGCGAGTGCTCCAGGAACTTCCAGTGGTAGGTGACGTTGTTCGGCACGTCGTCGAACAGCTGCGGCGCCCCGTCGGCCATCGCCTCCTCGGGGTCGGTGACCGCGGGCAGCGGGTCGTAGTCCACCTCCACCAGCTCCGCGGCGTCCTGCGCGGCGGTGCGGCTGTCGGCGACGACGACGGCCACGATCTGCCCGGCGTACCGGGCACGGCCGCCCTCCACCGGGTACACCGGCGGGATCTTGATGTCGTCGACGATGGGCCACGCGCACACCAGCGGCGCGGCGAACTGGCCCTCGAAGTCGGCCGCGGTGAGCACGTCCGCCACGCCCGGGTGGGCCTTGGCGGCGGTGGTGTCGATGCCGCGGATGGTCGCGTGCGCGAACGGGCTGCGCACCATCACCACGTGTGCGGTGCGCGGCGGGGTGAAGTCCTCGGTGTACCGCGCCTCCCCGGTGATGAGCTCCGGGTCCTCCTTGCGGCGCGGCGTGGCCCCGATGTTGGGGCGGTGCTCGGTGGTCGCCATGCGTGGCCCCCTATCCGGCCGCGGCGGCCTTCTGCACCGCCTTCACGATGTTGTGGTAGCCCGTGCAGCGGCACAGGTTCCCCTCGAGACCCTCGCGGATCTGCTCCTCGGTGGGGTTGCTCACCTCGTTCAGGAGGCTGGCGGCCGCCATGATCATCCCCGGGGTGCAGAACCCGCACTGCAGCGCGTGCTCGGACGTGAAGGCCTCCTGCACCGGGTGCAGGGAGCCGTTGGCCAGGCCCTCGATCGTGGTGATCGCGCGGCCGTCGCACTGCACCGCCAGCAGGGTGCAGCTCTTGATGGACTCACCGTCGACGTGGACGGTGCAGCTGCCGCACGTGGAGGTGTCACAGCCGATGTTGGTGCCGGTCAGGCCGAGCTTCTCGCGAAGCACGTAGACCAGCAGGTCGCGGGGCTCGACATCCACCTCGTTCGCGCGCCCGTTGACCGTGAGGGTGATCCTCACGTCGCGTCCCCTTTGCCCTCGTCGTTGTCGGTGTCGTCCTCGTCCTTGTCCCGGTGGAACAGGCGGCCCACCGCGCCCTTCGCGGCCGCGCCCATCACGGTGATCCCGGACAGGGGCTTGCTGCTGTCCTCACGGGCGTGCATGGCCTCCTCGGCGCTGCCCGTGAGCTGGATCTGCAAGCAGTGGGCGAACTTGCCGACCAGCGTCTGGCTCACGTCGTTCACGACGTTGGGCCGTCCCATCTGGGCGGCCTTGCCGCTGAACTGGACGTCGGTGTCCAGCTCCACACGGGTGCGGCCGCCGTCGATCCCCACGAAGTGCGCGGCGCTCGCGCCCTGCGCGCTTCCCATCCCCCGCGTGTCGCGCCCGGTGAACACCAGGCGCGCGCGCTTGGCCTCCTCGTCGATCTGGTCGACGTGGACGTCGGCGACGAAGTGCATCTTCACCGGGCCGAGGGCCACGGTCATCTTCGCCTTCCAGGTGCGTTCATCCACCTGCGTGTCGAGCTCAGCGCCCGGCATGCAGGGGATCACCCGGTTGCCGTCCAGCATCAGCGCCATCGCCTGGTCGGGCGAGGCGGTGACCTCAAACCTGTGCTCGAGCTTCATCCCGTGTCACCGGTCCCACGCGGAAGGTGCGGACGATCTCTGCTGCGACGGCAACGGCAACCTCCTCGGGGGTCTTTGACCCGATCGACAACCCGATCGGGGCGTGCACGCGCGCCAGCTCCGCCTCCGTGAGGCCCTCCTCCAGCAGCCGCTGGTGGCGGCGCTCCGTGGTGCGCCGGCTGCCCATGGCGCCGATGTAGCCGGCGTCGGTGGACAGGGCGACCCGCAGGGCGGGCACGTCGAACTTCTGGTCGTGGGTGAGGACGCAGATGACGGTCCGGCGGTCCACCGGCGCGGCCTCGAGGAACCGGTGCGGCCACTCGGCGATGAGCTCGTCGGCGTCCGGGAAGCGCTCCGGGGTGAGGAACGCGTCCCGGGCGTCCACCACGGTCACGCGGTAGCCCAGGAACTTCCCGATCGACGCAACCGCCGAGGCGTGGTCGATCGCGCCGAACACGTACATCGCCGGCCGCGGGACCAGCGCGTGCACCAGCACGGTGTCCTCGCCGGCCTGCACGGTCCCGGTGTCGCCCGCGGCGAGCATCGGGAGCGCTGCGGCGACCAGCGGATCGGCGGGGTCGTCGCCCGGATGGACGGCGCGGCGGGTGCCGAGGCCCGGGCCGGCGACCACGGTCGCGTAGGCCGCCGGCCGCTCCTCGGCCACGTCCGAGGCGAGGACCCGGACGATGTCCCCCTCCATGGGCTCCACGAGGATGTCGACCTGGCCGCCGCACGGGAGCCCCACGGCGAAGGCGTCCTCGTCGGCGATGCCGTACGGGATGAGCCGCGCGGGGCCGCCGTCCAGCACCTCCCGGGCGTTCGCCAGGACGTCGGGCTCCACGCACCCGCCCGTCACCGACCCCAGGATCCGGCCGTCGGCGAACAGGGCCATGGCGGACCCGGCCTGCCGCGGCGCCGACCGGTAGACCTTGGCCACCAGGGCGATCGCGACGCGCTCGTCCCTCGCGGCCGCCGTGGCGAGGGTTGGCAGCAGGTCCCGCATGGCTCGTCACACTCCCATGGTCGCGTCAAGTTCGTCAATATCCGCACAAAGGCAAGGCGCTATGTTGCGGGATATGGAGTTCACGTCAGTCCAGCAGCTGGAAGCGGCGCTCTCGGAGCACTCGTACCTCGCCGACCACGGCCTGGCGGTCACCGCCTACCTTGCACTGAAGCTCGGCCGGCCGCTGCTGCTGGAGGGCGAGCCCGGGGTCGGCAAGACCGAGCTGGCCCGGACCCTCGCCCGCGTGATGGGCCTCCGCCTCATCCGCCTGCAGTGCTACGAGGGCATCGACGCCGGGCAGGCGCTTTACGAGTGGGACTACGCGCGCCAGCTGCTCCACGCGCGGGCCCTGCAGGACGGCGCGGCCGCCGGGTCGGGGGAGCTCTACGGGCCGGAGTTCCTGGTGGAGCGGCCCCTGCTGGCGGCGGTGCGGGCCGGGGACCGGGCGCTGCTGCTCATCGACGAGCTCGACCGCGCGGACGACGAGTTCGAGGCGTTCCTGCTGGAGGTGCTCGCCGACTTCCAGGTGACGATCCCCGAGATCGGGACCATCGCGTCCGAGCGCCCCCCGGTGGTGGTCATCACCTCCAACCGCACCCGGGAGCTGCACGACGCGCTCAAGCGCCGGTGCCTGTTCCACTGGATCGACTACCCGGACGTCGCCCGCGAGACCGAGATCGTGCGGCTGCGCGCCCCCGGCGTGTCCGAGGCGCTGGCGGCCAGCGTCGCGCAGGCGGTCGCCCTGCTGCGCGATGCCGACCTCATCAAGCCGCCGGGACCCGCGGAGTCGGTGGACTGGGCGCGCGCGGTCGACGCGCTGGGGTTCACGTCGCTGGAGCTGGAGGTCGCGGAGGCCACGCTCGGCGCGCTGGTGAAGAACCCCGACGACATCCACGCCGCACGGCGGGCCCTGGCGGAGGAGCTGTCCGGGGAGTGACCGGACCCGCCCCGGAGTCGCGGCTGGTGGCGCTCGCGACGGGCCTTCGGGCGGCCGGGGTGCCGGTGGGCACCGGGCAGGTGGCCCTGCTCGCCCGGGCCGCGGCGCTCGCCCCCGGGGACCTGTACTGGGCCGGGCGCGCGACGCTGGTGACCCGGGCCGACGACATCCCGGTCTACGACCGGGTGTACCGGGAGATGCTCGGCGTGGACGCGCCGCGCGTCACCCGCACCCGCAGCGAGCGGGCCACCATCCGGGGGACCCCGTTCGACGCCGTCTCCGGCGTCCCGCTCGACGCGCCGCCCCCGGACGCGGCCCTGGCGAGCCCCACGGAGGTGCTGCGGCGCACCAGCTTCGCGCGGTGCGGCGACGAGGAGCTGGCCCGCCTGGCCCGCCTGATGGCGCGCATGCGGCTGCGGGCCCCGCAGCGCCGCACGCGCCGGCGCCGAGCGGCGCGGCGGGGCGAGCCCGACCTGCGCCGCACGCTGCGGCGGGCGTTCCGCAGCGGCGGTGAGCCCATCGACCGGGCCTGGCGTGAGCGCCGCCGGCGCCGCCGGCGCGTGGTGCTGCTCATCGACGTCTCCGGGTCGATGGCCGCGTACGCCCGGGGCCTGCTGCTGTTCGCCCACGCCGCCCTGCGCGGCGAGCCGCGGTGGGAGGCCTTCGTGTTCGGCACGCGCCTCACGCGGGTCACCGGGATGCTCGACCACGCCTCCCCCGACGAGGCCCTGCGCCGCGCCGCGTCGGCGGAGACCGACTGGGAGGGCGGGACGCGCATCGGGCAGAGCGTGCGCGACCTGCTCGACCACCACGGGGGGCTGCTTCGCGGGTCGGTGGTGGTGATCCTCTCCGACGGACTCGACGTGGGCGACCCGGAGGTCCTGCGCGAGGCCATGCGCCGCGTGCACCGCCTCGCCCACCGCGTGGTGTGGCTCAACCCGCTCAAGGAGAACCCCGACTACGCCCCCCTGGCCCGCGGGATGGCCGCCGCGCTGCCGTCGGTGGACGTCTTCGCCTCCGGCCACGACCTCCACTCGCTGGAGACGGTGGCCGCGGCGATCGCGGAGCTCTAGGACGCCCGCAGGCGGGCCTCGACGGGTCCGGGCATCGGCACGCCGAGCGCGGCGGCCCTGGAGCTGTCGAGCACCAGGTTGCCGGGCCGGCTCAGGCCGGCCCTGGCGAGCGTGGATCCGCGCACGGCGTCCTCCGGCAGGCCGTACGCCCGGCACACGGCGTGCGCGAAGGCGAGGCGGCTCACCGGCGCCGGGCCGGCGACGTGCAGCGGTCCCCGGACGTCCATCCGCGCGAGGGCGAGCACCGCGGCGGCCATGTCGTCCACGTGCGCGACGGACCGGTACTCGTCGGCGAAGAACGCCACGTCCGCCGTGCCGGCGGCGGCGTCCAGGACCATCCGCACCGGCGGGCTCTCGGGGCCGCCGTACATGAGCGAGGTGCGGACCATCACGGCGCCCGGGTGCGCCGCCATCACCACGCGCTCCGCGTCGGCCTTGGCGCGGCCGTAGTCGTGCACCGGGTCCGCCGGGTCGTCCTCGGTGTACGGGCCTCCCGGCCGGCGAACACCACGTCGGTGGACATGTGGACCAGCCGCGCCCCGGCCAGGGCTGCGGCGCCGGCGACGTTGCCGGCCCCGTCGACGTTCACGGCCCGGTCGTCCCGGGCGTACGCGCAGTGCACCACGGCCGCCGGGGCCGCGTCGGCGACGGCCGCCCGCACGGCCCCGGCGTCGCACACGTCCAGCTCCCCGTGCGAGGGCGCCACCACCCGCCAGCCCTCGGCGGCGGCGCGCACGGCCCGGCCCAGCAGCCCGGAGCCGCCGGTGAGCAGCAGCACGGGGGGCGTCACGCGGGCCCCACCGGCGACCACGGCACCGGGGTGCCGGCGGCGGTCTCCCCCTCCACCAGCGCCAGCGCGGCGGCCAGGGCCATGCTGGTGACCGCGTGCGCCTCCTGGGCGCGCAGCGGGTGCAGGGCGCCGTCGCGGAGGGTGCACCGCAGCACCTGGACCATCCCGGGCCGCGCCGTCCAGTCGGCCGCCAGCGGGGCGCGCAGCGGCCAGTCGTCCGGGTGCCCCAGCAGGACGCGGCCGAACAGGTGCAGCGCGATGGCGGCCGAGGCCGGGTTGCCCGGCAGCCCCAGCAGCACCACCCGGTCCCTGCGGCCAAGCCACACCGGGCGGCATGGCACCACCCGCACGCCGCGGAACACCTCCTCGGCGCCCAGCGCCCGCATGGCGGGCCGCACGTGGTCGTGGTCGCCCGCCGACACCCCGCCGACCGTGACCACCATGTCCGCGCCCATGCCGAGGGCGTTGTGGATGGCCCAGACGGTGGCGTCGCGGTCGTCGCCCACCGAGGCGTTGGAGATGACCTCGGCCCCGGCCGCCGCGAGCTGGGCGCCGACGCCCACGCGGTTGCTGTCGTACACCTGGCCGGGCCGGGCGGGCGCCCCCAGCGGCACCAGCTCGTCGCCCACCCCGATCACGGCGACCCGCGGCGGGGCGAGCACCGTGACCTCCGCCATGCCCACCGACCCCAGGGCCGTCACGGCGGTGGGCGCGACGCGGGTCCCGGCCGGCAGCAGCACCTGGCCGGCCGCGATCACCTCGCCGCGGCGGCGCACGTCCCGGCCGGGGGCGACCCCGGGCACCTCGGCGGCCTCGGGCGTGCCGCGGACCTCCTCGCGGCGCACCACGGCGTCGGCGCCGTCCGGCAGCACCGCGCCCGTGGAGATCCGCGCGGCCTGCCCGGCCGCGAGCACGACATCCCCCGGGTGACCGGCCCGGTGCTCGCCCACCGTCGCCAGGGTGCCGGGCGTGTCGGCGGAGCGCACCGCGAGCCCGTCCATCGCCGCGGTGTCGGCGGACGGCAGGTCCACCAGGGCCACGACGTCACGGGCGAGCACGCGCCCGGCGGCGGCCCCGACGGGCACCGTCTCCTCCCCCGTCGCCACCCGGTTGGCGGCGCACAGGGCGAGGGCATCGCTGAGGCTCACGTCGCGCATGCCCCCGTGACGCTAGCGTTTCCCCATGGCGACCTCCGCAGCCGACCGCAGCGCCGCCGTGCCCGCACGGGTCCTGCGGCTGCGCGACGGCCGCTGGGAGACCCGCGCCGACCGGCTCGCCGGGGAGGAACCCCTGGAGGTCCGGGTGGCCGCCGCCGGCGGGGAGGCCACGCCGGTCGCGGTGACCATGCGCACCCCGGGCGCCGACTTCGCCCTGGCCGCCGGGTTCCTGGTGACCGAGGGACTCCTGGAGGCCGGCGACATCTCGGGCGTCGCGTACTGCACGGATCCCGGCGAGGAACAGGCGTACAATGCCGTCGTGGTGCGCTCCGCCAACGCGCCGCGGCGCGAGGTGCGGGCCCGCGCCCACGCCGTCACCGCGGCGTGCGGGGTGTGCGGCACCGCGACGCTCGACGAGCTGCGCGCCCGGTGCGCGCCGGTCGCGTGCGAGCACCGCGTGGCGGCGCGGACGCTGCTGGGCCTGCCCGACGTGCTGCTGGAGCACCAGCGGGGCTTCGGGCGCACCGGCGCCCTGCACGCCGCCGGCCTGTTCACCGGCGACGGCGCCGCCGTTCGCGTGCACGAGGACGTGGGGCGCCACAACGCCGTCGACAAGGTCGTGGGCTGGGCGGCCCTCGAGGGGCGCCTGCCCCTGGCCGGCCACGTGCTGCTGGTGTCGGGGCGCAGCTCCTTCGAGATCGTCCAGAAGGCCGCGGTGGCCGGCATCCCGGTCGTGTGCGCGGTCTCGGGGCCGTCGAGCCTGGCCGTCGCCACGGCGGACGCCCTGGGCGTCACCCTCGTGGGGTTCCTCCGCGAGGACCGCATGAACGTCTACACCCACCCCCAGCGCATCACCCGGGAGGACTGAATGGCACGTCGCGCACCCCGCCGCCGCGACCTGTGGGCGGGCTGGTCGCCGAACGGCATCGGCAAGACCAAGCCCAACCACTACCTGGAGATGGCGAAGGCGGTGTGGGAGAACCGCGACAACCTCCCCCACGCATGGCGGGTGCTCAACCGCGGGGTGTGCGACGGCTGCGCCCTGGGGGTCGCCGGGCTGCACGACTGGACGATCGACGGCGTCCACATGTGCCTCACGCGCCTGAGCCTGCTGCGGGTCAACACCATGGGCGCCATGGACCACGACCTGCTGGGCGACGTGGCGGCGCTGCGCCGCATGAGCGGCAAGGGGCTCCGGGACCTGGGCCGCCTCGCGCACCCCATGGTGCGCCGTGCCGGCGAGCCGGGCTTCACCCGCATCTCATGGGACGCGGCGCTGGACCTGGTGGCCGGTGCGATCCGGGAGGCCGGGCCGGACCGGATGGCCCTCTACCTCACCGCCCGCGGCATCACGAACGAGGTCTACTACACCGCCCAGAAGGCGGTGCGGTACATGGGCGGCAACAACGTCGACAACGCCGCCCGCATCTGCCACGCGCCGTCCACCATCGCCCTCAAGCAGACCGTCGGCGCCGCGGCGACCACCATCAGCTACTCGGACCTCATCGGGACCGACCTCATCGTGCTGTGGGGGTCCGACGTCGCGAACGCGCAGCCCGTGACCATGAAGTACCTGTACATGGCGCGGAAGAAGGGCACGCGGGTGGTGGTCGTGAACCCGTTCGACGAGCCGGGCCTGGAGCGGTACTGGGTACCCAGCAACACCGAGAGCGCGCTGCTGGGCACGAGGATCGCCGACAGCTTCGTGCGGGTGCACACCGGCGGCGACACGGCCTTCATCGCCGGCACGCTGCTGGCGCTGGAGGAGCTCGGCGCGGTGGACCGGGCGTTCGTGGACGCCCACACCGCCGGTTACGAGGAGCTCATGGCGCCCCTGCGGGCCATGTCCATCGACGACCTCGCGCGCATGGCGGGCAGCACGCCGGAGGCGATCCGGGGGTTCGCCGCCGAGTACGCCGCCAGCGACTCCGCGGTGTTCGTGTGGTCGATGGGCCTCACCCAGCACCCGTTCGGCGTGGACAACGTGCGGGCGCTCATCGACCTGGCGCTGGTGCGGGGCAACGTCGGGCGGCCCAACGCGGGCCTCATGCCCATCCGGGGGCACTCCGGCGTGCAGGGCGGCGCGGAGATGGGCGCCTACGCCACGGCGTTCCCGGGCGGGGTCCCGGTGACCGAGGAGAGCGCGGCGGCGCTGAGCGAGCAGTACGGGTTCCCGGTGCCGCACGCGCGCGGCCTGTCGGCCGACGAGATGCTGGAGGCCGTGGACCGCGGCGAGCTGGACGTGCTGTGGTCCAGCGGCGGCAACTTCCTGGACGTCCTGCCGGACCCCGCGCTGGTGGCGCGGCGCCTGGCCCGGGCGAAGGTGCGGGTGCACCAGGACATCGTGGTGACCACGCAGATGCTGGTGGATCCCGGCGAGGTGGTGGTGCTGCTGCCCGCCGCGACCCGGTACGAGCAGGAGGGCGGCGGCACCGAGACCACCACCGAGCGCCGCATCGCGTACAGCCCGCAGATCCCCCGCCCGAACGTGGGCGAGGTGCGCTCGGAGTGGCGCATCTTCACCGACGTCGCCAAGCGCGTGCGTCCCGAGACCGCCCACCTGGTGGACTTCCCCGACGGCCAGGCGATCCGCGACGAGATCGCCCGGGTGGTGCCGCTGTACGACGGCATCCAGCACCTCCGGAAGACCGGCGACCAGGTCCAGTGGGGCGGTCCGCGCCTGTGCGACGGCTGGGAGTTCCCGACCCCCGACGGCCTGGCGCACTTCACGCCCATCACCCCGCGGGACCCCACCCCGCCCGAGGGGCGCTACATCCTGTCGACCCGCCGCGGGAAGCAGTTCAACAGCATGATCTTCAAGGAGCGCGATCCGCTCACCGGCACCCACCGCGACGCCCTCTTCATGGCGTTCGAGGACGCGTCCGCCCTGGGCGTGTCCGAGGGGGACCCGCTGGTGGTGCGCTCCACCGCCGGCGAGGTGCGGGCCTCCGCCCACATCGCGCGCATCCGGCCGGGCAACGTCCAGATGTTCTTCCCGGAGTGCAACCCGCTGCTGCGGGCCGGCGTGCGGGATCCCGAGAGCGGCGTCCCCGACTACAACGCCCTGGTGGAGATCATCCCGGCGTAGGTCAGCGCGGCCCGATCCGGGCGATCGTGCGCACGCCGCTCACTCCGCGGACGGCGACCGTCGCCCAGATGCGCGGCGGCCCGCCGATCGCGACCCTCAGGACCCTGCGCACGTCACGCAACCGCAGGGGCCGGTCGCGGGTGCCGCCGGCGATGCACGCCACCACGGTGGCGCCGGCGGGAGCCCTGATCTCCAGGATGCCCCGGGCTCGCCGCAGGTTGAGACGCACCTCGGGCGGTGACGGGTCATCGCCGATGACCACGCGAGCGGAGTAGACCACCGACCCCAGGCGGCTGGACGCGGAGATCTTCACCAGCGCGGGCGGTTCGCCGGGCGGCGTCCGGGGTGCGGCCCACGTCGTGATGGGATCGAGGTGGTGCTCGATCACGTCGGACCGGGTGATCGCGACCGCGGGCGTGCCGATCCCGTCCGGGACGTGGAAGCGGATCTCCTCGCCGGCGCGGGCCCAAACCTCCGGGAGAAGGTTCATGCGGCGCAGACATGCGCCGTAGGGGGTCAGGGCGGCCTGGACGCCGCCGCAGAGGACATCGCTGCCCGGTGGCGCGGCGGCCTCCGGCGGGAGATCCTCGACGGGAACGCACCAAGCGCTGAAGTCGGCGGACATCCTCCGCACGCCATGGGGCGTCTCGATGTACGCGGCGGGCGGCTCGAACAACGCGGGACTCGGCGGCGGGGTGGCGAGGATCGGCATGCCGGAATCCTGCCCCGCCCCGCGTCTATTGCGGAACCCCCCGAAAGGCCGGTCAGGTGCGGACGCGCAGGGTGATCCGCTTCGGGACGCCGGTGGGCGACTCCAGCCGGATCGTGATCTGCCGCGGCAGGATGCTCGGCATCGCGAAGCGAGTGACGCCCCGGGTGCGCAGGCCGTAGCGCACCGGCCCCACCTGGGACCGGTCGGAGGTGTCGAAGCACGCCGAGACGCTTGCCGGGCGGTCCAGGCGCACCTCGACGAGGCGGCGGGCGGGCCGCACGTTCACCCGCGCCGACGGGATGCGGACGTCGCCGGTCACCACCACGCGGGCGCCGTAGGTCGCGTCGCCCCGGGCCCCGGCCGTCGCGATGCCGATGTCCGCCGGGACCCGCCCGGACGCGCGCCAGGAGGCGACGGGCCCGAGGATCGATAGGGCGGTGCGCTGCGCGACGGTGACGTTGGCCGTGCCGGCCGCCTCGGGGACGTGGAACACCACGTCCTCACCGGGCTTCGCGACCACCTCGGGCCGCGGGAACAGCTGCTTCAGGCATGCCGCGTACGGCGCGGTGGAGGCCTTCGGGGCGAGCTGGCAGATGGGATCCCGGCCGGCCGGCCGGAACGCCTCCGGCACCTCGGCGGCGGGGACGCACCACTGCTCGTAGTCCGCGGTCATCGCCGCCAGGCCGTGCACGGTCTCGATGTACGCGGGCGGCGGGGCGATGAGGAAGAAGGCGGGCATGGTGCCGTCCGCATCGGCACGGCGGCCGCCGGGCTTCAGGCCCGGGGCGGCCGTGGACCGGCGATTCTGCGGGACCGCGCAGCGGATGCGACGGCTCCCGGCGGGTCAGTCCGGGCCGGAGGGGTAGGGTCCCGCGCATGACCAATCGCACCAAGCCAAGCATCAGCATCCCGGACGGCGCTCCCCCCACCGAGCTCGTCATCGAGGACATCGAGGTGGGCGACGGCGCGGAGGCCACCCCCGGCACCCGCCCCGTCATGCACTACGTCGGCGTGTCCTGGTCCACGGGCCGGGAGTTCGACGCAAGCTGGAATCGCGGCGACACGTTCGACTTCCAGCTGGGGGCCGGCCAGGTCATCCGCGGCTGGGACCAGGGCGTGGCCGGGATGAAGGTCGGCGGCCGCCGCAAGCTCACCATCCCGCCCGACCTGGGCTACGGCGCCCGCGGCGCCGGAGGGGTCATCGCCCCCAACGAGACCCTGGTGTTCGTGGTCGACCTGGTCGGCCTCGGGTAGGAGCTCCGCGGGCCGGAACGCCGGCCCCATGAGGGATCCCGATGTGCAATTGCACGCCGCGGTGTGCAATTGCACATCCCCGCCTCAGGCGGGCTCCGCGATCTCGACGAGGTTCAGATCGGGGTCGCGGACGTAGACCGAGCGGATGGGCCCCGTCGCCCCGGTGCGCATCACCGGGCCGTCGACGATGGGCCACCGCGCCTCCTGCAGGCGGGCGATGACCTCCTCCAGCGGCACGTCGGCGATGAGGCACAGGTCCAGCGACCCGGGCACCGGCGCATGGGCGTGGGGTGCGAACTCCGCGCCGTGGACGTGCAGGTTGATCTTCTGGGCGCCGAACGCCAACGCCACGCGCTCGACGGGCGGCGTGCCGCCGGTGAAGGACTCGAGCCGCATGCCCAGGACCCGCACGTAGAAGTCGATGCAGGCCTCGCGGCGCGCGGTCGTGAGGACGACGTGGTCGATGCCTCCGATCACGGGCGCGGCGCATCCGTGCGGGCCCGGCGGCGACGCGGAGGGGCGCCGATGCGCTCCTCCAGGCCGTCGAGCAGGGCGAACAGCCCGACGCTCTCCCACACGCGGTCGCGCCGGCGGCCCGTGCGCTCGCGCAGCACGCCCGCCCCGGCGAGCCGGTCGATGCCCTGCAGGGTGGCCTTCGCCGACGCCCCGGTGATGCCGCGGGCGGCGCGCAGGTCCACGACGGGGACCGCCGGAAGGGCGGCGATGAGCGCCGCGGCGGCGGAGTCCCGCCGGGGGTCGCCGGCTCGCGCCGACCACTCCGCCTGCAGCGCGCGGACGTCGTCGGCCAGGGCCTCCCCCGCCCGCGCGGCGTCGAACACCGCCTCCGCGAAGAACGCCAGCCACGCCCGGGCGTCGCCCTCCCGGTAGGCCGTGAGGCCCGCCACGTAGGCGTCGGACGCCCGCGCGAGCACCAGGCTCACCGGCGGGAGCACCTCACGGCACAGCCCGCGGCGGCGGAAGACCACCTGGACCAGCGCGCGCCCGACGCGCCCGTTGCCGTCGAAGTACGGGTGGACCGACTCGAACTGCACGTGGGCCACCGCCGCCTGCGCGACCACCGGCACGTCGTCGCGCCGGCAGAACGCCAGCAGGTCGTCCACCAGCGCCGGCACCTCATCCGGGGGCGGCGGGGTGAACGCCGCGCCGCGGGGGTTGTCGTGCCGCCCGCCGATCCAGTTCTGCACCGTCCGCACCCGTCCGGCGCGCGGGCCGTCCCGGGAGGGCTCCAGCAGCACCCGGTGGATCTCGTCGAGCACCGGCGGGGTGAGCTCCTCCCGCGCGGCGTCGAGGGCCCTGCGCAGGGCCGCGAGGTTCCCGGCGACCTCGTGGGCGAGGCGGTCGTCGGCGCCGGCGTGCTCCGCGAGGGCCAGCCGGTGGTGGCTCACCCCCAGCCCCTCGATGCGGGAGCTGGCGATCGCCTCGGCGCGCAGCAGCGGCCACGCCAGGGTGCCGAGCAGCGGCCCGTGGCGGTCCAGCTCCCGCACGGCCTCCTCCGCGCGCAGCAGGTCGGTGACCAGCGACGCCGGCAGCGCCGGGTCCCAGTCCGCGATGCGCCCCGGCACGTGGGCGCGGTAGGCGAAGCCCACGCGGTTCGCGCGGCCGCCCGGCGCGCCCGGGTCACCGGGCCAGCGCAGCGTCACCTCCGTGGGGGCCGGGCGTTCGATCGGTCGCCTCCGTCGGGCGGGAAGGGTCACCACACCCGGCCGATGGTAGACCATTCCACCGTAAGGGTAAATAGCGGCGCGGGGTGTTCACCCTTCCGCACCGCGCCGCCCGGCGATCAGAACAGGGCCGGATCCCCGTCGGCGGGCGGCTCGAGCCCCAGGTGCCGGTAGGCGCGGGGCGTCGCGACGCGGCCGCGGGGGGTGCGGGCGATGAGGCCCTCCTGCAGCAGGTACGGCTCGTAGACGTCCTCGACGGTGTCCGGGGCCTCCCCCACGCTGTCGGCCAGCGTGCCGAGGCCGACCGGACGCCCCTCGAACGTCTGCGCGAGGCACCGCAGCAGGCGCCGGTCGAGCTCCTCGAGCCCCAGTGCGTCCACCTCGAGCAGGTCCAGGGCGTCCCGCGCCAGCCCGGCGTCCACCACGGTGACGCCGCGCACCTGCGCGACGTCCCGGACGCGCCGCACCAGGCGGTTCGCGATGCGCGGTGTGCCGCGGGCGCGGGCGGCGATCTGGTCGGCGCCCTGTTCGTCGACCTCGAGGCCCAGCAGGCCGGCGCTGCGGATCACGATGCTCGCCAGCTCCGCCCGGCCGTAGTAGTTGAGGCGCTCGACGACCCCGAACCGGCCCAGCAGCGGTGCCGACAGCAGGCCCGTGCGGGTGGTCGCGCCGATGAGCGTGAACGGCGGCAGGTCGAGCCGGAGCGTGCGCGCCGACGGCCCCTGGCCCAGCACCACGTCGATCTCGAAGTCCTCCATCGCCGGGTAGAGGACCTCCTCGACGGCCCGGCCAAGCCGGTGGATCTCGTCGATGAACAACACGTCCCGCGGCTCCAGCGCCGTGAGGATGGCCGCGAGGTCGCCCTTGCGCTCGATCACCGGGCCGCTGGTGGGGTGGAATCCCACGCCCAGCTCGGTCGCGACGATGCGCGCCAGGGAGGTCTTGCCCAGGCCGGGCGGGCCCGCCAGCAGCACGTGGTCGAGGGCCTCCTCCCGCTGGCGTGCGGCCTCCAGGAAGATCCCGAGCTTCTGCCGCGCCGCCTCCTGGCCCACGAACGCGCCCAGGCTGCGGGGCCGCAGCGCGCGGTCCTGCTCGTCCTCGCCCGGCCGGTCCTGCGGGTCGGTGATGCGGTCGGACACCTACGCCCTCCGCAGCCGGGACAGGCCGTGGCGCACCAGGGCGGCGGTGTCGGCGCCGTCCGGGGCGTCCTGCAGCGCGCCGTTGATCTCGTCGCCGCTGAAGCCCAGGGCCAGCAGCGCCTCACGGGCCTCCGATGACGGGCCCACCGGCGCGGAGGGCGCGACCCGGCCCCCGGACGCCCCCGCCGGAACCGCGTCGCCGAGCCGGTCGCGCAGCTCCAGGACGATGCGCTCGGCGGTGCGCTTGCCCACCCCGGACGCCCGCTGCAGCGTGCGGCTGTCGCCCGTCTGGATCGCGGCGCGCAGGGCGTCGGGCGCGTCCAGGCCGCAGATGGCCAGCGCGATGCGCGGCCCCACGCCGCTCACGCCGATGCACGCCTCGAACAGCTGCCGCTCGGACGCCCCGGAGAAGCCGTACAGGTCCAGCGCGTCCTCCCGGACGGCCAGGTACGTCTCCAGGTGGACCTGGGACCCCACGGGCGGCAGCCCCATGAGCGTGTGGAGGGAGACATGGACGAGCAGGCCGACGCCGCCGACCTCCACCAGCACCCCGTCGGGGCCGGTGGCGGCGAGGAGCCCGCGAACCGAGCGGATCATCCGTCCGAGGGTATCGGCCCCCTCGGATGACGGGCGCGCCGCCCGCCCGCGCGTGGCGATACTCGGCCCGCCCCCACCACCGAGGAGAGGAGCCCCCGATGGCCCAGGTGTACAACGACGCCCAGCTCAGCTCGTTCGTCGACCAGATCTTCACGCGCCTGCGGGCGATCGAGGATCAGCTGCGGCGCGTGTCGGACGCCGCCGGCGTCCCCTGGGTCACGGCGGCCGACGGCGCGCCGCCGGAGGTCCTGGAGCTCGCCCGGGCCGGCAAGCGCCTCGACGCGATCCGCCGCTACCGGGAGCTCACCGGCGCGGACCTCGAGACCGCGAAGGGCGTCGTCGAGGCGCTCTGAGCCCGGACCGGGCTAGCGGGCCCGGTCGATCGCCCGTGAGAGGGGCGCCGCCGAGAGGTGGCAGATCGCCATGGCCATGGCGTCGGCCGCGTGGTCGGTGCCGGGCCGCTCGCCCAGCAGCCGTTCGACCATGGCCCGCACCTGGGCCTTGTCGGCCGTGCCCGAGCCGGTGACCGACTGCTTGATGGTGTTGGGGGAGTACTCCTGCACCGTCACGCCCGCCGAGGCGACGGCCACCAGGGCCGCGCCCCGGGCCTCCGCCATCCCCATGGCGGACTTGCTCACCGGGTGGATGAACCAGGACTCGATCGCCACGCCGTCCACGCCGGCGGCCAGGAGGGCGGCGATGTGGTCGTGGATGTGCCGCAGCCGCTGCTCGTGCGGCGTGCGCGGCGAGGTGCGCACCACCCCGTGGTCCCGGCACCGGAGCTTCCCGCCCGTCCGCTCCACCAGTGCGTAGCCGGTGTTGGCGAGGCCGGGGTCGATGCCGAGGACCAGGGACACGGTGTGCGTGTTCGCCGTCAGCCGGCGACGGCCTCCAGCATCTCCTCCGAGATGTCGAAGTTCGCGAAGACCTCCTGGACGTCGTCGTTCTCCTCCAGGGCGTCCACGAGCTTCAGCAGGCGGCGGGCCTCCGCCTCGTTCGGGGCGACGGTGGTCTTGGGGACCATGGTGAGGTCCGCGGAGGCCATCGTGATGCCCGCGCCCTCCAGGGCGTCGCGCACCGCGTTGAACTCCGTGGGCTCGGTCGTGACCTGCCACTGGGAGCCGTCCAGGGCGATGTCCTCCGCCCCGGCCTCCAGCGCCGCCTCCATCACCTGGTCCTCGTCCGCGCCGTCGGCGTCGATGAGGATCACGCCCTTGCGCTCGAACTGCCACGCCACGGTGCCGGGCGTGCCCAGCGAGCCGCCGTGCTTGGTGAAGATGTGGCGGACGTCGGCCGCCGTGCGGTTCCGGTTGTCGGTGAGGATGCTCACGAGGATCGCCACGCCGCCCGGGCCGTAGCCCTCGTACGTGATGCCCTCGTAGGCCTCGCCGTCACCGGCGCCCGCGCCGCGCTGGATGGCGCGCTCGATGTTCTCCTTGGGCATGGAGTTGTCGCGGGCCTTCTGGACGGCCGTCGCGAGGGCCGAGTTGGCCTCGGGATCCGCCCCGCCCTCCTTCGCGGCCACGATGATCGCCCGCGAGAGCTTGGAGAAGAGCTGGCCGCGCTTGGCGTCCGCCGCGCCCTTCTTGCGCTTGATGGTCGCCCATTTGCTGTGCCCGGACACGGCGTCCTCCTTCGTCGTCCCCCCGGACCGGGCGTGCACCCGGGCCCGGCCACCTCACCACCGCCGGAAAAACGTCCGGGCATTCTAGCCCAAGGGGTCCGCGGGCCCGTGAGGGCCCGCCAACCCTTGGCTCAGGCCGATACCGCCGCCAGCTCGCGGTCCTGCCCGGCGGCGGGCGCGCGACGGGCTGCGCCCTCCACCGCGGCCGCGAGGGCCTGTGCGACGGCGATCATCGCCACCAGGCTCGGCGCGCCCCCGCGGACGTCGGCGGGAACCACGCGCGCCAGGCTGAGCCGCGCCAGCGGCGACAGGCTCGAGTCCACCAGCGCCACCACCGGGACGCCGGCCTGGCGGCCCGCCTCCGCGGCGACGTGGGCCACCCGGGCCTCCCGCCCGATCCCCACGGCCAGGACCGCGCCGTTCGAGGCGAGGCCCGAGAGCCAGGCGCGGTCGCCCGACTCCAGCTGGGTCACCGGGACACAGGCCAGGCCCGCCCGTCCCAGGCGGTCGGCGAGGATCCCGACCACCGGCCGCGCATGGCCGTCACCGGCCACCACCACCGGCCTGCGGCCGGCGAGGGCGCTGGCGAGCGGGGCGAGGCCGCGCTGGCCCAGCCGCTCGGCGGTGTCCTCCAGGGCGTGGCGTTCCGCGTCGAGCGCGGCGCGCACGCCGTCCCCGCCGCCGAAGACCCCCAGCTTCTGCTCCCGTCCCGCGGGCGGCAGCCAGGGGCGCTGCGCGCGTCGGACGAGCTGCTGCATGTCGGGGTACCCGCCGTATCCGAGCGCCTGCGCGAAGCGGACGACGGTGGCGGGGCTGCAGTGCGCCGCACGCGCGACCTCATGGGCCGACATGAGCGGGAGGTCGCCGATGTGGTCGGCGACGTATCGCGCGAGGGCCTGCTGCGCGGGGCTGAACTCCTCGTAGTCCCGGCGGAGGCGCTCGCGGAGGGCGTGAACTTCATCAGTGGCAGGCATCCTGCGCCAGTGTTTCGCCACGGGGGCGCCGGTCTCCTACCGGCGGCGCTCCTGAAGATCCATCACGGCGTCGCTGGCGACCATCCGGATGCCGTCCACGTCGGGCACCGCGACGTCCACCGCGCCGAGGTACCGGAGGCTGCTGGTGCCCGCCGCGAGCACGCCGGGAGCGGGCTGCAGGCGCTTGCGGGCGGCCTGGGCCGATGCCTCCGGGAGGCGGGCGAGCAGCACCCGCACGTCCACCAGCGGCACGAGCCGGCCCGACCGCGTGCGGGCGACGAGCTCGGGGGCGGGGACGTCCCGGTCCCCGTCGTTGACCATCGACACGATCGCCAGGGCCACGGGGCGCGGGTAGTCGAGCAGAGCGGTGGAGACCGCCTGCGCGGTGGGGTCGAACCCGGCCAGGTCGACGGCGACGCCCAGCCCGCCGGGGGTCCTGCCCACGAAGTAGCCGCTGGCCTGGGGGGCGGGCGCCGGGGGCCCGGGACGCCGCTCGCCGGTGCTGCAGCCCGCCAGCAGCAGCAGGCAGGCCAGGAGGAGGGCCGGGAGGCGGGCGGTCACCCCGTGATCCTGGCGATGGCCTCGGACAGGGGCTGCGGATCGTCGAGGGCGCCGGCGAACAGGTCGCCATGGCGCACCAGCCGCCGCGCGACGACGTCCATGGTGAACGCCCGGGGGTCGAGGCCGGGCCGCACCTCGTCCCACTCCAGGGGCGTGGACACCGGCGCGCCCGGACGCGGCCGCACCGAATACACGCTGGAGACGCTGCGTCCGCGGCCGTTCTGGTTGGCGTCCAGGTAGAGGCGGTTGCCGCGGTTCGCGACGGGCACGACCGTGGTGAGCACGTCCGGCCGGCTGCGCGCCAGGCCGTCGCAGACCACCTGGGCGAACAGGCGCGTGACCTCGTACGTGAGGCCCGGCCCCACGGGGACGAACACGTGCATGCCGGTGCTGCCGGAGGTCTTGGGGTAGCCGCGCAGGCCCAGCAGCTCCAGTGCCTCCCGCACCATCAGCGCCGTTTCGACCACCACGTCGAACGGCATGCCGTCCGGCGGGTCCAGGTCGAACAGCACGTGCGTGGGCTCCCCCGGCGTGTCCGCCCGGCTCTGCCAGGGGTTCATGTCGATGCACCCGAGGTTCGCGACCCACACCAGCGCCAGGGGGTCGTCCACCACCAGGTACCGGCTGGTCTCGCGGGACGACTCGCCGCGCCCCAGGTCGACGGTGCGCATCCACGGCGGCGTGTTGTCGGGCGCGTTGTGCTGGAAGAAGAACGGCTCCGCGATGCCGTTGGGGTAGCGCTTGAGGATCATCGGGCGGCCCGCCAGGTGCGGCACCAGCCACTGCGACACCCGCAGGTAGTGGTCCAGCAGGTCGCCCTTGGTGATGCCCTCGCCCGGCCAGTAGACCTTGGAGCGGTTGGTGAGGCGCACGCGCCGGTCACCGTCGGCCAGGATCTGCTCGTCGCCGACGGACGCGGGCGCCGCGCTCCCCGCCGGGGCGTCGTCCCCCCGCGGCGCCACCCACTGCTCCTCCCCGGTGTCCGGCCCGTCGGCCATGCCCAGGAACACCGGCGCCCGCATGCGGCCGTCCGCCGTCATCTCCACGTAGGCGACCCGGCACCAGCGGGTGGGCTCCACCCAGTGCACCCCGGCGGCCGGCGGCGGGGGGACCGTGAACGGACTGTCGTCGCGGGGCTCGGCCTCCAGCCGGCCGCGCAGGTCCCGCGCGGTGGCCTCGGTGAGCCCCGACCCCACCATCCCGGTGAACACCAGCCCCTCGGCGGAGGGCCGCCCCACCAGCAGGCTGCCGATCGTGCTGCGCCGGGAGCCCTCCCCCTCGCTCCAGCCGCCGATGAGGACCGTCTCCTCGTTGCGCGCCTTCACCTTCACCCAGTCCCGGGTGCGCTGCCCGGGCCGGTACGGCGCATCGAGGCGCTTGGCGACGATCCCCTCGATGCCGCGTTCCAGCGCCGCGCCGTACAGGGCCGTGCCGTGGCCGGGGACCTGCTCCGACACCACCAGGCGCGGGGCGGCCTCTGGTGCCACGATCGCGGCAAGCAGCTCCCGGCGCTCGGCGAGGGGCCGGTCGGTCACCCACCGGCCGTCGGCGTACAGGACGTCGAACGCCACCAGGGTCGCCGTGCCGTCGTGGCGCTGCAGGGCCTGGAAGCTCGCGCGGCCCTCGTCGTCAAGGATGCAGATCTCCGCGTCCAGCACCGCCTCCTGGCACAGCAGCAGCCGGCGCAGGTTGCCGAGCTCCGGGTACTCGGCGGTCACGTCCCGGCCGCTGCGCGATCGGAGCTCGACCCCGTCGCCCGTGACCAGCACCAGCGCCCGGTAGCCGTCCCACTTCACCTCATACGTCCACGCCGGGTCGTCGAACGGCTCCCGGCTCGCCGAGGCGAGCATGGGGCGCAGCTCCCGGAACGCCGGGGCCGGGTCCGGGGCGCCGTCCCCCGCGGCGTTCGCCCGGAACAGCAGCCACTGCTCCTTCCCCGACTCGGTCCCGGTGCGGACCATGTGGTACTCGCCCTCCAGGATCCCGCCGTGCAGGACGACCTTCCACTCGTCCGCCGTGATCTTCAGGGGCTCGTACGTGCCGGTGTCCCACACGGTCATGCGCCCGGCGCCGTACTGGCCCTCCGGGATGACCGCCGCGAACTCCAGGTACTCCATGGGGTGGTCCTCGGTGCGCACCGCCAGGCGCTTGGGCCCGCGGCGCAGCGGCACCCCCTTGGGGACGGCCCACGACGCCAGCGCGCCCTCGTGCTCCAGCCGCAGGTCGAAGTGCAGCGCGCGGGCGCTGTGCCGCTGCACGGTGAACCGCGGCGGACCCTCCCGGGCGGCGTCCCCCTCGGCCGCCGGCTCGGGCGTCGCGCCGAAGTCGCGCTTGCGCCGGTACTCGTCCAGGCCCACGGGATCATTCTCCCAGGTCGTCCACGTGCCAATATGCGCGGCGCATGCCGTCGATCGCCCCGCTGGTCACCGAATACCGCGCGTACGCCGCCGGCTACCTCGCCGTGGGCGCCGCGGGCGCCGCCCTGGACGCCGAGGTGCGCGGCGAGGCGGGCCGGTCCCTCGGGACGTTCGCCGTCATGAGCGTGATCATGCTGGCGGTCCTGGGCGCGACGAACCTGCGCTGGCTCATCGGCGCCGCCCGGGACGCGCAGGCCGCCCCGGCGGACATGGACGTCGAGCCGCCCCGGGAGATCCTCCGCCGCGTCGCACTCGAGCTGCTGTTCGTCGCCGCCCTGGTGACGCTGGGCCTCGCCGGGAAGTCCGGCGTGGGCGCGCTCATCGCCGGGATGGCGTTCGGCACGGGGCTGGTGAACCTCGCCGGGTGGATCTGGCTCACCCGGACCGAGGGCGCGCGCCGCATCACGCTGTACCGCGACACGCCGCCGCGGCTGGTCGCGATGGGGCGCCGCCCCATCCGCCTGCGCGACCGCTGACGCACCCGGTGACGACCCGCCCTTCAGGTTGGGCGGTCCGAGGCCGATCAAGAGGGTGCCCCGAGGAAATGCCCACGTGCGGCTCCTCGGATCTGCAACCCCCGTGCCATCCACCCGGTGCCCTCTTTGCCCCAACTTCACCGGGCCGGACGCGGTCGTGTGCTCCCGCGTCTGGCCAGTTTCGCGGTCGCGGTCTACCTGCTGCTGATCCTCGCGGCGATCGTCGCGTACAAGATCGCCTTCGCAGGTCAGATCGAGCTGGATCCCTGGTTCGGGATCTACGGGCTCGTCGTGACCACCTACATCCTGTCCCGGTTCGCCTTGTCCCTGGCGTACCGGGCACCCATGGACGTGGGGCTCCGCCCCCGCGTGGCCGTCGTGATGCCCGGCTTCAACGAGGAGGCGGCGATCGCCTCGTCGCTGCGGTCCATCCTCGCCGTCGACTACCCGCCCGAGCTGCTCCAGATCGTCGCCGTCAACGACGGCTCCACCGACGACACCCTCGGTGAGATGCGGCGCATCGCGGCCGAGTCCGGCGGGCGCATCGAGGTCATCGACTTCCCCCAGAACCGCGGCAAGCGCGCGGCGATGGCGGCCGGCATCCGCGCCACCGACGCGGAGATCATCGCGTTCGTCGACTCCGACTCGGAGCTCGAGGCCGACGCGATGGCCAAGCTCGTCCAGGCGTTCGACGACGACCGGGTGGGCGCCGTGTGCGGCCACGCCGAGGTCCTCAACGTCCGCGAGACGTGGCTCGCCAAGATGCAGGCGGTCCGCTACTTCGTGGCGTTCAAGGTCTTCAAGGCCGCCGAGTCCGTGTTCGGGGCGGTCACCTGCTGCTCCGGCTGCTTCTCCGCCTACCGGCGCGAGGCGATCATGCCCCGCCTGGACTGGTGGGAGAACCAGACGTTCCTGGGCCGCGAGTCGACGTTCGGCGACGACCGGTCCCTGACCAACTGCGTGCTGCGGGAGTGGCGGGTCGTGTACCACGCCGACGCGGTGAGCCACACCGCGGTCCCCACCACGTTCAAGAAGTTCATGCGCCAGCAGGCGCGGTGGAAGCGCTCCTGGACCCGCGAGTCCCTGATCGTTGCGACGTTCATGTGGCGCAAGCACCCCGCGGCGGCCCTCGCCGTCTACGTCGGGATGATCCTGCCGCTCCTCGCCCCCATCACCGCCCTGCGCGCGACGGTGTTCCGTCCGCTCGTCCAGGGCCACGCCGCGCCGATGATCTACCTGGTGGGGATCTACGCGATCGCCCTGGTCTACAGCCTCTACTTCGCGTTCCGGAAGCGGCAGTACGACACGCTGTGGATCTACGGCATCGCGTTCGTCTTCTTCTACCTGGCGTTCATGTTGTGGCAGACGTACTACGCGATCTTCACCTCACGCACCGCGTCGTGGGGGACCCGCCCGGCCACCGCCGGCATGATCAAGGAGGAAACAGTGCCCGCAGTGCTCGTGCCCCGAGCCGCGGTCGCCCAGATGGCCGCGACCGATGCGCAGAATCCCGACTCCGACCGGGCGGTCGCCTGATGCGGACCGTTCCCCAGTGGGCGCGCAGCACCGGCGCGGCCCTCGCGATCGCCCTGTCGTCCGTGCCGATGGTCGCCGCCGTGCCCGGCGTCGTCGCGGCGCACCGGTCCCTGGACCGTGAGCTCGACCGTCACCGGACGGTCGCGACCGCCGCCATCCAGACCGCCGACGTCGCGGTCGCGGTGGCGGAGCAGAGCATCCTGGCCACCCAGTAACCCGAAAGGCGAGCCCCGCTGCCCGTGCCCGTGCCCCGGAACCGCCGTTCACACCTCATCGCCGCCCTCGCCGGGACCGCAGTGGTCCTGGCCGGGGGCGCCGCCGCGCGTCCCGGCGCGGCGGCCCCGGGCGCCTCCTGCGCCATCCCGTCCCATGTGACGGTGGTGCAGAAGGACGACCACACCCTCGCCGTGAGCTGGCGCCCGCCGGCCGGCGCCCGCCGCGTCCTCACCTACCGGGTCTCGCGCAGCGGGCACGTGGTGGGCCAGACGCGCCGCAGGTCGATGACGGTCCGCGTGCGGCCCGGCAGGACCGCGAAGATCCGCATCGGGGTCATCGAGGGCCGGGCGAAGAAGATGCGGTGCGCCGCCGTCGTGCGCGTCCGCACCCAGGTGCGCAACCGCGCGAAGCTGGACGCGCCCGCCACCCTCGAGGTGAGCGAGCTCAACGACCGCAGGGTCCGCCTGCGCTGGGGCGCCGTGCCCGGCGCCTTCGGCTACCGCGTCCTGCGCGACGACCTCGTGGTGAAGCAGGTGCGGGACACGTCCCTGGACGTCGACGTGGTCGGCGGCAAGGCGTACACCTTCCAGATCGCACCGGTGGACCGGGCGGGCCGCATCGGGGCGATGAGCCGCCTGGTGCAGGTCGCCACGGTCCTCTCCCCGCCCCGCCCGCCCACGGGCCTCACGGCCGAGCCGGCCGGCGGCGGCGCGTACCGGGTGAGCTGGCACCCCACGTCCGCCGGCTCGTTCGGGCTCGCCGGATACCGGGTGCTGCGCGACGGCCAGCCGCTGGGCCAGGACCGGGAGACCTCGCGCGTCGTGACCGGCCTGGTGGAGGGCGAGGTCCACAAGGTGACGGTGGTCACGGTGGACCGCCGCGGCCAGCTCTCGCCGGAGTCCGCCCCCATCGAGCTGCAGCTGGACCCGCCGGCGCCCACCACGGGCACCGCCCGGGCGTTCCTGCTGGCGTCCACGGACCGCTCGTTCGAGGACTTCCAGCAGAACTACATGCGCATCGGGCGCATCTACCCCACCTACTTCGACTGCACCGGTGACGCCCGGTTCGTCGGCGCGGACGACCCGCGGATCACCCGCTGGGCCCGCGCCCGCCGCGTGCTGGTCATGCCGCGCATCAACTGCCAGAACACGGCGACGCTGCACCGCATCTTCACCGAGCCCGCGGTGCGCGAGGCGTGGCTGTCCAAGCTGGTGGAGATCACCCGCACCTACGGCTACGACGGCGTGAACATCGACTTCGAGGCCGGCCTGTGGAGCGACCGCGCCGCCCTGTCGGACTTCGTGACCGAGGCGGTGCGCCGTCTGCACGCCGAGGGCCGGCTGGTGTCGATCTGCGTGTCCGCCAAGCAGAGCGACACGAACAAGCAGCACCCGCGCAACGGCATCTTCGACTACCCGGTGCTCGCCGGGCAGGCCGACGAGATCCTGGTGATGAGCTGGGGCTGGCACTGGCTCACGTCGACCGCCGGGGAGATCAGCCCGCTGAGCTGGCTCCAGGGGGTCGCCCAGTACGTCAGCACGATGCCGAACCGCGACCGGTTCGTGATGGGCACCTCGATGTACGGCATCGACTGGCCCGAGGGCTCCGGCGCCTCAAAGCCCGGGACGCCGTACGAGTACGACGACATGCAGGCCCTCATCGCCCGGGTCGGCGCCTCGCCGGTGCGGGACCCCTCCTCCGGGGAGATGATGTTCACGTACTACGCGTCGGGCGTGCGGCACGACGTGCGGTACCTGGACACCGAGGCCGTCCGCCAGAAGCACGCCGCGATCAACGCCGGCGGTGTGACGCACACGTTCCTGTGGCGTCTGGGCGACGAGGACCAGGGCATCTGGGCCCTGCCCTCGGTCTCCCGCTGAGCCCGGCGGGACCCTCAGCCTGAGCGCTCGCCCCCGGCCCCACCGGGGGCGATGCCGGCCGCCCGGCGCAGCCCGCGCCACGGGACGCCGAAGCGCACGACGCCCCGGGCACAAGCCCAGGGCCCACGACGCGTGCATGGTGAGGAGCACCGCGGCCACCCCGGGCGGCGCTGCGCGGCGCCGGGGCCCGTACGGCGCTCACCGCCACCGCGCCGGCATAGGCCGCCATGGCCGCCCGTCCGGCGGTCCGCAGGCCCGGCGGCCTGGCGCCGGCAGCCGCGGCGGCGGCCGCGAGCACCAGGGGCGGGAACAGGTGCGCGCCGCAGCGCGGACGGAAGCCGTCCGGCGGTCTTGCACCGGTACATGCCGTACCGGTGGTACTGGAGCGCGACGCCCCGCAGCGTGTCGCGGGGACGTAGTCGGCCGCCATCTCCGGGATGCACACGATGGTGCCGCCGGCGGCGCGCAGGCGCGCGGCGATCTCGCCGTCCTCGTTGATGAGCCAGTCCTCGTCCCAGCCGCCCAGCCGCCGCAGCAGGTCCGCGCGCAGGACGCCCGTGAAGCCGCTGTCGACGACGCGCTCGGCCGCCGCGCGGCGGAACTCCGCGCCGCCGACGCCCAGGCGGGTCCCGAGGGCCGCCACCACGTCCCGGGTGCGGCCGCCCGCCGCAACGGGGCGCTGGGGGCCGCTGGCCCACTCGACGTCGCCCCGCTCCAGGCGCGCGATGCCCGTGGCGAGGTACCCGGCCGGGTAGGAGGTGTGCGCGTCCATCCGCGCGATGAAGCGCCCGCGGGCGTGAGCGAGTCCGATGTTCAGGGCGTGCGGGATGCGGCGGTGCGGGTTGTGCAGCAGGCGCACCCGCGGGTCGCCGGCCGCGATGCGCTCGACGATGGCGGCGGTGCCGTCCGTGGAGCCCCCGTCGATCACGAGGATCTCGAACGACTCGAGCCCGGTCTGCGCGAGCCCCGAGCGCACGGACTCCTCCACGTGCGCGGCCTCGTCGAGCACGGGCATCAGCACGCTCACCTGCGGTGGCGTCCCGCGGCCCGGCGCCCCCGCGTGGGCCCGCGCGGCACCGGCCGTCATCGTGGCGACCCCGCGCGCCGCGGCCGGGGGGCGGCGCCGCGTGCTCCCGGTGCATCGTCGAACTGGCGGTCGGCGAACAGCGTCCGGAGGGTCTCGACGATGATCATCAGGTCCATCGCCAGGCTCCGGTGGCGGATGTAGTAGATGTCGTACCGGAGCTTGCGGGCCGATCCCTGCAGGCTCCCGCTGTACCCGCCGCGCACCTGCGCCCAGCCGGTCAGGCCGGGGCGCACGAGGTGCCGCACCGGGTATCCGGGCAGCCGCTCGGTGAGCTCCTCCACGAACGCCGGCTGCTCCGGCCGCGGGCCCACCAGGCTCATGTCGCCGCGGAGCACGTTGTAGAGCTGCGGCAGCTCGTCCAGGTGCGTCCGGCGCAGGATCGCGCCCACCGGGGTGATGCGCGCGTCGTCCCGGGTGGCCCAGCGGGGCGCGTCGTCCGGCACGGGCGCCATCGACCGCAGCTTGTACATCCGGAACGGCCGGCCGAACCTGCCGGTGCGCTCCTGGACGAAGAACGCCGGTCCCCCGTCCCGGCGGACCATCACCGCCAGCACCGCGATGACCGGCGCGGCGAGGAGCAGCAGCGCGCCCGACAGGACGACGTCGATCGCCCGCTTGGCGGCGCCGCCGGCGGGGTGGCGGTGGCGCTCCGAGCCCCAGGGGCGCTGGATGCGGTGGTCGGTGACCTCCCCCAGCGCGCGCTCGTGGAACTCGACCACCGACATCAGGGCGCAGGTGCCGCGCCCCACCTCGGCGGCCAGCTCGCGCGCGACCGCGCCCCACACCGCCTCGTCGGCGATCACCACGATGTCGACGGCGTGCCCGGCCACCACCCCGGGCAGCGCCCCGACGCGGCCCAGCGGCGCGGACGGGCCGCGTTCGGGCAGCAGCTCGTCGGTGATGGAGTCCACGCGCCCCACCAACGCGAACCGGTGACCCATGATCGTCTCGCGGAGCGCCGAGCCGATGCCGCGCGCCGCCTGCGCCGATCCGACGACCACGCGCAGGGGCGTCCGCGCCCGCGGTCCAGGAGGTGCCCGGCCGCCACGGCCGCGGTGGCGGCGGCGGCGATCACCGCGGCGTCGCGCGGAGCGATGGGGCGCAGGCCCAGCATGCCCAGGACGGCCTCGGTGAGCGCGACACCGGCGCCGGGCCCCACCGCGGGGCGCACCAGGCGCCCCAGCGGCAGCAGCGAGGCGTTCCAGAGCATGCGCTCGGCGGCCGCGGTGCTCAGGAAGATGAGCGTGGCCACCAGCAGCGCCGGGCTCGCGGCGCCGGCGGTGCCCGCGGGGGCGACGAGCCAGCAGGCCGCGCCGCCGGCCGCCGCGCCGTTGAGGCTGTGCAGGGCGAACCACACGGCGCGGCCCAGGCCGTCACCGCGGCGTCCGCGGGCAGCGGGCGCCAGGTCGTCCCGCACGGCCGGACCGGCGATCTCACCGGAGGCTCGGTCCTGCGGGATGGCGTCGTGCACGGCACCTCGAGACGGGCGGGAGGGCGTCGAACCGGGTCCGCATCCCCGGCGAAGCGGTGCGGATACCGTCATCAATACGACAGGACCGGCACCGCGACCGAAACCCGACGTCCGGGGAGGCCGAGGCCAGTTCCGTGGACCGGGCCTCCCCCGACGTCCAGTTTTCTCCCGTGTGGGTCTCCCCGTCGCTCACGGGACGCCCGTTGCACCCCCGGCCCCGCGTGGCAGATTTCCCGCATGCCCGAGGACTCCCCCGCACCCGCAGGCCCCACCCCCTTCCACGCCCCCTGGACGCTCCCCCACGGCCTCCCGCCGTTCGCGGAGATCCGGGCCGAGCACTTCAGGCCCGCCTTCCGCGACGCGATGGCCGCGCACCGCGCCGAGGTGGACGCCGTGGCCGCCGACCCGGCGCCCCCGACGTTCGCCAACACGGTCGAGGCCCTGGAGCGCTCGGGCCGCATGCTGGACCGCGTCGCGTCGGTCTTCTTCAACCTCACCGGCTCCGACACCACCCCGGAGCTCGACGCCTTCGAGGCGGAGGTCGCGCCGCAGCTGGCCGCGCACCGCGACGCGATCGTCCTCGACCCCGCGCTGTACGCCCGGCTGCGGGAGGTGTGGGACGGCCCCGACGACCCGGCCCGGACCACCGAGCAGCGCCGCCTGCTGGACCGGTACCGCAAGGACTTCGAGCGGGCCGGCGCGGGGCTCGCCCCGGCCGCCCAGGCGCGCCTGCGGGAGCTCAACGCCGAGCTGTCGACGCTGATGACCGCCTTCAAGGCCAGGCTCGCCGCCGACACGAACGCCGCCGCCCTTCACGTCACCGACCCTGCCGAGCTCGAGGGCCTGCCGGAGGACGCGATCGCCGCCGCCGCGGAGGCCGCGCGCGCCGCCGGGCGCGACGGGCACCTCATCACGCTGGTGCTGCCCACCGGGCAGCCGGCCCTGGCCCGGCTGCGCCGAAGGGACGTCCGCGAGCGCCTGCACCGGGCGTCGGTGGAGCGCGGCCTGCGGGGCGACGCCAACGACACCCGCGGCACGCTCGTGCGCATCGCCGCCCTGCGGGCGGAACGCGCCCGCCTGCTGGGCTTCGCCCACCACGCCGCCTACGTGGTGGCCGACGAGACGGCGGGCAGCCTGGACGCCGTCACCACGATGCTCGCCGGGCTGGTGGGACCCGCCATGGCGAACGCCCGGGCGGAGGCCGCCGAGCTGGAGGCGCTCCTGGCGGCCGACGGCGAGCCCGGGCCGCTGCGGCCGTGGGACTGGGCGTTCTACGCCGAGCGGGTCCGCCGGGAGCGCTACGAGGTGGACCCCGCGATGGTGCGGGACCACCTGGAGCTCGCCCGCGTGATCGCCGACGGGGTCTTCCACGCCGCGAACGCGCTCTACGGGCTTACCTTCACGCGGCGCGAGGACCTGGCCGGGTATCACCCCGACGTGGAGGTCCACGAGGTCGCCGACGCCGCCGGTGAACCGGTGGGGCTGTTCCTGGCCGACTGGTTCGCCCGCCCCAGCAAGCGGGGCGGCGCGTGGATGAGCACGTTCGCCGACCAGTCGCACCTGCTGGGCACCCGCCCCGTGACGGTGGCCAACATGAACATCCCGCGGCCGCCGGACGGGCGTCCCGCCCTGCTGACCGCCGACGAGGTGGAGACGGCCTTCCACGAGTTCGGCCACGTCCTCCACGGGCTGCTCTCCGACGTCCGGTACCCGCGCCTGGCGGGCACCGCCGTGCCCAGGGACTTCGTCGAGTTCCCCTCCCAGGTCAACGAGATGTGGGCGCTGTGGCCCGACGTGCTGCGCCGGTACGCGCGGCACCGGGATACCGGGGACCCCCTGCCCCAGGCCACCGTGGACCGCCTCATCGCCGCCCGCGCCTACGGCGAGGGGTACGCGACCACCGAGTACCTGGCCGCGGCGCTCCTGGACCTGGCCTGGCACACCCGCACCGCCGACGACCCGCCGGTCGCGCCCGAGGACGTGGAGGCGTTCGAGCGCGCCGCGCTGGAGGCCCACGGACTGGACCCGGACCTGGTGCCGCCGCGGTACCGCAGCACGTACTTCGCCCACGTCTGGTCGAGCGGCGGCTACGCGGCCGCCTACTGGTCCTACATCTGGGCGGAGGTGCTGGACGCCGACACGGCCGAGTGGTTCGCCGAGCGCGGCGGCCTGGACCGCGAGAGCGGCGCCGCCTTCGCCCGGGAGGTGCTCAGTCGCGGGGGCGCCGTCGACCCCATGGCGGCCGTGGAACGGCTCCTGGGCCGCCCGCCCCGGGTGGAGCCCCTGCTGCGCCGGCGCGGCCTGGCGCCCGCCGCCTGACCGCGGCGGGCCGGCTCAGACCCGGCCGTACAGGGCCATGACGGACCGCGCGTAGGCGACGGTGTCGTCGTACGGCCCGCGCTCGGTGAGGGACCGCAGCCCCTGGTAGTACGCCATCGCCGTGCGGCGCGCGTTCCCGGTGCGGCGCTGCAGCCAGGCGATGTACGCCACCCCGCCCTCGATGTTGTCGTACACGTTGCGCGGGTCGAGGCGGCGCCCCACGAGGGACGGCCCGACCCAGTCGGCCGTGTACGGCATCAGCTGCATCACGCCGATCGCCCCGGCGTGGGACTGCATGAACTGGCTGTAGCCGCTCTCGTGGTACGAGATCGCCCGGGCGAGGTTCGCATCCACCCCGTACTTCCCGGCGGCCCGCGTGATGAGGGGGCCCACCTCCGACCGCGCCACCGTCACCGTGGGCGCCAGGTACGACGGCGCGGGCATCCCGCCGGTCGTCGCGCCGCCGGGCACGCGCAGCACCTGGCCGGCGTGGATGGCGTTGGGGTTCGTGAGCCCGTTGAGCGCCGCCAGGGCGGCGACGGAGGAACCGGCGCGGGTGGCGATCGCCGACAGGGTGTCCCCGCTGCGCACGGTCACCGTGGCGCCCGAGGACGCCGGCGCCGAGGCGACGGTCGCGCCGCCGGGCAGCCGCAGGCGGGTGCCGGCCACGATGCGGTTGGGGTCGCGGATGCCGTTGACCGCGGCGAGCGCCGAGGCGCTCACCCCGTGCCGTGCGGCGATCGCCGACAGGGAGTCCCCCGGCCGCACCGTCACCGTCCCGCCGGAGGCGCCCGTGGCGCCGCCGGAGCCGGGGATGGTGAGCGACGAGCCCAGGACGATGTGGTCGGGGTCGGCGATGCGGTTGGCCGCGGCCAGCGCCGCGGGGCTCACCCCGTGGCGGGCCGCGATGCCCGAGAGGGTGTCGCCCGGCCGCACGGTCACGGTCGCCGCGTCGGCCTGGCCCACCGCGATGAGCAGCATGGCGCCGAGCAGCGCGAGCACCGCGGCGAGGCGGCGCGGGGAAACCTGGGAGAACGTCACGAACCGGGTCATCGGCGGTAGGAAAACGCGCGCGAGGCGCCGGCACCAGCCCCGTTTCGCGCAACGGCCCCTCCCCCGGGTCTCCCCCGGGCCCGCCGCGGTGCCGCCCGGGGCGTCGTGCAAGATGCGGTGGATGGGCGACATCCCCACGGGCATGACGATCCGCGCGCTTCTGCGCCGCTACCGGCTGGCCATCGGCATGCTCGTTGCAGCCACGGGCTACGGCGTTGCGGGCTACATGCTGCTGCTGGGGTGGAGCCTGCGCGAGGCGGTCTACATGACCGTCATGACCCTCAGCACCGTCGGGTACCGGGAGGTCCGGCCCCTCGGCGCGACCGGCGAGATCTTCACGATCAGCCTCATCGGCTTCGGGCTCATCACGGTCTTCGCGTTCCTGGGCGCGACGACCGAGGTGATCACCTCGGGCCGGCTGCAGGCGACCCTCAGGAGGAAACGGGTGCGGCACGACATCGGCCGGCTGCGCGACCACTTCATCGTGTGCGGCTTCGGCCGGGTGGGGCGCGCCGCCGTGCAGGAGTTCACCCAGCAGGGCATCCCGGTGGTGGTCATCGACCACCGGCCGGAGGTCGCCGACGCGTGCGCCGGCGCGGGGCTGCCGCACCTGTGCGAGGACGCGTCCCGGGAGGCCACCCTGCGGGCGGCGGGCATCGATCACGCCCGCGGCCTGGTGTGCGCGCTCGACTCGGACGCGCTCAACGTCTACATCACGCTCACCGGGCGCTCGCTCAAGCCCGACCTGCTGGTCGTGGCGCGGGCCTCCGACCCGGAGTCCACCGACCGGCTGCAGCGGGCCGGGGCCGACCGTATCGTGCAGCCCTACGCCCTGTCGGGGAAGCTCATGGCCTCCGTCTCGATCCGCCCGGCGGTGGTGGACTTCCTGGACCTGGTGTCCGTCGCCCCCGACCTGCGCCTCGAGGAGCTGATGGTCCGGGCCGGCTCGGTGGTGGACGGGCTCCCGGTGGAGCAGGTCCCGCTGCGCTTCCCCGGGGTCACCGTCCTGGCGCGGCGCCCGGCGGGCAGCTGGGAGATGGAGCCCCAGCCGCCCGCCGGGACCGTGCTGGCCCCGGGCGACCAGGTGGTCGCCCTGGGGCCGGTCGCCGCCCTGGGTGACATGGCGGCGTAGCCGGGGCCCGGGGGCAGGCCCGGGTCCCGGCACAGGTCGCTAGTGCCCGAACCGCACGTCCGGGAGCATCCGGTCGAGCCACCGGGGCTGCCACCAGGCGGCGGACCCCGCGAGCCGCAGCAGGACCGGCACCAGCAGGAGGCGCACCAGGACGGCGTCCAGGAGGACCGCGACGCCCAGGATGATCCCCATCTCCTTCGGCGGCAGCGGGCCGCTGAGGGCGAAGGTGAAGAACACCGCCACCATCACGCCGGCTGCCGCCAGGATGACCCGCCCGCTGTGGGCGAGGCCGCCCACCATCGCCTCGTGGGCGTCGTGGGAGTGGTCCCAGTGCTCCTTCGCCGAGGACATCAGGAACACCGTGTAGTCCATCGAGATCGCGAAGATCATCGCGAAGAAGAAGATGGGACCCCACGCGTCCAGGAAGCCCTGCGGCTCGAAGTTCAGGAGGCCGCTCAGGTGCCCCTCCTGGAAGATCAGCCGGGCGACGCCGAACGCGGCGCCGGTGGCCAGGAGGCTGGAGAAGACCCCGATCGCCGCGGCGAGCGGCGCCTGCAGCGCCACCAGCAGCAGCAGGAACCCGAGCACGAGGATCACCCCGATCGCCAGCGGCGTGTAGGTGCCGAGGGCGGCCTCGAGGTCGTGGTTCTCCGCCGCGCCGCCGCCCACCTGGACGCTGGCCGGCAGCTCCGCCCGGAGCCGGTCGATGGTGTCGCCGAGGGCGGGGTCGGACGGGTCGAGCTTCGGGACGGCCTGGGCGAGGCCCATCCCGCCGCCGCCGGGCTGCACCTGCGTGACCTGGCCGATGGCCGGGTCCTTGGCCGCGGTGGCCGCGGCGTCCTGCACGTCGGCCAGGGGGCCCACCAGCTGGAGCGCGCCGGGCGCGCCGGGCCCGAAGGCGTCCTGGACCTGGACGTACCCCACGCGGGCGGTGTCGCCCTCGGGGACGACCTTGATGCTGGGCATGCCGGTGCGCAGTCCCAGGATCGGCCAGGCGATCAGCAGCAGCAGGGCGACGGTGGCCACGGCCAGGACGCCGGGGCGCCGCCACAGGAACTCGCCCCACCGGGCGAACCGCGGGGAGCGGTGCTCGCCCTGGTGCACCCAGGGCAGCGACAGCTTGTTCACCCGGTCGCCGAGCTTGGACAGGACCGCCGGGAGCAGCGTGAGGGTCGCCAGCAGGATGAAGAGGACCGACAGCATGATGCCGAGGGCCATCGACCGGAACGCCGGGCTCGGGACCATCAGCACGGCCGACAGGGAGATGAGGACGGTGAGGCCGGAGAACAGGACGGCCTTGCCCGCCGTGTCCATGGTCACCGCGACCGCGTCCTCACGGTTCAGGTGGGAGCCCATGAGGGCGGCGCGGAACCGCTGCACGATGAACAGGGCGTAGTCGATGCCCAGCGCGAGGGCGAACATCAGGGCGAAGTTCATGGCCCAGATCGACACGTCGGTGATCTGCGTGGCCAGGTACAGCGAGCCCGCCGACATCGCCAGGGCGATGATCGTGAGCATGAGGGGCAGGGTCGCGGCGACCAGCGCCCCGAAGGCCAGGACCAGGATCGCGAGGGTGACCGGCCAGCTCAGCAGCTCGGACTTCATCATCGCGGTCTTGTTGGCCTCGTTGAAGTCGGACCACATGGCCGACTGGCCGGTGAGCTCGACGGTCACGCCGTCGCCGCCGGCCTTCCGCAGGTCGGCCTTGAGCTCGTCGGCGGCCTTGACCATGCCGGTCGTGCTCTTCGCGCTGCCGCCCATGATCACGGCGGTGTGCCCGTCCCGGCTGATGCTCTGGCCGGGCTGCGGGGGCTGCACGGAGGCGACCGCGTCGCTGCCCTTCAGGAGGGCGGTCGCGCGGCCCACCGCGGCGTCGAACGACGGCTCGCCGATCTTCGCGGTGTCGGAGTGGACGACGACCATGAGGGCGCTGCCGCTCATGCCGCCGAAGTTCTGCTGGACGAGATCGCGGGCCGTGACCGACTCGCTGGTCGAGTCCTGCCAGCCGGCGCCCGAGAGCGCCTTCTCGGCGGCCGGCGCGAACAGGCCGAGGCCGACGAGGGCGACCATCCAGATGGCGACGGTCGCGCGGACGTGGTGGGCGGACCAGCGGCCCAGGCGCCCGATGGGGCCGACGGCGGTCACTGGACCACCTCGCCCAGCAGGCCGGCGAGCTCGTTGGCCTGCAGCCGCAGGGACGTGCACACCCGCTCGCAGAGGTCGAGGACGAGGGGGTCGGCGATGCCGTACCGGGCGGCGGTGCCGTCCTTGCGGCGGCTCACGATGCCGGCGCGGTGCAGCACGCCGAGGTGCTTGGAGACGTTCTGCTGGGTCGCCTCGAGGGCCTCGGTGAGCTCGCCGACGGTGCGCTCACCGTCGCGCAGCAGCTCGAGGATGCGGATGCGCATGGGCTCCCCCATGACGCGGAAGCGCTCGGCGACGAGCTCGACGACGGGCTCGGGAAGCGGGTGCGGGATGGCCATCGGCCGGTGTCCTCCTGGGATCGCGTGGACAACGGCATGCTGCTTTACAACCGTGCAGTTGTCAAGTTGTCGCCATGGGGGGCGCCCGGACCCGGTCATGGGCGGTCATGGAATGGCCATTGCGGGTGAACCGGCAATCGCACGGTCCGCTGTTCCGTATGTCCGGCGAACGTGGGAGACTCTGCGCCGACATGACGCCCATTCGCCTCCCCGCGCTCGGCGCGCTCACCGGGACCGCCCTTCTGGTCTGGGTTTCCGGTGCCGCAGCCGTCACCCCCCAGGTCACCTGCGTCGCCGCCCGCCCCGGCGGTCTCACCGCCTACTTCGGGTACACGAACCCCACGCCGAACCCGGTCATCATCGGCGTCGGCCCGCAGAACCGCTTCACGCCGGCCCCCACGGACCGCGGCCAGGACATCCTGTTCCTCCCCGACGCCGCATCCGCGACCCCCGGCTACCGCGACGACCGCACGTACTTCTCGGGCCTCCCCGTGGACTTCACGGGCAGCGTCACCTGGAACCTCGACGGCGGGGCGGCAACCGCGAACGCCGCGAGCACCCCCTGCCGGTTCGACGTGTCGGCCGAACTCACCACCGACCGCGCCACCGCCCGCCCCGGCGAGGACGTGTCCTGGACCGTCCACATCCGGAACACCGGGACCAGCCCCATCCCGCGCCAGCCGGCGTTCTACTTCGTGACGCAGGACCTCCCGCCCATGGTGAACGTCGGCGTCCAGCCCGACGAGTTCCTGCCGGGCGAGGACCTCTACTACCGGGGCATCACGCGCCCGGGCGCCGCCGACTGCGGCAAGGTGCTCACCGGCTCGGTGCAGGCCAACCTCGCGCTCCAGACACGCGAGGCGGACCTCACAAACAACACCTCCTCGGCGTCGTTCACGGTCACCTGCGTGGGCGACCTGTCGATCTCGGCCACCACGGACGCCACCAGCTACTCCCCCGGGCAGAGCGCGACCTACACGCTCACCGTGACCAACCGCGGCGACGTGCCGGTGGACACGGCGGGCATCACGGTCACCGACCCGGCGCTGCAGGGCCTCGCCCCCGTCGGGGCGGTCCCCGCGCAGCTCGCGCCCGGCGCGTCGCTGACGTACCGCGGCACGCTCCCCATCACGCAGGAGATGTGCGCCACCGGCGCCCGCGACGACGCGCGCGTCAGCGTGCCCGGCGACACCAACCCGGCGAACAACACCGCATTCCGGGCCGTCACCGTCACGGGCGGCAGGTGCTCGGAGGTCCCGCCCGGCGGCGGTGACGGCGGCGGGGTCACGTCGCTTCGCACCCGCCTCGGCCTGGCGACCGACGGCAGCACCCGCGTGGTCACCGGCGGCCTCGCCACCTACCGCATCACGGTCCGCAACCGCGGCCGCAACGCGGCGCGCGGCGTGGTGCTGCAGCAGTTCCTTCCGTCCGGCGCGGCGCTCACGCAGCGGCCGTCCGGCGCGAAGCTGGTGTCCGGCCGCCTGGTGTGGCGCCTCGGCACCATCCCCGCCGGCGGCACCCGCGTGGTGCGCGTGTCGGTGCGGTTCAACGGCGGCGTGCCCGGTGACCGTGCCGGGGCGGCGGTCGCCACGGCCGCGAACGCGACCCGCGTCCGCACGGCGTTCGAGACGCAGGTCGTCGCCCGGCCCCGCCCGGTCCGCCCGCAGCCCCCGGTGGCCGGCTAGTCCCTCACGTCGCGGGATCCTGGAGCACGCGCTCCAGGATCCGCGCCGCGGCCACGTGGGGCAGCACGGCCCCGGCCCCCACGGCCCGCTCCATCTCGGCGGCCAGGTCGCCGGCCACGTGGTGGGCCCGGTCGATGAGCCCCTCGCGCACCTCGGTCCACATCCACGCCCGGGCCTGGCCGGCGCGCATCGCCGCCAGGTCCCCGGACGCCTCCAGATGTGATCGGCGCCGCAGCAGCTCCTCCCACAGGCCGTCCAGGCCCGTCCCCTCCACGGCCGACACCGGGAGCGCCACGGCGGGCAGGTCGCGGTGCCGGGGGACCATGAGGTGCAGCGCGCCCCGGTAGGCGGCGACGGCCCGGTTTGCGGCGGGCAGGAGGTCCCCGTCGGCCTTGTTGACGGCCACGACGTCCGCGAGCTCCATGATCCCGCGCTTGATGCCCTGCAGCTCGTCGCCGCCGCCGGGCGCGACCAGCAACAGGAACAGGTCGGTCATGGCGGCCACGGCGGTCTCGGACTGGCCGACGCCGACGGTCTCCACGAACACCACGTCGGCCCCGGACGCCTCGCACAGCACCATGGCCTCGCGGGTCCGCCGCGCCACGCCGCCCAGCGTCTCACCGGACGGCGACGGCCGGATGAACGCCTCGTCCCGCCGGGCGAGCTCCCCCATGCGCGTCTTGTCGCCCATGATCGACCCGCCGGTGCGGCTGCTGCTGGGGTCGATCGCGAGCACCGCGAGCCGGTGCCCGCGGTCCAGCACGAGCAGGCCGAGCGCCTCGATGAGCGTGCTCTTTCCCACACCCGGCGTGCCGCTCACGCCCAGGCGCACCGCGCGCCCGGCGTGCGGCAGCAGGATGCGCAGGAGCTCCTCCGCCTGCTCCCGGTGGTCCGTGCGGGTCGACTCGACCAGGGTGATGCCGCGCGCCAGGGCGCGGCGGTCCCCGGCGAGGACCGCCTGCGCCAGGGCCGCCGGGCCGGCGGTCACGCCGTGACGCGCCGCTGCTCGATGAGGTCGATGACCTCCTCCGCGGCCGCCGGGATGTTGGTGCCGGGCGGGTAGACGGCGGCCACGCCCGCGTCCAGGAGCTCCTGGTGGTCCTGCGCGGGCACGACGCCGCCGCACACCACCAGCACGTCCCCCGCGCCGCGGTCGCGGAGCTCCTGGATGAGCTGGGGCACCAGCGTCTTGTGGCCGGCGGCGTGGGTGGAGACGCCCACCACGTGCACGTCGCCGTCCACGGCGTCGCGGGCCACCTCGGCCGGGGTCTGGAACAGCGGCCCCACCTCGACGTCGAAGCCCAGGTCGGCGAACGCGGTGGCGATGACCTTGGCGCCGCGGTCGTGGCCGTCCTGGCCCATCTTGGCGACCAGCATGCGGGGCCGGCGGCCCTCGCGCTCCGCGAACCGCTCCACGCGGGCCTGGATGGCCCCGAAGCCCTCGTCCTGCTGGTACGCGGCGCCGTACACGCCGGAGATGCTGCGCACCTCCGCGCGGTGCCGGCCGAACACGGCCTCCATCGCGTCGCTGATCTCTCCGACGGTGCACCGGGCGCGGGCGGCGTCCACGCACAGGGCGAGCAGGTTGCCGTCGCCCGCGGCGCCCTCGCGCAGGGCCGCCAGGGCGGCCTCCGCCCGGGCCGGGTCGCGCTCGGCGCGCAGCGTCTCGAGTCGCGCGACCTGCTGGGCGCGAACCGCCCGGTTGTCGACCTCGAGGATCTCGATGGGCGCCTCGGACTCCAGCCGGTACTTGTTGACGCCCACGATGACGTCCTCGCCGCGGTCCACGCGGGCCTGGCGGCGGGCGGCGGCCTCCTCGATGCGCAGCTTGGGCATCCCGGCGTCCACGGCGGCGGTCATGCCGCCCATCGCCTCGACCTCCTCGATGAGGGCCCACGCCGCCTCGGCCAGGGAGTTCGTGAGCGACTCCACGTAGTAGCTGCCCGCCAGGGGGTCCACCACGCGGGTCACGCCCGTCTCCTCCGCGAGGATGAGCTGCGTGTTCCGGGCGATGCGCGCCGAGGTCTCGGTCGGCAGCGCGATCGCCTCGTCGAAGCTGTTGGTGTGCAGGCTCTGGGTGCCGCCCAGCACCGCCGCCAGGGCCTCGACCGTCGTGCGGATCACGTTGTTGTACGGATCCTGGGCGGTGAGCGACACGCCCGAGGTCTGGCAGTGCGTGCGCAGCATCGAGCTGCCGGCCTTCTTCGGGGAGAAGCCCTCCATCACCCGCGCCCACAGCAGGCGCGCGGCCCGGAGCTTGGCGACCTCCATGAAGAAGTCCATGCCGATGGCGAAGAAGAACGACAGGCGCGGGGCGAACGCGTCCACGTCGAGGCCTCGCGACACGGCGGTGCGCACGTACTCCAGGCCGTCGGCGATGGTGAAGCCCAGCTCCTGCACGGCCGTCGCCCCGGCCTCCTGCATGTGGTAGCCGGAGATCGAGATGGAGTTGAACCGCGGCATGTGCCGCGCGGTGTAGTCGATGATGTCCGCGACGATCCGCATGCTCGGGGCGGGCGGATAGATGTAGGTGTTGCGGACCATGAACTCCTTGAGGATGTCGTTCTGCACCGTCCCCGCGAGCTTGTCCGGGCTCACGCCCTGCTCCTCGGCGGCGACGATGTAGAACGCCATGACCGGCAGCACCGCGCCGTTCATGGTCATGGACACCGACATGCGGTCCAGCGGGATCCCGTCGAACAGGATCTTCATGTCCTCGACGGAGTCGATCGCCACGCCGGCCTTGCCGACGTCGCCCTCCACGCGGGGGTGGTCGCTGTCGTACCCGCGGTGCGTGGCGAGGTCGAAGGCCACCGACAGGCCCATCTGCCCGGCCGCCAGGTTGCGGCGGTAGAAGGCGTTCGACTCCTCGGCGGTGGAGAAGCCGGCGTACTGGCGCACCGTCCACGGGCGGTTCGCGTACATCGTCGCGCGCACGCCGCGCACGAACGGCGCGAAGCCGGGTAGTGAGCCCAGGAACTCGATCTCCTCGAGGTCCGCGGCGGTGTACAGCGGCTTGACGGGGATCCCCTCGGGCGTCACCCGGGTGAGGTCCTCCAGTGGCCGGTCGCCGAGCTCGGCCTGGGCGCGCTCGCGCCAGTCCTCGACGCCGGGACCCGCTGCTGGCTCGTCCGCCATGTCAATCCCCTCGTGGTCGGTGTTCCGCCGCGAAGGATAGGCGAGCGCGGGCGGGGGCGGCGCAGCGCCGCCCCCGCCCGCAATGCGCCTTACACGCCGGGCGCGGCGTGCGCCGCGGCGGCCTCCTTGGCCGACACCTTCTGGATGATGAACAGCGTGCACACCAGGCCCACGACCGCCATCCCGATGCCGACGGTGAACGCGTTGACGAAGCCGTCGACCAGCCCCTGGGGCGTGGCCGCCTGGATCGCCGCCTGCGGGTCCTTGCCGGCCGCCGCGGCCGCGGCGGCGGCGTCCTCCAGGTTGCCGGTGGTCGTCGACGTCGCGACGGTCGACAGGATCGCGATGCCCACGGCGCCGCCGACCTGCTGGGACGTGTTGATGAGGCCCGAGGCCACGCCCGCCATGCGGGGCTGCACGCCCTGCAGGGCGGCGATGGACACCGGCACGAACGAGAAGCCCAGCCCGATGCCGGCGAGGATGAACCCGGGCACCAGGTCCCGCGGGTACGTGCCGTCCACGTCGATCTGCGTGAAGTACGCCAGGCCGGCGATGAGGAACAGCATGCCGGCGGCCAGCACGGGCCGCACGCCGAACCTGGTGACCAGCGCCTGCGACGCGGCCGCGGCGAAGATGATCACCAGCGCGAACAGCAGGTAGCGGGTGCCGACGCCGAGGGCCGAGAACCGCAGCACCTGCTGCATGTACAGCGAGATGAAGAAGAACATCGCGAAGATCGCGGCGCCCAGCAGGAAGCCCACCACGTTGGCCCCGGTGAGGGTGCGGTTCTTGAAGATGCCCAGGGGCAGCAGCGGGTCCTTGACCGTGGCCTCGATCAGGATCGAGCCCAGGATGAGGACCCCGGCGAGCACCAGCATCCCGATGGTGATCGTGTCGCCCCATCCGTCGGTCTCCGCCCTGGTGAGCCCGTAGATGAGGGCCGCGAGGCCGCCGGTGATGGTGAGCGACCCGCCCAGGTCGAGGCGGGAGTTGCCCTCGCCCCGGCTCTCCTGCACGAAGCGCGGCACCAGGAACAGCACGGCGAGCCCGATGGGCAGGTTCACGAGGAACACCCAGCGCCACGACAGGTACTCGACCAGGAAGCCGCCCGCGAGGACGCCGACGGCCCCGCCGACGCCGGCGATGGCGCCCCAGATGCCCAGCGCCTTGTTGCGCTCGGCGCCCTCCGCGAAGGTCGTCATGAGGATGGAGAGCGCGCCGGGCGAGATGATCGCGCCGCCGACGCCCTGCAGGGCGCGCGCCAGGATGAGCATGAGCTCGGACAGCGCGAAGCCGCACAGCGCCGAGCCGATGATGAAGACGCCGAGGCCGATCAGGAACACCCGCCTGCGGCCGAACATGTCGGCCATGCGGCCGCCCAGCAGCAGCAGGCCGCCGAACGTGAGGGTGTAGGCGCTCAGGATCCACTGCAGGTTCTCCTGCGAGAAGTCCAGCGCGCTCTGGATGTCGGCCAGCGCCACGTTCACGATGGAGACGTCGATGACCAGGATGAACTGGGTGAGGCTGAGCAGCGTCAGCACGATCCAGCGCCTGGAGTCGGCCTGCGTCACGGGCCCTCGCTTCCGGTGTGGTGTGGGCGTATCCGCTACGCTACCGTTGCGTAGCGGACGGCAACGCTACGCCTGCGTAGCGTTCTGCGCAAGGGGGCACGGAATGGGTGACACCGACGAGCGACCGGCGGCCTGCGATCCGCGGGTGGCGCGTTCCCGCAGCGCGGTGCTGGACGCCACCGGGCAGCTGCTGTGCGAGGAGGGCTTCCCCGGCGTGACGATCGAGGCGGTCGCCGCCCGGTCGGGGGTCGCGAAGACCACGATCTACCGGCACTGGCCCACACGGGCCGAGCTGCTGGCCGCCGCGTTCCACCACATGTCCTGCGACATGCCGCGGGCCGACACCGGCGACGTGCGCGACGACCTGGTCGCCCTCATCTCGGGGCTCGCCGAGCAGCTCCGGACCGAGCGCTGGGCCGGGGCATTGCCGTCCCTGGCCGCCGAGGCCCTGCACGACCCGGCGTTCGCCGAGCTCCACTCGGCGTTCGTCGCCGAGCGGCGCCAGAAGGTGCTCGACGTGATCCGCAGGGGCGTCGAGCGCGGGCAGCTGCCCGCGGACACCGACGCCGGCCTGCTGGGGACGATGGTCGCGGGGCCGCTGTTCTTCCGCGCCCTGGTGACCCTGGAGCCCCTGGACGAGCCCGGCCTGGCCGAGCGGATCGTCGACGCGGCGCTGAACGGCATGCGGACGTCCCGGGTGGCGGGGTAGTCTGACCGGAGGCCACGGCCACCGACCCGTTCCCACCATGGAGCACGCATGAGCACGACGCCTCCCCCACCCCCGGGCACGCCCGGCGTCCCCGGCGGCGACGAGCCGCCGCCCGTCGAGACCTTCACCCAGTACGACAAGGACAAGGACGCCTACCACTGCTCGTACGGGCCGGTGGCGCCCGCCCGGGCCATCTGGGACCCCGAGCGGGAGATCCAGGTGCGCCTGGACCTGACCTCACGCCGCGTCGTGGGCTTCTCGATCCCGAACTTCAGCGAGTGGCACAAGAAGCACGCCACCGAGGACGGCGGCTTCGAGATGGACCTGCCGGCGTTCTGGGAGGGCGACCTGCCCGAGGCTCGACGGCCCCGGGCGGCACCCGGCGGCCCGGGTCGCGCGCGGACGCGACGACCCGGGCGATCACGACGCGAGCAGGCGGGCGACGCCCTCCGGGCCGGCGCGCAGCAGCGCGGCCGAGCGGCGCGCGTCCCGCGCCTGCTCGCGCGCCCTGCGCTCGCCCAGCTGGTCCCCCCTGGCGCGGCAGCCCTCGGCCTCGAGCTCGGCGTCGTCCGCCATCTGGTCCAGGCGGATCGCCATCTTCTCGTTGCGGCCGAGGCGCCCCCGCGGCTTCGGATCGGGACGCCGTCCCGCGAAGAGCGTGAGCTGTGTGTTGTCGGCGGCTTCGAACATGTGTTCGGTACGTTACCGCCCCCTCCGGACGGCATCCACGCCCCCGCGGTTACCGCTCGGCCAAGCCCCGGGGCCGCCCGCCCCGCACCGCCGTCAGGGGGTGCCGGTGACGAACACCTCGCCCTTGCCGGACGAGGCGATGAGCTCGCGCGGCGCGGCCGGATCGGAGGTGATGCCGGTCACCGTCTCGCCCCCGAGGGTGCTGTCGGCGGTGAGCTTGTAGGTGCCCGACGGCACGGTGAGGCGCACGTCGCGGGTCTCGCTGCGCAGCAGCACACGGTCGGGGCGCGCACCGAGGTCGGCGGTGACCGTGCCGGTGACCGAGCGGGCGTCCAGGGTGGGCGGCCCGCCGCGCACCGCGACGTCGCCGTCCTCGGAGAGCACCCGCATGGGGCCGTCGAGGCCGTCGACCTCCATCCGGCCCCGCACGGTCTTGACGTCGAGCTGCGCCGTGGGCGGGACCGTCACGACGATGTCGGAGCTGCAGGACACCAGCGACAGGCTGGGGCAGCTCACCTTCACGCGCAGCGTGCCGTCCTCGATGGACGCGTCCACCTCGGGCCGCACCACGATCCAGCGGTCGTGCGCGGTGATCTCCGCACCGGATGCCGACCCGGCCCGGAGGGTGGCCGCGCCGCGCTCGGACAGCAGCTCGACCTTGCGCACCTCGCCCTGCAGGCGCAGCGTGCGGGTGCCCTCCCGCCCGAGGATCGCCACGAGGATGGCGCCCACGACGAACACGCCCAGGACGACGGCGGCGATGATGAGGAGGGCGCGGACCTTTCCCACGCCCGGCAGGTTACGCGGGCGACTCCGCCGCGGCCGTGGGATCGGCACCGTCGGGGACGGGCGTCACGGTCCCCGGGGGCGGCTCGGTGATGAGCTCGCGCCGCCGCCGCTCGGCCGCCCAGTCCTGCACGACGACCTGGACGATGCCGGCCACGGGGATCGCCACCAGCGCCCCGGTGATGCCCAGCAGCTGGCTGCCGACCAGCACCGCGATGATGATCCACAGCGGGTTGAGCTGGACGGTGCGCCGGTGGATGAGCGGCTGCACCAGGTTGTTCTCGATCTGCTGGTAGACGGCCAGGAACACCAGTGCGGCGACGCCCTGCGGCCACCCCTGGAAGAAGGCGACGGTCACGTACGGCACGGCGCCGAGGGTCGCGCCCACCAGCGGGATGAACGCCATGAGGGCGACCCACAGCGCGAGCACCGGGATGTAGGGCACGCCCGCGGCCCACATGAACAGGGCCGCCGCGCTCGCGCCGCAGAGGGCGACGAGCAGGACGCCCACGACGTAGCCGGCGATGACCTTGTACATGCCGTCCAGCACGGACCGGACGCGGACCTCGGCGTGCCCGTGGAACTGGCTCTCAACCCATGCGCGCAGGCGCGGGCCGTAGAGGCTCAGCAGGAAGCAGATGACCGCGATGCTCACCAGCGCGACCAGGCCGTTCACCACGCGTGACGCCGCGTCGACGGCGACGTTGGGGCCGGCGATCGTCCCCACGATGTCGGTGGCCCGCTCCTTGACCTGGTCCAGCACGCCGTACTCGCGGTCCAGGTCCTGGATGAACCGGGACTCCTGGGCGCGCTCGATGTAGCCGGGGATGGCCTCCACCAGCCCGGTGGCGGCGTCCACCAGCGGCGGGATGAAGATGAGCGCCGCGCCCGCGAGGGCCGCCGTGCCCAGCAGGTACACCACGCCGATCGCGGCGCCGCGGCGCAGGCGGGCCCGGCGGACGAGCACGCCCACCACCGGGTTGATGGCGACCGCCAGGAACGCGGAGATGGCGATCCACTGGATCACCGAGCGGCTCACCCACAGGATCCAGATGAGCGCGCTGAGCGCCAGCAGGGTCAGGAAGACCCGGGCGACGGCGGCGCTCGACCAGCCGTCACCGGGACGGCTGCGCAGCCCGTCCGTGACGGCCTGCACGGCGCGCGTGGTCCTCGTGGCGTCGGCGGCCATGCCATGCCGATTCGCCGCGGGGCGCCGTGGTCCTGCGCGTCACCGGGGGACGGCGGGCCCGCGCCCGCCGCCGCCCCCGCGACGGTCAGTACATGAGGCCGGCGTTCTCCCCGAAGAGCTTCGGCATATTGAGGATGACGAGCAGGCGCCCGTCGAGCTTCGCGACGGCGTCGAGGTACTCGGCGTCGCCCGCGCCCTCCGGCGGGGCCTCGCACTGGTCCGCGGCCACCGAGAGGACCTCCTTCACCTCGTCGACGATGACGCCGACGGTGGTGTCCTCGAGCTCGACGATGACGATCTTGGACTCGGCGGGGCGCTCGCCCATGGACGAGAAGCGCGCGCGGAGGTCGACGACCGGGATGATGCGGCCACGCAGGTTGATCACGCCCTCCACGCCGTGCGGCGAGCCCGGGATCGGGCGCGGCTCGGTGTAGCGGATGATCTCCTGGACCAGCTTGATCGGCACGCCGTACTCCTCCGCACCCAGCGTGAAGACGACGAGCTGGTGGGCCTGCGGATCGGTCGCGATGTCGGTGCTCATGTGGCTCCTCAAGGGGTCTTGATGTGCGCCCGGGCCGTGTCGTCGGAGGCGGGGGAAGGGCGCGGCTGTCATCCCCTTCGGCACCCCGGCCCGTGCGCCTTAGCGGCGTGACGGAACCTCTGGGTGGTACTGTCGCCGCCGCAGGGGAGCCGCAGGCGCGGCTGAGAGGAGGCACTCCGGCCTCGACCCTTTGAACCTGATCTGGGTAATGCCAGCGAAGGGAGGTACTCGGACCGTGTCCGAGGCGTCGCTCATCGCGCACATCGCGGCCATGGCCGCCGTCCGGCCCGGCGTGTCCGTGGGCATCGGCGACGACGCCGCGGTCCTCGACGGCGACCCGGCCGTGGTGCTCGCGCACGACATGGTGGTGCAGGACGTCCACTTCCGGCTCGGCACCGCCTCGCCGAGGGACATCGGGCACAAGGCGCTCGCGGTGAACCTCTCCGACGTCGCCGCCATGGGGGCCTCCCCCGTCGCCGCCCTCGTGGGGCTCGGGGTCCCCCGCGGCGCCCCGGCCGGACTGGTGGAGGAGGTCTACGCCGGCATGGAGGAGCTCGCGGCGCGCTGGGGGTGCACCATCGCGGGCGGCGACACCACCTCGGCCGCCGAGCTGGTGCTGGGCGTGACCGTCGTGGGCCGCATGGCACCCGGGGTCCGGCCGGTGCTGCGGTCGGGCGCCCGCCCCGGCGACGTGCTGTGGGTGACCGGCCCGGTGGGCGCGTCCGCGGCGGGCCTGCGCCTGCTGGAGGACCCCTCCCTGGGGGCCGCGGATCCCGCCCTGGTGGCCGCCCACGTGCGGCCCGTCCCCCGCGTGCGGGAGGGGCTCGCCGTGGCCGCCGCCGGCGCCCACGCGATGCTCGACTGCTCCGACGGCCTGGCGATCGACGCGTCCCGGCTGGCGGCGGCCTCCGGGGTCCGCGTAGTCCTGGAGCTCGACCGCGTCCCGGTGGCCGGCGGCGTGGCCGCGGTGGCCGCCGCCCTCGGGGTCGCCGCGGACGTGTTCGCCGCCACCGGCGGCGAGGACTACGAGCTCATCGTCGCCGCCCCGCCCGGCTTCGCCCCCGGCTGCGCGCTGCTGCCGGTGGGCCGGGGGGAGGCGGGCGCCGGTCTTGCCGCCACCCGCGGCGGCGCGCCGGTCGCCCTGGACCGCCTGGGCTGGGACCACGATGTCGGCTGAGCTCGGCCTGCACGGGCTGGTGCTGCGCCGCGGCGGGGTGCCGGTGCTCGACGGCGTGGACCTCACGGTCGCGCCCGGCGAGGTCGTGGCGCTGGTGGGGCCCTCCGGGTGCGGGAAGAGCACCCTGCTCGACGTCGCGGCCGGGCTCGTGGCCCCCGACGCCGGCGAGGTGCGCATCGACGGCGCATCGGCCCCCGGCCGCCTGGGCCGCCTGGCGCTGATGCCGCAGGGGGACTCGCTGCTGCCGTGGCGGACGCTGCTCGACAACGTGGCGGTGGGCGCCCGGCTGGCCGGCCTGCCGGACGCCGCGGCCCGCGCGCGGGAGGCCGTCGAGCGCTACGGCCTGGCGGGCTTCGAGCACCACTACCCCCACGCGCTGTCCGGCGGGATGCGCCAGCGCGCGGCCCTCGCCCGCACGGTCCTCGCCGCGCGGCCGGTGTGGCTGCTCGACGAGCCCTTCGGGGCGCTGGACGCCCTCACCCGCGCCGAGCTGCACGCCGAGCTCGCCGACCTGTGGGAACGTCACCGGCCCACCGTGCTGCTCGTGACCCACGACCCCGACGAGGCCGCCACGCTGGGCGACCGGATCCTCGTGGGCGGCCCGCGCCCGATGGGACGGCTCCTGGAGGTCGCCTGCCCCGGGGACCGGCCGCGGCCCGCCGCCGCCCGCGTCGCGGTGCGCGAGGCCGTCATGGAGGCGCTGCGCGCCCAGCACGCCGTGGGACGCACCGCATGAGCACACTCGGCCGCCGTCTGGTCCTGCCCCTGCTGCCGCTGGCGGGCCTGCTGGCCTGGCAGGCGGCGGTGTGGCTCGCGAACCCGCGGGAGTGGCTGCTGCCGTCGCCGGGCGCTGTGTGGTCGGCCGGCTGGGACGACCGGGACCGGCTGTGGTTCCACGCCCAGGCGACCATCACCGAGACCCTGGTGGGCCTCGGGATCGCCCTCGCCGTGGGCCTGCTGCTGGCCGCCGGCATCGCGGCGAGCCGCGTGCTGGAGGCCGCCGTCTACCCGTGGGTGGTGGCCAGCCAGGCGGTGCCCATCCTGTCGCTGGCGCCGGTGATGGCCGTGTGGCTCGACTACACCCTCACCCAGATCGTCGTCGCCGCGCTGCTGTGCGTGTTCCCGGTCATCGTGACCGCGGTGGACGGCCTGCGCGGCGGCGACCCGGCCCTCGCCCGCACCGTCCGGACCCTCGGGGCGTCGCGCCGCTGGACCTGGTGGCACGTCACCGTCCCCGCCGCGCTGCCGCCGCTGTTCTCCGGCCTCAAGCTCGCCGCGGTCTTCGCCGTCACCGGCGCCGTCGTGGCGGAGTACGTGGGCGCCGACCGCGGGCTCGGCTACCTCACCGAGCTCTCGACCGCCCAGTTCGAGACGGCCCTCGCGATGGCGGCCATCGCCGCCCTGGCCCTCATCGGGGTCGTCCTGTTCCTCCTGGTGGCCGTCGCGGAGCGCCTGGCGCTGCCGCACCGCCACCGTGCAACCCGACCCACATGGAGCACCCACACGTGATGCGACGCATCCTCGCCCTGATCCTGGCCCTCACGGCCGCGCTGGCGCTCGCCGGCTGCGGCGACGACCAGCAGACCGCCGAGAGCACCTCCACCGGGGCCACCCGGCCCGCCGAGGTGATCCTCGACTGGTACCCCAACGCCGACCACGCCGGCCTCGTCGGCGCCGTCTCCCAGGGCTTCTTCGCCAAGCACGGGCTGAAGGTGACCACCACCGTGCCCACGGACCCGGCCGCGTCGCTCAAGCAGGTGGCCGCCGGCAAGGCGCCGTTCGCGCTCTCCTACGCGCCCGAGGTGCTCATCGCCCGCAGCCAGGGCGTGCCCGTGGTGGCGGTGGGCGCCATCGTCCCCGTGCCGCTCAACAGCGTGATGGCCCGCTCGGACCGCGGCATCACCCGCCCGAAGGACCTTGAGGGCAAGACCGTGGGCGCCGCCGGCGTGCCGTCGGACCGGGCCCTGCTGGACACGATCGTGAAGGCCGACGGCGGCGACCCCGCCAAGGTCCGCATGCGCAGCGTGGGCTACAACCTCTCGCCCGCCCTCGCCGCGGGGAAGGTGGACGCCGTGATCGGCGCCTACTGGAACATCGAGCGGCCGGAGCTCGAGAAGAAGGGCGTGGGCCTCACCGTCCTGCGCCTGGAGGAGCACGGCGTGCCCACCTACCCGGAGCTCGTGGTCGTCACCAGCGACGCCGTCGCCAAGGACGACCCCCAGCTGGTGCGGGACTTCCTGGCGGGGCTCTCCGAGGGCCAGGCGTGGGCCGCCGGGAACCGCGACGCCGCCGGCCAGGTGCTCCTGAAGACCAACCCGGACCTCAGCACCGCCACCCTCGACGAGCAGCTCGCCCTCACCACCCCGCTCTTCATGCGGGACGGCCGGGCGGCCGTCGCCCTCGACCCGGCCGGCTGGGACGCCCTCGCCACGTGGATGCGCGACGAGGGGCTGCTGAAGGACACGGGCCGCGACGTCTCCGCCGCCGTGAACGCGGGGCTCGCCCCGCAGGACTGAGCCCCTCCCGGGCGGGGCGCCTACGCCAGCGGCGTCAGGCGCTCCGACCCGGGGCGCGGGCCGAACAGCTCCGCCAGCTCGTCGCGCTCCAGGGCCTCGGCGTCCAGGAGCGCACGGGCGCCGGACTCCAGCAGGGCGCGGTGCTCGGTGAGCAGCCGCGTGGCCTCGCGGAACGCCTGGCGCACCAGATCCTGCGCGGCGCGCTCCACCTCCTCGGCCGAGAGGTCGCCGCCGGCGGCCGGAAGGCCCACCAGCAGGCTCTCCTCGGTGCCGCCGCGGGCCATCGCCATCTCCCCCGCCATGCGGCGGGCGAGCGCGGCGGCACGGTTGAGGTCGTCGGCGGCGCCGCTGGTGAACTCGCCGAACACCAGCTCCTCGGCGGCCCGGCCGGCGAGCATCATCGCCATCCGCTCCATGCACTCGGTGCGGGTCGCGAGGAACCGGTCCTCGGTGGGCAGCAGGATCGTCACGCCCAGGGCCTGGCCCTGCGGGATGACGGTGACCCGCTCCACGGGGTCGCAGGTGGGCGACAGGTGCCCCACCAGCGCGTGACCCATCTCGTGGTACGCGACCAGGCGGCGCTCCTCGTCGGACATCACCCGGCTGCGGCGCTCCGGTCCGGCGGCGAGGCGCATCAGGGCGCGCCGGAAATGCGGCAGGGCGATGTCGGTGCGCCCCTCGCGGGCGGCTTCGAAGGCCGCCTCGTTGCACAGCGCGGCGAGGTCGGCGCCGGCCATGCCGGCGGTCATCGCGGCGACCTCCACGGGGTCGGCCTCGGGCGACACCGGGCGGCCGCGCAGGTGCACGTCCAGGATCTCCCGCCGGGCGGCCCGGTCGGGCAGGCCCACAGCGATCTTGCGGTCGAACCGGCCGGAGCGCACCAGGGCGGGGTCCAGCTCGTCGAGCCGGTTGGTGGAGGCCAGCACCACCACGGGCCTGGAGGGGTCCGTGCGGAAGCCGTCCATCTCGGTGAGCAGCTGGTCGAGCGTCTGCTCACGCTCGCCGTTGGCGGAGTGCCCGGTGCGGCGCCCGCCGACCGCGTCGATCTCGTCGATGTAGACCACCGCCGGGGCGGCCTTGCGGGCCGCCGCGAACAGCGCGCGGATACGGCGCGACCCCAGGCCGGCGTAGACCTCCACGAACTCCGAGCCGGAGACCGAGAAGAAGGGCACGCCCGCCTCCCCCGCGACCGCGCGGGCCAGCAGCGTCTTCCCCGTGCCGGGCGGGCCGTGCAGGATCACGCCCTTCGGCAGCTGGGCGCCCAGGCGCTCGTACGGGGCGGGGTTGCGGAGGACGTCGGCGATCTCGGCCACGTCGTCCCGGATCTCGTCGATGCCCGCCACGTCAGCGAACCGCGTCTCGGACCGCACCGGCTTGAGGCGGTTCTTGAAGCGCGCGCCGCCCATCGCCCGCAGCGCCACCGCCGACACGATGACCAGGGCGGCCAGCAGGATCATGGGACCCCAGGTCTGCATCCAGTCGCTCAGCGAGAACGGCTGCTCGATGGGCCCGCCGAAGTCGGTGGTCACCGGCCGGGGACGCTCGATCGACAGGGGGACCTTCCCCTCCCGTGCCGCGGCGACCACGTCGTCGCTGAGCGGCGCGGTGACGTCCGCGATGAGGTGCAGCTTCCCGGCGCGGATGTGGAGCTCCAGCGCGCCGTCGGGGCCGACGAGCGTGGCCGAGTCGGCCCGGCCGGCGGCCAGGCGGTCCAGCGCGCTCGAGATCGGCACGGGGCGGATGGGGCTGTCGGTGGCGTCGGTGGCCGCGGCGGCGGCGCCCGCCACCAGGAGCACGGCGAGCAGCGGCAGCAGGACGAGGGCATGGCGGATCCGTTTGAGCATGGATCCAGAAAACCGCACGGCCGCGCCGCGGGGCCACCGCCATGCGGACGGCGGCCACCGCCCGACCGGGTAGGGGCGCGGCCTCGCTACGATCACGTGCGTGATCACGCGCGAGGAGTTCGAGGATCTTGTGGGCCGGGCCATCGACCTGGTCCCCGAGGACTTCGCCGACGCCCTCGAGGAGATCGCGATCACGGTGGAGGACCGGGCGCCGGCCCACATGGGGCGCCTGTACGGCCTCTACCAGGGGGTGCCGCGGTCGCGGCCGGAGGGGTTCGGCTGGATGGAGCTGCCGCCCCGCATCTCCATCTACATGGAGCCGCTGGTGCGGGACTTCCCGCGCCCGGACGACCTGGTGGAGCAGGTGCGGATCACCGTGCTCCACGAGATCGGCCACCACCTGGGGATGGACGAGGACCAACTACGGGAGCTGGGGTACGGATGAACGTCGCGGAAGCGATCACGAGCCGCAGGTCGGTGGGCCGCGTGCGGCAGGACGGCATCTCGCGGGAGCGGATCCTGCGGATGATCGAGGCGGCCACCTGGGCGCCCAACCACAAGGTCACCGAGCCGTGGCGGTTCGTGGTGATCGCCGGGGACGCCCGGGACGCCCTGGGCGAGGCGCACGCCGACGCCGTGGCCCGCACCGCCGGGACCCCGCTCTCGGCCGAGGCCCGCTCCGGCGCCGTGGCCCTCACGCGGCGCGCGCCGGTGATCATCGCGTGCATCTGCACGCCGTCCTCGGACGACCCGGTCGTGCGCCGCGAGGACCGGGACGCCGTGGCCGCGGCCGTCCAGAACCTGGGCCTGGCGGCCCACGCCGACGGCCTGGGCACCATCTGGCGCACCGGCCTGTTCGTCGACGAGGACGAGGTGCGCGCCCACCTGGGCTGCGCGCCGCGGGACGAGATCGTCGGCTTCGTCTACGTCGGGGAGCCCGAGGAGACGCCCCCGGCGCCCCCGCGCCGGCCCGCGGAGGCCGTCACGGAGTGGCGGGGCTGGGACGCATCCCCCGGGTGAGGAACCGCCGCCCGGGGCAGATCACGCCCCGGGGCGGCGAGCACCTGCACGCCGAGCACGTGCCGACAGGAAATTCAAGTCCGGTGACAACGGCTCGATAGATCTGAGGACGCGCGCGGCGTCCCGCAGCGAGGGCACCGCTGTCCGGGGGAGCACCACCGCTGCACGCGTCCGGGCGGGGAAGCCTTGGCACGGGGCCTCCCCGCCCCACCACCTTCAGGCCGTCAGTGCGCGGCCGCGCCCGGTGCCGGCGGCGCGTTCTCCAGGCCGGTGATGGCGATGCTCGCCTCCCCGCCGTACCGCTTGTTCATGTTGATGACCAGCGCGGTGGTGCCCTCGATGACGATGGCGTTGGCGAGCGGGCCGGCGTCCAGGCCGCGGGCGCCCGGCAGGTCGTTCGTGAGCGCGATGACGGCCTCGCGGGCCTCGCGGCTCTTGCCGCAGACCAGCACGTCGGCGTTGAGGTGGTGGCGGGCCTGCAGGCCGGCGGCCGGCAGGTTGTTGTAGGCCACCACGACCTTCGCCTCGGGGGCGAGCTCCTGGATGCGGTGCGCGCAGGACGGGGCGCCGCCCGGCAGCTCGTCGCCCTGCACCGCGATGGCGCCGGACTTGCCGAACTTCAGGGCGTTGACCACGGAGATGAGCACCTTGCCGGCGAGCGCGTCGGCGAGGGCCGGGATGGTCGCGTCGATGCCCTCCCACGGGATGGAGACCACGGCGATCTCGCCGGCCTCGGCGGCGGCGACGTTCTCCATCGGGACGAACTTGCCGTCGGGCAGGGCCTCCCGCAGCCCCTCCGCCGCCTGGTCGGCGCGTTCCTGGCTGCGCGAGCCCACGATGATCTCGTGGCCCGCGGCGGCGAAGCAGATGGCGAGGCCCCGGCCGAGGTCGCCGGTCCCTCCGAAGATCGCGATCTTCAACGTTTCCCCTTTGTCAGGTCGTTGCCCCGGCCCGCCGATGGGCGGCCTCGAGGGTGTTGGCGAGCAGATAGGCGATGGTCATGGGCCCCACGCCGCCGGGCACCGGGGTGATCCACCCCGCCACCTCGGCGCACTCCGCGTAGGCGACGTCCCCCTTGAGGCCGTCGTCCGTGCGGTTGATCCCCACGTCCATCACCGCGGCCCCGGGCTTCACCCAGTCGCCGCGGATCATCTCAGGCCGGCCGACGGCCGCGACGAGGACGTCCGCGGTGCGGCAGAGGGCCGGCAGGTCCCTGGTCCGGGAATGCGCGATGGTCACGGTGCAGTGCTCGGCGAGCAGCAGCATCGACTGCGGCTTGCCGACGATGAGGCTGCGCCCCACCACGACCGCGTTGGCCCCGTTCAGCGGGACCTCCGCGTCCTTCAGCATCCGCATCACGCCCTGCGGCGTGCACGGCACGTTCCCCGGTTCGCCGCGCATGAGGCGGCCGAGATTGACCGGGGAGAACCCGTCGACGTCCTTGTCCGGGTGGATGCGGTTCGCGATGAGCGGCTCGGAGAGCTGCTCCGGAACCGGCAGCTGCACGAGCATGCCGTCGACGGTGTCGTCGGCGTTGAGCTCGTCGATGAGCGCGTCGAGCTCCGCCTGGGTGGTGGTGTCCGGCAGGGTGATCCGCCGCGGCACCATCCCCACCTCCTCGGCGGCCCGCGCCTTGCCCGCCTGGTAGAGCTCGGAGGCGGGGTCGTCGCCCACCTGGATCCCCACCAGCCCGGGCGCCCGCCCGTACTTCGCGGCGAAGGCGGCGACGCCCTCAGCGACCTCGGCCCGCACGCGGGCGGCGGCGGCCTTGCCGTCGATCACGATCGCAGCCATCACACGACCTTTCGCATCGGCGCGGCGCCGGCCATGAGGCGCCGCTCGGTTCCGTCATTGGCGAAGCGCACGCGCACCAGCTGGCCGCGGCTCTCGACCCCGGTGACCACGCCCTCGCCGAAGGTGGCGTGCAGCACGGTGTCGCCGGTCGCGAGGATCACGGGTGGCGCCGGCGGGGCGGTGGACCGCCCGGCGAGCGAGGAGGTGCGCGGCGCCGAGTCCGCGTAGGCGCGGCGCACCGGCGCGCCGGCGGGCCGGGCGACCGCGTCGCGCGGGATCTCCGACAGGAAGCGCGACGGCAGCTTGTAGTCCCGGCCGCCGTGCATCGCCCGCGTCTCGGCGTGGGTGAGGATGAGGCGCTTCCGCGCACGCGTCATCCCGACGTAGCAGAGGCGCCGCTCCTCCTCGAGCGACTCCGGGGTGTCGGAGCGCATGTGCGGGAACACCCCCTCCTCCATGCCGGTCATCAGCACGACGTCGAACTCCAGGCCCTTGGCGTTGTGGACGGTCATGAGGGTGACCTGGCCGGTGCCCTGGTCCACCAGGTCCGCGTCCGACTGCAGGGCGATCTCCTCCAGGAACCCGGACAGCGACGGGTCGTCCGCCTGCCCCTGGTACTCGGCGGCGACGTTGACGAGCTCGTCCAGGTTCTCCAGGCGCCCCTGGGCCTCCAGGGTGCCCTCGGCGACCAGCGCCGACCGCAGCCCGGACTTCTCGATCGCGGCGTCGATGATGCGGTCCAGCGCGAGGCCGGCGGCCGCGTACTGCCCCAGTTCCGCGAGCGTGGCGGCGGTGCCGGCGAGCGCCTGGCGCTGCGCCGCGGTGAGGCCGGGCACCATCTCCGCCTGCGGGATGGCCTCCGCGGGCGCCAGCTCGTGGTCCCGGGCGAACTGCGTGAGCTTGGCGACGCAGCCCGGGCCGATGCCCCGCTTGGGCACGCCCAGCATCCGGGCCATCGCGATCTCGTCCGCGGGGTTCGCCACCACGCGCAGGTAGGCGATGAGGTCCCGCACCTCGGCGCGCTCGTAGAACCGGGGGCCGCCCACCACGGCGTACGCCACGCGGGACCGCACCAGCTGGTCCTCGATCGCGCGGCTCTGGGCGTTGGTGCGGTAGAAGACCGCGATCTCCGACAGGGACGTGCCCTCCGCCAGCGCCCGGTCCACCTCCGACACCACCAGGCGGGCCTCCTCGTGCTCGTCCCGGCAGCTGTCGATGCGGATCGGCTCGCCGTCGCCCCGGTCGGTCCACAGCTCCTTGGGCCGGCGGCCGCGGTTGAGGGCGACCACCGCGTTGGCGGCGCGGAGGATCGTGCCGGTGGAGCGGTAGTTCTGCTCGAGGGCCACCACGTGGGCGTCCGGGTAGTCGCGCTCGAAGTCCAGGATGTTCCGGACGTCCGCGCCGCGCCAGGAGTAGATGCCCTGGTCGTCGTCGCCCACCGCGCACACGTTGCGCTGCGGCTCGGCCAGCACGCGCACCAGGCGGTACTGGGCGTGGTTGGTGTCCTGGTACTCGTCCACGAGCACGTGGCTGAACCGGCGCTGGTACCGCTCCCGCACCTCGGCGTCGCCCTCCAGCAGGCGCACCGTGTGCATGAGCAGGTCGTCGAAGTCCATGGCGCCGGCCGTGCGCAGCCGCTCGGCGTACCGACGGTAGAGCCGCACCACGATCTCGTCGCCGAACGACGCGGCCTCGTCGGCGAAGCCGTCCGGGTCCAGGAGCCGGTTCTTGGCGTCCGAGATGCGCGTGAGCACGGCCCGCGGGGCCACGCGCTTGGGGTCGACCTGCTCGTCGGCCATGCACGCCCGCATGAGCCGCAGCTGGTCGTCGGCGTCGTAGATCACGAAGCGCGGGTCGAAGCCGGCCGCCTCCGCGTCGCGACGAAGGATCCGCACGCACGCCGAGTGGAACGTGCTGGCCCAGATCTCGCGCGCCGCCGGGCCCACCAGGTCCGCGATGCGCTCACGCATCTCCCCCGCGGCCTTGTTGGTGAAGGTGATGGCGAGGATCGCCCACGGCGGCACGCCGCGGTCGGCGATGAGGTGGGCGATGCGGTGCGTGAGCACGCGCGTCTTACCGCTCCCCGCGCCGGCGAGGACCAGCAGTGGTCCGTCCCCGTGCAGCACCGCCTCGCGCTGCGGGGGATTGAGGGTCTCGAGGAGGTCGCCCAACGCATCCGGATCCTACCGGGGCCGGTCACCGGAGCACCGGAGGAACCGGCGGCCCGGGGGCGCCGACGTGCCCTTTACATCTCGCTTACATCTGGGCCGTCAGCGCAGGCCGGGCCGCCGGTTGAGGGGGTGTCCGCAGCACCCACCGCACAGGAGCCCGACATGACCCGCCGCACCCGCACCGTCCTCGCCGCCTCCGCCGCCGCCCTCGCCGTCGCCGGTCCTGCCGCCGCCGCCCCCGGGACGCCCGTCCTGAAGTCCGCCCCCGACTTCGCCCAGGGCGCGAGCATCACGCCCAGCTGGAACGCCGTCACCTTCAGCGCGCTCTCGAAGGACCGCGGCTATGAGGTGCAGGTCGACGACCTCACCGTCGCGTCCGCCGCCATCTTCCCGGCGGGGGCGGACACCGACGTCACGATCGGCGGGCGCCTCAACGGGCACCGGTACCGCGTCCGCGTCCGGGCCGTCGAGACGCCCTGCGTGGCGCCGGGCGTCGGCGTGTGCCTGTTCTACGCGCCGCTCAGCTCGGCCGGCGCCTGGTCGGCCCCCGAGTACGCCCGCATGGACCAGACGGACCCGACCGGCTCGGTCGCGGTCAACGGCGGGGCCGCGTACGCCACCTCCCGCGACGTCGTGCTGAACCTCTCGGCGTCCGACCCGCCGTCGGCGGGCAATCCCGCCTCCGGCATCGACGGGGTCGAGATCTCGCAGGACGCCTCGTTCGGCTGCAACGTCATCACCGCGCCCGCCGAGTGCCCGGTGCCCGTGCTGGCCGCCCGGCCGTACACCCTGGACGAGGGCCCCGACGGCGTGCGGACCGTCCGCGTCCGGTATCGCGACGGCGCCCGCCTGTGGTCCGGCCCGAGCCTCCTCGTCTCCCTCGGCGCCAAGGGCAACGCGTCGGCCGTGGCCCAGGACGCGATCATCCTGGACCGGTCCCTGCCGACCCCGGTCGTCACGATGGGCGTCCCGTCGGCGGACGCCGGCGTGCCGGTGGCATTCTCGGCCGTGTCCTCCACCGACGCCACCAGCGGCGTCGACACCTCCTCGGCCGTGTGGGACTTCGGCGACGGCGCCGGTCCCGTCAACGCGCTGCAGCTGAACAAGAGCTTCGCGAACCCGGGCACCTACAACGGGTCGCTCACCATCAAGGACAAGGCCGGGAACACCAACACGCAGGCCTTCTCGTTCACCGTCACGGGTGCCCCGGCCCCCGGTGGCGGCGGCGTGACCGTCACGGACCCCGGCACGGGCTCGCCCGGCGTCGCCCCGGCGGCCGACGACCCGATCCGGGGCGCCAAGCGGCTGAACCGCGCGGTCCAGGGCAAGAAGCTCCGCATCCGCGTCCGCGTCGCGAACCGCGTCCAGGTGCGCGTCGCCATCCTCCGGGTGTCCTCGTCGGGCAAGGCCGTCGTCCGGCGGCAGACGAAGACCGGCGGTCCCGGATTCCTGGTCTTCACCTTCACCGCCCCCAGGGCGGGCAGCCACGTCGTGCGGATCACGGCCGGGTCGGACCGCCTGACGTTCCCGATGGGCATCGCGCGGCGATGAGCTGCGGCCCCACCACGGCGCGGCTCGCGCGCGGAGGGCGCCGGTTCCGGCCGGCGCCCCGCCCGCGTCCCCCGCTCCACCGCACCGGTCCGGTCTACGCGGCGCTCGCGCCGCGCACCGGCCCCGACACCGGGAGGCCGGCCATGCCCCGCATGCGCGGCACCGACCCCACCTGACCCGCCTTTACACATCCCTCACATTCCGGCCGTCAGTCCCGCCCGGAGCGCCGGTTGAGGGGGTGTCCGCAGCACACGCCACCCGTCCCGAAGGAACCCAGGAGCCATGACCCGCCGCATCCGCACCGCCCTCATCGCCTCCGCCGCCGCCGCGCTGGCGGTCCCCGCCGCCGGCGCCGCCATCGCCGTCCCCACCGTCCCCCAGCTCGCCGACCCGCCGCAGTACGCGATCGGGACCAGCATCACCCCCAGCTGGAGCGCCTCCACGTTCACCGCCGACGCCACCGGAAAGAGCTACACGGTCGAGGTGTGGGACGTGATGACCGGCAACCATGAGTTCATCCAGGTCAACGCCCCGGACACCAGCCACACGTGGACGGGCCGGCAGAACGGCCACACCTACCGCGTCCGCGTCTCCGCGCAGGAGATCCGGTGCGCCCTCAAGGGCCTGGGCGGGTGCCTCGTCTGGAATGCCACCGCCACCAGCAGCCCCTACTCGGACTGGGTCGAGACGCGCACCGACACCACCGACCCCACGGGCTCGGTCGCCATCAACGGCGGTGCCGCGTACACCTCCTCGCGGAACGTCACGCTCAACCTCTCGGCGAGCGACCCGCTGTCCAGCGGCGTCGGCGGCGTGCAGATCAGCACCGACGGCGCGATCTCCTGCAACGTCATCACCGACCCGGACGAGTGCCCGGTCGGCTTCGCCGCCGTCAGGCCCTTCACCCTCCCCGACGGCCCGGACGGGCTCCGCCCGGTCTGGGTGAAGTACCGCGATAACGCGCGCAGCTACGCCCCCAAGGGCATCCTCGTGAGCCTCGGCGCCCAGGGCAACGACTCGCCCGTGTACACCGACTCGATCATCCTGGACCGGTCTCAGCCCACACCGGTCGTGACGATGGGCGTCCCCACGGCGGACGCCGGCGTGCCGGTCGCCTTCTCGGCCGCCTCCTCCACCGACGCCACCAGCGGCGTGAACACCGCCTCCGCGGTGTGGGACTTCGGCGACGGCACCGCGCCCGTCCACGCCCTGCAGCTGAACAAGAGCTTCGCCAACCCCGGCACCTACAACGGATCGCTGACGATCGGCGACAAGGCCGGGAACACCAACACGCAGGCGTTCTCGTTCACCGTCACCGGTGCGCCCGCCCCCTCCGGCGGCGGCGTCGAGGTCACCGACCCCGGCTCCAGCGCGCCGCAGACGACACCGGGCGGCACGACGGTCCCGGGTCCCGCCGCCGACGACCCGATCCGGGGCGCGCGCCGGCTGGGCCGCGCCGTGCAGGGCCGGACCCTCCGCATCCGCGTGAAGCTCGCCGAGCGCATCCCGGTGCGCGTGACGATCCTGCGGGTCACCGGCGCCGGCAAGGCGGTCGTCCGCCGCGCCACCAAGACGGGCGGACCCGGCTTCGTCGTCTTCACCTTCACCGCCCCGAAGGCCGGCAGGCACGTCGTCCGCATCGCCGCGGGCTCCGACCGCCTGACCTTCCCGATGGGCATCGCCAAGCGGTGAGCTGCAGACCCCTCGACAGGGACGGCTCCACCGACGGGGGCGCCGGCGCAGGCCGCGCCCCCACACCCGTGCCCGCACCACTCAGCCCATGGACCTGCGCGAACGGATGCTGGCCGATTGGTCAGCTCTCGGACTGCGAAGACTGACCGCCTATCTGGCGCGCCACGCCGCGTTCGAAGATTATCTTCGCGCCACACACCGGAAAGGCCCGGACCAGTGCCCACCAGCACCCGCCCCGACGGACCGCTCGGCCCGATGACCGACGAGCAGCTCTCCCGCCTGGCCACCGGCGGTGACCAGGCGGCCTTCCTGGAGCTGTTCACCCGGCACGAGCACGGCCTGCTGAACTTCTGCCACCGGCTCACCGGCAATCGAGAGGACGCCGCCGACCTGGTGCAGGAGAGCTTCCTGCGCGTGTTCGCCCGGCTCCCCGCCCTGGAGGGCCGGGAGGTCAACCTGGCGGCCTACCTTCGGCGCACCGCCCGCAACCTGGCCTACGACGCCTCCGCCGGCCGCGGCGCCGAGGTGATGGTGGACGACCTGGAGGTCGTCGCCGGCGCCGACCAGGCGCTGGAGACCGACCCGGAGCGCGCCATGCTGCTGGGCGACCAGCAGGCCGCGGTGCAGCGCGCCAACGCGGCGCTGCCGGAACGACACCGCCTCGCCCTCGCGCTCCGCGAGCTCGAGGACATGGACTACGCCCAGATCGGCGAGGTGCTCGAGGTCACGCCGGAGGCCGTGGGCCAGATCCTGGTGCGCGCCCGTCTGGGCCTGCGCCGGCAGCTGCGCCTCGCCTCCGTGGACGAGGACCGGATGGCGCCCGCGTGCCGCGCCCGCCTGGGCGACATCGGGGCGCTCATCGACGGCCAGCTCGACCACGACCGCGCGTACGTGCTGCGGCAGCACCTGGCGACCTGCGCGACCTGCGCCCAGGTGCGCGCGGCCTTCGAGGACTCCCGCATCCGCTACCGCGCCTGGCTGCCCATCCCGCTCATCATGGGCCTCGGCCTCTCCACGCTGCGCGGCGCGCAGGACCGCGGGCTGCTCCAGCAGTTCACCGACTCGATCTCCTGGGGCGGCGACGGCGGCGCCGGCGGCCAGCTGGGCGGCGCCGGGCAGGGCTCGGCGGCGCGGGCGGCGGCGAGCTGGGCGGTCCGGCCGGCGGCGGGACCCGCGCCCTGTCGGGCGCCGGCGCCGCGGGTGCATCGGCGGGCATCGCCGGCGCGGCGGCCGACACCCTGTGGGGGTCGTGGTCGCGCTGCAGGAAGGTCGTGTCCGCGCTGGGCGGGGCGATCGTGCTGCTGGGCGTCGCCGGGGGGTCCGCCCTGTTCGCCATCCGCGGCAAGGAACCGCCCCGCGACATCGTGACCCTGGGTTCCGAGGACGTCACGGCCGACGTCGCCGCGGCGTCCATCCCGCCCGCGGCCGCGCAGGAGCTGCCCAAGCCGCCGCTCCCCGGCGAACCGGCTCCGGACGCGGCCCCTGGCTCCACGGACGCGTCGGCCCCGTCCTGCGCCGGGCGACCCGGCCGTGTCCCCCGCGGTCATCACCCCGCCGGCCTCGCCGGCCGCCCGCAGGAGGGTGCCGCGCACGCCCACCGTCGCACCCGCCGGGGCCTCGCCGCAGGTCACCGTCGCCGTGTCGCCCGCCGCCCCGCCGCAGCAGCCCTCGCCGCCGCCGGCCCCGGGGACCACCACCTCCGCCCCGCCCGTCACGACGGTCGCGCCGCCCTCGACGACGGTGCGCCAGCCCCCGCCGGTGGTCACCACCGTCCGGCAGCCGCCGCCGGTCGTCACCACGACCCGTCAGCCCCCGGTGGTCACCACCACGGCCCGGACCCCCGTGGACCCCCCGCCGGTCACCACCGTCCGGGTCCCGACGATCCGCACCATCATCCAGGTGCCGACGATCGTGACGACCATCCGCATCCCCACGATCCGGATCCCCCCGGCGACCACGACGACAAGCCAGACGCCGGTCGTCCGCTAGATCGCGGCCGGATCCCGGCTCAGGCGGGCGGCGCGCCCCCGGAGCCGAGGATCCGGCCGATCTGCTCGCGCACCGACGGCATGCAGTCGCCGTTGCGGTCGGCGCGGGGCGGGGGCTCGCGGCCCTCGCGGAGCGCGGCGATCTCCTCCTCCAGTTCCCCGATGCGGCCCACCAGGCACTCCAGCGCCTCGGCGACCGGGTCGGGCAGGTGGCTGTGCTCCAGCGGCGGGTCCGGCACGCGCTGGCCGTCGACGATGACGGGCCTGCCGGGGTTGCCGACCACCGTCGAGCGCGGCGGCACGTCGCGGATCACGATGGACCCCGCGCCGATCTTGGCGTCGTCACCCACCAGCAGCGGCCCGAGCACCTGGGCGTCGGTCCCCACGATGACCCGGTCCCCGATCGTCGGGTGCCGCTTGCCGCCGTGGGCGCCGGTGCCGCCGAGGGTCACGCCCTGGTAGACGGTGACGTCCTCGCCGATCTCCGTCGTCTCTCCGATGACCACGCCCATGCCGTGGTCGATGAAGAACCCGGCGCCGATCTGGGCGCCCGGGTGGATCTCGATGCCGGTGAGGAAGCGCGAGACCTGCGACACCAGCCGGGACGGGAAGCGCAGTCCACGGCGGTACAGCCGGTGCGCCAGCCGGTGCATCCACACGGCGTGGAGCCCCTGGTACAGCAGCACCTCGGCGGTCGACGTCGCGGCGGGGTCGCGGTCCTTGACGGCCTGGATGTCGCGCCGCAGCGTGGCGAGCGGGCCGCGGGACGGGGGCGCGGGATGATGCCGGTTCGCTGGCACGCAGGCCAGTATAGGCTGACCCCCATGGGTACGCCGCACACGGGCCCGGCCGTCACCGCAGACGGCGCGAGCTGCCGCCTCCGCCCCTCGCCCACCGCCTACGCCGTGCGCCTGGAGGGCCTGCGCGCCCGCGACGGCGCCGCGCTCGACGCGCTGCTCGGCAAGCTGCCCGAGCCCCCGTGGGACGCGGAGGTCGCCGTCGACGACGCGCTGGTGGGCCTGCTGGGCCAGCGCGGGTTCGAGGTGTACGCGAAGGGGGCGGTCCTCGCGCGTCCCGTCGACGGCGTGCCGAAGGGACACGTGGTGGGCATCGACGTCGTCCCGTACCGCAACGACTGGGCCGACGCCTTCACGCTCGCCGAGTCCGCCGCGATGGAGGGCGTCGCCGCCTTCCGCGAGCTCGGCAGCCCCTCGGGGTACGAGTGGGGCGAGGGCCAGGGCGCCTTCTGGATCGCGCGGGACGCCAAGGGCCGGCTGCTCGGGTTCGCGCACGCCGACCTGCCCGACGGCTGGATCGACTGGCTCGGCGTGGTGCCGGAGTCCCGCAGGCAGGGCATCGGCCGTGCGCTGGTGGCCGCGGTCGCCGGCCAGGTCCGGGACGGCAACGGCACCCACCTGGTGGCCTTCGCGGAGGACGGCACCGACGCGGGGGCCTTCCTGCGCAGTCTCGGCTTCACCGAGCGGGGCCGGCGGGCGCTGCTCATCCGGCGCGCCGGCTGACGGGCCGCGGGCCGGAGCCCGCGACCCGGACCGGCGTCATGCCTCGGCGAACAAGGCGGTGGTGAGGTACCGCTCGCCCGTGTCGCACAGGAACGTCACGATGGACTTGCCGGCGTTCTCCGGCCGGCGGGCGAGCTGCACCGCGCCCCACACGTTCGCGCCGGCGCTGATGCCCACCAGGATGCCCTCCTTCTGGGCCAGCTGGCGGGACGTCGCGAAGGCGTCGTCGGCGCTGCAGGTGATGACCTCGTCGTACACGCCGGTGTTCAGCACCGCCGGCACGAACCCGGCGCCGATGCCCTGGATCTTGTGGGGGCCCGGCTGGCCGCCCGACAGCACCGGCGAGTCCACCGGCTCCACGGCCACCGCCCGGAACCCGGGCCGGCGCTCCTTCAGGATCTCCCCCACGCCGGTGATGCTGCCGCCGGTGCCGACGCCCGCCACGAGGATGTCGACCTCGCCGCCGGTGTCCTCCCAGATCTCCTCCGCCGTGGTGCGGCGGTGGACGTCCGGGTTCGCGGCGTTCTTGAACTGCTGCGGGATGAAGCTGTACGGCGTCGCCGCGGCGATCTCCTCCGCCTTGGCGATCGCGCCGCGCATCCCCTCGGCGCCCGGGGTGAGCACCAACTCGGCGCCGTAGGCCCGCAGCAGCGCCCGGCGCTCCATGCTCATGGTCTCGGGCATCGTGAGGATGAGCCGGTAGCCCTTGGCCGCCGACACGAACGCCAGCGCGATGCCGGTGTTGCCCGAGGTGGGCTCCACGATCACCGACTCTCCGGGCGTGAGCAGGCCCTCGCGCTCCGCGGCCTCGATCATCGCCAGGCCGATGCGGTCCTTCACGCTGCCGGCCGGGTTGAACGACTCCAGCTTGCCGAGGATCGTGGCCCCGGTGTCCTCGCCGATCCGCAGGCGCACCAGGGGGGTGCGGCCCACGAGGTCGATGATGGAGTCGGCGATGCCGCCCCGCTTGCCCGTGGCCGTGCTCATGTACCGACCTCCTCGCCGATCGCCAACCGGACCACCTCGGTGAGATCCGCCTCGGGGCGGGCGCCGATGTGGCTGATGATCTCCGCCGCGGCGGCCGCGCCGGCCAGCGCGCACCGCTCCGCGTCCCACCCCTGCGTGAGCCCGAACAGGAAGCCCGCCGCGTACAGGTCGCCCGCGCCGGTGGTGTCGAGCACCTGCTCGGCGTGGACGGCCGGCACCTCGAAGACCCCCTGCGGGGTCACGACCAGGGAGCCCTGGTCGGACCGGGTGACCGCCGCGATCCGGCCGATCTCCTGGAGCCGGGCGACGGCGTCCCACACGTCGTCCACCTCGAACAGGGACATCGCCTCGTGCTCGTTGGCGAACAGGATGTCCACCGAGCCCTCCACCAGCTGCCGGAACTCCGCCCGGTGCCGCTCCACGCAGAACGGGTCCGAGAGTGTGAGCGCCACGAGCCGGCCGGCGGCGTGCGCCGCGTCGATCGCGACGCGGAGGGCCTCCTTCGCCCGCGGCGGGTCCCAGATGTACCCCTCCAGGTACGTGATCCACGACCGCGACACCAGGTCGGTGTCGATGTCTTCGGGGCCCAGCTCCACGCAGGCCCCCAGGTGGGTCGCCATCGTGCGGTGCGCGTCGCGGGTCACCATCACGAAGCACCGCGCGGTCGCGGCGCCCCGCGTGGCGGGCGGCGTCTCGAAGTGCACGCCCACCGCGTGGATGTCGTGCCGGAAGATCGAGCCCAGCTGGTCGTCGCGGACCTTGCCGATGTACGCGACGCGGGCGCCCAGGGCGCCGGCCGCCGCGACCGTGTTGGCCACGGACCCGCCGGAGACCTCCTTGGCGGCGCCCATGTCGCCGTACAGCTCCTCGGCCTTGGCGACGTCGATGAGGGTCATGGTGCCCTTGTTGAGCCCGTGGGCCTCCAGGAAGTCCTCCTCGGCGTGCGCGAGCACGTCGACGATGGCGTTGCCGATGCCCAGCAGGTCGAACGAGACGTCGTCGGGGCGGGTGATGAGGCTCATGCGGCTCCGGTGAGGGTCAGATGTGGAACATTGGCGCCTGCGTGAGCCGCTCCTCGCGCTCGACCATGTCGGCGATGGTCAGCTCACCCAGCAACCCTGCCACGCAACTGCGGGTCTCGTCCCACACCTGATCGCACCCCGATGCGGGGTCGTCCGCACCTGACAGCCGCCCGTCGACCGTCTCGACCACCTCGAGCAGCGACACCTCGGCCGGGGGGCGGCGGAACGAGTAGCCGCCCTTCACGCCGCGCTGGCTCTGCAGCACCCCCGCGCGACGCAGCCCCGCGAAGAGCTGCTCGAGCAGGTGCAGCGGCACGCCGCGCCGCTCGGCGATCTCCAGGATCGGCACGGGCGCGGTCTCGCCGCGGCCGGCCAGCTCGGTGAGCGCGCGCACCGCGGCGCGGCTCTTCTCGGAGATCGTGATCACCGGAAAAGGGAGAATCGTCGGGCCATTTCCGGGAGTTTACCCCAGACGGCCGACGGAAACGCGCCCTCCGGCGGCCGCGGCGGCTACTCCTCGGCGAGCAGCAGGTTCTCGACGCCCTCGCGGATGATCGTGGCCCGGTGGGCCTGCCCCCGCTTGTTCCGGATGTTGTAGACGACCTCGATCGAGTCGATCCACGAGTCCAGGTCGGGCACCACCAGCTCGTAGACGCACTCCGGGGCGACCATCAGCAGCCGCGGCCGCTTGCCGGCCAGCGCGAGGTCGTCGGGGTTCTTCGGGAACCGCTCCACCTCGCGGAGCGTGTCCAGCGAGATCTCCCGGCGCTTCGCACCGAGGGCGGTGTCGATGAGCGTGGGGACGAAGACGATGCGCTCGTCGGTGAGGTACAGCGTCCCGTGCCGCCCCATCCAGCCGTTCTGGAGGTCGGCGCCGGAGCGCTTGCGGATCTTCTCGTCGGGCCGGGGCTTCTGCGCGTGCTTGATGCGCGGCAGGCGGCTCGAGGGGCGTTCGGCGTCGGTCATGCGGCCGAGGCTACAGAACCGGGGGCTCCCCGGGGCGTCGTGCCCCGGGGAGCCTCGCGGCCGATCAGACCAGGAACGGGATGATCAGGATGGCCACGATGTTGGCGATCTTGATCATCGGGTTCACCGCCGGGCCGGCGGTGTCCTTGTAGGGGTCGCCGACGGTGTCGCCGGTGACCGAGGCCTTGTGGGCCTCCGAGCCCTTCCCGCCGTGGTGCCCGTCCTCGATCATCTTCTTCGCGTTGTCCCAGGCGCCGCCGCCGGAGGTCATCGAGATGGCCACGAAGAGGCCGGTCACGATGACGCCGAGCAGCAGGCCCCCGAGCATCTCGCGGCCGTTGTTGATGCCGAAGATGAACGCGACGATCACGGGGAACACGATCGGGATGAGACCCGGGATGAGCATCTCCTTCTGCGCCGAGGCCGTCACCAGCCGCACGCAGCGGGCGTACTCGGGCTTCTGGGTGCCCTCCATGATCCCGGGGTTCTCGCGGAACTGCCTGCGCACCTCCTCGACCACGGCGGCGCCGGACCGGCCGACGGCCTCCATGGAGAAGGCGGCGAACAGGAACGGCATCATGCCGCCGATCAGCAGGCCGCAGACCACGAACGGGTTGCTCAGCGAGAAGTTGACGGTGGTCTCGTTGAAGACACCGCCGTCCTCGATGATGGCCTTCTTCAGTTCCTCGAAGTAGCTCACGAACAGCACCACGGCGGCCAGACCGGCGGAGCCGATGGCGTAGCCCTTGGTGACGGCCTTCGTGGTGTTGCCGACCGCGTCCAGCGGGTCGGTGATGGCGCGCACCGAGTCCGGGAGCTCCGCCATCTCGGCGATGCCACCGGCGTTGTCGGTGATGGGGCCGTACGCGTCCAGCGCGACGACGATGCCGGCCATCGAGAGCATCGCCATGACGGCGACGCCGATGCCGTAGTAGCCGCCGAGCTGGTAGGAGCCGGCGATGCCGGCGACGATGACCACCACCGGGGCGGCGGTCGCCTTCAGGGAGACGGCGAGGCCCGCGATGATGTTCGTCGCGTGGCCCGTCTCGGAGGCCGCGGCCACCTTCTTCACCGGCGGCCACAGGGTGCCGGTGAAGTACTCGGTGATCGCGACGAGGCCCAGGGTCACCCCGAGGCCGATGACCGAGCACCAGTAGTAGTCGAGCCAGCCGCCCACCTGGCCGTTGCCGCTCTCGCTGACGGCCGCGGGGATGCCGTCGAGCATCCAGTGGGTGATGGGCAGGAAGCCCAGCGCGGACAGGACCGCGGCGATGCCGAGGCCGGTGTACAGGGCGGCGGTGACCGAACCACCCTCGCGGACGCGGACGAACCACGTGCCGACGATGGAGGCGAAGATCGAGATGCCGCCCAGGGCCAGCGGGTAGATGACGGCGTTGATGCCGTCCCAGCCCGGGACCTGGAAGAACAGGTAGCCGAGGAACATCACGGCCACGGTGGTGACCGCGTAGGTCTCGAACAGGTCGGCGGCCATGCCGGCGCAGTCGCCGACGTTGTCGCCCACGTTGTCCGCGATGACGGCCGGGTTGCGCGGGTCGTCCTCGGGGATCCCCGCCTCGACCTTGCCCACCAGGTCGGCGCCGACGTCGGCGCCCTTGGTGAAGATGCCGCCGCCCAGACGGGCGAACACGCTGATGAGCGAGCCGCCGAACGCGAGGCCGACGAGCGGCACCGCGTCCTCGGCGTCGCCGCCGAGGGCCAGGAAGTAGCCGGCGACGGCCAGCAGGCCGAGGCCGACGACGAGCAGGCCGGTCACGGAACCGCCCTTGAAGGCGACCGAGAGGGCCTGGCGCAGGCCGCCCCGGGCGGCCTCCGCGGTGCGCACGTTGGTGCGTACCGAGACGTTCATGCCGATGAAGCCGGCAGCACCGGACGCGACCGCGCCGATGAGGAAGCCGATGGCGGCCTTCCAGCCCAGCAGGCTGGAGTCGACCGCGCTGCCGAGCAGGCCGATGGCCAGGAACAGCACCACCGCCACGCCGGCGATGATCGTGTACTGGCGGGTCAGGTACGCCTGAGCGCCTTCCTGGACGGCCTTTGCGATCTCCTGCATCCGCTCGTTGCCGGCGGGCTGCTTGAGCAGGTACGCGGTGAGCCCGATGCCGTACGCCACGGCGACGAGACCGGCGATCACCGCGAGCAATGCTGTGTTGTCCGACAGGAAGTCGGCCAAGTGCGTCCTCCGAAATCTCCGAGTGCGTCGGGCGGGGAAGCCGACCCGCCCGGCGTGATCGGGGCCCATCCCCGCCGCCCGTGTCGACACGCGCGCAGCACAGGGGGATCGGCCCGAAAAGCCGCGGGTTTTCTACCACACGGGGTCAGACGCCGTTGGGCGCCGGAACCCCAAGGCCAGGCCGGTCCCCGGGGGCACTTGCGTCCCTCCACTATGCGTGCTTATCATCTGCGTGCTTACTTCCTCTCGATCGGAGCCACCCATGTGGAGCACCGCCGCGTCCCGCACCACCAGCGCCACCCCCGCCGCCGTCTACGCCGTGTGGGCGGACGTCGCGGCCTGGCCGGACTGGGATCCGAGCCTGCTGTCGGCCACCCTCGACGGCCCGTTCGCGGCCGGCACCACGGGGACGATGCACCCCGACGGGGCCCCGGGTCCCCTCCCCTTCACCCTCACCGAGGTCCTCCCCGGACGGGGCTTCACCGACGAGACCCCCTTCGGCGATGTGCTGCTGCGCTTCGTGCACGAGGTCGTGCCGGACGGCGCCGGGGCGCTGGTCACGCTGCGGGTGGAGGTCGAGGGACCGGGCGCCGAGGACGTGGGCCGCATGGTCACCGCGGACCTGCCCGAGGCGCTCGACGCCCTCGCCGCGGCCGCTGAGGGTGCCGTCGCTGCGTCATGATCCCCACCGTGGCACCGGGCCTCGACACCGAGCACGCCGACGCGGACGACAGCCCGGGGCTGCAGCTGTGGCGCGTGACGAACCGCTGGCAGGCGGCGCAGCGCGCCGCCCTGCGGCCGTTCGGGCTCACCCACGTGCAGTTCGTCCTGCTGGCGTCGCTCACCTGGCTGGGGTCCGGCGAGCCGGTCACCCAGGCCGCGCTCGCCGCGCACGCCGGCACGGATCCCATGATGACCTCGCAGGTCCTGCGCGCCCTGGAGTCGCGGGGCCTGGTGCGCCGGGACCCGCACCCCGGCGACGCGCGCGCACGGGCGCTGTCGGCCACGGCGGAGGGCCGCGACCTGGCGAACCGCGCCGTGGCGGCCGTGGAGGCCTGCGACCGCGCCTTCTTCGCGCCGCTCGGTTCGGAGGTGCCCGCCCTCGCGCGCGCCCTGCGGACCCTGGCCGGCCGCGGCACCGGCTAGAGGCGGGCGCCCTCCAGGGCGTTCGCGCAGTGGGGGTCCGGCTCGGCCGGGATCCGCGGGATCACCCAGCCGATGAGCTCGCGCACGCGGGCGTTGTTGGCGTTGAACGCCCTTACCACCTCGTCGGCGGTCACCGGCGGCAGGCCCTCGGTGCCCTCGAGCCCGACGTCGTAGTCGGTGATGAGCGCGACGTTCGCGTAGGCGAGCTCGAGCTCCCGGGCCAGGTGCGCCTCCGGGTAGGCGGTCATGTTGATGGCCTCCCACCCCATCGAGGTGAACCACCGGGACTCCGCGCGGGTCGAGAAGCGGGGGCCCTGGATCACCACGACCGTCCCGCGGTCGTGCACGGCGACGCCGAGCTCGCGGCACCCCTCCACCAGCAGGTCGCGCAGCACGGGGCTGAACGGGTCGGCGGCCGACACGTGGACGGCCTCGGGGCCGTCGTAGAACGTGTCCCTGCGCCCGGAGGTGCGGTCCACGTACTGGTCGCACACCACGAAGTCGCCGACCCGCACGTGGGGCTGCAGGCTCCCCGACGCGCACGGGCCCAGCACCCACGAGACGCCGAGCTCCTTCATCGCCCACACGTTGGCGCGGTAGTTGATGCTGTGCGGCGGGAACTGGTGCCGCTCACCGTGCCGGGGGATGAACGCCACGCGGCGCCCCGCCAGCTCCCCCACGGCGGGCGCCGCCGAGGGCGGGCCGTACGGGGTCTCGACCTCCACGCGCTCGACGTCGTCGAGCAGCGAGTAGAAGCCCGAGCCCCCGAACACCCCGATCTCGGCGACCTGCCCCGCCACGCGGGCTCCTAGCGCGCGCCCGGGGGCGTCCACAGCCGGGACGCGGGGTCCGGCTGCTGCTGCGAGGGCGGCGGCGGGACGTCCTGGCCGGCGGCCCGGTCGGCCTCGGCCACCTGCGCGTACGCCATCTGCAGGGCGGCGAGCGGCTCGGTGAACGGCCGCGCCGCGGCGGCGCCCACCTCGCGCTCGGTCAGCTGCAGCAGCGTCCGGATCGCCTCGATGGCCAGGCGCGCCTGGGCCATGTCCTTCACCTCGTCGCCCTCGGGGCCGAGGCCCATGCGGATGCCCGCCACGTCGTTCATGGTGGCCATGGTCTGCATCAGGATGTCGCGCACGGGGGTGCGGCCGAGGCGGTAGACGAACTGGGCGGCCACCTCCTCCGGGGTCGGCATGCGCTCCTCGCCGGGGTCGCCCCCGGCTGTCGTCGGCTCGTCGCTCACGCATTCACTCCCGCGGTCAGCGTTGACAGGATCTCGTTCGCGGACTCCCGGGTGCGGGCCACCGCGGCCGCGTGCACGGCCCGCAGGTCCCCCCGGTGCGCGGTCATCAGCGCCCGCTGCCGGGCGGCGCCGTTGCCCTCGGCGAGCATCGTCTCGATGCGGGCCAGGAACGGCGTGAGCCCGAGCCGCGCGTGATGGGGCTCGGTGCGCTCCAGCAGCGCGGTCACGGCCTCGGCGGCGGGACGCTCCACGCCGCGGTCCAGGTCGATGAGGCGCCCGTCCAGCCCGTGGCGCTGCGCCCGCCACATGTTCTCGTCGATGAGGCCGCGCGGGTGCACCGGCAGCGGCCGGCCCTCGTCGGCGTCGGCGCAGAACCCGGCGATGCACGCCAGGGACAGGGCGGCGAGTGCGAGGGCGTCGGCCAGCTCGGTCTGCCCGTCGCAGATGCGCACCTCGACCGTGCCGAAGCTGTGGTGCGGGCGGACGCTCCACCAGATCTGCGTGCTCTCCACGATGGAGTTGGTGGCCTCCAGCAGGCGCACGTGCGCGGCGTAGTCGTCCCAGCTCGTGTAGGCGTCCGGGACGCCGCACCGGGGGAAGCTCTTCACGAACATCTGGGTGCGCGTGGACGCCAGGCGCGTGTCGCGGCCCACGTACAGCGGGCTGTTCGCCGACAGGGCCAGCAGCTCCGGCAGCACGCTGCGCATCGCCGTCGACACCCGCACGGCGCGGTCGGCGCCGCGGATGCCGCAGTGCAGGTGCAGCGCCCACGTGTTGTTCACCCACGCGATGTACCCCAGCTCGCCCTCCACCAGGCGGTAGTGCGGGGTGTCGATGATGCGCTGGTCCTGCCAGGGGCTGAACGGGTGCGTGCCGGTGATGGCGACGGCCATGCCGAGGCGCTCGGCGTGCGAGATGACGTCCAGGCGGCCCTGTGCGAGCTGGCGGGCGGCGGCGGCCAGGCCGTCGTGCGCCTGGGTCTTGAACTCGACCTCCGAGGCGATCAGCTCGCCCGCGAGGCGGTCGGTGAGGGACGGCTCGGCGGCCGCCATGAACTCCTCGAACCGGTTGACCAGGCCGAGCGTGACGGGATCCAGGAGCTGGAACTCCTCCTCCAGCCCGACGGTGAAGTCGGTCGAGGCGTCGAAGCGCTCACGGACGCCCGACAGGATCGCGGAGGTGGTGTCGCTGGCCACGCCGGCGAAGTGTGGCACGTGCGGCGGGCCGCCGCCTACGACAGGTAGAAGTAGAGCGCGTACAGGAGCTCGACCGCCGGGCTGGACGTGTGCACGGTCACGTCCGACGGCACCGACAGCAGCGCGTCGCTGTAGTTGAAGATGATCTTCACGCCCGCCGCCACCAGGTCGTCGGCGACCTGCTGGGCCACCTCGCCGGGCACGGCGAGCACGCCCACCATGATCCCGTCGGAGGCGGCGACCTCGCCGAGCTCGTCGTAGTGGCGGACGGTGATGTCCCCCACCTTGCCGCCGACCCGGCGGGGGTCGACGTCGAAGATGGCCGAGATCTGGAAGCCGTGGTCGGCGAAGACGCTGGACGAGGCGATCGCCTGCCCCAGGTTGCCGGCCCCGAACAGGGCGATGTTGTGGGTGCCCGAGGTCCGGAGGATCTTCCGGATCTGCTCGATGAGGCTGTCGATGTCGTAGCCGACGCCGCGCTTGCCGAACTTCCCGAAGCCCGAGAGGTCCCGGCGGATCTGGGTGGGGTTCACCCCGGTGTACTCGGAGATGGCCTGCGAGCTGATGCTCGTCTTGCCCATCTTCTTGGCCTGGGTGAGGACCTGGAGGTACCTGGAGAGGCGGGCGGCGACTCCGAGGGTCAGACGATCTGCGGCCATGGACTGCTCCGGCTTTGTGACAACACGTTGCAAACTACGGCGCGGCCCGCCCCGCCGCAAGTGCCGTGTGCCACTATGTCACGCCGTGCGGCTAGCGGAGCGCGAACACGGTGGACTCGGACGACACCGCCCTGCCCTCCGCGGTGCGCGCCTCCACCCGCAGCCGGTACCGGCCCTCCGGCACGGTGCCCCCGGTGGGGAGCCGCCGGGAGAGCACGAACTGGTACGTGCCGGCCGGCCAGTCCTGCCCGTTGCCGAGGCCCGCGGCCACCAGGGGCTCCGAGCCGTCGAGCGGGACGAACTCCAGGCGGACGTCCCGCAGCGGCGCGCTGAGGATGCGGTCCCCCTCCCGCGCGAGCCGCCCGATCCGCACCGCGACCTGGGCCACGCCGTCCCCCAGCGTCACGTGCGGCACGCCGAGCTCCTCCGCCTGGGCCCGCCTGGGCGGGAACGTGGCGGCCGGTGAGACCGACACCACACGGTTGGTGCCGTCCTGCACCACGGCCACGCGTCCGCTCCATCCGCGCGGCCGCACGGGCAGCGTCACGGTCGCCGATGCCCGGCCGCCCGCCGGGACGACGACCCGGGGGCCGAGCGTGACCGGCCGGTTGTCGGCGGTGAGCACCACGAGCCGGTAGGTGCCGCCCGTCCCGGCGAGGTCGGTCACGACGGCGTCCACGCTGGGCGTCCCGGGCCGCGAGGCCGCCGTGAGGATGGGCGGCCGAAGGACCGCGGCGGGGGTGCCGGGCGTGGTGAGGCGGCCGGCGCCCTGGGCGACCATGCGGACGTCGGGCAGCGGATCGCCGGAGGCGACCAGGAGCGCCCGGACGTCCTCCGGGGCCAGGTCCGGCCGGTCGATCCGCGTGCGGAGCGCGAGGGCCGCGGCCTGCGCGGCGGCGGCGGAGGTCCCGGTCATCGTCGCGCTGCGCGGGGCGCCCCCGGGTCCGGGCGGCCACGCGGTGGGCACCTCCACCGCGGGCGCGACCAGCTCGGGCTTCACCCGGCCGTCCACGGTGGGCCCGGTCGACGAGAACGAGGCGACGGTGGCGGGCGCGGCCTCCCTGGGCAGCACCGAGACGCTCCCGAGCGTGGCGGGCTGGCCGGCGACCAGGTCCGCGAGCGCCTGGCCCTGGTCCCGGCCCGCCCCCAGCACGGGGATGACCGGGCCGCCGTCGGAGGCGCCGCTCGGGAACACCCCCACGCCCGCGCGGTCCCACACCAGCACCGCCACCGCGCCGGCGGCCGCCGCGGCCTGGGCCTTCTGCTGGAAGGTGCCCCCGCCGCGCCCCACGATCACCAGTGCGCCGCGGGGGTCGACGCCGGCGGCCGCCGCGGCGGCGTACTCGCCCGCATCGGTGCCGGGTCCGGGCCCGCCGGGGCCGGGCAGGGCCACCACGCGGACGGGGCCGGACACCGGGTCGGGTCCCAGGAGCGGCAGCGGGCCGAGCTCCGCGCCGGCGGGTCCCACCTCGATGTGCAGGCGCGCCTGCCGGGGGGCGTCCGCGCCCGCCAGGCCGCCCACGGTGAGCACGCGGCTGCCGGCCGCCGGCTGGCCGACGCTCCCGAGCCGCGCGTAGGTGGGGCCGTCGTTGCCCGCCGGGGCGACCACCAGGGCGCCGGCGCGCGTGGCCCCGTCGGTCGCGAGGGCGACGGGGTCCTCCCCGCCCCCCGCGAACCCGCCCGCGAGGCCGATGAGCACGACGTCGGCGCGGTCGGCGGGGTCCCCGTCGCCGTCCGGGTCGACGGCCTCCTCGATCGCCGACACGACGCGGTCGGTGCGTGCGAGGGCAGTTCCCGGCCGCCGACCCGCTCGGCCGACACCACGCGGTACGCGAGCAGCCGCGGCACCCGCTCGGGCGGCAGGCCCGTGAGCGCCGGCGAGCGCAGCACCAGGCCGGCCATCTGCGTGCCGTGCGCCTCCCAGTTGGCGGCGCCCTCGCCCACCGTCGGGTCGGCGTCGCCGTCCACGAGGTCCGCGCCGCCCAGGATGGGATAGGTGGGCCCCATGCCGCCGCCCAGCTGCGGCGTGCGCGGGTCGATCGCCGTGTCGATGAGCGCGATGTGGGCGGGCCGCACGCCGCCGGGCAGGCCGTCGCCGTCCTCGCTGCCGGACGGGCCGGCCGGGCCGGTGCCCCGCGCGGCGGGCGCCAGGTAGCCGGCGGGAGCGACGCCGCGCACCCCCGGCAGCGCCGCGACCGCGTCGGCGCGCCCGGAGGGGACCTCCACGGCCATGCCGGCGAGCGCGACCCGCCAGCGGGCGGTGACCACGCCCCCGAGCGCGGCGATGGCCGGCTCGAGCCGGACTGCCGCCGGGCGATGTCCGCGGCGGCCGCGGCCCGCTCGGCGGGCCGGCGCCACGCGGCCCCGGGCCGTCGAGCAGGACGATCAGGTGCTCGGTGTCGCCGGGGTCCGGGAGGCGCGGGGTCCGCACCGCCCCGATGGAGTCCGCCCAGGCCGCCGCGGCGGCGAGCCCCTCCACGCGCCGTGCGTCGCCGGGCCGCTGCTCGGGCACCGTCCCCGCGGGTCCGGTGCCGTCCCCCTGCCCCACCGCGGCGACCGCGACGGCGAGCGCGGCCACGCCGCCGGCGGCACCCAGCGCGACGCGGCGGCGCCTCATGCGGCGATACCCCCGGGCGGCGCGGTGGGCATGGCGTCGGTGGCCAGGTAGTCCGGCCACTGGATGACCGGGGCGAACTGGGCGGCCGCACCGATCATCGCGGCGTTGTCGGTGCAGAGCGCCCGGTCGGGCACCGCCACGCGCAGCCCGCGGCGGGCGGCGAGGTCGGCCACCAGCTCCCGCAGCCGCCCGTTGGCGGCGACGCCCCCGCCCAGCGCCACGGCCGGCACGCGGTGCTCCAGGGCGGCGTCGACGAGCCGCTCCGCGAGGGGCCGCACCACGGCCTCCTGATACGAGGCGGCCAGGTCGGCGCGCTCGGTGTCCGGGATGTCGTCCCGGCCCCGCACCCGGTACAGCAGCGACGTCTTCACCCCGGCGAAGCTGAAGTCGCGGGCCTTCCTGCCGCCGAGGGCCACCGGGAACTCGTGCGCCGTGCGGTCGCCGCCCGAGGCCAGGCGCTCCAGGGCCGGCCCGCCGGGGTACCCGAGGCCCAGCAGCCGGGCGCCCTTGTCCAGCGCCTCGCCGGCCGCGTCGTCGATGGTCTGGCCGAGGGTCCGCGGCGCCGCGAAGTCCTCCACCAGGTCGAGGCGGGTGTGGCCGCCGGAGGCGATGAGGCTGACGAACGGGGGGTCCAGGGCGACGGGCTCCAGCCATGCGGCGCAGACGTGGCCGGCGAGGTGGTCGACGCACACGAGCGGCTTGCCCGCAGCGTAGGCCAGGGCCTTCGCGGTGGCGACCCCCACGAGCAGCGCGCCGATGAGCCCGGGGCGCTGTGTGACGGCGATGCAACACACGTCGTCCAGGGCGAGCCCGGCGTCCTCCAGCGCGCGGTCGACCACGGCGTTCACCGTGCCCAGGTGGTGGCGCGCGGCGACCTCCGGGACCACGCCGCCGTACGGCGCGTGCAGCTCGGCCTGCGAGGCCACCACCGAGGAGCGCACCGTCCGGCCCTCGACGACCGACGCCGCGGTCTCGTCGCAGGACGTCTCGATCGCCAGGACCGGGCCGTCGATCATCCGGAGATCCCGTGCATGTCGTCGGGGACCCCGGAGCGCCACATGATGAGCGCGTCCTCGTTGTTGTCGGAGTAGTAGCCCGGCCGGACACCGTGCTCCGCGAACCCGAGGTCCTTGTAGAGGCGGATCGCCCCGGCGTTGGAGACCCGGACCTCCAGGGTGAAGCCCAGGTGCGGCTTGCTCGCGGCCCGGTCGAACAGGTCCTCCAGCATCCGCCGGGCGATGCCGCGGCGGCGGCGGTCCGGCCGGGTGGCGACGTTGAGGATGTGCCAGACGTCGGCGTAGCGGGAGGCGAGCACGTAGCCCACGATCTCGGCGGCGCCCTCCACCGCGACCAGGTCGATGGTGCCGGGCCGGCCCAGCTCGGAGAGGAGCATGTGCCGGGGCCACGGCGTCGCGGAGATGACCTGCTCGATGCCGAGCACCTGCTGCACGTCGCGGGCCCGCATGGGGCGGACCTTCGCCGGCGGCTGCTCGGTGACGGCGTCGCCGCCGCCCTGGCCCTTTCGGCGGGCCATCAGCCGGCCGCCCCGACGGCCTTCAGGCGGTTCACCTCGGCGTCCGGCAGGCGGGCATACACCGGCGCCGCGGGCAGCCCGGCACCGGCCGCGACGCGGCGCACCAGCGCCCCGGCGCCCAGGCGGTGGGCCGGCGACGCCGCGGGGAGCACCCGCACCCCGTCCGGGAGGTCGCCCAGGAGCTCCGCCCCGGTGCCGGCGACCGCGACGCCGCCGCCCAGGCCGGCCAGGTGCGCCGCGACGTCCGCCACCGGGACCGCCGCGGGCGCGAGGAGCTCCGCCAGCCCGCCGTCCGGCGCGACCCGGTAGGCGGCGGTGAAGACCTCCCGCCTGCGGGCGTCGGTGACCGGCACCACGACCTCCGCCCCGGAGGCGTCGGCGATGCCCTGGGCGAGCGCCTCGAGCGACGACGCCCCCACCACCTCGGCGCCGAGGGCCTGTCCCAGGGCGAGCGCGGTGGCGAGGCCGATCCGCAGTCCCGTGAAGCCGCCGGGGCCCACGCCCACGACGATCCGGTCCAGGTCGCGCACGCCCACGCCGGCCGCCGCCATCAGGTGGTGGGCGGCCTCGAGCACCCGGCGGCCCGCCTCGGGGGCGGGGGCCAGCCAGAGCTCGGCCAGGACCCGGTCGTCACGGGCGAGGGCCAGGCTCGGGCTCGTCGTCGATGTGTCGAGCGCGAAGGTCGTCAAGGATCCGGCCCAGGTCGGCGGCACGGGGGTCGTCGGAGCTGAAACGTACCAACCGCCGATGACCCCCCAGGTGTTCGAGGTCCACGGTGACGGCGGCCTCCGGCAGCCCCGCGGCGAGGGCCTCCGGCCATTCGATGAACGTGACCGCGTCGGCCGCCCCGTCGAGCAGCAGCCCGAGCTCCTCGTCGTCCGCCCCGGAGAGGCGGTACGCGTCGATGTGGAGCAGGCCCAGGCGGCCCGCGTACCGCTGCGCGAGGGTGAACGTGGGGCTGGTGACGGGCCCGTCGATCCCCAGGCCGCGGGCGACGGCCCGCACCAGGGTGGTCTTGCCCGCGCCCACCTCCCCGCGCAGCAGCACCACGTCACCGGGCGCGACCCACGACGCGAGGGCCTCGCCGATCGCCCCGGTGGCCTCCGGTGACCCGGAGACCAGCTCGCCGACGGCCCCCACGGCGTCAGAACAGGCCGAGCTGCTCGGCGGGGTCGGCCTCCGCGGCCGGCGGGGGCGGCGCCGCGGCCGGGGCCGGCGGGGCCGGCTCGGGGACCCGCGGGGTCGGCGCCACGCCGGCGAGGGCGTCCGCCCGGGCGATGAGCTCCGGGATGCGGGCGAAGTCCTCCTCCAGCGTCGCGAGCATCGCCCGCGTGTAGAGGGCCGCGGCGGGATGGAACAGCGGGTAGAGCAGCGTCGGCTGGCCGCCGATCTCCAGCGGCAGCTCGCAGCCGTGGACCTTGGAGATGCCGTCGGGCCGGCCGGACAGCAGCTTGGTCGCGAAGTTCCCGAGGGTGCAGATGAGCGCCGGCCGGATGATCCCGACCTGCCGGAACAGGTGCTCCTCGCACGCCCGGATCTCGGCGGGCTGCGGGTCGCGGTTGCCGGGCGGCCGGCACTTGAGGACGTTCGCGATGAAGACGTCGTCGCGCCGCAGGCCGATGCCCTCCAGCAGGCCGTCCAGGAGCTTGCCCGCCTGCCCCACGAACGGCACGCCCGTGCGGTCCTCGTGGTAGCCGGGGGCCTCCCCTACGAACATCACCCGGGCGTCCGGGCTGCCGCTTCCGGCGACCACCTGGGTCCGGCCCTCGCTGAGGGGGCACCGCACGCACCCGAGGACGTGGTCGCGGTGGTAGGCCTCGAGCTCCGCCCCGCGGGCCGACGATGTCTCCGGCGCGCCGTCCATGGGGTGAAACGTACCCCCGAGGGCGGACGGCGATGATTCGGTGAAGTCCTCGCGGACCCCTTGTTTGGCGGATCGCGCCGGGCGTACACTGGCGCCGCCTTCACGGCCAGCCCGGCATCCGCCCTCAGACGCGGAGTTGGAGCCCCGGTCCGGGGAGGTGGGCGGTCCGCCGCCCCCATCACGCAGCATTCCGCCGAACGCCGCATCCGCGGCGGCAGGTGGGTCATGCACGCACCGACCACCCACCCGACACCTCACTCCGACCCTGCCCCGGGCCAGCCCGCGGTGGTGCGCACCGTCTCCGGGATCCGGGACGCCGGCGCCGCCATCCGCGCGCAGGGCCGCGCCGTGGCCTTCGTCCCCACGATGGGGGCGCTCCACGAGGGGCATCTCACGCTCGTCCGCGAGGCCGCGCGCGACGGGGCCGGCGTGATCGTGAGCGTCTTCGTGAACCCCACGCAGTTCGGGCCCAACGAGGACTTCTCCCGGTACCCGCGCCAGGAGGCGCGTGACGCCGAGCTGGCGGGCTCCGCCGGGGCCGGCTGGATCTTCGCCCCGGGCGTGGAGGAGGTGTACCCGGAGGGGTTCGCCACCACCGTGACCGTGGGCGGCCCGTCGGAGGGCCTCGAGGGCGCGATCCGCCCCGGGCACTTCGCGGGCGTCGCGACGGTGGTCGCGAAGCTCCTGCTCATGGTGCGGCCCGACCGGGTCCTGTTCGGGCAGAAGGACGCCCAGCAGGTCGCGGTGGTGCGCCGCATGATGCGCGACCTGCACCTCGACGACATCCGCATGGAGGTCGTCCCCACGGTGCGTGAGGCCGATGGACTGGCCATGAGCAGCCGCAACGCGTACCTCGGCCAGGAGGACCGGGTGGCCGCGCTCGCCCTCTCGCGCGGCATGGCCGCCGCCCGGGAGATGGCCGAGGGCGGGGAGCGCGACGCCCGCCGCATCGAGGCGGCGGCGATGGCCGTCATGGAGGGCACGCCCGGCGTGGCGCCGGATTACGCCGCGCTGGTCGACACGGACACGTTCCGTCCGATCACGACATTGGATGGCCCCGCCACGCTGTGCGTGGCGGCCAGGGTGGGCCCGGCCCGCCTGATCGACAACACCCCGATCCGACCCAACTGACCCGGAGGAGCCCACGTGGCGCCGATCTCCCGCACGATGATGAAGAGCAAGATCCATCGGGCGACCGTCACCGACGCGAACCTCAACTACGTCGGCAGCATCACGATCGACACGGACCTCCTCGAGGCGGCGGACATCCAGCCGTACGAGCACGTGCACGTGGTGAACATCAACAACGGGGCGCGCCTGGAGACCTACGCCATCGAAGGTCCCCGCGGCAGCGGCGCGATCTGTCTCAACGGCGCCGCGGCCCGGCTGGCCCAGCCCGGCGACCTGGTCATCATCATCACCTACGCCCAGTACCTCGAGGAGGACTGCCGCGGCTACGAGCCCACGGTGGTCCACGTCGACGAGAACAACACCCAGATGTCCGCGCTGGAGGCCGTCCCGGCCTCCTGGCAGGAGGGCTGACGCCATGTACGGGGTCCACAACCCCCTCACCCCCGAGCGCACCGGGCTCACCCCGGAGCAGCTCCACGCCGCCAAGGGGCGCCGCCGCCTGGCGATGCTCACCGCCTACGACTACCCCACCGCCCTCGCCCTGGACGGCTGCGGCCTCGACCTGATCCTGGTCGGCGACAGCCTCGGGGAGGTCGAGCTGGGCTTCGCCACCACCCGCGAGGTGAGCCTGGCGATGATGTGCCACCACGTCCGCGCGGTGCGCAACGGCGTGACCCGCACCCACCTGGTGGGCGACATGCCCGCCGACACGTACCGCACCCCGGCGGAGGCCGTCGAGACCGCCCGCGCGATCATCGCCGCCGGCGCCGACTCGGTGAAGCTCGAGGGCGCCCTCATCCCCGAGGTCGAGGCGATCATCGCCGCCGGCATCCCGGTGATGGGCCACGTCGGGCTCCTGCCCCAGACCCACACCGAGCGCCGCCGCCGCGGCAAGACCCAGGACGAGGCGGACCAGATCCTGGCCGACGCCCGCGCCCTCGACGCGGCCGGCTGCTACGCCATCGTGATCGAGGCCGTCGACCCGGAGGCCGCCTCCCGGGTGACCGCCGCCGTCCACGCCCCCACCATCGGCATCGCCGCGGGCATCGGCACCGACGGCCAGGTCCTGGTCTCCACGGACCTCATCGGCCAGCTCCCCGAGCCGCCCCGGTTCGTCACCCCGAAGGCGAACGTCTTCCAGACCGTCATCGACGCGGGCCGCGCCTTCGCCCGCGAGGTCCGCGAACCCGCCGAGGTCGCGGCCTAGCCCGCCCCTTCGCGGCGGTCCCGTTCGGGGCCGCCGCCTCGGTCCCCCTCCGCCGTTCCTGGCCCGTCCCCCTCGGGTCCGTGGCTGTGCAATTGCACGCCCGCGTGTGCGATCGCACGTCGCACGCCCGCCCGGGACGCCCATGGCCTCGGCCGTCTCGGTCCCCTGTGCAATTGCACACCGCGGCGTTCAATTGCACACGGCGGCGTCCCGGGCGCCCGAGCCGACCACGGCGGCGGTGTGACGGATGTGTGCCGGACGGCCTCCCCGATGCGCACGGCCGGACGCCGGGCCACGCCGAGGGATGCGTGCCGATTGCGTGCGGGAGGACACACGGGTTCCGCGCGGATCGCCGCGGCAGAGCGAGCACCGGAGGGGCTCCCCGGGCGTGCAATTGCACACCGCGGCGTCCAATTGCACGGCCGCGCGCCGGCGGCCGGCCGGGATCAGGCGAGGGCGGTGGTGAGGGCGGGTGCGAGGTCGCCGCGGGGCTCGACGCGGACGTCGGAGAGGCCGAGCCAGGCCGCCATGGAACGGAGCTCGGCGGCGAGGGGCTCGGCGACCTCGCCCGGGTCGCCGTCGTCCAGATGGGCGGCGCGCACCAGGAGCACCCCGGCCTGGCGGTCGGCCTTGAGGTCGACCCGGGCGGCGAGGCGCTCGCCGAGCAGGAAGGGCAGCACGTAGTAGCCGTGCACGCGCTTCTCGGCCGGGGTGTAGATCTCCAGGCGGAAGCGCATCCCCCACATGCGCTCCACCCGCGGCCGGAACCAGATCAGCGGGTCGAACGGGGCGAGCAGGGCCGCGGCCGACGTGCGGCGCGGGATGCGGGCATCGGGATGCAGGTATGCGGCCTCGTTCCACCCACGCACCCGGACGGGCACCAGGCGGCCCTCGTCGACGAGCTCGGCGATGCGCGGGACGGCCTCACGGCGGGCGAGCCGGTGGTAGTCGACGAGGTCGCCGGCGGTGCCGACCCCGAGGGACCGGGCGGCGAGGACCAGCAGCTCCCGGTGGGCGGTCTCGGCGTCCGGGACGGGCGCCTCCAGCGCGGCGGGCGGCAGGATCCGCTCCGGCAGGTCGTACAGGCGGGCGAAGTCCGGACGGCGGCGCGCCGCGAGGCGCCCGTGCCAGAACAGCACCTCGAGGGCCTGCTTGGCGTGATCCCACCCCCACCACGGCCCGCGGCGGCCGGTGGGCCCCAGGTCGGCGGCGGTGATGGGCCCCCTGTCACGGGCGGCGGCCTCCACCTCGTCCAGCAGCTCCGGGCGCTCACGGCCCAGCCGGGCCAGGCCGCCCCACTGATGGGGCCGGTCCATGCGCCACCGCAACAGCGGATGCAGGCCGGGCGGGCCGATCGACGCCTCGTGCGCCCACAGCTCCACGGCCCCGCCGGCCGCATGGAGCCGTGTGAGCAGGTCGCGCGGGTGGTTCCCCAGGCGTGACCACACCACCAGCTCGTGCGCCCGGGCCAGGACGTTCACCGAGTCGATCTGGATCACGCCGACGCGGTCCAGCATGCGCCGCAGGTGCCCCAGGTTGACGGCGCCGCCGGGACGCGGTGCGGCCAGGCCCTGCGCCGCGATGGCGGCGCGCCGCGCCTCCCCGGGGGTGAGCGACTCGCGCGGCGCCATCAGCCCAGGATGTTCACGGCGCGGGCCGCGACCACAAGGACCGCGACGATGGACAGGACCGACTCCAGCGCCATCACCACCTTGGCGGGGCGGGTGAGCGGCATGGCGTCGGTGGGGCTGAACGCGATGGAGTTGGTGAGCGACACGTACAGGTAGTCCACCAGTCCCGGCCGCCAGCCGGGGCGGGCCATCGCCGGGTTGTCGTCCTGCGGGAACTGGATGTCCGGGGCGGTGCGCGCCTCCAGGGCGCGCGGCACGGGCCCCCCGCAGTCCAGTTCCCACAGCACGAGCCCGAATGCCACCGTGTCGGTGAGCCACACCACCACCGCGGAGAGGAGCAGCTGCCCGCCGTGGATGTGCGCGCCGGTCTGCAGGAGCGACGCGACCAGCAGGGCGACGGCGGCGAGCTGGATCGCCAGCACGCAGGCGAGCAGCCACTGCACGGTCCGGCGGCGCACCGCGCGGGTCGCCACGCCCGCGCCCAGGCCGGCCATGAGGGTGACCGCGAGCAGCAGCTGGGGCGCCGCGGCGAGCAGCCACACCCACCATCCGGTGCCGCCGGCCAGCTCCCAGCCGGCGTGACGGCTCACCAGGGCCAGCCCCACGAGCAGCAGGGCGGCCAGGACCGCGAACGGCGCGGCCTCGTCGCGGGCCTCGCGTTCTGCGGCCCGCAGGGCCCCGCCGTCCGGCGGGGCGCCCGGGGGCCCCGGGGAGGCGGCGCGCGCGGAGTCGCCCGCGCCGCCCCGTCCGGGGGTCATCTCACTCGGCGAACCCGGAACCGGCGGCGATCTCCCGCAGGTTCAGGGCCTTGGAGAGGGTCTCCTCGTCCACGCCGTGCTCGCGCGCGACCTCGCGCAGCGGGCGGCCGTTGGCGGTGGCGGCCTTCACGATCTCACCGGCCTTGTCGTACCCGATGTACGGGTTCAGGGCGGTGGCGGTCGCGAGGGTGCCCTCCGCGCTGGCCTCACAGCCGGCGAGGTTGGCCTCCAGGCCGTTCACGCACTTGTCCGCCAGCATCGTGGAGGCGCTGGTGAGCAGGTGGATGGACTGCAGGAGGTTCCGGGCCATCAGCGGGATGCGGACGTTCAGCTCGAACTGGCCCTGCATGCCGCCGATCGTGATCGCGGTGTCGTTGCCGATGACCTGGGCGGCCACCTGCAGGACGACCTCCGGGATGACCGGGTTGACCTTGCCCGGCATGATCGAGGAGCCCTTCTGCAGCTCGGGCAGGAAGAGCTCGCCGATGCCGACGCGCGGGCCGGAGCCCATGAGCGCCAGGTCGTTCGCGATCTTGGTGAGCGAGACGGCGACGACCTTCAGCGCGCCGGACATCTCGACCAGGCCGTCACGGTTGCCCTGCGCCTCGAACGGGTGGGCCGGCGGGGAGATCGGCAGGCCGGTGTCCTCCACGAGCTTCGCCCGGACGCGGTCGCTGAACTCCGGGTGCGTGTTGAGGCCGGTGCCGGTCGCCGTGCCGCCGAGCGGGATCTTGCCCAGGCGCGGCGTGGCGTCCTTCACGCGGGCGGCGCCCTCGGCGATCTGCGCGGCGTAGCCGGCGAACTCCTGACCCAGGGTGACCGGGACGGCGTCCATGAGGTGCGTGCGGCCGGACTTCACGATGTCCTTGAACGCCACGGCCTTCGCGGCGAGCTCGCCCTGCAGGTGCTCGAGCGCCGGCACGAGCCGCTCCACGACCTCCTGGAGGGCCGCGAGGTGCACGGCGGACGGGAACACGTCGTTGGAGCTCTGGCCCATGTTGACGTGGTCGTTCGCGTGGGCGCCGGAGAGGCTGGAGATGACCTCGTTGGCGTTCATGTTCGACGAGGTGCCCGAGCCCGTCTGGAAGACGTCGATCGGGAACTGGTCGTCGTGCTTGCCGGCGGCGATGTCGTCGGCTGCGGCGGCGATCTTGGCGCCGAGCTCCGCGTCGAGGAGGCCCAGCTCCGCGTTCACGCGGGCAGCGGCGCCCTTGATCCGGCCCAGCCACCGCACCACGGGAAGCGGGACGCGCTCCCCGGACACCGGGAAGTTGTCGACCGCCTTCCGGGTCTCACCACCCCAAAGCTCCGCCATCGGGCTCCCTTCGCAGATTGAGTTCGCATGCCGGGGCACCGCCCTCACGGACGGCCCCGGACCCGACGGAGGAGACTATCGCCATCGCCGCGCGCTCACGCGCAACGGCGACAAGGTGTGGACGAACGGCACCCTAGGGTGGGCTTGCGCCCGGGACGGCGATCACAGACCATCGTTTCACCGGGGACCCGCCACCACGCCGAAGGGTCCAGCATGCAGGAAGCCCCCGCGGTGCTCCGGGGGCGCACGGCCGCCGTCGCGGGCGCATCGTCGCGTCTCGCGTTGCCCGTCGCCACCGCGCTCGCCACGCTCGGCGCCACCACCGTGGTCCTCGTCCCCGATGCGGCGTCCACCCGCACCGGCCAGCGGCTGTCCGCATGGCCCTGCGACCTCACCGATCCGGCCGCGGTCTCGGCCGCGCTGCACGTGCTGCGCCCCCTCGACGTGTTCGCCGGGATCGTGACCTCCGCCCCCGGCGGCGAGCACGGCGCCACGGCCGTGCACCAGGAGGCGGTCGACGCGGCGATGCGCCTGGCGCTGCTGGCCGCCCACCACTGCCGGCGCCCGGGCGGCACCGTGCTCACGGTCGCCGCCTCCCCCGCGCTGCACGATCCCGTCGACCGCCTCACCCGCTCCCTGGCCGCCTCCTGGCGCGGCCGCGGCCTGCGCGTCAACGGCCTGGTGGGCGTCCCCGGCGATGCCGGCCTGCTCCGTGCGCTGGCGCTGCTGGCGGTGGACGGCGCCACCGAGTCGGGCCGCACGATCGCCCTGGGCGACGAGGGCCTGCGCGCGCCCGTCGCCGGCGCCTGAGGGTCAGCCGGCGGGCGTGCCCTGGTGGTACACCGCCCGCCACCCGTCGTCCGCGCGTTCCCAGATCGTCGCGCGGCGGCTGACCCTCGACGGCAGGTGCAGCGTGTAGGTGGCGAGCCACGCATCGCCGCCCAGGTGGCGCACGCGCAGGTCCCGCACCTCCCCGCCGCCCTCGGCCCGGTCCGCGCGCTCGGCGAGCACCGCCCACACCGCCTCGCGGTCGTACTCCCGGCCGGAGGCGCCGACCTCCCGGAAGTCCACGGTGGTCTGCGCCTCGTAGTCGGCCCGGGTGGTCCCCAGCCCCGGGTGGTGGAACAGCGGCTCCCGCGCACCCAGCTCCGCGGCGGCCCGCTCCGCGTCCACGGTCAGCCGCCCAGGTCGCCCAGGGCCGTGAGGATCTCCATCGCGGCCAGCGTGCCCATCTCCAGGTGGTCGAACCGCAGGTGCTCGTCCGGCCCGTGGATGCCGTCGTCCGGGAGCCCGAATCCGGAGAGGACGACGGGGATCCCCTTGGAGGTCCACGCCGCGACGATGGGGATGCTGCCGCCCGAGCGCACGGGGACGCAGGGGAACCCGGTGCTCCGCTCGATCGCCGCGATGGCGGCGGCGATCACCGGATCGCGGGGGTCCATGAGCGCGGGCTCCGCCCACCCGGTGAGGCCGATCTCGACGTCCGCGCCGGGCGGGGCGGCCTCCCGGATGACCTCCTCGAGGGCCTCCGCGAGCGCGGCGGCGTCCTGACCGGGCGCGACGCGCAGCGAGAGGGTCGCGGTCGCCTCCGACGGCAGGTTCGTCTTCACGGCGGTGGGCTCGCCGCACGCCAGGCCGTGCACGTCCAGGGAGGGCATCGCCAGCGTCCGGCGGTACAGCTCCGCGGCGGCGGCCGGGTCGGCGGGCCGCAGCCCGGCCTCCGCCAGCACCTCCTCGCCCGGCGGCAGGCCGGCCCACGCCGCCACCTCGTCCGGCGAGGGCTCCGCGAGGCCGGCCATCAGGCGCGGGTCGAGCCGCCCGTCGTGCGGCCGCACGCGCTCGAGCAGCGCGATGAGGGCGTGGGCGGCGTTGAGCCCCGCCCCGCCGTACAGCCCGCTGTGCGCGTCGTTCGGCGCGGTGCGGACCGTCACGCGCCGGTAGACCATTCCGCGCACCCCGGAGCACACGGCGGGGCGCTCGGGCGCCACCATGCCGGAGTCGAAGATGATCGCCGCCAGCGCGGGCGTGTCGTCGCCCGCGATGTGCCGCTCGGCCATGGTGCCGCCGCTCTCCTCCTCCCCGTCGATCACCAGGGAGACGTGGACGGGCAGGGCGCCGGCGGCCGCGAGGCGCTGCACCGCGGCCAGCAGCATGAACATGTTGCCCTTGTCGTCGCTGGCGCCGCGGCAGTAGAGGTCGCCGTCGCGCACCACCGGCTCGAACGGGTCCGAGGTCCACAGGGACCGGTCCCCCATGGGCTGCACGTCGTAGTGGCCGTACACGATCACCCTCGGCGCACCGGCCCGGCCGTCCGACGGCGGGACCTCGCCCACCACCAGCGGATGGCCGTCCCCGGTCACGATCTCGGCGGTTCCGCCGGCCAGGCGGATCTCGTCGGCCACCAGCTCGGCGGCGCGGGCCATGTCGGGTGCGTGCTCCGGCAGCGCGCTCACCGACGGCACGCGCAGCAGGGTGTACAGGCGGTCCAGCTCCTCGGGCGTCATGCCCGTCAGCCTAGAGGACTGCGCCGCCCGGGCCGGTGGTCGAACCTCAGGGCCCGGCCCGGGCGGATCGCCGTTCCGGACCCGGAGAGGATGGGTCCGGAACGGCGAACTCGTGGGACTACCGCCGCGCGACCACCCGCAGGCGGAACGCCGCGGTGTCCACCCGGCCGCCGGTCGCGATCACCCGGACGCTCACCCGGTAGGTGCCGCTGATGCGCGGGGTGCGCAGGCGCACGATGTTGACGCCGCGCTTCACGCGCTTGCGGACGACCTTCACCTGGCGGGCCCCGGAGAACACCCGCACCACGGCGACGCCGGGGACGGACGTGCGGAACCGCAGGCCCTTGAGGTTGCCGGAGCGGGCCGTCACCAGCCGCGCCACGGGCGTGACCCGCAGGCGGGTGACCTGTGCGGTGCCCACGGTGAACTCCGGGCCGCTGGCCGTGAGGCCGCCGGCGCCCATCACCGCGTAGGCGCGCCACCGGTAGACCTGGCCGGGCGTGAGCCCGAACGCCACCGCGCTCGCGGTCGCCGGGTCGCCGGACAGGGCGCCGGGCCGCGTGGCCCGGGTGCCGTTGGCCCCGGTGACGGTGAAGCCCACCTCGAAGGGCACGCCGTAGCTGCGCAGCTGCGCCGTCATGCGCACGGCCTGCTCGCTGGCGGACGCGCTGCTGGTGAGCACCTGCGGCTCCAGGCGGCTCACCCGGATCTCGCGGTTCTGCCCGTCGCGCTCCGGCCATGCCACGTACGGCACCGCGCCGACGACCGTGAGGCTCGGCGGGTCGACGCTCTGGACGGAGCTGTAGTTCAGCGGGCTGGCGCCGCCCACCGGCTGCTCCCAGCCGGTGCCCGCGGCGTTGAGCCGCGCGACGCGGAGCTCGCGGTTGCGGCCGTCGTCCTCGCCGAAGGCGACCCACGGCCGGCCCGCGACGTTGGCGATGGTCGGGGCGATGGCGCCGCGCGTGCCGACGTTCACCGGGCGGGCGGCGTCGCGGCCCTGCCCGACCTTCTCCCAGCCGGCCCCGCCGGTGGACAGGCGGGCGACCCGCACCTGCGCGCCGCCGGGTCGCGCCTCGAGCCACGCGACGTACGGGACGCCGCCGATGTCGGTGAGCGACGGGCTGCTGGCGTCCTGGTCGAGGGCCTGGTTGATGGGACTGCCGGGACGCAGGGCCTGCCCGAGGGGCTCCCAGTCGGTCTGGGCGGCGTTGAGGCGCGCGGCCCGGATCTCGTAGTTCTTGGTGTCGTCCTCGGCCCACGCGACCACCGGGACGCCGCCGACGGCGGCGATCACCGGCTGACGGGCGTTGCGGGACGGCGAGTTGTTGATGGGGCTCGCCGGGTTCACGGCGATGCCGACGCGCTCCCACGCGCTGCCGTCGGCGGTGGGACGGGCGACGCGGACCTCGTAGTTGGTGCCGTCGAACTCCGTCCACGCGACGTACGGGACGCCGTTGACGGCGGTGATCGACACGCCCACCGCGTTCCGGGTGGGCGCCAGGTTGATGGGGCTGGCGGGGCTCACCGCCGCCCCGACCTTGTCCCAGCCGGTGCCCGCGGCGTTGAGCCGGGCGACGCGCACCTGGTCGGTGCCGCCGGCGCCCTCGATCCACGCGACGTACGGCACGCCGCCGACGTCGGTGAGCGCGACGTCCTTCGCCGCGCCGAGGCTGTCCTGGTTGATCGGGGAGGCCGGGTTGACCGCCTGGCCGACCTTCTCCCATCCGTTCACGGTGAGGCGCGCGACGCGCACCTCATAGTTCTGGCCGTCGGTCTCGCGCCAGGCCACCATGGGGACGCCGCCGACGGACGCCATCGCCGCGTCCACGGCCTCGGTGGTGGGGGCCTGGTTGATGGGGCTGGGGCTGTCCCCGGGACGGACCCACGCGGACATCGCGGCGGGGGCGCCGGCCAGCAGGCCGGCGGCGACGAGCGTTGCCGGGACGGCGCGTGAGGCGCGGACCCGGGGGTGGCGCATGCGGCGCCTCTGGGAACTCCGGTGATCGGTCACGCCCAATGCCTACCCGACGGGGTGCGCGACCGGCATCCCTGACGCCCCCGGTTTGCGAGAACTCTTACGGTTCCCGAACCGGGGGCTCAGGCTCGCGGGCGGCGGGGTCTCACCCCACGCGATGACACCGCCGCCGGCGTTCGCGGCGGACCTACGCGGCGGGTGCCGTCGTGGTCGCCGGGGTCGTGGTGGTGCGGGTCCGTCCGCCGTGGTCGTCGCCCTGGTCGTCACCCGACTCCGAGTCGCCCTTGAACTCGACCTTGAGGGCGATGTTGCCGCCCTTGCCGTCCGGGACGAACTTGAGCTCGCCGACGGTGGCGCCGGCGACGAGGTCGGCGGCCGTGCCGTCCTCGAAGCGCGTGTCCCCGTCGACGGTCACGGTAACCGGGTCGCCGGAGGCGGGCTGCAGCACGAGCGCGCCCGAGGCCTGGTCGAAGGAGGTGACGGTGCCGGACACCTCGTTGCGCGAGTGCTCGTCGCCGTCGTCGGTGCCGTCGTGGTCACTGTCGGCCCGGTCCGCGCGGGTGCCGCTGCGCTGCTCGTCGCGGTTGGAGAGGCCGTCGTGGTCACGGTCCTCCTGCGCGTCGCGAACGCCGTCGTCGTCCGTGTCGGCGTCCTTCGGGTTCGTGCCGGCGCGGAACTCGGTGAGGTTCCTCAGGCCGTCGTGGTCCTGGTCGCGGCCGGCCTGGTTCAGCTTGAGGGAGAGGCCGTTCGCCTTCTCCCACCGGTCCGGCAGCCGGTCGTGGTTACGGTCGCCCCCGGGCCCGGCCATCGCGACCCCGGTGATCCCGGCCGCGGCGATCGCGACCGACAGCGCCGCGGTGAGCGCGGTGCGCCTGCTCAGCTTCATGGAATGCATCCTCCGAGTCGGTGCCGCGGGGGGCGCCGCGACCGTTGTGGGCACCGCGCGGTGTGCGCGGTCTGCCCCTACGACGAACGGAGTGCGGGTTTCTTACGCGACCTTCTGCCGTCGCCTGCGCGCCGGCCTGGGCGGGGGTGCGTCGAGCACCTCCCGCAGGAACTCCCCGGTGAACGACCCGGGGGTCGCGGCCACCTGCTCGGGGGTCCCGGCGGCGATGAGCTCGCCGCCCCCGGTGCCCCCCTCGGGGCCCAGGTCCACCAGCCAGTCCGCGCACTTGATGACGTCGAGGTTGTGCTCGATCACCAGCACCGTGTTCCCTGCATCGGCAAGCCGCTGGAGGACCTCCAGCAGCCGTTCGATGTCGGCCAGGTGCAGGCCGGTGGTGGGCTCGTCCAGGACGTAGAGGGTGCGGCCGGTCGCGACGCGCGACAGCTCGCTGGCGAGCTTGACGCGCTGGGCCTCACCGCCGGAGAGCGTCGTGGCGGGCTGCCCCATGCGCACGTATCCCAGCCCCACGTCCTCCAGCGTCTGGAGGCGCCGGTGGATGCGCGGCACGGCCTTGAAGGCCTCGAGCGCCTCGGAGACGGTGAGGTCCAGGACCTCCGCGATGTTCCGGCCGCCGTAGCGGACCGTGAGGGTCTCGCGGTTGTAGCGCCGCCCACCGCACACCTCGCACGGGACGTAGACGTCCGGCAGGAAGTGCATCTCGATGGTGATGGTGCCGTCGCCCTTGCAGTTCTCGCAGCGGCCGCCCTTGACGTTGAAGCTGAAGCGCCCCGGCTTGTAGCCGCGCGCCCGGGCGTCCGGCGTCTTGGAGAACAGGTCGCGGATGAGGTCGAAGATGCCCGTGTAGGTGGCGGGGTTCGACCGCGGCGTGCGTCCGATGGGCGACTGGTCGATCGCGATGACCTTGTCGAAGTGCTCGAGCCCCTCGATGGCGTCGTGGCGCCCGGCGCGCCGCGGGCGCCGGGACAGGCGGCCGGCGAGCGCGCGGAGGATGACGTCGTTGACCAGGGTGCTCTTCCCGGACCCGGACACCCCGGTGACGCACGTGAAGGTGCCGACGGGCACCTCGACGTCGATGCCGCGCAGGTTGTGCTCGCGGGCGCCCAGCACGCGCAGCATCCCCCGGCCGTCGCGCCGCGCCGGCGGGACCGGGATCGTGCGGCGGCCCGACAGGAACGCCCCGGTGATGGAGTCGGGGTTGGCCTGCACCTGGGCCGGAGTGCCCTCGGCCACGACCCGCCCGCCGTGCTCCCCCGCCCCGGGCCCCATGTCGATGAGGTGGTCCGCGGCGCGCATCATGTCCTCGTCGTGCTCGACCACCAGAACCGTGTTGCCCTGGTCGCGCAGGCGCTCGAGGGTGCCGATGAGCTTGCGGTTGTCGCGCTGGTGCAGGCCGATCGAGGGCTCGTCGAGGATGTACAGCACACCCATGAGCCCCGACCCGATCTGGGTGGCCAGGCGGATCCGCTGGGCCTCGCCGCCGGACAGGGTGCCCGCCGCGCGCTCCAGGTGCAGGTACCCGACGCCCACGTCCACGAGGAACCGCAGCCGGGCGGTGACCTCCTTGATGACCCGCTCGCCGATGAGGGTCTGGGTGCGGTCGAGCTCGAGGCCCTCCAGGAACCCGAGGGCCTGCTCCACCGACAGCCGGCACAGGCCGTGGATCGAGAGCCCGCCGATGGTGACGGCCAGCACCTCGGGCCGCAGGCGGGCGCCGTCGCACGCCGGGCAGGGGCGCAGCGACATGTACTGCTCCACCGACTCGCGCACGGCCATCGACATGGAGCTGGTGTGCTGGCGGCGCAGCTGCGGCAGGACGCCCTCGAACCACCCAACGGGGTTGCGCCCGCCCTTGCGGCGCCCCAGGTACATGCGCTGGCGCCGCCCGCCGGGCGGCCCGTACAGCAGCAGGTCCTGGGTCTTGGCCGGCAGCTTCTTCCAGGGGGTGTCCAGGTCGATGTCGTACTCGTCCGAGATCGCCTGGAGCAGCAGCGCGTAGTAGTCGGTGGTCTTGTCGGCCCACGGGATGAGGGCGCCCTGGGACAGGGTGCGCTCCGGGTCGACGACCAGCTCCGGGTCGACCTCCGGCATGAAGCCGAGGCCGGTGCAGGTGGGGCACGCGCCGTGCGGGGCGTTGAACGAGAACATGCGCGGCGCCAGCTCCGGCAGGGACGCGCCGTGGTCGGGGCACGCGAAGCGCTCCGAGTACGTCCAGCTGCGCTCCTCGCCGCCGTGCTCGGCGATGCGCACGAGGCCGTCGGCCAGCTGGGTGGCGGTCTCCAGGCTCTCGGTGAGGCGGCGGCGCAGGTCGTCCCGCATCACGAGGCGGTCCACGACCACCTCGATGGTGTGCTGCTTGTTGCGCTCGAGGGGCGGCACCTCCTCGAGGGTCATCACCGTGCCGTCGACGGCGACGCGGGTGAAGCCCTCGCCGCGCACCTGCTCCAGGACGTCCCGGTGCTCGCCCTTGCGGCCACGCACGAGCGGGGCCATGACCATGAAGCGCGTGCCCTCGGGCAGTTCCAGGACGCGGTCGGCGATCTGCTCGACGCTCTGCCCCGAGATCGGCCGTCCGCAGATGTGGCAATGCGGCTCGCCGATGCGCGCGAACAGCAGGCGCAGGTAGTCGTACGCCTCGGTGACGGTGGCGACCGTGGACCGCGGATTGCGGCTCGTGGTCTTCTGGTCGATCGAGATGGCGGGCGACAGCCCGTCGATGTGGTCGACGTCCGGCTTGTCCATCTGGCCAAGGAACTGCCGGGCGTATGCGGACAGGCTCTCGACGTAGCGACGCTGCCCCTCGGCGTACAAGGTGTCGAACGCGAGGCTCGACTTGCCGCTTCCCGACAGCCCGGTGACCACGACCAGGGCGTCCCGCGGGATCTCCACGGTGACGTCCTTGAGGTTGTGCTCCCGTGCGCCGGCGACGCGGATGAGGTCCGGGGCGTGTGGGCGGGGGGCTCGGGCCACGATGCGAACAAGTGTACTCCCCTGACCCGGCTGTCGGACCCCACCCGTCCAGCGAGCGGAACCGGCGCTCAGAGGATCCTCAGGAGTGACGCCTATCCTGGTCTTCCTGGGCGTTTCGCGCTCAGGTCCGTGACGCGTGGGCCGATACCGAGGACCCCGGGGATTCACGCGGCGGTCCCCCTCACCTACGGCGGAGCGATATGACCCTGATGGCGACCCTGCGGCGGTGCCTGCTCGCAGTCGCACTCGGCGCGTTCCTGTTCCTCGTCCCCGCGGCCCTCGCCGCGGAGGGCACGACCACGCAGGCCGGGCCCCCGGCCGCGGTGGTCGCCCCGCTCGGGACGCAGTCCACCCCGGCGGTGGTGTCCTACGGGGAACTGCTCACGGTCGCGCGCCAGGGCCGCCTCAACGCCGCCGTCGTGGACACGGCCGCCTACTGGGTCGCCGCGGCGGACCGCAGCGGCCACACGGTCGCCGCGCAGATCCCGGCGCCCAAGGCCGGCACCGACTTCGGCCGCACCACCGGCGACGTGCAGCCGGTGACCGCCGCGAGCGCGACGCCGACCGCCTTCGACCTCGCCGCCTGGCTGCGCGCCAGGAACGTCGTGGTGATCTCCGCGGGCGCCCAGCCCGCGCAGGCCTCCCAGGCCTCCGCCAACCGGTCCATCCTGCTGCCCCTCGGCATCGCCGTCGGCTTCGCGATCATCGTCGCCGGCATGATGGCCATCCGCCGCGCCGGGCAGGCCGGCGGCAAGCGCAGCGGCCCCGGCGGCCACGGCCGGATGCGCAAGAACGCCCGCGTCGAGCCGCCGAAGACCCGGTTCGGTGACGTCGCCGGCTGCGACGAGGCCGTGGAGGAGCTCCAGGAGGTCGTGACCTTCCTGCGTGAGCCCATGCGGTTCACCCGCGTCGGCGCGCGGATGCCGCGCGGCGTGATCCTGTACGGCCCTCCCGGCACCGGCAAGACGCTGCTGGCGAAGGCCGTCGCCGGCGAGAGCGGCGTCGCCTTCTACGCGGTGTCCGGCTCGGACTTCGTCGACACGTTCGTCGGCGTCGGCGCCGCCCGCGTGCGCGACCTCTTCCTGGAGGCCCGCAAGCAGGACAAGGGCGCCATCATCTTCTTCGACGAGATCGACGCGATCGGCCGCAAGCGCGGCAGCGGCTTCAGCGGCTCCGACTCGGAGCGCGAGGCCACCCTCAACCAGCTGCTGGTCGAGCTCGACGGCTTCGGCGCCCGCGACCGGATCGTCGTGATGGCCGCCACCAACCGCGTCGACATGCTCGACGACGCCCTCACCCGCCCCGGCCGCTTCGACCGGCGCGTGCAGGTGGGCGTCCCGGCCGAGGCCGGCCGCCTGGCGATCCTCCGCCTCTACGCCAAGAACAAGCCGCTCGCCAAGCAGGACGACCTGGAGCGCATCGCGACGGTCACGGCGGGCTTCGCCGGCGCCGACCTGGCGAACCTCCTGAACGAGGCGGCGATCATGGCCGCCCGCGCGGGACGCGACAAGATCACCGCCGCGGACCTCGACGAGGGCATGCTGCGCGCCGTCGCCGGCCCGGAACGCAAGGACCGCCGGCTCGCCGAGGGCGAGCTGGAGACCATCGCCTGGCATGAGGCGGGCCACTGCCTCGCCGCCGAGCTGTGCCCCACGCACGTCAAGACGCAGCGCGTCACGATCCTCGCCCGCGGCGACGCCGGCGGCCTCGCCCTGTACGGCAACGAGGACCGGGCCCTCACCTCCCCGCAGCGGCTCCACGAGCGGATGGTCGTGGCGATGGCCGGCCGCGCCGCCGAGGAGATCGGGTTCGACGCGATCAGCTCCGGCGCCGCGAACGACATCGAGCAGGTCACCAACATGGCCCGCAGCGCGATCGAGAAGCTCGGCTTCTCCACCCGCGTCGGCCAGATGACCCTCCCCACCGGCCCGCACGGCGGCCTGTCGGAGGAGACCCGCCGCATCATCGAGAACGAGGTCGCCGCGATGGTGGACGCCGCGTACCGCGACGCCCTCGCCATGCTCCGCGAGCACCGCGACGAGCTCCGGACCCTCGCCGAGACCCTGCTCGAGAAGGAGCAGCTCGACCGTGACGACATCGTCGAGGTCCTCGGCGACCTCGCGGCCCGCCGCGTTCCGAGCCGCCGTCCGGCGAGCGCCGAGCGCATCCCCGTCCAGGCGGAGATCGCCGCCACGTCCGACGCGCCCGCCCCCCAGCGGCGCCGCCGGTCCGTGGTCCCCTCCCCCTCCGGCCTCGCCGGAGCGGTCGCCCGCGGCGCGTCCGCCGGCGCGGCCATCGCCGCCGCCGGCGCGCGCGGCGTCCGTGTCTTCCGCCGCGGCCGCGTCGCCCGCCGTCCCGGAGCCGGCACCCCCGGCTGACCCTCCCGGTCCCCGGCCCCATCCGGCCGGGGACCGACCTCCCCGCCCCGGTGCGACTCGGCCGGCGCGCCCGTCGGCGTCCTGAGATGTGCAATTGCACACGCGGTCGTCCAATTGCACGCTCGTCCGGACGGACGTGAGGCGTTCGCCACTCCGCGCGTCTCCCGCGTGGAGGCCGGCACACTCCTGCGTACGAACGGCCGCTCCCCGCGACCGACGGGCGGCGGGTGGGTCACGCTCGCGATCCCCGGACCGGGTGTCAGCCGGCTCCGTGCAATTGCACACGTGGATGTTCAATTGCACACCCGGTCGCCGGCCGGTGCCGGCCCCCGCGCGGTGCGCCCCGCTCCGCCCGGGGCCGTTCCCACGACGTCGGCGCGCGCATCCCGAGGGTGACCCGGCGCACCCCAGCGAACGAAATCACGCTTCGTCCGGCCCGGATCACGAGCGACGGCGCGGACGTGTGCAATTGCACACGCCGATGTTCAATTGCACACCGGGCGCCGCCGGCGGGCGGCGGGGTCAGGCCTCCGCGACCCGGACGGCGTCGCGGCCGGATTCCTTCGCGCCGTACAGGGCGGTGTCCGCGCGGTGGACGACCTCGCGCAGGGGCGCGGAGCCGGGTGACGCGGTGGCGACGCCGACGCTGACGCTCACCGAGAGGCCCGGGGCAACCTGGGTCCAGGGATACGACCGGACGGCGCCGGCGATGCGGGACGCGCACGCCGCGCCCTCCTTCGGGGACACCCCGGGCAGGCCCACCAGGAACTCGTCGCCGGCGTAGCGGCCCACGGGGTCGCCGCGGCGGCAGGCGGCGGCGATGAGACGGGCGATCGTCGCCAGGACGTCGTCGCCGACGGTGTGGCCGAACCGGTCGTTCACCTGCTTGAACCGGTCGACGTCGACCATCACCAGCACCCACGGCATCCCGGACGCGGCGACCGCGTCCATGCGCTCCTGGAAGGCCGCCCGGGTGAGCGCACCCGTGAGGGCGTCATGCTCCGCCTCACGGGCGATCCGCTCCGCCCGGCGCGCGTGGTGCCGGGCCGTGTGCTCGGCGTGCCGCAGGCGCTGGCGGGTGAGCAGGGCGTCCCCCAGCCGGTCCGAGGCGTCGAGGTGCTGCGCCCGCTCCGCGCGGAGGGCCAGATGCATCTCCGCCAGCGCCGAGGGAAGGTCCCCCAGCGCCTCGTGGGCGTGCGCGCGCTCCAGGTGGATCCAGGACGAGCGGTCGCCGGCGATGTCGTCGAGCGGCGTCCGCAGCGCGTCGTCGAGGACGGCCAGCGCCTCCGCGGCCGCGCCGCGGTCCAGCAGCGCCCGGGCGCGCGCCAGGTGGACGGTGCGCTCCGGCGGGATGTCGTGGTCGGCGCACAGCCGCGCGACCTCACCCAGCCGGCGGTCCGCCGCGGCGGCGTCGCCGATGGAGGCGAGGCTCAGCGCCAGCAGCGCGCGAACGTCGATGGAGGCGGCCACGTCGCCGGCGGAGTCGCAGATCGCCAGCGTCGGCCCGCCGGCCTGCAGCACCTGCCGGTGGGCGCGCAGGGCAGCATCCGGGGAGCGGCGCTCCGCGTCGAGGGCGTCACGCACCCGCAGCCGCAGGTCCGTGCTCATCGCGTGGGCCTGGGCGACGGGATCCCGGGTGGCGTGGGCGGCGGCGACGGCCCGGTCGACGAACGTCCGGCCGGTGCGGCGGTCGCCGATGGCGGCCGCGGCCTGCGCGACCATCACCATGGCGTTCACCAGCCCCACCGACGGCTCGCCGAGCCCGTCGAGCGCCGCGATGGCCTCCAGCAGGACGGCGACGGCGCGCGCCCCGTGCCCGTCCTCGCACAGGTTGAAGGCGGCGACGGCGGAGGCGTGCCCCGCCACGACGGGGTCGCCCCCGTGCCGGGCGGCCTCCGCGGCCTGCAGGGCGGCGGTCGCGGCCTCCCCGGGCCGCCCGAGGTTCCCCGCCGCGACGGCGCGCGTGACCAGCAGCTTGGCCACCAGGACGTCGTCGGCGTCCTCCCCCAGCCCGGCCAGGCCCTCGGCGGCGAGATCCGCGGCGCGCTCGTCATGGGCGTCGACCAACGCCCGTTCGGCGGCGGCGAGTGCTGCGGCAGGCGTCCGCCCGGGCGTGATCACAGCCTTCACATCGGCGCGGCGCGCCCCGGGGTGAACGCCCGGGCCCCGGCGTTCAGGCCGCGGGACCGCCGTCCACGGGCCGCCAGCGGCGCAGCAGGTCGTCGTGCCGGCGCCTGCGCTCCCGTTCCTCGTCCCATCCGTCGGCCTCCGGCGGCACCGGCGGCAGGGACTGGCCCCACAGCACCCCGTCCCCGGGGAGCCCGAGGATCGCGGCGAACAGGTCGTCCTCGTCCAGTCCCGGGGCCGCCGCGCACCGGAACACCAGGTCCGGGGGAAGCTCCGGGGACTCGCTCACCGGCGGCGGCCCTTCCGCCGCTGGCCGGTGGGCGCGTCCGGCACACGTGACCGCGCCGGTGCCGGCGGCTCGTCCTCCGTCGCGCCGCCCCCGACGCCGCGCCGTTCCAGCTCCCGGCGCAGCTCGGTGATCTGGTCGCGCAGCGCCGCGGCCTGCTCGAACTTGAGGTCCTCCGCCGCGGCGAACATCTCGGTCTCGAGATCCACCAGCAGCGCCTGCAGCTCCTCGGGCGTCCGGGACTGCGCGTCCTCGCGGATGCGCCGCGCCCCCCGCTTGCCCTTGGTGGGGACCGTCTCCGCCAGCCCCAGCAGCTCCACGATGTCGGAGACGCCCTTGACGATCGACTGGGGGGTGATGCCGTGCTCGGCGTTGTACGCCATCTGGATCGCCCGGCGGCGCTCGGTCTCGGCGATCGCCGTCTCCATCGCCTCCGTGCGCTTGTCGGCGTACATGATCACGCGGCCCGCCACGTTCCGGGCGGCGCGGCCGATGGTCTGGATGAGCGAGGTGGTGCCGCGGAGGAAGCCCTCCTTGTCGGCGTCCAGGATCGCCACCAGCGTGACCTCGGGCAGGTCCAGCCCCTCCCGCAGGAGGTTCACGCCCACCAGCACGTCGAACTGGCCCAGGCGGAGCTCCCGGACGATCTTGATGCGCTCGAGCGTGTCGACCTCGGAGTGCAGGTAGCGGGCCTTGATGCCGGCCTCCGCCAGGTACTCGGTGAGGTCCTCCGCCATGCGCTTGGTGAGCGTGGTCACCAGGACCCGCTCGTCCCGCTCGGTGCGGTCGCGCACCTCCCGCAGCAGGTCGTCGATCTGGTTCTGGGTCGGGCGGACCTCGACCTCCGGGTCCACGAGGCCCGTGGGCCGGATGATCTGCTCGACGATGTGGCCGGAGGAACGCTGCTCGAACTCACCGGGCGTCGCGGAGACGAACACGATCTGCGGGACGCGCTCCAGGAACTCGTCGAACTGCAGCGGCCGGTTGTCCAGGGCGGACGGCAGGCGGAAGCCGTGCTCGATGAGGGCGAGCTTGCGGGACCGGTCGCCCTCGTACATGCCGCGCAGCTGGCCCATCGTGTTGTGCGACTCGTCGATGAAGCACACGAAGTCGTCGGGGAAGAAGTCGATGAGCGTGTGCGACGGCTCCCCGGGCATGCGGCCGTCGAGGATGCGCGAGTAGTTCTCGATGCCGCTGCAGAAGCCGAGCTCGCGGATCATCTCCATGTCGTACTCGGTGCGCTGCCGTAGGCGGTGGGCCTCCACGAGCTTGCCCTGCTGCTCGAACATCGCGACCTGCGCCTCCAGCTCCGCGCGGATCTCCGTGAGGCTCCGGTCGATCACGTCCGGCGGGGTCACGTAGTGCGTGGCCGGGTAGATCGCGCAGTGCTTGGGCGTGGAGAACACCTCGCCGGTGAGCGGGTCGAACTCGGTGACGCTCTCGACCTCGTCGCCGAACATCGACACCCGGAACGCGGTCTGCGAGTAGGCCGGCTGGATCTCCAGCACGTCGCCGCGCACCCGGAACCGCCCGCGGTCCAGGGCGGTGTCGTTGCGCTGGTACTGGACCTCCACCAGCCGCCGGAACAGGCGGTCGCGGGGGTACTCCTCCCCCACGGTCAGCAGCACCACGCGGTCCCGGTACACCTCGGCGGACCCGAGGCCGTAGATGCAGCTCACCGACGCGACGATGACGACGTCCCGGCGGGCCAGCAGCGACGCCGTGGCGGCGTGCCGCAGCCGGTCGATCTCGTCGTTGATCGAGCTGTCCTTCTCGATGTACGTGTCGGTGGAGGCGATGTACGCCTCCGGCTGGTAGTAGTCGTAGTAGCTGACGAAGTACTCGACGGCGGCGCCCGGGAGGAACTCCCGGAACTCGTTGCACAGCTGCGCGGCGAGGGTCTTGTTGTGGGCGATCACCAGCGCGGGACGGCCGGTCTGGGCGATGACGTTGGCCATCGTGAAGGTCTTGCCCGACCCGGTGACCCCCAGCAGCGTCTGGAAGCGCTCGGCGCGCTCGATGCCCGCGGTGATCTCGGCGATCGCCTGCGGCTGGTCCCCGGTGGGGGCGAAGCCGGTGGAGAGCTCGAACGTGGCGGTGGTCACCGGGGCAATGTAGCGCCGGGGGCGGCGCGGGGGTCCTGGGAGCGTGAGGACCCGACGGGTCCCGGGACGAAGGAGCGAGACATGCGGTGGTTCCCCCTCCTGGCGGCACTCGCCGCGGTCCTCCCCGCCGGGCAGGCGGCGGCCGCGCACGGCGGCGTGATGATCGCCGAGGGCACGGGCATCCACGCCGAGCTGGCCTGGCCGTCAGCGGCGCGCATCACGCCCGCCGGGCCGTTGGCGGAGCACGTCGCGCTGACGGTGACGCGCGGCGCCGACGCGCCGCAGGTGTTCCCCGAGCGCCGTCTGGGGCTGGTGTCCCCCGTCCTCCTGGAGCCGGGGTCCCTGCGGGTCGTCGACCTCGACGCCGACGGGTCGCCCGAGGTCGTGGTGACCGGGTTCTCCTACGGCGCCCACTGCTGCTACTCGGGGCGTATCGCCTACCGCCCGGCCGGCGCGGCCCGGGATCGCCTCCTGCGCATCGAATGGGGCGACATCGCCGGCGACCTGCGCGACGCCGACGGGGACGGCGTCCCGGAGTTCGTGGGGGTGGACATCCGGTTCGCGTACGCGTTCGGGGTGAGCTACGCCGACAGCGCGTTCCCCGCGCAGGTGCTGCGCTTCAGGTCCGGCCGGCTCGTCGACGCGACCTCCTCGTACCCCGCGGTCGTGCGGCACAGCATGCGGCGCAACTGGGGCAGCTACCGGCAGGGCCGCCGGGAGGGGCGGGCCGTGGCGGACGCGCTGGCCGCGTACCTGGCGGACGCCGGGAGCCTGGGCGTGCAGCGCGCCGCCTGGGCGCGGGTGCGGTCCGCCGAGGGCGCCCGCAACCCCCGGATGCTGCGGGCGATCGCGCGTACCCTCCACCGCTGGGGGTACCGTACGGCCTGATCGTCCGACCGACCCGGAGGCGCGAATGCCGGCGACCGAGCTCCTGCACACCATGATCCGCATCCTCGACGAGGAGCGGTCACTGGCGTTCTACCGGGCGCTGGGCTTCGAGGAGCGCGGCCGCAAGCGGGTGGGCGGCGACACGGCCACCGTCATCTTCCTGGGCCTGCCGGGCGACGCCGACCGGCTGGAGCTCACCCTCAACGACGGCCGCACCGAGCCGTACGAGGTGGGCACCGGCTACGGGCACATCGCCCTGTCGATCCCGGACCTCGACGCGGAGCTCGAGCGCCTGGCCGGGTTCGGGATCCACCCCGAGAAGCCCCCGTACCAGAGCCGTCCCGGCGGGTCCCGCATCTGCTTCGTCCGGGACCCGGACGACTACCGCATCGAGATGATCCAGGCCGGCAGCCGCGAGGACTGACCGGGCCGGGCCTCAACGGCTCAGCGCGCCCGCCGACCCCCGGCGGCGCGCGAGGCCGGTGACCGGAGGCCCCAGCTCACCGGCGTACGCCCGCCGGTAGATCGCGGTCTCCCGCAGCACCTTGTGGACGAACGACCGCGTCTCGGGGAACGGGATGTCGCGGTCCGCGTCGAAGCGGCGGCCCTGGGCGGCGGCGGCGTCCTCCCAGTCCCCCACGTTCCGCTCCCCGGCGTTGTAGGCGGCGAGCGCCGCGGCGAGCCCGTCGTGGCGGTCCACCAGGTACCGCAGGTACCAGGTGCCGTACGCGATGTTCACCTCCGGGCGGGTGAGCTCGCCGGGGGCCGGGCTGGGCCGGTCGGGCCGCGAGGCGATGTACCGGGCGGTCTCGGGCAGCAGCTGCATGAGCCCCACCGCGCCGGCGCCGGACACCGCATCCGGCGTCCACCCGCTCTCGGTGTCGATGACCGCCGCGACCAGCGCCGGGTCGAGGCCGTGGCGCCGGGACTCCTCGTTGATGACGTTCTCGTGGCGCAGCGGGTACCAGAGCCGCGCGTACCACCCCGGCATCCGCTGGTGGGTCTGCCACCAGCCCAGCGCGAGCAGGGCGAGGAGCAGCACCCCGACGACGGTGCGCAGCCGCACCCGCGGCCGGGACCGGGTGAGCGCGGTCATGCCCGCCGGCCGGCGTACCGGCCGAACATGTCCGCGACCCACGCCTCCAGGGCCGGGAGGCCGCCGTCGTTGACGAATGCGTGGTCGGCGGCGGCGACCTTGCGGTCCTCGTCCCACTGCAGGCCGGCCCGCTGGGAGAACGCCTGGCCGCGGGCCTCCACGCGCTCCCTGCGGACGTCCTCGGACGCCGTGACCACCAGCACCGCGTCGAACAGGCCGGCCAGGCCCGCCTCGAACAGCAGCGGCACCTCGCACACCAGGAGCGGGGGCGGCGGGTCCGCGGACCGCTCGCGGGCGACCCACTCCTCCCGCGCCCGGCCGATGCGGGGGTGCAGGAGCTCCTCGAGGAAGCGGATGCCGCCGGGCTCCGCGAAGGCCCGCGCGCCCAGCGCGGGACGGTCCACCGACCCGTCCGGGCGGAGGACGTCACTGCCGAACCTCTCCGTCACGGCGGCGATCACGTCGGGACGAGCGTAGAGGCCGTGCACGACGGCGTCGCTGGAGAGGGTGGCGGCCCCCATGCGCCGGAACGCGTCCAGCGCAGCGCTCTTGCCCGAGCCGATGCCGCCGGTGAGGCCCAGGCACGCCGGACCGCCGGAGGGGGCGCTGCCCGCTCCGGCGGTCCCGGCGGTGGTGCTACTGGTCGTCGTCGGCGGCCTCGGGCTCGACCTCGGCGGCCTCCTCGGCGGTCTCCTCGGAGCCCTCCGCGGCGCCCTCCTCGTAGGACTCGCCCTCGTCGTACGACTCGCCCTCGTCGTAGGACTCGCCCTCACCGTAGGAGTCGTCGTCGCCGTACTCCTCGCCGCCCTGCGGGCGGATCGCCTCGTTGTCGGCGACGCGCTTGAGGGACAGCGACAGGCGGCGGCGGTCCGCGTCGATCTCGATGATCCGCACGGACACGGTGTCGCCCTGGCTCACGACCTCACGCGGGTTCTCCACGTGGTGCGACGCGAGCTCGCTGATGTGGACCAGGCCCTCCACGCCGGCGTGGATCTCGACGAAGGCGCCGAAGGTGACGACCTTCGTGACCTTGCCCTCCACCACGTCGCCGACGTCGAAGTTGTCGATGACGCTCTGCCACGGGTCCGCCTGGGTCTGCTTGAGGCCCAGGGAGATCCGCTGCCGGTCGCGGTCGATGTCGAGGACCTTGACCTCGACCTTGTCGCCGATCGCCAGCACCTCGGACGGGTGGTTGACGTGGCTCCACGACAGCTCGGAGATGTGGATGAGGCCGTCGATGCCCTCGAGGTCCACGAACGCGCCGAAGTCGACGATGTTCGAGATGGTGCCCTCGACCACCTGGCCGGGCTGCAGCTCGTCCAGGATCTTCTGGCGCACCTCGCGGCGCTCGTCCTCGAGGACGGCGCGGCGGGACAGCACGACGTTGTTGCGGTTCCGGTTGAGCTCGATGACCTTGCACTCGAGCTTCCGGCCAAGGAACTCGTCCAGGTCCTGGACGCGGCGGATGTCGACCAGCGAGGCGGGCAGGAAGCCGCGGACGCCGAGGTCGAGGATGAGGCCGCCCTTGACGACCTCGATGACGGTGCCCTCCACGTGCTCGCCGGCGGCGGCGGCCGCCTCGATGCGCTTCCACGCCTTCTCGAAGCGGGCGCGCTTCTTGCTGAGGATGAGCCGGCCGTCCTGGTCTTCCTTCGTCATGACCAGCGCGTCGACCATCTCGCCGAGCGAGACCTCTTCGTTGACGTTCACGCTCTTGCGGATGGACAGCTCGCTGAGGGGGATGACCCCCTCGCTCTTGTAACCGATGTCGACGAGGACCTCGTCCTTGTCGATTCGGACGACCCTCCCGGTGACGACGTCACCCTCGCTGAAGATCGGGATCGTGAGGTCGTAGTTCGGGACCATCACGCCGTCGACCTCGATGTACTCCGGGCCGTCCAGGGGACGGATCGGGGTGTCGAGATCGATGATGACGGGAGCGTCGGTTTCAGTGGTCATGGACAGTTGGGTTCCTTGGAATTGGCACTGCGGTTGGTTTACCGGCACGGGCGACTCCCCCGGCCGATCGGGCGAACGAGCAGTCTACATCGGGGATCCGGCACCGCACCACCTCCCGGGGCGCCCGGGGGGCGTGGAGGAACCGCGAGAACCTGCCGATCTGGTGGGGACGGCGCGCCCACCGCCGCTCCCCCGCCAGGCGGGGTCCCCCGGACCGGAGTTCCCTCGTGCGCCTCCCACGCATCCCCATCGCGGTCATCGCCGCGGCAGTCGCCGTCCTCGCCGCCGCCATGCCGGCCGCCGCGGAGCGCTCGAGCTCGGGGCTGCGGCCCTTCCAGGCCGGATGGCTCGACGTGGACGGCAACCACTCCTGCGCGGTCCGCTCGGACGGCGGGGTCGTGTGCTGGGGCGACGCGATGGCGGGGCGCCTCGGTTACGGCAACGGGTCGAACGTCGGTGACGACGAGACCCCGGCCACCGCGGGCACCGTCGATCTGGGCGGCCACGACGCCACCCAGATCGCGACCGGCTCCGGGCACACGTGCGCCATCCTCGACACGGGTGCCGTCGCATGCTGGGGCGACGGGACCGATGGCGCCCTGGGCTACGGGAACACCGATGTGATCGGCGACGACGAGACCCCGGCGGCGGCCGGCACCGTCAACCTGGGCGGCCACACGGCGGTGGCGATCACCGCCGGGACCGCGGTGACATGCGTGGTCATCGAGACCGGTGACGTGAAGTGCTGGGGCAGGAACGACCACGGGCAGCTCGGCCGCGGCAACACCCTGAACATCGGGGACGACGAGACCCCGGCGACGATCGGCACGGTGAACCTCGGCGGGCATCACGCGGTGGCCGTGTCGGCGGGGCAGTCGCACGTGTGCGCCGTGGTCGAGGGCGGATCGGTGTACTGCTGGGGGGCCGGCGGCAACGGCCGTCTGGGGTATGGGAACGCCAACGACATCGGGAACGACGAGACCCCTTCGTCGGCCGGTCCGGTGAACCTGGGCGGGATGAACGCCGTGGCCGTGGCCGCGGGCGGATCGCACACCTGCGCCCTGGGCGACGCCGGTGAGGTCCGGTGCTGGGGCGTCGGCGCGGACGGGCGCCTCGGCGATGGGAACACCAGCGACATCGGCGACAACGAGGCGGCGGGCACGGCGGGGACCGTGAACGTGGGCGACGAGGTCGCCGCCCTCAGCGCGGGCACGCAGAGCACCTGCGCGACCACCGCCGCCGGTGCCGTGCGCTGCTGGGGATTCAACGCCACGGGCCTGCACGGCCGCGCGAACACGACCACCATCGGCGACAACGAGACGCCGGCCTCCGCCGGGGCGGTCTCACTGGGCACCGCCGAGGCGAGGGCGATCGCAACCGGGTTCGTGCACACCTGCGCCCTTCGCGACGACGACACGGTCTGGTGCTGGGGGTCCGGTTCGAACGGCAAGACCGGCCACGCCAGCACCACGGCGATCGGTGACGACGAGGCCCCGTCGGCGGGCAACGCCGCCGTCGCCCTCGGCGGCCCGGTCACCTCGTACGTGGGCGACCTCTCCCTCGCGGTCGCGCCGTCCGCGCCCACGGGCACGGTGGGCGACGACGTCACCGTGACGCTCACGCTCACCAACGACGGTCCCGACACGGCGGGGACGCCGACCGTCGACGTCGGGTTCACGGGGAGCCCCACCGTGGTGTCCGCGATCGGCTCGGGGACGTTCGCGTTCGGGACCTGGGCGGCGGGCAACCTGGCCTCCGGGCAGACGGCGACCCTCACGCTGGTGCTGCGCCCCACCGCGGCGGGGACGCTCACGGTCACCGTGGACCTCCATGCCGCGGGCACGTGGGATCCCGACAGCACGCCGGGCAACGCCGCGAGCGGAGAGGACGACCACGCCGTCGCATCGGTGACGGTGGCAGGCCTCCCGCCGGCGCCGCCGTCGGACCCGGCTCCCGCCGACCCCGTCCCCGCGGACCCCGCGCCTGCGGACCCCGCCCCGCGCGTGGCGCCCCGCGGCCTCACCCTCGAGGCCACGCGGGCCGGCGGCGGGCGGCGCGTCACCGTCACCGGCCGGCTGCTCCTCCCGCCCGGCGCGGCGGATGCGTGCGACGGCTCGGTGCGCGTCACGGCCACGGCCGGCCGGCGCACGGCCGGTTCGGCGGTCGCGACCCTCCGCCGGGCCGGGACGGCGTGCACCTACGCGGGGCGCCTGTCCCTGCCGCCGCGCACCCGCACAGTGACCGTGTCGGCCCGGTTCCTCGGCAACGACGACCTGCTGGCGAGGACCGCTCCCGCCCGGACCCTGCGGGCGGCCTGAGGCGAGGGGCGCCGCCAGCGCGGCGCCCCGATCGCTCAGACGGCGGCGGCGACCTCGACCAGGGTGGCGCGGTCGAGCCGCCCGGTCTTCACGACGCGCAGCGCCCCGTCGCGGTCCACGGCGATCGCCGCGGGGACGCTGCGCACCGGGAGCTTCGCGGCGCCCGGCGTGCGGGTGATGTCGACCCGGCGCACCTCGCGGCCGCCGGCGACAGCCTCCAGCTGCTGCGCCGTCGGCTCGCAGCGCGCGCAGCCCGGGGCGGTGAGCACGACCAGCCAGGGGCCCGCGCCCTCCAGCGACATGAGCGCCCGGGGGTCCTCGTCGCCGTGCGACGTGCGCCGGGCAAGGAACAGCCGGTAGATCTCGCAGCCCACGCAGATGCCGGTGGTGGCCGACAGCAGCGCCAGGAACGCCACCATCCCGGCGATCACCCAGCCCACGATCTGCGGGCCGGTGAACAGCAGCACCGACGCCACGCCGAGGAACACGAACGCCAGCACCTGCGAGAAGCGCGTGGGCGCGGCGGGCTCCAGGTGGTCGGCGGGCTTCGCGACCTTCCGGAACACCCAGCCCACGGGCGAGAACCGCGGCGCGAACAGCGCGACCGCGACCAGCGCGAACGCCACGACCACCGCCGCGGGCGTGTCGAACAGGATCGCCTCCAGGCACAGCACGCCGGTGATGCCCTGGGCGAATCGCGGGGCCAGGGGGTGCACGGCGGCGGGTGTGCTCATGGGTCCTGCGGCTCCTGGAGGCGGTGGGCGTCGTAGGCGCGGCGCCGGTCCGGATCGGACAGCACGTGATGCGCCCGGTTGATTTGTACCAAAAGGCGAGTGCCTTTTGGGGAATTGTCCCGGCACGCCGCCTCGCGCAGCACCGTGAACGCCGCCTCGATGATCTCCCGGCGCGCGTGCGGGGCCACCTCGAGGACCGCGTAGAGGTCCTCCTCGGGGGCGTCCCCCGTCCCGGTCAGGCCTTCGCCTCCAGCCAGGTGCGGCCCAGGCCGGTGTCGACCGACAGCGGCGGATCCAGCTCGTACGCCCCCACCATGGCCTCACGGGCGATCGCGACGGCCCGCTCGGTCTCGTCCTCCGGGACCTCGAACAGGAGCTCGTCGTGGATCTGGAGGATCAGGCGCGTCCGCACGCCGGCGTCGCGCAGCGCCGTGTGGGCGCGGATCATCGCGACCTTGATGATGTCGGCGGCGGTGCCCTGGATGATGGTGTTCACCGCCAGGCGCTCGCCGAGCTGCCGCTGCTGCACGGTGCGGCCGGTGAGCTCCGGGATGGGGCGCCGGCGTCCCAGGAGCGTGGTGACGTAGCCGTCCTGGGCCGCCGCGGCGATCGTGGTGTCGATGAAGCTCCGCACCCGGGGGTACCGGGCGAGGTAGGTCTCGATGTAGGCCTTCGCGTCGGCCCTGGGGATCGACAGCTGCTCGGAGAGGCCGAAGTCGGAGATGCCGTAGATGATCCCGAAGTTGACGGCCTTGGCGCGGTCGCGGGTCACGCGGTCCACGTCCGCGGGGGCCATGCCGAACACCTCCGCCGCGGTCGCCCGGTGGACGTCCTCCCCGCGCCGGAACGCCTCCCGCAACGTGGGCTCCCCGGAGCAGTGGGCCATGATCCGCAGCTCCACCTGGCTGTAGTCGCAGCTCAGCAGCACGTGGCCGTCGGCGGCGACGAACGCGTCGCGGATCTCCCGGCCCAGCGCGGTGCGCACCGGGATGTTCTGCAGGTTGGGGTTGGTGGACGACAGCCGGCCGGTCTCGGCGACGGTCTGGTTGAAGGTGGTGTGCAGCCGGCCGTCGTCGGCCACCAGCTCCGGCAGCGCCGACAGGTAGGTGTTGTCGAGCTTGGTCAGCTCCCGGTACTGCCCGATGAGCCCCACGATCGGGTGCTTGGACTCCAGGAGCTTCAGCACCTGGCGGTCGGTGCTCCAGCCGGTCTTGCCCTTGCGGAACGTCGGCAGGCCCAGCACCTCGAACAGCACGTGCCCCAGCTGCTTGGGGCTGTCGATCACGAACTCCTCGCCGGCGTGCGCCCAGATCTGGTCGCGCAGCTCGTCGGCGCGGTCGCGCACCCGCATGGCGATCTCCGCCAGGCGGTGCACGTCGAGCATCACCCCCGCGCGCTCCATGTCGGCGAGCACCGCCACCAGCGGCAGCTCGACCTCGCGGTACAGGCCCGTGAGGCCCTCGGCCTCCATCAGCTCCACCTGCCGGGCCGCGAGGTCGAGGGTCTCGGCGGCGGCCTTCGCCGCGGCCCGCTCGCCCGCGCCCTCCACGCTGATGCCGGCCTCCGCCGCAAGCTCCTCCAGCGGGTAGCCGCGGCGCCGCGGCTGCAGGAGGTACCCGGCGATCATCGTGTCGTGGTCCACGGTGACCCCGGCGTCCCACAGCGCCGCGGGCAGGGCCTTGGCGTCGTGGCACGCGACCTTCGCGGCGGCCAGGCCGGCGGCGAGGGCCGGGCCGGAGTGGGCGTCGAGCGGGCCCGTGAACACCTCGTCGCCCGGCGGGGCGACCGCCCACTCGCCGTCGACCGCCGCCAGCCCGGCGCGCTCGACGCCGGCGAGCGTCATGCCCAGCTGCTCCGGCACGGCGTCCGACACCCGCACCGTGCGGCTCACGGTGACGGGCGCCGCCGGGGCCGCGCCGCCGTCGGCGAGGTCCCCCAGGCGCCGCACCAGGGAGTCGAACTCCATGTCGACGAACGCCTTCCGCAGCGTCCCGAGGCGTGCGTCGTCGAGCGTGAGGGGCGGCACGTCGGCGAGGTCCAGCTCCACCGGCGTCTCGCGGTCGATGATGGCCAGCCGCCGGGTGAGCAGGGCGTTGTCAACGTGCTCCTCCAGCGCCTGCCGGCGCTTGGGGGTCTGCTCGGAGGCGTGCTCCAGCACGGCGTCGAGCGACCCGTACTTCTGGATGAGCGTGGCCGCGCCCTTCTCGCCGATCCCCGGCACGCCCGGCAGGTTGTCGCTGCTGTCCCCCACCAGGCCGCGGAAGTCCGGCATGAGCTTGGGCGGGAGGCCGTAGCGCTCCTCGACCTTGTCCGGCGTGTACCGCACCGTGTCGGTGACGCCGCGGCCGGTGGCGAGCACCGAGATGCGCTCGTCCACCAGCTGCAGGGCGTCACGGTCGCCGGTGAGGATGACCACGTCCTCGCCCCCGGCGGCCGCCTGCGTCGCGAGGGTGCCGATCACGTCGTCGGCCTCGAAGCCGGGGCACTCGGTGTTGACGAACCCGAACGCCTCCATGAGCGGCCGGAAGTGCGGCTGCTGCTCGCGCAGGAGGTCCGGCGTCTGCTTCCGCCCGGCCTTGTACTCCGGGAACTCCTCGTGGCGGAACACCTTGCCCGGCGCGTCCCAGGCCACCACCACGCGGCCCGGCCGCTCCTCGGCGACCACCTTCACCATCATGGCCGCCAGCCCGTACAGGGCGTTGGTGGGGAACCCGTCGGCGCGGGCGATGGTGTCGGGCAGGGCGAAGAAGGCCCGGTAGGCCAGGCTGTTGCCGTCGATGAGGAGCAGGGGGCCGGCCGCCGCGGGGGCGGACGTGTCCTCGAGGGTCTGCTGGGCGTCGGTCTCGTCCACTCACCGACGAGTCTACGTCCACCGGATGACGGTCGTCCCCGCGGTTTTTCCCTGCCGGGGGTGTACCAATCAGATCCATGGACACGACGCGCCGCTCCGCCCCGCCCATCGTCGCCGCGTGGGAGACCACCCGCGCGTGCGGGTACCGCTGCCTCCACTGCCGGGCGGACGCCCAGCCGCACGCCCTGCCGGGGCAGCTCACCGGCGAGGAGGCGCGGCGCATGATCGGGCAGCTCGGGGAGGGCTTCCCGGGCGGGACGCTCATCCTCACCGGCGGCGACCCGCTGCTGCGGGCGGACCTGCCGGAGATGGCGGCGCACGCCACCGCGAGCGGGCTGCGGGTGGCCCTCACCCCCAGCGCCACGCCCAGCGTCACCCGGGAGCGGCTCACCGAGTTGCGGGACGCCGGGGTGCGGCAGATGGCGATCTCCATCGACGGCGCCACGCCCGAGGTGCACGACGGCATGCGCGGGATCGACGGGTCCTACGCCCGCAGCCTCCGCATCCTCGCGATGGCGCGGGAGCTGGGCCTGCCGGTGCAGGTGAACAGCACCGTCACGCGGGTCACGGAGGCCGGGCTGGAGGCCCTCGCGGAGGTCGTGCGCGGTGTGCAGCCGGTGATGTGGAGCGTGTTCTTCCTGGTCGCGGTGGGCCGCGGCCGGCTGGACGACATGCTCTCCGCGGAGGAGCACGAGCGGGCGTTCCACCGCATCGCCGACCTCGCCGAGGACCTGCCGTTCCGCGTGAAGGTCACGGAGGCCCCGCCGTACCGGCGCGTGCTGGCCGAGCGGGGCGCCGCCGTCCTGCCGCCCCCGGTCACCGGCGGGCGCGGGTTCATGTTCATCTCCCACGACGGCGTGGTGAGCCCCAGCGGCTTCCTGCCCGTGCCCGCCGGCAACGTCCGCGACGCGTCCCCGGTGGACATCTACCGCGACGCGGAGATCTTCCGCGCGATCCGCGACCCGGAGCGGCTCGGCGGCAAGTGCCGGGTGTGCGAGTACCGGGAGGTGTGCGGCGGCAGCCGGGCCCGCGCCTGGGCGGTCACCGGCGACCCCCTGGCCGCGGATCCGACCTGCGTCCACGTCCCGGCGGCGCTCGCGGCCGCATGACCGGCGGGACCGGCGGGCCGGTCGACTAGACTCCCCCGCGCCTGACCATCTTGCGGGAGGATTTTTCGTGGCCGTCACGCCGAGCGCGCAGTACTCCGTCACGCTTCGGGTCGAGACCGACTCGCGGGACACCGGGGCCTTCGGGCGCCTCGTGACCGCGATCGACGCGACCGGGGGCGACATCGGGGCCGTGGACCTGGTGTCCACCGGGCACGGCACCGCGGTACGCGAGATCGTGGTCAACGCCGGCGGCGAGGACCACGCGGAGCAGATCATCGACGCCGTCCGGGGCGTGGAGGGCGTGACCCTCCTCGACAGCTGGGACCGCACGTTCCGCATGCACAAGGGCGGGAAGATCGAGCTCCACGGGCGCCTGCCGCTCGAGACCCGCGAGGACCTGTCCCTCGCCGGCCTGCCCGGCGTCGCCGAGGTCTGCCAGGCGATCGCCGAGGACCGCGACAAGGTCTTCGACTACACCCTCAAGCGGAACATGGTGGCCGTGATCACCAACGGCACCGCCGTCCTCGGCCTCGGGGACATCGGCGCCGCCGCCGGCATGCCCGTCATGGAGGGCAAGTCGATGCTGTTCAAGGAGTTCGGCGACGTCGACTCCTACCCCATCTGCGTCGACTCGAAGGACCCGAAGGAGATCATCGCGATCTGCCGGGCGATCGCCCCGGCCTTCGGCGGCATCAACCTCGAGGACATCGCGGCGCCCGCCTGCTTCGAGATCGAGGACACCCTCAAGGAGCAGCTGGACATCCCGGTGTTCCACGACGACCAGCACGGCACCGCGATCGTGCTTCTCGCCGCGCTGATCAACGCCCTGAAGATCACGGGGCAGCGGATGGAGGACCTGAAGGTCGTGGTGTCCGGCGTCGGCGCGTCCGGCGTGGCCTGCTCGAAGATCCTCATGAACGCAGGCGTCACGAACATCATCGGCTGCGACACCCGGGGCGCGATCTACAAGGGCCGCACCGAGAACATGAACTTCATGAAGGAGTGGTACGCCGAGCACACCAACCCGGAGGGCGTCCGCGGGACCCTGACGGAGGCGATCGTCGGCGCGAACATGTTCATCGGGCTCTCCGGGCCGGACACCTTCAAGGTGGAGCAGCTCAAGACCATGGCGAAGGACCCGCTGGTCTTCGCGATGGCGAACCCGACGCCGGAGATCATGCCGGAGGTCGCGGGGCCGTACGTCCGCGTGATGGCGACCGGCCGGTCGGACTACCCGAACCAGATCAACAACGTCCTCGCGTTCCCCGGCATCTTCCGCGGGGCCCTGGACTGCGGCGCCCGCCAGATCTCCGAGGAGATGAAGGTCGCGGCCGCCCACGCCATCGCGGACTGCGTGTCCGACGAGGAACTCAACGAGGACTACATCATCCCGAGCGTGTTCAACCGGAACGTCGCGCCGGCCGTCGCCGCCGCGGTCATCCGGGTCGCCCAGGAGCAGGGCCTCGCCCGCCGCGAGATCGCGGTCTGAGCATCGCCTGAATGTGGCGGGGGCCGGTCCCCCGCCACGTTCCTCCCCCACCCCCGGGTAGCATGGTCGTCGCGTCGGGGACGTGGCGGAATGGCAGACGCGGCGGTCTCAAACACCGCTGGGGGGTGACCCCCGTGTGGGTTCGACTCCCACCGTCCCCACTCGAGCGATGCGGCGGCTCAGCCCGGAGCCGTCTCCTTCCGCGGGATCCGGAACCGGCGCGACAGCTCCCGGTCCACCAGGGCCTGGACGCCGTCGACCACGTGATCCCACGTGCCGTTCACCGCGCCCAGGTGGATGGTGCCGAGCCAGACGCGCACGCAGTCATCGCCGTGCCATTTCACTGCCTCCACGGTGAAGCCCGGTGGGAGGTGCGGCGCGATCTCAGCGGCGACCCGGTCGCCGAACCCCGGTTCCTTCATCCGCCCGTCCCCTTCCGCGCCGACGTCCTCGCAGGTGGCATTCCCGGCTGACCGGGGGTGCATGCGGGCCACGACCGGGTTCGGGCCGTGCAATTGCACATCGCGGCGTCCAATTGCACACGCCCGTGGATACGGGTCCGCGGCAAACGCCCTGCGGGCGCCTAGTCCGGCCGCCGGCCGGGGCGTGGGATCTGGAACGGCTCACCCGACTCGCCGGACACGAGGTCCTCGACGCCATCGAGGATCGCCTCCCAGTCCCCCTCGACCGACCCCAGATCGACGTCACCGAGCCACACGCGCACACCGTCGCCGCCGTCCCAGTCGACCACCTCGGCGGTGAAGCCCGCGGGGAGGTGCGGCGCGATCTCCGCCGCCACCCGTCCCGCGAAGGCGGGTTCCGTCATCTCGCCTCCCGTCCGCCGTCCGGCCGGCGGGGAGCGTAGACGGTCCCCGCGCCGGGATGTGCAATTGCACACCGCGGCGTCCAATTGCACAGCCGATGCGGCGCCGCGCGCCGGCCGCCACGGAGCGGCCGGCGCGCGATCACCCGGTCAGCAGTTGTTGTTCCACCTCGGGCGCAGGGTGGTGCCGTAGATCTTGTAGCCCTTGTTGGTGACGCCGTTCTCGGTCACGTCGATCGCCTCGCGCCACGGATCCCACAGCAGGCCCGTCTTGGCGTCCGCGTGGATGTGCACGCTCTTCGCGTCGCCCGGCAGGTTCACCGTGCGGTTCCACGGGGCGGTGACGTTGCCCGACGAGTACGCGGTCACGCGCGCCCCGGCCGGGTCGAGGTACGACACCGACCAGCGGGCGACGTAGCCGCCGTCGTGTTGGAGCCGCACGAACCCGTTCGGGTACTCCACGCACTCGGTCTCGACGTAGTCGGTGGTGAAGCCCATCAGCGCCTGCTGGTTGTCCTTCAGGAAGTTCACCTGGTAGGCGATGGGATGGGCCGGGGTGTCCCGCCGGTACCGCGCGTCCTTCGCGATCACCTCGGGGAGCTTCGTGTGGTCCTCCACCAGCATCGACGCGACCTCCGCGTTCCCGCCGAGGGTGATGACGTCGAACCGCGAGTTCTCGGCGATGTGCTGGTAGGTGGCGGCGAGGTCCCCGTGGATGGTGGTGTCACCGGTGGTGACGTAGTCCAGGGCGCCCTCCAGGTGCGTGCGGGAGACCGCCTCGGAGGTCTCCATCCGCACCATGATGAGTCGCCCGTAGTCCACCTTGGCGACGTAGCCGGGCGGGTTCGCGTCGCCCGCGACCCGCTGCAGGTCGGCCAGGTGCACCTTCCGCCCGAACACGCTCGCCGGGTCGGTCGGGGCGTCGGCGACCACCTGGTAGTAGACCTGCCGGTAGAGCTTGACGGTCAGCCAGTGGCGGCTGTCCTTCGAGAACTGCAGCTTCGAGCTCACCGCGTTCCCCGCCCACTTGGCCGAGAAGCCGAGGTCCAGGGCGAGCTGGTCCGACGACTGCGCCACCGTCGTCGAATACGACGAGGCGGCCTCGTTCACGTAGCCCTCGGCGACGGGCGTGGTGTTCCAGTACTCGAGCACCTTCTGGATGGCGGCGCCGACGGCGGAGCGGGTGGGGTTCTTGACCACCACCGTGCCGTGGTCACCGATGCCCGGGAGGTCCACCCGGAGCGTGAGCGGGCCGCGCGGCAGGCTGATGAGCGTGGGGGTCCCGTCCGCCAGGTGCCGGTCCACCTGCACGAGGGCGCCCGGGAACACCGTCCCTGCGGACGGCGACAGGATCGTCACGTCCGTGAGCGCGGTGTCGATGCGGTGCGGCCGCGCCGTGCAGATGATCACCCGGTCGCCGGCCTCCTCACGGGGGGTCAGCGACTCCGTGCTCCCGGGGACCACGGTGGCCAGGAGGTCCCTGGGGTCGTAGTTCAGGCCGTAGACGTATGCGTTGATGGCGGCGCGCTCATCCTTCACCGCGGGTGGCGAGCCGGCCTCGACGACGGTGGTGCCGGACATCCCGAACCTCCCTCCGGGCGTTGCCAAGTCGGGATGCGCGGAGGGCGGGAGGCCGCGTCGCATCCCACACGAGCACATCGCCGCGTGCGGCGGCGCGCATCATGCGGCGCCCGGAGGGCCGCTGGGGCCCGCCGCGCAAAGCGGTCGCGTACCCGGGGGATCTGGCGGGTTTCCCTCCTCAGCCGCCGAGTTCGTCGTACCCCTGCCGCCAGTCCCCGCCACCCGGCGGGGCGTACGCGGAGGCGAGGCCCTTGGCGAGGTGCATCGCCGTGCGGGCCTCCTCGCTCGTGAGGAGCCGGTTGGTGCGCAGGCGCCGCACCCGGCCGGAGGCGGCGACCGCGGCCAGCACGGCGGCGGCGGCCTCGTCGGAGGGCGCCTCGAAGATCAGCACGCCGTCGTGGTCGCCGAACATCCAGTACCAGGACAGCAGGCGCCCGCCGCCCGCCTCGACGACCGCACGGGCGGCGGCCTCCCGGTCCTCCGGCCGCTCCACCATGAGCCGCCACGCCTGACCCTCGTAGTCGAACCCGGTCATGTACGTCGGCACCACCCCACCTCCGCGCCGTGAGCCACCGTGCGACGACGCTACGCCCGGCCGTGGCCGCGGGATATGCGGGGATCCACCGGGATCGGGACGGCTCAGGCCACCCCGTACCGCCGGCCGACCACCGTGATGTTCCGCGCGCCGAGCCCGTGCTCCATCGCCTCGGCGAACACGCCGTGGACGGCGGCCGCGACCGGCGCGGCGGAACCACCCGACGCCGCGAGCTCGCGCAGGTACCCCAGGTCCTTCTCCACCAGGTGCACGGGGAACTGCGGCTCCACGTCGCCGGTGACCATGAGCGTCATCGCGGCGCGCAGCGCGGGGCTCATCACGGCGAGGCCGCCGACCACGTCGGCCGCCCGCCCGGCGTCGGTCCCCGCGCGCCCCACCACCCCCAGCAGCTCCGCGGCGGCCGCCACCTGCGCGGCGTACAGCGCGTTCACGGCGAGCTTGACGACGGTCCCGGCCCCCGCCGGCCCCACGTGCTCCAGCCGTGCCCCGAACCCCACCACCACCGGGCGCGCCCGCTCCACGTCGCGGGGCTCCCCTCCGGTGAGGGCGACGAGCTGCCGCGCCTCCACCTGCGGCAGCGTCCCGACCACCGGCGCGTCCACGAACCCCGCGCCCCGGTCCGTGACCCGGCCGGCGAGCTCCCGCGCCCAGTCCGGGGTGACGGTGCCGCACTCCAGGGCGAGCGCCGACGGCGACAGCGCATGCAGCGCCCCGACGCCGGACGCGCACCACACGGCCTCCGAGGCGTCCACGTCCCGCACCATCGAGAGCACCGCGTCCGCGCCCTTCGCGGCCGCCCACGGCGTGGCCGCCACCTCGATCCCCGCCTCCGCGAGGGGCCGGAGGCGCTCCGCCGTGCGGTTCCACGCCACCACCGAATGCCCGGCATCCGCCAGGTTCCGCGCCATACGGGAGCCCATCGCCCCCGTGCCGAGCACCGCGATCCTCGCCACGCACACCTCCTCAGCCCCGGTGACCGGGAACCGTAATGCCCACCCCGCGGCGGCGGAACCGGGCCGACCCGGTTGTTGACCGGGCCCCGCGGCTGTCCATAGCCTCGCGCCCGAGGTCCCCACACAGGAGAGGAACCATGCGTCCACGCCGCCGTGCGCACGTCCACGTGGCGGTGCTCTGCGCCGCCGTGACCGTCACCGCCGCAGGAGGGGCCTTCGCCGCCATCCAGGGCGGCGGCGCGCTCAAGACCCCCCAGCTCATCATCGGCCTGGACGACGACTCCGTCGCCGACCCGCTCATCCAGCCGCCCGGGACCGCCTCCGACCAGAGCACCCGGAAGGCCGACACCATCGCGGGCGGCCAGGTCTCCGACATGCTCATCGGCCGGCTCGGACCCGACGTGCTCATCGCCGGCCCCGGCGACGACGTGATGGTCGGCGGCACGGAGGCCGGCAGCGACACCACCGCGTTCCCGGCCTTCGACCAGGCCATCGGCGGCCCCGGGAACGACGTGTTCGTGTGGGCCCCCGGCGACGGCTCCGACGCCTACAGCGGCGGCGAGGAGGGCGTCGAGTTCCGCACCCGCACCGTCACCACGTTCCGCACCGTCGTGCGGAAGGGCAAGCGGGTGCGGGTGAAGACCGTCCGGAAGATCCGCGAGCGGGTCCCGCCGGACGACGACGTCCTGATCTTCGGGACCATGGACCTCCTGCCCGGCGACAACAGCCAGCCGCAGCTCACCACCACGCGGTTCGGGCCGCTGCCGCACGTGAACGTGTCGGGCGTGGGCCTGCCCGCGCAGATCGGCTCGCCGGCCATCTCAACCGTGAAGGGCTTCTGCGAGTTCGTCCCCGGGTCGGCCGCCTCGAACTGGAACTTCTTCGTCCGGTTCCGCTCGGAGGCCACGGAGGCGATCCTCGCCACGATCCGCGTGCGCACCGTGGAGCGGGTGTTCTGCCGCACGCGCGGCGCCGACACGATCAGCGAGTTCAGGCTCGGGGACCTGGGCGCCGGCCCGCCGGTGGAGACCGCCGGCTTCACGCCTCCCGCGGGAAGCCGGCTCGATCTCCTGATGGACTAGCGGGTCAGCCCGACGTGGCCGGCGCCTCGGCGCCGGTCGCGTCGCCCGCCGGGGCGGACTCGGTGGGCGGCTCCACCGTGAGGTTCGGGAGGATCCGGTCCAGCCAGCCCGGCATGTACCAGCTGCGCTCCCGCAGCACGGTGAGCAGGGCCGGCACCAGCGTCATCCGCACCAGCAGGGCGTCGGTGAGGATGGCGATGCCGAGCAGCAGGCCGAACTCCTTGCCCACGCGGTCCGGGTTGAGGACGAACGCGAAGAACACCACGCTCATGATGAGCGCGGCGGCCACGATCACCCGGCCCACGCCGGCCATGCCGTCCTTCACCGCCGTGACGGTGTCGGCACCGTGGACGTGCTCCTCCCGGATGCGGCTCATGAGGAACACCTCGTAGTCCATCGACAGGCCGAACAGGATCGCGAACGCGATCGGCGGCACGAAGCTCTCGATGGGGCCGGTGCGGTCCAGGCCGACGATCGACAGGCCGTTGCCCATCTGCACGATGAACGTGAGCACGCCGAACCCGACCAGGGCCGACAGCAGCGTGGTGAGGGCGGCCTTCACCGCCACCACCAGCGACCGGAACGCCATCGCCAGCACCACGGCGGTGATGCCGATGACGTACAGCAGGAACCACGGCAGGCCGTCGAGGATCTTGTTGCCGATGTCGGTGAACGCCGCGTTCTGGCCCGACACGAAGGCCTTCGCCTGCGTGCCGCCGAGCGCCGCCGGGATGAGCTGCTCCCGGAGGTAGCTCACGATGTCGTCGGTCTTGGCGTCCTGCGGTGCGTACTTGGAGTACGCGTTGATGATCGCCACCGACGCCTGCTCCGGGGTGGCGGCGTTGTAGATGGGCGGGTTGACCTCCGCCACGCCGTCCATGGTGAGCATGCCCGCCTGGATCTTGCGGGCCGCGTCGGCGTCGCCGCGCATGTCCACCACCACCGGGATCGGCGAGGTGAAGCCCGGGCCGAACCCGGCGGACAGCAGGTCGTACGCCTTGCGGGTGGTCACGTCCTTCGGCGCGGTCCCCGCGTCGGCGAGGCCCAGGCGGGCCTGCGTGACCGGCGAGGCGAGGATGAGCAGCAGCAGGATCACCACCGGCAGCACGATCTTCGCGCGGCCGGACACGAACCGGCCCCACGCGGCGACCGGGGTGCGGGCCTGGCCCTCGCGGGACTCGTCGGTGGGCTTCATCCCCAGCCGGCCCTTGTCGATGCGGTGGCCCAGCAGGGCGAGCACCGCGGGCAGCAGCGTGGTCGCGAGCGCCACGGCGGTGACCACGCCCAGGGCGCTCCCGAGCCCGAGCTTGGTGATGAAGTCGATGCCGATGAGCGCCAGGCCGGTGATGGAGATCGCCACGGTGACGCCGGCGAAGATCACCGCGCGACCCGCCGTGGCACCGGCCGCCGCGGCGGCCTCCCGGGGCGGCAGCCCGTCATGCAGCAGCTGCCGGAACCGGGTCACGATGAACAGCGTGTAGTCGATGCCCACCCCGATGCCGATCATCGACACCAGCAGCACCGTGACGGTGTTGAAGTTCGAGAACGCCGCCGCGATGAACAGCAGGATGAACGCCGACATCACCGCGACGATCGCGAACAGCAGCGGGATGAGCGTGGGCACCAGGGCCCGGAACAGCACGAGCAGCACCACGAACGCCGCGGCGAAGCCCAGCAGCTCGCTGGCGCCCTGCTCCGGCGGCGCCTGTTCCGCCTCGCCCGTGAACTCGGCCTGCACGCCCGCCGTCGCCCCGGCCGCCTGGATGGCGTCCTCCAGGTCGACGATGTCGGACCGCTCCAGGTCGAACGCCTGACGGTCGAACTGCACGTCGAAGAACGCGATGCGCCCGTCGTCGGAGACCGTCGTCGAGTTCTTCTGCAGCGGGTCCGGGACCTGGACGCTGTCCGCGGGGTTCTCGTTGATCGTCTTCTGCGCGTCGGAGCTGATCTGGACCATCTTCGCGATGGCCGCCTTCCGCTCCGGCGTGTCGAGCCGCTCGCCCTCCGGCGCGGCGACCACCACGCGCAGCGCGGCGCCGCTCTGGCCGCCGAACTTCGCCTGGATGAGGTCCGTCGCGGCCTGGAAGTCGGTGCCCGGGACCTTGAAGTCGTCCTTGAGCTTGCCGCCGAGCGCGGCGTTCAGGGCGATCAGCCCGATGAGGATGACAATCCAGGTGGCCACCGTGCGCCACGGGTGACGGGCGAAATGCCCGGTGAGCTTCGCGAGGAGGCCGGTGTGCGCCAGGCGGCGCTCCTCGGCGAGGGTGGGGTCGTGGCCGTGCGGTGACATGCGCTCCTGCCTGCCGTGGGACGTGGCGAGTGTCGCAGGATACGCCGTACGCAGGCCGTCACACGTTCGTCACGCGTCCAGGGTTCCGGACGGCCCGTTCTCATCCCCGGCGCCGGGTGTCCCCGGCCTCCGCGACACGCTTCCGGGCCGGCATGTGGACACCGGGCGGCGCCTGGTCCACGCTGGGGCCATGCGCACGATCATCGAGCCGTTCCGCATCAAGGCGGTCGAGCCGGTCCGGATGACCTCGCCGGAGGAGCGCCGGGCGTTCCTGGCCGCCGCCCACCACAACCTGTTCGCCCTCCGGGCCGACGACGTCCTGATCGACCTGCTCACCGACTCCGGGACCAGCGCGATGAGCGCCGAGCAGTGGGCCGCGGTGATGCGCGGCGACGAGTCCTACGCCGGGTCCCGGTCGTTCGAGCGGTTCGAGGCCGCGGTGCGGCACCTCATGCCGTTCCGGCACGTCATCCCGACCCACCAGGGACGCGCCGCGGAGGCGATCCTCTTCTCGATCCTCGGCGGTCCGGGGCGGGTGATCCCGTCGAACACGCACTTCGACACCACGCGCGGCAACATCGAGGCCACCGGGGCGGAGGCCGTCGACCTGGTGATCCCCGAGGGCAGGGAGCCGCGCAACCGCCACCCCTTCAAGGGCAACGTCGACCTCGGCGCGCTGGAGGAGCTCCTGCGGACCCGCGGCGCGGACGTGCCGTGCGTGATGGCGACCGTCACCAATAACGCCGGCGGCGGGCAGCCCGTGAGCCTGGAGAACCTGCGGGCCGTCGCGGCGCTCGCCCGGACCCACGGCAAGCCGTTCATCATCGACGGCTGCCGGTTCGCCGAGAACGCCTGGTTCATCAAGCAGCGCGAGCCGGGCCAGGCCGGCCGGGCGGTCCCGGACATCGTCCGGGACATGTTCGCGGACGCGGACGGCATGACGATGTCCGCCAAGAAGGACGCCTTCGGGAACATCGGCGGCTGGCTCGCCCTGGACGACGACGCCCTTGCGGCCGAGGCCCGCACCCGCCTCATCCTCACCGAGGGCTTCCCAACCTACGGGGGGCTCGCGGGCCGCGACCTGGACGCCCTCGCCCAGGGCCTCGCCGAGATCGTCGACGAGGACTACCTGCGATACCGGATCAGGGCGATCGAGTACGTCGGCGAGCGCCTCACCGCGCTGGGGGTGCCCATCGTGGAGCCCGTCGGCGGCCACGCGATCTTCGTCGACGCCCGGGAGTGGCTCCCCCACATCCCGCCGCTGCGCTACCCCGGCCAGTCGCTCGCCGTCGCGCTGTACGAGCACGCCGGGGTGCGCTCCTGCGAGATCGGCACCGTGATGTTCGGCCGCCGTCCCGACGGCTCCGAGGCACCCGCGCCGATGGACCTCGTGCGGCTGGCGTTCCCGCGTCGCGTCTACACCCAGAGCCACGCCGACTACGTGGTGGAGGCCTTCGAGGAGCTCAGCCCGGACCGCGGCCGCCTGCCCGGGTACCGCATCGCGTGGGAGCCGCCGAGCCTGCGCCACTTCACCGCCCGGTTCGCCCCCGCCTGAGCGTTCCCCCTGGCGGAGCCCGCCGCGGCCACTACCCTCGGTGCCATGTCCAAGTCATCGGTCTTCGAACGTTCCGTCGAGGTCGCGGCCCCCGCCGACGAGATGTGGCGGTTCCACCTCGACACCCGCAACGCGCCCATCATCAGCCCCGTCGCCGCCACGTTCGTGGCGATCGAGGGGGACTTCCCGGTGTCGGTGGGCAGCGTCGTGCGCCTCACCGTGAAGCAGCCCCCCGTCCCGTTCGCCCAGCGCTGGCGGGTGCGGATCGCCGACATCGTGGAGAATCGCCTCGTCGTGGACGTGGCGGAGAAGTCCCCGTTCGCCGCGTGGCGCCACGAGCACCGGTTCCAGGACCTCGGGGAGGGCCGCACCCGCATGACCGACCACGTGGAGTACCGCCTGCCGTTCGGGCCGATCGGGAGGCTGGTGGACCGCCTCATGGTGCGCCGCCAGCTCGCCGGGATGTTCGAGGAGCGGCACGCCCGCACCAAGGCGCATTTCGAGGGCGGGGCCACGGCGTGATCGGCGTGGTCGCCGAGAAGCCGGGCGGGCCGGACGTGCTGCGGCTCGTCGAGCTGCCCGACCCGGAGCCCGGCGAGGGCGAGGTGGTGCTGCGCGTGCGGGCCACCGCGGTGAACCGCGCCGACCTGATGCAGCGGGCCGGCAACTACCCTCCGCCGCCGGGGGCCACGGACGTGCTGGGCCTGGAGGCCGCCGGCACCGTCGAACGCGTCGGCCCGGGCGTGTCGGGCTGGGCCGTGGGCGACCGGGCGATGGCCCTCCTGGCGTCCGGCGGGTACGCGGAGCGCGTCGCCGTGCCGGCCGTGCAGCTCATGCGCGTGCCGGACAACCTCAACTGGATCCTCGCGGCGGCGGTGCCCGAGGTGTTCCTCACCGCCTGGCAGGCGCTCGGACGGCAGGCCCGACCCGCCGCCGGGGAGTGGGTGCTGGTGCACGCCGCGGCGTCGGGGGTCGGCACCGCCGCCCTCCAGACCGCCCGGGAGCTCGGCGCCCGCACGATCGGCACGACCCGCTCGCACGAGAAGGCCGAGATGATCGAGCACCTCGCCGACCACGTGGTGGTGCCGGGGCCCGACGGGTTCGCCGAACGCGTGATGGAGCTCACCGGCGGCCACGGCGCGGACGTGGTGGTGGACCTGGTGGGCGCCTCCTACCTGCAGCAGACCGTCGCCTGCCTCGCCACCGGGGGCCGCATCGCCCTTATCGGGCTGGTGGGCGGCACCCGGGTGGAGGTCGACCTGAACCAGCTGCTGCGCCGGCGCGCCACGCTCATCGCGTCCACGCTCCGGGCGCGGCCCGTGGCGGAGAAGGGCGAGATCGTCGCCAGCTTCGCGGAGTGGGGCCTCCCGCGCCTCGCCGACGGCCGCCTGCGGCCGCTGGTGCACGACATGGTCCCGCTCACCCGCGTCGCCGACGCCCACCGCGAGGTGGAGGCCGACCGCGCCGTCGGGAAGGTCGTCCTGTCCGTCGAATCCGATGCACTCGTGCCGATGTGATCACCGTGCCGGCGACGGCATGCGCTAGCCTGCGGCGAGGTACGTCCACGAGGGAAGGGCGAGGGACGGATGAAGAAGCTTCTGATGCTGGTCGGGATCGGGGCCCTGGTGTTCTGGCTCGTGAAGGACCGGCTGGGCGGCGAGCCCGACGAGTTCGTGTTCACCGAGGCGCCGGTCGAGCCGGCGAGCTCGGACCAGCCCGCGGGCACCGCGGGCTGACCGCGCGGCGGCCTCGGGCGACGTGGGGCTGCGCCTCCAGCCCGAGGCCGCGTCCGCGCTCGCGCGCCTCGACCCCGAGTTGCGCGCCGCGGCGGAGGCCATCGGCCTGTCCGTCGCCGCCCAGCTCGGGCGTCTGAAGCCGGGCACCACCCCCGCCCCCGACGGGGCGGTCCTCACCTCCGTCGCGATGGCGCCCGAGGGTGAACCGGACATCGTGAGCCTCGCGGCGATCACCGCCGCCCACCACGCCTACGTCCGGTCCCGGGGCGACGCCGAGGCCGTCAGCACCGGCGCCCTCGCCCTCGCCCGGCTGCTCGTGTGGGGCCAGCGCGCCGCCATGCTCGGCCCGTCCCCCCAGATCACCTGGATCGGCCCGGAGCCCCGCCGTCCCGATGACGCCGACGGCATCCCGCTCACCGCCGAGTGCGTCGTCGAGGCCCCCGGCGGCACCCGCCGCCGCGCCCGCGCCGTCGCCCTCATCGCCCGCCCCGGCTAGCCCCGCCCCGCCCGGGGTGTGCAAGTGAACGTCCCGGTGTGCAATTGCACACCGCGGCCCCGACCGCCCGGGCACGCCGCCCACGTCACCGGAGCCCCGCCGGCTCCCCGCTTCGGCGGGTGTGCAATTGCGCCTCCGCGTGTGCAATTGCACGCTCCGCCCCGCCGGGGCGATCCGGTCGGCGCCCTGAACGGGCGGATGCGGGCGGCATGGGCGCCGAGCGGCCGACGGCGTTGTGCAATTGCACGTCCGCGTGTGCAATTGCACATGAGACCGGCCCGCGCCCGGCCACGCGGACGCGCCGCAAGCCCCCGTTCCCGGCGGTCGCCGGCCTGTACGGCTCCCCGACGCTCATCAACGGCGGCCCCAAGCCGGTGCGCGTGCACATGCGCATCTGGTCATAGATGCGGCGCAGCACGGGGGCGCTGCCCGGACGCGGGGAGCGGTGGTGCAATCGGACGACCCGGTGTGCGCTTGCACATCCCGGGCCGCGGGGCCGGCGGTGGGCGGGCGCGCCGCCACCGCCGGGGCGCGGACGGGTGCTACTCCAGGAACTCCCGGAGCCGCTGGCACTCGCGGTAGGTCTGGAGCTTGGTGAGGGTCTTCGCCTCGATCTGGCGGATGCGCTCGCGGGTGACCCCGAACCGCTGGCCGACCTCCTCGAGGGTGCGGGGCTCCTCGCCGCGCAGGCCGAAGCGGAGCTCCAGGACCTTGCGCTCGCGCTCGGACAGCTGGCCGAGCACATCCCACAGCCCCTCGCGGCGGAGGGTGCGGCTCACCTCCTCGGCGGGACCGGCGACGCCGTCGTCCTCGATGAGGTCGCCGAGATCGGAGTCGTCGTCCTCGCCGACGGGGGTCTCGAGGGACACCGGCTCCTGGGCGATCTTCTGGATCTCGCGGATGCGCTGCGGGGTGACCTCCATCTCCACCGCGAGCTCCTCCACCGTGGGCTCGCGGCCCAGGTCCTGCAGGAGCTGCCGCTGCACGCGGGCGAGGCGGTTGATGGTCTCCACCATGTGCACCGGCACCCGGATGGTGCGGGCCTGGTCGGCGATCGCACGGGTGATGGCCTGCCGGATCCACCACGTCGCGTACGTGGAGAACTTGTAGCCGCGCCGGTAGTCGAACTTCTCGACGGCGCGCATGAGGCCGAGGTTGCCCTCCTGGATGAGGTCCAGGAACGCCATGCCGCGCCCCGCGTACCGCTTCGCGACCGACACGACCAGCCGGAGGTTCGCCTCGATCAGGGCGGCGCGCGCCGTGGGGTCGTTCCGCTCGATCCGCTTCGCGAGGGAGACCTCCTCCGCGGCGGTGAGCAGCGGCACCTTGCCGATCTCCCGCAGGTACATGCGCACCGGGTCGCTGGAGGCGGACTTGACCGTGAGGTCGAGCCGCGGCGACACCGCGTCCGGGGTGGGCGACAGGTCACCGCCGTCGGCGAGGACCTCGATGTTGAGCTCCGCGAGGACCTGGAGCAGGCGCTCCTGCTGGTCCTCGTTCAGGTCGGCGGACTCGACGACGTCCACCACCCGCACCATCTGGACGGCGCCGAGCTCCCGTCCCTCCTCGAGCAGCGAACGAACCTCGTCGGGTACCGCGACGGACGATTCCACGCGTTCAGCCCTCCCCCCGCAATGCGGCGCGCAGACGATTGACCAGGTGCTGCACGCGGAGTTCGCCCTCGGCGTCCCCCGCCTCCCGCAGCGCCGACGCACGGCGTTCCAGCCCCGGCAGCTGGACGCGGTACACGGCTTCGCGCAGCTCCTCCTCGGTGGCCTCCTCGGCCCCGGGATCGGCGCGCAACACGGTCCCCAGTTCCTGCAGCTCCTCCGGCCAGCGTTCCGGTTGCTCCCCGGCACGCAGGAGTCGTACGGCTTCGCGGTGCGAGGGCTCCGAGAGCGCCTCGTCCGGAAGGTCCCCCAGCAGACGGGAGGCCGCCGCGGGCAGCGCCACGGCGAGGGCGAGCAGCCGCCGTTCCCGCAGGCGCTCGGCGTCGAGGGCCGGCAGGGCGACCACCTGCGCGTCGGCGCCTCCGGACGGACCGGACCGGCGGGACGCCTCACGGAGACGATCCTCCATCCCACGCGAGAGCTGCAGGAGACCCGCTGCCAACCTCACCCCCTCGTCCTTCTCCACCGAATCGGGGACCGATCGCAGGAGGTCCGCGACCTCCCGGAATGCCCGTTCCCGTTCCGATGCAGAGGTGCCCGCGCGTCCTGCGCGCGAGCGGATGAGGAACGTTACCAAAGTAGCGAAGTCCTCAGTGAGGGCGCGAAGCCGCGCCAATCCGTCGGCGCTCGTGGCCATGTCGCCCGGGTCGGCGCCCACCGGCAGGGGCACCGCCTCCAGGTCCATGATGTGCTCGCCGGCCGCCTGGGCGGTCCGCAGGGCCGCCCGCTCCCCCGCGGCGTCGGCGTCGAAGCACAGCCGGATCTTGGGCGCGGCCCGGCGGAGCTCGCTGATCTGCTCGGCGGTGAGGGAGGTGCCCATGCAGGCCACCACCTGCTCCACCCCCGCCTTGTGGAACGCCAGGACGTCGGTGTAGCCCTCCACCACCATGGTCCACTGCGCCTTCGCGGCGGCCTGGCGCGCCTGGGACAGCCCGAACAGCAGGCGGCGCTTGGAGAAGCGCGGACCCTCCGGCGAGTTCACGTACTTCGCACGCTCGTTGGGGTCGAGGGTGCGGCCGCCGAAGCCCAGCACCCGACCGCGCCCGTCGGCGATCGGGAACATGATGCGCGCCGTGAAGAAGTCCACGGCCCGGCCGCCCCGCAGGCGCGCCAGGCCCGCCTCCTGCAGCTGCTCGCGGGAGAAGCCCTGCTTGATCGCCCGGCCGCTCAGGACCGCGCCGGACGAGGGGGCGTACCCCACCCGGAACCGCCGCAGCAGCTCCTCCTCGAACCCCCGGTTGCGCAGGTACTCGCGGGCCTGCGCCGCCTCGTCCGCGCGCCACAGGTACTCGGCGTAGAAGGAGGCCGCGCGCTCCAGCAGCTCCAGCCGCCGCTCGTCGGCGCGGCGCCGGGCCTCCTCCTCCGGCGAGGCCCGCTCGTAGCGGACCTGGATGCCGAACCGCTCGGCCAGGCCCTCGACGGCCTCGGGGAACGAGCCGGCGCCCTCCTTCTCCATCATCCAGCGCACGGCGTCGCCGGTGGCGCCGCACCCGTGGCAGTAGTAGCGGCGGTTGTCCGGCGGGATGAGCCCGAACGACGGCGTCCGCTCCTCGTGGAAGGGGCACCGCCCGATCCACCGGTTGCCGCGGCGCACCAGGTTCACGCGTCCGCGCACCAGCTCCACCAGATCGGCGCCCTCGAGGATCTCGCGGACGCTGTCCGGGCTGATGAGCGGCACTACAGGGGCCCCTCGCGCGGCATGAAGATCTGCCGGTAGGCGCGCAGCGCGAAGCGGTCGGTCATGCCCGCCACGTAGTCGGTGACCCGCAGGACGGTGTCGGGCTCCGGCGAGGGCGGCAGCTCCTCCGGGTGCTCCAGGTACCAGCCGAAGAGCGCCTGGACCACGCCGCGGGCCCGCCCGGACTCGGTGGCCGCCGGGTGCGCGAGGTACACGTGGTCGAACATGAACTTGCGCAGGCGCAGGAAGGCGCCGCCCACCTCGCGCGACTGCCGGATCTCGTCGGCGTCGGCGCTGTGCTCCACGATGTCGGCCACCAGCGTGGTGAGCCGCCGGGACGTCGTGTCGCCCAGCACCGCGATCTCGTCCGCCGGCAGGTCGGCGGGGTCGAGCACCCCGGCGCGCACCGCATCCTCGATGTCGTGGTTCACGTAGGCGATGCGGTCCACGAGGCGCACGATCTGCCCCTCGAGCGTGGCGGGCTTGACCGGCCCGGTGTGGTACCGGATGCCGTCCCGCACCTCACGGGTGAGGTTGAGCCCCCGCCCGTCGCGCTCCAGCACCTCCACCACACGCACGCTCTGCTCGTTGTGGTGGAACCGGCGGCCCAGCCGCTCGCGCAGCAGGTCGTCCAGGGCGTGCTCGCCGGCGTGCCCGAACGGGGCGTGGCCCAGGTCGTGGCCCATCGCGATGGCCTCCACCAGGTCCTCGTTGAGGCGCAGGGCGCGGGCGACGGTGCGCGCCAGCGCCGACACCTCCAGCGTGTGGGTGAGGCGCGTGCGGTAGTGGTCGCCCTCGGGTGCCACGAACACCTGGGTCTTGTGCTTGAGGCGGCGGAAGGCCTTGGTGTGGAGGATCCGGTCGCGGTCGCGCTGGAACGCGGTGCGCAGCGGGCAGGGCTCCTCCGGCACGTCGCGGACCGCGTCCGCGGCCCGCGCCGCCCGCTCGCTCATGGCGGGCTCGAACGCCCCGGTGATCATGCGGGCTGGTCGAGCGGGATCGGGAACACCCAGGGCCCGGGTGCCCCCGGCCCCTCGGCCCCCGGGCCGAGCGTGCCGATCGTGAGGGTGAGCAGTCCGGTGCCCGCCGGCACCGCGGGCGCGATGGCGAGCGTCCCCTCGATGCGGGTGCCCCGCCGCGTGCGCGCCACCGGGGCGACCCGGTACATGCGCCCGCCGTCGTCCACCGCGATCGCGTCCATCGCGGCGGCGTCGTCGCGGAAGCGGCGCTCCGGGGCGTGGCACAGGTAGTGCGCCCGCGCGCCCTCGGCGAACCGCTCGAGCGTCGTGACGGCGAGGGTGACGCCGTCCATCGACTGGGTCTGGTTCACGCACACCACGCCGCGCAGCGTGGTGGGGCACATCGTGAGCGCCTCCGGGAACGGCTCCGGCACCTGGCCCCACAGGTCGGGCGGCCGCGGCGGCGACTCGGGGACGGTGAAGTCCCGCAGCGCCGACCCCGACCGGTGCTTCCACACGTGCGGGTGGTCGCGGAACATCCCGATGAGCGTGCGGTGCGACATGCTGCGGCCGTCGTCGACCAGGTACAGGTGCTCGCGCTGCTCGGCCCGGGTGAGGCCGAAGAACGCCGCCGGGCCGTCGGGCCCGCCCGCCAGCCCGCAGCGGTCCGCGTAGTGCAGGTGCTCGATCTGCCAGCCGTCCACCAGCAGCTCGACCAGGTCCTGGAGGCTGCCCAGCCGGTAGGCGTCCGTGTGCTCGATGACGGTGCTCCCGCGTCCGGTTTCCGGAGCGCCGATCGTACACCCGGGCATCCCCCCGATCCCCCGAGCGTGCGTGCCGCACGGCCGCTACCATCGCCCCCATGACGACACCTCCCCCCTCCCAGATCGGCCTCATCGTCGTGGACCACGGGTCCCGCCGCGAGGCCTCCAACGAGATGCTCGAGCGGATGGCCGAGATGGTGGCCGAGGTGGTGGAGTACGGCATCGTCGAGCCCGCCCACATGGAGATCGCGGAGCCGTCGATCCAGACCGCCTTCGACCGCTGCGTCGAACGCGGTGCCCGGATGGTGGTGGTGAGCCCGTACTTCCTGGCCCCGGGCAAGCACTGGAACGTGGACATCCCGGAGCTCACCGAGGAGGCGGCCCGCCGGCACCCGGACGTGCCGTTCCTGGTGGCGTCCCCCATCGGCCTGCACCCCATGATGGCCCAGGTGGTCGCCTCCCGCGTCGCGCACTGCCTCTCGCACGTCGAGGGCGAGGCGGCCGAGTGCGAGTCGTGCGCGGGCACCGGCCGGTGCCAGGTGCGCACCGCGGCCGCGATGAGCGCCGCCGGGGACGAGCACTAGCCCGTGCGGGTCGCGGTGGTGGGGGCCGGCCTCTCGGGGCTGGCCGCGGCGCGGCGCCTGGCGGACGCCGGGCACGGGGTCACCGTGTTCGAGAAGAGCCGCGGCCTGGGGGGCCGGCGCGCCGCCCGCCGCGGCGACGGCGGGGTCATGGACCACGGCGCCCCGGCCATCGACGCGCCCGCCGGGACGGCCCTGGCCGAGCTGGTCCGGGAGGTCGGCGCAGGTGACCTCGTCGTCCCGTCCGGCACCATGCTGGGCACGCCGCCGCCCGACGCGCCGATGGAGGCGCCCGTCGCCTTCGCCGACGGCCTCACGCAGCTGGCCACGCGCGTCGCGGTGGACCTGGAGGTCGTGCGCGGCGTTCGCGTCGCGGCGATCCGGGACGCCGGCGAGGCCCTGGAACTCGGCGACGAGCAGGGCAACGGCCTGGGCGCCTTCGACGCGATCGTGGTGTCGGCGCCCGCCCCGCAGGCGGCCGACCTGCTGGAGCGCTCGCCGGAGCCCGCGGCCCGCGTGGCCGCGCTGCGCGCGCTGGGCTACCACCCCGCGGTGATGGCCGCGGTGGGCGCCCGGCTGCCGGCGCCGCCGCCGTGGTGGATCGCCTACCCGGACTCCGGGCCCCTCGCCGCCGTGGTCATCGAGTCCGCCAAGGGCAGGCCCACACCGCCGGACGGCCCGGTGACGATCATGATGCGCCTCACCCCGGGCGCCTCCGCGGAGGCCCTGGACGCCGCCACCGACGACGCGGTGACCGCGCTCGCGCTGGACGCCCTGGAGGCTTTGCTCGACACGCCGGTGCACGCCGAGTGGCGTCAGGTGAAGCGCTGGCGCTACTGCACGGTCGCGGCCCGCGGGGACTTCGACGCGGTCAACCCGCCGGGCACGCGCATCGTGGTGTGCGGGGACGCGGTCTCCCCGCCCGGGATGGCGGCGGTGCACGCGAGCGGGCTGGCCGCCGCGGACCGCGTGCTGGCCCTGGCCTAGCCCCGCCGGCGCAGCACCAGCCCGGCCGCCCACGAGGGGATGCGCCGCCGCGCGCCACGGATCGCGGCGTCCACCTCGGCCGCCGTCCCGGGGCCGTGCAGCCCGGCGCCGTGCCCGCACATCACGTGCTCCGGGTCCCGGCCCGCCAGCATCCGCGGCGGGCGGAACAGGCGCAGCATCGGGTGCGGTCCCAGGCGCTCGCCCTTGGCGAGGAAGTACGGCGCCGACCCCAGGGCGTCGCCGGCCACCAGCGCCCGGTGCTCCGGGAACCACAGCGCGATCTCCCGCCACCGGAACACCCGGCTGCGCACCACGGGGAGCACCTCGAAGGCGGCACCCTCCGGCGCCGCCTCGGGGAGCACGTGCAGCGGCACGCCGAGCCGCTCGGCGATGGCCGCGCAATCGCGGGGGTGCCGGTCCAGCAGCTGCACCACGCCGGCCGGGGGCCCCAGCTCGGCGGCACGGGCGAGGGCCGCCTCGTCGAGCACGGGGTCGGTGAACCACACCCCGCCGCCGGAGCGCACCGCATGCGAGGCCCGCCGCATGAAGCGCGGCTCCGGCGAGATCCACCCCACCGACCACGGGGTGACGTCGACGATCTCCGCCGGCGGCGCGCTCACTCGGCGGCGGCCTGGGCGGGCTCCAGCACCTCGCCGAGCGCGTCGGCGAGCACCCGGATCCAGGACCACACCGCGGCGGCCTCCAGCATCCTGATGATGTTGGGCTCCGGCGGCGCGGCGGTGGTGCGCGCCTCCTCCAGCAGACCCTCCATGGGACTGCCGGACCACGCCTCGAACGACTCCTTCTCCACCCGGCGGCGGAAGGACGACTCGCGGCGCAGCACCTCGTTCACGCGGCGGCCGAGCTCCGGGCCGCTCAGGCCCTCCGGCGCCGCGATCTCGCCGATGCCCTCGGCGAACAGGCGCATGTAGGCGCCCAGGGTGACCCTCCGGGCGTCGGCCTGGGCGTCGCCGGAGATGCCCTCCCGCTCCACCGCGGCCTCCTCCTCCAGCTCGAGCGCCTCGAGGCGCTCGGCGCCCGTCGCGACCCACCGCTCCAGGCGGGCCTGCAGGTCGGGCGGCCCCACGCGCCACTCCGCCGCGAGCGCCGCGGCGAGGTGGCGCAGCCAGGCGCGAGCGCCCACGACGCGCGCCCGCGTGAGGCGGGACTGGCGGTCCGGAAGGGTGCCGGACTCGGCGAGGAGGAACTCCTCGTGCAGGGCGCGCGACCCCTCTTGGGTCATGAGCTGCTCGAGGGCGGGGCGGTTGGCGACCATGTGGTTCACCAGGCGCTCCGCCAGGGGTGCGGTGTCGGTCATGGCGGGACACTAGCCGCCGTCCCCGCCGCATCACATGGGCATCCGTCCGGGCCCGGTCAGGGGAAGGCCAGGCCGTCCAGCAGGGCGATCGCGTCGGCGAAGTGCTCCGCGGGGGGCCGCGAGGGATCGGCGTGGGCGTTCCGCCGGGCCGCCGCCATCGCCCCGTGGAAGGCCCCGGCCAGGAGCTCCGCGCGGGCCGTCCCCCCGGGCGTGCCCGCCAGGCGCCGGGCGAGGAACCGGGCGACCGCGTCGCGGTGGTCGCTGGACAGCCGCTCCTCGTAGCGGCCGAGCTCCGGCTCGGTCTCCAGGAGGCGCAGCAGCCCCGCGGCCTCCTCGGGGCCCATGGCGTCGAAGCCGATCACCTGGGCCAGGCTCTCCGCGAGGACCGCCAGGCTCGGGGTGTGCGCGGGGGCCGCGTCGAGCAGCGCCTCCAGCCGCTCGACCATGTCGGCGTGGCGGTGGAAGACCAGGTCCTCCTTGTGCGGGAAGTGCCGGAAGACCGTGCGCGGCGACACCCCCGCCTCCCGGGCGACCCGCTCCACGGACACGCGGTCGTACCCCTCGGCCAGGAACAGCCGGTGGGCGGTCGCCCCGATCTCCTCACGCACGCGCCGGCGGTTGCGCTCCCGCAGGGGGAGCGGGTCCCCGCCCGCTGCTGAATCCGATGCCGCCATGGCCCCCGTACCCGATTGCAGTGACTGCCATGTTGACCTACGGTGCCGCCGACGACACCGGGCATCGGTCCCCCCTCACCCCTCAGGAGCCCCCGTGCAGCGCATCTTCACCTTCCCCGCGAAGTCGTTGAAGACCACCCTCGTCGTGCTGGGGGCCTGGCTCCTGGTGCTGGCGGTGGGCGGGCCGCTGGGCGCGAAGTTCGAGAGCGTCATCACCAACGAGCCCTCGAGCTTCCTCCCCGGCAGCGCGGAGTCGGTGAAGGTCGCGGAGCTGGCCAAGCAGTTCCCCGACGGTGAGCTCACCCCGGCGATCATCGTGGCGTCCCGCGACGGGGGGCTCACCGCCGCGGACCGCGCCGCGGTGGAGGGGCTGCGGACCGGGATCGCCGGCGACCTGCCCCCCAAGGCGCTCGCCCCGACCCCGCTCATCCCGTCTCAGGACGGCCGGGCCCTGGTGTTCTCGGTGCCGCTGGAGGTGAGCGGCGACGCCGACGCGCTGGAGGCCGCGGTCGAGGACTTCCGCGATCGCGCGGACCCGGTCGCCGCGGACGGGCTGCAGGTGAAGGTCACCGGGCCCGCGGGTTTCAGCGCGGACGCGATCAAGGTGTTCGGCAACATCAACACCACGCTGCTCATCGCGACCGGCCTGCTGGTGATCGTGCTGCTGCTGATCATCTACCGGTCCCCGGTGTTCTGGATCCTCCCGATCGTCGCGGTGGGCTTCGCCGAGATGACCGTGCGGGCGATCGGCTACCTGCTGGGTTCCAACGGCGTCGTCATCAACGGGCAGACGCAGGGGATCCTGCTGGTACTGGTGTTCGGCGCCGGCACCGACTACGCGCTGCTGCTGGTCGCCAGGTACCGGGAGGAACTGCACCACCACGAGTCCGCGCGTGACGCCATGCGGGTGGCCCTGAGCCAGGCCGGCCCGGCGATCCTCGCCAGCGCCGGCACCGTCGTGGCCGGCCTGCTGGTGCTGGCCCTCGCCGAGGTCAACGGCACCGCCGGCCTGGGGCCGGTGGGCGCCATCGGCGTGGCCGTGGCGGCGATCTCGATGCTCACCGCCCTCCCCGCGCTGCTCATCCTGTGCGGCAGGCGCGTGTTCTGGCCGTTCGTGCCGCGGTTCGACGCCAGCGACCCGGGCCTCGCCACGCGCGGCGTGTGGCGCCGCATCGGCGAGCGCGTGACCGGCCGGCCGCGGGCCGTCTGGGGGACCACCGCCGTCGTCCTGCTGGCGATGTGCGCCGGCCTGCTGAGCTTCGGCACCGGCCTCACCTCCTCCAACGGCTTCCGCGGCGACGTCGAGTCCGTGGACGGGCAGGAGCTCATCGCGCGGTCCTACGCGGCCGGCGCGACGGCGCCCACCACCGTGGTGGTCGGGGACACCGCCCGCCTGGGCGCGGTGCGCACGGCGCTGGAGTCCGCCCCCGGCGTGACCGCGGTGGGCGACCCTGAGCAGGGCCCCCCGGGCGCCCGGTTCAGCGTGACCCTCGAGCCGGAGCCGTTCAGCCAGGCCGCCTACGACCTCATCCCCGACCTCCGCGACACCGTGAAGGCCGCCGGCGGGGACACCGCCCTGGTGGGCGGGCCCACCGCCGAGGAGGCCGACGTCCGCGACGCCGCCACCCGCGACACGCTGCTGCTGCCCCCGCTGATCCTGCTGGTGGTGCTCGTGATCCTCGCGGTGCTGCTGCGCTCCGTCGTCGCCCCGCTGCTGCTGATCGCGACGGTGATCCTGTCGTTCGTCGCGGCCCTCGGGCTGTCGGTGCTGCTCTTCAACACTTTGTTCGACAGCCCCGGCCAGGACCCGTCGCTGCCGCTGTTCGGCTTCGTGTTCCTGGTGGCGCTGGGCGTCGACTACAACATCTTCCTGATGGCCCGCGCGCGGGAGGAGGCCGCCCGCCACGGCACCCGCGAGGGCATGCTGCGGGCGCTCGCGGTGACCGGCGGGGTGATCACCTCCGCGGGCGTCGTGCTCGCCGGGACGTTCGCCGTGCTCGGCGTGCTGCCGCTGTGGGCGCTGTTCCAGATCGGCTTCCTGGTGGGCTTCGGGGTGCTGCTCGACACCCTCGTCGTGCGGTCCGTGCTGGTGCCCGCGCTGGTGGCCGACCTGGGCGACAGGGTGTGGTGGCCGTCGTCCCCGAACCGCGGGGCCGGGCCGCCGTCCGAACGGGGGGCCTGAGACCCCCCGTCCCCCCCTGGCCCGGCGACGGGACATTTCCGTAGGCTTTCGCCCATGCGCATCGTGATCGAGCATGGCGAGCACCAGCACCGCAACCGCGGGGACGTGGCGATGCTGCAGGTCGCCGTGGACCGCCTGCGGTCCCTGTGGCCGGACGCCGAGCTCGCCGTCGTCACCGGCGACCCCGAGCTGCTCGCCGAGCTGGTGCCGGGCGCGCTCCCCATCCGGCTCACCGCCGGCCGGGTCTCCCGCGTGCTGCGGCGTGGGGCAGACCCGCTGGCCGGGGCCGACCTGCTCGCGGCGATCGGCGGCGGCTACCTCACCGACGTGGACCCCGAGCAGAGCGAACGCGTGCTCGGCACCATCGAGCGCGCCCAGGAGCGCGGCATCCCGTGCGTGCTGTTCGGGCAGGGCATCGGCCCGCTGCGCGACCCCGCGCTGCGCGAGCTCGCCGCCCGGGTCCTACCGAAGTGCGCGCTCATCGCACTGCGCGAGTCCGTGACCGGCGCGCCCCTGCTCGCCGAGCTCGGCGTGCCCGGCGAGAAGGTCACGGTGACCGGTGACGACGCCATCCCCCTCGCCCGCGCCGGCGCCCCGGAGTCCCTCGGCCAGGGCCTCGCCGTGAACCACCGGCTCGCCAGCTACCTCGAGACCGACGACGCCGAGACCCAGGTCATCCGCGGCGCCGTCCACGCCGCCGCCTTCGACCGTGGTGCGGCGCTCATCCCCATCCCCGTCTCCGAGTGGGACGACGACCGGCCCGGCACCGCCCGCATCACCGAGGGCTACCCGCTCGTCGAGCACCCGGACGCGCCGTCCGCCCCGCCGCAGTGGGCGATCGCCCGCCTCGACCGGGCGCGCCTGGTGGTGACCTCCACCTACCACCTCGCCGTCTTCGCACTCTCCCGCGGCATCCCCGCGGTGTGCGTCGCCTCCTCCGACTACTACCGGCACAAGTTCCAGGGCCTCGCGAACCTCTTCGGCCCCGGCTGCACCGTCGTCGACCTCGGTACCCCGGACCCCGCCACGGCCCTCGTGTCCGCGATCGACGCCCTCTGGGAGAGCGCCGACATGCTCCGCCCCGGCCTCCTCGCCGCCGCCGACCGCCAGATCGCCCTCGGCGAGGCCGCCTACGCCCGCGCCCAGGAGCTCGTCACCCCCGAGGCCTGACCCCGCGAGCGCCCCCGGTCCCCAGGGGTGTGCAATTGGACATCCCGGTGTGCAATTGCACGTCAGGATGAGCTCCGGTCCAGGCTTGGTCGGCTTCCGTCGTGGCCGGCCGTGACCCGCCGGCGGTGCAATTGCACATCGCGGCGTTCAATTGCACGACGACTCCGCCGGAGGGTGAGCCGAGGCACTCGTGCAGGGCGGACCCGCCGCCGAGGTCGGCCGTCCGGATGTGCAATTGGACGTCCCGGCGTCCAATTGCACGGGAGGCTCAGGCGGGGGCCATCCGCACGAAGGCGGGGCGGCCGGGCTCGGAGCGGTCCGGGTCGTGGCGGTAGCCGAGGTCCGTGAACTCCGTGAGCGCGCGGATGGCGGAGACGCGCTCGCGGACGATCCAGCCGGCCATCGCGCCGCGGGCGCGCTTGGCGTGGAAGCTCACCACGCGCGGCTCGACCCCCGGGCCGCCGTCCAGGAACACCGGGGTGATGACCCTGGCGTCCAGCGCGTCGGTGCGGACCGAGCGGAAGTACTCCTGGGAGGCGAGGTTCACCAGCACGGCGGCGCCGGGACTGGCGTGCACCGCCTCCCGGACGGCGGCGGTGATGCGGTCGCCCCAGAAGTCGTAGAGGTCCTCGCCGCGGCCGGTCGCCAGTCGGGTGCCCATCTCCAGCCGGTACGGCTGGATGAGGTCCAGGGGCCGCAGCACCCCGTACAGGCCCGACAGGATCCGCAGGGTCTTCTGCGCGTGGGTGAAGTCCCGTTCCGAGAACGTCTCCGGGGCGCGCATGCCGCGGTACGTGTCCCCGTCGAAGGCGAGCACCGCCGGCCGCGCACCGGGCGGCGCGGGGTCGGGGTCCCACGAGCGGAACCGCTCCACGTTGAGGTCGGCGAGCTTCGGGGACAGCTTCATCAGCGCGGCGATGCGGGCCGGCGTCTGGCCGGCCATCACCCGCGCCAGCTCGCGGGCGTCGTCGAGCAGCTGCGGTTCGCTGTGCCGCCTCGTGGACAGGGGGCGGTCCCAGTCGAGGGATTTCGCGGGCGACACGACGGCGAGCACGCCGCGGTTCTACCAGACCGGGCCCCCGCGGTGACCCGGGATCAGGCGGTGGCCGCCCCGCGCGCGGCGATGCGCTCCCGGATGCTGCGGATGCGGTCCCGGTCGCGCTCCCCGAGCCCGCCGGGCAGGACGAAGCCGATCACGTACGCGACGGTGCCCGCGGCCAGCGCCGCGAGGGTCCCCAGGTGCCCGCCCAGGGACTGGTCGACGGCGTAGGCGGTGAGGAACCCGGCCGCGTACCCCACGGCGATGGAGAACATCTGCCGCGGCGGCCACAGCTCCGACAGCGGCGTGCTGAGCATCCGCCGCACCGACCCGTGCATCACGCACGTGGAGGAGAAGATGCCGAGCACCAGGCCGATCGCCGGGCCGGTCACGCCCTCCACCATCGACATCGGGATCGCGACGGCGAGCCCCACCACCATCCCCACGGTCGAGGCGACGGTCGTGAGCCACGGGCGGTTCGCCGCGTACAGGGCGGTGATGTGCATGCTGTCGACGGCCTGCAGGGCCTGGTAGACGAGGATCAGCGCCAGGGCGGTCGCCCCCTGCGAGAACCCCGGGCCGAAGATGTTCATCACCCCTTCGCCGGCCCCGCCGCCGACGGACGCCACCAGCAGCATCCCGGCGAGCCCGTACCGCACCGAGTCGGCCCAGGCCCGGTCGTGGCCCTCGTCATCGCCCTGGTTGCGGCGCTCCACCAGCGTGGGCAGCAGCGCCTCGTTCAGGCGGATCGTGCCCTCCTTGAGACGGTCCCCCAGCTGGCGGGCACGGTTCCACGCGCCGACGGCGGCCAGGTTGCTGGTGAAGCCCAGGATCCAGGTGCCCGCCTCGGCGTTCACGCCCACGACGACCCCGCCGGGCGCGGCCTTGAGGCCGAACCGGATCATCTCCGGCAGCGCCCTGACGCCCTCCCGGATCTCCTCCGCGGGGACACGCCACAGCATCACGCGGCCCAGGGCGCGGATGCGGGGCAGCAGGGACAGCGCCCAGGACCCGATGGTGGCCCACACCAGGCCCCACACCGTGGGGTCGACGAGGCCGTAGACGACGGCGATGACCAGGAACGCCGAGGCCTGCGTGAGGCGCACCCACAGCAGCTGCCGGCCCGACCGGAACGCGTTCAGGACGCTGTCGATGTTCCAGCACGTGTTGGTGATGAGCACGTAGCCCAGGATCTGGACCGCCATCGCCCGGATGAGGCCCGGGTGGTCCATCGGCCCCGCCAGCACGAAGGCGCTGGCCAGGCCGACGACGCCGCCGATCATGATCGTCATGAGCGACGAGAAGCCGAAGACCGCGGCGGTGAGCCCGGTCACCCGCGGATCCCGCGCCTCGAGCACCGACAGCGCGCGGATGAGCGCCGCCTGCTCCTGGACCGTCGAGATGTAGGTGAGCACCCCCACCGGCGCGAGCGTGATGGCGTACTCGCCGATCACGTCCACGCCGTAGACGCGGGCGATGATCACGCTCCCCACCAGGCCGATCAGGGCGACCGCCCCGAAGCTCAGCAGGCCGTGCCCGAGCGTCTGCTTGAAGGACTCGCGGCTCACGGGAGCAGGGTCAGTTTCCGGGCGTCGAAGCCCTCCGCGAAGCCGGTGTCCGAGGCCGCCTCGATGCCGCGCAGCCGCATGAGGCCCCAGAAGACGTCCTCGGTGAACCAGCCCTTGGACCGCTGCGAGGCGAAGTGCGCCATGAGGTGGTCCACCTTCCGGCGGGCGTCCTGTTCCGTCACGGGGACCAGCAGGTTCGGGGCGCCCAGGTCGCCGTCATACTTCGGGATCTCGTACTCGAGGGTGAGGATGCCGCGGAACGCCTGGTGGGCGACGTCCCCGCAGAAGCGGTGGTCCTGGTGCATGTCCGCACGGCGATGCGTGAGCACCAGGTCCGGGGCGGCCTCGTCGCGCACCCGGTGGATGAGGTCCTTCCCCGCCGAGGCGTCCGCGTACGGCAGGTGCCCGTCCCGCAGCCCGCCGGTGACCAGCCGCGTGGCCGCGCCGGGCAGGAACGCACGCGCGCTCGCACGGGCCTCCTCCGCGCGGGCGTCGTCACCGGTCATGACCAGCCAGGTGAACGTGCATCCCGGGTTCGCCCGGGCGATGGCCAGCAACGTGCCGCCGCACCCGATCTCGATGTCGTCGGAGTGGGCGCCGATCGCCAGCACCGAGCGCAGCACGCCGGGGCGCAGGGCGATCACGGGGTGCCGTGCTCCCGCAGGCCGTTCTCCCACAGGCGCCACGGGCCGCCGCCGGACTCGATCATCGCCTCGAGCTCCTGCTGCTCCTTCAGGGTGTCCATCGGCGCCCAGAAGCCCTGGTGGCGGTACGCGGTGAGGCGGCGCTCCGCGACGAGCTTCGCGAAGACGTCCGTGACCAGCTCCTCGCCCGGCCGCATGTAGTCGAACACCGCGCGGTTCAGGACGAAGTAGCCGCCGTTCACCCAGATGTCGGAGCGCTCCACGTCCTTGACGTCCTGCACCACCCCGCCGTCGTCGATCTCGACGGTGTGGAACGTGTAGCTGGGCCGCACCATCAGGAAGCTCGCGGTGCACGCGGCGGCCTGGGCCCGGGTGATCATGTCGGTGAGCGGGGCGTCCGTGAGGACGTCGCCGTAGTTCGCCAGGAACCACTCGTCGGTGCCGATGTGCTCCCGCACGCGCCGCAGCCGCTCCCCGACGTTCGCCGAGTAGCCGGTGTCCACGAACGTGATGCGCCAGTCCGCGATGTCCTCGTTGAGCAGACGGATGCGGGACCCGCCGCCCGACAGCACGAAGTCGTTGGAGTACGCCTCGTTGTAGTTGAGGAAGTACTCCTTGATCACCTCCTGCTTGTGCCCCAGGCACAGGATGAACTCGGTGTGGCCGTGATGGGCGAAGTACTTCATCACGTGCCACAGGACCGGCCGGTCACCGATGCGGATCATGGGCTTGGGGATGCGGCGGGACGCCTCCTGCATCCGCAGGCCCTTGCCGCCGCAGAACAGCACGACCTTCACGGGCGCGTCACCTCCTGCACCACCGGGACCGGGACGATGAGCCGGGCCCCCCACTCCGCGGTGTACGCCAGCTGCCCGGCGATCTCGTCGCGCAGGTTCCACGGGAGGATGAGGATCACGTCCGGGCGGGTCTCCGCGAGCCGCTCCGGCGGGTGGATCGGGATGTGCGTGCCCGGCGTGAACCGCCCGTGCTTGTACGGGTTCCGGTCCACCGCGTAGTCCACGAGGTCCGTCCGGATCCCGCAGTAGTTCAGGAGGGTGTTGCCCTTGCCGGGCGCCCCGTAGGCGGCGATGTGCAGGCCGCGGTCGCGGGCGTCGATGAGGTACCGCAGCAGCGCGCGCTTGCCGGCCTCCACGGTCGCGGCGAAGCGCTCGTACGGCGCCGGGGTGTCGTACCCGGCCTCAAGCTCACGGGCCACCATCTCCGCGACCCGCGGCGACGGGGTGTGCGCGCCCTCGTGGGCGGCGTGCACCCGCAGCGACCCGCCGTGGGTGGTGAGCTCCTCCACGTCCACGACCTCCAGGCCGTGCGCGGCGAGCACCGACCGCACCGCGAGCAGCGACAGGTAGCTGAAGTGCTCGTGGTAGATCGTGTCGTACTGCACGCCCTCGATGAGGCGCATCAGGTGCGGGAACTCGAACGTCACGACCCCGTGGTCGGCGAGCAGCACCGCGAAGCCCGCGACGAAGTCCGAGATGTCCGGGACGTGCGCGAGGACGTTGTTGGCGGCCATCAGGTCCGGCCGGTGCCCCGCGGCGCGCAGCCGCTCCGCCGTCTCCCGGCCGAAGAACGCGTTCTCGGTGCGCACCCCGCGGGCGCGGGCGGCCTCCGCGACGTTCTCCGCCGGCTCGATGCCCAGCACCGGGATCCCAGCCGCGACGAAGTGCTGCAGCAGGTAGCCGTCGTTGCTCGCGACCTCCACCACCAGGGAGTCCGGCCCGAGGCCCATCGCCGCGATCCGGTCGTCCGCGTACCGCTTGGCGTGCGCGACCCAGCTGTGGCTGTAGCTGGAGAAGTACGCGTATTCGCCGCCGAAGATCTCCTCGCCGCTCACGTACTCCTCGAGCTGCACCAGGTGGCAGCGGTCGCACACCCGCACGTGCAGCGGGTAGAACGGCTCCATCCGGTTGAGCTCCTCCGGCAGGAGGAACGTCTCGCACAGGGGTGACATGCCGAGGTCGACGACCGTGCGGCTCACCGGCGCCTGGCAGTTGCGGCACGGCGGGTGGGTGGCGGGGAGATGGGCGGGGGCGGTGGTCATGTTCAGGCCTTCGTTAGGGTGCCTCGGCTCATCTGCGGCCCCGAACCGACCGAGAGACGGCAAACATGACGCTTCCCGACGGGACCCACGTTGTCATCGGCACCCCGATCCACGACCTAATGGTCGTGCCGCTTCGCCGGATCCCCGACGAGCGGGGGACGATCATGCACATGCTCCGGGCGACGGATGACCATTTTCGCAGTTTCGGGGAGATCTACTTCACCACGATCTACCGGGACGTCGTGAAGGGCTGGCACCGGCACCGCGACATGACCCTCAACTACGCGTGCCTCCACGGCCGCGTGAAGGTCGTCGTGTTCGACGACCGCGAGGACTCCCCCACCCGCGGTTCCCTCGTCGAGATCTTCCTTGGCCCGGATTCCCATCACCTCGTCGTGATCCCCCCGGGCCTGTGGAACGGCATGAAGGGCATGTCCGACCCCGACGCCCTCGTCGCGAACTGCGCGACCCACACCCACGACCCGTCCCGCACGGACCGCGCCGACCCGTTCGGCGACCTGGTCCCGTACGACTGGGCCGTCCGGAACCACTGACCCTCCCGGGCGCCCCCGGCCGGCCGTCCCCTGTGCAATTGCACCCCGGCGCGTGCAATTGCACGTGTCCGCGGGCCGTGGGCGCGTCCTCCGTTGCCGCCGACCGCCGGAGAGGCCGCCGGGAGCGTGCAATTGGACGATCCGGTGTGCAATTGCACCGACGGACGGGGCGGGGCGGCACGCCGGGCTGCCGGGCCGGTGCATCGCGGAGCGGGCCGGTCCCGAGGCGGGGCCGGCGTCGGAGATGTGCGGGGGCATCACGGCGACGCTACGTCGGTCGCCGTGGCGGGGCCAACCGCCGATCGTCCAGGTTGTCGTGGACCCCGACCGCCCCCGTGTGCAATTGGATGCGCCGGTGTGCAATTGCACACGGGGGCGGCGACGGGAGGGGCGCGTCGCGGGGGTGATCGGGGTGGAAGGTGGTGCAGGGCGTGCGCCATCCGTGACGGGAACGGTGAGAACCTCCGCCCATGGCGAGGAGCGCGTACAAGGGGGAGCGGCTCGGAGGGACGCCGCAGTGCCTGCTGTGCGTGGGGCCGGGTGAGGGCGAGCGGCGGCGGGTGGACCTGGGGTTCGGGGTGGACGTGTGGCTCTGCGCAGCGCACCGGGCGGAGGGGTTCTGGACGCGGCGGGGCGGCCGGGACCTCGTGGCGAGCCTCATGCACGCATGGCGGGCGGCGGGATGCATGGGCCGGCGGCGGGAACGGGCGCTGGACTCGCTGCTGCGGCGGATCCGGGACGGGCGGCGGCGGGCCGACGGGCTCCCCGGCAGCTACGCGTGGCCGCGGCTGCGCGCGGAGGCGGAGCGGATGGCCGGGGAGGACCGCCCGGTACGGCAGATCGTCCGTGAGATCCGGTCGCGGGTGCGGGAGGGCGGTGCGGCGCGCGGGCCGTCGGAGGCGACGGTGCGCAGATGGATCCGGGAGGCCCGGACCGCGCCGGGATCAGCCCTCGCGGGGCGTGAGGAGGCCCACCTCGCGGAGGGCGTCGGTGGCCTCGCGGATGACCGTGAACGCGAGCCCCGAGCGCTCCGCGCAGTCCACCAAGGTGTGGTCCCCGTCGGCGAGGTTGAGGACCCACAGGAGGGCCATCTCGTGGTCCCCGCCCTTCTCCCCGCCCCGGCGGCGGGTCAGGCCCCGGCGACCGAGCTGGGGCTCGCCGAACGGGCTGGTGGACACGGGGCGCTCGTCGCCCTCGAGCACGTCGAGGATGTCGAGCACGGCGCCGAGGGTGCCCTCGAGGGCGTCGGCGGTGACCAGGGACAGGTCGTCGTCGGAGGTGTGATTCTCGGGGTACTCCCCGGGGGGCGTCCGGGAGATCGCGCCGACGGGCAGGTCGTAGCCGGGCGAGCAGAACTGCCGCTCGTCGCCCCCCCACGGGATGAACGCGCGGAGGGCGTGCGGCTCGGGCCGGTGGCGGAGCGCGAGGGCCGCGGCGCGGTCGACCGGGGCGTCGCCGCGGCGGCTGGCCTTGTAGGTGATCGCCCCGGGATCGCCGGTGCACATCACCGCGAGGCCGGCGTGAATCCGGTCGAGGCGGTCGCGGTTGGCGTCCAGCCAGGCGACGGGTCCCACGGTCCCCGGGGACAACAGGATGCGGTGGGTCCGCCGCGGCGGCGCCGGGCGGGCGGCGAGCACGCGGCCCAGCTCGGCCAGCAGGGCCACCCCCGACAGGTTGTCGTTCGCCAGGCCCGGGTGGCAGACCGGTGTGCTCACCAGCACCTCCTCCGGCCCGGTGCCCGGGATCACGACCTCCCCGATCGTCATGGAGCCGGCCGGGTCGTGCTCGGTGTCGACCACCACCTCGTACTCCCCCTCCGGCAGCGCCTCCAGGTCACGGTGGCGCATGCAGAAACCCCACTCCGCGACCCAGTAGGAGGTGCGGTACGGGACGGCGTCGGGCCGGCCCGGGAGGGAGTGGACGTGGGCGAGCAGGGCGTCCCGGCCGAGGCGGCCCCGGAACGGGACCGAATAGCCCACCAGGTGCAGCGGGGAGTCGGCGACGTCCACCACCCGGCGGCCGTCCGGCCCGGTCACATGCGCCTCGCGCACCCGCCACTCCGGGGGCACCGTCCAGTCACCGGCCGGAGTGCCCGACGGCACCTCGGTCACCTTCACGGGGACGTGCCGCGCGATGGCGGCCAGGGTGTCGCGTACCCCGTCGCCGGTCAGGCTCCGGGGGAGGTCGAAGGTCTCCCGCATGAGGGCGAGCATGCGCTCGCCCGACCCGAGGGTCTCAGGCGTCACGCCAGCGCAGCTCGTCGTCGAGCCGCCCGGCGCCGGCGAGTTCCGAGATGCGGGCGAGGCGGGTGTACCGGGACCCCTCCAGCTGGTCGGCGGTGAGGCCGTGCGCCGTGAAGGCCTCCAGGAGCTCGCGGACGCCATCGGCGACGGTCATCTGCGGGACCGCGTCGGGCAGGAGTTCCTCCAGCAGGGAGCAGTCGACCCGGTAGTTGCGCAGGTCGGGGCCGGCGCCGTCGGCGATGCTGAGCTCGCTGCCCGGGATCGCGTCATGGACGATCTCCGCGACCTCGCGGATGCGGTAGTTCTCGGTGCTGCGCCCGACGTTGACCGCCAGGTTGTGAATGGTGTCCCGCGGCGAGGCGAGGATCGCGGCCGCCACGCGGCACACGTCCCGCACGTGCACGAGCGGCCGCCACGGCGACCCGTCGCTCTTGAGCACGACCTTCCCGGTGGCGAAGCCGAGGCCGGTGAGGTTGTTCACCACCACGTCGCCGCGCAGCCGGGGCGAGGCGCCGTAGACGGTGGCGTTGCGCATGAACGTGGGAGAGAAGTCGTCGGTGGCGAGCGGCGCGATGTCGCGCTCCCCGAACACCTTGCTCTCGCCGTACGCGGTGACCGGCAGGAAGTCGGCGTGCTCGTCCAGCAGGCCCTCCCCCGCCCCCGCGCCGTAGAGACTGCAGGAGGACGCGAACACGAACCGGGAGGCGCCGGCCTGCCGGGCGAGCTCGGCGAGCCGCACCGACGCCCGGTGGTTGATGCCGTAGGTGACGTCGGGGTTGAGCTGCCCGATGGGGTCGTTGGAGATCGCCGCCAGGTGGACCACCGCGTCGATCCCGGCGAGGTCCTCGACGGTGACGTCGCGCACGTCCCGGCCGATCACGGGGACCGGCGCCGGCGCGGGACCCAGGTCGCACCCGGCGTACAGGCCGCTGTCGAGGCCCACGACCTCGTGGCCGGCGTCCGCCAGGACGCCCGTCATAACCGCACCGATGTAGCCCTCGTGCCCGGTCACCAGCACCCGCATCCGCGTCACCCTCTCTCCGTGGTGGACCGCGCCTCGCGCGGCGTCCGTTCCCAGCCGCCGGAGGCCCGGCCCCCGGCCATGCGGCCGTACACCCCGAGCTTCCAGGCGAGGAAGCCCGGCACCTGCCGCGCGAGGCGCAGCACCCCGGACCGGCCGTGTGCCGCGGTGGCGCCGACCCCGAGGTACGCCGCCAGAAGGCCCGCCGCGAGCACCGCCGGCGTCACGACGGAACGCCGTGCGCCGAACAGGACCGCGACGCCGCTCGCGCCGGCGAGGCCCGCCCACCCTGCGACGGCGAGCGCCAGCGGCGGGGCCGAGCTGTCGGTGAGCGCGATGAGGCCGCGCCAGTCGCCGCGGGCCGCGAGGCGGATCGCGACGCCGGGGACGCCGGCCATCGCCCGCAGGCTGCCGCCCTCCCACCGCTCGCGCTGGGCGGTGAGCCCGGCGCGGTCGGGCGGGGCGTCGGAGGTCACGCGCGCCGCGGGGACGAAGCCCACCCGCACGCCGCGGGCCAGGAGGCGGCGCGACAGCGCCAGGTCCTCTGCCTGCTCGTCACCGAACGCCATGAGGTCGAGATGATCGGCGCGCACCGCCATCCCGGTGCCGCTGAGCATCGCGGGCGCCCCGATGCGCGCGAGGCCCGCGGGCCGCAGGAGGTTGCGCAGGTACATGCCGAGGGCCACCCCGCCGGCGGCCGAGTCGCCGCCGCCGTCACCCACCAGGTTCGCGGTCTGCACGACCGGGGCGCGGCGCAGGGCCTCCACCACGTGGGCGGGCAGGCCCGGCGAGCACCGGCAGTCGGCGTCGATGAACAGGAGCCCGTCGCCGCGTCCGTCCTGCCCGGCGTACCAGGCGAGTCCGTCGCGCAGCGCCGCGGGCTTGCCGCGCGGGCCGGTCTCGCGCCGCAGGACCCTCGCGCCCAGATCGCGGGCGACGTCCGCGGTGCCGTCCGAGCAGTGGTCGGCGATCACCAGCACCCGGCCGAGGCCGGGAGCGCCGTCGGGCAGCCCGAGGCTGCGCAGCAGCACGGGGAGGTTCCGCTCCTCGTCGTGCGCGGGGATGATCACGTCCACGTGGCCGCTGGTCACCGGGGTCCGCGCCGCCCGGGCCCGCCGGAGGGCCCCCGTCCCGGCGAGGGCCGCGGCCAGCCAGGTGCCCCACCACGCCAGGAACGGCGCGCCCAGCAGCCAGGCGATGCGCCTCACGCGGCGGACCCCGTCGCCTCGCGCAGGATCCCGGCGAGCTTGGACGCCGACCGCGACACGTCGAACTCCTCGACCACGGTGGCCCGGCCGGCGGCGCCCATGCGGGCCCGCACCTCCGGGTCGGCCAGGCCCTGCAGGGCATCGGCCAGCAGATCCGCCCGCCCGGGCCGCACCAGGACGCCCGACACGCCGTCCTCCACGAGCTCGCCGATGCCCGCGATGCGCGTCGTGACGACCGGGAGCCCCATGGCCATGGCCTCCATGAGCACCACGGGGACGCCCTCGGCGAAGCTCGGCAGGCAGAAGACGTCGGCGGCCGCGTAGTGGTCGCGCATCGTGTCCTGTCCGACCGCGCCTGCGAGGCGGACGGCGTCCTCCAGGCCCAGCTCCCGCACATGGGTCTCCAGGTGGAAGCGGTCGGGGCCGTCCCCGACGAGCTCCAGGCGGGCGTCCACGCCGCGCGCCCGCAGCATCCCGATGGCATCGACGAGCAGCGACTGGCCCTTGTCGGGCACCAGCCGGCCCACGCACACCACCCGCAGGGACCCGTCCGCCGGCCGCGGCGGCGCGGGCGCGTACACCTGGGGGTCCACCCCGCACCGCACCAGGTGCAGCTTGTCCCAGTGCTCCCGCCCGACCAGCTTCATGAGCTGGCTGCGGCAGAAGTCGCTGATGCACGACACGAACAGCGCGTCCCGGGTCTTGTCGGCGAGCCGGTGCCCGGGGACGTCGAAGAACTCGGTGGGCCCGTGCATCGTGAAGCTCCAGGTCCACCCGGGCCCGCCGATCCGCGCCGCGAGCTGGGCGACGTCGGCGCCGACGTTGGCGAAATGCGCGTGGATGTGCCGGATGCCGCGGCGCCGGCACTCGTCCCACACCAGGACGGCCTCGCCCACGTAGAACATCTGCCAGAGGGCCGCCCGCGGCCCGACCGCCAGGCCCCGGCGCACGGCGCCCAGCGCGGCGCGGGCGAAGCGCCCCCGGCCCGACGCCGCCGCCCGCGCCACCGCCGCGGCGAAACGCCGGGGGTCCGGGGGCAGCAGCACCAGCGTCGAGGCCGCCTCCTCACGGTCCTCGGGGGCGATGAGCTGCTCGGCGGGCGTGCGGCGCACGCTGAACGACAGCACGTCGACGCCGTTCGCCCGGAGCCCCCGCACCTCCCTCAGGATGAAGCTGTGGGAGAGCGACGGGTAGAGGCTCGTGATGTAGGCGACATTCATGACGGGGGCTATCCTGCCGAAGGTTTCGACGGCACCGCCGTCACATCGGCCGCGGCATGCCGCCCCTCAAGCGCGGGGAGCGTCCTCGCGGCCACCACCCCCAACACTGGCAGATCCGCCCGTGACCACCCAGGAACACGCACCGGCGAGGGACCTCCCGCCCGTCCGCCGGTCCCTCGCCGAGGCCGTCCGCGCACGCCCCCTGCTCACCGCCGGGGCCGCCGTGCTGGTGCTCGCCGCGGCGATCATCGCCGGGCTGATGCGCACGCCGGTGTACACCGCGAGCACGCGGATGTCGGTGGCGCGCATCGACACCACCAGCAGCACGGAGGCCGGCTTCCAGGACGGCGTCGCGAACGTCGCCAACGCCTACGCCCGCCTGGTGAGCGCCCGGGGCGTGGTCGCGGAGGTCGCCCGCACCCTGTCCGTGCCGGAGGAGGCCGTGGATGGCCGCGTGACGGCCATCGCGGTGCCGGACTCCCCGATGTTCGACGTCACGGCGACCGCATCCGACGCCGAGGACGCCCGGGTGACCGCCAACGCGGCGGCCAACGCCCTGCGCACCTACGTGGCCCGCATCACGGCCACGAACCCCGACGCGGACCGCCTGTTCCAGGACTACCAGGTGGCCTCCCGCCAGCTCGCCGGCGCCCGGGCCGCGCTCGCGTCCGCCCGCCGCCGCGCCGCGGCCCGCCGCGCCACCCCGCAGGACGCCGACCGTGCGATCCGCGCCCAGGCCCGCGTCGACGCCGCGCAGCTGCGCGCCCAGGCCGTCGGCGACCTGTACCGCCAGAGCCTGTCCGGCTCGGCGTCCGCCAACGTCATCCAGATCCTCAACCCCGCCGGCAGCGCAGCGTCCGACCGCAAGCGGACGCTGGTGCGGTACGCCGCGGTGGGCCTCATCGCCGGTTGCCTGCTGGGCCTCGCGCTCGCCATGATTGCGCCGGGCCCGCGAACGCGGGCGTTCCGTCCGACGCACGTCCCCGAGCGCTGACCGACCACCCACACCCCCGAGTGGCCGTCGTGATCCCCTGCTGGAACGACGGCGCGTTCCTCGCCGAGGCGATCGCCTCGGTGCACGCCCAGGACGAGCCCGCCGAGCTGGTCGTCGTGGACGACGGCTCCACCGACACGGCGACCCTCGAGGAGCTCGACCGCCTGCGCGGCGAGGGCATCCGCGTGGTCCGGCGGGAGAACGGCGGGGTCGGCGCCGCCCGGATGACGGGCGTCGCGGAGACCTCCGCGCCGTACGTGTTCCCGCTGGACAGCGACGACCGGATCGCCCCCGGGGCGCTGCGGCCCCTCGCCGACGCGCTGGACGCCCGCCCCGGCGCGGCCGCCGCCTGGGGGGACACCCGGGCCTTCGGGGCGATCAACTGGATCTTCCCGACCTGGCGTGCGCTGGACCCCTGGCTCATCACCTACATGAACCGGGTCCCCGTGGGGTGCCTGTACCGCCGCGCGGCCCTGAAGGACGTGGGCGGCTGGACCCTCACCGAGGGCTACGAGGACTGGGACATGTGGCTCGCCCTCGCCTCCCAGGGGTGGACGGGCACCCACATCGGCCGCGTGCACCTCGAGTACCGCCAGCACGACACCCCGCGGATGCTCGCGCGGGAGCGCGACCGGCACACCCAGACGATGCGCAGCTACCGGGAGCGGCACCCCAGCATCTTCGCCGCCCGCCGCCAGACCGCCCGGGAGTCGCTCGTCCCGCTGCGCGTGCGGTTCGCGTTCCGGCTCATCGACCGCATCCCCTCCATCGACGAGGCGCGACGCCACCGCCTGCACGACATCGCCCTGCGCGCGCTGGTCCCGGAGACCCGCCCCATCACGGACGCGGGCCGCGACCCCGGTCCTCTGCAGGTGCTGGTGCGCCGGCTCACCCGGCGCGGCTGACCCCGGGCGACCCCGTGGGGTAGCGTCCCCCGGGTGACCGTTTTTCTCAGGTTCGCCGCCGGTGCCGCCGTCGCGGTGTGCGCCGTCTCGGTCCCGGCCGCCGGCGCGGCACCGCCCTGCGCGGCCGGCCAGGGCGGCGCGGCCCTGAGCCCCACCGCGGTGCCGTCCCCCGCGCGGCCCGTGCTGCGGCTGCCCGCGTCGCGGCCGGGGTGCGGCGACCTGGTGCGCCTTCCCGCCAGCGGCGTGCGGGTGACGGCGGGCCCCGGCGGCCGCATCGTCCTGCGCGCCGCCGGCCGCGTCGTGCGGCTGCGCCCCGGGGGACGCCGCGTCTTCCTGAGCGGGGACGCCGCACGGGACCGGCTGGTCGTGGCGTGGGGCCGCCGGCGCGTCGTGCTCCGCGTGGCGCTGCGCGCCGAACGGACGGTGCTGGTGCGGCGGCGCCGCCCGCGTCACCGCCCCGGCCGCCCCGGCCGGGAACGGACCGGCCCCCTGGGGCGGCGCGCCCGCCTCAGGGCCGGGCGCCGGATCCGGGTCCGGCCCGCCGGCGGCCCCCGCCCCGCGGCCGGTGCCGGCCGCGCGCCCCGGGACGCTGTTCGCGGCGGGCAGCATCTGGAACCAGCGGGTGGAGGGTGCGGCGGTCGCGCCGGACAGCGACGCGGTGTCCGCCGACCTGCGCCGGCAGGCGCTCGACACCGGCACGTGGATGAACACCGACCGCTGGAGCGTGCCCGTCTACGTCGTGGGCCCAGGCCAGGCCCGGGTGACCGTCACGGACGCCGACGACGGCGAGATGAACCTGCCCGGGCCGTGGCGGTGGGGCACCGTGCCGCTCCCGCCGGGCGCGGTGGCCGCCGCCCCCCACCCCGACGGCGACAACCACCTGGTGGTCTGGCAGCCGTCGACGGACACCATGTGGGAGTTCTGGCGCTTCAGCCGCACGGCGTCCGGCCCGCAGGCCCTGCACGGTGCCCGCATCGACGGGGTGTCCCGGTCGGACGGGTCCATCCCCGCCCCGTACGGCGCGTCTGCGAGCGGCATCGCCGTCGCGGCCGGCATGGTCACCGCCCAGGACCTTGCGGCGGGCAGCATCGACCACGCCCTGGCGATCGGCATCCCCGAGACGCGGGCCGACGCGTTCGTCGCGCCCGCGACCCGCACCGACGGGTACGTCACGCGGGCCTCGGCGCCGGTGATGGGCAGCCGGTTCCGGCTGGACCCCTCGGTGGACGTCGACGCCCTGGGCCTGCCGCCCCTCACCCGGATGGTCGCCCACGCCGCCCAGCGCTACGGCATCGTCGTGCGGGACCGCTCGGGCTCGGTGAGCTTCTACGGCGACGATCCCGTGGTGACCGGCACCGACCCGTTCACCCCGGTGCTCGCCGGCGGGGAGATGGGCGAGGTGATGCGGACGTTCCCGTGGCAGCACATCCAGCTGGTGGCCCCCGGCGGCTGACCCTCAGCGCCGCAGGCGGGAGACCAGCGCGCTGAGGCCGAGCCGGGCGGCGAACGGCAGCCCCTGGATCACGTACCGCACGAACAGGCGGCGCGGCTCCTGCAGCAGCCGCCACACCCACTCCAGCCCCGACCGCTGCACCCACCCGGGGGCGCGGGCCACCTCGCCGGAGACGAAGCTGAAGCTGATGCCGAGGCCAAGGAACCACGCGCCGGGCAGGGCCGCCCGCAGGGCCTCGGCCACCCGGCCGGACCGCGGGAAGCTGACCCCGATGAAGACCACGTCGGGCGACGCGGCCCGGAGGGCGGCGCGCACCTCGTCCATGCGGGCGGGGTCGGCGTCGAACCCCATGGGCGGGCACATGGTCCCGGCCACCCGCAGCCCGGGGAAGCGCTCCTCCAGGATGCGCGCCGCGTCGTCGGCGGCACCGGGGTTGCCGCCCAGCAGGTACACCGAGCGCCCCGCGGCGGCGCACGCCTCCGACAGGCTCCAGATGAGGTCGGAGCCCGCCACGCGCTCGGGCAGGGGGCGGCCGGCGATGCGGGAGGCCCACACCAGCGGCATCCCGTCGGCCAGCACCAGATCGGCGGTGCCGTAGAGCTCCCGCACACCGGGCTCCCGGGTGAACTGGCGCAGGTGGTCGAGGTTGGGGGTGACGACGACGCCCCCGCGGCCGGAGGCGAGCTCGCCGGCGATGCGCGCGACCGCCTCCCCCTGGGTGAGGGGGTCGATCATCATCCCCATGAGGGGCACGCGCGGGGACTGGGTCACGAGGGCACTCCGGGGCTCGGGGGACGCATCCTGGGGTTCCGCCGGGTCGCGACGCTAGCATTCGCGGGGCCCCATGCTGGTCTCCCCGCACACCACGCGTCCCGGCGACGCCACCGTCATGTCCTCGGCCGGCGGACCCCGGCCCTCAAGGGGCCGGGTGACCCGCCGATGAGCAGCGACATGGACCCCCAGCCGCACGACGCGGAGGGCACCGGCATGGCCCCGGCCGCGAGCAGCCCCGACCCCGACGACCTGGTCACGGTGCTCGCCCGGCAGCCGCGCGGCGGCCGCCGCGTGCTCGAGGCCATCAAGGAGCGGCCCGCCCTGTTCCTCGCGCCCGTCGCGATCGGGCTGGTGCTGGGGCTGCTCGCGGGCCTGCTGCGCTCCCCCACCTACACGGCCGAGTCGCGCCTCGCGATCGCCCGGGTGAGCGTCGCGACCCAGGCGCTGCCCGGGTTCGCCGCCGGCGTTCAGGACTTGGCGGTCACCTACTCGCGCCTGGCGACGGCCGACGACGTCACCAAGGAGGCCGCCCGCCTCCTGAGCACGACGCCGGACGACCTCGAGGGCCGTGTGACGGGCTCCCCCATCCCGAAGAGCCCGCTGTTCCGCATCGAGGCCACCGGGGCATCCGCCGACGAGGCGATCGCCACGGCGAACGCCACGGGCCAGGCCCTGCGCACCTACGTCTCGGACCTGAACGCCGACAACCCCGACAGCGAGCGCATCTACGGGGCCTTCCTGCTCGCCGCCCGCGACCGTGTGGAGGCCGAACGCGCCGTCCGCGCCGCCGAGGCCGCGGCCTCACGGCGGCCGAACCCGCGGACGCTCCAGCGGCTGGTGAACGCCCAGAGCCGCGCCGCGGGCGCCGCCCTGCGCGCCGACTCGCTGCGCGACCAGTACACCCAGAGCATCGCGGGCACCGGCTCCGCGAGCCTCCTGCAGGTGGTGAACCCCGCGAGCTCCGCCACCTCGGACCGCGGCAACAGCATCCAGCGCCTGGCGGTCCTGGGCCTGCTGTTCGGCCTGTTCATCGGCCTGCTGCTGGTGATGCTGTGGCCGTCCGCCGCCGAGCAGGGGTACGTGCCGCTGCATGCCCGGCAGCCCTGACCGCCGCGCGCTGACCTCCCGCCCGGCGCTGCTGGCCGGTGCCGGCGCCGTGGCCGCCCTCGCGGCCGGGTTCGCCCTCTCCACCGCCGGTCCGTCCACCGCCGTCGCCGCGCTCGCGCTGGTGGCGCTGGCCTCCGCCGCCGTGCTGGTGCGCGGCGCGCGCATCACCCCCGCCCACGTGCTGTGCGCCGGCGTCGCGCTGTCCGTGCTCTCGGGGAACTGGGGGCTGCTGGGCTTCCCCTTCGGCGTGGACCGGCTGGTGGTGCTCGCCGGTGTCGCCGCGACCCTCGTGGCGGCGTCCCGCGACCCCGAGATCCGCCTGGTGGCGCGCCCGGTGCACATCGCGCTGGCCGCGACCTCGGCGTGGGCGGTCTGCTCCGCCCTGCTCGCCGGGACCCTGTCCAGCACCGTGGCGGTGTACTCGCTGATGGACCGGTTCGGCCTGGTGCCGTTCCTGGCGTTCTTCGCCGCGCCGTACGCGTTCCGCACCCTCGCGGCCCGCGTCGCCCTCATGCGCACGCTGGTGGTCGTGGGCGCCTACCTGGGGCTCACCGCCGTGTTCGAGGAGATCGGCCCGACCGCCCTGGTGTTCCCCCGGTTCATCATGGACCCGTCGGTGGGCCTGCACTTCGACCGGGCCCGCGGCCCGTTCCTGGAGGCCTCGGCGAACGGCGTGGTCATGGTGATGTGCGCCATCGTCTGCGCCCTCGCGGTGCGGCAGTTCACCGGCCGGTGGCGGCAGGTGGCGATCGCCGCCGGCGGGCTGTGCCTCATCGGCGTGGCCCTCACCCTGACCCGGTCGGCGTGGATCGCCGCGGTGCTGGGCGGCGCGGCCGCCCTCACCTACGCCCCCCACCTGCGCCGGTACCTGCTTCCGGCCGCCGGCGGCCTGGTGGCGGTGGTGCTGGCGCTGCTGCTGCTGGTCCCGGGATTCGCCGGCAGCGCCCAGCAGCGCGCCGAGGACCAGTCGCCGGTGTGGGACCGGCAGAACCTGGTGACCGCCAGCGCCCGCATCATCGACGACCACCCCCTGTTCGGGCTCGGGTGGTCGCGGTACCCCACCGACAGCCCCGAGTACTTCCGCCAGGCCGACTCCTACCCGCAGCAGGGCGAGGGCCTGGTCGTGCACAACGTGCCGCTGCTCTACATCACGGAGCTGGGCATCCTCGGCTTCGCGGTGTGGGTGCTGGGCGCGGCCGTCGCGCTCATCGGGCCGCTGCGGCGCCGGCTGCCGTCCCCCATGGCCGACTGGCAGGCCGCGCACCTGGCGATCCTCGTGGCGTGGGCCACCGTCGCCCAGTTCGCACCGCTCGCCCAGTCCATGCCGAACCTGCTGGTGTTCCTGTGGGCCGGGGTGACGGCCGGCTGCGTGCCGTGGATGAGCCCGTTCAGCGCCCGGCCGGACGGCGCCCGGCCCGCGCGTGCGCCGCGCGGAACACCAGCCGATGTGGGGCCAGCAGCGCCCGTGCCGTCCTGAAGCCGCCCGCCCGGAGTCGTCCGTCGATGTGCTCCAGGATGTGGTGGTGCAGACCGGCGAACGCGGGCTCCCGCACCGGCCGTCCCAGCAGCACGGCCTTCGCGAGGCTCCTCGCGTACCAGGCGGTGACCGAGGTCACGCGGCGGCGCAGCTCGTCCGGGTCGAGGAACCGGTGGCCCACGATCAGCAGCGCGTCGAGGTCCCCCGGCACCTGCAGGCGCATCCGCTCCGCCACGCTGCTCTGTGCGCCGGCGTTGTCGGTGTCGTACGTGAGCACCTGCGGCAGGAACACGAATGCCCCCCGCTCCAGGATGTCCGCGTACCCGATCTTGTCGGTCGACGGCCCCGGCTCGCCCTCGGGGTGGTTGGGCGGCCAGTCCTCCGGCGGGTACAGGGCGTCGATGCCGTCGAGGGCACCGGTGCGGTACAGGCACGCCGACGGCGTCCCGAACGTGTCGGGGCCGCCCAGCAGCCAGCTGCGCATCGCCTCCCGGCCCGAGACCCGGAACGGGTCGGGCACGGGCCGCGTGGGGGCCACGATGCTCCCCTCGCGCCAGCGCGCGGCCACCATCGCGACCCGCGGGTCGGCGGCAGCGTCGAGCATGCGCCGCAGGCAGTCGGGGGTCATGCGGTCGTCGGCCCCCAGGTGCTTCACGAAGGCCGCGCCCTCCGGCACCTGGTGCATCGCCCGGTTCCAGGACCCCAGCATCGACAGGTGCTCATCGAACCGCACGAGCCGGACCCGCTGGTCCTCGGCGGCAAGACGCTCCACGATACGGGCGGTGTCGTCGGTGCTGGCGTTGTCCACGACCACGTGGACCCAGTCCTGATGGTCCTGGGCCCGCACCGATGCCACGCATCCCGCGATGTGCGCCGCCCCGTTGTAGACCGGCGTGATGACGGCGACCAGCGGCGGCGTGGGTTCCTCTCCGTTGTCTGCTGCTGTCACTCTTCGCCCATCGTAGGTCAGAAAGGTGCCCACACGTGAATCCCGCCAGCGCACCCGGCGCGCCGTCGTCCACCGCACGCGCCCTGCAGGAGCGGGCCCACCGGCTCATCCCGGGGGGCTCCCACACCTACGCCAAGGGCGACGACCAGTATCCGAGGTGCGCTCCCCCGCTCATCGTCCGCGGCGAGGGCTGCCATGAGTGGGACGCCGACGGCAACCGCTTCATCGGCTATGCCCTCGGGCAGCGGTGCGTGACGCTGGGGCACGGGCGCCGCGAGGTGGTGGATGCCGCCGCCCGGGCCCTCCGGGACGGCACGAACTTCAACCGACCCTCGGTGCTGGAGGGCGACGCCGCAGAGGCGCTGCTGGAGCTGGTGCCCGCGGCGGAGATGGTGAAGTTCACCAAGGACGGCTCCACGGCGAACACGGCGGCGGTCAAGCTGGCGCGCGCGGCCACCGGCAGGCGCATCGTGGGGTTGTGCAGCGACCACCCGTTCTTCTCCTACGACGACTGGGCGATGGGCATCACCCCGGTGGACGCCGGCATCCCGCCCGAGAACGTGGCGCTCACCGAGACGTTCCGCTTCAACGACCTGGCGTCGGTGGATGCGCTGTTCGACCGGCATCCCGGCGACGTGGCGTGCCTCATGCTCGAGCCGTGCCGGCCGGACGTGGACCCGGAACCCGGTTTTCTGGAGGGCCTGCGCGAGCGGTGCACCCGGCACGGCGCCGTCCTGGTGTTCGACGAGATGACCACGGGCTTCCGCTTCCACCTGGGCGGCGGGCAGGCGCTGTTCGGCGTGACCCCCGACATCTCGACGTTCGGCAAGGCCATGGGCAACGGCATCGCGATCTCCGCCATGCTCGGGCCCCGGTCGCTGATGGACCTGGGCGGGCTCACCACCGACCAGGCCCGGGTGTTCCTGCTGTCCACCACCCACGGGGCGGAGTCCCCCGGCCTCGCCGCCGTGCGGGAGGTCATCCGCATCTACCGGGAGGAGGGCGTGGTGGAGCGGCTCGCCGCCACCGGCGAGCGGCTGCGCGGGCTGGTGCAGGACGCCATCGACGCCTCCGGGGTGGGCGACGCCGTCGACGTGCGCGGCCGGCCGCAGGGCCTGCTGTTCGGAAACCGCGACCCGCAGGGCGCCCCGTCCCAGGCGTACCGCACCCTGTTCCTGCAGGAGCTCATCCGCGGCGGCGTGCTCGCGCCGTCGTTCCTGGTGAGCAACGCCCACACCGACGCCGACCTGGACCGCACCGCGCAGGCGGTGTCCGCCGCGCTCGCCGTGTACCGGCGGGCCCTGGACGCCGGGTCGGTGGACGGCCTCCTGGACGGCCCGGCCAGCAAGAGCGTGTACCGGCGGCACAACTGAGGACGATCCTCGTCATCGGCGCGATCCTGGGCATCGTGGTGGCGGCCGCCGTCGTCACCATGCGGCCCGGCGGCCGCGCCGAGGCGCCGCCCGCACCCCACCGCGGGACCTTCTTCGCGCCGGACAGCGTGTGGAACACCCCGGTGCCCGCGGACGCGGAGCTCGACGCCACCTCCGACGTGGTGGTGCGGGAGCTCGCACGGCAGGCCGCCGCCGGCGCGACCATCAACGTGGGGTCGTACTCCACGCCGGTGTACACCGTCCCCGCCGACCAGCCGACCGTGACGGTGCGCGACATCGACGACGGGTTCCTGAACGAGCCGGGCCCGTACTCCTGGGGGCGGGTGCCGCTTCCGCCGGATGCGAGGGGCGCCGCCGGCGAGGACCGCCACCTGGTGGTCTGGCAGCCGTCGACGGACACGATGTGGGAGTTCTGGGACCTGCGGATCACCCCGGACGGCCCCACCGCGCGGCACGGGGCCCGCATCCCGCACGTCTCCACCAGCCCCGGCACGCTGCCCGCCCCGTACGGGGCCACCGCGACCGGCCTTCCCGTGATCGCCGGCACGGTCCTCGCGGAGGACGTCGCCCGCGGCCGCATCGACCACGCGCTGGCGCTGGCGATCCCCGAGCCGCGGCGCGAGTGGCTCACCGCCCCCGCGACCCGCACCGACGGCTGGTCCACGCGACCCGAGACGCCGATCGAGGGATCCCACTTCCGCCTCGACCCGTCGGTCGACATCGACTCCCTGGGCCTGCACCCGTTCGTCGCGATGCTGGCCCACGCCGCCCAGGACTACGGGCTCATCCTCCGCGACAAGGCCGGCGGGGTCGTGATGTTCGGCGAGGACCCGAAGGGCCTCGACGCCGACCCGTTCGACGCCGCCCTCGGCGGCGCGGAGCCGAGCGCGCTCATGCGCTCCTTCCCGTGGGACAAGCTTCAGCTGCTCAAGACCGACCCGGTGTGCTGCTGGACCCGCTGAGGGCTCAGCCCCGCACGGCCAGGATCAGGGCGTACACCAGCAGCGTCAGGATCGTCGACGCGACGACCATGACCGGCACCCAGGCGTCCCCTCCCGCCCGTGGCTCGTCCTCGCCCCCGTCGTCGCCGGCGGCCGCCGCGGGCGCACCCTCCCGAAGCGCGCAGTGCCGGCGCAGCTCGTCGAACAGGGCGTCCGCGTCGGCCTGACGGAGCCCGATGCGCTCCACGGTCCCGTCCCGCATCGCCACCCGCAGGGGTCGAGTACGTCGACCACGTCACGTCGTCGACCACGCGATGGGTGCCCGGCGTCGTGTCCACCCGCAGGATGGTCCCGAACGCGTGCGCGCGAACCGAGGCGGGATCCGGCTCCGGGCGGGTGAGGCCCGCGATCGGGAAGGCCGCATCCCCCAGGTCCGTCGCCGTCAGCAGCAGCAGGCCGCGGTCGGTGAGCACCACCCACTCCCCCGCCGTGGCCGACCGGGCCGGGATGTTCGCCCGCACCGCGCGCACGACCCGCTCCCCCGGGGCCAGCAGCCGCCCCATGCGTGCGGCGACCCGGGCGGGGTCCGGTCCGAACATCACGTGCGCCGCCCGAGAATTCCGGCGGCGATCGCCTCCACCCTCGCGGGCACGGACGCTCCTCGGTGATCGGGGATCCGCGGCGTCCGGCCGCGTCGCCCGGGCGACGGGCCGACGGTAGCGCGATCCGTTGTGCAATTGCACACCGCGGCGTCCAATTGCACATCCCGCCGGGGACGGCCGCTCATCCCCGCCCCGGGCGTGCCGATCCAATTCCCAGGGCGGACCTCGACCGCCCGCGGGGGGATGACGTGACGGCCGACGACCTGGTGATCGGTGTCTACGCGGCCGCGGTGACCGGATGCGTCGCCGTGGCGGCCGTGTCGTGGCGTCGTCGCGCCGGCTCGTGGGCGGCCCGTCCGCTGGCGTTCGGGATGGCGGTGTGCGCGCTCTACGCCGCCGCGGCGCTGGCCGTCGCACTCATGATGCGCGCCGGGCCTGCCCCCGGGGACGCGCTGTTCACCGTCACGCTCAGCAGCCTGCTGCTGTGGTCCTCCCTGCTTGGCGCCGCGTGCTGGTGCCTGTGCCGGGTCGTGGCCGACGCCGGCTGGCGGCCCCGGCGACGCGTCCTGGCCGTGCTGGCGGTGCAACCCTCGGTGACCGCCGCGGCCGTCGCGACCGACCCGTGGCTGCACGGCGTGCTGGAGGGCTGGCGCGCCGGCCACGGCGACGTGTGGCCACGCTGGACCGCCGGCCCGCTGTTCTGGCCCCTGTCGGCGGTGACGTACGCCGTGGCGTTGTCCGGCCTGGCGGTGCTGCTGCGCGCGATGGTGCAGAGCCGCGGCATCGGCCGCAGGCAGTCCGCCACCGTGCTGCTCGCGGCTCTGCTGCCGGGGGCGGGGGGCCTCGCCACCGCCGTTCTGCTGGCCGACCGCAACGCCCCGGACCTGACGCCGGCGTGCATGGCGGCCACCGGCGTCCTCACCGCCTACGCACTGTTCCGCCAGGGGGCCCTGCGCCTGGTGCCCGTCGCCCGCAGCCGCGTGATGGACCACCTCGCGGACGGCGTGCTGGTGCTCGACCGCTCCGGCCGGGTCCTCGACATGAACCCCGCGGCGCGGCGGCTGCTCGTGCCCGGCACCCGGGGGCTGCCTCACGCCCTGGAGGCCGTCGCCGAGGACGGCGCGGACGGGGTCGCCGCGGGCGGCGTCCCGTCAGGGGAGTACCCCGTGGACCGGCCGGACGGCGGCCTGGTGATCGACGTCCGCGCCGAGCCCATGGACGACGGCCACGGCCGCCCGGTGGGCACCGTCGTGGTGATGCGCGACGTCACCGAGTCCCACACGCAGCGCGTGCGGCTCGCCGAGGCCAACGCCAGCCTCACGGCCCAGATCCAGACGATCGACCGGCTGCGCGGCGAGCTGGCCGAGCAGGCGGTGCGCGACCCCCTGACGGGCCTGCACAACCGCCGGTACCTCAACCGGGCGCTCACGCGGGCGCTCGACGTCGCCGCGGTGCGCGGGTCGCACCTGAGCCTGGTGGTGCTCGACCTCGACCACTTCAAGGCGGTCAACGACACCCACGGGCACGACGTCGGCGACGCCGTCCTGGTGGCCGCCGCCGAGGCGCTGCGCGCGGGGGTCCGCGCCTCCGACACCCTGGTGCGGTTCGGCGGCGAGGAGTTCCTGGTGCTGCTGCCCGGCGCCGGGCCGGACATCGTCGTGGAGCGCGCCGAGCAGCTGCGGCTGCGCTGCCTGGAGGTCGCCGTCGCCGCGCCCACCGGCACGGTGCGCGTGACCGCGAGCGCCGGCGTCGCCACGGCCCGTCCCGGCGACACGCCCGCCACGCTCGTCAAGGCCGCCGACGAGGCCCTCTACCGCGCGAAGGCCGCGGGCCGGAACCGGCTGATGCTGGCCGCCTGACCCCGGGCCCGGGATGTGCAACTGCACACCGCGGCGTCCAATTGCACATCCGCCGCCCGAGCGGGGAGTCGGTCCCCTTCCACCCACCGGCCGTGCGACGGGGGACGACGCGGCCGGCGGCGGCCGATGGTCCGGAGCGCCTCCACCCACACGCGGCCCGGGATGTGCAATTGCACACCGGGACGTCCAATTGCACATCCGCCGCTCAGGCGGTGAGCTGCTCCACGATCCCCGCCTCGTCGCCGACGCGGTAATGGGAGGCCATGCGGCCGTCGCGCAGGCCGATGATGTGGACCGCCTCCACACGGACCCGGCGGCCGGTGGGCGCGACGCCGCGGAACGGCCCGGTGTGGGTGCCCTCGCCGGTGAGGCGCACCACCACGGTCTGCTCCTCGTAGAGCATGAGGTTCGACCGCCAGCGCATGTCGGGGAACGCGGCGAACAGCTCGGCGAGCCAGCGGCGCAGGGCCTCGGCGTCACCCTCCTCCCCACCGGCGAGGCCGGAGGTGAACCCCGGCGCGATGAAGCGCTCCAGGGCGGCGAGGTCGTGGGCGTTGAGCACCTCCTCCAGGAAGCGCTCCACCAGGGCCTTCTGGCGGTCCCGGAGGAACCTGGGGGCGGGCGGTGAGGAGGACAGCGGCTCGGGGGCGTCGGGAACCGGCACCCAGTCCCCGGACGGGACGATGCGGGACGCCGCCACCGCCCACCCGGCGCCGGCGTCCTCGCGCGCAACGGGGATGCACACCAGGCGCTCCGGGACCCGCCCTGCACCCGCGACGCCGGGCGCCATGAACCACGCGGCCGCCTCGCCCAGCGCCGGGTCCGTGAACGCCCCGGCCATCTCCAGGACGCCGCCGCCCACCAGGGCGGCCAGCGGATGGCCGTCGTCCAGGAGCTCCGTGCGGGCCGCGACCACCATGTAGCCCGTCCGCGCGCGGTGCTCGGCGACGCTCGCGGCGACCACCGCCGCGTCCCACAGGCCCTCCCCGCGCTTGCTGGCGTCCCGCCACACCTTGAGCTCGGCCACGGCAGAGAACGCGTCGCCGCCGGGCACGACGGCGTCGTGGGCGCCGGTGACGCCCGGCAGGGCATCCAGCGCGACGGGCCCGTCGCCGCGCACGTCGGCGCCGCCCGCGGCCTCCGCCAGGGCGCGGTTCCAGGCGTCGCGCAGCGCGGCCTCGCGCAGGCCGGCGCCGTCGGGCATCCCGGCCAGGCGCACGGCCACGGCGGCGCACGCACGGGCGACGGGAGGGTCCCAGGCCTCCGTCACCCGCCCGGCGTGATCCCCCCGACCGTCCGGCACCGCACGTCCTCCCTCGCTGGCGCGCGGATCATGTCCCACGCGGCCCCGCCCCACCAGGGGCGCGCGTCAGGCGGCGGCTGCGAGCGAGGCGACCTGGTGGGCCGCCCGCTCCGCGACCGAGGTGAGGGCCTGCGGGTCCACCGAGGTGTCCCGGGTCATCACGGCGTCGCGCAGCGCGCCGATGCGCGTGCCGGCGTCGGCGAGCTGGGTGCGGATGCGGTCGAACAGGACGTTCACGGATTCCGCACCGCGGATCCCGGCGATCTCGATGCGCCCCGCCACGTCCAGGGCGCCCAGGATGTCCAGGCGGTTCACGAGCCGCAGCACGTCGGACCGCATGGCCTGCATCCCGCGCTCCATCTCGGCGCGCACCTCGAGCAGGCCGGTGATCTCACGGCCCACCAGGTCCACCAGGCCGCGCAGGTCCGCGACGTGCGTCTCGGAGGCCGTCCCGGCGGCCCGGGCGGCGGCGACCTCGTCCGCGAAGAAGCGGGCCATGTCCACCTGGATCTTGGCGAGCGACACCCGGAACGCGAGGTCGTGCAGGCGCTCCAGCGTCGGCGCCGCCGTCTCGGTGAGGTGGTCGGCGTCAGTCGCGACGTCACGGGCGGAGGCCCCCATGAGGTCCGCGACGGTGCCGAGCGTCGTCGCCCGGCCCTCCAGGTGCGTGGCGGCCATCAGCGCGTTGAGCGCGCCCAGGCGGATGTCCTCCGCGAAGCCCTGCACCGTGCTGAGGCCGGTCGCCAGCGCCTCGTGCATGTGCTCGTACCGGGCCACCGCGTCGAACATGCGGTCCAGGTACCCGCCGGTCGCGCTCAGCGCGTCGCCCCGCGACGGCGGCACAACGCCCGACATCGCCTCGCTCCGCGCCCGGAGCTCGGACGGCAGCGCGGCGCGCATGAAGTCCAGGTACGTCGGGAAACCGGCGCCCTGCAGGGTCTCCAGCAGCGCCTCCAGGGACCGCGCGATGACCTCCTTGCGCGGCATCCCCTGCGCCTCGAGCCGGTGCTCCAGCGCCAGGATCTCCGGGTACACGGCCTGCGCGGCCGCGAACAGCGGACCGCTGGGCTTCATCCGCACCGACAGGAAGCCCTCGCCCTTGGGCACCACCGTCGCCATCACCCAGTAGAACGACCCGTCGCGGGCCATGTTCTTCACGTACGCGGCGACGGGCTGCCCGGCGAAGAGGGTGTCCCACAGCAGCTGGAACACGGCGCGCGGCATGTCCGGGTGCCGGATGATGTTGTGCGGGGAGCCGATGAGCTCCTCCTCGCTCCAGCGCGAGACGCGTACGAACACGTCGTTGCCGGAGAGGATGATCCCCTTCCGGTCGGTCCTGGAGAAGAACAGCTCTTCGATGCCGAACGGCGACTCGAGTCCCGTCGGCGCGACGCCCCCGCGCATGCCCCTGGCTTCGGCAGCGGTCCGGTGGAATTGAGGCGCGGGGCCGGGGTTTCGGCGATCAACCGGTGACGGCCGGATCGGTGCGCCCGGGCCGGCCGGACAGGCAGCGCCACTCCCCCCGTACGCGGACGCGGTACCGGCCCGCGGGGCATCCGGTGGACCGCTCGCCGCACCCCCACAGGAAGAGCCACCGCGGGCCCGCCCCCTCGGCCAGCAGCGCCGCGCAGGTCGCGGGCGCCGACACCCGCACCGTCAGGCGGCCGGTCGCCGTCGCGGTGCCGTCCGACACCTCGTATCGCACGCGGGCGACCCCGTGGAAACCCGCCGCCGGGGTGAAGCGCACCCGCCCGCTGCGGGTGACCTCGGCGTCCCCGCCGCGCGCGGCGGTGGCCGCGGTCACCGCCAGGGCGTCGCCGTCCGGGTCGGTGTCGTTGGCCAGCACCGCGGCCGTGACCGGCCTGCGGCCGACCGTCGCGGCGTCGTCGTCGACGGGTGCCGGCGGGTCGTCCACCGGCGCCACGGTGACGGTGACGTGTCCCGTCGCCGTCTCGCCGGGGCCGTCCGCGACGGTGTAGGTGAGGGTGTCCGTGCCGTTCCGGTCGGGCAGCGGCGTGTAGGTGACGGTCCCGTCCGGCGCGACCGCCGCCGTGCCGATGTCGCCGCCCGTGACGGCCTCGACCCGCAGTGCGTCGCCGTCCGGATCGGAGTCGTTGGCGAGCACGTCGATGCCCACCGCCGCGTCCTCCGGCGTCGACGCGGTGTCGGCCGCCGCGACCGGAGGGGCGTCGACCGCCATCGCGGCGGAGAACTCGGACGTCGGTCCCCAGCTGCCGCCGCCGAGGTCCCGCGTCGCCGTGGCCGTGATGAACGCGCCCGCCGGGGCCGCGAAGGATGCGGTGAACGACCGGCTCCCGCCGCCGGGATGGGTGACGGCCTCGGCGTGCACCGGCGTCGCGCCCTCCCCGTGGCCGCTCGGGTCCGCCGCCGTGTTCGCGAAGAACTCGATCCGGTAGTCGCCGGCGGGCACGTCCAGGCCGTAGGCCACGGTCACCGTGCCGCCCGACTGGTGCGAGAGGGAGAGCTCCGGGAAGTTGAGGCGGGTGTTCGCCCCCGCGTCGGCGTCCCCGGGGTCGTTGGGGCTCACGCCGTCACCGCCGGTGGTGAGACCGCTCAGGTCGATGCCGATCCCGCCGTTGTCCCGGATCGCGTTGCCCAGCACCGCCGTGGACCGCGGCTGCACGCCGGAGCTGCCGTACATGACGACGCCGGCACCGGAGTTGCCGGCGATGACGTTGCCGGCACCCGCCGCGGTACCGCCGATGACGTTGTCCTGCACATCGTCGTCGACCCAGATCCCGGTGCCGTTCGGGACCGCGTGCGCCGCCGTCGCGTCCAGGCCGATGATGTTGCCGAGGATCACGCCGTGCTGGGACCCCGCCGCGCGGAAGCGCACCCCCGCCCCCGTGTTCCCGGAGATCACGTTCCCCTGCCCTGGGGCCGTCCCGCCCACCACCGTGTTCGCGGACTGGTGCAGCGCCAGCCCCTCGGCGTTCGGCACGGCGACGGTGCCGCCGGCGTCCGTCCCGATGTGGTTGCCCATCACCGTGGTGTGCGTGGCGCTCAGCGAGGTGAGGCGGATCCCGTCGCCGCCGTTGCCCGAGGCCACGTTGCGGTCGGCGGGCGCGCCGCCGCCCACCGTGTTCGACGCCGACATGATCCGGATCCCGTCGGAGCCGTTCCCGCGGTGCGTGACGCCGTCGGCGCCGATCCCCACCCAGTTGCCCGCGATGGTGTTGCCGCCGCTGGTCGCCAGGATCCCCTGCTGCGAGAAGGCGCCGATCACCAGGCCCCGCACCGTGGAGGCGCCGCCGGCGAGGGTGAGGCCGCTGGCGCCGCCCGCCGAGGTCCCGTCGAGCACGACGGTGAGGACGGCGTCGTTCCCCACGACCCGGGTGTTGGGCGCCGCCCCGGCCTGCGTGTACCCGTCGATGGTCACCGCCGCGGTCACCGACGGGAGGGCGGAGGCCGGCGAGATGGTCCACACCCCGGCGTGGTGGCCGGCCTCGGAGGCGGGCAACGCGAAGTGCACGGTGTCGACGGCCGCCGAGGCGTTCGCCTCCTGGATCGCCGCCCGCAGGGTGCACGCCGGCTGGCCCGCGGAGTTCAGGCCCCCGGTGGCGCAGACCCCGTCGCCCGCCGCGGCGTCGCCGGCGTTGCCGGTGGAGTTGACCGTCACGGTCGCGGCGGCGGCGTGGGCCGGCGCGGCCATCGCGAGCACGAGGCCGGTGAGCACGGCGGCGCGTGCCCGCCGGGATCCGGCGCTCGGTCGTCGCATCGTGTCCCCGCAGACGGTCGGTCACGGGACGGTCCGGACCGTCCCCCACGGACGCCATCGGCGGCCGCACGGGACGAGTTGACCGAATCCGTCCCTCATCGGGGACCCGGGGTGCGGGGACGCCCCCGCACCCCGGAGCGGGTCTACGCCCGGTGGTCCAGCGCGGCCTGCGCCGCGGCGATCCTGGCGGTCTGCACGCGGAACGGCGAGCAGGACACGTAGTCCAGCCCGATCGAGTCGAAGAACCGGATGGAGTCCGGGTCGCCGCCGTGCTCGCCGCACACGCCGAGCTTGATCCCCGGCTTCACGCCGCGGGCGAGCTCCTTGGCGGTGCGCACCAGCGCCCCCACGCCGGGCACGTCGACGTGCTCGAACGGGTTGCTGCCGATGATCCCTTGCTCCAGGTACAGCGCCAGGAACTTGGTCTCGGCGTCGTCCCGGGAGAACCCGAGGGTCGTCTGGGTGAGGTCGTTCGTGCCGAAGCTGAAGAAGTCGGCCTGGCGGGCGATCTCGTCGGCCACCAGCGCGGCGCGCGGCAGCTCGATCATGGTCCCCACCAGGTACTCCAGGGCCTCCCCCTGCTCGCGCAGCACCGTCTCGCAGACGTCGACGGTCTCCTCCCGCATGAGGCGCAGCTCCTCCTCGAAGCCCACCAGCGGGATCATGATCTCGACGATCGGGGCGACGCCGGACTCCTTCTTGACCCGGCACGCGGCGTTCATGATCGCCGCGACCTGCATGCGGTACAGGTCGGGGATCTCGATGCCCAGGCGGCACCCGCGGGTGCCGAGCATCGGGTTGACCTCCATGAGCTTCTCGACCTTCGGCAGCTGGGACTCCGCCTCCATGTCGCGCTCACCGGAGGCGAGGGCCCGCTCGATCCGCAGCCGCAGCTCGGTGTGGTCCGGCAGGAACTCGTGCAGCGGCGGGTCGAGGAGCCGGATCGTGACCGGCAGGCCCTCCATCGCCCGGAAGATGCCGACGAAGTCGTCCTCCTGGAACACCCGCAGCTTCTCCAGGGCGGCGACCAGGTCGTCCCGGTTGGTCGCGAGGATCATGTCCCGCACGATCGGCAGGCGCTCCTCACCGCCGAACATGTGCTCCGTGCGGCACAGGCCGATGCCCTCGGCGCCGAACTCCCGCGCCCGGACCGCGTCCTCGGGGGTGTCGGCGTTCGTGCGGATCCGCAGGGTCCGGTGCTCGTCGGCCCAGGCGAGGATCCGCTCCAGGTAGGGGTTGTGCGGGTCCGGCGGCAGCAGCGGCGCCTGCCCCTCGTAGACCTTGCCGGTGGTGCCGTCGATGGTGACGAAGGTGCCCTTGTCGAACACCCGGCGCCCCACGTGCATGACGCCCGCGCGCTCGTCCACCTCGATGCTGCTCACGCCGGTGACCGCGGGGGTGCCCATGCCCACCGCCACGATCGCGGCGTGGCTGGTCTTGCCGCCGCGGGCGGTGAGGATGCCCTGCGCGGCGACCATCCCGTGGAAGTCGTCCGGGGTGGTCTCGTCGCGCACCAGGATGACCGGCTGGCCGGCCCGGCCGAGCTCCTCGGCCTCGTCGGCGCTGAACACGATGGTGCCGCAGGCCGCGCCCGGGGACGCCGCCACGCCCGAGGCGATGGGCTCGTCCGCGGCGGCCGTGTCGAGCTGCTGCAGCAGCAGCTGGCGCACCTGGTTGGCGTCCACCAGGGTCCGCAGGGACTCCTCGGGCGTCACCAGGCCCTCGTCCACCATCTCGACGGCGATCCGCGCCATGGCCTGCGCGCTGCGCTTGCCGTTGCGGGTCTGCAGCATGAACAGCTGCCCGTCCTCGATGGTGAACTCGACGTCCTGCATGTTGCGGTACGTCCGCTCGAGCATCGCCATCGTCTCGATGAGCCGGTCGTACGCCTCGGGCAGGTGGTCGCGCAGCTTGGGCAGGGGGTCCGGGGTGCGGATGCCGGCCACCACGTCCTCGCCCTGGGCGTTCACCAGGAACTCCCCGAACGGCTCCGTGTGCTCGCCGGTCGTGTTGTTGCGGGTGAACGCCACGCCGGTCGCCGACTTGGGCCCGGTGTTGCCGAACACCATCTGCTGGACGTTCACGGCGGTGCCGAGGTTGTGGTCGATGCGGTTCACCCGGCGGTAGTCGCGGGCCCGCTTGTTGTCCCAGCTCTCGAACACCGCGCGGATCGAGCCGTCCAGCTGCGCCCGCGGGTCCTGCGGGAAGGGCTCGCCCTTGTGCCGCTCGTAGATCGCCTTGAACTGGGCGACGAGCTCCTTCAGGTCGTCGGCGGTGAGGTCCACGTCGAGCTCGACGCCGCGGTCCGCCTTCATGGCGGTGAGCGCCTCCTCGAAGTGGCTGCGCTCCACCTCGGCGACCACGTCGCCGTACATCTGGATGAACCGCCGGTAGCTGTCGTACGCGAACCGGGGGTTGCCGGTGCGGGCGGCCATGCCCTCAACCGAGGTGTCGTTCATGCCCAGGTTCAGGACGGTGTCCATCATCCCCGGCATCGAGAACTTCGCACCGCTGCGTACCGATACGAGCAGCGGGTTGTCGTGATCACCGAGCTTCTTGCCGGCCTCCTCCTCCAGGCGGGCCAGGTGCTCGGTGATCTCGTCCGCCAGGCCGTCCGGGAAGGCGTGGCCGCCCTGCAGGTAGGCGATGCAGGTCTCGGTGGTGATGGTGAACCCGCGCGGGACCGGCAGGCCGAGCCGCGTCATCTCCGCGACGT
>JAXLST010000011.1:0-206744 GCA_046330435.1 Thermoleophilia bacterium | reverse complement strand
GCCCCGAGGACCGCGGCGCTCACCGGCAGCACGCCGCTGAACAGCCCCGCCCGGTCGGCGCCGATGCGGTGCACCGCCCCGTACCAGCACAGGAACGCGATGGCCGTCACCCCGGCGGTGAGCCACAGCAGGGCGAGCAGCTCGCTGGTCTCGGGGAGGCGCTGCGCGGAGGGGCCCTCCACCAGGAGCGCCCATGCCAGGAGGATGGGGACCACCAGCATCGTGGCCCACTGGGTGATGCCCAGGGCGCCCAGCCGGGGCAGGAGCGGCACCGCCAGGAGCGTGAACGCCGCCTCGCACGCCAGCGCCAGCAGGGCGAGCACGATGCCGAGCAGTGCCGGGGCCTCCCCGGTCCACTGCACCAGCGCGGCGCCCGTGGCCACGATGATCCCCGCCGCCACCACCCCGGCCCGGGGACGCTGCCCGCGCTGCAGGGGTCCCAGGATCGCCAGCACGACGGGCACGCACCCCACGATCACGCCCATGCTGGCCGGGTCGCTGATCTCCACGCCCTTCACCATGAGCCAGTTGAAGACCGCCAGGCCGGTGATGGTGAGCCCCAGCAGCGGCGCGAGGTCCGCGCGGGTGAGGCGGGGCAGCCGGAACCGCCCGATGCAGAGCATCACGAGCGCCGCGAGCGCGTACCGTCCGGCCTGCCCGCCCGCGATGGGGTAGTCGTCCAGCGCCACGGCCGCAGCGAACGACGAGCCCACCAGCGCCTGGGCGGTGAACGCCATGAGCCCGGCCGTCGCGACCGGGCCTCGGAACCGGCTCAGAGCGTGGTGCCCCAGGGGCCCATGCCACGGACCTTCGTGGTGGTCACCCGGATGATGAAGCCCTCCGGCGGGTCCGGCATGGGCGGGAACCGCGTGCCCGGACCCACGTAGCGCTGGGCGAGCTCCTGCAGCAGGGCCGGGGCGCCGCCCTCGGTGATGCGGGCCTCGCCCTCCACCACCAGGTAGTTCCGCATCCCCATCTGGTCGCCGTCGGCCTCCATCGAGAGTGACACCCGCGGGTCGCGCCGGATGTGGCGCACCTTGTCGTCCTCGAAGAGCTTCCCGATGACGATCTCGTCACCCTGGACGTCGGTCCACACGATGGTGGTGTGCGGGCGGCCGTCCTTCCGGATCGTCGTGAAGTGCGCGAGGCGCCCCGAGGTGAGGACCTCCCTGGCGCTGTCCGGGATCCGCATGGCGCCATTCAACACCGGTGCGGGCTGCTTATGGCCGCCCGGCCCGGCTTTTCAGAACCGCCGGGCGGTCATAAGAAGCCGGCGAGACGCCCTACCCCAGGTGCCGCAGCACCTTCGGGGTGAGGAGCATCTCCAGGACGCCGGCGTTCCGGGCGCGGCGGTGCAGGTCGATGATCGCCAGCGACCCCTTCCGGAACTCCGCGACGCCGCCGCCGATGAGCTCGGCCGTGATGATGGAGAGGTCCGGCTGGTGGCCGCAGACCATGAGGCAGTCCGCGTCGGGGAACGACGCGATGGCGTCCAGCACCGCCTCGACGCGGGCGCCGGGGCGGAGGGTCTCGAAGGGGACGACGGGCACCTCGAGGCGCTCGCCGATGATGTGGGCGGTCTGCTCACAGCGCGGAAGCGGGGAGCACAGGATCGCCTGGGGCTCCAGGCCGAGCTTCGCGATGCCCGCGGCCTGGCGGGTCATCTTCGCGATCCCCTCCTCCGTGAGGCGCCGCGGCTCGTCCCGGTAGCCGGTGGCCGGGCCGGCGTCCTCGGCGATGCCGTGTCGGATGAGCGCCAGCTGCATGGAGAAAGGGGTGCCTCCCCCGGCGGGCCGGGGGAGGCGGTGTCCTGCGGGTCGGTGCTAGTCGATCAGGTCGTACGCGGGGAGCGTCAGGAAGTCCGTGAAGTCCTTCGGCTCGATGAGGCCCTCGAACAGCTCCGCGGCGCGCTGGTACTCGCCGGTGGGGTCCCCGTCGCGCACCTCGCGGATCTTCACCATCTCCTCCGCGATGATCTGCTTGACGAGCGGCATGTCGATCTTGCGGCCGTCGTCGAGGATGCCCTTGGGGCTGTGGACCCACTGCCACACCTGGCTCCGGGAGATCTCCGCCGTGGCGGCGTCCTCCATGAGGTTGAACAGCGGCACGCAGCCCGTGCCGCCGAGCCAGGCGCCCAGGTACTGGATGCCCACGTTGATGTTCTGACGCAGGCCGGCCTCGGTGATGGGGCCGGCGGGACCGAAGTCCAGGAGGTCGGCCGCGGTGATGTTGACGTCCTCACGCTTGCGGTCGATCTGGTTCGGGCCCTTCATGACCGCGTTGAACGCGTCCATCGCGATCGGCACGAGGCCCGGGTGGGCGACCCAGGTGCCGTCGTGGCCGTCGTTGGCCTCGCGCTCCTTGTCGGCCTTCACCTTGCCGAGGGCCTCCTCGTTGGCGGCCTCGTCACCCTTGATCGGGATCTGCGCGGCCATGCCGCCCATCGCGTGGGCGTTGCGGCGGTGGCAGGTCTTGATGCAGAGCAGGGAGTACGACCGCATGAAGTGCGTGGTCATCGTGACCTGGCCGCGGTCGGCGAGCACGAACTCGGGGTCGGGACCGAACTTCTTGATGCAGCTGAAGATGTAGTCCCAGCGGCCGCAGTTGAGGCCGGAGGAGTGCTCACGGAGCTCGTACAGGATCTCGTCCATCTCGAACGCGGCGAGGATGGTCTCGATGAGCACCGTGCCCTTGATGGTGCCCTGCGGGATGCCGAGCGTGTCCTGCGCCATCACGAAGATGTCGTTCCAGAGGCGGGCCTCCAGGTGCGACTCCATCTTCGGGAGGTAGAAGTACGGGCCGGTGCCCTGGGCCTTCATCTCGGCGTGGTTGTGGAACAGGTAGAGGCCGAAGTCGAAGATCGACGCCGACGCCGGCTCGCCGTCGATGAGGACGTGCTTCTCCACCATGTGCCAGCCGCGGGGCCGCACGATGAGCGTGGCGGTCTCGCCCTTGGGCTTGAGGCTGTAGTGCTTGCCGCCATCCTGGCTGAACTCGATGGTCCGCGCGACGGCGTCGCGCAGGTTCACCTGGCCCAGGATGGTGTTCTCCCAGGTGGGGGTGTTCGAGTCCTCGAAGTCCGCCATGAACGCCTTCGCCCCGGAGTTCAGGGCGTTGATGATCATCTTGCGGTCGACGGGGCCGGTGATCTCGACGCGGCGGTCCTGCATGTCGGCGGGTACGGGGGCCACGGTCCAGTCACCCTCGCGGACGGACGCGGTCTCGGGCAGGAAGTCGGGCTTCTTGCCCGCGGCCAGGTCGGCCGCGCGCTCGACGCGCTTCTGCAGCAGCTCCACGCGGCGCGCGTTGTGCGCGCGGTGCAGCTTGGCGACGAAGGCGAGTGCCTCGGGGGTCAGGATCTCGACGGCGGCCGGTGTGGCCTCGCCGCGGACCTCGACGCCCTCAGGGGCGGGAATGGTGCTCATTCGGGTGTGTCCCCTCGTGGTGTTCGGCGTTTCTGCGGCGCCAGACGACCGCGACGTCTCTGCCGACCAAAGACGCCGGGCCATGCGGTGCCCCCGCCGCGGACGAACCGCGGCGCGAGGGGCAGCCTAGTCGAACGGCGGGTGCCGCGGCGAGCCCTCGCCGCGCGCGCCGGAGGCGGTGCCTAGACCCGCCCGGGGACCTGCGCGACCAGCAGCGCGGCGACCAGGACCACCGTGACGGCCATCGCCAGCTCCGCGGTCGCCGCGCGGCGCACCATCGACAGGGCCCGGCGGGGCGGGGCGGAGACCACCGCCATGCTGTTCGTCACCCGCCGGTTCCACAGGGCGACCAGCGTGATCAACGACAGCAGCCCCACCTTGATGAGGATGCTGTGGCCGTAGGAGCTGTCCCACAGCTGCGCGGGGTCCGACAGCTGGCCGATCGACCGCACGACGCCGGTGAGGACCACCACGCCCACCGCGGCGAGGGCGACGCCCGAGAACGTGTAGAGCACCGCGGCGGCGATCCGCGGGCCGTGCTGCTGGGCGACCTGCGGGACGCGGCGCAGCACCACCACCATCACCGCCAGCCCGGCGATCCAGATCGCGGCGGCCCCCAGGTGCACCACGTCGGCGGCCACCTGAAGCGGCGCCCACGGCGCCTGCGAGGCGTGCCCCTGGCTGGAGATCCCGTACAGCACGATGAGGACCAGGCCGGCCATGATCGCCGCGGGCACCCGGGCGCCCGTCGCCGTGGCGGCCTTCGGGGCGTTGGTGCTGCCGAACTCCGCGAGGAACTGCCAGGCGCCGATCGCGAACAGGGCGAACAGCAGCGCCCCGCGCAGCTGGAGCAGCGACCCGAACCGGGTGGTGGCCAGCACGTCGCCCACGCCGGAGGTGTCCTTGAGGGTGTCCAGCACGGTGGTGCCGAGGGCGTTCGCCGAGTAGGTGATGAGCAGGTAGCCCTCGGCGATCATCGACCCCACGGCGAGGGTCCCGAAGATCACCCAGAACACGTCGCGGCCCCAGCCCAGCGCGGCCTCACGCTCGGCGGCCGGCACGCCGGTGAGGCGGCGGCGCCACGCCGGGCCCCACACCAGCCACCGGAAGCCGAGCAGCCCCAGCAGCCCGCCCAGGCCCACCAGCTCGAAGAACCGGGCGCTCACCGCCCACGCGCTGGTCTCGTCGGGGCCGTTGTCCGTGCCGTTGCCCAGGAACGGGGCCGCCACCGGCCCGGATCCCACGCCGAACGCGCGCGCCCCGCCGATGATGTGCGAGTCGGCGCTCACCACCTTGAAGCGCACCGTGTAGGTGCCGTCGGACAGGCCGTCCTTCAGCGGGATCTCCAGGAGGCTGCTGTCGGTGGGGCTCACCTGGGCGCTGCCGCCGCTCACCGGCCGGCCCTGGGCGTCGACCACCTGCACGTCCGCTGCGCCCAGCAGCTGGATCGGCTCGCTGAACTGGACCTGCACCTTCTTCGGCGCGGTCGGCACGGCCGTCTCGAACGGCGGGCTGCTCTGCAGCACGATCGCGTGCCCCAGGGCGGTCGCCGGGAGCCCGAGGACGGTGGCGGCGAGGACGACGAGCAGCAGCAGTCGGCGCATGGGGGCGGAGCATGACATCTCCGCGCGCCGCGGCGGACCCCCGTCGTCGCCGCGGCGACGGGGGTCCCGCCCGCTGGACGGCTCAGGGGCCGGCGTGGGCCGCCCGCACCGCGGAGATGTCGATCTTCCGCATCGTCATGAGCGCGTCCCAGGCGCGCCGGGACGCCGCGTCCCCGTTGAACATCAGGTCCATGAGGCCGTCGGGGATGAGCTGCCACGACACGCCGAAGCGGTCCTTCACCCACCCGCAGGCGCTGTCCCTCCCGCCGTCGGCGGTGAGGGCGGTCCAGAGCCGGTCGACCTCCTCCTGGCCGTCGCAAGTGACGACGATCGACACGGCCTCGCTCTGCGGGAACGCGGGGCCTCCGTTGAGCAGCTGGTAGCGGTGCCCGGCGAGCTCGATCTCCGCGAGCGCCACCTGGCCCTCCCGCTCGCCGCCCGGGAACCGGTCGATCCGCACGACCCGGGACCCCGGGATGAGGGAGGCGTAGAACTCTGCCGCCTCCTCGGCCTGGGTGTCGAACCACAGGCACGTCGCGATCTTCCCCATCGTGGCCATCCGCTCCTCCGTTCGTCCGTGCGGTGCCGTCACCATGACCGACGCCGGGGGGCCGCGGAACTCATCGGTGCCGCCGGTGGTAGCGTGCCGCCGCTGATCCGGCATGGGGACGGGAGGACGCATGAGCGGTCTGGTCGAGGGCACCCGCGCGCTGGTGGTGGGCGTCGCCAACAAGCGGAGCATCGCCTGGTCCATCGCGAAGGCGCTCGACGAGCACGGCGCCCGCGTCGCGCTGACCTACCAGAACGAACGCACCGAGCGGGACGTGCGCAAGCTCGCCTCGGAGCTCTCCGGCGACGTGCCGGTGCTGCCCCTGGACGTCCAGGACGACGCCCAGGTGGGCGAATCGGTGGACGCCGCCGCCGCGGCCCTGGGCGGCATCGACGTGCTGGTGCACGCCGTCGCGTTCGCCCGCCCGGAGGACCTCACCGGCAAGTTCACCGAGATCTCCCGCGACGGGTTCGCCCTCGCAATGGACGTGTCGGCGTACTCGCTGATCGCCCTGGCCCGCGCCGCCGAGCCGCACATGCGGGCCTCCGGCGGCGGGTCGGTGATGGCCCTGTCGTACGTCGCCGCCGAGCGCGCGGTGCCCGGCTACAACGTGATGGGCATCGCGAAGGCCGCGCTGGAGTGCATCGTGCGCTACCTGGCGTGGGACCTCGGGGACGCCGGCATCCGCGTGAACGCCATCTCCGCCGGCCCCATCCGCACCCTGGCCGCCCGCGGCATCCCCGGGTTCTCGGAGATGGCCGACACCATCGCCTCCCGCACCCCGCTGCGCCGCGAGATCACGGTGGACGAGGTGGGCGCCACCGGCCTGGACCTGGCCTCCCCGCTGTCCGCGGCGGTGACCGGCGAGACCCTGCACGTGGACGCCGGCTACCACGGGATGGGGATGTAGCCATGGCCGAGGTCCGGGCCGTCGACGTGGCGGGCCCGGACGCCGTGCGCGCCGTGGCGGCCGCGCGCGCCGTCGACCCCGGCGAGGTGCTGGGCGTCGAGGACCTGTGGCAGATGGCGGCCCGCGACCCGCGGCACGTGGTGCTGCTGGCGACCGAGGACGGCGTGGACGCCGCCGTCGCCGAACTGGGGCCCATCCTGTCCTGGGACGAGCCCCACGGCATGTGGCTGCGGTTCGCGGTCCTGCCCGGGCACCACGCGACCGCCGGGGCCGCGCTGTGGGATGCGGTGGCCGCCCACTGCGCACGCCACGGGGTGACGCTCCTTCGCGGGGGCGTGCCGGAGGATCAGCCCGAGACGCTGCGCCTGCTCGCCGCCGGCGGCGTCCATGAGGTCGAGCGCAGCCAGCGCGTCGTGCTGCGCATTCCGGAACGGCCTCCGGATCCGGAGCCGCCGGCCGGCGTGGCCCTGCGGTCGCTCGCCGACGATCCGGCGCTGCTGGACGACCTGGTCGCGCTGGACGCCGAGACGATCCCGGACATCCCCGGAGAGGGCGCCGTGGCGCAGGGGCAGGGGTGGTGGGAGGACCTTCTGGCGGACGGCAGTTTCGACCCGCGGACCATCATCCTGGCGGTCGCGGAGGGGCGCGGTGTGTCGATGTGCGCCCTGCGGCACCACCGTGCCCGTCCGGACGTCGCCGTCGTCGACTACACCGCCACGGCCCGCGCATGGCGCGGCCGCGGCCTGGCGGTGCTGGTCAAGCGCGCGTGCCACGCCGCCGCGTGGGATGTCGGCGTCCGGGAGATCCGCGCCTGGAACCACCTGGACAACGCACCGATGCGGGCGGTGAACGCGCGCCTGGGCTACGAGCGCGCCAGCGACGCGGTCACCGTGCGCGGGGACCTGCCGCCGGCGGCCTGAGGACCCGCCCGTGCGTCCAGTGGGCGCGCGGGCGAATCCGCCGTAGCATCCGGGCCGTGCCGATCCTGCGCCCCCGCGCGGCCCTGCCGCTTCTCGCCATGCTCGTCGCCGTCCCCGCCGCCGGCGCGGCGACCGGCGTGCAGGCCCAGCCCGGGGACGTCGTCCCGAAGACCGCCAAGCGCCTCGGGATGCCGTGCCGGCTCGACACGGCGACCTTCCGCATCTGGTGGGGCGACACGCCCGGCGCGGCCGGCGCGGTGAGCGGCGCCGACGGCTCCTGCCGCACCGTGCCTCCGGTGGTCACCGCCACCGCCGGCGTCGCCGAGCGCGCCCGCGGCGCCGCCTCCGGGCTCGGCTTCCCCGCATGACCGGCGACGCGGCACCGCCCACCGTGCGGCAGCCGGAGCTCACGCGGTTCCTGCTGCGCGCGCGACCCGCCGAGCGGGTGGTGGCGCTGAACGGCCTGGGCGCGCGCACCCGCGGCCAGTACCTGGCGGGCCTGCCGGCGGCGACCCGCACGCGGGTGCTCGCCGGCATCACGGGCGGGGTGCGGCGCCGGTTCGCCACCGACCTGCGCCTGGCGGTCGCCGGGCGGCCGTCGGACTTCGTGGGCGGGGACCGCCGCGTCGACATCGTCCTGGACGCGTCGGGGGTCACGGGCAGCGTGTCCGCGGGCACCCCCGGCCGCACCTCGTGCGCGGAGATCCCCACCGGCCGCCGCCTGCAGCGGGTGACGTTCCGCAGCGCCGAGCTGGTGGTGCTCGCCCCCGCGGACGCGGCGCCGGCCGCCGCCCTCGCCCACGAGCTGTTCCACGTGGTGCAGTGCAACACGTCCACGTCCACCGGCGCGCCCGACCTGCTGGCCGAGGGCACCGCCGAGTGGTTCGCCGCACGCGCCGAGCCGCAGGACTTCGCGGGCACGCTCACCAGCGACGCCGGCGGTCAGACGCTGTCCGGCGGTGCGACGCGCGTCGCGCGCTTCTGCAGCCGGTTCGACCCGCAGGGCACCGGCCTGGAGCCGTACGTCTCCTGGGGGGTGTGGCAGGCGCTCGACGGCGGCCGCGCCCGGCCCGCCCGCGTCCTCGCCGCGCTGCGGCGCGTCACCGGCCTGCGCAACGCACCCACCGCCGCCGCGGTCATCCGGGCGGCCGGGACGGCGCGGTGGACGGCCGCCCTGCAGGAGGCCGCGCGGTCGCTGTGCGGCGGCCTGCGGTCGCCGTTCGGCGACGTGCTGTTCGCCCCCGGCGTGCGTGACTTCTTCGGCCTGGGCTCTCCGGTCGCCGCCGCGGGGGTCCCGCAGACCGTGACCGTGCCCCAGTGGGGGGTCGCGTCGGTGCGGGCCGAATGGCCGGCCGGGGACGCCCAGGTCACGATCCGCGTGAGCTCGCCGGGCGTCGACCCTGCGGCGCTGGCCGCGGCCCTCGTGGTGCCCTCGTCCGCCGGGCCCCTCGCCGCGACCGTCCGCGACGGCGGCGCGGTGATCGACGTGGGCGGGGCGGCGGTCGCCGACGGTGCCGTCACCGTGGTCATCCCCAACCCCCTCACCGCCGGGACCGCCGCCGTGTCGGTCGCGGTGGAGACCGCCGCGCCGCCGGCCTGACCCGGCCGGGGTAGGCTCCGGGGGCACGTGCCGGAGCCATCCCCCACCATCCGCGTGGGCGTCGTGAGCGACACCCATGTGGGCGACGTCCTGCCCTCGCTGCCCGCCGGGGTCGCCGAGGCGCTCGCCGGCGTGGACCTCGTCATCCACGCGGGGGACATCACCGTCGGGGGCGTCCTGCGCGAGCTCGCCCGCATCGCCCCGGTGGTCGCCGTGCGCGGCAACCACGACCGCGCGATGCGGCAGGCGCTGCCCGACGCCGCCGTGGTGCGGGTGGGGGACGTGCGGATCGGCGTGTGCCACGGCCACCGGCCGTCCCGCAGCGAGGTGCCGATGGTGCTGGGCGGCCTCGTCATGGGGCGGCCCACGGTGCCCGGGCTGCGCCGCCACCTGCTGCGCGCCACCGGCCCCGTCGACGTCGTCGTGTTCGGGCACTTCCACATGCGGTACGCGCGGCGCACCCGGGGCGTGCTGATGTTCTCCCCCGGCGGGGCGTACGCGTTCGAGGCGGACCCGTCGCGCCGCGTGCGGGGTCTTCGCGGGCGGGCGTTCGCCCGCTACCGGCGGCACCTGGAGCCCGAGCGGAGCAGCCCCTCGGTGGGCATCCTGGAGATCACGGGGCGCGAGGTCGCGTACCGCTGGATCGCCGTGCCCGGGGCGCTCCGGCCCCGTCCGCCCGCCTGAACCGCCGGGCCTCGGGTTTTTCCGCAGCCCGTTCCGCGCGTACCCGCATGGCACGCAGGGCGCGACGGATCAGGGTGCGGTAGGCCCCCGGGATGCACTCCGTGCCACCGGGCGGCTCGAGGCGCCGGGCGCGAGTGGGCCGCCCCCGGCGATGCCGGCGTCGTCCCCTGTCGATCATCCATCCCAGTCGCCAGGGGGCGCCGCCCGGAACCGCACCGACGCCCCGTGGGGGCACCGGCGACGCGCGCCCGCACGCACGCGCACGGGGTCGCTCGAGGGCCCGTGCCGCGGCCGACGCGGGGTGCGCCCGGAACCGTTCCGGACGCCCTCAGGGCGCGGTGATCAGCCGCCGACGGTGGTGAGCCAGCCCCGCAGGGCCGTCTCGACCTGCGCGGCCTGCTCGGCGAGCTGCGCCGCGGACCGCGGGTGCGGCTTGCGCGCCGTGTCGCGGCACAGCGACGCGAAGCCCGGTGCGCCCAGCACGTCGCTCAGCGACGCGAGCTCCCGCGCGGCGCCGGCCACGCCGGCCGCGTCGCCGCGGGCGGTGGCCTCACGCGCCGCGGCCACGCCGCGCCGCAGGGTGTCGAGGTACCGGGAGACCATGCCGCTCACGTGGTCCAGGTCGCCGCGGTGCTCCTCCACGAGCCGGTCGAGCGCGGACAGCCGGACCATGCCGCCGCCCCGCTGCACCGGCGTCGCCCACCGGCTGAGGGCCTCGCGCAGCTCGCCGGCCTGCAGGGGGATGCCCACGCAGCCGTTCATGCCCGCGATGAGGCACTCCTCCCGCTCGCCGGCGGGGCCGTTGGGGGTGAGGCCGATGATCGCGGTGCGCGGCAGGCGGCGCTCCTGCTCGGTGCGGCGGATGCCGCGGGCCGCCTCGTAGCCGTCGAAGCCCTGCCCGGCCCGGCAGTCCACGAGCACCGCGGCGAACCGCCCGCCGCGCTCGGCCACCAGGTCGACGGCCTCCTCGGCGGTCTGCGCCCGCACGGTGCGGTGGCCGCCGGCGTCGAGCATCTGCTCCGCGAGCCGCGCGTTGGCGTCGTCGCCCTCCAGCAGCAGCACCAGGGGGGCGTCCGGCGCCGACGCGCCGGCACGGCCGGCGGCCGCCTGGTCCTCGCGCGCCAGCGGGACGGTGACGGTGAACGTGCTGCCCAGCCCCGGGGTGCTGGTCACGTCGATGGTGCCGCCCATGAGATCCACAAGCGACTTCACGATCGACAGGCCCAGCCCTGTGCCGCCCTGCCGGCGGGCCTCGGAGCCGTCGACGGCGGAGAACCCGGCGATGAGGCGGTCGCGTACCTCCTCGGACATGCCGGGACCCGTGTCGGTGACCGCGACGGTGAGCACGGGGCGGTCGTCCGGCCCGCTCACCATCGACGCACCCACCTCGACCATCCCGGAGTCCGTGAACTTCACGGCGTTGCTCACCAGGTTGTCCACGACCTGCCGCAGCCGCACCGGGTCGCCGCGCATGGGGGACCGCAGGGACGGCTCCACGTGGTGCATCAGGGCGATGCCCTTGCGCGTCGCGTTCGGGGCGAACAGTGCGGCGGCGGCGTCGACCACATCGCCCGGGATGAAGGGCGTGTCCTGCACCGTCGCGCCCCCGGCGTCCAGGGACGACATCTGCAGGGCGTCGTCGATCACCGACAGCATCTGGTCGACCGAGGTCCGCACGATGCGCACCAGCTCCTGCTGGGACGCCTCCAGCGACGACCGCGACAGCCGGTCGATGTGGTCCACCAGGCCGCCCAGCGGCGTTCGGATCTCGTGGCTCAGGGTCGCCATGAACGCGGCGCGCTCCTTGGCGGCGTCCACGGCCTCGTCGCGGGCGCGGGACAGCTCGGCCTGCTGCGACACCAGGGCCGTCACGTCCCGGTACACCCACAGGCGGCCCAGGATGCGGCCGTCGAGGGTCACCAGCGTGTGGTCGCGGTCGAAGACCCGGCCGTCCGCGAACCCGACCCGCTCTCCGGCGACGGTGGCATTGGCCGCCAGGATCTCGTCGATGCGCGCCAGGAACGCCGCCGGGTCCTCGGCGAGCTGCGCCGCGGCGTGCGCCGCCTGGGCGCAGTCGGTGCCCACCAGGGCCTGGGGTTCGGCCGGCACGCCGAACATCTCGCAGAACGCGCTGTTGACGATGGTGACGCGGCGCTGCGCGTCCTCCAGCAGGACGCCGCTGTTGAGGCTCTCGATGAGCGTGGACAGGCGCGCGGTGCCGGTGCGGGTGCGCTGCTCGGCCTCCCGCCGGGCGGTGATGTCGCTGAACGACGACACCACGGCGTACGGCTGCGGGTCCCCGGGGCGCGTGAGGGGGACGGTGTTCACGGAGATCCAGGTGGTCGCGCCGTCGGGCTTGCGCAGGCCCATCACGGCGCCCGAGATGGGCTTGCCGGTGCGCAGCGACACGGCGCCCGGGCGCTGGTCGGGTGGGATCTCCCGGCCGTCCTCGCGGATCGCCGTGGACCGCACACCGCCGAGGCCCCGCTCCGCGAGCTCCTGCTCGTTGAGGCCCAGCAGCCGGGCGGCGCTGGCGTTGGAGGTGATGACGGTGCCGTCCGCGCGCTGCACCACGACGCCCTCGTGCAGGGCGGCCACCACGGACCGGTGCCGCGCCTCGCTCTCCTGGAGGTTCGCGACGGCGTGGGCCCGGTCGGTGCCGTCATGGCAGGCCACGACGACCTGGTCCGGGGTGAGGCGCGACACGCGGGCCTCGAAGCACCGCACGCCCTTCGCCACCTCGAGCCCGTACGGGACGGTCACGACCTCGCCGGTGCGCAGCACCTCGCGCAGGGCGGTGTGGATCTCGCCGGCCACGTCGGGCGGCAGGAGGTCGTCCAGTCGCTTGCCCGCGATGTCGGCCCGCGAGCCCATCTCCCGGGCGGGCACACCGTGCACGCCCAGGACGCTGCCCCCGGAGTCCACCCGCACGTACAGCTCGGGGAGGCCCTGGAGGACGGCCTCCAGCTCAGCGGTCCGCTGGTCTGGCGTGTTCATCGGTCGCGCGCGCTCCGTCACGTGTCGGCGGGCTCCCGGCGGCCCGCTCCGTTCCTATCGGCCGCGGACCGGCGCGAAATCAGTGTTCGGACACTTCGTCCATCGGCCCCCCGGGACCGCCGCCCGGGGGGTATGGCCCGGCCCACCCAAGGGTGCGCGCGGCCGGCTCGCCGCATCGCTAGCGTTCCGCCATGAACCGGATCCCCGCCCCCGCCCTCCGGACCGCACTCGCCGGTCTGGCGATCGCCGCCGCCGCGGCGTCCACCGCAGCCGCCGCCCCGCCCCGGGCCGCCCTGCTCGCCGTCCGCCCGTCCATCACGGCCGACCAGACGTTCCCCGGCAGCCCCGCCGGCATCCCCGTGTTCGCCTACCTGGTGAACCGCGGCGGACCGGTGGACGTGGAGGTCCGCCGCACCCCCGGCACGGTCCTGTGGACCGGCCAGCAGGTGGTGGACGGCGCCCGCGCGCCGCTGCCCGCCGGGGTCCCCGTGGGGCCCTTCGGGTTCGGCAGGGCGGTGGAGGTGACCGTCCTCACCCCGTCCCGGCGCGTCGTGCGCCGCCGCGCGCTGAACCTGTGCGTCAACGCCAACCGGGTCCGGCTCGGCACGTCCGGGCCGGCGCTCAGCGCCTATCCGGAGAGCTGCACCTTCCACCCCTTCGCGCGGGCCCTGCACCTGGGCCTCGACACCGACTACGCGGTCCCGGTGGCTCTGGACTTCAACCTCGGCCGCTTCGCCCCGGGCCGCTACCTGGTGCGCGTGCGGATCCGCCCGGCGCTGGCCGAGTGGCTCGGCATGGACCCCAAGGGCCGCGCCGTCCAGGTGAAGATGCGGGTGCCGAAGTCGCTGCCCATCCCGGTCGACCCCGGCGGCGGCAAGCCGGTGCCCGCCAAGCCCGTGCTGCCCACACCGCCCCACAGCGACGGCGAGGCGCCCGCGCGGCCCCCGGCCGTCCCCGTCTCGGACGTGCCGCTGCCCGCGGACACGCTGCCGAACCTGGCGGGCCTGCCCGCCTTCGACATCTCGGTGCGCAAGACCGGGTCGCGGGACATGCTCCTGTTCGGCGCGACCGTGTGGAACGCGGGGCCCGGCCCCATGATCATCGAGGGCTACCGCTCCGGGCCGCGGCTGCTCATGGACGGCTACCAGTTCTTCCGCCGGGACGGCCAGGACGTCGCCTCCGTGCCGGTCTCCAAGCTCGAGTACGACCTGCGCGAGGGCCACGACCACTGGCACTTCCGGGACTTCGCCGAGTACGCGCTGGTGCGGGCCGACGGGCGCGTGGTGCGCCGCAGCCCCAAGGAGGCCTGGTGCCTCGCGCCCACCGACCAGATCGACCAGCTGGTGCCCAACGCGGAGATCCGCCCGGGGAACCCGTTGCTGGCGACCGCCTGCGGCGACCGCTCTGCGGTGCAGGTGCGGGAGGTGCTGGAGGTCGGGGCCGGCGACACCTACTCGGCGGAGACGCCCGGGCAGGCCATCGACGTGACCAGGGTGCCGAACGGCGTCTACTTCCTGTCGATCGAGGCGAACCCCGGCAAGGTCATGCGGGAGACGACCACCGACGACAACACGGCGCTCCGGAGGATCGTCCTGGGCGGCACGCGCGGCAACCGCACGGTGCGGGTGCCCCCGGTGGACGGCCTGGACACCGAGCGGTTCGCGGCCTGCCGGCCGTACTGCCCGGCGCGCTGACGGGGGATCAGATGTCGACCTGGGTGCCGAGCTCCATGGCGTCCCGGGTCGGCACCCCCAGGTGCGTGGACGCCCGCAGGGAGTTCCGGCTCATCGCGGCGAACAGGTGCTTGCGCCAGTAGGCCATGCCGCCGCCGCGGGTGGGCCGCAGCGTGATGTGGCTGAGCATGTACGTGACCTCGCCGGTGACGGGTACGCCCGCCGCGGCGGCCAGCCGGACCGCGTGCGGCACGTCCGGGTCCTCCATGAACCCGAACGCGGCGACCACCCGGAACAGCCCGTGGCCGAGGTCCCGGATCTGCAGGCGGTCGGCGTCGGCGACCCGCGGGGCGGGGACCGTGCGGCAGGTCATGAGGATGACGTGTTCGTGCAGGACCCGGTTGTGCTCGACGTTACGGGTGAGGGCCGCCGGGATGCCGGTGGCGATGGTCGCCAGGTAGACCGCGGTACCGGGGACGCGCGTCGGCGGAGACGTCTCGAGGGAGTCGAGGAACCCGGCCAGCGGGCGCTTGCGCCGTGACAGGGCGTCGAGGGCCAGCTTCCGGCCGCGCCACCAGGTCGACAGCAGCGTGAACACCGCCAGGCCGCCCAGGAGCGGGAACCATCCGCCCTCGGGGATCTTCGGGATCTGGGCCGAGAAGAACGCCAGGTCCACGATCAGCAGGGCGCTCCCGCCGGCGACCACGGCCCACAGCGGCCGGTGCCACAGCCGGCGCACCACGACCAGGGCGAGGACCGTGTCGATCGCCAGGGTCGCGGTGACCGCCACCCCGTAGGCCGACGCCAGCCCGCTGGACGACCCGAACGCCGCCACCAGGGCCGCCACCGAGATGCACAGCAGCCAGTTCACGACGGGGACGTAGATCTGCCCCTCGTGCTCGCCGGAGGTGTGGCGCACGACCACGCGCGGCAGGAACCCGAGCTGCACCGCCTGCCGGGTCATCGAGAACGCCCCGGAGATGACGGCCTGCGAGGCGACGACGGTGGCGACGGTGGCGAGGATCACCAGCGGCAGGCGCAGCGCCGAGGGCGCGAGCAGGTAGAAGGGGTTCTCGACGGTGGCGGGGTGCGCGAGCACCAGGGCCCCCTGCCCGAAGTAGTTGAGCAGCAGCGCGGGGAGGGTCACCAGGGCCCAGGCGCGCGTGATGGCCGGACGGCCGAAGTGCCCCATGTCGGCGTACAGGGCCTCGGCGCCGGTCACCGCCAGCACCACGGACCCCAGCGACAGGAACGCCAGACCCGGCTCCCGCACGAAGAACGCGACCGCATAGCTGGGGCTGAGCGCCCGCAGGATCCCCGGGTGCCGGGCGATCTCCAGGGCCCCGAGGACGCCGAGCGTGGTGAACCACACCACCATCACCGGCCCGAACAGCGCGCCGACGGCGCCGGTGCCGCGCCGCTGGATGGCGAAGAGCAGCACCAGGATGGCGATGGCGGCGGGGACGACCGCGGACTCCACGCCGGGCGCGACGATGGTGAGCCCCTCGACCGCCGACAGCACGGAGATGGCGGGGGTGATGACCCCGTCCCCGTAGAACAGCGCGGCGCCGAAGATCCCCAGCAGCACCAGCGGCGTGAACCAGCGGCTGCCGCCGTCGCGTTTCACGAGGGCGACGAGGGCCATGATCCCGCCCTCGCCGTCGTTGTCGGCCCGCATGATGAACAGCGCGAACTTGATGGTCACCACGATCATCAGCGACCACGTCATGAGCGACAGCACCCCGAGCATCCGGGCGGTGTCCGGGGCCAGTGGGTGGGCGCCCACGAACACCTCCCGCAGGGCGTAGAGCGGGCTGGTGCCGATGTCGCCGAACACCACTCCGAGGGCGCCCAGGGTGAGGGCGGCCGTCGCCGCCGGGGGCGGACGGCGGGACCCGGCGTCGCGGGGGCCGGCGGCGACGCCGTGCAGGGTGGTCATGCGGTCCTCCTCGCCGTCGGCGACGGCGGTCAAGCGGGCGGTCACCTCAACCGTAGGACCGGCCGCGTGAGGGCTTCCGAAAGATCCGGCGCCTTCGTCTGAAGGCGGTGTGAAGGACGCGACGCGCGTCCGTTTGCGCGGCGGCCTCCGTGCACTAGTTTGCCCCGCCATGGATTCACCGGGGGCGTCGACGGTCGAGGCGGGCTTCCGCCCCGAGGAACAGCTGCGGGCGATGTTCGCGGCGATGGGCGAGGGCCTGGTGGTGCAGGCCGCCGACGGCCGCATCACAATGGCCAACGCGGCCGCCGCGCGGGTGCTGGGGCTCACCGAGGACCAGCTGCTGGGCCGCACGTCCATGGACCCCCGCTGGCACGCGGTCCGGGCCGACGGATCGCCGTTCCCCGGTCACGAGCACCCGTCCATGACGACCCTGCGCACCGGCGAGCCGCAGCGCGGCGTGATCATGGGGGTCGACAGCCCCGCCCACGGCGAGCGGCGCTGGATCCAGGTCAACTCCGAGCCCATGGGCCCGGTGGGGGAGGACGGTCTGCCGCAGGCCGCGGTGACCACCTTCACGGACGTCACGGCGCTGCGGGCGACCGAGGAGCGGTTCCGCACCGTGGTCGCCGCCACCCACGACGGCATGGTCGTGGTGGGCCGGGACGGCCGCATCTGGTCGGCCAACCCGTCCGTGGCCCGGATCCTGGGCGTCGAGGCCGAATCGCTGGCGGGCACTGAGGCCGCGGCGATGTGCCCGGGCATCGTGAACGCGTGGGGCGAGCCGATCCCCGCGGAGCGGAGCCCGCTGAGGTCGGTGTTCGCGACCGGCCGTCTCCGCGCGGGCGTCGTCATCGGGATCGACCGGCCCGACGGCCGCCGCGTCTGGGCGGTCGCATCCTGGGTGCCCCTGGGGGCGCCCGCCGCGGACGGCAGGCCCGAGGCCGTGCTGGTGACGCTCACCGACATCACGGCCCTGCGCGAGGCCGAGGAGGCGCTGCGGGCCAGCGAGCAGCGGTACCGGGCGCTCTACGGCTACCAGTCCGACGCGGTGATCCGCCTGTCCCCCTCCGGCGAGCTGCTGTCGGCGTCCCCGTCGGTGTGGCGGGTCCTGCGGTTCGACCCCAACGACATGCCGCAGCTCGACGCCGGCCTGGTGAACCCCGACGACCTGGAGCACGCGCGGGAGGGGTTCCTCCGGATGGCCGCCGGGGAGGTCGGGGTGCGCTACGAGGTGCGGATCCGGCGCGGCGACGGCCGCTGGATCTGGGCCGAGGTGACCGGCGGTCCCGTGTACGACGACCACGGCACCGTGGTCGAGGTCCAGCACAGCATCCGCGACATCAGCGGACGTGAGCACCGCGAGCGCGACAACGGCGCGATGCGCCGCGTCGCGTCCCTTCTGGCCGGCGGCGCCGCCGCGGACGTCGTGCACGGGGCGGTCGCCCGGGACGCCTGCGACGCCCTGCCCGCGGACACCGTCACCGTGCTGCGCTTCGCCGGCTCCCGGGGCGTGCCCGTGGCCGTCTGGCCGGGGGGCGGGCGGCGCGCCTCCACCGTCGACCTGTCACGCGCCGGGACCGCCGCCGCCGAGGTGGTGGCCCACGGGTCCGCCGTGGCGGTCCGCGAGGTCGGGGCGGCCGGCGGCCGGGCCGGGATGACGCTCGCGGCGCCGGTCGTCGTGGGCGGCGAGCTGTGGGGCTGCGTCTGCGCCGGTCTCGCCGAGGGGCACTTCGCCGAGGGCGCCGCGGACCGCCTGCGCGTCTACGCGGACCTCGCCGCCGCCGCCGCGGCCGCCGCCGGCTGACCCGTGCCGGCCGGCGGGCGGCCGCCGGTCACGGCGCGCCGTCCTCCGGGAGCAGCCCGCCGGGGTACGGCACGGGCGCCGCCGGGGGGAACGCCGCGTACGCCTCCCGGCTGTCGTCGGTGTCCCGCGGCGGGGCCGCGCCATGGCGCCGCGCGGCCGGGTCGTCCTCATAGGCGCCCCACCGGTCGCCGGCCTGGTGCACCCGGGAGCTCGCGCACAGCAGCACGCAGGGCCCGTCCCCCGCCCCGGCGAAGGCGTGGCGGGTGCCGGGCGGGCAGTGGACGAAATCCCACCGGCGCAGGCGGCGCTCCTGCCCCTCGATGATCAGCACCGCCTCGCCGTGCAGCACCCGGAAGTCCTCCGCGTCGGCCTCCCAGTGGGGCACGGTGCTGGGCTCCCCCGGGCCGAACACCCGGATGGCGACGCCCAGCATGGGGAACCACGTCTCGGCCTCCTGGGCGGTCCATCCCGTGAGCGGCAGCCCATGGCCCATGCCGGGGCGGTGCACCCACCGTGCGTCCCGGGCGTTCAGGACGAACCACCCCGCGCCCGCCGGCACCAGCCCGGCGTCGGTGCGCTCCAACGGCGCCTCGGGGACCGGGGGCCCCGCGTCCCCGCTCATGACGCCGCCCGTCCGGCCGGCCACCGGATGGCGGCCCGCACGTCGGCCATGAGCCAGGACGGCTCCTCCCCGAGCTCCCGGGCGAGCGTCGCGCGGTACGCGTCGTAGCTGCGCACCGCGAGGGCGGTGTTGCCGTCTGCCAGGTACGCGCGGATGAGCAGCCGCTGGGAGCTCTCGCGCAGCGGCTCGCCCTGCACCGCCGCGAAGGCGCAGCGGGCGGCCTCCCGGGGGCGTCCGCTGTCCAGCAGTCCCTCGGCGAGGGCCTCGAGCGCGTGGAGGCTCAGGTCCTTGAGCCGCTCCCGCTCCGACACCGCCCAATCCTCGTACCACCCCGGGAGCACCTCGCGGGTGAGCAGCCGCAGGACGTGCGGGGTGGCCGGAGGCGACTCGCCCGGTCCCAGCGCCCCGTCGATCGCCCGCTCGAGCTCGTGGAGGTCGACGGCGACGTCGGGTGCGAGGGCCACCTCGTCCCGGGTCGCGGTCGCCAGGCTGGTGTCGCCGGCGCCCAGCCGCCAGAGCGCCGACCGCAGGCAGGCCTGTGCGCGGTCGTCCGGGACCTCCGGCCACAGCCTCCCGGCGACGGCGATGCGCTGCTGCGGCCGGCCGCGCACCGCCAGGTACGCCGCGAGCCGCTGTGCGCTGCGGGGCATGGCGACGGGGCGTCCTCCGCACCGCAGCTCGAATCCGCCGAGCAGATGCAGGCGCGGGCGGGAGCCGGTGTCGCGCGTCCATCCGCCGATGTCCATTGCGCCTCCGGGTCCGTCGTGGGCACGGTCCGATCCCACCCTCCGTGCCCGGGCGGCGGCGGGTCAATCCCCGTGACGGTGCGGTGACGGGCGGGTGCGGGGGGAATGGAAGAGTTGGCGGAACGGCCGCGCCCATTGGCCGCCTCACAGGACGGAACCCCGTGCGAGCACTGCTTCGGAGCCTCATCGTCATCGCCGCCGCGCTGCTTGCGCTGCCGGCCCTCGCGGCCGCCCACACGCCCGCCGCGACGGCGGGCTGCAACCGCGCCACCGACACCTACGACGTGGTGGTCGGCTTCACCGGCTTCGGCGGACCGCCGATCGTGAACACGATCCGGTGGTCGGTCTCGCTCGACGGGACGGTCGTGAAGTCCGGTGACCACGTGTTCTCGGGCACGACCGGGACGCTGCGCACCAGCGTGACGTTCCCCGACGCCCGTGTGCACACCGTCACCGTGACGGTCGGGTGGACGCTCCCGGACAGCACCCAGCCGGACCGGGTGATCCTCACCCAGCCGGCGGTGGAGTGCACCCCGCCGCCGTCCGTGAGCTACGCGGGGCTCTGCCTCAACCGGGGCGGCACGCTGGGCAGCCGCCCGCTGCCGGTGGCCCCCGCCGAGCTCCGGGTGACCGGCACCCCGCGGTTCTCCGTGTCGCCGGCGCTTCCCGCGGGCCTGAGCCTCGACCCGGCCACCGGCGCGATCACCGGCTCCCCCGCGGCGGAGGCCGCCACCGCGACCTACACGGTGACGGTGACCGATTCCTCGGGCTCCGCCACGGCCCCGCTGTCGCTCACCGTCCTGGGGGACGTCGGGTTCTCCTACGCCAGGCGGCCGGCCGCCGGCCAGCCGTTCGACGGCACCCCGACCGTGACGGGCGCCGGCGCGGGGACGCTCCGGTTCACCTCGCAGACCGTCCCGGCCGGGATGACGCTGGACCCGGACACCGGCCGCTTGAGCGGCACGCCGCCGAAGACCGCGTTCCAGGCGACGGTGCGGATGACGGTGCTCGTGGGTGGTGCGCCCTGCGGTGAGAACAGCCTCGTGGTCGCACAGCGCACTCCGCCCAGCAACGAGGACTTCGCGCCGTGCCCGGGCCTTCCGAAGCGCTACTTCGTGCCGTTCACCGAGGTGCGGGACACGCCGCAGCAGATGTGGACCAACCGCGACCACGCGACGGCGGCGGTGCGGAAGATGAGCGCGATCGAGCGGTGGCTGAAGGCCGGCGTCGCGGGGCGCGACATCTGCGGCAACAGCATCGGCACGGCGGCCCTCGCCGACGACATCCCGGCGTTCCTGGCGGCGCCCCGGCGCGCGTCGTCCCGTCCCGCGGCCCGGGCGGTCTCCGGGTACCGCTTCACGCTCAACCCCAAGGGCCGGCTGGACATCACGAACGCGAACTTCGCCGCGACCGAGGCGCTCATCCGCGACGCCGAGCGGCGGTTCGTCGCCCTGCGCGCGGTGCTGCAGCGCGGCGTCGCCGGCTCGGACCTCGCGGGCCCCATCTCGGCCGACGCGAAGCTCCAGCAGCCGCTCTACGTGACCTCGCTGCCATCGGTGGCCGCGGCGATCCCGGCGCCGGCGCCCTTCACCGGCGCGAAGGCCCCCGCGTCCTTCTGCAGCGAGGGGCCGTCGGTGCACAGCCGGATGGCCTGCCAGCACGCCCGGGCGATCCGGATGATCCACATGGCGAACGTCCTCAAGCGGGCCATCGCGAACCGCGTCCACGGCATCAAGCGGGACTTCACCGTGGCGCAGGCGGTGAACGGGCCGCTGCCCGCCGCCCGGCGCGAGCTGCGCCGCGTCTGCCCGGGCACCGAGTTCCCGTCCGGCCTGTGCCGTCAGGTGCTCGGCAAGTCCCGCGCCGTCTCCGACGCCGCCATCCGGAGCTGGCTCCGGGGGCTCTACGCCTATGAGAACGCCTACCTGGGCGGCTCGGTGCGGTGGTTCGGCATGGCGGAGGGGCAGCTGGGTGCCGGGGACGTCATCCCGGGGCGGAACCCCTCCTGAGCGACGGGGGCGGGGCCGCGTGACGGCCCCGCCCCCGGTGCGACTTCCCTCACCCGATCGCGGCGGTCAGGTCCGCCCAGAGGTCGTCGACGTGCTCTAGGCCGACGCTCACGCGCAGCAGGCCGGGCGGGACGTGGTCCGACCCGGGTAGCTTGGCGCGCCGCTCGATGGTGGTCTCGACCCCGCCGAGGCTCGTCGCCGAGGTGATCACCCGCACGGCGTCGCACACGCGGTCCGCGGTGGCGGCGTCCGCGAGCTCGAACGACAGGATCGCCCCGAATCCGGCCATCTGGGCGGCGGCGCGGTCGTGCCCCGGGTCGGCGGGCAGGCCCGGGTAGCGCACGCGTCCCACCGCGGGGTGGGCGTCGAGCCTGCGGGCGAGCTCGCCCGCGGTGGCCTGGGACCGCTCGAGCCGCACGGCGAGCGTCCGGATGCCGCGCAGGGCGAGGAAGGCCTCGAGCGCGCCCGGGGTGGCCCCGGCGAGTGCACGCCGCTCGCGCAGCCGCTCGCCCAGCTCCGGCGTTGCGGACACGGCGATCCCCAGCAGCAGGTCCGAGTGGCCGCCCAGGAACTTGGTCGCCGAATGGATCACCACGTCGGCCCCCAGGGCCAGGGGCCGCTGCAGCAGCGGGGTGGCGAACGTGTTGTCGACGACCACCATCGACCCCGTGGGGCGGGCCGCGCCGCACAGCGCCGGCAGGTCGGCGATCTCCATCAGCGGGTTGCTGGGCGACTCGAGCCACACCAGGTCCGCCCCGGCCATCGCCGCCAGGGCGGCGCCCGTGTCGGTGGTGTCGGTGAACTCGACGGACCAACGCCCGAGGTCCCTCCCGTCGGCGAGGAGTCCCCTGGTACCGGTGTAGGCGTCGCTGCACGCGACCGCGCGGCTGCCGACGGGCAGCAGGTCGATCACGGCCGCGGCGGCGGCCATGCCGGATGCGAACGCCACCGCGGTGCCGCCCTCCAGGTCACCCACGACCGCCTCCAGGGCGTCCCACCCGGGGGTGGCGTCGTCGCGGGAGTACTCCCGGTGGGCGTCGCCGTCGACGGACGGCCCGGACGCCCGGAAGTTCGAGGCCGGGGTGATGGGGACGTTGAGCGGCGCGCCCAGGTGCGGCGGCCGTCCCCCGGTGACCAGCCGGGTCTCGGGGCGCAGCGCGCCGTCGGGTCGGTCCGCGGTCATCTCACCATCCGGTCATGTGGGTTCGGGCGCCTCCGGCAGCCCCGCACCTTAGCCGTGGGCCCGCCCCGCCCCGCCCCGCACTCCTTCCTGCCGAGACGTGGATGAAGGACACATCGGCGCTATCCGTACGGCCAGTGGCACGCGGCAGGGATGTTCACATACGTTCGACCGCGCATACGCAGGGGCCACCCCACGGACTCCCGCGTCGTCACGGACGGCCGTCCCTCCCGGTGCGGTCGTCATCGCCGGACCAGCAGCTTCCATCCGGCCCGCCTCCCGGCGGGCCCTTCGCGAAGAGAGAGGCGGCACCAGATGACCGACGACGCCGTGGGGGCGGGCACGCCCGCGACCCCATCGTTCCCTGACCTCCGAGACCGGGCCGGACGCGGAGGGCGACCGCGCCGCCGGCCGGGCCCACGGGCCGTGCTGCTGCTGGGCGCGGCGGCGCTGCTGGCCGGCGGCGCCGCGACCGCGCTGCCCGCACGTCCCGGGCCCACATGCCTCGGCGCGCCCGCGACGATCGTGGGTGCCGGCGCGATCGACGGGACCCCCGGCAATGACGTGATCGTCGGGTCGACCGGCGACGACGTCATCGACGGCAGGGGCGGGAACGACCGGATCTGCGGTCTGGAGGGTGACGACGTGCTGGTGGGCGGCCTCGGCAACGACCGCATCTCCGGGGGCGACGGCCAGGACCGCCTGCGCGGCGACGTCCAGGACCCGGTCAACGACGCCGCCGGCGGCGGGAACGACTGGCTCGACGGCGGGCCGGGTGACGACAGCGTCCGCGGCGACTCCACCTCCACAGGCACCGCCACCGGCGGCGGGGACGATGTGCTGCTCGGCGGGCCGGGGGACGACAGCCTCCTGGGCGACTCCCGCGGCAGCGACGCGGTGGGCGCAGGCGACGACGTGCTGCTCGGCGGCCCGGGCGACGACGTCGCGATCGGTGACAGCTTCGCCGTCGGTGACGGGTTCGTCGGGGGGACCGCCCGCGGCAACGGGGGCGACGACCTCATCGACCTGGGCCCCGGCGGGTCCCTGGCGATCGGGGACAACAACAGCCTGGGTGCGGCGTTCGGCGCCGGGGACGACGTGATCATCGGGTCCGACGCCGCCGACGTGCTGGTGGGCGACAGCAGCCCGAACGTCGGCTTCGGCTACTCCGGGGCCGGGAACGACACCGTCATCGGCCGCGGCGGTGACGACGTCCTGTTCGGCGACAGCACGATCGACTTCGCCACCAGCATCGCCACCGCCGGCGGGCGGGACCGCCTGGACGGCGGGACCGGCGACGACATCCTCCGGGCGGGCCCGGCGGATGACCGCCTCGACGGGAGCGACGGTGTCGCGGACGACTGCGACGGCGAGCAGGGGCTCGATCGCGCCCGCGGCTGCGAGGTCGCGGCGGGCATCCCGTAGCGCCGGGAACGGCCGCCGGTACGGCGGGGGCCCCGCGACGCGGGGCCCCCGTGAGGCGACGCTCGCTGCCCATCCTCGGAACGCTAGTCTGCAAGGGCATGGATCGCGACAGCGATGAGGCATCGGAGTGACTCCGAGGACGTGCGGACAGGACCTGGAGGCCGCCGCACCTCGGCCCATCGCGATCGCTCCGGACGCGCCGACAATCGGCCGCGTGGCGACCAATCCGATTCGCATCGATCTCGGTCCTGAGGAGCGGGCACGGCTTGAGGCCGAGAGCCGCCGCCGCGGCATCGATGCTGATGCCGTGATCGTCGAGTTCGTCCGTGGCCTGCCGGGACCCGATGCGGATGCGCAGCGCGGAATGGATGCGCTGGCACGCCTGAGGCACCTCTGGCAAGGAGTGCCGGAGGTCGGCGAGCAGGCGCTCGAACAGGCGCTGAAGGCTGATCGCGCGGAGCTCGAGGAGCGGGCACTGCGGGGCAGCGCCGACTAATGCCGGTGGTCCTCGATGCAAGCTTGCTGGTGCGGCTTGCATCGGGAGGAGCGCTCCACGCCGAGATCGGTGAGCGCCTGGCGGCGGCGATCACCCGGAGCGGTGACACTTTGCGTGACACCCCGGCCCTCTCGATCCCTCGGAACTCGGCCCCAGAACGAGGAAAGCCCCGCGTTTGCGGGGCTTTCGTGAGGCGGGAGTGACGGGACTCGAACCCGCGGCCTCCGGATTGACAGTCCGGTGCTCTAACCAAGCTGAGCTACACCCCCGAGCGCCTGGGTCGGTCAGTGGGCGGTGGCAGGTTCGAACTGCCGGCCCCCTGCTTGTAAGGCAGGTGCTCTACCGCTGAGCTAACCGCCCGGGTCAGGCGGGGGCGGAGGATAGCAGAGGGCGCGCGGCTGTCACGGGCTGTCACGCCTTTGGTCCGAGCGGGTCTTGCGTCGTAGATTCCAGCGGTCGAACCGGAGGGGAGCGCGCATGTGGTTGGTGGTCGAGTCGGGCGGGGACGAGGGGCGCGCCGTCCAGGCCTCGGGTGAGCGCTGGGTCATCGGACGCGACCCCGGGTGCAACCTGGTGGTGAACGACGAGAAGGCCTCCCGGCAGCACGCGATGCTGCGGGTGTACGCCGACGGGCGGGCCGAGCTGCACGACATGGGGTCCGCCAACGGCGTGCTGGTCAACGGCCACAAGCTCACCGGGCCGGTGCTGCTGCAGGGCAACGAGATGGTGCAGATCGGGGAGACCCTCATCCGCACCTCCATGCAGCCGCCGTCGGCGAAGGCCACCCAGATCGGCGTGATCCCGCAGGACCTGGACGGCCCGTCGGCGTCCACCATCGAGCGGCGCAAGCTGCGGCGCAACACCCGCATGGCCACCATCGTGGGGGCCATCGCGATCGTCGCCGTCGCCGGGTTCGGGACCCTGCTGGCCACCGGCGTGATCGGCGGCGGCAGCGACACGCCCCAGCAGCGGCCCATCTCGGAGATCGTGGACAGCCTGCGCCCCAGCACCGTGCGCATCCTCGCGCTCACCGGCGACAGCGGTGCGGGCGGCACCGGCTGGGTGCTCGACGCCCAGCAGGGCCTCGTGGTCACCAACCAGCACGTCGTGAACGAGGGCGAGCAGTTCCAGGTCGTCGTGGACGGCCAGAACCGCGAGGCGAAGCTCATGGGCAGCGCCCCGTGCGACGACATGGCGGTGCTGAAGGTCACCGACACCACCGGCCTGGTGACCCTCCCGCTCGGTTCGCAGGCCGACATCAAGGAGGGCGACACCGTCGTCGCCGTCGGCTTCCCCGGCAGCGACAGCGAGACGGCGAAGCTCACCGCGACCACCGGCGTGGTCTCCGTGGTGAGCACCTCCTACGACGAGCGCAACGCCGTGGACGTGCCGAACTACCCCAACGTCATCCAGACCGACGTGGCCATCAACCCGGGCAACTCCGGCGGCCCGTTGGTGGACACCGACTCCCAGCTGGTGGGGATCAACTCCGCGGGCACCACGCAGCGCAACGGCCGCATCATCCAGGGCCAGAACTACGCGATCGGGGTGGACCGCGTCAAAGAGGTCGTCCCGCAGCTGCAGGCCGGCCGCTCGCTGTACTGGACGGGCATCGGCCTGGACTACGTCCCCGACCCGTCGCAGCTGAGCGGGGCGCCGACCTCCGCCCCCGGGATCATCGTGGACAACATCGTCCCCGGGTCGCCCGCCGCGCTGGCGAACTTCCCGAAGCCCGCCTACATCACCCAGGTCAACGGGCAGGACATGGACGGCACGCTGCAGTCCTACTGCCAGGCCGTGAAGGCCGGGCCGCAGGACGCCGCCACGTACACGCTGTTCACCACGACCAGCGGCTCCCCGATCCAGGTGCGGATCCCCTACGCGACGACCGCTCCGCAGTGACCGCGCGCTGAGGGCCGCCGCCCCTGCGGCGGCCCTCGCGGCCGGGCTGGCGCTGTTCGCCGCCGGGGTCCCCCGCGCGCCCGGCCCCGTGCCCCTGGTCAACGAGGGCGCGGCCATGGCCCCCGCCTACCCGCCGGGCGGGACCGTCCTGGTGGACCGCAACGCGTACCGTGAGGGCCGCCGGCCCGCCCGGGGCGACGTGGTCGCCGTGGCGCCCACGCCCGCCATCCGCGCCGCGTGCGGCAGCACCGGCTACCCGCTGCCCGACCCGGTGCTGCGCGTGGCCGGGGTGCCGGGCGACCGGGTCGCGGTGCGCGGCGGGCTGCTGTTCCGCAACGGCCAGCGGGTGCGCATCCCCGGGGAGCGGCGCGACACGCCGCGCTACGACCGGGACTTCGGCACCGTGCCCGGGGGCACGGTGCCGCTGCTGGGCGATGACCGCCCGGAGTCCTGCGACGCCCGCCTGTGGGCCGGGGAGGGCGAGCCCTTCACGCCGGTGGAGGCGGTGGTGGGGCGGGTGCTGACCCGCCCCGCGCGGCTCACACCCTGAAGTGCGCGATGAGCTCGCTGAGCCGCTGGGCGGCGCCGGCGACCTCCTCCGAGGCCGACGCCACCTCCTGGGTGGAGGCCGCGGTCTGCTCCGTGGTGGCCGACACCTCCTCGGCGGCCGCGGCGTTCTCCTCCGAGATGCTCGCCACCGACAGCACGTCGCCCTTCACCGCGTCCATGGCGGTGACGGCGCTGGTGGTCTGCCGCTGGATGTCCCCGATGATCGCCGCGATGGAGCTCGCCGAGTCCTGCGAGCTCTCCGCGAGCTTGCGCACCTCGTCGGCGACCACCGCGAACCCGCGGCCCAGCTCACCGGCGCGCGCCGCCTCGATCGCCGCGTTCAGCGCCAGCAGGTTCGTCTGGCTGGCGATCCCGCCGATCGTGTCGACGATCTGGCCGATCTCGTCGCTCTTCTCGCCGAGCCCGGCGACCACCGTGGCGGCGGCCTCGACGGCCTCGTTCACCCCGCCCGCGGCCTGCGCCTGCTGGGACGACCCCTGGGCGACGGCCTCGATCGTGCTGGCGATCTCCGAGACGGCCTTGCCCGTCTCCTCCGAGATGATCGCCATCCGGCTCGACGAACCCGCGAGGTTCTCGGCGGTGCCGGCGAGCTCGGTGACCATCTGGCCGGTCTCGGCGCGCATCCGCTCGTACGCGTTCACCGAGGCCTGCGCCTTGGCGAGCATGCCGTTGAAGAGCTCCCCCAGCTCCCCCAGGTGCTCGCCGGGGCGGGCGTCGAGGGCCGTGGTCACCGGGATGACCTCCACCGTGAGGTCCCCGCCGGCGACCGCCTCCAGGCCGTTCGCCAGCCCGTTGAGGCACTTGCCGTCCAGGCTCGTGAGCCGCGCCTGCAGGTCCTCCAGGCAGGATCGGTCCCCCAGCGCCAGCCGCATGCGCTCCCGCACCAGGTTGTAGCCCTCGATGGCCGCCTGCGCCTTGGTGAGCATCGCGTTGAACACCGTCACCATGGCCTGCACCTCCGGAGTGGAGGCCGCCGTGTCGATGTGCGTCGTGGCTGGCCGGACCTCGACGGTGAGGTCGCCGTCCTGCATCGCGGCGAGCCCCGCCAGCAGGTCGGTGAGGCAGTGCTGCTCGAGCGACTCCATGCGGGCGGTCAGCTCGCGCAGGGCGCTGTCCTGGGCCGGGCGGGACGTGAAGAGGGCCATGCCGGGTGCTCCTGGGGCGAGCGCCGCCGTGCGGCGCGGTGGGCTGGTGGACGTCGTGTCCGTCCCACGCATCGACCCGTTCCGCCGGTCACCCGCCCCTCCGGCGAGGATCCGCCCATGACCCGAGAGGGCGGGTCCCGGCCCGCCCCGTCACCGCACCGTGCTAAGCGTTGCGGAAATGCCCGATCATCCGGGCCAGCGCCTGCGCGGCCCCGGCGACCTCCTCGGAGGCCTCGGCCACCTGGTCGGACGCCGCCGAGGTCTCCTCGGTCGCGGCGGACACCGTCTCGGCCGCCGCGGCGGCCCGTTCGGAGGTCGCGGCCACACCGACGACGTCGCGCTGCACCGTCTCCATCGCCGCCACCGCCTGGGCGGTCTGGTCCTGGATGTCGCCGATGATCGTGGCGATCGAGCTGGCGGACGCCTGCGAGCTCTCGGCGAGGGTCCGGACCTCGTCGGCGACCACCGCGAAGCCGCGGCCCATCTCGCCGGCGCGCGCCGCCTCGATCGCGGCGTTCAGCGCCAGCAGGTTCGTCTGGTTGGCGATGCCGGCGATCGTCGTGACGATCTCGCCGATCTCCTCGCTCTTGGCCCCCAGGCCCGACACGAAGCCGGCGGCCGTGGTGACCGCGTCGTTCACGCCCTGGGCGGCGAGCGCCTGCTCGGAGGACCCCTGCGAGACCTGCTCCAGCGTCCCGGCGATCTCGCCGATCGCCCGGCCGCTCTCCTCGGCGATGAGCTGCAGGCGCTCGGAGGACCGCTCCAGCGCCGCGGCGGTCTCCGCCAGCTGGCGGACCATGCCGCCGGTCTCGGTGCGCATGTGCTCGTACCCGTGCACGGCCGCCTGCGCCTTGGCCAGCATGCTGTTGAAGAGCTCCCCGAGCTCGCCGAGCTCCCGGCCCGGCGTGGCCTCGAGCGGGGTGGTCACCGGGACCACCTCGACCCCGAGATCTCCCTCGGCGACGGCCTGCAGGCCGTCCTGGAGGCCGGTGAGGCAGCGGCCGTCGAGGCTGCGCAGCTTCTCGCGCAGGTCCTCGAGGCAGGAGTCGTCGCCGAGCGCCTCGCGGAACTGCTCGCGCACCTCGTTGTAGGCGGCGATCGCGCCCTGCGCCTTGGCGAGCATGCCGTTGAACAGGTCGATGAGCTCATCGGTGAACGCGTCGCCCGAGCGCTGGTCGATCCGCTGCGTGACCGGCCGGACGGTGACGGTGAGGTCTCCGGCCCGGGCCCGGTCCAGACCCGTCCCCAGGTCGCTGAGGCAGTGCTCGTCAAGCGACCGCAGGCGGTCCTTGAGGAGCCGGAGGGAATCGGACGACGAACCGCGGGGGGTGAAACCGAGAGCCATGCCGGTGCTCCTTGCCCGTCCTGGGGCGCTGGCGGGTGTTTGCGACGCCGGCGTCGGCGGGGGCCCGGCCGTCTCCCCCGGGTATCGGTCCCCGCCCGGGCGAACTGAGCCGGGGGCCCGGGTGCGGCTCAGTGTCCCGCGGGCGGGGCGAACCGCTCCCGCAGGACCGCCTTCTTGAACTTGCCGGTCGCGGTCCGCGGGATCTCGTCGATGAACTCCACGCGGTCGGGGAGCCACCACGAGGGGAAATCCGCCGCCAGCCGGTCCCGCAGCTCCTCGGCGGTGGGGGAGTGGCCCGGCCGGGTGACGACGCAGGCGAGGGGCCGCTCCTGCCACTTCGGATCGGGGATCGCGACGACCGCGGCCTCCGCCACGGCGGGGTGGGCCATGAGCGCGTTCTCCAGGGCGACGGAGCTGATCCACTCGCCGCCGGACTTGATGAGGTCCTTCTCCCGGTCGGTGATTTCGATGCACCCCGTGGGGCCGATCGTGACGATGTCACCGGTGCGGAACCAGCCGTCGTCGGTGAACTTGTCGGCGCCCTCCCCGCCCATGTACGCGCTCGCCACGGTGGGCCCGCGCACCTCGAGCTCGCCCATGGTGGTGCCGTCCCAGGGCACCAGCCCGTCCTCGTGGCGCGCGCGGATCTCCACGAACGGCACCGGCTGGCCCTGCCTGGCGCGGTACGCGAGGCGCTCCTCTGCGGGGGCGTCCGCCATGCTCCGCGGCAGGCGGCCGATGCTGCCCACCGGGCACATCTCGGTCATCCCCCACCCCTGCAGCACGTGGAGGCCGTGGCGCCGCTCGAACGCCTCGATGAGCCCCCTGGGGGCCGCGGACCCGCCCACCAGCATGCAGCGCAGCGCGGAGAGGTCGTGCGCCCCTGGGTCCTCGTCCAGGCGTTCCAGCAGCGCGAGCCACACCGTGGGCACGCCCGCCGTGAAGGTGACTCGCTCGCCGGTGAGCAACTCCAGCAGGCTGTCCGGGTCCAGGAACCGCCCGGGCAGGACCAGCTGGGCGCCGGTCATGGGGCAGGTGAACGGCAGGCCCCACGCGTTGACGTGGAACATGGGGACCACCGGCAGCACGGTGTCCGCCTCGCGGATCGCGAAGCTGTCGGCCATGGCGAGCCCCATCGCGTGCAGCACCAGCGCGCGGTGGGAGTACAGCACCCCCTTGGGGTTCCCGGTGGTGCCGGACGTGTAGCAGAGCACCGCCGCCGCCAGCTCGTCGTCCTGGGCGACGACGGGGAGCCCCGGATCCTCGGCGGCCAGCAGGTCCTCGTAGGCGATCGTGCCCTCTGGAGCGTCGCCGCCCGCCACGATCACGTGCCGGAAGTCCCGCCGGGCCCGCACCGCGCCCAGCACATCCAGCAGGGACGCGTCCACGATGACCGCCTCGTCGCCGGCGTGGTCGGCGATGTGCGCGAGCTCCGCGGGCGACAGGCGCGGGTTGAGCGTGTGAACAACCGCGCCGCGGGCCGGCACCCCGTAGTAGGCCTCCAGGTGCTCCCGCTGGTTCCACATGAGGGTCGCGACGCGGCCGTCCTTCGGCACCCCCAGGTCGCGCAGGCCGGCGGCCAGGCGCCGGGCGCGCGGCGCCAGCTCGGCGTAGGTGCCGCGGTGCACCGACCGGTCGGACCCGCGGGAGACGATCGCCGACCCCGGGCTGACCCGTTCGGCGCGGTCGAGGATCGCGCCCAGGGTGAGCGCCCCGTGCATCATGAGCCCCTGCATGGGCCTGCCTTCCGTGCGGTGGGAACCGGCCCGAGCCTCCCACAGGAGCGGCCCTCCGGACCACCCGGTGCCCGTTTCCGCGTGCGGGCGGCGGGGTACCGACGGCGGGTACCGGTCCCAGGAGGAACCCTCATGAACGACCAGACCGCACGACTCGTCCACTGGCTCTCCGACGGCAGGTCCGCGGCGCTCGTGGCCCCCGCCGTGAAGGCCGCCACCTCTCCGGCCGCACGGGGCGTCGTGAACCGCGCCCGCGCCGGCGACCTGCTCGAGGAGGTCGACATCGAGCGGGCCCGCCGCATCGTCCAGCGACTGGGCGACGACGCCGAGTTCCGTCGCAGCATGGGCATCGCCGCCGGGCGGGTGCGCGCCGCCGTCGAACGCTCCCAGCGCCGCAGGCGCGGCGGCAGGATCCTGCTGGTGATCGCGCTGCTGGCGGCCGCCGGCGCGGCCGCCGCCGCCTTCATGAAGCGCTCCCCGGCGCCCGCCCGGGGAGGCGCCTCCCAGGACGGCGTGCGCCCGGCGGGCGCCCCGGTCGTCGACGCGGGCGTGGGTACCGCCCGCTGACATCCCCGGCCCGGTGGGCTCCGGGCGCCGCACGCGGCGCCCCTTGAGCCCCGGGTCGCGGGTATTCCGCAACCGATCCAACGGACGGGTCGGGATACCCGCGGTAATGGGTGCGACTGTCCCGGGTCATGTACGACCGGTGGGGACGGACCTAGCCGAACAGGACCGCGGGATGGGTTCGTCCTCCCCCGATGGGTGACGCGGTGAAGGTGTCCCAGCCCCGATAGTGGACGCGTACCCAATCGGTCTGCCGACAACCAGGGAGAGGGTGTGGCACCGACAGTTCTCGTGCTTTGGACCGGATACCCCAATGGGGCCCGGGTGGCCCGCCAGCTCAAGCGTGCGGGCTTCGAGGTCGTGGGGGCCTACCCCCGCGGCCGGGCCGGCGGCCGGTCGTTCACCTGCCCGCGCCCGCTGCGCTACCCCTCGCCCGTGGAGACGCCCGACGCGTTCGTCGCGTGGGTGTCGGAGACGTGCCGGCGGCATGACGTCGACGCGGTGGTCCCGGTGGACGAGGACATCGTCCGCCTGCTCTCCCGCAACCGCGGCGCGCTCGGCCGGGCCGTGTTCGTGGGGCCCACCGAAGAGCAGTACGCGCTGCTGTGCGACAAGCGGCGGCTCTCGGACACCGCCCGCGAGCTGGGCCTGGACTCGCCCATGACCGTGGAGGTCGACGACGAGGGGCACAGCCCCGAGTGGCCGCCCCTGCCGTCGGTGGTCAAGCCCCGCACCTCCGGCTCGGAGATCGACGCGCCCCGCATGGTGGACACCGAGGAGGAGCGCGACGCGCTCGTGAAGCACCTCGCCCGCTCCGGCTACGGCGCGGTCGTGCAGGAGCGCATCGACGGGCAGCGCTGGATCGTCCAGAGCGTGCGCGGCGACGGCGTCTTCGAGTACGTCGTGCACCGGGTGGACCTCGAGTGGCCGCGCGGCTGCGGCCTCGCGACGCTCAAGCGTCCCTCCGCGGACCACGCCGCCCTCGCGGCGTCAGCGAAGAAGCTGCTCGACCACGTCGACTACCGCGGCCCGTCCGGGATCTCGTTCCTGGAGCAGGACGGCCGCTTCTACCCGCACGACGCCAACCTGCGCCTCGGCGCGACCATGGTGGCGTCGGTGAACGCGGGCTTCGACTTCCCGCGCCGCGCCGTGGAGGCCGTCATGGGCCTGCCCGGCCGGCCGTTCGACGGCACGCCGATCCCCGGCGCCGTCCAGATGCGCCTGGACCTCGAGCTCGAGGCCCTCGCATCGGCGGTCAAGGGACGCGACGGCGCGACCGCCAAGCGGATCCTGGTGAACATCGCGAAGGTCGCGGTGAACCCCCACGGCCTGCTCGACCCGTCGCCGGTCAACCCGTTCTGGGTGAGCTCGCTCGCCCAGCGCGTCCTGCGCCGCGTGCGCGCCGGGGCGCGCACCCGCCGCACCCCCGCCACGGCCGCGCCGGCCGACGGCGGACCCGCACCCGCCCGTCAACCCCTCGCCACGGGCTCCGATTCCAACCCCGCTCCGACGCCGGCGTCCGCCGCCGGCGCGAAGTGACCCGACAGGGAGGTCCCATGACCGACACCGAGATCCGGGCGATGGCGCTCGACGTCACGTGCTCGTCCATCGTCGACGCGCTGGCGGCGCGCTACTCGCACCCCGCGCACATCCTCGACCTGGTGAGCCCCACCCCCGGCGCCGTGCTGTTCGGCCGGGCCGTGACCATCCGGTACTTCCCGGTCCGCAAGGACCTCCAGGACCCCGTCGCGAACGACTTCGCCGCGAACTTCTACAAGGCCATCGACGAGGTGGGCGGTGACGGCACCGTCCTGGTGATGTCCTCCGGCGGCCACACCGACGCCGCGATGGGCGGCGGCCGCAAGCTCACCCGCCTGCGCCACAACGGCCTGGCCGGCGTGCTCACCGACGGCCGCTTCCGCGACTTCGACGACCTGGCCGGCTACGGCTTCGTGACCTACTGCAAGGGCGAGACCGTGCGGCAGGGCGGCAACCTCATCATGCCGCTGGAGGCGAACGTGCCGGTGGAGATCTCCGGCGTGGGCGTCATCCCCGGTGACTACGTGTACGCCGACAGCGCCGGCGCGGTGATCATCCCGGCGGGCGACATCGAGGAGATCCTCGCCGACGCCGCCGCCCGCGAGGCGAAGGACCGCGCCTCCATGGAGCGCATGAAGGACGAGGACCCGAAGCACGTGATGGCCAACGGGGAGGCCAAGTGAGCGCCCACCGCGTCACCCTCATCCCCGGCGACGGCATCGGGCCGGAGCTGGTGGAGGCCACCCGCCGGGTGCTGGAGGCCACCGGCGTCGCGTTCGACTGGGACGTGCAGCAGGTGGGCGAGCCCGCCCTCGAGCTGTACGGCACCCCGCTGCCGGACTCCGTCGCGGAGTCCGTGCGGGCGAACGGCGTGGCCCTCAAGGGCCCCATCTCCACCCCGAAGGTCACGGGCTTCCGCAGCGTGAACGTCGCGCTGCGCGTCGCCTCCGGCATGTACGCCAACGTGCGTCCCTGCCGCACCTTCCCGGGCGTGCACTCCCGCTTCGAGGACGTGGACGTCGTGGTGATCCGCGACGTCACCGAGGACCTCTACGCGGGCGTGGAGGCCATGGCCGGCACCCCCGAGGCCGAGGCGATCATCGCCAAGGTCCGCGAGGTGCTGCCGAAGGCCCGCATCGCCGACGGCGCCGCCATCACGATCCGGGCGATCTCGGAGGAGGCCAGCCTGCGCCTCGCCGAGTACGCGTTCCAGTACGCCGAGCGGAACAACCGCCGCAAGGTCACCGCCGTCCACAAGGCCAACGTCATGAAGGCCACCGACGGCGTGTTCCTGTCGGCCTGCCGCGAGGTCGCCGAGAAGCACCCCGGCGTGGAGTTCGAGGAGACCGCGGTCGACGCGCTGGCGATGCACATGGTGCAGCACCCGGAGCGGTTCGATGTCATGGTGATGCCGATGCAGTACGGCGACATCATCAGCGACCTCGCGGCCGGCTTCATCGGCGGCCCCGGCATGATGCCGGGCGGCAACTACGGCACCCACGCGGTGCTGTTCGAGCCCGGCCACGGCAGCGCGCCGTACATGGCCGGCATGAACCGCGCCAACCCGATGGCCACCATGCTCTCGGGCGTGATGATGCTGCGGCACCTCGACGAGTGGTCCGCCGCGGATCGCTTGGAGGCCGCCATCGCCGAGGTCGTCCGGCAGGGCCGTGCGACCACGTACGACCTGCGCGAGGACCGCGAGGACCCGGCGGCCGGCACCACGTCCGGCGTCGCCGACGCGGTCATCGAGCACCTGTCCTCCGCCGTCACCGCGGGCTGACGGGCCGGATGCCGTTCGCGCGCGCGGTCCGCACCGCACGTCTGGTGCGGGCCGCGTCGCGGGCCCACCGCGCCCCGTTCCACCGGGTCGCGCTCCGGCTCGTCCGGATGGTCCGCGACGGGTGGGAGATGAACGACCTGGTGCTGCTGGGGCTGCTGGACCCCCGTGAGGGGCCGGCCCGCGAGGCGTGGGCCGTGAAGCGCGTGGACCTCGAGGCCGCCCAGGACGCGATCAACCCCCAGGAGGAGATCGAGCGGATGGCGGACAAGCGCCGCTTCGCGACGATCGCCGCCGAGCACGGGCTGGCGACGCCCCCGGTGCTGGCGACCCTCCGCAGGTCCGGTACCGACCAGGACACGCTCGCCGACTGGTCGGCGCGCCTGCGCGCGTCGGCGCCCGCCGAGTTCGTGGTGAAGCCGCTCACCGGGATGAGCGCGCGCGGCGTGCGCGTGCTGCACCGCGACGGTGACGGCGTCGCCGACCACGCCGGCGTGCGCATGCGCTGGCAGGACCTGGCGGCGGCGATGCTCTCGGACGCCGAGGCCTTCGTGGTGCAGCCCCGCCTGCGGCCGCACCCGGCGCTGCGCGAGGCCACCGGGCAGGAGGGCCTGCACACGCTGCGCATCATCACGCTGCTGCCGCGCACCGGCGCCCCGGAGGTGCTGTACGCGGTGCTGCGCATCGTCACCGGCGGGGCGGCGGTCGACAACTTCCGCGTCGCGGGCGGCGGCGTGACGGGCAACCTCATCGCCCGGGTGGAGGCCGACGGCACCCTGGCGGCGCCGTTCCGGATGTCGCCCGACGGGCACGGCCTGGTGCGGGTGCACGAGCACCCCGACACGGGGCGGCGCCTCACCGGGATGCGGGTCCCCGACTGGGACGACTGCGTCGCGCTCGCGCTGCGCGCCGCCGCGGCGTTCCCCAAGCTCCCGTGCCCGGGGTGGGACATCGCCCCCACCGACCAGGGGCCGGTGATCGTGGAGGGCAACGGCGGCTGGCGGGCGTCCGCCGACCCGGACGGCGCGCTGGTGACCCTGCTGGGGCGGCTGCGCCGCGCCGCGGACGAGCGGTCGCGGCCGGAGCCGCAGGCGGTGCGCTGACCACCGATTGACGTCGCGCAAGGCATGAATTGCGTGACATCATTGGGTGGACGAGTCCCGCACGACGCCGGAGGCACCGATGCGTGTCGAGCACCTCTACCGCATGACCTTCCGCTACCCGGAGAGCTGGGGCGGCGTGATCTCGGGTGAGCACGGGTCGGAGGGCCACTACTACTTCATCGCCGAGGGCCGGGCGGAGGGCCGCATCGCCGGCCGCCTTCGCGGCGCCAACCACCCGGTGGCCCGCGTGGACGGCAATGCCCTGCCGAACTTCCAGGGCGCCATCGAGACCGACGACGGCGCCCACATCCTGTTCGACCTGCGCGGGTACGCCCGGCCGTACCCGGTGGAGCGCCGCCAGATCGTGGTGAGTGGCACCCACACCAGCCCCGACGAGCGCTACTCCTGGCTCAACGACACGATCATCGTGGGCACGGGCGAGATCCGGCCGCGCAGCGGCGGCGGGCCCCGCCAGGTGCACGGCCACGCCGTGGACTTCGTGATCGACGTGGGCCAGCTGATCTGGGAGCCCATCGCGGAGTAGCGGTCAGCCGTCGACCTCCCGGGCGGCGGCGAGCATCGCGGCGTAGGCGCCGCCGGCCCGCTCGAGGTGTGCCGGCGGCCCGTCTTCGGCGATCACGCCGTCGCGCATCACCAGCACCCGGTCGAACCGCTCCAGGCCGGCGAGCCGGTGGGTGGTCATGAGCACGGCGGTGCCGTCCCCGGCGCCCAGCAGGTCGTCGACGAAGCGGGCGGCGGCCGCGTCGTCCAGGTGGCTGGTGGGTTCGTCGACCACCAGCAGGTCGGGCCGCGCGATGAGCCCGCGCGCGACGGCGATGCGCTGCCGCTGGCCGCCCGACACCCGCGACCCGTCGTCCCCGACGTCGGTGCCCGGCCCCTCCGGGAGGGCGTCCACCCACGGCCCGAGGCCCAGGCGGCCCAGGACCTCGCGGATCTCGCCGTCGCCGGCGTCCGGCCGCCCGATGCGCACGTTCTCGGCGATGGAGGTGGCGAACAGGTGGGCGTCCTGGTCGCACAGGCGCACCCGGTCGCGCAGTGCCACGGGGTCGAGGTCGCCCAGAGGCCGCCCGTCGACGGTGGCGGTGCCCGCGGCGACCGGCACCAGGCCGGCGAGCATCCGCGCGAGGGTCGACTTGCCGCAGCCGGAGGGACCCACCAGGGCGACGCGCTCCCCCGGGCCGATGCGCAGGGTGGCGCCGCGGACGGCCGGCGGTGCGCCCGGGGCGGGGGCGGCGACGGCGCCGTCCAGCGCGACCGAGATGGGCCCGCGGGGCGAGGCGAGCGTCCCAGCCGCCGGCGCGGGGGACGAGCCCAGGTCCTGCAGGCGCGCGGCCGCCGCCGCCGTGCCCGCCATGCCCTGCGCCGCGGCGGGCAGGGCGTTGACGGCCTCGAAGGCGGCGAGCCCCATGAGTGCGAGGGAGGCCAGCAGCACGGGCGCGAGCGACCCGTCCGCGACGGCGGGGACCCCCACGAGCAGCAGCGCGACGACGGTCATGCCGGCGGCGGCGGTGCCAACCGACGCGGCCAGGGCGGCGCCGAGGGCGTCGCGGACGACCAGGCGCTGCAGGGCGCCGTCCGCGGCGGCCACGCGCGCGGCCTGGTCGTCGCCGCGGCCCCACGCCACGAGCTCCGGTGCGGCGGCGACCGCTTCGGTCACCTCCGTGGCCAGCAGCCCGCGGGCCGCCGCCTGGCGGCGCTGCGCCCGGCGCGTGACGGCGACCGAGAGCATGGGGACCAGCACGGCGGTGGCGGCGAGCAAGCTGAGGACCACCGCGCCGCCGGCCGGGAGCATGAGCCACGCGGCCCCCGCGGTGCCGGCGATGACGGCCGCCGCGACCACCGGCGGTGCCAGGGCGCGGATGAACAGGTGCTGGAGCCGGTCGACGTCGGCGACGGCCCGGCTCAGCACGTCCCCGTCGCGCGGCAGGGCGCCGGCGGGCATGCGCAGGATACGGCGCAGGAACGCCACGCGGGCCTCCACCAGCACCCGCAGCGCGGCGTCATGGGTGACCAGCCGTTCGGCGTACCGCGCGACGGCCCGCAGCAGGGCGAAGAAGCGCACGCCCACGATGGCGACGGTGAGCGTGAGGATCTCGGGGCGCTGCGACGCCCGGCTGATGAGGTAGCCGGAGGTGGCCATGAGGGCCACGGCGGCGCCCAGCGCGACGGCCGACAGCACGGCGCCGCCGACCAGGCGCCCCCGCACTGGCCGGCCCAGGGCGGCGGCGCGCAGCAGGGGTGAGTGGACGGTCATCGGGTCCTCCCGGCGGTCCGGCCCGCGCCGTCGGCGGCGCGGCCCTCCACGATCTCCACGACCCGGTCCGCGCGGGCGGCGAGGCCGCGGGCATGGGTGATGAGCACGATCGTGCGGGACGCCGCCAGCGCCACGACGGCGTCGGCGACGCGGGCGGCGGTCTCGGGGTCGAGCTCCGCGGTGGGCTCGTCCAGCACCACCAGCGGGGCGTCGCGGAGCACGGCGCGGGCGATGCCGACGCGCCGCCGCTCGCCCGCCGACAGGCCGCGGCCGCCCTCGCCCACCATCGCGTGCATGAGCGGGACCAGGTGTTCGGCGGCCGCCGCGCGCAGGGCGCCGGCGACGGCGTCGTCGGAGGCGTCCGGGCGGCCCAGGCGGACGTTGTCGGCGAGGGTCGCGGGCAGCAGCCGCGGCCGCTGCGGCACCCATGCGACGTGCCGGCGCCAGTCGGCGGGGTCCGTGCACGCCAGGTCGACGCCGGCCACCGTGAGCGTGCCCTCGGTGGGGGCGACGAGGCGCACCAGCAGCAGCCCCAGGGTGCTCTTGCCGGCGCCGCTGGGGCCCGTGAGCGCGACGAACTCACCGGGCGCGATCTGGAGGTCCAGGTCGCGGAGCGCCGGGGCGTTCGAACCGGGGTAGGTGACCGCGACGCCGCGCAGCGCGATGGGGCCGTCCGCGGGGGACGGCGCCGGCACCGGGTGCACGGGCTCGGGGACGGCCGGGTCGAGGTCGGCCACCGCGAACAGCGCCTCCGCGGCGGCGGTCCCGTCCGCGGCGGCGTGGAACTGCAGGCCCAGCTGCCGCAGGGGCAGGTACAGCTCCGGGGCGAGCAGGAGCACGGCCAGCCCGGCCTCCAGCCCCATACCGCCCTGGGCGAGCCGCACCCCGATGGTCACGGCCACCAGCGCGGTGCCGAGCATGGCCAGCAGTTCGAGCACCAGCGCGGACAGGAACGCGATGCGCAGCGTCCCCATCGTCTCCGCCCGGTGCCGTTCGCCGACGGCCCGCACCGAGGCCTCCTGGGCCGCCGCGCGGTTGTGCGCGCGCAGGGTCTCCAGGCCGCGGACAACGTCGAGGAAGTGCGCCGACAGCCGGGCGAGCGACCGCCACCGGGCCCGGGTGCGGGCCTCGGCGGTCTTCCCGATGAGGATCATGAAGACCGGGATGAGCGGCACGGTGACCGCCATCACCACGGCGGAGGTGGCGTCCACCGGGACCACCGTCAGCAGGATGGCCGCCGGCACCGCCACGGCGAGCACCACCTGCGGGAGGTAGCGCGAGAAGAACGGTTCCAGCGCGTCGACGCCGGAGGTCGCGGCGGCCACCACGTCGCCCTGCCGGGCGCCGTGGAGGGCCACCGGGCGGGAGCGCAGCAGCGCTCCCGTCACGCGCCGCCGCAGGTCGCCCGCGGCGCGTGAGGCGGCGAGGCCGCCGGAGAACTCCGACACCCCCGCCAGCAGCGCGCGTGCGAGCGTCACCGCCGCGAGCGCGGCCAGGGGACCCGTGAGGTCCCCCAGGACGGCCCCGCCGGTGACGCTCGCGGCGACGACGTGCGCCGTGAGCAGCGCCTGCGCCACGATGCACGCCGCCGCCAGGAGGCCGGCGGCCGTGCTCACCGCCAGGTGCCGCCGTGCGGCGGGCACCTCGCGCAGGAGTCGTCTGCCGGCCGGGCCCATCAGGCGGCCCCGCCCTGGCGGTGGTGGCCCAGGACGTCCAGCGGGTTGGTGGGGGCGACGTCGTCGATCCCCACCCGGTGGCGGAACACCCAGTACGTCCACGCCTGGTAGGCGAGGACGATGGGGGTGAAGACCGCCGCCACCACCGTCATGACCACCAGCGTGTAGTGCGTGCTGGAGGCGTTGGCGAGCGTGAGGTTGAACGCCTCCGAGGTGCTGGACGGCATGACGTTCGGGAACAGCTCGACCATGAGGGCGACCACCAGGAACACGGCACCCGCCGCGCCGGCGATGAACGCCCGGCCGGACGACGGGCCGCGGGACAGCACCGCAAGGGCGGCGCCCGCCAGGATGAGCAGCGCCTCGCTCACGAGCTCGCCGGCCGACACGCCGTCGCTCTGGAGCATGGTGAGGGCGGCCGCGGCGATGAGCAGCACGCCGGCGACGGGCCCCAGCATCCGCGCGTACGCGCGGGACCGCTCCAGCAGGACGCCCTTGGTCTTCAGGCTCAGGTAGATCGCGCCGAGCGCCGCGAAGAGCGCCACGGTGGTGAGCCCCGCGGCGAGAGCGTAGGGGTTGAGCAGGTTGAAGAACCCGCCGGTGTAGGTGCCGCTCGCGTCGATGGGGACGCCGCGGACGATGTTCGCGAAGGCCACGCCCCACAGCAGCGCCGGGAGGGCGCTGCCCACGACGATCACCCAGTCCCACAGGTCACGCCACTTCGGGTCGTCGTGCTTGCCGCGGAACTCGAACGCCACGCCGCGCGCGATGAGCGCGACCAGGATGAGCAGCAGCGGCAGGTAGAACCCGCTGAACAGCGTGGCGTACCACTCCGGGAACGCCGCGAAGGTCGCGCCGCCGGCGACCAGGAGCCACACCTCGTTGCCGTCCCAGACGGGACCGATGGTGTGGATCACGGCCCGCCGCTCGTCGCCGTTCCTGCCGACCAGGCGCAGCAGCATGCCGACGCCGAAGTCGAATCCCTCGAGCACGAAGTAGCCGCACCAGAGCACGGCGATGAGGGTGAACCACAGGGTTTCGAGGCTCAGGATGTCCATGACCCCTCCCTAGTACGCCATGGTCAGGTCGCGGACCGGCTGCTCGGGCGTGCCCTGCGGCACCGTCCCGGAGGCCTCCGGCCCCTTCTTCGCGTACTTCACGAACAGCCACACCGCGATGACGGCGAGGACGCCGTACAGGGCGGTGAGCCCCACGAGGCTGGTCCAGACCTCCGCCGATGACACGGCCGGGGAGTTCGCGTCCTCGGTGCGCAGGAGCCCCTGCACCACCCATGGCTGCCGGCCGACCTCGGTGAACAGCCACCCGGTGGCGTTCGCGACGTACGGCACGGCGATGCCGGCGAGGGCCGCCCGGGTGAACCACCTGTTGCCCACCAGCGCGTCCCTGCGGATGAGCAGCAGCCCCAGCGCGCCGAGCGCGACCATGGCGAAACCGGCGCCCACCATGGCGCGGAAGCTCCAGTACGTGAGGCCCACGATCGGCACGTAGTCCCCGGGGCCGTATTTCGCGACGTACTCCGCCTGGATGTCGTTGATGCCGCGGACCTCGCCGTCGAAGTCGTTGGTCGCCATGAACGACAGGGCCTTCGGCACCTGGATGTTCACGGGCAGCTCACCCGGGTTCTTCTCGAACGGGGCGATCGCGAGCAGCGACAGCCCCACGCCCCGCCCGGTCTCGTAGTGCGCCTCGGCGGCGGCCATCTTCATGGGCTGCTGCTTCACCATGAGCTGCGCCTGGAAGTGGCCGACGGTGCCGCCCAGGGCGGTCGAGACGAACAGGACCACGATCGCGACGGTCGCCGACGGCTTGAAGACGTCGGTGTCGCGCCGGCGGTACAGGTGCCATGCCGACACGCCCAGCACGAGCGCGGCCGCCGTGCTGAGCGCGGAGAACAGCGTGTGCGGGAACGCGTACAGCAGGGTGGAGTTGGTGAGCAGCGCGAGGATGCTGGTCATCTCCGCCCGCCCGGTCACCTCGTTCACCTGCAGCCCCACCGGGTGCTGCATGAACGAGTTGGCGGCCAGGATGAAGTACGCCGAGATGGCCGTGCCCGAGGCGAACAGCCAGATCGAGGCGAGGTGCACGCGCTTCGGCAGCCGGCCCCAGCCGAACAGCCAGAGGCCGAGGAACGTGGACTCCAGGAAGAAGGCGATGAGTCCCTCCATCGCCAACGGGGCCCCGAAGATGTCACCGACATAACGGGAGTACTCGCTCCAGTTCATGCCGAACTGGAACTCCTGGACGATGCCCGTCACGACGCCGACGGCGAAGTTGATGAGCAGCAACTTGCCCCAGAATCGGGTCATCCGGAGCCACCGCTCGTCACCGGTGCGGTGCCAGCGGGTCTGCATGAAGGCGACCATCAGCGACAGGCCGATGGACACCGGGACGAACAGGAAGTGGTAGATCGTCGTGATGGCGAACTGCCAGCGGGCGAGTTCGAGGGCGCTCACGGGGGAGCCTCCTTGGGACGCGGACGGAGTGCCGCACGGACCGGTGGAGGACGCGGGGCCCGGGCACGGCCGCGTCAGCGGTCGCGTCGGATGGCAGGACCCGCCGCACCCGCGGTCGGGGCCGTGCCGCTCGGCCATGCGCCCGGCCCGGAGGCCGCGCGGTTCGCGGATCCCGGGCCGGCGGTGAGGCCGGACGGCGGGTCCGCGGGGGCTTCCGTCAGCGGGGAGGTGCCCGGGACGCGCCGCAGCGCGTGAGGGGGTGCGGTGCCGGTGCGCACGCCGCGCACGGGACCAGATACCCCGGGTGGGTACCGTTGGACCGCTTCGGCGGGGCGAGCGCGGTGACGATGGCGCGGCCCGCGGCGACCGCCGCGGCGAGCAACCGGTCCCCGGCGGCGAGCAGCACGGCCAGGAGCGCGGCGGCGAGGCCGTGCGCCAGGAGGGCGCCGGCGGTGAGGCCGGCGGCGTGGTGCGGCTGCAGGCCGAACGCCCAGGGGACCTCTGACATCGCGATGTGCATCGCGGTCTGGGCGACGATCAGGATGCCCAGGATGAGGATCGGCGAGCGCGCCCGGAACTCCGTGACCGGCCGCACCGCCCCGCAGGGGACGGCCATCGCGAGCATCCCCAGCCAGATGAGCGGCGCCTGCGTCATGAGGGCGAGGTGCCCCTCGGAGACCGCGTGGGCCGTGAGGCTGGCCATGAGCGCCGCGGCGAGGATCGCGGTGCGGCGCAGGGCGGTGGCGGTACAGGGATGCATCGCAGCTCTCACAATGCCGGAGCGGTGAGCCCGCTCCATCGGGGTTTCCGGGCGGCGGGGGGTGCGGGCGACCACTGCACCCCGCATCGCGGTTCACCCGCACCCCCCGGGGGGTATGCGTCAGCCCCTCATCGCATCCGCGATGAGGGCGGCGTCCTGCTCGGCGACGGCGATGAGGTCGAGGTTCCCGTCGTCGGGGAAGTTGACGAGCTCGACCATCTTCGCCCCGGATGCGGCGGCGACGGCCTCGCCGCTGCCGGCCATGTGGCGGTTCTCGAGCACCAGCCGGGGGCCGAGGCCGCTCAGCTGCTTCACCTCGCCCGGCGTGATCGGAGCGGGGCCGTAGGTGCCGGCGGGGGTGAGACCCGCGCATGCCGCCCACTCGGTGACGAACATGTGGGCGACCACGACGGGCGCCGGTGACGGCACCTCGGCCCGGAGATCCGCACACACGGCCTCCAACCGGGTGCGGACACTCGCGGCGTTCTCCCGCGCGACGTCCTCCGTCCCCATGTGCTTGCCGAGCTTGATGATCTCGGCCTCGAGCTTCGCGGGGTCGTAGGTCGTCGCGACCTCCACGGTGTGCTTGCCGCCCGCGGCCTCGCCGAGCTGCTTCGCGAAGCCCTCGAAGCCGGCCAGCAGCACGATGTCGGCGCCGGAGACGGCCGCGAGGTCGGACGGCTTGGGCTCGTAGTCCGGGGGGTGCTGCACGCTGGACGGGGCGATGATGGTGATGTCGCCCGCTCCGGCGAGCTTCGCGATGGCGGCGACCCAGCCGGTGGAGGCGACCACCGTGGGGCCCTCGGCGTTCGACACGGTCATGTGAACCGTGCCAGTGGTGCCGTCGTGCCCGGCCGAGTCGTCGTGGCCGCCGCAGGCGGGCAGGGCGGTCACCGCGGCCGACAGCAACAGCGCCGCCGAGACGCGGCGGAGTGCGGGGATGCGTGGGGTCATGCGGAGCTCCGTTTCAGGTAGGTGGCGACGGTGACGGCCCCCGCGGTGAGGACCATGACCGGGCCGGGTGGCTGGTCGAGCGCGAGGGCGAGGAAGAAGCCCACGAGGTTTCCGCCCAGTCCGAACGCGATGGCCATCCCGACCGCCGAGCCCAGCGACGTGGCGAGGTTGCGGGCCGCGAGGGCCGGCAGGAGCGTCACGGCGTCGACCAGCAGCGCCCCGGTGAGCTTCACCGCGGACGCCGTGGCGACGGCGACGATCACGAGGACCGCGAGGGTGAGCGCGCCCACCCGCACGCCGCTGCACGCGGCGATCTCGCGGTCGAACAGCAGCAGCGCGATGGACCTTCTGCGCGCCGCGTAGAAGACGAGGGTCGCCGAGCACACGACGGCGATGAGCACGACGTCGATCGTCCGGGTCGCCAGGATCGACCCCCACAGCAGCGCGTACGCGCCGTTGGCGTTGACGCCGGCGACCGACAGGACGACCAGTGCGAGCGCGATCGCCACCGTCATCACGAACCCGGCGGCGCCCGAGAGGCTCTGCCCGTGCTCGGCGAGGGGCGCGAGGCCGGCGCCGACCAAGCCGCAGAGCGCCAACCCGCACAGCAGCGGATCGAGGCCTGTCCAGAGTCCCACGGCGATGCCGAGCAGCGCGACATGCATCATCGCGAAGCGGATCGGGATGACGTCGAGGCCGACGATCAGGATTCCCACCACCGGCAGGGCGGTCGCAGCGATCACCAGGGCGATCAGCGACCGCTGGATCGGCGGCAGGCTCAGCAGGTCGATGATGTCGGGGAGGCTGTTCAGCGTTCCTCCCTCAGGCGGCCTGCGGCCATCGTGACCCGGCGGTCGCAGCGCCGGGCGAGCGCGTCGTCGTGCGTGACGAGGAGGGTCGTGACCCCGAGGCCCAGCAGCACCCGGGCGACCTCGTCCTGCCCGTCGAAGTCCAGGGCGGAGGTGGGCTCGTCGGCGGCGATCGCGACCGCGCCGGCCGCGACGCAGCCGATCGCCCGCGCCAGGAAGGCCCGCTGGACCTGGCCGCCGGAGAGGGTGTCGACGGGCCGGTCCATCAGGCCTGCGAGGCCCAGGTCACGGGCGGCGTTCCGTGCCGCGTCGCGGGCGCCCGAGCTGTCCAGCAGCTCGCCGACCCGGAACGGGAACCTGCCGACCGGTGGGCGCTGCGGGATGTGGGCGATGCGAGCGCGGCGGTCCCGGACCTGCGCGCCCGTCGTCGCGAGGACACCGTCCAGGAGCACCTGGCCGCCCATCGCGCCGGGGTGGAGGCACAGCAGGCAACGCAGCAGGGTCGACTTCCCGGAGCCGTTGGCGCCTACCACGGCCACGCGCTCCCCGGGCTCGGCGATCAGGGACGCGCCCACCACGGCCGCGACCCGGCCGTGATGCGCGCTGACGTCCCTGAACTCGATCCGGCCGGCGCTCAGGCGCTGTGCCACACCCGGCCCAGCATGCGGCGCAGGCGCCCGGCGGCGCGGAGCGCCTCCGCGATCGCCCCGGCGAGGTCGAGCGGCATGGGCGCGGTCGCATGAGCGTCACGCACCGGTCACCCCCGCCCGTGGCACCCGTGGGGACGACCGCCACCACAACCAGTCGAGGTGCGTCCGGACCGCTGAGATCGAGCGCTCGATCTCGAGCAGGTGCTCGTGCACCAGCGCCGCGTCGCGGCGCTCCAGGTGGGGCAGCAGGCCGGTGACCCGCTGCAGGTCGTCGTTGATGCCGCCGAGGGTCGTGGCGACCCTCGCCGACCGCGGTGGTACCGCGGAACCGGTCATCGGTCCTCCGTTTCCGCCGGGCGGTGCCCGGCAGGCGTCGTCGATTGCGCCCCGTGGGGGCGGGATCAGGCCGACGCGGCGGAGGGAGGTCCTCGTGAGGGGGCGGTCCGCCCCGGGCGGGACCGGGGCACGCAGAGGGGTGCGGACTGCAACCGCTCGTCGCGCCGCTGGGCGGCGGGCCGAGCGGCGGCGAGCAGGCGGCGCACCGCGCGGACGATCGTCGTGGCCCGTTCCAGGGCGGTGTCGAGATGGCGCAGCACCCCGGTGAGCGCGACGGCCGCGACGAGGTGCGCGACGAGCATGGCGGTGCTGGGCATTCCGACGGCGTGGTGCATCGAGAGGCCCATCACCCACGGCGCCGTGGCGAGCACCGCGTGGGCGGCCGCCTGCAGCAGGACGAGCGAGAGCAGGGTCGCCGGCACGCCGCGGGCCCGGAACGGGTGGTCCCGGCGGCCGGTGAGGCTGGCGGCGGCGACCGCGAAGCCCGCCATGAACGGGGCCCTGGGCGTGAGGCCGTGCCATCCCATCCCCGCCACGTGGGCGGCGAGGGTCGCGAGGATCACCGCGAGGGCGACCGCGGCGCGGCGCAGCGCGTGGGCCTGGGCATGATGCACGGCCCGCAGCCTATGCCGACATCCGGCCGGACCGCCAGCGTCCGTCTCGCCCACGGGCCTCCGTCCGCCGATACGGGGGAAGGGTGGCGGTCCGCCGGACCCGGCCGGGTTGCCCGCCCGCGGAGGCCGGGGCTACGGTCGCCGCTCGACCGATCGCACGACGCCGGAGGTCACGTGCCCCCCTCCCGTATTCGCCGCGCGCTCGCGGCGGCAGCGACGGTGACCGCCGTCCTGGCCGTCCCCGCCGCCGGCAGCGCCGCGCCCGTCCCCACGGACCAGCGCATCAACGTCATCTACGACCTGGCGCCCATCGCCCGGGTCCTGCACTCCGGGTACTCCGGCGTGCCGGGCCTGGCGAGCGACACCGGGTCCCACCGCCAGCACCCGCTCGGGGAGCCGTTCCCGCAGAGCCGCTGGATCGGCAAGGTCAACCACCGCGAGATCGTCGGCCGGAGCCCGTCGGCCATCGCCGACCTGCTGGTGCGCCGCATGACCACCTCGAGCATCGGCGGCAAGGGCCCGCGCTCCGGGCTGGTGGGGGTGGACGAGGTGGGCGCCGAACTGCAGGACGGCCGCAGCGGGCAGGCCTTCGCGTCCGCCATGCGCATCCTCGCGTCGCGCACCTACGCCGGCACCGGGGAGCCGCTGTCCCGGCGGGTCATCCTCTACGCCGCTCCGAAGTTCGTCGCCAACGTGGGCGCGAACCACCAGCGGGGCAACTGGGACGCCGCGCTCGCGGCCTCCCGCCTGTCCGGCGGCGTGTTCCTGCAGATGTTCCACGCCTCCGGCGGGCGCGTGACCGCCCCGATGAGCCGCGCCGAGTTCCGCCGGTACGCCGCGGCGTGGCGGTCGGCGATGGGGGGCGACGCGAACCGGCTGCGGTTCCTGTTCAGCGGCGCCGGGTCGCAGGACTCGCAGTGGGCCAATGCGGGGTCCACGGACGCCGGCCGGCGGATCCTGAGCCAGGGGGCGGGGGAGTACCGCCTGGGCAGCACCGACAACGCCCGCGCGTGGCTGCGGAACTGGAACCGCTGGACGATGGGCCGGTAGCCCCGGCTCAGCCGTCCTTCGGCGGATCGCGCGGCTCGGCGAACGGCTCCCGGTCCTCGGGGCGCATGCCGGCGGCGATCCGCCGGCCGCGCTCCAGCTCGGCGTTGAACTCGGCGCCGAACAGGATCGCGATGTTGCTGATCCACAGCCACACCAGGAACACGATCACCCCGCCGAACGTGCCGTAGGTCTTGTTGTACGACGCGAAGTTCGCGACGTAGAGGGTGAACGCCACCGAGGCGATCACCCACAGCACCACCGCCAGGACGCTCCCCGGCGTGAAGAACCGGAACCCCGGCTGGCGGACGTTGGGCGCGACCCAGTACAGGACCGCGATGAGCAGGCTGAACAGCAGCAGCAGCACGGGCCACTTGGCGTAGTCCCACACCGTCACCGCCTGGCTGCCCAGGCCGATGGTGTTCCCCACCGCCTCGGCGACCGGGCCGGTCACCACCACCGCCACCCCGGTGACCGCGAGCAGCACCAGCAGCACGATGGTGACCCCGATGCGCAGCGGCAGGCGCTTCCACAGGGGGCGGCCCTCCTTGACGTCCCAGATGACGTTCGCGGCGGGCATGAACGCCCCCACGTAGCCGGACGCCGACCAGATGGCGGCCGCCAGGCCGATGACCAGGGCGATGCCGGAGGCCCCCTGGTTCTGCTGGACGCCCTCGACGGCGCTCTGGGCGATGTCCTGGGCCGGGCCGGGCGCGAACTCGTCGAGGTTGTCGAGCAGCGGCTGCGTCGCGCCCCTCCCGATGAGGCCGAGGATCGACACGAACACCAGCAGCGCCGGGAACAGCGACAGGATCCCGAAGTACGTGAGGGCGGCCGCCCACGACGTGCCGTTGTCGGCCTGGAACTCCTTGAACGTCCGCTTCACCACACCGAACCAGCGCACGTCCTCAGTGTTCGCGGCGTGCACCCCGCTCGCCTGCTCCGTGGCCATGTGCTCCCTCCCGGATGCGGTCCGGGGGCGGCTTCCCGGCGGACCGCGGCACGAAACGCGCGGCGGTCCCCCTGGCCGTGCGCCGCGCGGTGCGGCAGCCTTCCGCCCGATGGACGCCTCCGTGCTCGACCTCCCCGTGCGCGGCCGCAACCTGCGGCCCGGCACACTGCGCGACCAGCTGGGCCCCGGCCCGGTGATGCTCGTGTTCCTGCGGCACTTCGGCTGCCTGTTCTGCCGGGAGGTCGTGCGCGACGTGCGGCGCCGGGCCGAGGTGGACGCCGTGCCGCGCACCGTGTTCGTGCACCAGGGCGACGTCGCCGAGGGCGACGCCTTCTTCGCGCGGGTGTGGCCGGAGGCGGCGGCGGTCTCCGACCCGGGCGCCGAGCTGTACCGGGCGTTCGGCGTGGAGCGCGGGAACCTCGCGCAGATGTTCGGGCCGTCGTCGTTCGCCTGCGCGGTGCGGGCCGCGGCGAAGGGCAACGGCGTGGGCCGCAAGGTGGGCGACGGCTGGACGCTGCCGACGGTGGTGCTGCTCGCCGAGGACGGGTCGGTGGCGTGGGAGCACCACGGCCGCCACGCCGGCGACCACCACGTGTGGGACCTGATCCCCGCCTAGGGGGCGGGGAGGTCCACGACGCGGACAACCCGGGCGGAATCCACCCAGGTCAGGCGGGCGCCGGCCGCCGGTGAGGGGGCGGCCGTGGGGATCGCGCTGCCCGTCACCGTGCCCGGCACGGTCACCGGGGCCCAGGCGCCCCCTATGCGGCGGGTCCGCGCCTCGATGTGGTCGGCCTGCCGCCACGCGACCGCGAGCGTGCCGTCGCGGGCGACCGACGCGGTGGTCCACGGGATCCCGCGGACCGCGGGGGCGGGGGGCGACAGCGTCACCGGCCGGCTCCAGGCACCGGCGGGCGATCGGGTGATGGCCGCGCGCCGGACGGTGGTGCCGGTTCCGGGCCGGATGCGCTGCGGGGTGTAGGCCACCACCGCTGTGCCGTCCGGGCCCACCGCCGGGTACACGTCCGCGATGGCGATGCCGGCGGGCGCGACAAGCACCGTGCGCGGCGGCGACAGGCGGAAGGCGCCCATCGTGGCGATGCGGATGACGCGCTGACGGCCCTCGACCCACGCCACGACCGTGCGTGATCCGGCGGCCACGACCGTCGCGGACCCCGTGCCGTAGGTCCGCGGCGCGGCCCACTTGCCGAACACCACCCCGACGGCGGCGGTGATCCGCCCCCTCGACGTCCACGTCACGGTGCCGCGCCCGGCGTCGTCGAGCGCCGCGCGCAGCCCGGTCTCACCCTCGCCCATGCGGAACTTCCGGCCGAGCTGCTTGGGGGCGCTCCAGGCCCCGCCCGGCCGCCGCCAGGCCACGAAGACGCGGTAGCGCCCGGATGGATCGGCGAGCGTCGCCCACGCGACGAGCCCCTCGCCCCGTGCATTCACGGCGACGGCAGCTCCGCCCCGGGCGCTGCGGCCCTCCAGCCCGGGCACGGGGGTCCAGGCGCCGCCGGCGCCCGCCTCCCGCACCTCCGGCGCGAAGCCGCCCGTGACGACGTCGACCGTGAGGGCGAGGGTCGAACCGCCCCCGGCCGCCAGCCCGAACAGGGCCGTCGGCGCGATGGCCGATGCCGGCGACCACACCCCGTCCGTGGCGGTGGCGCCCCAGGTCTCACCGGATGCCGTCGTCCATGCGACCGCGTCACCGGCGGGGATGGACCATGACGCGGGCTGACTGCCCGGGCCGGAGAGCGTGGTGGGGGTGACCGCCGCGGTCGCGGGCACGACGGCGAGGGCCGCGGCGAGCGCGGCCGCGCGGGGAATCGTGGTCATGCGCCGACGATATCGCCGGGGTCCGGGGGTGCCGCGGCCCGCTGGGCCGCCCACGCGGGACGCGCCCAGGCCGCCTCCAGGCGGCGGGCCAGATGCGGCCACCGGGCGAGGTCGACCGGCAGGCGGGGCACGGTGGCGAGCCGTCCGGCGATGGCGCAGTCGGCGATGGTGAAGGCCGGCAGCGGGGCGAGGAACGCCTCGAAGGCGTCCAGCGCGGCGCCGAGCTCCGCGGCCCGCGGGGCGACCGCGGCGGGGTCGCCGAGGTCTCCGTCGTCGCCGCCCAGGTGCGGCGGCACCGCGGCGTAGATCGTGACCTCCTCGAGGCCCCACATCGCGGGGCGCACGTTCAGGCTCAGGGCGTCCATCGCCTGGTCCACCAGGGCGCGGTCGCGGGCCGCGGCGGGGTAGAGGTCGTCGCGGCCCTCACGCACCGCCAGGTACCGCAGCATGGTGTTGGACTCCAGCAGCGTGAGGTCGCCGTCCCGCAGGGCGGGCACCGTCCCCAGCGGGTGGACCTCCGGGTACCAGGCGGGGCGCAGCGGCCCCAGGCCCACGTGCACCGCCTCGTACGGCACGCCGAGCTCGGCGAGCAGGAACCGCACCTTCGCGGCGTTGGTCGAGAACCGGTTGTCGTACAGCGTCAGGGCCACGCGTCCTCCACCGCCTCCGCGATCGCCACCGCATGGGCCAGGTCGGCGTCCACGGCGGCCCGTTCCAGCCACAGGCTCTCGTACTCCGAGCGGTTCCGGTCACGCCGCATGCGGTCGAACTGGCGGACGGCGGCGGCGTGGCGGCCGGAACCGAGGACCGCCGCCGCATACCGGGTCACGGCCTGGTGCGCGCCCGGCCGGGCCCGCGGCCGGTACCCGACGGCCAGCATGTGCGCCGCCACGGCCTTCCGCGCGGCGTCGTACAGCAGCGACAGCGCCCCGTTGAGATCGCCGGCGTCGGCCGCGAGGGCGGCGGTCGCAAGGTGCGTCCGCGCGATGCGCAGGCGCTCGCGGGCGGTGTCCGGATCCGGCTCGACCGCCTCGATCCTGCCCTCGGCGAGCAGGGCGTCGACGGTCACGCCGGCAGGGTCCCCGTCACCGGCACGAGTGCGCCGCCCGCCACGTTGCGCAGGAACGCCGAGTCACGTGCGGCCCACGCCCCCGGTGAGACGAACACGGGGTTCACCGGGCGTCCCAGCTCGGCCTCGCATGCGGCGCAGGCCGCGTGCACGGCCTCGGGGTCGGGGTCCCCGACCACCAGCAGGTCGATGTCCGCCGGGGCGTCCCCCGGGGTGCCCAGGTAGCGCGCCGCCCAGGACCCGAAGATCGCCGCGGCCGCGATGCCCGGGACGTCCGCCAGCGCCGCGCGCAGGACCGCGGGCACGCCCGCGGTGCCCACCACCAGCCGCCGCAGCTCGGCGAGGTACGGCCACTCGGCGTTGGCGGTCACGAACCGGGCGCCGCCCCGGCGCTCCGAGCTCAGGATGCCCGCCTCGGACAGCCGCAGCACCTCGCGGTTCACGCTCGGCAGGGGCCGGCCCAGCTCGGCGGCGAGCTCGGACACCGTCCACGACGCCCTGCGCCCGTCCAGGAGGGCCGCCAGCAGCCGGGCCTGGAGATCCGACCGGAAGATGGGGACGAGCGACGGGGCCTGCGCTCTCATATGGTGAGAGTACCTCGTCACCATATGAGAGCAAAGCCCGCGCTCACCGCGCCGAGGCGAGGACCTCCTGGATCTGCTTCGCGGCCCACTCGGCGTGCTCGGTCCACACGGCGTCGCGCTCCGGCGGGGCCGACTCGAGCGCCGCGAGCGCGTCCTGCGCACGCACCGGCGGAGCCGCCTCGGCGCGGGTGAGCGACGCGGCCACCACGGCCTCCAGCACCGCGCGTGCGACGAGGGTCCGGTCGTGGCTGCGGGCCGCGGCCTTCCGTGCGCTGACGACGAACACCTCGGTGGGCGCCGTCACGTCGGGGACGTCTCCGAGCCTCAGCATGGGGTCTCTCCTGCGACCGCCCCGCCCGGCATCCCCCGGGCATCCTGCCCGTCCGGGTCGGGGGTTCACCCTTCTTCATCGGGAGATACGTCCCCGGGCGACACGGTCCGGACGACCCGGGTGCCGTGCGCGCCGCGGCGGGGCGCCCGTAGGATCGCCCCGTGCCCCTCCGCGCGACCATGTGCCTCGCGCTGCTGCTGGCCGCCGCACCGGTGGCCGCGGCCGTGCCGACCCGCGTCGTCGGGATCGGCACGCCCGGCAGCTGCACCTCCGCGGCCGTCGTGCGCGCGGTCGCCCAGGGCGGCCTGGTGCGGTTCGACTGCGGCCCGGAGCCCGTGACGATCGTGATGCGCCGCACCGCGAAGGTCCGCAACACCAACCCCCTGCTCATCCTCGACGGCGGCGGCACCGTCACGCTCAGCGGGGGCGGCAGGCGCCGCATCCTGTACCAGAACACCTGCGACCAGCGGCAGACGTGGACCACCAGCCACTGCCAGGACCAGGCCACCCCCCGGCTGGTCATCCGCAATATGCGCTTCGCCGCGGGGAACAGCACGGGCGAGCGCAGCGAGGGCGGGGGCGGCGGCGCGATCCTCGTGCGGGGCGGCCGGCTGCAGATCTCCGGCAGCACCTTCGCCGGCAACCGCTGCGACCGGAACGGCCCCGACCTGGGCGGCGCCGCGGTGCGGGTGCTGGACATGTACCGGGACCTGCCGGTGCGCGTGACCGCCAGCACGTTCACCGGCGGCCGGTGCGCGAACGGCGGGGCGCTGTCGAGCATCGGCGTGTCCTGGGACATCCGCGACAGCGTCTTCCGCGGCAACCGGGCGACCGGCCGCGGCGCCAACCCCGCGCGGGCCGGGACGCCGGGCGGCGGCAGCGGCGGTGCGATCTACCTGGACGGCAACCGGTTCACGCTGCGCCTGCGCGGCACGGTGATCCAGGACAACGTCGCCCCTGAGGGCGGGGGCGCCATCTTCTTCGTCAGCAACGACCGCACCGGCACCGCGACGATCGAGGGGTCCACGCTGGAACGGAACCCCAGCCTGGGGTTCGAGACCCCCGGGTTCCCGGGAATCTTCTTCCTGGGCGCGCGGCCGCCGGTGTTGACCGGCGGCACCACGATCACGCGCTGACGCGGCCCGCCGGCCGCGCCATCACCATCACGGAGGGGCAATGAGCGATCCCAAGGTCGTCCTGATCACCGGTGCCTCGAGCGGCATCGGCGCCGCCGTCGCGCGCCGCGCCGCCGCCGACGGCCACTCGCTAGTGCTCGCCGCCCGCGGCGAGGAGGCCCTGGCCCGCCTCGCCGGCGAGATCGGCGACCCGGACGGCGTGCTCCCGGTGCGCTGCGACGTGACCGAGTGGCCCGAGGTGCAGGGGCTGGCGGCCGCCGCCCTGGAGCGGTTCGGGCGCATCGACGTGGTGTTCGCAAACGCCGGCTTCGGCGCGGCCCGGGGCTTCGAGAACTCCTCACCGGAGGAGTGGCGGTCGATGATCCTCACCAACGTCTACGGCGCGGCGCTCACGATCCGGGCGACGATCGGCGCCGTCCGCGAGTCCCGCGGCCACTTCGTGCTGACCGGGTCGGTCGCCGGCCGCAAGGCCCTTCCGGGGTCCGTGTATTCGGCCACCAAGTGGGCCGTCAGCGCGATGGGCGAGTCGCTGCGGCAGGAGCTCAACGGCACGGGCGCCCGCGTGCTGCTGGTGGAGCCCGGGGTGGTCGACACCCCGTTCTACGACAACGGGTCGCCGATCCAGGACCCGCTGACCGCCGACGACACGGCCCGCATCATCATGTTCGCCCTGGACCAGCCGGCGCACGTCGACATCAACGAGCTGCTGGTGCGCCCCACCTCGCAGGACGAGTAGCGGCCGGGGTCAGCCGGCGGTGCAGGCCCCCTGGGCCACCGTCGGCTGCGCCGTCGGGGAGTCCGGGAACGTCACGGCGTAGCCGGTGGTGCCGCCCACGCAGACGTCGGCGCGGACGCCGCCGGTGACGGCGGTCACCGTGACCTGGGCGTCCTGGGCCGCGAAGGGGCCGGCGGCCAGGAGCGTCGCGTACCGGGCGGCCGCCGCGGTGCGCGTGAACTCCACTGCGGGGCTCGGGACCTTGGCGCCGTAGACGGCGGAGTACCAGCCCTGCAGCACCGGGGAGGTCTGGCCGCTCACGCTGCGGACGGCCATCCCCGCGGGCTCGGCCTGGCGGATCGCGAGGGTCCGGCGGCCCGTCGCGGTGTCGGTCACCAGGACGTCGGCGCCGGCGGTCTCGGTGCGCGTGCCGGGCGGCAGGTGCCAGGTCTGGGCGTAGTCGTGCGACGCGGTGGACGCCAGCCGGTCCAGCACCAGCACCAGGCCCTGCCGCAGCACCGCGACGGCCCGCCGGTGGGTCACGCCGCTGTACAGGCGGCTGGTTCCGGTGGCCCAGCTCATGCCGTTCGCCGTCCCGTACGGGCCGGGCACCGCGGCGCCCTTGGCCTGGTCGCGGCCGTCCACGACGACGGTGTTGTGCGCGCGGGTGCCGTGGAAGTAGCCGCGCTCGGGCTGCTGCTCGAAGCTGAACAGGCCCGCCTCGGGCAGGACCGTGGCGCCGTTGGAGTAGACCGTCACCCCGAGGGCGTCCAGGTCGGAATGCTCGGTGCGGTACGGGCCGGCGTCGAAGGTCACGAACGTCTGGTTCGTGAGGTTCGCGACCGAGCCCATGGGCGAGCGCATCAGGAACAGGCCGGACACGGGGAACAGGTACGCGCCGTCCGGCGGCGGCGTGCCGCGCCGGCCGCGCGTGTACGCGAACGCGAACTCGGGGTCCGCGTCGGCCATGGGCCGGTACACCGGCGGGTCCTGGCTGGGCAGGAACGTGGTGGCCGTGGCCCCCAGCATCGGCAGGTAGCCGTTGGGCTGGGTCACGTACGCCGCGTGCCGCAGCATGCGCCGCGCCGCCGCGGCGTAGTCGTCCGCGAGCGCCGGCTCGTACCGCTTCGCCCACTCGGCGATCTGGTTCACCAGGCCCAGCACGTACACGTGGTAGTACGGCGAGTTCTCGACCTCGACGCCGTCGGCGTCCACGGCCGTGGTGAGCAGCTCCTCGAGCCGCTGCACGGCGGTCGCCCGCCACGTGGCGGCGCCGTCCATCGCCGGGAAGTTCTCGGCGACCATCAGCAGGGCCCCGGCCTCGTTGAATCCGAGGTTGACCCCGCCCTCGTAGTGCGCCGGGTCGTTGAGGAACGCCCCCAGGCGCCCGATCGAGGCCTCCATCGCGACGCGCAGGTCCTCGGGCAGCGCGCCGGCCCGCTGGAGCTTGAAGTAACAGTTCACCAGCGTCATGGCGCGGAACGCGGACGCGTGGTTGTTGTCGAGCGTGAGGCGGTTGAACGGCCGCGCGGCGTCGTATGCGGTGTACGAGGCGAGGATCGCGACGAGCTTGTCGCGGAAGCGCGTGTCGCCGGTGGTCTGCCAGGCGTACAGCAGGTCGCCGAGGGGCCGCAGCCCGTACTGGTAGAAGCGCCAGTAGATGTCGCCGTACGGATCCTCGGTCCAGGTGAGGGGCCAGCCGAGGTTGACCAGCGGGAACCCGCGCGCCGGCCAGACGTCGTCCAGCAGGTTCTCGGCGACCGGGATGTCGCCCTCGTTGAGGTCCGCGAACACGCTCTCCTTGCCCAGCGGCAGGGGCGCCGGGTGGAACGTGTTGTTCTGCACCGTCACGGCGGCCTGCGCGACCGCGGGTGTGCGTTCCCCTGGGCCGTACGCGCGCACCGCGACGGTGTGGGTGCCGTTGGACTCCGCGCCGGTCTGCCAGGTGTAGGACAGGGGCTCCTCGGTGAGGCGCCTGCGCACCACGCCGTCCACCACGAACTCCACGCGGTCCCACGCGAGGCCGGTGAGCTCCGCCCGCACGGTCACCGGGCCGCCCACCGTGCTCCCCTGGGCGGGCTCCGCGAGGGCGATGCGCAGCAGGTGGCCGTTCTCGTCGGCGGGCCGGGCGCTCTCGGCCACCGCGGAGGCCTCGCCCGCGGGCTGGGCGCTGCGCCGGCCGGTGGTGGTCGCGCGGATCGTGCTGCCCAGGTCGTCGGGGCCGGGGGCGTAGGTCGCCGCCGTGGCGCCGTCGATCACGGTGCACGGCGCGGTGCGGGCGGCGGCGAGGTGGGCGGCGACCTGCCGCGGGGCGAGCGCCCGGTCGAAGACCGCGACGTCGTCGAGGTCGCCCGCCAGGTAGCCGTAGGTGCCGCGGCCGCCGATCTGGAACTGCCCGGCGTCGAGCAGCGCGAGCGTCGTGGCGGTGGTGCCGTACAGCTCGCCGTCCACCCACAGGCGCATCACCGCGCCGTCGTAGCTCGCGACCACGTGGTGCCACACGCCCGTGGTGAGCGGCCGCTCCACCGCGACGCGGGCCTGCGCCCCGTCCCGGAAGCGCTCGAAGCCGACACCGGTCTGGCGGATCCACACCCCGGTGCCCTGCCGGCCGTTGGCGTCGCTGGTCTCGCGGGACCACAGGTACCGGTAGCGCGTGTCGTGGCGCGCGGGACGCACCCACGCCTCCACGGTGTGCGCCTCGGTGCCCGTGAACGGCGACGTGACCGACGGCACCGTGAGGACGGTCGTGGCGCCGTCGAACGTGGTGCCGGTCGCGGGGTCGCCGGTGAGCGGCCCGTCGGCGGCCGGGGCGTGCGGCCCCGCCCAGGTCCCCGTCGCCCCGTCCACGGTGTCCGCGGCGGCCGGGCCGGTGTCGCCGAGCGGCCAGCGGTGGCGCGCGCCGTCGGCGGCCACCAGCGTGCCGTAGCGGTTGCACCGCTCCCACCGGTACTCGGCGGTCTGGGCGGGCGCGCCGTTCACGAGCGGCACCACGGGCGCCTGAAGGGCGCCGATATGCGGATCGGGGAGGGACGCGGGCGGGTCCGCGGCGGTCGCCCCCAGGGGGGCCGCGAGCGCCGTCAGCACCATGGCTGGCACCAGCAGCCGCCGGGGTGAGGTGGACCGCGGGCGCGTGGGGGGCGTCGACGGCATGCGCCCGCGCTATCGGCCGGGAGGGCGCGTACGTGAGCCCCGGCGTCTCGCCCCTGGGGTTTCGGCGGGTAGGCGATCCCACCCCTTGGGCGTCTCCCACCACGCACCTCGGCGGCGGACAGTGCCGTCGTCCGCCGCGTCGGCGGGCGTCGACCGAAGGAGAGGAACGGACATGAGCGTGCACGCGATCGGCCGGGCTCCGGCGACCGTCGATGTCGGGCCCCGGGACGCCGTCGAGGACCGCCTGCGGTCCCTGGAGCACCGGCTCGCGGCGCGGGCCGGGCGGCTGCTGGGCTACCCGGAGAGCATGCGGTTCGACCACACGCCGCTGCTGCGGTTCATGCGCTTCAACCTCGACAACCTGGGTGACCCGTACTCGGACCTGCTCTACGGGGTGAACTCCACCGAGTTCGAGCGCGAGGTGATCGCCTGGTTCGAGCGCCGCTACGACCTGCCACCGGAGGACGCGTGGGGCTACGTGACCTCCAGCGGGTCCGAGGGGAACCTGTACGGCCTGTACCTGGGGCGCGAGGCGCTGCCGGACGCGGTGCTCTACCACTCGGCCGCCACCCACTACTCGGTGGCGAAGGCCGGCCGCCTGCTGCGGATGGACGCCCGGGTGGTGGCCTGCCTGCCGGACGGCCGCATCGACCCGGCGGCCCTGGCGGAGGCCATCCGCGCGGACCGCGGGCGCCCGGCCGTGCTCTGCGTGAACCTCGGCACCACCATGACCGGTGCCCACGACGACATCGGGGACGTCGTGGAGGTGCTGGAGCGGGCCGGCGTCGCGTACCACCTGCACGCCGACGCGGCGCTGTCGGGGATGACCCTGCCGTTCATGGCCGGCGCGCCCCGGATCTCGTTCGACCTCCCCATCGAGAGCGTCTCGGTCTCGGGGCACAAGTTCCTGGGCGCCCCGTTCCCCTGCGGGATCGTGGTGACGCGCCGGGAGCACGTCGCACGCATCCAGACGCGCATCCCGTACATCGGGGCGCTGGACGCCACCATCGGCGGCAGCCGCAACGGCCAGGCCCCGCTCTACCTGTGGCACGCGATCCACACCCGTGGAGGACCCGACGGGTCCGGCTTCGCGGAGGAGGTCGCCACCTGCCGCGACAACGCGGTGTTCCTGTACGAGCACCTGCGCGTGCTGGGCCTCGACCCACTGCTGAACCCGCACTCCCTGACGGTGGTGTTCGACGAGCCCGGCGAGCGGCTGGTGCGCCGCTGGAGCCTCGCGCGGGCCGGCGGCCGGGCGCACGTGGTGTGCGTCCCCCACGCGACCCACGATCTGCTGGGCACATTCCTGGCCGAGCTCACCCGCGACGTCGCCCGCCGCGAGACGGAGGGGGACCGGCGATGACCGGCCTCTACTGCCGCTGCGGATGCAAGGTGTGCCGCGTGCCCGACACCCGCCATTGCGGCGGGCTGCCGAACTGCGGCGTGCCGCGTGCCCGCGGCCCCGCGTCCGGCACCGCCGTGCCGGCGCGCACGCGGCAGCGGCCGGCGGAGGCGCAATATGCCCCCGCCGGGCTTCTCGTCATCCGCCCGCGGTGAGGGTGACCACCCGCCGGGAGTCGAGGACCCACCGGCTCCCCGACCGGACGTGCAGCTCGATGGTGGCGGGTACCACCCCACCGCGGCGGAACCGGCGCTGCACGGCGGCCGGCAGACGCACGGGGACGGTGGCCTCGGTGCCGGCGGCCGCGGTGAACTGGCGGGTGGCGACCACCTGTTGTCCCACGCGGAGCCCGATGCGGCCGGCGCAGGTGGCACCGCTGCAGCCGACGCGCACGCGGGCTGTGCCGCCGGAGACCACCAGCCGCTTCGGGCCGGTGATGCGCAGGTCCGGCGTGGGTTCGGGCTCGGCGGGGGATGCGTCATCCGACGGAGGCGTGGGCTCGGGGGCGGCAGGGGGCGCCGGATCGGAGGGAGGAGCGGGCGGCGCCGGCGGCGGGGCGCTCACCGAGATGGAACGGGTCAGGGTGGTGGCGTTCCCGGACGCGTCCGTTGCGACGACCGTCACGGTGCGGTCACCGGCGGTCGCGTAGGTGTGGCTCACCGAGGTGCCGGCGCCGGTGGCCCCGTCCCCGAAGTCCCATGTCACGTCGACCGGTGCGCTGAAGAGGTCGCCGACGGTGGCGGTGAACGCCACGGCGGTTCCCGTGGTGCCGGTGGAGGGCACGCCCACCGTCGCGGTGGGCGCCGTGCGGTCCAGCGCCGTCAGCAGGATCGACGCACCGGTGACAGAGCCGGGGCCGGCGGTGCCGCTCAGCCACGTCACCGCGACGCTGCCCGAGGCGTCGAGGGCGACACGCGGGAGGAACCGCGTGTCCCACGCGGAGTTGACGCTCGTCGCCGATCCCCAGGACTGCCCGGGAGCGCGCGTCGCGACCTGGACCAGGTGCTGCGATCCCATCGTCAGCCTCCAGCTGACGGCGGTGGTGCCGTCGGCGGACATCGCCACGTCCGGGTTCGAGGCCGACACGGTGAGCGGCGAGTGGCGCACCGATGCCTCCCAGCCACCGCCCCGCGGGCGGGTGGAGCTGTTCACCACCGTCGCGCCGTTCGAGTTCCAGGCGACGGTGGTCGCGTCGGCGGACGCCGCGATCCGCGGCGCCCGTGAATACCCGCCGGCGTCCGACAGGGTCGCGGGGGCGCTCCAGCTCCCGCCCGCAGGGCGGGTGGCGGCCTGGACGACGAACACGCCGGCCCCGTCGCCGCGAGCCCACGCGGCGGTGACGGTCGCGTCGCCGTCGATGGCGAGGAACGGTCCATCGGCGAGGCTGTACTCGTACGGGGAGGGCGCGTACACCGTGGTGACCATCTCGGGGGCGGCCCACACGCCCGCGGTGTCCCGGGACGCCGCCTGCACCTGGTTGGTGCCGCTGACGGAGAGGCTCCATGCCGCCACGGCGCTGCCGTCGGGCGCGACGACGATCCTCGGTTTGGCGGCGTTGACGCCCGCCGGTGAGACGTCCACGGGCGCGCTCCATGTGCCGTCGGCGGCGCGGGTGACGGTCTGGACGCGGTTCGTGATGGTGCCGATGCTCCACGCCACGGCGAACGTGCCGCCGGGGCCGGGGGTCGCCGTCGGATCGGCTGCGGTCTCCCCGTCGGCCGACAGGGTCGTGGCGGGGCTCCAGACGCCCGCCGGGGTCCGTGTCGCGGCCTGGACCCGCGAGGAGCCGCCGCCCGTGGTGACCCACACGGCGAGCACCGTGCCGTCCGGGCGGACGGCGGCGACGGGGCTCGCCCCATCGGCCGCCAGGGTGACCGGACCGGTCCACTCCCCGCCGGGCGTCCTGCTCGCGGCCTGGACCATCGACCCGCCGCCGGTGGACTGCCACACCGCCACGGCGTCGCCCTGGGGGGTGAACAGGAGCGGGGCTCCGGCGTACATGGTCCCGGCGTCGGGAACGATGGTGACGGGATCGGTCCAGCTGGGGGTGGCGGGCGCGGCGGCGACGAGGGCGGCGGCGCAGGCGAGGGCCACGGCGGGGAGGAGGCGCATACGCCATGTGATCGGCACGTCGTCCCATTTGCTGGACGCCTTCCGGGCGTCAGGCCTCCGGGACGACCTCCGGCGCGGGGGTGCGCCGCGGGTCGCGCAGCGTCCTGACACCGGGCGACGCGAGCGCGGCGAGGGTGGTGGCGGCGCCGGCGAGCGTCGCGGCCGTGAGGACGGTCGCCGGTTCCATGCGCGCGCCCAACGCGCCGGCGGCGGCGAAGCCCAGGGGCATGGCGGCGCTCGGGACGATCCAGCACCAGGCGCTCACGCGTGAGATCGCGTGCGGCGGGATGAACCGGGTGAGCGACGTGGTCCACAGGACCTCGAACATCGTGAACATCGCCCCGCCGACGGCCATGACCGGGAGCACCAGCCACACCGGCGCGCCGTGCGCGAACAGCAGGAGCGCGGTGAGCCAGCCCGCCGGGGTGCACAGGGCGGCGAGCATCGGCCGCGCGGGGCGCCACCGGAAGCCCCCGACGACCCCGGCGACGGCCCCGGCCCCGGCGGCGGCCTCCATCCACCCGAACATCCGGGTGTCGTCGTACAGGTCGCGTCCCACCGCCGCGCCCAGCGCGAAGTACGGCGCCAGGCACAGCATCACCCAGCCCAGGGTCCACAGCACCGTTACCCACACCCAGGGGCGCGAGGTGACCTCGCCGAGCCCCTCGGCCAGGTCACGCCGCAGCGAAGGGGTCTGCGCGCGGTCGCGCGCCTCGCCGCGGGCCCGGGCGCGGACCCCCACCAGCAGGGCGGCGCTGGCGGCGAACGTGCCGGCGTCCACGACGTACGCCCATCCGAAGCCCGCGGACACGGCGAGCACCGCGCCCACCGCGGGCCCCACCAGCAGGGCCAGGTTGCGCGAGACCTGGGAGACGGTCTGGGCCTCCTGGATGAGGTCCTCCGGGATGGTCTGCGGCAGCAGGCCCCGGTACGCGGGCTGGAAGAAGCCCCCGGCCGCGCCGGTGGCGGCCACCAGCAGCGCGATGAGCCACACCGGGGGCGCCGTGGTGAAGGCCAGGACGGCGATGGCCCCCTGGGCGGCCAGCCGCACCAGGTCGGTGGCGATCATCACCCGCCTGCGGGGGACCCGGTCGGCGATGACCCCGCCGAACGGCAGCGCCAGCGTGGTGGCGACCGCCTCCGCCGCCAGCACCGCGCCCACCGCGCCCGTCGAGCCGGTGAGGTGCAGGACGTACATCGCGATGACCACGGTGGTCATGCGGTTGCCGACCTCGCTCAGCGACTGGCCGAGCCACAGCCGGCGGAAGTCCGCGTGTCCCCAGAGCGTCCGGAGCGTGTCCACCCGGGGATTCGTACCGCGCCGCCCGGACCGCGGACGACGACGATGCCCCCAACGGGATTCGAACCCGTGCTGCCGCCTTGAAAGAGATCCCAGAAGTGCTCATTTGCAGGGAATTCAGTGAGGCACCAAGAACTCGGACGGTTCTCGGACAGTTCGGCGCCTCGGATTCCGCGGGTAGAAAGTCATTCGTCCCTGCCTTGTCTGGCCTCCGCCCCCGGCAGTTCCGACGCCGCGTCCGCTGGAGGTCCCGGTCGCAAGTGACCCTCAATCCGCGGGACGGATTTCGGCGTCACGCGCCGATCGGCTGGCCGGGACGAACCCTGCACGCCTGCTCAGCAGCGAACAGGTTGGCTGTCGCGCGGGATTCCAGCGGGGATGAGGCTTGTGGAGCCATCAGCTTTCGTCACCAGGATCTGGGTAGGTAGGGGATCCTTCGGAATCAAGATCTCGAACACGTTCTCGGTGAGGTTGGCCTCTCCCCGCCCTCCGTCCTCAGTCAAGATCTCGACCCTGGTGACCGTGTTGGTCACCAGACCCGCGATCCGCGCCTGTCCCGGCGCGTCGCGAACACACAGGCTGTTGAGCACGAGCGGCCTGCTGAGCATGTCCGGCAGCCGTCCACACGCGAACCCGCCGGGGATCTCGACAAGACACACCCCACGGGCCTCTGGGACGACAAAGTAGGTGGTCGCCCCGATGACGACCGCTCGGGCACGCGCAAGGTCGGCCTGCGGGAGGGCATCGGAAATCCTTGCCGGCGGTTGATCCATGGCTGTCGGGGGCCGCTGAAGGACCGCGTAACCGTCCTCCACCTCAGCTGTGCGTTGGGTGACACCATTGCAATCCGCCTGCTTCAGAGCGATCGCATTGATCATCGATCCGTACTGTTGGGCGTCAGCCGACGCGAGATCGAGAGCGGACAGGAACGCCGCATCCGGATAGCAGGCGTCGATCTCACCGTCGTCGTTGTAGTCGGCGATGACGCGACGGCCTCCGCCATCCAGAGGAGCAGGAGAAGTTGGCGAAGTGGTGTTCGGCCGTGCACCAGAGGGGCTGTCCGTCCCTCTGGGCAGGGCCAACAGCAGTACGCCGCCGATCACGACGACGAGGGTCGTCAGCCCAACCGCCGGGCGAATGGCACGGAACATGGACCTGTACGTGCCAGGCAGGCGCTGAATCGGGGCCGCCTTGCAGGCATCCATCCGGGCTGCGTCAGCGGAAGGCAGTCCCTCGGGGTCGATCGGGTTCGTGCCTTTGAACCGACGCCAGGCATCGTCTGTGCTGCTCACGCCCGCTCCTTCGTCGGATAGCCGGTTGCCGACATCCCCAGGCTGCTTGACAGTCGGCGGCGAGCGCGGTGCAGGCGCGCCCTGGCGGCGACGTGGCTGGTGCTCATGATCTGGGCCGCCTCCTTGACCGACCGCCCGTCCCATCCCACGAGCATCAGGATCTCCCGGTCAAGTTCCGGCAACCCGGCAAGCGCCCTAAGAACTCCGTGGTCGATCGGCTCGGTGTTCGGCTGGATCTGCACGAACTGCTCACTCAGTCGGCGGGAGAGGGCGTCGCGACGGGCGTGGGCGCGACGCTGGTGTAGGACCACGTTGCGCGCGACGCCCAAGAGCCACGGGAGAGGGTCCGCCGGCACCCGGTGCAAGTTGCGCCAAGCCGCCGTGAAGGTCTCGGCGACCACGTCGTCGGCCTCGGCGGCAGGCACTCTGCGGCGGGCGTACGCAAGCACGGCCCTGTAGTGCTCACGGTGCAGTGCCTCGAAAGCCCCGTCAGGATTATCGGTCATCGACCGCCTGTTCCCGGCACGTTCGCGAGTGTGACAGCACGAGACGATTGCGTTCGAATGGACGTCCGCGGTGCGTCAGGAGTGGCCTCGGCGAACCGTCAGTTCGGGGCGGTGTCTGCCGTGAGCACCGTTCGGGGAGGCAACGTGTTCGAGGCCGACGTTCCGCGGGGGCGGTCGGCCCAGACTCCCGGCGCGGGCGATCAGTGGCTTAGGGCTTCGATCAGGTCGGCGGCGAGTGCAGCGGTTGAGGCCGAGACCGTCGCGGGTGAGCCGACAGCCACCTCTGCCCGGCCAGCCATCGTGGCACCCATTGCTCCTTCGCGGCAGAAGAGGTCGGCGAAGAACTGGACGGCTCGCTCGGTTGCCTCACCCGCAACCGCGTCTCTCCGGAGAACCGACAGGCGCTGAGCGAGCACGCCGGTGGGCATCGCGACCAGGAGGCGGTAGATGTCGTGGGCGTCCTTGTCGAGCAGCCGCTCGGGAGTGTCCCGGCGTTCGCCGATCTTGTGGAGCTTGCTCACGAGCAGCGCCGCTGGGCCGGCCACGCTGATCTCGTATTTCCGGTTGTCGCTTGGATCGAGCGCGGAGATCCGCATGGGGTGGCGGTCGACCATGGCGGCTTCGAGTCCCGCGGCCCGACGGGCGGCCATGGTGCCGTGCGGCGGAATGCGGGCGCCACGCCGGCCCTCGGGTCCCGAGAGCGCCTCGGGAACCATCAGGTCCACAGGGAAGCCGTTGGGGCTCAACCATGTCCCGGGCTGGCGCGCGACCGGGTCCAGCACGAACCCCGCCGCGGTCATCGCTTCCTCGATGAGCGGGTGTTCACCCAGCTCGGCCGGGTTCAGGGCGAGGTCGGCGTCCTTCGTGAACGGCTCCAGGGTGACCGGGGCGTCGCCGGTGTGCAGGTAGATGGCCTGTGCTCCGATCAGGACCACGGCGGCGGCGTGCGCGCCAAGGGCCTGCAGCGCGTCAAGGAGCGCGCGACGGGCCTTCGCCTCAGGGCTACTGGCGCCAGGCATCCGGGTTGCGCTCCATCCAATCCAGGAGCATCGCCGCCTCGGATGGCCCTCGGCCTGGGCCGGCGAGCAGGTCGAGTACGGCCTGGCTGGGGGCGGCGACCCGCAGGCCGGCCATGTTCTGTGCGCGCTCGAAGGTCACCGGGTCCTCTGGCACCCCCACCAGCACGTTGCCCGACGGCGAGGGACGGAGCCCAAGTTCATCGACCAGCGGTTCGGCCGGATCGGCGAACAGCATGGCGAGCTGTGGCGAAACACCCTCGTCGTAGTACCGGGCGGCCAGGGAACCGGTCAGGACATATCGCTGGCGGCTCGCCCGGAGCTTGGTCAGCAACTCCGGAATCCCGCGGGGTTCGAGGTAGAGCGACATCCGCTCGGTCTGCTCGGTGCCGACCTCCGCGCCGCGCCGCTCCAGGATGCGTCGCCAGTCCACCTCGGTGATCGGGGCGCGCGGTTCCCGGGTGATCAGGCCCTCCTGCTCCAGGAACTCCACCATCCGGTACGTCGCGCCCACCGATGCGCCACCTCGCTTCGCCAACTCCGGGACGCTGCACGGGCCGGCGAAGTCAGCGAGCGCCCTGGCGAGCCGGACGCCGGTCGCGCCGCGCAGATTGCCGCGAGGACGCCCGGGGCCGCGCCACGGGTCGCGATCCGCCCCGACATCCCGGACGAACAACGCGGGGCGGTCGATCCGGATGAACACGTTGCCGGTCAGATCCACGTAGCCGACCCCCGCCTCCACGAGAGCTGCGCGGACGGGGGGCGACAGGTACCTGGCCACAAGGACCGGAGTCGCCATCGCCTGTTCAGTGCTCACCAGGGCTGCGGCCTCGATGGCATCCCGGGCAAGCTGCGACACCGTGCCCGCCTGCACGTTCGTCTTCGCCTCGATCGCGAGGACGGTGCGCAGACCATCGGGCAACGTGAAGTCAACGACGGCCTCGATCAGCCGGCCGTCGATGCGAACCGCCTCTTCGACCGACCGCGTCCAGCTGGACGGCAGCCGATCGATGAGCAAAGACACGGCATCCCGAAGGACGTCAGTGGGGCGGAGAGGGAGCTGCGCTTGTGCGGCTACGGCCATAGTTCCGTTTTCTCAATGATTCCGTCGCGCGCAGAATAAACCAATAAACGGAATACGCCTAGCCGCGACGGACCAGTATTCAGACAACGAGTCTTCAGGAGCCGACAGGTTCCGCTGACACCGGCGTCCTCTCCAAAGGACCTGCAAGCCACTGCAGCTCGGATCCGGCGTTCCCCGACGCCAGCTCGAGATCGCGCGCCGAGCGGACCGCGCACATCCCTGTCGTGGCGCAGCGCTCGATGGCACAACCTCGTCGACCGACAACTGAGGTGCGAGCGTCCCGTGTGTCGGTGTTCGTGCCGGACCCCCGTGCCAGGAAAGGTCGGATGCCCACACTCGAGATCACGGATGAACCGACGATCCATCTCCGGCGGCTCCTCGAACTGATCCAAGGCGAGACGGTCCTGAGGTGGTCGATCCTCGAACTCTGGGCGACCGCGAAGGACGCCACCACCGACCTCCTCACAATGGAGCGCCTGGCGGCGGCATCGCCAACCGGCCTGATGGTCGGTGACTCCGAACTCAGGCAGATCGCGAGCAAACTCAGCCAGGTAATCGATGGGATCTTCGTGGGATTTCGCGGAGACCCACCGGCTCGGTCCGCGACTGATCTTCGAGCGTATGCCGATGTGGTGATCGAGGCCTTCGACAGCACCTACTGGCGTGTCCACGCCCGACACGGCCCCGCCCTGGACGGCATCCGTCACGCCGGGTACCGCATGCGCGAGCTGGTGCCTGAGCCGGCAATCCCCGCAACCCATCGAGATACATGAGTCGAGGCCGAGACGATGACGGGCAGCGCGATCTGAAGTCCGTCTGGGGGCTACACGACCGCGAAGACCATTGGGCCCTGGACGTGGAGGGCCGAACCGTCGATGCCTGCCGCTTCGACTTCGGCCTCACGCTCGTCGTTCCCGATGGAGTGACCGAGAGCTTGGCCATCCGAATCGAGGAGCCGTTCCACATGGTCGATGGCCCGACAGAACGCCACCTCGACCCAGGTGCGGACCCCAGAGCGATGCACCCCGCTCTCGCTGTCCTTCGACGAAGGCTGACCGCGGTCCTGATCTTCAAGCACGGCGGGCTTGAGATCTCACTCGACGAGGGCGAGGTTGGTCTTCGCGTGCCCGCGTCTCAGCACTACGAGGCTTGGACCATCACAGACACCGCCGGAAGCGTCATCGCCTCCCTCCCGGGCGGTGGAGTCGCCTTCTGGCGCCAGGCTGACACGGCCGACACCGCGGGCGCGTGATGAGGGAGATCGAGGAACAGGTGCTGGACCTCCTCAGCAATGCTGAGACGCCGCTCTACTCGCTGTTGGCCAGCCTGAGCCGTTCATTCGAGGAACGCTGTGGAGTAGACGCCCTTCTCACGACGATCGCCGACATGCGGCAGCGCGCCGTCATCACGCTCTGGCACATCGACTACCCATCAGGCGTTCGTTGTTCGCTGGGGGAACTCCCGTCGGACCTACTTGGCGAGTACGACGAGATCGGGCACAGCGACGCTACGTACGACCCGTTCGGATACAGCGTCGCGCTCGCATCTGGAGTCCTTCCTGGCCGGTGATTCGGCGTCTGAACCCTTCGACCCAGAGGCATTCAAGTGGCTAGGTCATGACTGAGTCCGTGCTCTCGGCGCTACGCGAACTCGCCGACCTTGAGTATCAACGCCGGGTGTGGACCGGGCGAGATCGGCACGGTGAGGTGTCTTCGTTTGAAGAATGCGTAGCGAGCCTCTTTGACGACAGCGGGCTGAGCTGCGCGCTAGACGCTCACGGCCCCGTCTTCGGCGCAAGAATCGATGCTGAGTTGCAGAGCCTTCGGCGCGCCCTGGCACGGATCGACGCGCACCGGCGTGCTGACGCAGTGGTCGCCGACCCCGAGATGGTGCACGTAAGGCATCAAGCGGCAGCAGTCCTTCGAGAGCTGTCCGGCACCGGAGCGGTCGACGACTGAGGATTGCCGCCGCGGAGACTTGGCCGGAACGGTGACGGTGAGCCGCTGTCCCACGCCCCCAGACGGCCGCCTACAATCACCTACGCAACCACCACCTTGAGCCTCTCGCCTCTCGCTAGTGCCATCGCGCTCGAACTGCCAAAGCCGCGAGAGTCTCCTCCGGTCGATCCGGAGCGCGTGCGTAGAGATCGAGACGTCCGCCAGCACGCCGGCGGCAGAGATGCTTCCCGCCTACAAGGTCCGCCTCCAGCGCTGGCAGGAGGAGGGCGATCCGCCCTCACGTGGACTCTCGGCCTTCGTGGCCGCACTCCGTTCGGCCGGCGACTCCGACGTCCTCGTAGCCGAGTACGGCACCCGCTTCATTCTGCTGTTCCCCGCCTCGATGGACTCGCTTCTCGCCCCGTCGAGATCGACCCCTCCTGAGAAGCCCCGAGGCTCCGCGGTCCGCGCACCAACAAACATCTTCACGGCGCACAACATGCACCCGAAGGTGCGGAGCCTCCTGCACGGGGCGTTGGCGGACCCTAAACACCCAGCGCGAGCGCGATCTCGCTGTCCTCCGGAGCGTCGACCGTGACGTGACGACGGTGAGCTTTTCCAAGTCTTAGTGGTTCGGGCACCCCCTTTTTCGGGTCGGTTTGACCGTTCTCTTATGTGTGGACCTTTTTCCGTCGCGGTCGTGGGGTCTGGTCGTGCTGACGGCGGCGCGGCTGCGGCCCGCTGGGGCGGCCAGGACGTACTACGAGCGGACCGTCGCCACCGACCGGGAGGCGTACTACGCCGGGGAGGGTGAGGCCCGTGGGGAGTGGGCCGGCACCGGCGCCGAGCACCTGGGCCTTACCGGTGAGGTCGCCGACGGTGAGCTGTCGGTGCTCCTGGACGGCCGGCACCCCACGACAGGGGAGGTGTTGCGGCGGGGCGTCTCCGAGCGGGTGATCCCAACCGAGCGCCTGGACCCGGCGTCAGGGGAGCGGCGGGTGGTGGACGTCGTCCATCGGCCGGTGGTGGGGTTCGATCTGACCTTTGAGGCCCCGAAGTCGGTGAGCCTGCTGCACGCCCTCACCGACGACGCGACCCGCATGGAGGTCGCGGAAGCACACTGTGCTGCGTGGCGTGATGCCCTGCTGGTGCTGGAGCGGTATGCGGCGGTCGTCAGGAGCGGCCCGCAGGGGATCGTCAGGGAACGGACGGGGCTTGTGGCGGCGGGGTTCGCGCACCGCACCAACCGGGACGGGGACCCGCACCTTCACACCCACGTGGTGATCGCCAACCTCGGCGCCACCGGGGAAGGCACACACCGGGCCCTCGATGGCCGGCTGCTGTTGGCGGATTGGCGGACCGCGGCCGGATACGTCTACCAGGCGCGCCTGCGGGCGGAGCTCACCGAGCGCCTCGGCGTGAGTTGGGGGCCGGTGCGGGCGGGGCAGGCGGACCTCGCCGGGGTGCCGCGGGGGGTGATCGAGGAGTTCAGCCGCCGTCGCGCCGCGGTGCTGGAGGAAGCCCGCGTCCGCGGGGCGGACACCCATGCGGGGCGGCGGGTCGCGCAGGTCGTGACGCGGGCGGCCAAGCGCAGCGTGGACCTGGTGGTCGCACGTGAGCGGTGGCGTGCCCGTGCCGCCGAACACGGCCTTGACGCCCACCGAACGGAGTCACTCCGAGGCACCCCGCGCACACCGACACGCACACACTCCGAGGTCCTTGCCGATGCGGTTCTCGGACACTCCGGAGTCACTCCGAATGCCACCTCCCTCAGTACCGCGGATCTGGTGCGCGGAGTGTGCGACCACCATCCCGAGGGCGCCACCGCGGCGCAGGTGCTGGAGGCGGTGGAGGCACTCACCCGCGACCCGCGGCTTGAGCGTCTGCCCGCCCCGGCGCTTGGTGCCCCGGAGCGGTTCGTGCCGGTGGAGTTGGTGCGCGTCGAGGAGCGGGTGCTGCAGGTCGCCCGGGATGGCCGCGGCCGGCCGGTCGCCGGCGCGCGCCCGGACGCCCTGACCCACGCACTCACACACACTCCGATCCGGTTGAGCGACGAGCAGGTGCGTGCCGCCCGGCTGGTCGCCGGCGCGGAGGATCGGGTGGCGTGTGTGATCGGGCACGCCGGCGCCGGCAAGACCACCGCCCTCGCCGCCGCATCCGCCGCCCTGACCGCGTCCGGGGTGGGTGTGCGCGGGTGCGCGCCCTCCGCGCAGGCGGCACGCATCCTCGGAGACGCCACCGGCATCCCAACCTCCACCCTCCACGCACTGCTCACGGACCTACGCGCAGGCGCGCTCACCCCTGCGGGGGTGTGCGTGATCGTGGATGAGGCTTCGATGGCCGACACCCCGACCCTCGCCGCAGTGATCCACGCGGTCACCGACGCAGGTGGACGGGTCGTGCTGGTCGGGGACCCTGCCCAACTCCCGGCGGTGGGTCCAGGTGGCCTGTTCGCCGCCCTGACCGCCGAGGTCCAGACCACCGAGTTGACTGGGAACCGTCGCCAGCACGCCGAATGGGAACGCGACGCCCTGGCCGCCCTCCGAGTCGGGGATGCCAATGAGGCATTGGCGGCGTACGCCGCGCACGGGCGGATCACCCAAACGCCTGACGCCGAGCAGGCCCGAGCCCGGCTGGCAGAGGACTGGTGGACCGCCGCCCGTGAGGTGGGAGTCGGGGAGGCGGTGATGCTCGCCCACCGCAACAGCGACGTCGACGAACTCAACGCCCTCGCACGGGAACGGATGCGGGAGACCGGGCGCCTCGGTGCCGCGCGCCGGTACGGGGGTGCGGTACTGGCGGCCGGGGACCGGGTGATCTGCCGCCACAACGACCACGCCCTCGGTCTCCGGAATGGCACCCGCGGCAGGATCGAATCACTCACCCCCAACCACGTCCTGCTGCGCACCGACGAGGGGGAGCTGCGAACCCTGCCCGCCGAGTACGCGGCCGAGCATGTCCGTCACGCGTACGCGCTGACCGTGCACGCTGCCCAAGGGGCCACCGTCGACCACGCCTTCGTCCTGGCCAGCGACAGCCGGCAACTCGCCGAGTGGGGGTACGTCGCCCTCACACGCGCACGCACCCACACGCACCTCTACATCACCGCCGAACGGGACCCCGCAGGGGCCCTGGACCCCGGCCACCGCGGCGGCCTTGACGCCCTCGCCCGCGCGATGACCCGCGCGACCGCCGAACCCCTCGCGACCCACCAACTCGACGCGGCCCGAAGTCACTCCGAGGCACTCCGAACCGAAGCCGCCTGGATCCGGCAGGCCCTCCGCGCCGACCGCGACGCCCAACGGCACCACGACCCCCGCCAAGCACTCCACACACGCCACCAGCAACTCGTGGACGCACGCGAGGCAACACGGCCGCTGACCCGCGCACGCGGCGACCTCACCCGCAGCATCCGCCTCATCGAGGACCAGATCGCCCGGACACCGGTCACCCCTCCGCCACCCGGCCGGCCCGAGCCACCCCGCCCAGAGCTCGCCGACCTCACCACCGGGCAACTCCAGGCGCGGCTGAGCGAGATCACCCACCTGCTGCACCCCGAACGCGAGACCACCCGCACGGTCGAACGCACCCCGGCGCCGCCGCTGCCCGCCCCCGAGATCGACTTCGGGCCCTGGTGATGACCACGCACCGCCACGCACCGGTCGAAGGTGCGCTACTCACCATCGCCGAGGCGGCCGAGCACCTGGGCGTGTCCCGGCGGACGCTGGAACGGCGGATCGCCGCCGGCGCGCTCGCGGTGTTCCGCGACGGCGGCATCGTCCGGGTCAGTGCGACCGAGCTGCGCCGCTACGTCGCGGCCCAGACGGTCCGGTCGGTCAGCGGCGCCGCGCCACGAGCAGCGGGGGATTCACCCCCGCACCGGCTGTGGGACTGAACGAACGTCACTGCACCGGGGACGACGGGGGCCATAGCGTCGATGCGATGGCACCGGTCAGCTACCCCGGAATCGACGAGCGTCACGGGCCAAGAGGGCTCCGCTACCGCGTCCGCGTGCAACTCGACGGGGCAACGCACACACGAAGCTTCCTGACCCTCCCCGAGGCCGTCGCCTGGCGCGCGCACGTCCTGGCGACGGGCGTCGCGCCCGCCCCGGTGCCTAGGCAACCGCGCGCACCACGCAAGCCCAGGGTCCGCGCCGTCACCGTGAGCGACGCCGCGCGTGACCTGTGCCGCGGAATGGTGGCCGGCACGGTCCGCACCCGGAACGGCACTCCCTACAAGCCATCGGTGATCCGCAAGTACGAGAGCGCGCTGCGGCTGGAGGTGCTGCCGCGCATCGGCGACCTGCCGGTCGGCACGCTCCGTCGCGGCGACGTGCAGCGCCTGGTCGACGAGATCGCCGCCGAGCGCACGGCAGAACACGCCCGCAAGGCACTCATCGCCCTGCGCGTGGTGCTGCGGCTCGCCGACCGCGACGGCCACATCGACACGGACGTCTGCCGGGGTGTCCGCGCGCCCTCCGACCCCGCCGCTGCACGCCCCGCACGCATCCTCACACCGCCGGAGCTCGCGGCGATCGTCCGGGCCGCCGAGGTGGGCGACCGCCGGCTGAGCCGCTCCTTCGGGGCGCCGTTCCTCGCACTGATGGCGTTCACCGGCCTGCGCGTCGAGGAGGCGCTCGCCCTGCCATGGGGGCCCGACGGGGTCGACCTCGAGGCCGGGTGCGTGCGCGTGAAGCGCGCCATCGACCGCGTCCCCGTGCGCGGCGTCCTGCCGTTCATCGAACCGAAGTCGCGGGCGAGCCGGCGGGAGGTGCCGATCGGCGCTGAACTCGCCCAGCGGCTCCGCGAGCACCGCCTCGCCTGCGGCCGGCCACCCGACGGCACCCTGGTGTTCACCGACGACGGCACGCCGCTGCAACCCAGCGCCAAACCACGGCGCGCGTTCCAACGCGCCGTGCGCGAGGCGGGCATCGCCGAACCGCTGCCCAAGCTCCACGACCTGCGCCATGCCTATGCAAGCGCACTGCTCGCCGCGGGCCTCACCGTGCATGCCGTGGCCGATCTGTTGGGGCACGCATCGCCCCACCTGGTGATGGCCCGCTACGGCCACGCGTACCGCGACGAGGTGCGCTCGGCGGCCGCCCGGCTGGAGACCTTCATGGCCTCCCAGACGGGCCGCGGCGCCGCCTGATCCGAGCCGGTTCTCGGACAACTCTTGGACAGTTGGAGTTGTCCGAGTGGCATTGAGTGGCGCTTTCGGACAACCGCTGTCGCGCCGAAATCGCGCTCCGCGCGTGCTCAGAACCGCATGGCCATCGCGATCCGAGGCACATGCCCCCAACGGGATTCGAACCCGTGCTGCCGCCTTGAAAGGGCGGAGTCCTAGGCCGCTAGACGATGGGGGCCAGGACCCCGGACTGTAGCGGGCGCTACCACTCCCCCGAGTGGAAGGACTCCATCGCGTCCGCCTGCGCGGACTCGTACGCGGCCTCGGCGTCGCGGCCCTCCGCCTCCAGGGCGTCGGCGAGCAGCCGCCGGGTCTCCACGACGGTGGGGGCCTGGCTCACGGCGCGGCGCAGGGCGGTGATGGCCTCCTGGCGGCGGCCGGCGTCGATGAGGGCGGTCGCCCACTCCGCGGACACGCTGCCGGGGGACTGCTCCTCCGCCTGCTCGAACAGCTCCCCGGCCTCGTCCAGCCGCCCGAGGCGCACCAGGAGCTCCGCCGCGTCGCGCCGGGCGTAGCCGTCCTCCGGATCGGCGTCCGCCTCCGACAGGTACGCCTCCACGGCCTCCTCCAGGCGCCCCGCCTCGGCGAGCAGCTCGGCGCGCTGGCTCTGGTACCCGGCGCCCGGCAGCAGGGTGTGCGCCTCCTCGAGGGCCTCGAGGGCCGCGTCGACGTCGCCGGACGCGGCGAGGGCCGCCCCCAGCATCCCGTACGCCTCGCCGCGGTCCTCATCGTCCTCGGCCACGTCCATGAGCCGGCGGGCGGCGGCCACCGCCTCCTCCTGCGCGCCGTACCGCGGGCCGTTCGCCGCCATGTAGTGCAGCACCGTCCGGTCGTCGGGCGCCAGCTCCATCGCCCGCCGCAGTGCCTCCAGCGCCCGGTCACGGGTGCGCGGGTGGTGGCCCAGGGCGTGGGACAGCTCGACCAGGAGGCCCGGGTCGTCCGGCGCGGTGCGCAGGGCGCGGCTCAGCTCGGCGGCCTGCAGGTCGTACGCGTGCAGGTCGTGCAGGACGTCCGCGAGGTCCGTGCGCAGCACCGGGTCGTCGGGCCGCAGCCCGCACGCGCGGGACAGGTGCAGCGCCGCGACCAGCTCCACCTGGCCGTTGTTGCCCACCACCCCGGCCTCGTCCTCGAGGTCCCAGTCCGGGTGGGCGGAGAGCTCCAGCAGGTCCCGGGCGAGGGCGGCGTGCAGGTCCGCGCTGTCCGGGTCGGCGTCCAGGGCCCTGCGGCGCGCCTCGATGGAGGCCACCAGCGTCTCGACGTCACGGTCGCCGCTCATCGGGGCGATCCTAGCGGCGCCGGCCCGGGCCGTCCCCGGACGTGAAAAGGCCCGGGGCGCCGCGATCGCTCGCGGGTCACCCCGGGCCCGGTGGCAGCAGTGGTTTCGCGGTAGGGGACGGGTTCCGGCCCCGTGCTGCGGCTGCGCACCTGGGGACGCGTCCCCTAGCTACTGCCACCTCCACAATGATCACTCAAACCGGATCACCTCCTTTCCGTGGTGAGGCGACGATAGACCAGTCCGCGGACGTGGGGAAGACGGAACCGGGGGTCGTTTCACCGGCCTCGCCGGCGCCCTCCGGCGCGACCGGGACGACGGGGTCCCCGCGCTCGGCCATGCGGGCCAGCGCCGCCACCGCGGGCGGCCAGAACTGGCTGCCGGACATCGCCCGGCACTCCTCCAGCGCGTCGTCCACGTCACGGGGCGCGGAGTAGTGGCGGGCGACGGTCATCACGTCCCACGCGTCGGCGACGGCGAGGATGCGGGCGCCCTCCGGGATGGCGTCGCCCGCCAGGCCGTCCGGGTACCCCGCGCCGTCCCACCGCTCGTGGTGGCCGCGCACCCACGACGCCTGCACGTCGCTGAGGGCGCCGGACACGATCTGGGCGCCAAGCGCCGCGTGGGACTTCACCTGCTCGTACTCGTCACGGGTGAGCCGCCCGGGCTTGAACAGCACCGCGTCCGAGACGCCGATCTTCCCCACGTCGTGCACCAGCCCGGCCTCGTGGAGGAGCCCGCGGGACTCCTCGTCCCAGCCCAGCTCCCCGGCGATGGCCGCGGCCAGGTCCGCGACCCGCTCCGAGTGGCGGCGGGTCGAGGCGTCCCGCGCGTCGACCGCCCGGGCCAGCGCGCGGATGGTCGTGACCGTTCGCAGGCGCTCCAGCCGGCTCGCGTGCTCGTCCGCGGAGGTGGCCTCCACGACCTCCGGGGCGTACACGAACGTGCGGTCCCGGCCGTTGGCCTTCGCCCAGTACAGGGCGCCGTCGGCGAAGCGGTACAGCTCGGCGGCCGACCCGGCGGTGGCGGTGTCGCTCACGCCCGCCGACAGGCTCACCCGGCCGACGCCCCGCACCGGGATGCCGGACACCGCCTCCCGCGCCCGCTCGACCGCGGTGAACGCGGTGTCGGCGTCCGCCCCCGGCAGCAGCCACGCGAACTCCTCGCCGCCCACCCGGGCCAGCACGTCCCCCGCCCGCACGCACGAGCGCAGCCGGCGGGCGACCTCCCGCAGGGCCTCGTCGCCCGCCTGGTGCCCCAGCCCGTCGTTGATCTGCTTGAAGTGGTCCAGGTCCAGCACCGCGACCGCGAGGCGGGTGCCGGCCTCCGCGGCCGCCGCCGCCTCCCGGTCCAGGGCGTCGTGGAACGTGCGGTGGTTGGGCAGCCCGGTGAGGGCGTCGGTGGCCGCCCGTTCCTCCAGCTCCCGCTCGGCCCGGCGGCGTTCGGTGATGTCCTTGAGCGACACCAGGTGCCCGCCGCGCCCGGACGCGCCGCGCAGGGCCGCGGCGGTGAGGATGACCCACACGTCCCGCCCGTCGCGGTGCCGCAGCCGCACCTCCACCTCCAGGCGGTCCCGCTCGCGCAGCAGTGCGAACGCGTTCGCCGCGCCGTCGTCGCCCTCCGGGAGGAACGGCGGCGGGCCGGTCCAGCCCTCCAGCTCCTCGTGACCGTACCCGGTGAGCTCCGCCACCCGCTCGTTGGCGCGGACGACGTCCCCCTCGGGGCCCAGGACGATGAGGCCGTCCTGCAGGGCGTCCACCAGTGACTGGGACTGGTCGCGTTCGGCCCGCAGGCGGTCCTCCGCCGCCTCGCGCTCCGCCAGCCGGCGCCGCACGAGCTCCAGGGCGCGGCGCTCGCGGCGATGCCCGCCGGCGAACAGGAACGCCACCAGGGCGGCGATCGAGGCGCCCGCGGCCAGGACGAACCACGGCGTCGCGGTGGCCCCGGGCGAGCGGGCCATCGACACGGTCCAGGTGCGGTCGCCCACCGTGAGGTGCCGGCTCAGCACCGGTCCACGGAGCTCCTTCGGGCCGGCGAACACGGCGTCGTCGTCGCGCACCTGCACCGACCCGGGGACCATCGCCCGGACGGAGCCCAGGCGCGACACCACGATGCTCGACCCGATGAGCCCGACCACCTCCGTCCGGCCCGTCGCGCCCGACCGGCGGACCGGGACGAACAGCACGGCCTGCTGGGTCACCAGATCCACGGTGGACAGCCCCATGGGCGGTGAGACGGCGGTGCGGCCCGTCGTGGCGGCGCGCTGGGCCGTGCCCGTCGTGAACGCGAACGTCCCGGGGTCGAAGCCGTGCTGGTCCGGCCCGTCGGCGGTGAACACGACCGGGAAGTGGTCGCCGGGCCCGGGCGGCGCCGGGAGGCGCCGGCCCGTCAGGTCGTACGTCCACATCGCGGTGTTGCGGCGCTCCCAGGCCCGCCGCTCCGACTGCGTCACGCGCGGCATCCAGCTGAGGTACCCGAGGCCCGGCTCGGCGCCGATGCGCCGGCTCAGCGCCTGGAACTCCGCGTCGCTGCGGAGCCCGCCGACGGCCATCAGGGAGGCCGTCGAGTCCGTGAAGGTCAGGAGCCGGGAGGTCTCGGCGGTGATGCCGCCCACCAGCTGGGCCATCCGCTCACGGTCGGCCTGCAGGGCGTCGGCGCGGGCCTCGCTCCGCAGGCGGTCCGCCGCCAGCGCGCTGGAGCCGAGGATGGTCAGGACGCTGAGCGCACCGAGGATCGCGCGTGGGGTCACACCTCCTCATCGGCCGCCGGAATCCGATGTTCAAGCGGTCTGGAGGAGATGACTTCGTCCGCCGCTCAGCGCACCTCGCCCGGCAGCCGGCCGTTGAACGGGCGGGTCAGCACCAGCTGGTAGTCGTGGATCGACCGGGCGCGGAACGCCGCCTCGCACCCGGCCAGGTAGAAGCGCCACGCGCGGATGAAGCCCTCGTCGAAGCCCAGCGCCAGCACCTCCGCCCGGCGCTCCTCGAACCGCACCCGCCAGCGCCGCAGCGTCTCGGCGTAGTGGATGCCGATGTCCTCCACCCCGTGCACCATCAGGTCGGAGGCGTCGGTCATGGCCTCCAGCATCGCCCGCATCGACGGCACCGTCGCCCCGGGGAAGATGTACTCGGTGATCCAGTCCCGGGAGCGCCGGTACCGGTCGTACCGCTGATCGGGCACGGCGATCGCCTGGATGCAGGCCAGCCCGTCGTCGGCCAGCAGCCGGTCGCAGGTGCGGAAGAACGTCGGCAGCTCCCGGTGGCCGATCGCCTCGATCATCTCGGTGGAGGCGATCGCGTCCCAGCGGCCCTCCAGGGTGCGGTAGTCCTGGAGCCGGATGTCGATGCGGTCCGACAGGCCCGCCGCGGCGATGCGCTCCGTCGCGAGCGCGTGCTGTTCGTGCGACAGGGTCACGCCGGTCACGTGGACGCCGTACTCGCCGGCGGCGACCATCGCGAACGCGCCCCAGCCGCAGCCGATCTCCAGCAGGCGGTCGCCGGGCCGCAGCCGGAGCTTGTCGCAGATCATCCGGTGCTTGGTGCGCTGCGCGTCCTCCAGCGTCTCGCCGGGCTCCGAGAACACCGCGCACGAGTAGGTCATGGTGTCGTCGAGGAACAGCCGGTACAGGTCGTTGCCCAGGTCGTAGTGGTACCGGATGTGCCGCCCGGCCAGCGCCATGGAGACGCGCTCCGGGAGCCGCGGCCTCCGGTCGCGGACGGCCGTCGCGAGCCGCCCCACCGCGTCCGCACGCGACGCCTCGCTGCGCCGCAACAGGATCTCCATCGCCCCGGGCAGGTCGTCGGCGTCCCAGTCGCCCGCCACGTACGACTCGCCCACCCCGGTCATGCCGCGGCGGGCGAACCGCCGCCACAGGTCCTTCGAGTGGACGGTGACGGTGGGGGCCGGGCCGGGCCGGCCCGAGTCCGCCCGTCGCACCGTGCCGTCGGGCAGGCGCGTGGTGAGCGAGCCCACGGTGGGCCGGGTGAGCACCAGCCCCATCCCCAGCGCCCGGATGAGCGGCGTGAACGGCGAGCGGCCGGCCGGCGGCGGCGGCCGCAGGCCCTGGCGGGCCGGGGCGGCGGAGGTGCCGGCGGCGGTCGCCTCGTCCCGGACTGCTGTGGTCATGGATCCCTCCCCGGCGCGGAAGCGCGGCTTTCGGTGGAACCGGGCGCCCATCCGGTGCAGGCGCAGGGCCTGCAGGTGGATGAGGGCGACGACCCGGACGGGCATGAGCGGATGGCGCAGCTGGGCCCACGCGAGGGCCCGGTCGGTGAGGGGCCGGCGGCGGCCCTCCAGCGTGGCGTGCAGGACGCGGGCGCCGTCCTGCCACACCGACACCTCCAGGAACAGGCGTTCCGCGGGCGGGGCGGCCACGAACCGGTACCGCTGGTCCATCCCGAAGAACGGCGAGACGTGCATCGCCTTGCCGCGCTCCCACGACAGGTACCGGCCGCGGGGCACGGCGTCCGCGGCGGGCAGCACGTACAGGTGCCGCTCCCCGAAGGTGTTGGACACCTCGGCGACCAGCGCCAGGAGCTCACCGGCGCGGTCCCACACCCACACGCAGCTGATGGGGTTGAACACGTAGCCCAGCACCCGCAGGTTGGTCACCAGCACCATGCGGCCGGCGGGGGTCCCCACGCCGTGGGCGCGCAGGGCCTCCTCGACGTTCTCGCGGATGGGGCGGTCGGGGTCGCCGACGTGGTCGGCGGCCCGCAGGGTCAGGGGCTTGGGCGCCCGCTCCCCGAACAGGCGCAGGCGCCGGCCCAGCTCCGGGACCTCGTCCAGGTCGAGCGCGTACATGCACACCGGGTACCGGAACCGGTTGCGCGGCCCGGAGAGCCGGGCGTGCATGACGGTGCCCGTGTACATCGCCGACCGCGTCGCGGCCGCCGGGCTCACCAGGGCGCCCCCAGGCCCGCCGCGGCGGCGAGCCCCGCGCGCAGGCCGTCCTCGTGGAAGCCGTGGCGGTGGTAGGCGCCGGCGAACCACACCCGGTCGGCGCCGCTCACCGACGGCAGGCGCTCCTGGGCGCGCACGGCGGCGAAGTCGTACTGGGGGTGCGCGTACTCCATACGAGCATGTACGTGCGACGGGGCGATCCGGTTCTCCCGGTTGAGCGTGACGCACCAGGGGTCCGGGGCCTCGAACCGCATGAGGCGGTTCATGAGGTAGGTGACGCCCGGGGCCTCCGACTCGTCCCGGCAGTCGGTGATGAGGTGGTTCCACGACGCCCAGGGCGCCCCGTCCGGCGGCAGCATCGCCCGGTCGGTGTGCAGCACGGCCACGTTGGGGCGGTAGGCGATCGCCCCCAGCACCGCCGCCTCGTCGGGCGTGGGCGCCTCCAGCATCCGCAGCGCCTGGTCGCTGTGGGCCGCGATCACCACCCGGTCCACGGCGTGCTCGGCGCCGTCGTCGGTGGCCACCACCACCCGCCCCGGCTCGCGCCGCACCGCGGCGACGCCGGTGGACAGGTGCACGCGGTCGCCCAGGCCCGCGACGATGCGCCGCACGTACTCGCGGCTGCCGCCCTCCACGGTGCGCCAGGTGTGGCGCCGCCAGCCCAGCATCGAGTGGTTGGCGAAGAACCGCAGGGCCGTGTCGGCTGGGAACGCCCGGGCGCCGCCCGCCGGCATCGACCAGATCGCGCCCGTGAACGGCAGCAGGAAGTGGTCGCGGAAGTCGTTCGAGAACCCCTCGGCGCGCACCAGCTGGTCCAGGGTGCGCGTGCGGTGCCGCCCGTCGAGCCAGCGCCCCGCGGTCATGAGGAACCGCGTGACCTCGGCCAGCAGGCGCACCATCCGGGGGCTGCGCAGGTGCCCCAGCTGATCCATGGGCGCCCGGCCCGCGTAGCTGATCCCACAGCGCTCGCACGACACGGAGAAGCTCATCTCCGACGGGCGCGTCGCGACGCCGTGCTCCGTGAACAGGCGGGTGAGGAGGGGGTAGTTGGCCGGGTTGTGGACGATGAAGCCGGTGTCGATGGCGCGGGTCACGCCGTCCGGGCCGGTCACCTCGTGCGTGTCGGAGTGCCCGCCGGGCCGGTCGTCCCGCTCGAACACCACCACGTCGTGGACGCGCCGCAGGGCGTGGGCCGCCCCCAGGCCCGCGATGCCCGTTCCGATGACCGCGATCCGCACCGGTCCAGGCTCGCACACCGGCGGGCCGCGGGGATGGGGGTACCGTCCCGGGACGGATCACCGCTATGGTTCCGCGCCGTGAGTTCGAACGCGGCCGCCCCCTCAGGCCCGCGCGTGCCCGTCGCCACCGTGCGGCACCGCACGTCGCTGGCCAGCCGGATCGTCACCCTCGTCGCCGTCGTCGTCCCGTTCTTCGGGGTGCTTTCGGCCGCCGGGATCCTGTGGGGCGTCGCGCTGTCGTGGCTCGACCTGGTGCTGTTCGCCGTCATGTACGTGGTGACGGGGCTCGGCATCACCGTGGGCTTCCACCGGCTCTTCAGCCACAAGGCGTTCCAGAGTGGCCGGGCGGTGCGCGCCTTCTGGGCCATCGCCGGCTGCATGGCCACGCAGGGCCCCGTGACCCAGTGGGTCACCGACCACCGCAAGCACCACGCCATGTCCGACAAGGACGGCGACCCGCACTCCCCGCACGGCCACGGCGAGGGGTGGCGCGGCGTGCTGGGCGGTGCGTTCCACGCCCACATGGGGTGGCTGTTCACCACCAAGGGCATGGAGCGCGGCGAGGTGTACGGGAAGGACCTGTACGCCGACCCCCTGGTCCGTCGGATCGACCGGCTCTACATGGTGTGGCTCGCCCTCGGGCTCGCCATCCCGTTCCTGGCGGGGTGGGCGGTCACGGGCGAGGTCGACCGCGGCGTGCAGGCGTTCGTGTGGGCGGGCCTGGTGCGCGTGTTCGTCTTCGACCACGCCACCTGGAGCGTCAACTCGATCTGCCACATGTTCGGGCGACGGCGCTTCGAGACCTCGGACGAGAGCCGCAACCACTGGCTGGTCGCGATGCTCGTGTTCGGCGAGGGGTGGCACAACAACCACCACGCGTTCCCCGGGTCCGCGCGGCACGGGCTGGGCCGGTTCCAGATCGACGTGAGCTGGATGGTGATCCGCGGGATGGAGCGCCTGGGCCTGGTGTGGAACGTCAAGCTGCCGACGCCGGAGCGGATCGCCCGGCGCGAGGCGGCCTCCTCCTAGCCCCCGGCGGCGAAGCGCGCCAGCTCGGCGCGCACCAGCCGCAGCCAGCCGCCGGCCCGCGGCAGGGGCATCAGCACCCCCAGCGGGCGCAGGGCGATGCCGTGCACGCCGCCGGGGATGACCGTGTGGGAGGCGTCCACGCCCAGGGCGCGCATCCGCTCCACGCCCGCCAGGGAGTGCGCCGGCTTGAGCGCTGGGACGCCCGGGAAGGCGGCGTCCAGGGAGCCGTGCAGCACGGTGACCCGCGTACCGCGCAGCGCGCCGAGGTCCAGCTCGCGCGGGATCCACGGCGCGAGAGCGACGACGTCCTGCACGGGACGCACCCCGGCGCAGGCGAGGCTCACCGCGCCGCCCATCGAGAACCCGAGCATCGCGACCCGCCGGGCGCCGGCCGCGAGGGCCGCGTCCACGGCCGCCAGGCCGTCCTCGATGCACGAGTCCAGGCGCCGCCAGGACTTCACCCGGTAGCGCACCTCCAGGAACCCCAGGCCGGGCAGGTCGTCCGCGAGGTGCCGGACCAGCCACTCGATCGACGGGCTCCAGTCGCCGGGCACCGCCCGGGCGCGCCCGCCGTTGAGGGCCACCACGACGTCCCCGTCACGGGGCCCGGTGTGGCGCACCGCCGCCCCGAGGGGCAGCGGCTGGTCGAGGGGGATCGCCATCCGGGGCGATGGTCGCACGCCGGTGACCGGCGGGGACCGGGGATCGGTCAGCGGCGCCGGATGTCGACCGGCGTGCCGGGGCGCACCAGCCGCGCCACCACCGCCAGATCGGCCTCGCCGAGCACCACGCAGCCGTTGCTGGACCGGACCCCCACCCGCCAGGGGCCTCCGCCGTGGAGCGCCACCAGGCCGTCCCCGCCCATGAACCGCCGCAGTGTGGGGGAGTGGGCGGTGAGCGGGATCGTCCACCCGCCGTACACCCGCCGCCATGCGGGCAGCGTGGGCAGGGCGTCCTGCACGGCGAACCGCCCGACGGGGGTGGGCGTGCCGGCGCGCCCGATCCCGGCGGCGAAGCTCGCCACCCTGCGGCCCGATCGCCACACCTCCAGGCGCCGCTGCGCCAGCCGCACCACGATGCGCACGCGCGTGACCTGCAGCCGCACGGTCCCGCGCCGCACCCAGCCGGCGGTGCCGTTGGGCCGGATGGGCAGCTGCACCCGCACCCACGTCGCGTTCCCCTGGCGGCGCACGCCGGTCACCAGCATCGCCTGCGGCCGCCGCGAGTAGGCCGTCGCGCCGGTGAGCCGCATGAGGGCGGCGGCATCGCGGGCCGGCGCGGCCCGGGCGACGGTGGGCCACACCACCAGCGCGGTGAGCGCACCGTGGCGCGGCACCGCGGGGACGTCCGCCGGGCGCGCCTGTGGCGCCCAGGCGAGCAGCGTCGTGCATGCGGCGACCGTGCCGAACCACCTCCTCACACCCTCTGGATCGGCGGCGCGCGGGGTCCGGGTGAGCCGCCCGGCACGCCCGCACCGTGAAAACGATGCCAGGGAGGGCGTGAGGGAAACCCCTCATGCGAAAAGGGTTGCGGGGGGCCGGAAGGGGCTTCGACGCTGGACTTTCGGGGGTCGACGGCGCCGACCGGTCATGTAGATTCGTACCGACGCGCGCTCGCCCGTCGCCCTCCACTGGAGAGGCGATCACCGGCCGGCGCGGCGGACCCGCCGCGGGGGTGCGGGCCGCCGCAACGGCTGGAGCGGTCGCAAGGAGATCGGTGAGCGCGCGTCACATCCTCCGCGAAGCGTTCCGACAGCACGTCGGAAGCTCATTTCGCATGTCGGAGTGCCGAAGCCGATGGTGGGGTCCGCGCGCCCCCGTGCTTCCGCATGCCCGATTTCAGCCAGACATCCGGCAGTTCGCCGCCCCGTCCCGGGCGTCGCCGGCGCATGGGACGGGCCGCCGTCACGGTGGTCGTCGTCACCCTCGCGCTGCCCGGCATCGCCGTGCCGCTCACCGCCCCCACCGTGTCCGGGGGCGCGGCCGCCTGGAGCCCGGCGGCGTCGGTCGCGTTCACCGCGACGGGCGGCGGCGCGGACGCCGTCTCGTACGAGTACCGCACCTCCACCGACGGCGGGGCGACCTGGTCCGGCGTGTCGGCCGGCGCCGCCCTCGGCGTGTCCGCGCAGGGCGAGACGCAGGTCCAGTTCCGGGCGGTCGACGCCCTCAGCAACCGCTCGGCGTGGGCGGGGGCCCCGTCGCCCGAGGGGCTCGCGCGCCTGGACCGCACGCTCCCCACCACGCCGGCCCAGCCGGCCGGCTCGTCGCCGTCCTCGGCGCCGTCGCTCACCTGGACGCCGGCGACCGACTCCGGCGGCAGCGGGCTCGCGGGCTACCGGGTGCTGCGCGACGGGTCCCAGATCGGCACCACCGCCATGCCGTCGTACATCGACGGCGGCGCGCCCGACGGCAGCCACCTCTACCGCGTGGTCGCCTACGACGGGGCGGGGAACGCCAGCCTGCAGTCACCGGGCCGCACCATCGTCTCGGACGCCACGCCCCCCACCCTGCCCGCGCTCGCCGGCGCGCAGCCCGATCCGGCGAACGTGACCGACGTCACCGTGGTCGCCTCGGGCTCCACGGACGCCACCGCCGGCCTGTCCGGGTACGAGCACCGCACGTCGGTCAACGGCGGGAGCTCCTGGACGGCCGCCGCCTCCGGCCCATCGGTGGTCGTCACCGCCGAGGGGCGCACCCTGGTGCAGTTCCGGGCCATCGACCTGGTGGGGAACCGCAGCGCGTGGACGCCGGCGGCCGGGGACGCCACCGGCGTGGTGTGGATCGACCGGACCCCGCCCGACCGGCCGGCGGCGCCCACCGGGTCCGGCTGGCCCCTCACCCTGTCCTGGGAGCCCGTCGCCGAGGCGGACAGCTACGCCGTGCGCCGCGACGGCGTGTCCCTGGGATCCGTGGCGGGCACCTCGCTCACCGACGCGGGGGCCGCCGACGAGGCGGCGCCCGACGCGCCGTCGCGCCTCATCGTGACGGTGCCGTCCCGCGGCGCGCTGCACGCGGAGTGGACCGCCCCCGCCGACCAGGGCACCGACCACGCGTACACGCTGCGCGCGACCGACCTGGCGGGCAACCCCAGCGAGTTCTCACCGGCCGCGACCCTCATGGCGCGGTCCGGCCTGCACCACTACATCGTGCAGATGGACGGCCAGGACATCGGCACCACCACCGGGACGTCGTTCGACATCCCCGGCCTGGACCCCACGGTCACCCGCACGATCACGGTGGTCGCGGTCGACGCGTCGGGCAACGCCTCGTCGCCGTCGGACCCGTCCAGCCTCATGCCCGAGCCCGGCCCGCCGCCCGTGCTCGCCCTCTCCGCGTCGCGGGTGATGATGAAGCCCGGCGGCACCGCGGACGTGACCGCGAAGATCACCGGCATCGCGGTGAGCCCCGTGGAATGGCGGGAGAACGGGCAACTCGTCGCGGTGGGCCCGCGCTTCACCCGCCGGTACACCGTGCCGGGGACCCACCGGGTGACCGCGAGCGTGGTGGCCCGCGACGGCAGCCTGGTGGTGCAGGACCTGGACGTGGTGGTGGACCAGCGGCCGCCGGACCTCACGCTGATGGTGCGGCGCAACCTGCTGAAGGCCCGGGCGACCGACGCCGAGACCGGGGTGCGCGACGTGCGCCTCATCCAGGGGCCCAAGGCGCCCCGGAAGATCGGGGCGGGCGGCATCGAGCTGCCCGACGGCCGCTACGCCGTGCTCGTCCGTGCCGTCGACCTGGTGGGCAACCGCACCGACGTGGGCGACCGCGTGCTCATCGACGGGACCCCGCCGGTGCTGCGCGTGACCGCGCCTGGCGTGGCGGCCCCCGGGCGGGTGGTGGCGGAGATCACCGTGCGGGATGGGCTGTCGGGGGTCCGGCGGCTCACCATCGACGGCAAGGAGCTCGGCAAGGGGGTCACCGCCGCGGCCCTGTCGGCCGGCGGCCGGCACCGGCTGGTGGCCGAGGACGTCAGCGGGAACCGGTCGTCGCTGGTCATCCACATCGCGGAGCTCCCGCCCCTGCCGCGGCGCCACCCCAGCCTGGACGGCGCCCTGGGCGACCAGCTGCGGTACGACCCGGGCGGCCGGATCCAGCGGGGGATCCGCGGGGAGATCCTGCGGGGCGTGCAGACGCAGATGATCGCGGTGCAGGCCCTTCCGCCCAGGTGGCGCATCACCGACCGCTTCACGGTGCCGCTCCTGCGGGCGGTGCAGCGCTACCAGCGCCGCGCCCACATCCCGCCGAACGGCACGCTGGGGCCCCGGACCCGGGCGGCGCTGGACCGTGACGCGCGCCGCAACCGGGTGACCGAGGCCCACTGACCGCCTAGAAGCTGCCGCCCCCGGCGTCCCCGCCGCCGCCGAAGTCGCCGCCCCCGAAGCTGCCGCCGCCGGCGTCCCCGCCGAAGCCGCCCCCGGAGTCGCCGCCCCACTGGTCGGGCCAGCCGCCGCCGTGGTGCCCCTGGTCGCCGGAGGCCGAGCCGCCGCCGAACATCCCGCCCAGCAGGATCCCGAGCAGCGCGCCGTTGAGCAGCCCGCCCATCCCTCCGCCGCCCTGCCAGTACGGCTGGTTGCGGCCGCCCACCTGCACCTGCCGCACCTCGGGGGCCTGGCCCTCCTGCATGCGGCGCATGCAGTCCGCGCACACCGGCACCTGTGCGGTGCGGCCGTCCGGCGCGGTCACCGTGGCCTCGCCGACGGCCTTCCCGTGCTTGGGGTCGAAGGTGCAGAGCCCCTCCAGCAGCGGCTCCTGCTCGGCGGCCTCCACCGGCCGGCCCTCCAGGCGGGCCTGTGCGCGGCGGGCGGCGCGGAGGCCCTTCTCCAGCATCTGCCGGGCCTCGCCGATCTGCGCCGGGGTCTGCGCCCGCTCCACGGCCGCCCGGGCGTCCGCGTAGGTGAGCACGGCCTCCTGGTAGTCGGCCTTCGCGGCGTCCGCGCCGGGGCCGCCCACCTGCATCTGCGGGTCCAGGTCGTTGATCTGCGCGGCGAGGCCGTCCACCAGCGGGTCGAGCAGCGCCTTCTCCAGGCCGCGCTGGTCCTCGACCCGCTGCCGGGCGCGCTTGCGGGCGCGGCGGGACATGAACCAGATGGCGACGCCGCCCAGGCCGAGCAGGCCCAGGATCGCCACGAGCGTGCCGCCGCCGGACCCGCCGGAGGACGAGGTGTCGTTGACGGGCTGTGAGACGTCGGCCCCCAGCACCTCGCTGGCGACGTCCTGCGCCACCAGCACGGTGCCGTTCACCGGGTCCGCGCGCAGGTCGGAGATCCGGTTCTGGAAGATGGCGTTCGTGCGGGCCTGGGGCAGCTTGGAGGCGATCGCGAGGCCGCGGGGGCTCGCCGCGAGCACCAGCACCGAGTACTCGCTGCCCACGGTGACGCGGACGCGCTTGGCGTAGTCCCGGAGCTCCTGGTCGGTGCCGGACCCCGGCCGCTTGCCGAGGACGAGGAACTTGGTGGGGGCGCCGCGGTCGGCGAGGCGCTGCGCGGCGGTCGTGAGCTGGTCGCGCTCGGCGGAGGTGACCTGGGCCGAGGACTCGGCGCGGACGTCCGTGCCGATCATGTCGCTGGGGCTGATGAGCGCCGCGGCGGGGCCGGTCGCGATGAGCATCACGAGGGCCGCGGCCGCCAGGGCGAGGCGGGGGAGGGAGGTTCGCATGCGGCGAGCGTGTCAGCGTGCGGCTCCCGGGGCAAGCGCCCGTCGTTCCGATCCGCGGCGGCGGGGGTTAGGCTCGCCCGGTCACCCCCCGCGGAGGTTGGAGCCCGATGGGACTGTTCGACCGCATGACCTCGGTGTTCCGGCACCGGGCGAAGCCCGAGGACGGCCGCGACGCCGGCGAGCTCATGGACGCGTCGCTGCAGCGCAGCGAGGCGCTGCTGGCGACGCTGGAGCGCTCGATCGCGGACGTCACCGCCGGGCGCATGCGCCTGGACATCCAGGTGGAGCAGCTCGCCGCCACCGCCGCGACCCTGGAGCGGCACGCCAAGGAGGCCCTGCAGGCGGGCCGGGAGGACCTGGCCCGGCAGGCGCTGACCCGGCGCGCGGGCGTGCAGGCGCAGGTCGACCAGGTGAGCGCCCAGCGCGCGGCGCTGGTGGCCGAGCAGGACAAGATGACCCTCACGCAGGCCAAGCTCGAGGCGCGCATCGCGGCGTTCCGGACCCAGAAGGACACGATCCAGGCGCAGTACTCCGCGGCCGAGGCGCAGGTGAAGGTGGGGGAGGCCGTGAGCGGCCTGTCCGAGGACATGGCGGAGATGGGCGCCGCCGCCGCGAAGGCCGAGGACAACCTGCAGAACATGCAGGCCCGGGCGGAGGCCATCGACGAGCTCATCGCCTCCGGGAGCCTGGAGGACGTCTCCGGCGGCGACGCCGCCCCGGCGCCGGCACCCGCCGGCGGGAACGTCGACGCGGAGCTGGAGCGCCTGAAGAGCGAGATCGGCGGGACCGGGACCGGCACCGCGCGGACGGGAGGTGCGTCGTGATCATCCGTGTGCTCGGCGTGGGCCAGTTCCGGCTCGCGGACGCCGACATGGGCGTGGTGGAGGCCGCCGACGACGCGGTGGAGGAGGCCCTGGCGGCCGGCGACGAGGCCGCGCTGCAGGCCGCCCTGGGCGGCCTCGCGGAGGCGATCGCAACGGCCGGGACGCCGCTGGCGGTTGACGAGTTCACGGGATCGGACCTGGTGGTCCCCGGGCCCGACACCACGCTCGCGGAGGCCACGGCGCTGCTGGGCGAGGACGGCGCGATCCCGGGGTGACCCCGGCATCCGGCGGTGGGCCCGGCTACGCTCGGGGCATGCCGCTGCCGATCTCCGTCCTCGACCTCGCCCCCGTGCCCGCCGGCTCATCGAGCCGGGACGTGGTGCGCAACACCACCGAGCTGGCCCGCCACGCCGAGGCCCTCGGGTACCACCGGGACTGGGTGGCCGAGCACCACAACTCGCCGACGATGGCCTGCCCGTCGCCCGAGGTGATGATCGCCCACATCGCGGCGAACACCTCGCGCATCCGCGTGGGTTCCGGCGGGGTGATGCTCCCCAACCACAGCCCGCTGCGGGTGGCCGAGGCCTTCCGGGTGCTGGAGGCCCTGCACCCCGGGCGCATCGACCTGGGGCTGGGGCGCGCGCCCGGCACCGACGGCCTCACCGCGTACGCGATCCGCCGCGGCGCCGAGACCCCGGACTTCCCGACGCAGCTGGCCGAGCTGCTGGCGTTCGGCGGTGAGGGCTTCCCCGACGGTCACCCGTTCGCGCCGGTCGCGGCGGAGCCCGCCGACGTGCCGCTGCCGCCCGTGTGGATCCTCGGGTCGTCGGAGTTCGGCGCCCAGGTGGCCGCCGCAATGGGCACCGGGTTCGCCTTCGCCCGGCACCTCAACCCCCGCGGCGCCGCGGAGATCATGCGGATGTACCGGGAGCGCTTCCGCCCCGGCATGCTGGAGGAGCCCTACGCGATCCTCGGGCTCTCGGCGGTCTGCGCGGACACATCGGAACGGGCCCACGAGCTGGCGTGGTCGATGGCCCTCGGCGTGCTGCGGCTGCGGCAGGGCCGGCCCGGCCCCCTGGAGCCGCCGGAGGTCGCGGCGTCCCTGGACTACGACGAGGCGGAGCTCGACCAGATCCGCCGGTACCGGCGCGCCCAGGTGCTGGGCGACCCCGCCGAGGTGGGCGCGGAGCTCACCCGGCTGGCGGACGAGACGGCCGCGGACGAGGTGATGATCATGGCGATGGTCACCGACCACGCCGAGCGGATGCGCTCCTACGAGCTCATCGCCGGCGCGATGGGCGCGACGGCCCGGGAGCCCGCGGCCGCCGCCGCGGAGTAGCGCACGTGCCGCTCGTCGCGGGGGTCGACTCCTCCACCCAGTCGGTCAAGGTCGTGGTGTGCGACGCCGCGACCGGCGAGGTGGTCCGCGAGGGGCGCGCCGCCCACCCGGACGGCACCGAATGCCATCCCGACCGCTGGTGGGAGGCGCTCGGCACCGCGATGCACGGCGTGATGGACGGCGTCGCCGCGGTGAGCGTGGCCGGCCAGCAGCACGGCATGGTGGCGCTCGACGACGACGGTGAGGTGATCCGCCCGGCCCTGCTGTGGAACGACACCCGCTCGGCGCCCGACGCCGCCGACCTGGTGGCCGAGCTCGGCGGGGGGCAGGCGTGGGCCGACGCCGTGGGAAGCGTGCCGGTGGCGTCCTTCACCGTCACGAAGCTGCGCTGGCTCGCGCGGGCCGAGCCGTCGAACGCGGCGCGCGTGGCGTCGGTGATGCTGCCGCACGACTGGCTCACCCACCGGCTGTCCGGCGGCACGGTCGCCGCCACCGACCGGGGTGACGCCAGCGGCACCGGCTACTGGTCGCCCCGGGACGGCGCGTACCGCACGGACCTGCTGGTGCGGGCGCTGGGCCATGAGGCCGCGGTGCCCGAGGTGGCCGTGCCGGGTGCGGTGGTGGGCCACACCCCCGGCGGTGTCGTGCTGGGGGCCGGCACGGGCGACAACATGGGCGCCGCGCTGGGCCTCGGGCTGGGCCCCGGCGACGTGGTCGTCTCCCTGGGCACCTCCGGCACGGCGATGGCCGTCGCCGACGCCCCGTGCGCGGACGGCACCGGCATCGTCGCCGGGTTCGCCGACGCCACCGGCCGGTTCCTGCCCCTGGTGTGCACCCTCAACGCCGCCCGGGTGCTCACCGCCACCGCGGCGATGCTCGGCGTCGGCCTCGACGCGCTCAGCGACCTCGCGCTCGCCGCGCCCCCCGGGGCGGGCGGCCTGGTGCTCATCCCCTACCTCGACGGCGAGCGCACCCCGGACCTGCCCGGCGCCACCGGCACCCTGGTGGGCATGACGCGCGCGAACATGACCCCCCAGTGCATGGCCCGCGCGGCGGTGGAGGGGATGCTGTGCGCGCTGGCCGAGGCCGTCGACGCCCTGGGGTCCGCCCCCCGCCGGGTGCTGCTGATCGGCGGCGCCGCGGCGTCCCCGGCGGTGCGGCACGTGGCCGCGACGCTATTTGGTGGGGCGATCCACATACCCGCCCCGGCCGAGTACGTGGCCCTCGGCGCGGCCCGCCAGGCCGCCTGGGCCCTGTCCGGCGCCGCCACGCCGCCGGAGTGGCGGGCGGGCGGCGCGGCCGTCGCCGAGGCGCCTCCGGCGCCGGATGTGCGCGCCGCATACGCCCACGCACGGGGCGCGATCCACCCCTAGCCGCGCGGTCCCGCGGGCCGGGACCGGGAGATGTTGCAGTGCGGGGGCGCCCTCTGGGCGCCGGTTTCCGCGTGGGCGCGGGAAATTTCCCGGAGGGGGTTGTGTTGTCTGTGACGAACGGAATATGTTGTCGCGCACAACATGCTCCTGCGTTGAAACGGAACCGATGCCCGACCCGCTCGCTCCGACCCCTGAGGACAAGTTCGCCTTCGGCCTGTGGACCATCGGCCACGTCGGCGGCGACCCCTTCGGCGGTCCCACCCGGCCCAAGCTCGACCCCGTGGACTTCGTGGGCCGCCTGGGCGAGCTCGGCGGCTGGGGCGTCTCGTTCCATGACGACGACCTGGTCCCGTTCGGCACCCCCGCGGCGGAGCGCGACGCGATCATCGCCCGCTTCCGCCGGGCCCTGCAGGACAGCGGCGTCGTGGTCTCCATGGCCACCACGAACCTGTTCTCACACGCGGTGTTCAAGGACGGCGCGTTCACCAGCAACTCGCCGCAGGTGCGCCGGTTCGCGATCCAGAAGGTCATGCGCAACCTGGACCTCGCCGCCGAGCTGGGCGCCCCCACCTACGTGTTCTGGGGCGGCCGGGAGGGCGTGGACTCGCACGCCGCGAAGGACCCGGTGGCGGCGCTCGACCGGTTCCGGGAGGCCCTGAACTTCCTGAGCGGCTACGTGCGGGACAACGGCTACGACATCCGGTTCGCGCTGGAGCCGAAGCCCAACGAGCCCCGCGCCGACATCTTCCTGCCCACCATCGGGCACGCGCTGAGCTTCATCCGGACCCTGGACCACCCCGACATGGTGGGCCTCAACCCGGAGTTCGCGCACGAGACGATGGCCGGGCTGTCGTTCCACCACGGCGTGGCGCAGGCGATCTGGGAGGGCAAGCTCTTCCACATCGACCTGAACGACCAGAACGTGGGCCGGTACGACCAGGACCTGCGCTTCGGGTCGCAGGCCCTCAAGGACCAGTTCTTCCTCGTGCGGCTGCTCGAGGGCAGCGGCTACGACGGCCCCCGGCACTTCGACGCGCGCCCGTACCGCGTCGAGTCCGGCGAGGGCATCTGGGACTTCGCCCGTGGGTGCATGCGCACCTACAAGGCCCTCGCGGAGCGGGCCCGGGCGTTCGACGCCGACCCCGTCGTGCAGGAGGCGCTCGCCGACGCGGGCGTCCCCGACCTCCGCACCCCGTCGGTGGGGGCCTACGACCCCTCCGCCGCCGCAGCCCTTCGCGACGAGGCGTTCGACGTGGACGCCCTCGGTGCGCGTGCCCTCCACAACGAGCGGCTCGACCAGCTCGTGATCGACCACATCCTCGGACTCCGTCCCTGAACCCCCGGTCCGTGGACCGGACGTAGCTCCACCCACCGACTCGCATCAGATCAAGGAGACACACCTATGCGTGGTAAGCGTTCCCTGGCCGTTGCCGCCGCTCTTGCCGTCACGGCGTTCGGCGTCGCCGCCTGTGGTAGCGACAGCAGCTCGAGCGGGAGCAGCGACACCTCCGGTGCCAGCGCGGACGTCGGCTCCGTCGGCGTGATCCTCCCGGACAGCGCGTCCTCCAACCGCTGGGAGACCGCGGACCGCAAGTTCCTCACCGACGCGTTCTCCACCGCCGGCGTGAAGGCCGACATCCAGAACGCCAACGGCGACAAGGCCAAGTTCGCGACCCTCTGCGACCAGATGATCAACGACGGCGTGTCCGTGCTGCTGATCGTGAACCTGGACAGCGAGACCGGTGCCGCCTGCCAGAAGAAGGCCGCGGACCAGGGCATCAAGACGATCGACTACGACCGCCTCACGCTCAACGGCTCGGCGTCCTACTACGTGTCGTTCGACAACGTCGCCGTGGGCACCGCCCAGGGTGAGGGCCTCGTGAAGTGCATGAAGGACCTCGGCAAGACCAGCGGCCCGGTGGCGCTCCTCAACGGCTCGCCGACCGACAACAACGCGACCCTCTTCAAGCAGGGCTACGAGGCCGCGATCAAGGCCGCCGGCTACACCATCGCCGCCGACCAGAGCGTTCCGGACTGGGACAACACCAAGGCCGGCACGATCTTCGAGCAGATGTACACCAAGGCCAACGGCAACTTCGTGGGCGTCGACGCCGCGAACGACGGCCTCGGCGGCGCCGTGATCTCCGTCCTCCAGCGCAACGGCGTGGCGGGCAAGATCCCGGTGACGGGCCAGGACGCCACGGACGAGGGCCTGCAGCGCGTGCTGCTGGGCACCCAGTGCATGACGGTCTACAAGGCCGTCAAGAAGGAGGCCGACGCGGCCTCCGAGCTGGCGATCGCGCTGGCGAAGGGCGAGGAGCCCACCTCGGCCACCGGCACCGTCAAGGACACCGAGTCGGGCCGTGACGTCCCGTCCGTGCTCCTCGAGCCCCAGGCGATCTTCGCGGACAACGTGAAGGACGTCGTCGCGGACGGCTACACCACCGCCGCGAAGCTGTGCACCACCGCCGCGCTCAAGGCGGCGTGCACGAAGTACGGCGTGCAGTAGGCGCCGCAGCAGTCCCCCGCGGGGATGCGCGGGCGGGTCACCCCCGTCCGCCCGCGCATCGCGGTCCCGCTCCCCGTCCCGGAAGCCGCACGCGAGGTATCCGACCCATGTCCGCACCAGAGTCATCCGCCGGGCCGGCGGGCGGCGACGCGCCGCTCCTCGAGCTCCGCGGCATCACCAAGAGCTTCGGCGCCGTCGAGGTCCTGCGCGGCGTCGACCTGAAGGTCCGCGCCGGGCGGGTGACCGCCCTCGTCGGCGACAACGGCGCCGGCAAGTCGACCCTCATCAAGGGCGTCGCCGGGATCCACAACTTCGACGCCGGCGAGTACTACTTCGAGGGCACGCCGGTCGAGGTGCACGACCCGAAGACCGCGAACGCCCTGGGCATCGAGGTCGTGTACCAGGACCTCGCCCTCTGCAACAACCTGGACGTGGTCCACAACATGTTCCTCGGCCGGGAGGTGATGCGCGGCATCACCCTCAACGAGGACGACATGGAGGCGCGGGCCCGCAAGACGCTCGACGGCCTGGCCGTCCGCACCCTGCACTCGGTGCGCCAGCCGGTGGCCAGCCTGTCCGGTGGCCAGCGGCAGACCGTCGCGATCGCACGGGCGGTGCTGTGGAACAGCAAGCTCGTGATCCTGGACGAGCCCACCGCGGCGCTCGGCGTCGCCCAGACCGAGCAGGTGCTGCGGCTGGTGCGGCAGCTCGCCGACAACGGGCTCGGCGTGATCCTCATCTCGCACAACCTCGGCGACGTGATGCAGGTCGCCGACGACATCGCCGTGCTCTACCTGGGGCAGATGGCGGCGCAGGTCGACACCAAGGACGTGCAGCGCAACCAGGTGGTGGAGCTCATCACCGCCGGGCGCAGCGGCGACATCGGACTTTCACCGGAGATGGCGGAGGTGGTGCTGTGACCACGACGGCGGCCGAGCAGGCGGCGGAGGGCCAGCGCCCCGAGGGCGTCGCGGGAGCGGTCCACGCCTACGTCGACAAGCTCCGCGGCGGGGACCTGGGGTCCCTCCCGGCGGTGCTGGGCCTCACGGCCCTCGTGATCCTCTTCGGCGCCCTGAAGGGCGACCGGTTCCTGTCCTCGTTCAACTTCGCGAACCTCGTGGGACAGGCCGCGATGATCGTCGTCATCGCGATGGGCCTCATCTTCGTGCTGCTGCTCGGTGAGATCGACCTGGCGGCGGGCGTGACCGCCGGCATGTGCGCCGCCGTCCTCGGCGTGACCATGACCGAGCACGGCTGGCCCATGCCCGCCGCGCTGGCGGCCTGCCTCCTCACCGGGGTCGTCGTCGGCCTGGGGCAGGGCATCCTCGTCGCGAACTTCGGGATCCCATCCTTCGTGGTGACATTGGCGACGTTCCTGGCGTTCCAGGGCGTCCTGCTGCTGATCATCGGCGACGGCGGGACCATCGGGATCCGCGACGAGACGATCCTCGCGATCCAGAACGACAACCTGCCGGTGTGGGCCGGCTGGGCGCTCGCCGCGGTGGTGGCGGGCGGGTACGCGCTGCTCACCTTCATCCGCCGTCGCGGGCGGGCGGCCGCGGGGCTCGCCACCGAGGCCCTCACCGTCTGGCTCGCGAAGACCGGGTTCCTCGTGGCCGTCATCGCGCTGGTCACCTTCTTCCTGACCGAGGAGCGGTCGCGGCGGCCGGAGATCACCTCCATCAAGGGCATTCCGTACGTGCTGCCGCTGATCCTGATCCTGTTCGTGGGGCTCACGTTCCTCCTCACGCGCACCAGCTTCGGCCGCCACGTGTACGCGGTCGGCGGCAACATGGAGGCGGCCCGCCGGGCGGGTATCAACGTCGCCCGCATCCGGATCATCTGCTTCGTGGCGTGCTCCACCCTCGCGGCCGTGGCGGGCATCCTGTTCGCGTCACGCGACAACTCCATCTCGCCCTCCACCGGTGGTTCCACGACGCTGCTGCTCGCGGTCGGCGCGGCGGTCATCGGCGGCACCAGCCTCTTCGGGGGCAAGGGGCGCATCATCGACGCGATCATCGGCGGCCTGGTCGTCGGCGTCATCCAGAACGGCCTGCCGCTGGTGACCGAGGAGGCGGGCATCCAATACGCGGTGACCGGCGGGGTGCTGCTCATCGCCGCGAGCGTGGACGCCCTCTCCAGAAAGCGGTCGGTCGCCCGCTGAGTCCATCCAGACCGATTCGGCCGGAAGGCGGACGGTGACAACCTCATTGGCGGGTGCGACACAGGAGGAGGTGCGCAGGCACAACCTCAGCCGCCTCCTGCGCATCCTGCACCTCGGCGGCCCGGTCTCCCGGGCGGACATCACGCGGCTCACCGGGCTCAACCGCAGCACGGTGGGTGCCCTCACCACCGACCTCGCCCGCGCCGGGCTGGTGGTGGAGCGCGACCCGGTGGGCCGCGGCGTGGGGCGCCCGTCGATCATGGTGGCCCCCAACGAGACGGGCGTGTTCGTGCTGGCGTTCGACCTGCGGGTCGAGCGGACCATCGCGGCCGTGGTGTCGCTGGGCGGCGGCGTGCTGAGCCGCCGGGAGGCCCGCCACGCCGAGCACGACCCCGACCCGGACGCCGTGTTCGTCCAGCTGGAGCGCCTCACCGCCGAGCTGCTGGCCGACGCCCCGCCGGGCGCCGTGTGCCTGGGCATGGGCCTCGCGATCCCCGGGGTGGTGCGCCACTCCGACGGCCTGGTGCGGTTCGCGCCCAACATGGGCTGGGTGGACGTGCCGGTGGCGGCGCGTCTGTCGGAGCGGCTGCCGGCCCAGGCGATCATGGTGGGCAACGACGCCGACATGGGCGCGATGGCCGAGCACCTGCGCGGTGTGGCCCGCGGGTCCGACAACGTGGTGTTCCTGGCCGGCCAGGTGGGCGTGGGCGGCGGCATCATCCTGGGCGGCCGCCTCATGGTGGGCGCCGGCGGCTACGGCGGCGAGGTGGGCCACATGGTGGTCAACCCCAGGGGCAGCCGCTGCCGGTGCGGCCGCCGCGGCTGCTGGGAGACGGAGATCGGCGAGGAGGCCGTGGTGCGCGCCCTGGGCGGGCGGCCCGGCGACCCCGTCGACGCGCTCCTGGCCGAGGTCCCCTCCTCCGCCGAGGCCGGCCGGCTCGCCGACGTGGGCCGCTGGCTGGGCGTGGGCATCGGCAACCTCGTGAACGTGTTCAACCCCGAGGTGGTGGTGTGCGGCGGCCTGCTGCGCAAGCTGCTGCCGCTGGTGGCCGAGCAGGTCCGCGAGGAGCTCGAGGCGGCGCTGGTCGCGCCGCGCGAGCAGGTGCGCCTCGCGTTGCCGGGCATGGACCGCGACGCGGCCCTCATCGGGGCGGCGGAGTCGGTGTTCGAGGCGCTGCTGGACGATCCGCTGGGCTGCGTGGAGCGCGCCCGGTCGGAGGCCGCCGCGTGACGGCGGGCACCGTCGAGCTGCGGGCCGGGGACGCGGCGGTCGCCGTCGACCCCGCGATGGGCGGGCGGCTGGTGTCCTGGCGCGTGCGGGGCATGGAGCTGCTGGGCGCCCGCGGAACGGTGCCCGAGGAGTTCGGCTGCTACCCGATGGCGCCGTGGCCCGGCCGCCTGCGGGGCAACGCGGTGCGGTTCGCCGGCGCGGCGCACCGGCTGCCCGTGACGTACCTGGGGTTCGCGATGCACGGGACGCTGCTGCGGCGCCCCATGGACGTCGCACATCAGACCCCCCACCGGGTCGAGCTGCGCGGGGAACTGGGCCCCGCGTGGCCGTGGCCCGGCCGCGCCACCGTCATCTGGGAGCTGGACGCCGGCCGGCTGCGGTCGCGCCTGGAGGTCGCGACCGACGGTGACCCGTTCCCCGCCGAGCTGGGCTGGCATCCCGGTTCCGCCGCCGCCTTTCCCACGGGGAGCCGATGCGGTGGCGGATGGAGGCCCGCGCCGTGCTCGAGCGCGACGCCGACGGCCTGCCCACGGGACGCCGCCTCGACCCGGCGGCACTTCCCGGGCCGTTCGACGACGCGTTCGAGGTGCCCGACGGCCGGGCCCTGATCGACTGGCCGGGCGCCCTCACCCTGCGCGTGGAGGGCGACGCCGGCTGGATGGTGGTGTTCGACCAGCTGCCGGACCTGGTGTGCGTGGAACCCCAGACGGCGCCCCCGGACGGCATGGGCGAGGGCGCCGCGCTGGCGCGCCCCGGCGCGCCGCGCACCGCCGAGGTCACCTGGACGTGGGAGGCCGCCGAGCCTAGGCGCCCTCAGCGAGATCGCCGGCGCGACCCCTTCGCGCGGGCGAGGCGGTAGCCCTGCCGCCCGGTGCGCCGCGCACCCGGCCGACCCGCAAACGGCCGGGTGCGCGAGCGCCCACCTTCACGGTCAGGCGACGCCCGGTGCGGAACCGGGAGTCCTCGGCTGGTAGCAGTTGCCCTGCTCGGCGAACAGCCCCTTGTGCAGGAACAGCTGGACCTCGTCGACCTTCCTGTCCACCGGTCCCCTGCGGTTCTGGATGAGCTTGAACGTCACCACCGCTCGCCAGCGCCGGCCGTATCGTTCCCCCACCCCGTGCGGTCGCCGATGGAGCTCACGACGTCATAGTCGGGGTTGTCGACCTGGAGCCATTCGGTCTTCATCGGTGTGGTCGTCGGTGCGCCACCTGCCGCTGCCGATGAGCACCTGCCACTTGATCTCCTTCGACCATGTACCGGTTGGCGCTGCACGCCCGGGCGACGTCGGGGAAGGTGACCGTGGCCATGGTGCCGGCCGTGCCGTCTCGCAGTTCTTCCACTTGCTGCGGGTGGTGGCCGTGCCGGCGTTGGCGGCGGGCTGAGGGCGGCGAGCACCGCCAGCGCGGCGGTGGCCGCGAGATACCTGCGCATGTCGGGGAGTCCTCCGGGCGTGGGTTCCGTTGGCCTCCCGAGGATCGGGCCCGCCCCGTCATCCGCGCACCGCCCATGGGGAGGGCGATGTGCGGCCGAACGGGGGGCTACGACGGCTCGGGCGTCATCGCGATCGCGCCGCACGGGCACTCGGTGGCGCAGATCCCGCAGCCCTTGCAGTACTCCAGGTCGAAGCGGTACCCCTTGCCGGGGCCGAGCTTGATGACCGCGTTGTCGGGGCACACCCCGAAGCAGTTGTCGCACTCGAAGCAGTTGCCGCAGCTCATGCAGCGGCGGGCCTCGAACAGCGCGGTGCCCTCGCCCAGCCCGGTGACGACCTCGTCGAAGCTCGAGCTGCGGCGCGCGGCCTCCAGGTGGGGCCGCATCGTGCGGGGGGCCTCCGAGTAGTACCAGGTGTTCAGCGACCCGTGCTCGGCCAGCGGCGGCCGCGGCGCGGGGGTGTGGACGGTGCCGCGCAGCCATGCGTCCACGTGCCGGGCGGCGAGGCGGCCGTGCCCGATGGCGGTGGTGCAGGTGCGCTCCGCCGGCACCATGTCGCCGCCGGCGAACACCCCGGGGTGGCCGGTCATGAGGTCCGGCCCCACCCGCACGACGCCGTCCTGGACGTCGATGTCGCCCATGCCCTCCAGCAGGGACAGGTCGCAGTCCTGGCCCAGGGCGAGGATGACGGTGTCGGCCGCCAGGGTCTCGGTCTCGCCGGTGGGCTGCGGGAAGCCGTGCTCGTCGAGCTCCATCCGCTCCACGGTGATCTCGCCGGCGCCGACGTGGGTGATGGTGGACAGCCACCGCACCAGCACGCCCTCCTCCTCGGCCTCGCGCACCTCGAAGTCCTGGGCCGGCATGCGGTCGCGGGTGCGGCGGTAGACGATGAGGGGCTCGCCGCCCATGCGCTTGGCGGTGCGGGCAGCATCGACGGCGGTGTCGCCGCCGCCGTACACGACCACCCGCCGGCCGATGCGCGGCGGCTCCGCGTCCTCCATGCCGTGCAGGAACGCCACCGCGTCGATGACCTTCGCCGCCGCCCCGGCGGGGACATGGGCGCGCTTGCCGACCCCGGCGCCGACGGCCAGGAACGCCGCGTCGAACCCGCCGTCGGCCATCGCCGCGGCCAGGTCCGTGACCGGCTCGCCCAGGCGCAGCTCAACGCCGAGTGCCGCGATGCGCGCGATCTCCGCGTCCAGCACCTCGCGGGGCAGCCGGTACCGGGGGATGCCGTACCGCATCATCCCGCCGGCGCGCTCCGCGGCGTCCCGGATCTGGACGGCGTGGCCGAGCCGTCGCAGGTGGTAGGCGGCCGACAGGCCCGAGGGCCCGGCGCCCACCACCAGCACGCGCTTGCCCGTGTCCGGCGCCGGGTCCGGGAGCGGCCAGCCCCGCGCGATGGCGAGGTCTCCGAGGAACCGCTCCACCGAGTTGATGCCGACGGCCTCGTCGAGGTGCCCGCGGTTGCAGGCGGTCTCGCACGGGTGGTAGCAGACCCGCCCCATCACGGCGGGGAACGGATTGTCCGCCACGATCGCCCGCCACGCCGCCTCGTAGTCCCCGGACTCGGCGTGGAACAGCCAGCCCTGGCAGTCCTCGGCCGCGGGGCAGGCGCCGTTGCACGGCGGCAGGCGCCGCACGTACTCGGGGCGCTCGGTGCGCCAGGAGCCGGTGTGGTTCGCCCGGCTGGTGCCGACGTCGAGGGTGATCGCGAAGGGGTGCTCGGTCACGGCCGGTCCTCCTCGTCCAGCAGGCCGTAGCGGCGGATGTTCGCCTCTGCGGCCGCGCGGATGCGCTCCAGGTCCTCGGCGCCGGAGGGGTGCGAGAACAGGTGCGCGAAGCGCTTCTGGGGTCGCAGGTAGTCCTCCACCGGCACGCGCTGCCGGATGGGCGTCACGCCCGTCACCTCGCCGTCGTGCGCCTCGAACACGGGGAACAGGCCGCTCTGGGTGGCCATGCGCGCGATGCGGATGGTGATGCCGGACGGCGTCCCCCAGCCCAGGGGGCACGGCACCAGCACGTGCAGGTACCGGGCGCCGCGGATCGCCATGGCCCGCTCGACCTTGCCCTCCAGATCCCGCAGGTCGGCGACGGTGGCGGTGGCGACGTACGGGATGCCGTGCGCCATCGCGATGCGGGGCACGTCCTTGCCCTGCCCGAAGGGGTTGCCGGGGTGCGGGCCCACGGCCTCGGTGGTGGCGGTGCGGGCGGCGGGCGGGGTGGCCCCGGACCGCTGCACGCCGGTGTTCATGTACCCCTGGTTGTCGTAACAGACGTACAGCACGTCGTCGTTGCGCTCGAACATGCCCGACAGGCAGCCGAAGCCGATGTCCACGGTGCCGCCGTCCCCGCCCTGGGCGAGCACGCGCACGTCGTCCATGCCCCGGGCGCGCAGCGCCGCGGCCACGCCGGTGGCCACCGCGGGGGCGTTGCCGAACAGGGAGTGCAGCCATGCGAGCTGCCAGCTGCTCTCCGGGTACGGGGTGCTGAACACCTCCAGGCAGCCCGTGGCGTTCACCGCGACCAGGCGGCCGGCGGTGGCGCGCAGCGCGGTGTCCACCACGTACCGGGCGCCCAGCGCCTCGCCGCAGCCCTGGCACGCCCGGTGCCCGCAGGTGAGCGCGTTCGCGCGCTCCGGGTCGGCCTGCACCGTGCGCTGCGACGGGTCGAGCAGGCGGTTGCCCACGGCGTGGGTGCCCACCTGCAGGTAACGGATCTCCCGCGTGCTCATCCGTGCGGCCCTCCGGCGACCACGCCCAGGTCGCGCAGCATGTTCTCGGCGGCCGGCCCGGAGCGCGGGTGGCTGCGCACCCGTTCGAGCTCCCGGTCGACGAGGCCGCGGTCCAGGTCCAGGAACACCAGCGGCTCCAGGCGGCCGGCGAGGGCGTCCAGCAGCATCGCCCGCAGGGACCGCCCGGTGATCGCCCGCCCGCCCAGTCCCGCGATGACCGTGTGGTACCGCTGGTCGAGCCCGGCGAGGGCCATGTGCACGTTCGCGGACACGATGCCGCCCACCCCCACCGAGAACGCCCGCTCCAGGACGATCACCCGCTGCGCGGCGCCGAGGGCGGCGCGGACGGCCTCCATCGGGAAGGGCCGGAACGAGGTGAGGCCCACCACGCCGATGCGCTCGCCCTCGTCGCGCAGCACGTCGACGGCGTCCTTGAGGGTCCCGAGCACCGATCCCAGGGCGAGCACCACGGTGGTGGCGTCCTCGCACCGGTAGGTATGCAGCAGGCCGCCGGAGTCCCGCCCGAAGGCCTCCGCGAACTCCGCGGCGATCTCCGGGATGCGCACCAGCGCCTCCCGCTGGCGGTGGAACGCCAGGTACCGGACCTCCGTGAACGCCTCGGGGCCGACCATTGCGCCGATCGTCAACGGGGCGCCGGGGTCCAGGACCTGCCGCGGCTCGAACGGCGGCAGGAACGCGTCCACCGCGGCCTGGTCCGGGACCTCCAGCGCCTCGAAGGCGTGGGTGAGCACGAAGCCGTCCATGCACACCATCACCGGCACCGACAGCTCCTCCGCCAGCCGGAACGCCTGCACGTGCAGGTCCATGGCCTCCTGGTTGGTCTCGGCGTACAGCTGGATCCAGCCGGAGTCCCGCTGGGACATGGCGTCGGAGTGGTCGTTCCAGATGTTGATGGGCGCCCCGATCGCCCGGTTGGCCACCGTCATCACGACCGGCAGGCCCATCCCGGAGGCGTTGTAGAGCGCCTCGGCCATGAACAGCAGGCCCTGGCTGGCGGTGGCCGTGTAGGCCCGCGCCCCGGTCGCCGACGCGCCGATCGCGACGGACATGGCCGCGAACTCGGACTCCACGTTCACGAACTCGCACCGCGCCAGGGCGCCGGTCTTCACCATGCTGCCCAGCGCCTCGACGATGTGGGTCTGGGGGGTGATGGGGTACGCGCACACCACCTGGGGGCGGCAGGCCGCCACGGTCTCGGCGACCGCGCGGGCGCCCTCCATCTGCCGCAGGGTCATCGGGCCAGCTCCCGCATCTCCGCCTCCACCCAGTCGTGGGCCTCCTGCGCCGCCGCCACGTTCTGCTCGGCCAGCCGCTCCGGGAAGCGCTCCCGCAGCGCGGCGGCGATGGACGGCAGGCTCACCACCCCGCTGATCGCGCTGAACCCGCCCAGCAGCACCGCGTTCGGGATGGGCCGCCCCAGGTGCCGCAGGGCGATCTCGGTGGCCGGCACCGTGAGCAGCCGCTCGTGCCGGAAGCGGGTGGTGAGCTCCGCGATCCCCAGCTCGTCGAACGTGCGCGGCGAGTTGAGCAGGATGTAGCCGTCGGGCCGCAGGCCGCCGAACACGTCCACCTGGTGCAGCAGGGTGGCGTCCTGGACGATCAGTGCGTCCGGCTCGGCGATGGGCTCACGCGTGCGGATGGGGCCGTCCGCGATGCGGCAGAACGCCACCACCGGCGCGCCGGTCCGCTCCGACCCGAAGCTCGGGAAGGCCTGCGCCGTGCGGCCCTCGGCGAACGCCGCCACGCTCAGCAACTCGGCGGCGGTGACCACCCCCTGCCCGCCGCGCCCGTGGATGCGCACCTGGAACATGGCCCAACCCTCCCGCCCGGAGCGGGGCCCCGGCATCGGGGCGGGCACGCAGCCGGTGGGCGGGGGAAGGGCGGATGCCGCGGTGGCCAATTGACCACCGCGGCGGTCAATGGCCACGGTCACGCGGTCAGAGCACCAGCGCGTTCGCGAACACCTGCCAGGCCAGCACGCTCTTGGCCGTGAGGCTCAGCACCAGGTAGCCCCACTCGGCGGTGAACCGCCGCCGCCACGGGCCCTTCCGTGCGAACTGCAGCGCCTGGTTGACGGCGAAGCTGAAGAACAGCACCAGAAGGGTCACGAAGATCGCGTAGACGAACGTGGGCGGCCCGTCGCCCTTCGACAGGGACCCGCCGATCGACACGGTGATGATGATCCACGGCACCGCGCCGGCGATCGACCCGAAGATGAACGGCAGCCAGTCGACGCCCTCGCGGCGGTCGCGGTTGGCGCGTTCCATGAGCCACCCGAACAGGATCATCGCGACGTTGGCGCCGGCGATGCCGATCACCGCGCCGATGTCTGCGACGCCGGTGAGCATCGCGATGAGGATCACCATCAGCGTCGCCGACAGCGAGTACTCCAGCCACCGGGCCGGGCTCTCGCCGGCCAGCAGGCGGCGCTCGTACCACCCGTGCACGCCGGGGGCGGCGACCAGCGCGTGGTCGACGGCGGCGAGCAGCAGGAACGCGGCGACCGCGGGGCCCAGCGGGACGTCGAACAGGGTCTCCTGCGGTGGGATGGGGCTGCCCGGCTGGGCGTCGAGGAACGCCCCCGTGATGGGCAGCGTGAAGTCGTTGGACAGCAGCAGGATGACGATGGCCTGGGCGAGGTGCAGCACGGCCAGGCCGGCGTTGCCCAGGCGCAGGCGGCGCAGGCCGGCCGCCTCGGCGGGGGAGGGGGAGGAGGTCATGGGAGAAAGGTTCCCGTTCCATGGGCCCCGGTAAAAGGGGATCCGTCCGCCGATGGCATGATCCGGGCCATGGCCATCATCCGGCTCGGCGCGATCGCGGACCTCGACCCCTCGGGCAACGGCGACCCGCGGCAGCTGCGGATCAGCGTCAGCGAGTTCATCGACACCGAGGACGGCCGCCGGATCGTCCTGCACGCCGACCGGGGCTACACCGCCACCATCCACCCGGACGGCGACATCTGGGAGCACGCCACGGCGGAGGCGATCACCCGGGACGTACTCAACACGGTGCTCCCGGACGACGACCCCGTCACGGAGGACCACCCCTACGAGTGGCTGGCCGGGCTGGCCCGGGAGCGGGGGCTGCCGGTGACCGCCGCCGAGCTGCGCGCGCTGCCCTACGTGGTGGAGCTCACCGACCGGGTCCGGGAGCGCCTGCCGGCCTGACGCCGGTCACGCCTCCTGGGCGTCGGCCTCCTCGATCTCCTGCCGGGGGATGCCCAGCAGGTAGAGCACGGCGTCCAGGTACGGGACGTTCACGGAGGTGTCGGCCTGGGCCTGCACCACCGGCTTGGCGTTGAAGGCGATGCCGAGGCCCGCCGCGGCGAGCATGTCCAGGTCGTTGGCGCCGTCGCCCACCGCGACCGTCCGGCTCAGGGGCAGGCCCTCCGCGGCGGCGAACCGGCGCAGCGCCGCCGCCTTCTCCGCCCGGTCCACCACAGTGCCGGTCACGCGGCCGGTGAGCACCCCGTCGCGCACCTCCAGGCGGTTGGCGTGCGCGTGGTGGATGCCGAGCTCCTCGGCGAGGGGCCCCACGACCTCGATGAACCCGCCGGACACCACGGCCAGCGTGAAGCCGAGCCGCCCGAGGGTGCGGCACAGGGTCCGGGCGCCGGGGGTGAGGCGCACCGCCTCCCGCACCTCCCCGATGACCGACTCCGGCAGCCCGGCCAGGCACGCGACGCGCTCGTGCAGGCTCGCGGCGAAGTCCAGCTCCCCGCGCATCGCGCGCTCGGTCACCGCCGCCACCTCCGCCTCCCGGCCCGCGTGCGCGGCCAGCAGCTCGATGACCTCGTCCTGGATGAGCGTGGAGTCCACGTCCATCACCACCAGCCGGCGGCCGCGGCGGGCCAGGCCGGACGGTGACACGGCGATGTCCACCTCGTGGTGGGCGGCCGCGGCGGCGAGCTCGCGGCGCAGCACGTCGGCGTCGTCGCCGGACACGTCGAACTCGATGGTGGTGACCGGCCACCGGGACAGGCGGCGCACGCGGTCGATGTTCGCGCCGCGCCCGGCCAGGTGGCCGGCGATGTCCGCCACCGTGCCCGGCAGCAGCGGCTGGGCGATCACCGTGACGTGCAGATGCGCCGGACGCCGGTGGGCGTTGTCCCCGCGGCCCGGCGTGAACGTGACGGACACGCCCAGCGGCTCGCACGCCGCGCGGACCGCGGCCTCGGCGCCCGCCTGGTCGGCGGCCCCCGCGACCAGGACGCCCAGCACCAGGTTGCCGCGAACGACCACCTGCTCCACGTCCAGCACCTCGACGCCCGGCAGGGTCAGGGCGCTGAACACCGCGTGGGTGACCCCCGGCCGGTCGGCGCCCGTGACGGTGACCAGGAGGGATTCGCGCGTGTCGAGGTCGCCCGGCGGGCCCGGGGTCGCGGCTGAGGGGTTGGCCACGCCTGAACCATATCCCCGGGCGCCCCGGCGACGACGTGGGGGATCATCGGGCCATGGGCTCCCGCCGCATCCCCGTGATGGTCGCCGCCGTCGTGGCCGCGGTGGTCACCGCGGTCCTCATCGCGACGCGCGGCGGTGACGACGGCGCGGCGGTGCGGGCGGAGCCGTTCGCCCGCGGCCCCTACCTGGTGGCGGTCGGCACCGGCACGGCACGCCTGCGGTGGATCGCGCCGGCCGGCCGCACGGTCACCGCGACCGCGACCGCGCCGGACGGCACCGCCGTCCGGGCGGTGGACGGCACATTCACCGGCCTGCGGCCCGACACCGCCTACCGGTGGACCGCGCGGGCCGGGGACACCACCGCGGCCGGCACGTTCACCACGGCCCCCGCGGCGCTCACCGGGACGCTCACGTTCGTGGCCTTCGGGGACTACGGGGCCGCCACCGACGGGGAGCGCGCCGTCGCCGCGACCGCCGTCGCCCAGCGACCGCGGTTCCTCATCACCACCGGGGACAACAGCTACCTCGCGGCGGTGCCGGACCTGCTCGACCCCAACATCTTCGTCCCGCTGCGCGAGCTCATGGCCAACGCCCCCAACATCGGCGTGGTGGGCGACCACGACATCGCCTTCCCCGACGGCCGGCGGGCCCTGGTGGAGGCCCTGGAGTGGCCGGGCGGCGGCGACCGCTTCGACTGGCGGTACGGCCCGCTGCAGTTCATCGGGCTGGGCCTGCGCGGGGACCCCGGCGACGTGCCCTTCCTGCAACGGGCCCTGTCACGGCCCGGTCCCTCGGCGCGGTTCGTGGTGGTCCACCAGCCGCTGAAGGCCGGCAACCCGGTGCTGCGGGCGCTCGCCGGCCGGCCCGTGGCCGCCGTGCTGAGCGGCCACCTGCACGCCTACGAGCGGCGCACGTCGCCGGACGCGCCCGGGCTGCCCCTGCTGACGGTCGGCACCGGCGGCGCGCCGGCGAGCGAGGGCAACACCCCGCGCAGCCCGGACGCCCGGGTCTTCATACCGCCGTTCGGCCTGTTGCGGGTGGACGTCTCCCCGGGCCGGGTGGCGTTCCGGTACCTCGACGCGGATGGCACGGAGCGCGACCGGCTGGAGCGGGCGCTGCCCTAGTCGCCGGCGTCCACCAACTGGACGTCGATCCCGGGGACCGAGCGCAGCAGCCGGGCGAGGGGGCGCAGCGCCAGCACCCCGGCAATCCCCTCGACGCGGGGGCGCGGCAGCACCACCCGCGTCGCGACCTGGGCCGCCACCTCGGCGGCGACGGCCGCCACGGCGTCGTCGTCGCGGCGCCGGAGGACCGTGCCGCCCAGGCTCTCCGCCAGGGCCTCCATCTCGTCGAGCCGTGGACGGTCCGCCTCTGGGACGCCGGCGTCAGGCTCGACGAGCAGCACCAGCAGGTCGCCCTCCACGCGCCGCGCGACGCGTGCCGCCTCGCGCAGCGTCGCGCCGTCGTCCCCGGCCCCGGTGACCGGCACCAGCACCCGCTCCGCCTGGGTGAGCAATCGGTCGCCGGTGACCGCGGCGAAGCGCGCGGCGGCCACCTCCGCCAGTTCGTGCAGCACCAGGGCCCGCAGCGCCGTGAGGTTCGCGACGGTGAAGAAGCCCTCCAGGGCCGGGCCGATCCGTTCCGGTGGGTACACGAGACCTCTCGCGATGCGCTCTCGGAGTGCGTCGGGCGACAGGTCGACCAGGCGGATCTCGTCCGCCCCGTGCACCAGGTGGTCGGGCACGGTCTCCCGCACCTCCACGCCGGTGAGGCTCCGCACGCGGGCGCCAAGCCCCTCCAGGTGCTGCACGTTGAGGGTGGTCCACACGTCGATGCCCCGGTCCAGGAGCTCCCGCACGTCCTGGTGGCGGCGGCGCGGCGGCTCCCCGGTCGCGTACGCGTGGGCGAGCTCGTCCACGAGCACGACGGTCGGCCGCCGGTCCAGCAGCCACGGCACATCCGGTTCGGTGCCGGCCCTCCCACCGGGCCCCACGGACAGGACGGGCGCGCGCTCGAGACCCCGGGCCCGGTCCTCGGTCGCGGCCCTCCCGTGGGGCTCCAGGTAGCCCACCACCAGATCCACGCCCTCCTCCGCCGCGAGGCGCGCCTCGCCGAGCATGGCGTAGGTCTTCCCGACCCCGGCCGCGGCCCCCAGGTACACCACCAGGTGGCCGCGGCCCGGTATGCGAGGCGTCTCCACGCCGTGAGCGTAGGCCCTGCGGGCACGCCGCCGGCAGGCCTTCAGCCGCCCTTCACGCGCAGGGCCGCCGCCCTTGCACCGCCTTCACGCGGACGCTCCTACCGTGCGTCGCATGGACGTCATCTGCCTGGCCATCGGCCTCGGGATCCTCGCGCTGATGGGCCTCTACCGGGCCGGGCTGGAGCGGCTGAAGTGAGTGCCTCCGACATCGTGGGCCTGGTCGTGGCCGTGGCCCTGGCGGGCTACCTGCTCGCCGCGCTGCTGTTCCCGGAGCGCTTCTGATGCGGGAGGCGGCCTTCCCGGTTGTCCTCATCGCGCTCGCCGTCGCCGCGGCCCTGCCGCTGTCGGCCTGGCTGCAGCGGGTGTACGAGGGGCGTACCGGCCCGGCGGGGCGCGTGCTGGGCCCGGCCGAGCGCGCGATGTACCGCGCGCTGCGCACCGATCCGGAGCGCGAGCAGGGATGGGGGGCGTACACGCGCTGCGTGCTGCTGTTCTCCGGCGTCTCGTTCCTGCTCCTGTACGGCCTGCAGCGCCTTCAGGGGCACCTGCCCCTCAACCCGGACGGCCTGGGGGCCGTGTCGGCCGCGCTGTCGTTCAACACGGCCGTCAGCTTCGTCACCAACACGAACTGGCAGAGCTACGTCCCCGAGCAGACGATGTCGCAGCTCACGCAGCTGAGCGGCCTGTCGGTGCAGAACTTCGCGTCCGCGGCCGTCGGCATGGCCGTGGCCGTCGCCCTGGTGCGGGGCATCGCCAGGTCCCGCTCCGGCACGGTGGGCAACTTCTGGGCCGATCTGGTGCGCGGCACCCTCTACGTGCTGCTGCCCATCTGCCTGGTCCTGGCCGTGGTCCTGGTCGCCCGCGGCGCGGTGATGACCTTCGGCGGCACCGAGACGGTCCGGACGCTCGAGGGCGGGGTGCAGCACATCGCCCTCGGCCCCTTCGCCTCGCAGGAGGCGATCAAGGAGATCGGGACCAATGGCGGGGGCACCTTCAACGCGAACTCCTCCCACCCGCTGTCCAACCCCACGGCGCTCACCAACATGCTCGAGAACTGGGCGCTCCTGGTCATCCCCTTCGCCTTCGCCTTCCTCTACGGCCGGATGGTCGGCCGTCGCCGAGAGGGCGTCGCGATCCTCGCGGCGATGCTCGTCCTGCTGGGCGCGGGCATCACCACCGCGGTCGTCGCCGAGCACCACACCAGCCCGGCCCTGGTCGCCGCCGGATACCGGGTGGCGCCCAACATGGAGGGCAAGGAGCAGCGGTTCACGATCGACGAGGCTGCGACGTGGTCGGTCGCGACCACCGCCACGTCCACGGGCGCGGTGAACTCCATGCACGGCTCGTACACCGCGACCGCCGGCGGCGTGCAGATGGCGATGATGCTGCTGGGCGAGGTCGCTCCCGGCGGGGTCGGGGCGGGCCTCTACGGGATGCTGCTGTTCGTCCTGGTCGCCGTGTTCATCGGCGGCCTCATGATCGGCCGCACCCCCGAGCTGCTCGGCAAGAAGATCGGGTCGCGGGAGGTCCGGCTCGCGCTGCTGGGCGTGCTGGTGATGCCCGTCGGGTTCCTCGTGACCGCGGCCATCGCCTCGGTCTCCGGCGCCGGCACGGCCGGTCCGCTCAACGGCGGGCCGCACGGGTTCAGCGAGATCCTCTACGCCTTCGCGTCGGCCTGGAACAACAACGGCTCGGCGTTCGCGAGCCTGTCGGCCAACACCGACTTCTACAACCTCATGCTCGGCGTCGCGATGCTCATCGGCCGCTTCGGGGTGATCGTCCCCGTGCTCGCGCTGGCGGGGACCCTGGCGGCGCAGCAGCGCCGTCCCGAGGGCCCCGGGACCATGCCGTCGTCGTCGCCGGTCTTCGTCGCGCTGCTGGTCGGCACCGTCCTGCTGGTCGGCGCCCTGAGCTTCTTCCCGGCCCTCGCACTGGGGCCCCTCGCCGAGGCGCTCACCGGGAGGCTCTTCTGATGTCGTCCACCACCCTGCTGTCGGGCCCGATCCTGCGGCAGTCCCTCCTGGGCTCGCTGCGGAAGCTCGATCCGCGGGAGCTGGTGCGCAACCCCGTGATCCTCTCCGTCGAGGTCGTCGCGGCGCTGGTCACCGGCCGGTTCGCCGTCGACGCCGCCCGAGGCGGCGGCGACCTGGCGTTCACCGGGCAGATCGTGATCTGGCTGTGGATCACGGTGCTGTTCGCGAACTTCGCGGAGGCCCTCGCCGAGGGCCGGGGCAAGGCGCAGGCGGCCGCGCTGCGCGCGACGCGCACCACCACGATGGCGCGTCGGCTGCGGTCCGGGGGCGGCGAGGAGGCGGTGCCGGCCCCCGACCTGCGCGCGGGCGACACGGTGGTGTGCGAGGCCGGCGACCTCATCCCGGGCGACGGCGAGGTGGTCGAGGGCATCGCGTCCGTCGACGAGTCCGCCATCACGGGGGAATCCGCCCCGGTGATCCGCGCGGCGGGCGGGGACCGCTCGGGCGTCACCGGCGGTACCCGCGTCCTGTCCGACCGCATCGTGATCCGAATCACCGCCGACCCCGGGCACACATTCCTGGACCGCATGATCGGGCTGGTGGAGGGCGCGGTGCGGCAGCGCACCCCCAACGAGGTGGCGCTGTCGATCCTGCTCGCGGGGCTCTCGCTCGTGTTCGTCGCGGTGGTCGCCACCCTGCCCCCGCTCGCCGGCTACGCGGGGGTCACCCTCACGCTCGCCGTGCTCGCCTCCCTGTTCGTGGCCCTCATCCCCACCACCATCGGGGCGCTGCTGTCGGCCATCGGCATCGCCGGCATGAACCGGCTCGTGCGGCGCAACGTGCTCGCCACCAGCGGCCGCGCGGTGGAGGCCGCCGGCGACGTGTCGGTGCTGCTGCTCGACAAGACCGGCACGATCACGCTCGGCAACCGTCAGGCGGCGCGGTTCGTCCCGGTCGGCGGCGTGGACGCGCGCGCCCTGGCGGAGGCCGCGCAGCTCGCCTCGCTGGCCGACGAGACGCCCGAGGGGCGGTCGATCGTGGTGCTCGCCAAGGAGGACTTCGGGATCCGCGAGCAGGAACTCGCGGACCGGCACGCCCGGTTCGTGCCGTTCACCGCGCAGACCCGCATGAGCGGCGTGGACCTGGACGGCCGGGCGCTGCGCAAGGGGGCGCCCGACACGATCCGCCGGATGGTTGAGGAGGCGGGCGGCACCGTCCCGCCGGATCTGGACGCGCGGGTGGAGGAGGTCGCCCGCGGCGGCGCCACCCCGATCGTGGTGGCCGAGAACGACCGGGTCCTGGGCGTCGTGGAGCTGCGGGACATCCTCAAGGAGGGCATCCGCGAGCGGTTCGCGCAGCTGCGCGACGGCGGGATCCGCACCGTGATGATCACGGGGGACAACCCCCTCACCGCCGCGGCCATCGCCGCCGAGGCCGGCGTGGACGACTTCCTCGCCGAGGCGACGCCCGAGGCCAAGCTCGCGCTCATCCGGGCGGAGCAGGAGAAGGGGCAGCTGGTCGCGATGACCGGGGACGGCACCAACGACGCGCCCGCACTGGCGCAGGCCGACGTCGGCGTCGCGATGAACGCCGGGACCACCGCCGCCAAGGAGGCGGGGAACATGGTGGACCTCGACTCCAACCCCACCAAGCTCATCGAGGTCGTGGAGATCGGCAAGCAGATGCTGATCACCCGCGGCGCGCTCACGACCTTCTCGGTGGCGAACGACGTCGCCAAGTTCTTCGCGATCGTGCCCGCGATGTTCGCGCCCGCCTACCCGCAGCTGTCGGACCTCGACCTGCTGCGGCTCGGCTCGCCGCAGAGCGCCATCCTGAGCGCCGTCATCTTCAACGCGGTGATCATCGTGCTGCTCGTGCCGCTCGCGCTGCGGGGCGTGCGCGTGCGCACGCGGTCGGCGGCCGGCCTGCTGCGCCGCAACGTCCTCGTCTACGGGCTGGGCGGCCTGGTCGCCCCCTTCGCCGGGATCAAGCTCGTGGACCTCCTCCTCGCGCTCCTGGGGTACTCGTGATGCTGCGCGACGCGCTGCGGTCGGTCACCGCCCTCCTGCTCCTCACGGTCCTGTGCGGCGCCGTCTACCCCCTGGTGGTCTGGGGCGTGGGGCGGTCGGCGTTCGCCGACCGGGCCGGCGGTTCCCTGGTCCGTGCCGACGGGCGGGTGGTGGGGTCCGCCCTCCTGGGCCAGGAGTTCACCTCGGACCGCTACTTCCACGGCCGTCCGTCAGCCGTCGGGTACGCCGCGGACGCCGCCGGCTCCGGTGGCTCGAACCTGGGCCCCAACAGCCGGGAACTCTCCCGGACCGTGGCGCGGCGGCGTGCCGAGGTGGCGGCGCGCGACGGCGTCGACCCGGCCGCCGTGCCGGTGGATCTGGTGACGGCATCGGCGTCGGGACTGGACCCGGACATCTCCGAGGCGGCCGCCCTCATCCAGGTGGCGCGCGTCGCCCGCGCCCGAGGGGTGCCGGCGAGCGCGGTCCGCGCCCTGGTGCTGGCAAGGGTGCATGGGCCGGTGCTGGGTCTGCTCGGCGCCCGCCACGTCCGGGTCCTGGAGCTCAACCTGGCACTTGACCGGTTACCCTGAACCGGTGGAGGTCCCTCCGCCGCCCCGCCGCCTCACGCGCGAGCAGTGGCGCGCCGCCCGGTTCGTGGCGGCCGCGCTGGGGCTCACGGCGCTCACGGCCCTCCTGCTGCTGCCGTTCCGGGACGACCTCACCCCGGGGACGTTGGCCCTGCTGATGCTGCTGCCGCCCCTCGTGGCGAGCGGCGCAGGGCTCATCCCCACGCTCGCGTGCGCGGCGGCGGGGGCGATGACCTTCAACCTGGTGTTCACCCAGCCGTACGGGTCGCCGCGCATCTCCACCGACGAGTCGGTCGCCGCGTTCGTGGTGTACCTGGTGGTGGCCGCGGCGCTCGCCGTCGCGCTCAGCGCGCTGCGCGAGAGCCGGGAGGCCGACCGCCGGCGCGCCCGCACCCTGGAGATGCTCGAGACGCTGGGGGAGGGGCTGCTGCGCGGCCACCGCCTGGACCCGGCCCTGCGCAGCGGGATGCACGAGTTGCTGCGCCTGGTGCCGCTGCGCGGCGCCGCGATCTCCGTGCCGGGGGAGGAACCCCTGATGTTCGGCGCCGGGGACGCCGCCGCCGCGGAACGGGCCATCGCGTACGCCGCCGACCCCGGCGGCGGCGTGCCGACCGTGCGCTCGCTGCGCATGGAGGGGCGCATCCGGGTGTTCCCGGTGATGGGCGGCGAGGACGCCGTGGGCCTCCTGGCCGCCGACCCCGGCGACGAGGACCCCGACGAGGACCGGTGGTCGGTGGTGGAGGGCTTCGCGGACCTCGCGGGCCTGGGCGTCGCCCGGGCACGGCTCGAGCGCGAGCGCGCTCTGCGCAGCGCGCTGGAGAACACCGACCGCATGCGGGTCGCGCTCACCCGCTCGGTCACCCACGACCTCCGCACGCCGCTCGCGGTCATCCGCACCGCCGCCGCCGCGGCCCGCGAGGCGCCCGACCCGGCGGTGCGCGGCGAGCTGCTCGACGACATCGAGCGGGAGGGTGCGCGGCTGAGCCACCTGGTGGCGAACATGCTGGACCTCTCGCGCATCGAGGCCGGGGCGCTCACCGTGCAGCGCGCGCCGGTGCCGGTGGACGAGCTGGTGCACGACGCGGTCGCGGCGGTGCCCGCGCCCGAGGGGGCCGTCACCGTCGACGTCTCCGCGGACCTGCCCCCGTTCCCGCTGGACGAGGCGCTGGTACGCCAGGTGCTGGTGAACCTGGTGGGCAACGCCGTCGCGCACGGCGGCGGCCGGGTGGAGGTGTCGGCGGGCATCGACGGCGGCGAGCTGGAGCTGCGCGTCGCCGACCACGGGCCCGGCATCCCGGAGGCGGAGCGCCGGCGGGTGTTCGAGCCGTACCGCCGGCTGCGGCCCTCCGGCCGGGTGTCGGGCAGCGGCCTGGGGCTGGCGATCTGCAGGGGCTACGTCGAGGCCCACGGCGGGACGGTCGCGGTGGGGACGACCCCCGGCGGCGGCGCGACGTTCACGGTGCGGCTGCCGGAGGAGGCGCCGTGACGGTGCGGCCCCGCATCCTGGTGGTCGACGACGAGCCGGCGGTGCTGCGCGCGCTGTCGGTGGCCCTGGAGTCGCAGGGCCACGAGGTGGTCCCGGCCGCCACCGGCGCGCAGGCGGTGGCGAAGGCCGCCGCCGACGGCCCCGACCTGATCCTGCTCGACCTGGGCCTGCCCGACCTGGAGGGCCTGGAGGTGATCCGCCGCGTCCGGGCGTTCGCCCCGTCGGTGCCGGTCATCGTGGTGTCCGCCTACGGGGAGGACCGCACCAAGGTGGAGGCCCTGGACCTGGGGGCGGACGACTACGTGGTCAAACCGTTCGCGATGCCGGAGCTGCTGGCCCGGGTGCGTGCCGGCCTGCGCCGTGGCGCGGCCGCAGCCGGGACCCCGGGGGAGAGCGTCGCCGAGCACTCCGAGCTGCGGGTGGACCCCGCGTCGCGGCGCGCCTGGGCCCGCGGCGAGGAGGTGCACCTCACCCCCACGCAGTTCAACGTGCTGCTGGTGCTGGTGCGCAACGCCGGGCGCGTGCTGTCGCACCGGATGATCGTGCGCGAGGCGTGGGGCAGCCCGGGGGCGGCGGACTCCGCGAACCTGCGCGTCGTCGTGGGCCAGCTGCGGAAGGCGGTGGAGGCCGACCCGAGCCGTCCACGGCTGATCGTCACCCTCCCCGGCGTGGGCTACCGGCTGGACGACCCCGCCGCCGGCTGAGGCGCCGCCACCCGGGGCCTGCCAGGATCCGCGCATGGAGACCTGGGACGCCCTCCGCGCCCGCCGCGACGTGCGCGCCTTCGACGACCGGCCCATCCCGCCGGCCGACCTGGAGCGGATCCTCGAGGCCGCCCGCCGCACCCCGTCGTCACGGAACCGGCAGCGGTGGGACTTCGTGCTGGTGACCGGCCGGGAGCGCCTGCGGCAGCTGTCCACCGTGTTCACCGGGGCGCACCACGTGGCGGGGTCGGCGGCCACCATCGCGCTGGTGGGGCCCGTGGACGCCGAGGAGCAGAACCGGCGGTCCATCGCCTACGACATGGGGCAGGCGACCATGGGCATCATGGTCGCGGCCGCGGATCTCGGCATCGGCAGCGGGCACGCCGGGGTGGGCGACCAGGACCTGCTGCGGGAGATCCTGGGCCTGCCCGCCGAACGCGAGTGCCACTGGCTCATCTCCCTGGGGTACCCGGCGGACCGCCCGCTGCGGCCGCTGCGGAACCCGGACCGCCGCCCGTTCGAGGATGTCGTCCACCGGGAGCGGTGGGAGGGTGGCCGCTAGGCCGCCTCGCGCGGCGCCAGGCGCTTCCAGATCGCCAGGCACAGCCCGCCGAGCGCGATGGGCGGCACCATCGTGAGCACCCGGTAGGCGAGCACCGCCGCCACCACGGGCTCCTGGTCGCCGCCGAAGCCCACCAGGGCGCCGGTGAGGCCCAGCTCCACCACCCCCAGGCCGCCCGGCGTGATGGGGACCGCGGTGAGGATGCGGATGAGCGACCACGCCGCGAAGCTCTCCACCACGCTCACCTGGTCCGCGCCGATCCCCACCGCGCGCAGCGCGGCGAGCAGCACCACCCACACGGTGATGTGCCCCAGGATCGTCGCCACCGTGAGGTGCGGCCACCGGCGGCGCACCAGCTGCACGCTCTGGTTCCGGAACCGCACCGCCGCGTCGCCCCACGCCGGCCGGCGGACCCGGCCGATGAGCCCCATCACCCACGCGGCCATCCGCGACGCCAGGTTGCCGAGCCCCCGGGCGTGCCCCTCGCGGGCCAGCAGGATCACGAATCCCGAGACCACCAGGGCGAACACCGCCAGCCCGATGAGGGCGGCGACGCGCAGCTCCGGCGGGGCGGACCCGTGCCAGCTCAGCAGCAGCACCGCGCTCACCGGGAACGCGACGTTGACCAGCTGGTTCCACACCCCGGTGACCACCACCGCCAGGCCGGCCTGCTGCCCGCCGAAGCCCCAGCCCTTGAGCATCGCGTACTGGGTGCCCATGCCCACGACGTCCCCGCCGGGCAGCACCGCCGACGCCGCCGTGGACGCCTGGGTGAGCACCATCGCCTGCCCGTACCCCAGCCCGGGCACCGCGGCCATCCACGGGGGCGGGAACGTGAGCACGTTCACGAACGCCGCCCCCAGCAGGATCAGCAGGTCCCGGCGGTCGACGCCGCTCAGGATGTCCCACACCGTCCCGTAGTCGGCGATGCGCGGCAGCACGAAGACGAACGTGCCCACCAGCACGGCGATGACGAACGCGGCGGTCAGATAGCGGCGCACGGGCGGGACGCTACTCCTGGCCGCGGGGGCGCACCCCGCCGCGGCTCAGGCGCCGCCGTCCCCGTGCGCGATGCCGATCAGGATCGTCACGGTGCGGTTCTCCACCTGGATCTCCCCCTGCTCCTGCAGGCGGCCCATCGCCAGGGTGACGGTCTCGCGCACCGCGCCCACCATGTTCGCGAGCTCCTGGTGGGTGAGCCGGAGGTTGAGCCGGATGCCGTCGGGGGTGACGCGGCCCCAGCGCAGCGCGAGCTGCTGGAGCTTGCGCAGCACCCGGCGCTCCACGCTCGGCTCCAGCGAGATGGCGATGGCGAGCTCCCGCTCGGCGACCTGGGCGGACAGCAGGCGCACCACGTTCTCCCCCAGCACCGGCTGCCCGGTCCAGGTGCGCAGCCGGGCCGCGTCGACCAGGACGAGGGCCGACGCCTCGATGGCACGGCACCGCGGGGCGGGGCCAACCGAGGCCCAGCTGTGGACCGGGCGCACCAGGAGGTCGCCCTCCTCCACCAGGCCGACCACGCGCGGATGGTCGGCGAGCCCGTCGAGCTCCAATGCGAGGCGGCCCCGCAGCAGCACGCAGCAGGCCGCGTCGGTCCCGGAGATGTCGAACACCATCCCGGGGCCGAGCTCGGCCTGCCGGAGCCCGGCCAGCATGTCCCGCACCAGCTCCTCGCCGCACCCCTGGAAGAGCTCCAGGCGACCGGCCAGGCGGGGGTCGGCGGGCCGCGTCGCGGCCCCGCCGTGCACCGGGTCGAACGGCGTCCTCACAGCAGGTCCGGGTCGCTCATGATCTCCACCAGCGCCGGGCCGGGATGCGCCAGGGCCTCGGCGAGGGCCCCGGGCAGCCGGGCGGCGGTCTCCACGCGCTCGCCCCGTGCGCCGCACAGCTCCGCGAACGCGGCGAACCGCGGGTTGTGGAGCGAGGTCTGCCACACGTCGAGCTCGGCGGCGCGCTGCTCCTTGCTGATCTTCCCGAGCTGCCCGTTGTCGAGCAGCACCACGGTGATGTCCATGCCGTACTTCACCGCGGTGGTGATCTCGCCCATGTACTGGCCGAACCCGCCGTCGCCGGCGACCGCGACCACCTGGCGCCCGGAGCCGTCGGCCTGCACGGCCGCCCAGGCGCCCATCGCCGCGGGCAGGCCGAAGCCGATCGACCCGAGGTAGCCGCTCATCAGGACCGCCTGGCGGCGGCACTCGAAGTACCGGCCGAAGCTGTACGTGTTGTTGCCCACGTCGACGGCGATCACGGCGTCCTCGGCGACGGCGTCGGAGAGCGCCGCGAAGATCGCCGCGGAGGCCAGGCCGCGCCCGTTGTCGTCGCCGGCCCGGCGTCGCTTCTCCGCCCGCCAGATCTCCCGGCGGGCCAGGACGTCGGCCCGCTGGTCGACGGCGGCCGACCCCGCGTCCGGGGCGTCGCGCAGCAGCCCGGCGGCGACGGCGACGTCTCCCAGGACCGGGACGGCGACCGGGTGGAACCGCCCGAGCCGGGCGGGGTCGTCGTCGACCTGGATGATCGGCTTGTACGGGGCGATGCCCGTGTGGTCCGAGAACGACGCGCCGAACACCAGCAGCAGGTCCGACTCGTTCATGAGCCAGCTGGCCACCGGGGTGCCCGACCGGCCCAGCACCCCGCCCGCCAGCGGGTGGTCGTCGGGGATGAGCCCCTTCGCCTTGAACGTGGTGATCACCGGAGCGCCAAGGTGCTCGGCGAGCGCCGTGACCGCGCCCATCCCCGCGCGGGCGCCGTGGCCCACCACGATCACCGGGCGGCGCGCCGAGGCCAGCAGCCCCGACGCCGCGGCCAGGGCATCGGCCGGCGGCGCCACCGCCCGGTCCGCCAGGCGCCCGTCCGGGCGTCCCGCGGCACCGCGGCCGCGGGCCGGCAGGACCTGCACCTCGTCGGGGAGGACCAGGTGGGCCACCCCCAGCGACTCGATGGCGGCCTTCGCCGCCCGGGAGGCCATCTCGGCGTGGTCGGACTCCGCGTACACGGTGCGGCTCGTGACCGCCACGTCCGCGAAGGCGGCCGTGAGGTCCAGGTCCTGGAACGCGCCCCGTCCCAGCACCTTGGACGGCACCTGACCGGACACCGCGATCACCGGCGACCCGTCGACCCGCGCGTCGTACAGGCCGGTGAGCAGGTTCGTGGATCCCGGCCCCGCGATGGCGAAGCACGCGCCCGGGCGTCCGGTGAGCTTGCCGTACGCGGAGGCCGCGAACGCCGCGGCACCCTCGTGCCGGATCCCGACGAACCGCAGGCGGCCGGCGGCCTCCAGGCGCCGCATGGCGTCGGCGAACCCGAGGTTCGAGTGCCCGACCATCCCGAACACGTGCGTCACGCCCCACTCGACGAGGGTCTCGGCCATCACGTCCGACACGGTGCGGACGTGCTCCGGCTCCGCGGGCAGCCCCACGTGGATGCCGCCGTCGCGCACCTCCACCGGGAAGCACGTGGGGGCGTCGTCGAACGGCGGCGGCGGCGTGCCGGTGAGCGGGTCGTAGTCGTACCCGTGCCACGGGCAGCGCAGCAGGCCGCCCTCGATGGAGCCCTCCCCGAGGGGCCCGCCCTGGTGGGGACAGCGGTTGTCGAGCGCCCCGTACCGGTCGCCAACCCGGGTGAGGGCGAGGGACCGGTGCCCGGCCTGCACGGTGCGCACCCGGCCGTCGTCGAGGTCCCCCACCTCGGCGACCCGGTGCCACACGAGCTCGCGGGGCCCGTCGCCGCGCCCGCTCACGACGCACCCGCGATGCGCATCCGGCACTCGGTGAGGAACGCGAGGGTCGCCGCGCGGTGGTCGCCGGTGGTCAGCAGCGTCTCGATGCCGAGGCTGCGCCCGCGGAAGTGCGGGTCGTCCCAGAACGGGTCGCCGGGTTCCGGGCGCGTCCAGGGCAGCCCGTAGAGGTAGGGCAGGGGATGGCCGTCGTCCCCTGGGCTGAAGCCGAACCCCCCGCGGCGGCCGTCCGGGCCGATCTCGGTGGCGATGTCGAAGTGCTCCGGCCACAGCTGGACCTCGCTGGGGTCGTCGCCGGGGCCCGCCGCCGCGCGGAGGTCCTCGAGGACCGCGTTCCCCAGCGCGTACCACGCGGCCAGGTGCGCGACGGCCGCCGGGTCGATGGCCAGGGGAGCCTCCGGGTCGCCGGGCGGCGGCACGTCGAACCGCGTCTCCGCCTCCAGCGCCGGCGTCATCCCGAGCGCGGCGGCCGCGCCGGCGAGCGAGGTGAACGGGACGGTGCGGCCCAGGTCGCCGGTCTCCACGACCATCCCCTCCGGCACGACGCGCACCCGCTCGTTGGCGTCCCCGGTGAACGGCGTCCCGAAGCCGCCGGGCGTCGCCCGCAGGCCGATGCGGCCGGTGCGCGCCTCGCGCCACGGGGAGATCACGTAGACCGCGAGCCGGTGCAGCGCGAGCCGGGTCGCGGGGAGCGTCGCCGGGGGTGCCCCGATCGTGCCGCTCACAGCACCCACTCCAGTCCCGCCCGGTCGGCGAGGTCACGGTTCAGCGACACGAGGTCCTCCCTGTCGAGTCCGGCCAGGCGGTCCCGGCCGCAGATGCGCGCGTAGTCGGTCATCAGCGCCGTGGCCGCGGTGAGGAAGCGGGCGACCCGTCGCGCCGATTCCTCGACGTCCAGGCGCTCGCGCAGGACCGGGTCCTGCGTCGCGAGGCCCACCGGGCACGTGCCGGCGTGGCAGGCCCGGTACTGCTGGCATCCCGCGGCCATGAGGCCCGCGGTGGCGACGGCCACGGCGTCCGCGCCCAGCGCGAGGGCCTTCGCCATCTCGTCGGGTGTGCGGAACCCTCCGGTGACCACCAGCTGGACGTCCTGGACACCCTCGCGCTCCATCCAGGCCCGGGCCCGCACCAGCCCCATCACGGATGGGATGCCGACGTGGTCCTTCACGTGCGTGGGCGCCGCGCCGGTGCCGCCGCCGAGCCCGTCGACGGTCACCCAGTCCGCCCCGGCCTCGACGGCCACGGCGAGGTCGCGCTCCACCGCGCCGGCGGCGAACTTGATCGCGACCGGCACGCCGCCGCCCATCGCACGGACCTCGTCGACCAGGCGGCGGAGGTCCGCCGGGGAGTTCACGTCGGTGAGGCGGGCGGGGGAGTGGACGGTGGTGCCCGGTGCGACGCCGCGCACCGCGGCGATCGCCGGCGTGACCTTGCGTCCCGGCAGGGTCCCGCCCAGGCCGGGCTTCGCGCCCTGGCCGATCTTGATCTCGATCGCGTCCGCCGCGGCCGCCTGCTCGGCGCTCCAGCCGAACCGGCCCGAGGCGAGCTCCACGATGTAGCGGTCGGCGTTCTCGCGTTCCCGGGGGTGGGCGCCGCCCTCGCCGCTCGCGATGGCGGTCCCCGCGGCGGTGGCGCCGCGCGCCAGCGCCTCCTTGGCCTCCGCGGACAGGGCGCCGAACGACATGTGGCTCACGAACAGCGGGATGTCGAGGCGCAGCGGCCGCCGCGCCCTGGTGCCCAGGACCACCGAGGTGTCCACCGGCACGTCGCCGAGCAGCGGCAGGCGGTCCAGCTGGGCGGGGCGGAACACCAGGTCGTCCAGCGTCGGGACGGTGCGGCCGCGCTGCGACGCTGGCTCGGTGCGGAGCGTGCCCATCGCCTCGACCGGGGCGGCGCCGCCCCCGGCGAGCAGGTGGACGAGGTGCATGCCGCGGTCGTCCGCCCCGCGGCGCGTCCACTCACCCAGGTATCCCGCCGGGCGCGGCGGCGCGGCGGGCACGGCCGCCGCGTCGACCTCCACCACCCCGTCGACGACCCGGGCCGGGTAGGCCGGCACGCGGTCCCGCGGGTCGTACGGCGAGATCCCGGTGAGCAGGTCGAAGTCCCACGCGTGCAGCGGGCAGATCGCCCGGCCGCCCTCCACCCGCCCGTCGGCCAGCTGGCCGCCGCGGTGCGGGCACTCGTTGCCGATGGCGAACACCCGGTCGCCGTCGTCCCGCATCAGCGCGAGGTCCGCGCCGTTCACCGACCGCCGCAGGCCGCGGCCCGGTGGGATCTCCTCGAGCCGGCACACCGGCTCCCATCGCTGCTCCGTGCCGCCCATGCGTCCCGCCTTCCGGTGGTGCACCCGTCGTGCGCCGTCGTCCTACGGTCCAGCGGGAGGGCCGGGCGTTACGCCGGATGTCGCCGGCGCACGCGGAGTGGGGCGGTTCGCCCGGTCAGTCCCCCCGCCCGGCGCGCCACGTCCGGAACACGGCGACCAGCTCCTCGCGCGCCTCGGGGGCCAGGTCCCCGGCGTGCACGCGGCCCAGGGCGCGGATGACGGTCCGCATCTGGTCCAGGTAGTGCGCGCAGTGCGTGCACACCGCCAGGTGCTCCTCGAACCGCTCGCGGTCGTCCGCCGCGAGCCGGCCCTCGAGGTAGTCGGTCACCAGCTCCACGACCTCCCGGCAGGTCAGCTCGTGTTCGTGCGTCACGTCCTCACCCGTCCCCGAGATGGCGTTCGAGCACCGCCCGCACCCGGGACCGCGCCCGGTGGAGGAGGACCCGCTGGTTGACCTCGCTGATGTCCAGCAGCTCGCAGACCTCCCGTGACGACCACCCCTCGACGTCCCGCAGGGTGATCACCGTGCGCTGCGCGGGCGGCAGCCGGTCGATCGCCCTGCGGATGAGGGTGACGGTCTCGCCGCCCAGCAGCAACGCCTCGGGCATCGCGAACGCACGGGGGCCGTCGGCCCAGTGCCCCGCCCACCGGTGGCCGGCGGGCAGGAACCGGTCGGGGCTCACCGCCGGCTCGGCGGCCGCGGCCTCGGCCTGGGCGATGGCGGAGAAGGGGAGGGTGCGGCGCTCGCGCGCGCCGCGGGTGCGGGCGATGTTCGCCACGATCCGCAGGACCCAGGTGCGAAGGGAGGCGCGGCCCTCGAAGGCGTCGATGCCGCGCAGCACCCCCAGCCACGCCTCCTGGACGACCTCCTCCGCGACGGCCGGGGTGGGCACGAACTCCGCGGCCAGGCGGAGCATCGCCGGGTGGAGGGCCTCGACGAGCGACCGGAACGCGTGCTCGTCCCCCGAGCGGAGCCGCGCCACCACCCGCCGGTCCTCGTCCGGCGCGGAATGATCCGGGTCGTGCACGCCCATACCGTCCCACGAACGGGATGGCCGCGACCAGGGTGGTCAGGCGATGGCGGCCATGGGTTCGTACGGCCGGTGCATCAGCGGGCTGGACAGCAGGAAGTCGGCCGTGGCGCGGTTGCAGGCGATGGGGCAGTTGTGGACCACCGCGACGCGCAGCAGGGCCTTCACGTCCACGTCGTGCGGCTGCGGCTCGAGCGGGTCCCAGAAGAAGATGATCATGTCCAGGCGCCCCTCGGCGACCGCCGCCCCCACCTGCTGGTCGCCGCCGAGCGGCCCCGACAGGAAGCGGTGCACCTCCAGGCCCAGCTCGTCGGCGATGAGGCCGCCGGTGGTGCCCGTGCCGTACAGCTCGTGCCCCACCAGGGTGCCGCGGTTGAACCGCGCCCAGTCGAGCAGGTCCTTCTTGCGGTTGTCGTGCGCGATCATCGCGATGCGCTTGCTGGTGCCGGTCATCCGGTCCTCCGTGGGCGAGGGTGTCCCCGGGGCCACCGTAGCGGGCTTCCCCGGCGGGGCCGAACGGGTGTGACAGGCCGGGAACCGGGGCGGAGACGGACGAGCCCCGCCCCGGCCGGCCTGCCGCCGTGCGCCGGACCCACGTTTCCGGCGCACGGCATCCGCGAGGGTGCCCGGCCACGGCCGGCACCGGGCGCTCCCCGCGGAGCTCAGAGCGTGTCGGCCACGGCCTTCACGTTCTCGGCCAGGTGCGCCACCTCGGTGGACGCCCGGCCGGTCTCGTTCGCCGCCGACGACACCTCCATCGAGGCGGCGGAGATGTCGGCGAGGGCCGCGCTGGTCGCGGCGGACGCCGCGCCGATCTCCTCGAACCGGGTGCCCACCTCCTCGGTGGCCTCCACCAGTTCGCCCACCTCCCGGGTGGTGATCTCGCCGGCCTGCCGCACGCGGTTGATCGTGCGCTGCATCTCCTCGATGGCCTGGCCCGACTCGACCAGCCGCACCTGGGTGCCCTCGGCGAGCTTGCGCACCTCGTCGGCGACCACCGCGAAGCCGCGGCCGGCCTCGCCGGCCCGCGCCGCCTCGATTGCGGCGTTGAGCGCCAGCAGGTTGATGCGGTCGGCGGTCTCCTTGAGCATCGCGGAGATCTGCTCGATGCGGGCGGAGCTGTGTTCCAGCTCCCCGGCGGCCTCGCCGAGCTGGGCGGTGGCCTCCCCGACGCGCTCGACCGACCCCCGGGTGCTCTGAAGGGCCGTGCTGCCGGCATTGGTGGCCTCGGCGGCCGCCTCCGCCTGGCGGGCGGCGCCGCCGACGCTGCCCGCCACCTGCTCGGCCGTGGCCGACATCTCCTCCACCGCCGCGGCCGACTCCTCGGCGGCCGCGGCGAGCTGCGCCGCCAGGTCGTTCAGCTCGGCCTGGCGCTCCTCCTGGCGTCGCCGCGCCTCGTGGATCTCGTCGAGGGTGCGCTCCAGGGCGTCGGTGAAGTACCTGCACACCAGGCCCTCGTCGAACGACAGGAACTTGTCCAGGGCGACCACGTACGCGGTGCTCTGCGCCGGGGTGCGCTTGGACTGGCCGTGGGTCTCCCACACGGCCGCCGTCCAGACCTCGCGGATGGTCGCCATCTGCGCGATGTACGCGTCCACCGGCAGCCCGATGCGATCGTGCACCTCCGCGATGCGCGTGCGGGAGGCGACGTGCCGGTCGTCCAGGCGGGTGTCGCAGAAATCCAGCAAATACTGGCGCAGGGTGCTGGACAGCCGGTCCACGGTGGAGTGCTGCCGCACCAGGTGCGCCAGCGACGGGATCTGGCCCAGGCGCTGGTAGAACGTCGCGACGATGCGGTCCGCGGTGTCGCGGAGCAGGGGCGCCGCCTCGCGGATGGTCGCGAAGGTCGTCTCGTCGATGCCGAGCAGCCGGCACCGGTCGGCGGCGTCGAACGCCGTCCGTGAAGGCGTGAGGTCGTCCATGACTCTTTCGCTCTCGGGGTTCGGGGGTGGGCGCCATCCTCGCCCTGCGGCGTCGATTCGGACGCCGTGCGAATTGTGTCGGCACGAATTCCCCACACCTGAGTGTGGGAAGCAAAATTCAGTGTGCCGTGACGACCAGGGTCGCGTTGTGGCCGCCGAACCCGAACGAGTTCGAGACGGCCGCGGTGACCCGCGCCTCGCGCGGCTCGAGGATGTGGTCCAGCGCGATCGCCGGGTCCGGGTCGGCGAGCGCCCGCGTGGGCGGCAGCACGCCCCGCGCCACCGCGAGGACGGTGACGGCGGCCTCGATGCCGCCGGCGGCGCCGAGCATGTGGCCGTGGCTGGACTTGGTGGCCGACACCGGCACGCCGCCGAGCCCCGCACGCACGAGCGCCGCGGCCTCGGCCACGTCGCCGGCGGGGGTGGAGGTGGCGTGGGCGTTGACGTACCCGATGTCCGCCGCGGTGAGGCCCGCGTCGGCGAGCGCGGCGGCGATGGCCCGGGCCGCGCCCTCGCCGGCCGGGTCCGGGTCGGTGAGGTGGGCCGCGTCACAGGACGCTCCGTAGCCGGCGAGCTCGGCCAGGATCGCCGCGCCCCGGGCGATCGCCCGCTCACGCTCCTCCAGCACCAGCACCCCGGCGCCCTCGCCCATCACGAAGCCGTCCCGGTGCACGTCGAACGGGCGCGAGGCGGTCACCGGGTCGGGGTTGCGCGAGAGCGCCCCGGCGCGCAGGTACCCGGCCACCACCACGGGCGACATGGGCGCCTCCGCGCCGCCGGCCAGCATCACGTCGGCGCGGCCGTCGCGGATGGCGGACATCGCGATGCCGATGGCGTCCGACCCCGCGGCGCAGGCGGTGCCGCAGGAGCTCGACGGCCCGCGCAGCCCCAGCATCCGCGTCATGGCGGCCACGGGGGAGTTGGGCAGCGACAGCGCGACCGAGAACGGGCTCACGCGGTCGGCGCCGCGTTCCAGGAAGGTGCGGTGGGCGTCCATGAGGGTCTCGGCGCCGCCGTGCGCCGAGCCGAGCGCCCCGCCCATGCGCTCCGGGGTGCAGGCGAGGTCGCCGGCGTGCTCCAGGGCCAGCGCGCCGGCGAGCGCGGCCAGGCGCCCGGCGCGGTCCATGCGGCGGACCTCGCGCTGGCCGAACCGCTCGCGCGCGGCGTCCTCGGCGTCGACGGTGAAGGCCGGGATCGAACCCACGCCCTCCACCTCCACGGCGCGCGCGCCCGAGGCGCCGGCCAGCAGGGCGGACCAGACGTCCTCCACCCCGGTCCCGATGGACGACACCACACCGATGCCGGTGACCACGACGCGCCTGCGCACGCGGTCATCCTGCCAGCCCGCGCGGCCTCGTGCCCGTCCGGCGGGCCCGGGTACCATCGGGTGATGGAGACCGACGCCGACGCCCCGACGCCCCCGGTGCGCGCCGCCGACGTCCTGCGGTGGATGGGTGCCAACGGCGGCCGGCTGCGAGAGCTGGTGGCGGAGGAGGGCGAGCACCACCCCGTGCGCCTTCCCGCCGACGACGGCTGCATCCGCGCCCACCTGCGCCTGCTGGCCGAGGCGCTGGAGGCCGCCGCGTCGCCCGGGCTCCGGGAGCGGCTCGAGGGCTTCGCCGGGTGGCTGGACGACTGGTTCGACGACCAGGACGAGGAGATGGCCGCCCACCTCGCCCGCGCCGAGGGCGCGATCGCCCTGGAGCAGCACCTGCAGTGGAACATCACGCCGGGCTCCGACCCCTCGCTGGACGCCGGCCTGGAGCGCCGCCTGCGGATCATGGGCTGGCAGCGGCTCTTCGCCCACGGGCTGGAGGCGCACCTGGGGCCCGCCGCCGACGGCCTGGCCGAGGGCACGCTGGCGTGGATCGGCGACCACCAGCGGGAGCTCGGCCGGCTGGTCATCTCCATGGGGGCGCACGCGCGGGCCGCGCTCGGCGACGTGCAGGCCAGCACCGAGATGCTGGACGAGATCGGTCAGGCCGCCGCCGTGCGCGCCCACGTGCGGCAGCTGGCGGAGAGCCTGGAGGTCAGCCTGTCGGAGGTGGGCTGACCGCCCCGGCGATGCCGTCGGCCGCGACGGTGAGGTGCCGGGTGGCCGCCTCCATCGCGGCCTCCGGGTCGCGGGCGGCGATCGCGGCGGCGATGTCGCGGTGGTCGGCGATGAAGCGCTCGGCCAGCGCCGGCGTGCGGGCGATCGAGATGGCGCCCATGCGCCGCTGCCGGTCCCGCAGGGAGTCGTAGAGCCGCTCGAGGATGGCGTTGCCGGCGGCGGCGACGATCGCGCGGTGGAATTCCCGGTCGGCGGCGACGAACCCGGCGTGGTCGCGCCTGGCGAGCAGCCGTTCCTGCTGCCGGATGAGCGTCTCGAGGAGCCTGCCCACGTCCGTGCCCTCGGCCGCGACGCGGCCGGCGGCGTGCCGCTCCACCAGCAGCCGGGTCTCCATGACGTCCCGCACCTCGTCCGGCGAGACGGCGACCACCAGGGCGCCGCGCTTGGGGTAGAGGCGCATGAGCCCGCCGGCCTCCAGCAGCAGGAACGCCTCTCGCACCGGGGTGCGGCTCACCCCGAGCTCCGCGGCGATCTCGCCCTCGCTCAGCAGCGACCCGCCCGGGTAGGTGCCGTCGAGGATGCGCTCCTTCACGAACTCCAGGGCGCGGTCCTTGGCGGGCGGGGCGACGGGGGGCTGGTCCATGGTCCAAGACTAGCGCCGATGTCCAGCACCCTTGTCTCTCACATACAGATGGGCTAAGAATGCAACATGCATCTAAGACTGATGGATCGAGGGGCGGCGCGGCTGCCCGGCTGGGCGGTCTGGGGACTCGCCGCCGGCTTCTACTTCACGGCCCTCTTCCACCGGAACGCCCTGGGTGTCGCGGCGCTGGACGCCGAGGCCCGCCTGGGCATCACCGCGGGGCAGCTGGCGGTCCTGTCGTCGCTGCAGCTGGCCCTGTACGTCGCGATGCAGGTCCCCGCCGGCCTCGCCGCCGACCGGCTCGGCCCCCGCCGCACCCTGTCCATCGGCCTGCTGCTGATGGGCGCCGGAGAGCTGGCCTTCGCCACCGCCACCACGCTGCCCGTCGCCATCGCGGGCCGGGGCCTCATCGGCATCGGTGACGCGTGCATCTTCCTGAACGTCCTGCGGCTCGCGCACAGCTGGTTCCCCGCCGGCCGTTACGCGCTGCTCACGAGCCTGGCCGGCCTGGCCGGCGCGCTGGGGCAGCTGCTCACCACCGTCCCCCTGGGGGCCGGCCTGGACACCCTGGGCTGGACCCCGACCTTCCTGGCCACGGGCGCCGTCACCCTGGCGATGGCCGTCGCCTGCATCCTGCTGGTCCGCGACGCCCCGGCCGGCGCCCCGCCGCGCCCCGAAGGCCCGGAGCCCATCCGCCGGGCCCTGCGCATCGCCGCCGCCACGCCGGCGACCCGCCACGGCTTCTGGGTCCACATGGGCCTCATGGGCCCGTTCGTCACCGTCACCGCCCTGTGGGGCTACCCGTTCCTGGTCCGCGACCAGGGGATGGCCGCCGGGCCGGCCCGCGCGTACCTGCTGGTCACGGTCGCGGCGTTCGCCGGCGCCGCGATCCTGCTGGGCGTCATCGGGACCCGGCCGGCGCTGCTGCGGGCCCACGCCGTCACGCTGAGCCTCGCGTGGACCGCCGTCCTGGCGTGGCCCGGCCTCGTCCCCGCGCCGCTCATGCTGGGCGCCCTGCTGCTCACCGGCGCGGGCGGCGCCGCCGGGCTGCTGGGCTTCGACATCGCCCGGGCCGGCAACGCCGCCACCCGGGCCGGCGCGGCGTCCGGGCTGGTCAACCTGGGCGGCTTCTCCGCCGCGGTCACGGCGAACCTGGTCATCGGCCAGGTCGCGTCGGCCACCGGCGACCTCGGCGCCGCCATGTGGCCGGTCGCGCTCATCCCGGCGATCGCCACGGTCGCCCTGGCGGTCCGCCGGCCCTCGCCGGCCCCCGCCGCGTGCCCCGCGTGACCATGCCCGCGCGGGGGTACGCTGGGGGCATGCCCAGCCCATTCCGCCACATCGCCGCCTGCGTCGACGACTCCCCGGAGGCCGCCGCCGCCCTCACCACCGCCCGGCAGCTCGCCGGTGAGGACACCCGCGTGTCGGTGGTCCACTGCGTCGAGCCGCCGTCGTTCCTGGTGAGCCTGGCCGCCGGCCTCGGCGGCGGCGTCATCCCCGACGCCACCCCGCTCGTGGAGGCCGCCGAGGCGTGGGTGCGCACCATCGCCCAGGACGACGAGGACGCCCACGTGCTGCAGGGCGCGCCGGCCCGGGAGGTCGGGCGCTGGGCCGCGGAGCACGGCTGCGACCTGCTGGTGATGGCCAGCTCCCGCAGCGCCGCCGAACGCAGCGTGCTGGGGAGCTTCTCCCAGCGCCTCGCGCTGGAGGCGCCCTGCTCCACCCTCATCGTCCACGCCGGACGGTAGTCCCCCACGGGGCGCCGCCCCGTGCGTAGGGTGGGCGGCATGAACCCCACGCTCATCCGGGCGGCATCCGCCCTCGCCGCAGCCGTCGCGCTCGGCGTCCTGGTCCAGATCTACCTCATCGCCGCGTACGCCTTCGGGGCGGACGCGCTCGACGCCCACAAGCACCTGGGCAACGCGATCCTCCCGGTCGCGATCCTCGCCGGCATCCTCGGGGCCGTCGGCTGGAAGGCCGACCGCCGCGCCATGGGCGTCTCCATCGCGCTGGTCGTCGTCGCGGTCGTCCAGGTGGGCCTCGCGCAGGCCGACACCTGGGCGGGCGGCTTCCACGGCCTGCTGGCCGTGGCGGTGCTCGCGCTGGCCGCGTACGTCCACGTCCTCGGCCTGCGAGCGCGGCGCGGGGCGTAAACCCGGCACTCCCCTTCGTCCCGGCGGCTGTCCCGCGGCCGGGACCCGGGCTTATGCTCGCCGCACGAGCGCCGTCGACGCGGCGGTTCCGCGGCCCCCGGCGCGACGCCCACGAGCAGGGGAGGACCAGATGGTGATGGACGGACGGCCCGCCACGGCGGGCCCGCCGGGCGGTGCATCGTGAGCGGCGGCGCCCGCACCGCCGGGCTCCGGGCGACCGCGGCGCTCGCCGCGCTCGTCGGCATCGGCGTCTTCGTGCAGGTCTACCTCATCGCGTCGTACATCTTCGGGGCCGACGCCCTGGACGCCCACAAGGCGGTGGGCGGGATCACCCACCTGGTGGAGGTCCTCACCTTCATCGCCGCCCTCGTGGGGTGGTGGAAGGACTGGAAGGCGGTGGGGCTGGCCTTCCTGCTGCCGCTGGTCGGCACCGTGCAGGTGGCCTTCTCGGACGGCGAGAAGTGGGTCGGCGGCCTGCACGGCCTGCTCGCCCTGTTCGTCCTGGTGCTCGCCGCGGTCATCCACGTCCGGGCGATGCGGGCGGCGCGGCCGGGGCTCGCCGGCTGAGGCGCGACGCGGGCCCCGGCATCGCGCCGGGGCCCGCGGTCACGGGGCGTCCTAGCCCTTGCGCTCCTTCACCAGCGCGGTGAGCGCCGGGATGACCTCGTGCAGGTCGCCGACGACGCCGAAGTCGGAGAAGTCGAAGATCGGGGCGTTGCCGTCCTTGTTGACCGCCACGATCGTCTGCGAGCTCTGCATGCCCACCTTGTGCTGGATCGCGCCGGACACGCCCGCGCCGATGTACAGCTTCGGCGCGACGGTCTTGCCCGTCTGGCCGATCTGGGTGGGGTAGGGGTACCAGCCGGAGTCCACCACCGCGCGGGTGGAGGCGACGGCGCCGCCCAGGGCGGCGGCCAGCTCCTCCAGCTTGCCGAACGCCTCGGGGGCGCCCAGGCCGCGGCCGCCGGTCACGAGGATGTCGGCCTCCTCGATGGAGGGGCCCGACGCGGTCTCGTGCGCCTGGTCGAGCATGGTGGCCTTCCCGGAGAACTCCTCCAGGGAGACGCCCGCGCTCTCGACGGCGCCGGCACCGGAGCGCTCGGCCGGCTCGAACGAGCCGGCGCGCACCAGGGCGAGGCGGGGCGTCGCGGTCCAGCCGACGTCCACCACGATGGTGTCGCCGAGGGCCGACCGCTTGCCGACGAGGGCGCCGCCCTCGACCGCCAGGTCGGTCAGGTCCCAGTTGAGGCCGGCGTCGAGGCGGGCCGACAAGCCGCCCGCGATGTCGGAGGCCAGCACCGACGCGCCGAACAGGACGTTGTCGAAGCCGTTCGCCTGCACGAGGGCGGCGATGACGTCGACGCGCGGCTGCGGCAGCGGGGCCTCGAGGCTCGCGTCGTCGGCGATGTAGACCTTCGCGGCGCCGTACGCGGCGGCCTGCGAGGCGAGGCCGGACACGCCGGAGCCGACGATGACGGCCGAGGTGTCGGGGTCCAGGGACGCGGCCTTGGACAGCAGGCCGAGGGAGCCCTTCTGGATGGCGTCCCCGTGGTGCTCGAGGAAGACCAGCGTGCTCATGCGAACTTCCTTTCCACCAGGAACTCCATGATCTTCTGGGCGGCGGTGCCGTCGTCCTCGATCTTGACCGTGTCGCCACGGGACGGCGGCGGGGCCAGCGCGCTGACGGTGGTGCGGGACCCGGCCTGGCCGGCGCGGTCCGCCTCGACGCCGATGTCGGCGAGCTTCACCACGTCCTGCGGCTTCTTCTTGGCGCCCATGATGCCCTTGAGCGACGGGTACCGCGGCTCGTTGAGCGAGTCCGCGACCGCCAGCACCGCGGGAAGCGGGGACTGGATGCGGTCGTAGCCGAACTCGGTCTGGCGCTTGGCGGTGATCTGCCCGCCGGAGACCTCCAGCTCGGAGATCTGGGAGACCATCGGGAGCTTCAGGCGCTCGGCGACGGACGCCCACAGGACGGCGCCGTCGGAGTCCTGGGCGGACTGCCCGAACAGCACCAGCTGCGGAGCCTCACGCTCGAGGGCCTTGGCCAGCACGTAGCTGGTGGCGACCAGGTCGGAGCCCGCCGCGCCCTCGTCGGAGATGAGCACGGCCCGGTCGGCGCCCATGGCGAGGGCCTTCCGGATCGACTCCAGTGCCTTCTCCTGGCCCATCGAGACCAGGACGACCTCGCCCTCGCCCGCCGCCTCCTTCAGGCGGAGGGCCTCCTCGACCGCGTTCAGGTCGTAGGCGTTGAGCGACCGCTCACCGGAGCGGTCCAGTCGCATGGTCCCCGGGTCCATCCGCCGGCCGGGGCCGGCGTCCGGTACCTCTTTCACGCAGACCGCGATCTTCATTCAGATCCCCCACCAACTCGCCGGTGCCGGGTTGAGCGTGCACGACCCCTGCGGGCATTCGCCCGCGGATGCTGGGGCCGGTCCCACGTCACCCGCTTCTCGTTCGATCCCCCGCGTCTCGGGCGCGGGTGCCCCTGGCGCACCGCGGTTGGCGGCGTCGCCGACTGGCGATCCTAACGGCACGAGGTGGCCCGTGGGGGCGGGTACCGGACGGATGCGTGTGCGCGGGGGCCGAACGTCCCCCCGGGCGGTGTCGTCCGGCGGCGCCGCGGGAGGTGAAACGCTTCGCGGCGAGCCGGACACAGGACGGTGCATGCCCCAGGACGCCGCAGCACGCCGGGAGCGCTTCGAGCGCCTCCACGCCGCCCACATCGGGGTGGTGACCGCGTGGGCGTTCCGCCGGGACACCGACCGGGAGCGCGCCCGGGACCTGGTGGCCGAGACGTTCCTGGTGGCGTGGCGGCGCCTGGACGACGTGCCGCCGGAGGCGGAGCGCGCGTGGCTGCTGTCGGTCGCGTCGAAGATCCGCCGCAACCAGCTGCGCGGCGAGCACCGGCAGTCGCGGATGGTGGAGCGCCTGGGGGCGCACCTGCCGGACCCGCCGCTGATGTCCGTGCCGCACGAGCTGGATCCGGAGCTCGCCGCGGCGCTGCGGGAGCTGTCGCACACCGACCGCGAGCTGCTGCTGCTCATCGCGTGGGAGCAGCTCTCGGTGGCCGAGGCGGCCCGGGTGGTGGGCGTCACCGCGGTGGCCGCACGGGTGCGGCTGCACCGTCTGCGCCGCCGGCTCGCGTCGCTGCTGGAGACCGCGGCGGTCCCGGGCCCGGCCGCGCCCGCGGTGCCGGAGGAGGCCGAATGAGCGGCGGCGACCGGATGCTCGCGCGCATCGCCGCGGCCGACCCGCTGGTGGGCTCGCCCGCCGACGTGGCGGGGAGCCCGTGGGCGGAGGCCCTGCTGGAGGCGGTCGCCGCGACCGACCCGCGGGCGCCGGGCGGACCGGTCGTGCGGCCCGCTCGGCCCCCGGCGCTGCGGCTCGCGATCGCGGTCGCCCTCGTCCTGGCCCTCATGGCGGGCGGGGCCTATGCGGCATACGAGCTGCTGCGCCCGTCCCGGGCGGTGGAGCGCGGCGTGGAGAGCCTCACCCTCCCGGCGCCGGACCTGGAGGGGCTCCGGCCCCTGCCGGACACGCTGCGCCCGCTGGTGTGGACGCGGGCCGCCGGCAGGACCTGGGACCTTTGGGGGGTCCGGACCGCCGGCGGGCGCAGCCTCTTGGTGCTGGGCTCCGACGCCGGCGGGGGCGGCCAGGTGTTCGCCTGCCCGCCGCTGGCGGACGGCTTCGCGGCCTCCGTCTGCGGGCGGCAGGCCGGCCCGGGCACGACGGTGGTGGTGGGCCGTGCGCGTCCGGGCCTCGCCCTGCGGGCCGTGGCCCCGTCGGGCGACGCCACCGCGGCGGCGGTGCGGAACGGGGCGTTCCTCGCGGTCGTCCCGGGAGACGTGGCGGCCGTGGAGGCCCTCGACGCGGCGGGCGCGGTCGTCGCCCGGCTGCCGGTGGGCGCACCGGACGGCGGCTGAACGGTGCGGGCGCCGGTCGCGGGGACCGCGCGCCCGCACCGCTGAGCCGCCCGCCCGGAGGCTTCGGCCGCGGTGGTGAAACACATGGGCCGGGTCCGGACAGTTCCCCTCCCTGCGACCACCGGGATCCGGGTCCGCCGCGGCGGGCGCAGACGCGACGGGGGGCCGGTGCTGAGCCGCCACATCGCCACCTGGCCGCTCGGCGCGGACCGCCGCCGCACGCTCTTCGCGCTGGAGCTGCTGGGCTGGGCGTTCCGGCTGGAGCCGGCCGCCGCCGACGGCCCGGGGTGGGCCGTGCGCGCCGGCGCCGGGGGCCCGGTGCGCCGCTGCCGGGGCGCCACCCCCGACGAGGCGGTGGAGCGGCTGCTGTCCGTGCTCGCCGAGCACGAGGTGCTGGAGCCCGGCTGGCACGTCATCGCGCGCCGGCCCGGGCGGCGCGAGCCGCTCGAGGTCGCGACCATGCCAAGCCGGGACGACGCCATGGTCCGCGGGGTGATCCTGCTGGGCCGCCGGATCGGCACGGAGGTGTTCGTCGTACGCTTCGGCGAGCCGCTCGCGATCACCGAGATCATGCGCGAGGACCCGTTGCACGCGCCGCGTCCCGAGACCGTCCCGGCGGACGAACGGGACCGCTGAGCGGCGGGAGCGGCCCCGCCGCTCGCCTAGAATCGCGGGCCGTGTCGACCGCCGTCCGCAACCTCGTGAACATCCAGGGCGTGTCCCACGGCTACTCGGGGCGCACCGTGCTGGAGGACGTGTCGCTGGGGGTCGCCGCCGGCGACCGCATCGGCGTCGTGGGCCGCAACGGCGACGGCAAGTCCACGCTCATGCGGATCATGGCGGGGCTGGAGCAGCCGGACGCCGGCCAGGTCACGCACGCCGGGTCCCTCACCATGGCGCTCATCGGCCAAGGCGACGACCTGCGCGACGACCGCACCATCCGGCAGGAGCTGGTGGACGGCCGAGAGGACCACGAATGGGCGTCCGACAGCCGGTTCCGCGGCGTCCTGGACGGCCTGCTCGGCGGCGTCGGGCTCGCCCGGTTCCCCAGGGGCCTCGACACACCCATCGGCCCGCTGTCGGGCGGGGAGCGGCGGCGCATCGCGCTGGCGAAGATGCTCATCGACGGCCCCGAGCTGCTGCTGCTCGACGAGCCCACCAACCACCTCGACATCGAGGGCGTCGCGTGGCTCGCCGAGCACCTGGCCGCCCGGAAGGGGTCGCTGGTGGTCGTGACCCACGACCGCTGGTTCCTGGACGCGGTGTGCAGCGTCACCTGGGAGGTGGGGGACCGCACCGTGCGGCGGCACGAGGGCGGGTACGCCGCCTACGTCCTCGCCCGCGCGGAGCGCGAGCGCCTGGAGGCCCAGCAGTCCGAGCGCCGGCGCAACCTGCTGCGCAAGGAACTGGCATGGCTGCGGCGCGGCCCGCCGGCCCGCACCTCCAAGCCCAAGTTCCGCATCGAGGCGGCCAACGCCCTGATCGCCGACGAGCCGGAGGCCCGAGACCGGGCCGAGCTGCTGCGCTTCTCGGCGTCGCGCCTGGGCAACACCGTCGTGGAGGTGGAGGGCGCCACCATCGGGTTCGGCGGGGAGCCGCTGCTGCGGGACGTCACCTGGCGCCTGGGCCCGGGGGACCGCATCGGCCTGGTGGGCGTCAACGGCGCCGGCAAGACCACGCTCATGCGGCTGCTGGCCGGGACCGCCGAGCCGTCGGCGGGCACGGTCAAACGCGGGCAGACGGTGCGCCTGGCGTACCTCTCCCAGGCCGCGGAGGAGATCCCCGGGGACCTGCGGGTGCTGGAGTCCCTGGAGCAGGTGCGGCTGCGCACCACGCTCGCCGACGGGCGTGAGATGACCGCCGGGATGCTGTGCGAGCGGTTCGGGTTCCGGGGGGCGCGGGCCGGGACGCTGGTGAAGGACCTCTCCGGCGGCGAGCGGCGCCGCCTGCAGGTCATGCGCCTGCTCATGGCCGAGCCCAACGTGCTGCTGCTCGACGAGCCCACCAACGACCTGGACATCGACACCCTCACCGCGCTCGAGGACCTGCTGGACGGCTGGCCCGGGACCCTGGTGGTGGTGAGCCACGACCGCTGGTTCATCGAGCGGGTGTGCGACGACACCTACGCGCTCATGCCCGGCGGGGCGCTGCGCCACCTGCCCGGCGGCGTCGACGAGTACGTGCGGCTGCGCGCCCGGGAACGCGACGCGGCGGCTCCGGCGCCCGCGCGGCGGGAGGCGGCGGCGCCGCCGGGCGCCGTGCTGCGCCAGGCCCGCAAGGACATGCAGCGCATCGAGCGGGAGCTGGACCGCCTCGCACAGCGCGAGGCGGACCTGCACGAGCGCATGGCCGCCAGCGCGACCGACCACGGCCGGCTGCGGGAGCTCGACGCGGAGCGCGCCGGCATCGCCGCGGACCGGGAGCGTCTGGAGGCCGAGTGGATGGAGGCCGCGGAGGCCGCCGGGGACTGACCCCGGGCGGTCAGTCGGTGTGGCCGTCGTCCCCCGGGACGGGGTCCGCCGGGCCGGCGTCCGGGTCGGCGTCCTCCGCCTGCGCCAGGTCGAAGGCGCGTTCGAACATCTGCATCGCCTCGTCGTGGCGGCCCAGCTGCTCCAGCACCTCCCCGGAGTACGCCCAGTAGTTGTGCTCGTCCGGGTCGAGCTCCCGGGCCCGGGCGTACGCCTCCAGCGACTCCTCCAGCCGCTCGGCCACGTCCAGGACGGTCCCGAGCCACGACCACCACAGGTCCTCGTCGGGCTCCAGCTCGATGCACCGCCTGGTCGCCGCGATCGCGTCGTCGTACCGGCCCAGGTCGTACAGGGCGTCGGAGAGCATCGACCACGCCCAGGCGTCCTTGGGGCGCTCCGCGGTCTCGCGCCGCGCCTCGCCCAGCAGCTCGGCGCGCTCGGCGAAGCGCAGCAGCGCCCAGCCGCGGTCCGCCAGGGTGCCGGGGTCCTCCGGCGCCGCCGCGGCGGCCTCCTCGAGCTCCCGGGCCGCCTCGGCCCACGGGCCGTCCCAGGGCGTGGCGGTGCCGAGCCGCAGGTGCATCACCAGCAGGTCGGTCGCCTGGTCGTGCGCCTCCTGGGCGGCGACCGCGTGGTCGAGCAGGGCCAGCACCTCCCCCCGCAGGGAGTGGGCCTCCGGCGACCCCGTGTCGAGCTCGATGGCCCGGTCGGCGCTCGCCAGCGCCGCCGTGAGGCGGTGCAGCTCCCGCTCCGCCCTGCCGCGCGCGACCCACGCGCCGGGCGCGGCCGCGTCCACCGCGAGGGCGCGTTCGGCGGCGGCCAGCGCCTCCGCATGGCGGCCGGCGTGCAGGAGCAGGGCGGACCGCCCGCACCACGCGGGGACCCGTGACGGGTCGCGTTCGAGCGCCGCGTCGAACGCCGCGGCGGCGTCGGCCCGGAGCCGTCCGGGGTCCGGCAGGTCGTCGGCCATGCCCAATGAATGCACGGAGGCGGCAGGGCGGGCAAGCGCCCGCCCCGCCGGGGGATCACCCGCCGACGACGCTGAAGAACGCCCCGGTGGGGTCCGCGAGGATCGCGAGCCGGCCCCAGGGCGTGTCGTGGGCGGGGTGCAGGACGCTGCCGCCCAGCTCCAGGGCCCGGGCGATCGCCGCGTCCGTGGAGGTCACCGCGAAGTACACGCGCCAGTGGTCGGGCTGGTCGTCCTCCAGGTGGCCTCGGGCGTCCATGATCCCCGCCCGGGCGTCGTCGTCGCGGCCCAGGGTCGTGTACGTGAACTCCGGCGTCGTGGACATGGGGTGCACGTCCTCCCACCGGAACACGTCGCGGTAGAAGGCGACGGCCCGGTCGTGGTCGCGGGTGTGGAGCTCGAACCAGGCGGGGGCGCCGGGCTCGCCCACCACCTCGAACCCGTGGACGGTGCCGGCCTGCCACGCGCCGATCGCCGTGCCGGTGGGGTCGGTGAGGAACGCCATGGTGCCGTTCTGCTCCACCACCATGGGCGGCACGATCACGTTCCCGCCGTGGGTCGCCGCATCCGCGGCGGTGCGCTCGGCGTCGTCGGTGGCCAGGTACACCGACCAGGCGTCGGGTCCGCCGCCCGTGCCGTCGTTGCGCATGCACCCGGCCACCACCTTCCCGCCGAGGCTGTGGACGAAGTAGCCGCCGAAGCGCGGGTCCGGGGGCTCGGCGGCCCAGCCGAACAGGCCGCCGTAGAACGCGGTGGCCCCCTCGGGGTCGGACGAGTACAGGTCGATCCAGCAGGGCGCGCCGGCGGTCATCGTCGGGGCGGGCATGGGCGTCTCCTTCCGGGCGGTGGTGTCACGGATACCCGACCCCCCGCCCGGGGAGAACTCATCGGTGCGCGTCAGGCGAGGTCGAGCGCCCTCGTGACGCGCCGCTCCGGCTCGCCGGCGCGCCCGCTCATGAGGTGGACCACGCCGGTGGGGTCCCGCCCCAGCAGGATGGCCGCGGCGATCATCGCCGCGTCCTCGTCGGGCAGATGGACGGCTGGCACCGTCTGGTCCGTGTCGGGGACGTGGACCAGCCACACGCCGGGAGCCGGGAAGGGGTCGGCCACCGGGACCTCCTTGTTGCGCCGGGAACGGGCCGGCGGCTGCGGCCGGCCACGGCGCGAATGGTGGCCTGAGCAGGGGCTTCCGACTAGGTGAGTTTCCTCACGGCGTGTCCGGGCCGGGTGGCGGATCCGCCGGGTCCACGCCTCTGCGCCGCTGTTCGGCGGTGATCACGTGACCGAGCCGGGCGATCAGGGCGGCCCGCTCCCGGCGGGTCAGCTGGTCGAGTTCGAGCTTCTGGTAGATGCGCGTCACGCGGTTGTGGACGGTGCCGAGGGCGAGGTGGAAGCGCCCGGCGATCTGCTGGTTCGTCCACCGGCGGCTCAGGAGCTCCGCGGTCGCCAGCTCGGCGTCGGTGAGGCCCGCCACGAGGCCGGCCCACCGCGCCGCCTCCTCGGGGTGGTCGGTGGCGTCCGCCGGGGCGAGCCGCCGGGCGGCCCATGCGAGCGCCCGGTCGAGCAGGGTGGAGTCCGGCTGGCGCAGGCCGTGGTGGGCGACGGCCAGAAGGGCGCCGTCCGGCCCGGTCACCGCGGTGCGCGTGAGGTCGTCCGCCGCGGGCGGGCCGTCCGGCGGGAACTCGATCCGGAGGTCCGCATCCATGAGCGCCGTCCGCAGGGTGTCCTGCACCTGACGGGGACCCCGCGCCCCGCTGCGCTCGAGCGTGGCCGCCGCCGCGTCCTCCAGCTCCGCCCACCGGAACAGCCCGAACCCGTAGAGGACGGGGACCACCATGAAGGCGACCTTCTGGACCAGCGACGCTGCGGATTCGAGCGGGCTCACCCCGAGCGCCCCGGCGACCATGTAGAGGCAGAAGACCGCGAGCAGCGCCAGCACGGCCAGCCGCACCGGAAGCTGGGCGGAGCGATGCATGGGGCCCCTGCGCCGGAAGGCGCGTTCGAACCACCGCACGAAGAGCACGCCCAGCACCAGCAGCGACACCGCCTGGAGGGCCTGCAGGGTGAGGGCCACCTCGGGGACGTCGGCCACCATCAGGTTCCGGCCGGCGCAGTCGCACAGGCTGCTGGGCTCGTCCGTGAACAGCACCCAGAGGTTCATCGGGAGGGCCCAGACCACCAGCGCGAGCACGAAACGGCGCATGGAACGGACACGCCGCGGATCCACCCGGCCGGTCACCGGGTCCACCGCCGCGGGGGACCGGCTGAGCCGGCCCGTCGGGAAGGTGATGAGGACGAGCACGGTCACCGGGATGTCGAGGAGGCCGATGACCTGCCCCACCGTGAACGCCAGGCGCCCGTCGGCCTCGTCCAGCCGGCCCAGCAGCCACACGAGCCCGACGATCACGGCGAAGGCGCCGATCGGATCCTCGGTCCGCGTGCGCTGGTACGCGCCGAGGATGACCCATCCCAGTCCGCCGACGAGGATGATGGCGCCGCGCTCGGGGTTCGCGCTCCCCAGCGAGAGGACCGCCGCGCCCATTGCGCAGGCGAACACGACCACGGCGGCCGCCATCCTCGGTGACCAGGGCGTCCAGAACACCCGGTCGCGCACCCGTCCGATGCTCACGCCGCCCCCGGCCGCGCGTGAGGTGATGCTCCCAACGTCCCCCCGGCACACTCGCGAACCGCGCCGCGAAGGAAACCATTTCGTCCCCCGGGCGGTCAACGGGTGGTGGGGAGGCCCGGTGCCCCTAATATGCGCCGCCATGGACCCGGCCGGACGCAGAACCAAGATCCTCGCGACCATCGGCCCCGCCTCCGAGAGCGAGACGGTGCTGCGCGGCATGATCGCCGCCGGGCTGGACGCGGCGCGGCTCAACCTCTCCCACGGCACGCTGGACGAGGCGCTGGCGATCCACCGGCGCATCCGTGCGATCGCCGCGGACATGGGCCGGGACGTGGGCACGCTGGTGGACCTGCCGGGCCCCAAGGTGCGGGCCGGGAGCTTCGGGCGGGACGGCGTGGAGCTGTCCGACGGCCAGATGGTGCGGCTCGTGCCGGGCAACGAGCGGTCCACCGGCGAGGTGGTGCAGGTCGACTACAGCGGGCTGCTGGACGGCATCGAGGCGGGCGACCGCATCGCGTTCGGCGACGGCGCGATCGACCTGGAGGTCGTCGGCACGTTCGGCGACCACCTGGAGGCGGTCGTGAGCCACGGCGGGCGCCTCACCGGCCGGCCCGGCGTCCACATCCCCTCGGAACGGCTGCGGGTGAGCACCCCCACCCCCGAGGACCTGCGCATCCTCGACGCCTTCGTGGAGGAGGGCGTCGACATGGTGGCCGTGTCGTTCGTGCGCAGCGCCCACGACGTGCGCCGCCTCGGGACCGAGCCGCACCCCCGGGGACCGCTGGTGGTCGCCAAGATCGAGACGCGCAGCGCGGTCGACAACCTCGCCGGGATCCTGGACGCGGCCGGCGCGATCATGATCGCCCGCGGGGACCTGGGCATCGAATGCCCCATCGAGGACCTCCCGCACCTGCAGAAGCACATCATCAGCGAGTGCATCGCCCACGGCCGGCCGGCGATCACCGCCACCCAGATGCTGGAGTCGATGGTGCGGGCCCCCACGCCCACCCGCGCGGAGGCGTCCGACGTCGCCAACGCCGTGTTCGACGGGTCGTCGGCCGTGATGCTCTCCGGTGAGACCGCCATGGGCGCCGACCCGGTGCGCGTGGTGGCCACAATGGCCCGCCTGTGCGAGCGCGCCGACGCGAACTTCGACCAGGACGGCTGGACGCGGCTCGTCACCCGCCTGCGCGTGCAGGACCCCGAGCGGGACGGCCGGTACCGGCGCATCACCGACACCATGACCGACGCCGGGTGGCGGGTGGCCTCCGAGGTCGGTGCCAACGCCATCCTGTGCCTCACCCGCACCGGGTTCACGGTGCGGGCGATCGCCCGCTACCGGCCCACCGCGCCGATCCTGGGCTTCACCCCCGACGAGCGGGTGCGCCGGCAGCTGTCGGTGAGCTGGGGCGCGACGCCGATGACCCTCTCCGGCTTCGCCGACAACGAGGCCATGGTGCAGGAGGCCGTCGACACCGCGCGGGCCGAGGGGCACGTGCGGCCTGGGGACGTGGTGGTGGTGCTCGCCGGCGCGGACGGCCGGTCCCGCATGACCGACGTCCTGCGGGTCATCCAGGTCACCTAGGCCCCCGGGCCGCCGGGGTCACACCCCGCCGGCCGCGTGCACCGCGAACTTCACGACCTCCCCGAGGGTGGGGTGGACGTGCATGGTGCGCTGGATGAGCGAGACGGCGTCCGGGCCGGCCTGCATGGCCACCGCGACCGGATGGATGAGGTCGGCGGCGTGGTAGCCCAGGATGCTGGCGCCCAGGATGCGGCCGGTGCCGGTCTCGCACACGACCTTCGCCATGCCGTGCTCCTCGCCCCAGGCCCGGGCCTTGCCGCCCTGGAACGGGCGGGTCGCGGCGGTCACCTCGAAGCCCGCCTCGCGCGCCCTCGCCTCCGTGAGCCCGATGGACACCAGCTCCGGGTCGGTGAAGATCGCCCGCGGGCCGACGTCGGGATCCACGGGGGAGTCGTCCGCGCCGGTCGCCCGGTCCACCACCTCGTTGCCCAGCCGCCGGGCGACGTGGGTGAACGCGCCCCACGGGGCGCCGAGGACGTCGCCCGCCGCCCAGATCCCCTCCCCGGCCCTCAGGTGGTCGTCCACGGGGATGCCGCGGCGGCTCTCCGGCAGGCCCGCGGCCTCCAGGTTGAGCTCGGCCACCGCGGGGGCGCGCCCGGCGGCCACCAGCAGGGCGTCCCCCTCCAGGGTGCGCTGCGCGCCGTCGTGGGTGACGGCCATGCGCACCCCGCCGCCGTCGTCGGGCATCACCCGGTCGATCACGGCGCCGGGGAGGATCTCGATGCCCTCGCCGCGCAGCCGGGCGATGAGGGCGTCGGCGAACTCCGGCTCGTCGTTGCCCAGCAGGCGCGGGGCGACCTCCACCATCGTCACGGTGGCGCCCAGGCGGCCCAGCGCCTGGCCGAGCTCCAGCGCGATGGGCCCGGCCCCGATGACCAGCAGCCTCCTGGGGAGGACGCTGAGCTGAAGGACGTCGTCGCTGGTCATGAACGGCGTCTCGTCCAGGCCCGGGATGGGCGGGACGCCCGGCACGGCGCCGGTGCTCACCACGATGCGCGGGGCGGTGAGGACGTGGCCGTTCACGCGCACCGCGTTGGGGCCGGCGAAGGACCCCTCGCCCTCGATGAGGTCCGCGCCCTCCAGGTCCACGATCCACTGCTTCGTGGCCGTGGCGCCCCGGTCGATGATGCCCCGCACCCGGTCCATCACCGCCGCGAAGTCCACCTCGACATCGCCCACGCGGATGCCGAACTCCGCGGCCCGCCGGATCTCGTGGACCACCTCGGCGCTGCGCACCAGCGCCTTGGTGGGGATGCAGCCGCGGATCGGGCAGGTGCCGCCCGGGCGGTCCCGCTCGATGACGGCCACCTGGAGGCCGGCGTCGACGGCCCGCTGGGCCGCGTTGAGCCCCGCCATCCCGCCGCCGATGATCACCATGTCGTACTCGGTCCGCATGCCGGTCTCCTCCGGGTCGTCTCGCAACGGACCGTACCCCGAATGCCACCGCGCGAGGGGGGTACGGTGTACGCGTGCAGACGGCCGCGCCCCACGCCCACGAGGGCGACCCCCGCCGGTGGCTCATCCTGGCGGTCGTGTCCTTCGCCGTGTTCATGGCGGTGATGGACATCAGCATCGTCAACATCTCGCTGCCGTCGATCACCCGCGACCTGGGGACCGACTTCGCGACGGCGACGTGGGTGCTCAACGCCTACAACCTCACGTTCGCGGTGCTGCTGGTCACCGCCGGGCGCATGGCCGACCTGCAGGGGCGGCGGCGCTGGCTGGCCGCGGGGATCCTGCTGTTCGGCCTGTCCTCGCTGGCGTGCGCGCTGTCGCCGTCGATCTCGGCCCTCATCGGCTTCCGCATCATCCAGGCCGCCGGCGCCGCGGTGATGCTGCCGGTGGCGCTGGCGATCGTGGTGCTGGCCTTCCCGCCGCGGGAGCGGGGCACGGCGATCGGCGCGTGGGGCGCGGTCGCCGCGGGCGGCGCCGCCGCGGGGCCGCCCCTGGGCGGCATCATCACCGACCTGCTGTCCTGGCACTGGATCTTCGCGATCAACGTGCCGGTGTGCCTTGCAGCCCTGGTCCTCGCGCTCCGGCTCGTGCCGGAGTCACGCGACCCCACCGCCACGGGCTCAATCGACTGGCCGGGCATCCTCACGCTCTCGGTGTCGCTGTTCGCGCTGAACCTGGCGCTGGTGCGCGGCGAGGCATGGGGGTGGGGGTCGGCCCGCATCGTCGGCCTGTTCGCGGCCGCCGCCGTGCTGTTCGCGGTGTTCGTGGCGTCGGAGCTGCGCGTCCGGGAGCCCATCGTCGACCTCCGGCTGTTCCGCTCACCGGCCTTCGGGCGCGCCTCGGCGGCGATCTTCCTGCTGGGCCTGGGCCTGCTGGGCTCCACGTACGGCCTGGCCGTGCTGCTGCAGACCGTGTGGGAGTACTCGCCGCTGAAGGCGTCGTTCACGGTGCTGCCGTTCTCGCTGTGCGCGTTCCTGGCCGGGCCCATCGCGGGACGCCTGTCGGACCGCATCGGGGTGCGCGTCATCGCCGCGCCCGCCCTCACCGTCTTCGGGCTGGCCGTGCTGGGGCTCGCGACCCTGGGCGACCACGCCACGCCGCTGCGCGTGGTGGTGCTGTGCGCGCTCGCCGGCCTGGGGGTGGGCGGCTCCTTCCCCGTGCTGGTGGGCGGGGCGATGGCCACGGTCGCCGGGCCTCGCGCCGGTGTGGGCAGCGGCGTGGTGAACGTGGTGCGCCAGGTGGGATTCGTGGTGGGCGTCGCCGTGGTCGAGGCCACCCTGCAGACCGCGGCCGGCGCCCGGCTCGACGCCGGCGCGTTCGTCGCCGGGTTCGTGGTGTGCGGGCTCTGCGGGCTCGGTGCGGCCGCGATCGCGCTGGCCATCCCGCGCCCCGTGCACGCCCCGCCGCACCACGGCTGACCCGGCGCTTCGCGCATCCTCGGGGGTGCGATAGAACGCGGAACCATGAGGATCCGCCCCGCCATGGCCCGTCTGCTGGTCGCGCTCGTCGCGGCCCTGGGCCTCGCGGCCCCCGCGGCCGCCGCCCCCACCGTCGTGACCATCAGCTTCGACGACGGCTGGGTCGACCAGTACCAGGCGCGCGACATCCTCAACGCGCGGGGGATGCGGGCCACCTTCTACGTGAACGCCCGCTTCACCGGGCTCGCGGGACGGATGACCACCACGCAGCTGCGGCAGCTGCAGGCCGACGGCCACGAGATCGGCGGGCATAGCCTCACCCACATGCACCTCCCGGCGCAGTCGGTCGACGAGCAGCGCCGGCAGATCTGCGACGACCGGGCGTCCCTGCTGGGCCAGGGGTTCGCGGTGCGCAGCTTCGCCTACCCCTACGGCGAGAACGACGCCACCACCCGGTCCATCGTGGCCGCCTGCGGCTACCGCAGCGCGCGCACGGTCGACGGGATCGGCTCGGTCGCCTGCCTGTCCACCTGCCCCGCTGCTGAGGCCGTCCCGCCGCTCGACCCCATGGCCACGCGCACCCCGCCCGGCGTGCGCGACACCACCACGCTCGCCGACCTCCAGACCCTGGTCACCCGGGCCGAGTCGCGCGGCGGCGGGTGGGTGCAAATCTTCTTCCACCAGCTCTGCGACGGCTGCGGGATCTACGGCGCCAAACCCTCGCTGCTCGCGGCGTTCGCCGACTGGCTGGCGACGCGGGCCGCGTCCGGCACCGTGGTGCGCACCGCCGGCGAGGTCGTGGGGGGCACCGTGGCACCGCCCGTGCTCGGCCCGGCCCGCACCGGCAACCTGCTGCGCAACCCCTCGTTTGAGGCCGACGCGGACGCCAACGGCGTGCCGGACTGCTGGGTGCGCACCGGCTACGGGGTGAACACGTTCACGTGGTCCCGCATGAACGGGGCCCGCACGGGCCTGTTCGCCGAGCTGCTGGCGATCTCGGCCCTCACCTCGGGCGACCGCAAGCTCATCACCACCATGGACGCCCCGGGCGGGTGCGCGCCGTGGGCGACGCCCGGCCACGCGTACGCGATCGGGGAGTGGTACATGTCCAGCGCCCCGGTGCGGTTCGTGCTCTACGCCCGCTCCGGCGCGGGGACGTGGGCGTTCTGGGCCAAGAGCCCCTACGTGCCGGCCGCGACCGCCTGGACGCCCACCACCTGGGTCACGCCGCCCCTGCCGGCCGACGCCACGGCGGTGAGCGGCGGGCTCGCGCTGGACCGGCCCGGCACGCTGCTGGTGGACGACGCGGTGCTCACCGAGCGCTGAGCCGGCGGCCCGCCGCGGCGGTCGCCCGCACCGCGGCGACGATCGCCTGCAGCGGCTCGTGCTTGTGCACCATCCGCTCCGCGCCGGCCTCGGCCACCTCCTCGAGGCCCGGGCCCGGGGCGGAGGTGAGGATGACCACGCGCGTCTCCGGGAACTCCGCCCGGATGGCGCGGGTGGCCTCCAGGCCGTCCATGCGCGGCATGTTCACGTCCATCAGCACCACGTCCGGCAGGACGGCGCGGCACGTCTCGACCGCATCCAGGCCGTCTGCGGCGGTGCCCGCCAGCTCGGTGTCGGGCAGGTCGGCGAACACCCGCGACAGGGCGTTCCGGATCCCGGCGTGGTCGTCCACGATCATCACGCGCACGGGAAGGGTGCGCTCCCTCGAGGTGGTCCCGCGTCTCATCCCTGCTCCTGGTCCGGTGCGGTGGGTCCACCGTCCCCGGACGCGGGTATCCCCGGCAATGGGACCTTGGGACAGCCCCCCGGCTACCCCTGCGGGTCCTCCGCGGGCGCGCCCACGGAGGCCCCGCCGCGCGCGACCAGGGCCGCCTGCAGGCGGTCGGTGACGCCGAGCTGACGGTAGATCGTCGTGAGATGGCCCTTCACGGTGCGCTCGGTGATCCCCAGCCGCTGGGCGATGCGCTTGTTGGGCAGCCCCTCGCCCACCAGCTGCAGGACCTCCCGCTCCCGCTCGGAGAGACCCGGGGGACCCGTGGGGCCGGGGCGGCGCAGCAGGACGTGCGCGACCTTCGGGTCGAGGGGCGTCTCGCCCCGTGCGGCGGCGCGGATCGCGGACTCCACCTCCCGCGCGGAGGCGTGCTTGAGCAGGTAACCGGCGGCCCCGGCGTCCAGGGCGTGCTCCACGTGGGCGCGGTCCGGGAACGAGGTGAGCACCAGCACCCGCGCCGCCGGGTCGATCTCGACGATGCGGCGCGTGACCTCGGCCCCGTCGTCCTCGCCCAGGCCCAGGTCCATGAGCACCACGTCCGGGCGCAGCCGCAGGAACTCTCCGACGCCCGACCCGCCGTCCGCGGCGGTCCCGGCCACCTCGATGCCGTCCCAGCTCTCGATGAGGCGCTCCATGCCCTGCCGCACCACGGCGTGGTCGTCGACGATGAGGACGCGGATCACGGGCACGGCACCGTCACCCGCACGCGCGTGCCCCGTCCGGGGGCGGAGTCGAGGGCGAGGGTCCCGCCGCCGTCGGCGGCGAGCGTCGCCAGCAGGTCGAGCCCCACGTGGCCGCCGGCCCGGGCCCGCTCGCGCTCGGTGTCGCCGAAGCCCTCGCCGTCGTCCTCGATCTCCAGGACGGCCCGCTCCCCGGCGGACGCGAGCCGGAAGGCGACGTTGCGGGCCCGTGCGTGGCGCAGGACGTTGCGGGTCGCCTCGAGCGCGCACCGGTACAGCACCTGGGCGGTGTCCGCGCGGAGCGGCACCTCCAGGTCGACGTCCACCGTCGCGTCCACCCCGTCCTCGGCGAGGCGCGCCCGCAGGTCGTGCAGGGCGCCCTCCAGGCCGCGGGCCGACATCGGCGGCGGGCTGATCGCCACGATCATGTCGCGCAGCTCCCGCATCGCGTCGCGGATCGCGTCGACCCCCTCGTCCAGGGCGCCCTCGAGGTGCTCGGGGGGACGGCTTCGAACCCCGTTCCGGGCCGCCGCGAGTGACATGGCCGCTCCCGCGAGGTCCTGCACGACACCGTCGTGGAGGTCGGAGGCGATGCGGCGCCGCTCCCGCTCGGCCGCCGCGATGCGGTCGCGCATGAGCAGCTCACGCTCGTGCTGGGCCGTGCGGATGCGCCGCGCCATCGACCAGGCCAGCGGCACCTGGGTGATCCACAGCAGCAGCACGGCGGCGATGAGCACCGGGGCGAACCGCCACCAGATGCGGCTCCGGTCCGCGGCGACGTCGTCGAACGGGAAGTAGGCCTCGAACAGCAGGGTCCGCCCCGTGGGGTTCGTCACGGGCAGGTACACCTCCAGCAGCCGGTCGTAGCCCGCCTCGAAGAGGTTCTCGTCGGAGGTGAGATCGCTCACCTCGGCGTCCGTCTCCCCGGTGCGCAGCACCTCGGCGTCCTCGGGGGCGAGCGGGAACACCCGGCCCATCAGCCGCGGGTCGTCGGAGTAGACGACGCGGCCCTCGGCGGTCCACACCTTCACCCGGACGGCGTTGCCGCGTTCGACCTGCCGGCGCACGATCGCGTCGAACCGCGCGTACGCCGAGCGGTCGCCGGCGATGAGGGCGTCGGTGAGCAGCGGGGCGGCGATGTCGCGGCCGAAGATCTCGGCCTTCTCCTCGGCGTCCCGGACCGCGTCCTCCTCGGCCAGGCGCTGCTGCACCCACAGCCCGCCGAGCCCCAGCAGCAGGACGGCAAGGAAGCTGAGGGCCATGAACCGGCCGACCGCGCCGGCCATGGCCAGGCGGCCGCCTCCGCGGCCAGGCGGCGTCACCGGCGGCCCGCCGGAACGCGCGCCGTCGCCGGCGGTCACGCCGCCGGGCGTCCTCTCCAATTCGGTTGTCGCCACCCTCGACCCTCGTGGGCATGGATCGTGCGGACTGCGCTGGGGGTGGTGCGAGTGTGCCCGGCGCCGGGACGCGCGGGCCACTGGACGTTCGGTGGGTTCTGGGAGGTTCGCTTTTCCCCGCGGCCCGCTGTGCTTGCGAACGCCATCGGTTTCCACGCCCTCGGCCGGGCTCCGGACGGCCAGGTACCGGTACCCCGGGTATCGCCGCCCCGACCATGGTCCGGATTGCCGCTGCGACCAGCGGCCCGCGAGCGTCCCCGCCACGCGCACGCAGCGCATCGCCACGAGCCGCGCCTGGGAGAGGGAGGACGCACGTGACCAGTTCAGGAGCCCCGAGGGGCAGGCCGCCGAGGCGGCGACACCGCGCACGCTGGTGGGTGCGGGGGGCGGCGCTCGCCGGCCTCGCCGCGCTCGTCGCCGCGGTGAGCGCGTCCAGCGCGCCGCCCGCCTTCCCGGACAACATCGTGGTCTTCCCCGACCGGGACTTCGTGTCCTTCGAGGGCTTCCAGGACCACATCGGCGAGACCGCCCTGGTGGAGGTCACCCGGCCCGGCACCGGCGTGGTCGGCTCCGCACGGGCGGTGATCGCGGAGGGCGACGTCCCGTTCGAGATCAACCACCCGGGCGGGGTCTGCTGGGGCGCGGGCACGGCGATCAAGGTGACCCCCGACATCCTCCCCGGCGACGTCGTCTCCCTCCAGGTCGCGGGGCGGAGCACCGAGGTCACCACCCTCGGCGCCTACGTCACGAGCGTGGACTACGTCGACGGTGCCACCACCTTCACGGTCACCGGCCACGTGGACGCGGGCGTCAACCCCGACAACCTCGAGCAGCGCATCGTGAACCCGGACCTCACCGACACCGCGGTGGGCCGCCGGACGGTGCGCGCCGTCACCGGCCCGCTCACCGCCGACGACAGCGGGGCGTACAGCTCGGGCCTCACGGTGGTCGGCACCACGGCGACCGCCACCTACGTGTTCGCCGACCCGGCGCTCGCGCGCATCGCCGCCACCGGCGGCGGTCACCGCATGATGTCTTGGGAGACCACGGACGCCGCCGCGAACCGCCAGGGGCTCACCATCGCCGAGTTCGGCGAGCTGGGCGGCCCCGGCATGGGCGGCTGCCCCAACGGCCCGCTGCAGGCGGGCCCTCCCGGCCCCACCGACGTGACCGCCACCACCGTGAGCGGCGGCATCCGCGTCGACTGGACGCCGGCCGTCCCGGTCCCCGGCACCCCGGCCATCACCGGCTACCGGGTGACCGCCGTGGCGCAGACCGTCACCGGCGCCACCCAGGTGGAGATCGGCCGCCGCATCGGCGACCCGGCCGCCCGCACCACCACCATCACCGGCCTGGCGAGCGGTGAGACCTACGACATCGAGATCGTCTCGGTGAGCGGCAGCGGGACCACGTTCCCGGCGATCAACGTGCCGCCGGCGACCGACACCACCCCGCCCGCGCTCACCGCCAACCCGGCGCCGGGCACCTTCGCCCAGGCCCGCAACGTGGCGCTCACCTCGAGCGAGACCCACAGCGAGATCTACTACACCACCGACGGCAGCGACCCGCTGGTGGGCCCGGAGGACGTCGCGCCCGGCGCGGTCCTGTACACCGGGGCGATCAACGTCGCGGCGACCACGCGCATCCGCGCGGTGGCCTTCGACCCGGCCGGCAACGTGTCCGACCCGTTCGACGGGACGTACACCATCGACGGCGCCGGAGTCGTGCCGGGCGCCCCGACGATCGACGGCAGCTCCGTCGGCCTCGGCAGCATCACCGTGGACTGGAGCCTGGACCCCGCGTTCACCGTGGACGAGTACCGGGTGTCGGTGACCGACGCCGCGGGCACACCCCGGGCGGACGTGACCCCGAACCCGCGGATCACGACCGACAGCCAGATCACGATCACCGGCCTCACCGAGGGCGTCGACTACTACGTCACGGTGATCGCGGCGAACGCGAACGGGCCCGGCCCGGCGTCGGACCGCGTCGGCCCCCTGCGCCCGCTGGGCGCCGTGGTGGCGGACGCCGGCCCCGACCAGACCGTCACCCGGGCGCTGGCGCCCACCACGGTGACGCTCAACGGCAGCGGGTCCACCGCGGGCGCCACGTACCTGTGGGAGCAGATCGGGGCGACCCCGGCGAACACCGTGGCGCTGAACAACCCGAACGCGATCGGCCCGACGTTCCAGCTGCCGCTGTTCCTGGTGCCGATGACCAACGACCCGCTGGTCTTCCGGCTCACGGTCACCCAGGGCGCGACCGTCCGCACCGACGAGGTGCGGGTCACGCCGGTGGCCGGTGACACCACGCAGGTGGTCACCGCCAAGTGGAAGGCCGGGGACTTCCGGGTGGACGGCGTCGGTTCCGTGAACGGGGCGACGATCCGGGTCCACTCCGGCTCCCTCGCCGGCCCCGTGCTGGGCCAGGCCACGGTCACCGCCGGCGCCTGGCAACTCCGGCTGCGGAACGCCGCCGCCCCCGCGGTCCGCCCGCCCAGCCTGTTCATCGAGTCGACGCTCGGCTCGACATCGGGCCCCTACACGGTCCAGTAGCGACAACCGCCTGAACCCGCGTCCGGGCCGTCCGCCGGCGGCCCGGACCGGGAGGAGAGGAAGGCACACCTTCATGACGACGGCACCGACGACGCGGCGTCAGTTCCTGGGACTGGGACTGACGGGCGCAGCGGCCGCGATGGCGCTGGGCACCGCATCAGCGGGCCGGGTCTCCGACCTCCTCGGAGGACGGGCCCTGGCCGCAGCACCGGTCTACGACATCACCATCACCGACGCGATGGTCGAGATGATCGACCTCGACCCGGTCTACCACTGGGTGTTCGCCGACGAGTTCGGCGCGCACCTGCCCGGCCGCACGCTGTACGCGGCCCAGGGCGACCAGGTGACGGTGCGGGTCACCAACGCCCTGGACGAGCCGCACGCGTGGGCGATCCACGACACGGGCGTCACCACCGGCCCCATCGCCCCCGGGGCGACGCGGGAGATCAGCTTCACCGCCCCGGCACCCGGGACGTACATCTACCTGGACCCCCTCAACGCCCCGGTCAACCGGGTGCTGGGGCTCCACGGGATGATGGTGGTCCTGCCCTCCGGTGGGAGCAGCCCGTACGCGAACCCCACCACCAAGGTGCAGCGGCTGTTCGACGACCTGGGCACCACCGCCCACTTCCCCGGGGAGCGGTGGCGCCCGGACCGCACCAAGCAGTGGCACGTGCACAGCGCCGACATCCGCTGGAACAGGAAGGCCGAGCTGGGGCAGCCCATCGACGGCGCCGGGATGGCGCGGGACTTCCAGACCACCTACTTCACGATCAACGGCGACAGCGGCTTCTTCGCCTCGCACAACCCCGAGACCGCCCCGTCGGCGCGCATCGGCCAGCCGCACCTCATCCGCATCGTCAACACCGGCCTGTGCGCGCACTCCCTGCACATCCACGGCAACCACGTGTTCGTGACGGCCGTGAACGGCGCGCCCGCCGCGAACGTCCGGTTCGTCGACACCTGGAGGGTCGGCCCGCTGGACCGCGCCGACTGGCTGCTGGCGTTCATCCGGCCGCCGGACATCCCGGGACCCGAGGACCGGCCCCTGCGCACCGTGATGCGCGAGGAGCTCTCCTACCGGGACTCGTACGGCATTCCGCAGTGTCCCCTCGAGTACCCCATGCACTGCCACATGGAGCCCTCCCAGACCGCCAAGGGCGGCAACTACCCGGGCGGCATGGTCGCCCACTGGGAGATCACCGGGGACCTCGACATGTCGTTCACCGACGCCGGGTTCGCGTCCGCGGACTCCGGCATCACCACGCTCGGAGGCTCGTGATGGCCGTCCACTCGATCCTTCGCCACCGCCTGGAGCCCGGTTCGCCCGCATGGGCGGCGTTCGGGAAGTTCGTCAAGCCGCCTGCCGAGCCGCCGCGCACCCTCGACAAGGTCGCCGCGAACGTGTTCTTCGAGCGCAGGCTGGTGACCACATACGACATGCCGCTGCCGTTCCGCCTGCCGGACGGCAAGGACAAGCTGCGCATGTGGGTCATCGCGGACCCCAGGCTCAAGCCCACGTTCCCGGGCCCCCTGGTGCGGGTGCGCGCCGGGCAGACCGCGAACATCGCGACGGGCACCTCCACGGGGCCGCACACCATCCACTGGCACGGCATCGAGCCCACGCCGCTCAACGACGGGGTCGGCAAGCACTCGTTCGAGATCGCCGGGAACTACACGTTCCAGTGGACCGCCCGCGAGCCCGGGTTCTTCTTCTACCACTGCCACCGCAACACCCCGCTGCACTTCGAGATGGGCCTGTACGGGGGGCTCATCGTCGATCCCGCGGAGGGCCCCGGGTACGTGCGGGCGTACAGCCCCGCCACGAACCACGTCGTGAAGTACGACCAGGAGGTGATCCTGGTCGCCGGCGCCCACGACCACCGGTGGCGCCAGTACTCCCACGGGCACGGCCTGCACGACAACAGCCTCGACCCCAACGACCCCAACGCGTTCCCGGACGTCGGGACCTCGCTGTCGGACTGGAAGCCCAGCGTGTTCACCCTCAGCGGCGCCGTGGCCAAGGACGGCAACACGGTCATCACCGACCCGCGGGCGATGGGGAAGGCCCGGGTGGGGCAGACGGTGCTCGTCCGGATCCTGAACGCCTGCTACGCGATCCAGGAGTGGCGCATCGGCTGCGACGTCACCGTGATCGCCGAGGACGGGCGCTCGTTCGGCGTGGGGCCCTTCGGGGCGTATTCGGAGCCGTACGTCATCCCCGCGAACACGCCGTTCCAGACGACCTCGGCGATGCGGTTCGACATGCTCCTGAAGCCCACGGCGCCGGGGAACATCCCGGTGCGGGTCGACTACTGGGACTGGCAGGCCGGGTCGCTGCGCGGCCGGGCGCTCACCCAGATCCAGGTGACGTGACCGCCTGCGGCGGCGGGTGCATGGGGCATGCGGTGAGCACCGCGGCGCCCGCCGCCGCCAGCACGGCCCCGGCGCCGAACGTCCAGCCGGGGCCCAGGCGGTCCCACAGCAGCCCCCCGCCCACGCTGGCGGCGACCGCCGCCGCGGCGGTGACGCCGGCGAACAGCCCCAGTGCCTCCCCCGCCCGCCCCGCGGGGGCGAGCGTGGAGACCAGGGCGCGGCTCACGCCGTCGGTGAGCGCCAGGTACAGCCCGTACGCGGCGAACGCGGCGAGCAGCACCGGCCAGGCGGGGGCCGTCGCCACCACCGCGTAGACCGCCGCGAACACGCCCAGGCCGGCCAGCAGCGGGATGCGGCGGCCCAGGCGGTCGGACATCACGCCCGCGGGGAACGACGCCACGGCGGCCACCACGTTGAACAGGGCGTAGGCGGCCACGGCTGCCGCCGCGGACCCCAGCAGCTCCCGGGCGCGCAGGATCAGGAACGCGTCGGAGGAGTTGCCGACCGCGAACAGGGCCCAGCCGCCCAGGAACAGCCAGTAGCGGCCCGGGAGGGGCGGGCGCGGCCCGTCCCCGGCGTCCCGGCGCCGTGCGGGACGGCGCCGCGGCTCCCGGATGCGGAACGTCACCGCGGCGGAGGCGACCACCGGTACGGCGGCGATGAGCAGCACGGTGCGCAGGCTCCCCTCGCCCAGCGCCCACAGGGCGACGAGCGCCGCCAGCGGGCCGCCCACGGCGCCGACGGTGTCCATCGAACGGTGCAGCCCGAACGCGCGGCCCCGGGACTCCGGCGGTGTGGCGTCGGCGATCATCGCGTCGCGCGGGGCGGTGCGGACGCCCTTGCCCACGCGGTCCACGAGCCGCGCGGCGAGCACCGCGCCCCAGCCGGGGGCGAGGGGCAGCAGCACCCTGCCGACGGCGGACAGCCCGTACCCGGCGCTCACCAGGGGACGGCGGCGCGGCAGGCGGTCGGAGATCGCCCCCGAGGCGGGGCGCAGCGCGGCGGCGGTGCCCTCCGCCAGGCCCTCGATGAGGCCCAGCACCGCCGGGGACGCCCCGAGGGTGACCGTGAGGAACACCGGCACCAGGGGGTAGGCGAACTCGCTGCCCAGGTCGGCGAGCAGGCTCACCACCCCCAGGGACCACACGACCGGGGACACGCCGGCGCGCGCCCGGAGGCCGGCGAGGCGGCTCACGCCGCCCCGCCGCGGGACCCGGCGGCGGGTCCCGTCACCGCATCACGGCCGGCCGGCCCGCACGGGCGCCTCGTCGGGCGGCTGCACGATCAGCAGGGCGCCCTCGCCGCTCACGTACGCCTCCTCGCCGTGGTAGGTCACGTCCATGCCCAGCGCCTCCTCGCGGGGCGTCGCCCGCAGCGGCGTCACCAGGCCGATGGCCTTCAGGATGACCCATGTGGCGGCGAACGCCGTCACCGGCGCGGCGGCCGCGGCCAGGACCTGGTCCAGCAGCTGGTCGGCGTTGCCGAACACGATGCCGTCGGACACCCCGTTCCACGACGCCTGGGCGAAGAACCCGATGAACAGGATCCCCACGAAACCGCCCAGGCCGTGTGCGGCCAGCACGTCGAGGGTCTCGTCCACGCGGGTGCGGGTGCGCCAGGTGATGAGCATGTGGCTCGGCACCGCGGCGAACGCGCCCAACGCCATCGCCCACCCCGGGCTCAGGTAGCCGCCGGCCGGGGTGATGGCGACGCATCCCACGACGATCGCGGTGGCGGCGCCCACGGCGGTGATCTTGCGGTCGCGGGCGAGGTCGAGGATGAACCACACCACCAGCGTGCAGGCCGGGCACACCAGCGTGTTCACGAACGCCAGCACGCTGGCGTTGCCGGTGGAGAACCCGCTGCCGCCGTTGAACCCGAACCACCCGAACCACAGCAGGCCGGCGCCGAGCAGCACGAACATGGCGTTGTGCGGCAGGATCGCCAGGCGCCCGTAGTCCTTGCGCGCCCCCACCACCAGCGCCGCGGCGAGCGCGGAGAAGCCGGAGCCCATCTCCACGGGCACGCCGCCGGCGAAGTCCAGGGCGCCGCGCGCCATCAGCCAGCCGCCGCCGAACGCCCAGTGGGCGAGCAGGGGGTAGACCAGCACCGACCATGCGGCGCTGAACGCCAGGAACGGGCCGAAGCGCATGCGCTCCACGACGGCGCCGGAGATGAGGGCCGTGGTGATGATGCAGAAGCTCGCCTGGAAGGCGAAGAAGACCAGATGGGGGATGGTGGTGCCGTCACGGGGCTCGAAGCCCACCCCCGACAGGAACGCGTGGCCGAAGCCGCCGATCACGGGGTTGTCCCCGTCGAACGCGAGCGAGTACCCGACGGCGGTCCAGCTCACCGTGGCGATCGCCATCGCGGCGATGGACATCATGAAGGTGTTGAGGGTGTTCTTGGACCGCACGAGGCCCGCGTAGAACAGGCCCAGGGCCGGGGTCATCATCAGCACCAGCGCGGTGGCGACGAGCATCCACGCGGTGTCGCCCGTGTCGATCGCGGGGTTCACTGGCCCACCGGCGTCACGGCGCCCGCGTCCTTCTCACCGGTGCGGATGCGGACCACCTGCTCCAGGTCGAGCACGAAGATCTTGCCGTCGCCGACCTCTCCGGTGCGGCCGCCCTCGCAGAGCGCGTCGACGGTGGCCTGGACGTACGGCTCCGAGACGGCGATCTCGAACCGCACCTTCTCGGAGAGCTCCATCTTGACGGTGGTGCCGCGGTAGGTCTCGACGCGGTCGACCTCGCCGCCGTGGCCCTGCACCCGGCTCATGGAGTAGCCGCGCACATCGGCCCTGTGGAGGGCCTCAAGGACCTCGTTCGCCCGCTCTGGGCGCACGATTCCGATCACGAGCTTCACAGGGTCCCCTCCCGTGAGGTGTCGCGTGCATGGAACGGGCGCCTCACCGGCGCCCGGGGCGAGCGTACGGACGACCCCCCGGGCGCCGGTATTCGACCGATGGACAACGTTCGGGTACATCCTTTGGCCACAGGGACAAACGATCGTGCGCGGCTCCCTGGGCCGATGACTTTCCGCGGCGGGTGCGGTCGGATGAGCACGGCACCCCAACCGAAGGGATCACGCGATGGCCAAGGTCGTCTCCACCCTGTTCACCTCCGCCGACGGCGTCGCCGAGATCGACCCCGCCTGGCACTTCCCGTACTTCGACGAGAACATGGGCCGCGCCGTCACCGAGGACTACGACGGGGCGGACGTGCTGCTGCTGGGCCGCGAGACCTACGACAGCTTCGCCGGGGCGTGGCCGGACCGCGAGGCGGCGGGCGGGGAGGACGCGCCGTTCGCGGCGCAGCTCGGCGACATGCGCAAGGTGGTCGCCACCCGGACCCCGCGCGAGTACACGTGGCGGAACACCGAGGCGATCGCCGGGGAGCTCACGGACGCGGTCGCCGCGCTGCGCGCCGACCCCGGGGTGCGGTGCGTGCTCATCCCCGGGTCGCTGTCGGTGGTGCGGCAGCTGCTGGCCGCGGGTCTGCTGGACGAGCTGCGGCTGCTGGTGCACCCGGTGGCCGCCCGGCGCGGCGAGCGGCTGTTCGACGAGGGCGACGCGCCGATCCACCTGTCGGTGGTCGCCACCGAGGCGTTCCCCACCGGCGTCATCCGCGTGATCTACGCCCCGGCGCAGGCGCCGGCCCCCGCGGGCTACGACGAGGCCGCCGGGCACCTCACGGAGGAGTGAGGGTGCGCTACCCCGCCATGGCCGCGATCCGCACGCCGCCGCCGCCCCGCTTGGCGCGGTACATGGCGGAGTCCGCGGCCCGCAGCAGGGCATCGGCGTCCAGGGTCTCCGCCCCGACCCGCACGGAGGTGGTGGCGAACACGCCGATGCTCGCCGCCACGGCCACCGCGCGGCCCCCGGCGTCCACCGGGTCGCCGAGCCGGCGGTGCAGGCGGCGGGCGAGGCCCTCGGCGTCCTCGGCGCCCGTCGCGGGACAGAGGATCACGAACTCGTCGCCGCCGACCCGGGCGACCAGGTCGTCGGCGCGCACCGATTCCGCGAGGCGCCGGCCCGCCGCCAGCAGGACGGCGTCGCCGGCGGCGTGGCCCCACCGGTCGTTGACCTCCTTGAAGCCGTCCAGGTCGATGTAGAGCACGGCGATGCCGCGCTCGGCGTGGCCGCCGAACAGCATCCCGCCGAGGCGCTCGAGCAGCAGGGAGCGGTTCGCCAGGCCGGTGAGGGGGTCGTGGTGCGCCTGGTGGATGAGGCGCTCCTCGGCCGACTCGCGCTCCCGGACGACGCTGGCGAAGCGCAGGGTGATGGCGAGGGCCGCGACCAGGCCGGCGGCGGCGCCCAGCACCCGGTCGACGGTCCCGAGGTGCGGGGCCAGGGCGGCGCCCACGGTGGTGGCGGTCACGCCCACCCCCAACAGCAGGATGCGCGAGCGGTGCATGTGGCGGGCCCCGTGGCCGGGGGCGCGCACCGACAGGGCGTCGCGGGAGGGGTGCAGCGACGCGGCGGCCAGCAGGCCGTTGGCGCACAGCAGCACCGCGTCCAGGCGCGAGGCGTCGAACGCGGGCGCGAGGTCCGGCAGCGCGGCGAACAGCACGTCGGTCACGAGCGTGAGCGACAGGCAGGCGAGGATGAGCCGCCCCGCCGCGGAGGCGGTGCCGGGTGCGACCACCAGCATCACGGCCAGCGCGAACAGCACGAGGTCGCCCACGGGGTAGAGCACGGCGACCGCGCGGTCGAGGGCGCCGCCGCCGTCCGCGAGGCTGGGGGCCACCATCAGGCGCCAGGCGGGCAGCACCGACGCGGCCGTCACGACGGCCACGTCCAGCCGGATCTCGCGGGTCTCGGTCCTCCTGAGCCCCCGCGCGCGGATCATGAGCCACACGCCCGCGGCGAGGGTCCCGTAGGACGCCAGCCAGAAGACGTCGGGGATGCCCACGCCCGTGAACCCCCGGGCCTGCAGGGTGCGCTGCAGGATGTCGCCGCCCAGCCACAGGGACGCGGTGACCGCGATGAGCACCCATCCGCGGCGCGCGGCGCCCCGGTCGATGAGCGCCCCCGCCCACAGGCCCGCCACCACGAGGGTGAGGCCCGCCAGGTAGGTGGGTGACGCCATGCCCGACGCCGGCGCCACCGCCGTCGGGAGCGCCAGCACCAGGCAGGCGGCGGCGAGTCCCCATGCGCGGCGCATGCCTCTGGTGTCGGCACGCGGGGCGGCCGGACTGAACGCCGCGCGAGAACCTCCCGACGCGGCGCCCGCCGGCCGTCGATCAGTCGGGGACCATCACCACCACCGCCAGGGGTGGGGCGGTGAGCACCAGTGACTGCGGGTGCCCGTGGAAGGGGACCGGGGCGGTCTCGGCCCACCCCTGGTTGCCCTGTCCGCTGCCGCCGTACTCGGTGGCATCGCTGTTGAGCACCTCACGCCACCCGCCGGGGTGCGGCACCCCGAAGCGCCGGTTGTGCCGCGGCACCGGGGTGAAGTTCTGCACCACCAGGGCCAGCTCACCGTCGGGGCCGCGGCGCAGGAACGCCAGGACGCTCTCATCGGCGTCGTCGGCCTCCACCCACTCCCAGCCCCAGCCCTCGGTGTCGCCGGCGTGCAGGGCCCGCAGCTCCCGGTACCGGGTGGCCAGGTCGGACGTGAACCGCACCAGGCCCGCGTGGCGCTCGTCGTCCAGCAGGTCCCACGCCACCTGGCCCTCGTGGTCCCACTCGGCGGGCTGACCGAGCTCCCCGCCCATGAACAGCAGCTTCTTGCCCGGCTGGGTGAACTGCGCCCCCATCAGCAGGCGCAGGTTGGCGCGGCGCTGCCAGTCGTCGCCGGGCATGCGGCCCAGCAGCGAGCCCTTGCCGTGCACCACCTCGTCGTGGGACAGCGGCAGCATGAACCGCTCGCTGAACGCGTACAGGCCGCGGAACGTGAGCTCGTGGTGGTGGTGCCGCCGGTGGATGGGGTCGCGGCCCATGTACGCCAGGGTGTCGTGCATCCACCCCATGTCCCACTTCAGGTCGAACCCCAGGCCGCCCTCGGACGCCGGGCGGGTGACGCCCGGCCAGGCCGTGGACTCCTCGGCGATCGTGAGCGCCCCCGGCACCCGCTCCCGCACCTCGGTGGTGAGGCGCCGCAGGAAGTCCACGGCCTCCAGGTTCTCCCGGCCGCCGTACAGGTTCGGGATCCACTCGCCCTCACGGCGCGAGTAGTCCCGGTACAGCATCGAGGCCACCGCATCCACGCGCAGGCCGTCGGCGTGGAAACGCCCCAGCCACCACATCGCCGAGCTCAGCAGGAAGCTCCGGACCTCGTGGCGCCCGTAGTTGAACACCAGGGAGTCCCAGTCCATGTGCCGGCCCTCGCGCGGGTCGGCGTGCTCGAACAGGTGGGTCCCGTCGAAGCGGGACAGGGCGTGCGGGTCGTCGGGGAAGTGCGACGGCACCCAGTCCAGGATCACCCCGATCCCCGCGCCGTGCAGCACGTCGATCATGTGCATGAGGTCGTCCGGCGTGCCGTACCGGTTGGTGGCCGCGAAGTACCCGGTGGTCTGGTACCCCCACGACCCGTAGAACGGGTGCTCCATCACGGGCAGCAGCTCCACGTGCGTGAACCCCAGCCGGGTGACGTGCTCCGCGAGCGGCTCCGCGATCTCCCGGTAGCCGGGGGAGCGGCCGTCGTACCGGCGCCACGAGCCCAGGTGCAGTTCGTACACGGCGATGGGCCGGTCCAGCGCCTGCGTCTCGGCGCGGCGCGCCATCCAGTCCGCGTCGCCCCACTCGTGGGCGATGTCCCACACCACCGACGCGGTGCGCGGCGCCTCCTCGGCGCGGAACGCCACCGGGTCGGCTTTGTCGACCACCTCGCCGTGCGGCGTGCGGATGCGGAACTTGTAGAGCGACCCGTGCCCCACGCCCGGCACGAACGCCTGCCAGACACCCGAGGATCCCAGCGGGTGCATGGCGTGGCGGGCGCCGTCCCAGCCGTTGAAGTCGCCCACCACCCGCACGTCCGCGGCGGCCGGCGCCCACACCGCGAAGCGGGTGCCCTCGGCGCCCTCCAGCGTGGCCGGGTGGGCGCCCAGCACGCCGCCCAGGCCAAGGTGGCTGCCCTCGTTGAAGAGGTGGACGTCCATGTCGGAGATGAACGCGGTCCCGGGATCGATCGCCCCGGCGGTGCGTGTGGTCATCGGCGTGCCTCCAGCAGGTCGAGGATTCCGCGCAGGGGGACGCCCACCCAGTCGGGGCGGCTGGCCAGCTCGTACCCCATCTCGGCGATGGCCTTCTCGAGCAGCAGCACCTCCAGCAGACGGGCGGTCTCCTCCCGCGTGGAGGGCAGGTAGGGGGCGCCCTCGGACGCCTCCAGGTACGCGCCCAGGAACGACGCGCCGACCCACGACACCCAGTGGCGGCTCCACACCTCCAGCAGGACGTACTGGTCGCCGCCGGGGTCCACCAGGCCGCGCTCGATCGCGTCGCGCAGGGCGACGAAGCGGGCGTAGTCGAACGAGCGCAGCATCCCCGCCACGTCGCGCAGCGGGGACCGCTTGACCCGCCGGTCGGCCAGCGACCTGGCCGGCTCGCCCTCGAAGTCGATGATCACGAAGTCCTTGCCGGTGTTGAGCACCTGCCCCAGGTGCAGGTCCCCGTGGTACCGGGTGCGGACCCCCGCCTCGCGGATCGAGGTGATCTCGCGCAGGCGGGCGGAGATCTCCTGGGAGCGCCCCAGGACGGCCTCCGCCAGCTGCCGGTCGCGCTCCCGCGGCAGGGTCGCCATCGCCCGCCGCAGCGTCCGCATGTTCCGCCGCTCCAGGTTGCGCAGCGACTGGTAGCTGGCCCGCAGGTACAGCGGCACGGTGGGCTCCGGCGCGAACGAGGGGTCCCGCTCCTCGGCGGCGAGGGCCCGGTGCAGCTCGGCCACGCGCCGGCCGATGAGCTCCGCCGACCGCAGGTACGCCTCGCTGGTGGCGTGGGCGGTGGCCGGGAGCTCCAGCTCCGCCAGGTCGATGAGCGGCGTGTCGGGGTCCCAGCCGTCGTCGCCCGGCCACTCGCCGGCGCCCGCCAGGGCCCGCTCGTACAGGCGCCCGAGCTCGTCACGCGTGTACGTCCAGGCGTCGCCCTCGTTGGGCACCACCTCGTGCAGGATCGCCAGGGTCCGGACGCCGTCGCCGTTACCCTCGTAGTCCAGCGACCCCAGCACCGCGGGGGCATGGGTCATGCCACGCCGGTTGAGGTGCAGGCCGATCTCCAGCTCCGGGCTGGTGCCCTCCTCGGTGCGCCGCAGCAGCTTCATGATCACCCGGTGCCCGTAGACCAGCGAGGTGTTGGTCTGCTCCGCGCGGAACAGGTCCGGGGTGAGCGGCCCCTCGGTGGAGTCGACGACGCGGCGCAACCGGGTGGTGGGGCGGCTCACCAGGGTGCCGCGCTCCCCGGTCCCGCGGCGCCGCCGCCGCACCAGGTCGAACAGGCGCTCGCAGAACCCCGGGTCGCGCATGCCGTCGGCCACCACGCCGGGCTCGTTGCCCACCGTCACCCGGGCGATCACGCCGTCGGGCGCCTCCTCGATGAACCGCTCCGCCCGGTCCCCGGTGAGCACCGCCAGCGGCAGCACGTACGTCTCCGGTTCGCCCTCCAGGTAGCCCACCTCGGCGATCGCCATCACCGCGGCGGCCGCGTCGGCGCCGCCCACCGGCAGCACGTCGGCGATCGACACCGACTGCAGGGACCGGGCCTTCCCGGTGAACCAGCGGCGCCCCGGGAGCCACCGGGCCACGGCGCGCTCCAGGGCCCCCGGGTGCGGGCCGCCAGGACCGCGTCGCCGCGGGCGACCGTGCCCAGCGACGGCGTCTCCCCGGCGGCGTCCGCGAGCCGGCGCGCCGGCTCCTCCAGCAGCAGCCAGTAGAACTGGTGCGGGCCCAGGGTGAGCATGTACGGCAGGTCCCCCACCTGCGGGAACTGGGTCTGCCCGAAGAGCTCGCGCGGCACGTTGCCGCGCCACCGCGACAGGTCCAGCTCGACGTGCTGGGCGAAGCGCGAGAGGTTCGCGGCCACCAGCACGTGCTCGTCGCCGTCGCTGCGCACGAACGCCAGCACCCGGTGGTTGTCGGGCGCCAGGAACTCGATGGACCCGCGGCCGAACACCCGGTGCCGGCGGCGCAGGGCGATGATGCGGCGCATCCACCACAGCAGCGACTCGGTGTTCGCCAGCTGGGTCTCCACGTTCACGGTCTCGTAGTGGAACTCGGGGTCCACGATCACCGGCAGCGGCAGGCGCTGGGGGTTCACGTCCGAGAACCCGGCGTTGCGGTCCGGGCTCCACTGCATGGGCGTGCGCACGCCGTCGCGGTCGCCCAGGTACACGTTGTCGCCCATCCCGATCTCGTCGCCGTAGTAGACGATCGGGGTGCCGGGCAGCGACATCAGCAGGCCGTTGAGCAGCTCGATCTTGGCGCGGTTGTTGCCCAGCAGCGGGGCGAGCCGGCGGCGGATGCCCAGGTTGATGCGCGCCTGCCGGTCGTGCGCGTACACCCGGTACATGAAGTCCCGCTCCTCGTCGGTGACCATCTCCAGGGTCAGCTCGTCGTGGTTGCGCAGGAACAGCGCCCACTGGGAGGTGTCGGGGATCGCGGGGGTCTGCTGGAGGATGTCCACCACCGGGAAGCGGTCCTCCATCTGCAGCGCCATGAACAGGCGCGGCATCACCGGGAAGTGGAACGCCATGTGGCACTCGTCGCCGTCGCCGAAGTAGGCGGCGGCGTCCTCCGGCCACTGGTTCGCCTCGGCGAGCAGCATCCGGTTGGGGTGGTGCTCGTCGATGTGCGCGCGCAGGCGCTTCAGGAACGCGTGCGTCTCGGGCAGGTTCTCGCACATCGTCCCCTCGCGCTCGTACAGGTACGGCACGGCGTCGAGCCGCAGCCCGTCCACGCCCATCTCGAACCAGAAGTCCAGGGCGCGGATGACCGCGCGCTGCACCTCGGGGTTCTCGAAGTTCAGGTCCGGCTGGTGCGAGTAGAAGCGGTGCCAGTAGTAGGCGCCCGCGACGCGGTCCCACGTCCAGTTCGAGGTCTCGAAGTCCTGGAAGATGATCCGGGCCTCGCGGTACCGGTGCGGGGCGTCGCTCCACACGTACCAGCGGCCCCAGCGGCTGTCCGGGCCGGCCTGCCGCGCCCGCTGGAACCACGGGTGCTCGTCGGAGGTGTGGTTGAGCACCAGCTCGGTGATCACGCGCATGCCGCGCGAGTGGGCCTCGCGCAGCAGCGTCCGGAAGTCCCGCATGGTCCCGAACGACGGGTTGATCGCCGTGAAGTCGGCGATGTCGTAGCCGTCGTCCCGCATGGGGGAGGGGTAGAACGGCAGCAGCCAGAGGGCCGAGATCCCCAGCTCCTGCAGGTGGTCGAGGCGGCGCACCAGGCCCGCCAGGTCCCCCACGCCGTCCCCGTCGGAGTCGGCGAACGACTTGACCTGCAGCTGGTAGACGACCGCGTCCTTGAACCACAGCGGGTCGTCCGCGATGCCCTCGTGGATCACCATGCGGGGCCTCTACCCGAAGTAGTCGAAGTCACGCTCGGTGCGGACGCGCCGGCGGATGGCGAACACGTGCGCGGGCAGCCCGTGCGGGTCCAGGTGCACGAAGTTCCGGGGGCCGCGCCAGGCGAACCGCGCCCCGCCCAGCAGGTCGTGCGCCTGGAAGGCCTCGTCCCCGCCCAGCCCGAGGGCGTCCAGGTCCAGGCCGGTCCAGCCCGTCTGCGGGGCGTGCGGGTCCAGGTTCACCACGCACAGGACCGCCGGCCCGTCCCCGTCCGGGTCGGTCTTGGAGTAGCAGAGGAGGTGGTCGTTGTCGGTGGGGTGGAACACCAGCGTCGCGTTGGTCTGCAGGGCCCGGTGCTCCGCCCGGATGGCGTTGAGGCGGGTGAGCAGCGGCCGCAGGCTCCAGCCGGAATCCCGGTCCCAGGCGCGCAGCTGGTACTTCTCGGAGTCCAGGTACTCCTCGCTCCCGGGCTCCCGCGGCCGGTCCTCCGCGAGCTCGAACGCGGGGCCGTACACCCCGTAGCTGGCGGCCAGGGTCGCGGCCAGCACCGCGCGCGACATGAACACCGGGCGGCCGCCCTCCTGCAGCTGCTCGGTGAGGATGTCCGGGGTGTTGGGCCACATGTTGGGCCGGAAGTGGTCGGCCAGCTCGGTGCGGGTGAGCTCGGTGAGGTACTCGGTGAGCTCCCACCGGGCGGTCCGCCACGCGAAGTACGTGTAGGACTGGCTGAACCCCAGCTTCGCCAGGCGGTTCATCACCTTGGGCCGGGTGAACGCCTCCGCCAGGAACAGCACGTCGGGGTGGCGGGCCTGCACCTCGGCGATGAGCCACTCCCAGAACGCGAACGGCTTGGTGTGGGGGTTGTCGACCCGGAAGACCCGCACGCCCAGGTCCACCCACACCATCACCACCTCGAACAGCGCGGCCCACAGGGCGCGCCAGTCCGGCGTCTCGAAGTCCAGCGGGTAGATGTCCTCGTACCGCTTGGGCGGGTTCTCGGCGTACTGCACCGACCCGTCGGGGCGCATGCGGAACCACTCGGGGTGCTCGGTCACCCACGGGTGGTCCGGCGCGCACTGCAGCGCCAGGTCGAGCGCCAGGTCGATGCCGCGGTCGCGGGCGGACGCGGCGAGCCGGCGGACGTCGTCGTGGGTGCCCAGCGCGGGGTGCACGGCGTCGTGGCCGCCCTCGGCCGCCCCGATGGCCCACGGGCTGCCGACGTCGCCGTCCCCGGCGGTGACGGCGTTGTTGCGGCCCTTGCGGCGCACCCGTCCGATGGGGTGGATGGGCGGCAGGTACAGCACGTCGAAGCCCATCCCGGCCACGTAGTCCAGGGCGTCCTCGACGTCGGCCAGGGTGCCGTGCCGCCCCGGCTCCGGCGACCACGAGCGCGGGAACAGCTCGTACCAGGACGAGTACCGGGCCCGCTCGCGGTCCACCCACAGCCGCAGCTCCCGGGGGTGCCCGGTGGCCAGCGAGGTGTCCGGGTACCGCAGCGCCAGCTCCGCCGCGGCGTCGTCCAGCGCCGCCGCAACGCGGCGCGCCGGCTCGCACTCGCCGCCCACCAGGCGGGCGAGCTCCTCCAGCCGGGCGGCGTCCCGTCCCGCCGCGCGTCCCGCGGCGTCGCGCAGCAGCATCGCCCCCGTCAGCAGCTCCACCGCCACGTCCTGGCCCGCGGCCGCCTTCGCCTCCAGTCCGTGCCGCCATGTGGCGAAGCGGTCCACCCAGGCGCGCACCGTGTAGCGGTGCATGCCCATCCGCTCGCACGGGATCTCCGCGGCCCACCGGTCGTTGCCGAGCGGCGCCATCTCCGTCTCGGTCCAGTCGTCCTCGCCGGGCCCGCGGTGCAGCAGCACGCAGCGGACGGCGTCGTGGCCGTCGGCGAACGCGTCGCACTCCACGCGCAGCGACTCGCCCACGCAGCGCTTGGCGGCGAAACGGCCGCACCCGATCTCGGGGAGGACGGCCTCGATCACCGCGCGCCGCCGCCCCTCGGTCGCCGGGGGGGTGGCGTGCGGCGCGGCGGCGCGCGGTGATCCGGTGGCTCGGGCCATCGGTGGCCGGGACTACCCGGGTCCGGTGACCCCAAACCTCGGGCGGTTCCCGAGCCGGACCGGTTCCCCCGGCGGGTCCGTCACGCGGGACCCGTCCCGGGGTTTGACCGGCCCCGCCCCGGGGGATGATGCGGCGTGATGGAACAGTGGCCAGGTACCCCCGCCCCGCTCGGCGCGTCCTTCGACGGCGCCGGCACCAACTTCGCCGTGTTCTCCGAGGTCGCCGAGGCCGTGGAGCTGTGCCTCTTCGACGAGGACGGCGCCGAGGAGCGCATCGAACTCACCGAGCACGAGGCGTTCGTGTGGCACTGCCACCTGCCGCGCATCGGCCCCGGGCAGCGCTACGGCTACCGCGTCCACGGCCCGTGGAACCCCGCCGAGGGCCTGCGCTGCAACCCCGCCAAGCTGCTGCTCGACCCGTACGCCAAGGCCGTGCAGGGCGAGGTGGACTGGGCGCCCGCGGTCGCCGGCCACCGGCAGGACGACCCGGACGCGATGGACACCGAGGACTCCGCGCCGCACGTGATGCGCGGCGTCGTCATCAACCCGTTCTTCGACTGGCAGGACGACCGCCCGCCGCGGCGCTCGTACAGCGAGACCGTGATCTACGAGGCCCACGTGAAGGGCCTCACCATGACCCACCCGGACGTGCCCGAGGACCTGCGGGGCACCTACGCGGGCCTGGCGCACCCCGCCATCGTGGAGCACCTGCTGAAGCTGGGCGTCACGGCCGTGGAGCTCATGCCGGTGCACCAGTTCGTGCACGACGGCTTCCTGCTGGAGCGGGGCCTGCGCAACTACTGGGGCTACAACACCATCGGGTTCTTCGCGCCGCACAACGGCTACGCCGCCAGCCGTGCGCCCGGCGAGGCGGTGCAGGAGTTCAAGGCGATGGTGCGCGACCTGCACGCCGCCGGCATCGAGGTGATCCTCGACGTGGTCTACAACCACACCGCGGAGGGCAACGAGCGCGGCCCCACCCTGTGCTTCCGCGGCCTCGACAACCGGGCCTACTACCGGCTGGTCGAGGAGGGCCCCCGCTACTACTACGACACCACCGGCACCGGGAACACGCTCCTCATGCGGCACCCCCAGGTGCTGCAGCTCATCATGGACTCGCTGCGGTACTGGGTGGAGGAGATGCACGTCGACGGGTTCCGGTTCGACCTGGCGGCGAGCCTCGCCCGGCAGTTCCATGAGGTGGACCGCCTGTCGGCGTTCTTCGACCTGGTGCACCAGGACCCGGTGGTGAGCCGGGTGAAGCTCATCGCCGAGCCGTGGGACGTGGGGCCCGGCGGCTACCAGGTGGGGAACTTCCCGCCGCAGTGGTCGGAGTGGAACGGCCGCTACCGCGACACGGTGCGGGACTACTGGCGCGGGGAGCCCGCCGCCATCGGCGAGTTCGCCGCCCGCATCACCGGCTCCAGCGACCTGTACCGCGACGACGGCCGCAAGCCCATGGCGTCCATCAACTTCGTGACCGCCCACGACGGCTTCACGCTGCGCGACCTGGTCTCGTACAACGAGCGCCACAACGAGGCCAACGGCGAGGGCAACAACGACGGGGAGTCGCACAACCGCTCCTGGAACCACGGGGCGGAGGGGCCCACCGACGACCCCGCGATCCTGGCCCTGCGGGCCCGGCAGCAGCGGAACTTCCTGGCCACGATCCTCTGCTCGCAGGGCGTGCCGATGATCCTGCACGGTGACGAGCTGGGCCGCACCCAGGACGGCAACAACAACGCCTACTGCCAGGACGATGCCATCTCCTGGATCGACTGGGCTGCCGCCGACGAGGCGCTGACCGGGTTCACCGCGAAGGCCGTCGCGCTGCGTGCCGCGCACCCGGTGCTGCGCCGCCGGCGGTTCCTGGGCGACGGCGACGTGCGGTGGCTGCGGCCCGACGGCAAGGACATGGAGGAGCGCGACTGGGATGGCGGCGTGGCCCGCTCGCTGGCGGTGCTGCTGGACGGCACCAGGATCAGCGAGCCGGGCCCACGCGGCGAGCGCATCGAGGACGACGACGTGCTCATGCTCATGAACGCCCACGACGCGCCCATCACCTTCACCCTGCCCTCGGCCCGGGGCGGCGGCTGGCGGCGCGTCCTGCACACCGCCGCCGAGGACGGCGACGGGGACGACAGCCCCGCCGGGCCGTCCGTGGAGGTCCCCGGCCGCGCCCTGGTGGTGCTCGCCGCCGGTGATGGCTGACGCGGGCCGGCGCACGCCGGTCTCCACCTACCGGCTGCAGCTGCGCCGGGAGTTCACGTTCGCCGACGCCGCAGCCGGCGTCCCCCGGCTGGCGGCGCTCGGCGTAACCCACCTGTACCTGTCCCCGGTGCTGCAGGCCGTGCCCGGGTCGGCGCACGGCTACGACGTGATCGACCACTCGCGGATCTCCGACGACCTGGGCGGCGAGGACGGGCTGCGGGCGCTGGCGGACGCCGCGCACGCGGAGGGCCTGGGGATCGTGGTGGACGTGGTGCCGAACCACGTGGCGCTGCCGGTGCCCGAGACCGCGAACCCGCGGCTGTGGTCGCTGCTGCGCGACGGGCCGCGCTCGGCGTCTGCCCGGTGGTTCGACGTGGACTGGTCGGGGCAGGAGGGCGCCGTGCTGCTGGCGGTGCTGGGGCGGCGCATCGGCCGGTGCCTCGCCGACGGGGAGATCACCCTCGACACCTCCGGCGCGGAGCCGGTGGTGCGGTACTTCGACCACGTGTTCCCGGTGCGGCCCGGCACGGAGGGCCTGCCCCTGCCGGAGCTGCTGGACGCCCAGTGGTACCGGCTCGCCCACTGGCGGGTGGCGGACGAGGAGCTCAACTACCGGCGCTTCTTCGACGTCGACACGCTCGCCGGGGTGCGGGTGGACGACCCCGAGGTGTTCGACGCGATGCACGAGACGCTGCTGCGCCTGCACCGCGACGGGGTCGTCGACGGTTTCCGCATCGACCACCCCGACGGGCTCGCCGACCCGCGCGGGTACCTGGAGCGCCTGCGCGACGCCACCGGCGGGGCGTGGGTGGTGGTGGAGAAGATCCTGGAGGGCGACGAGCGGCTGCCGCAGGACTGGCCGTGCGCCGGCACCACCGGCTACGAGGCGATCGCCCGCCTGCAGGAGACGCTCACCGATCCCGCCGGGGAGGCGCCGCTGGTCGCGGTGTGGACCGCTGCGGACGACACCGATGCGACGTTCACGGGTGCCGCGCTGCGCGGCAAGCGCGACGTGCTCGCCGGGCCGCTGCGTGCCGAGGTGAACCGCCTGGTGGAGCTGGCGGCCGAGATCTGCCGCACCGACCTGATGCTGCGTGACCACACCCGGCGCGGCCTCGAGGAGGCGCTGGTCGGGATCCTCGCGGCGTTCCCCGTGTACCGGGCGTACGTCGTGCCCGGCGAGGACCCGTCCCCCGAGGCCGTCGCGGCGGTGGAGGAGGCGGCCGAGGCGGCCGCCGACGCGGTCCCGGACCGGGCCGACGAGGTGGCGCTGCTCGCCGGCCTCGCCCTGGGCCGTGCCGGCCGGGACGCCCTCCGCGACGAGTTCTGCGTGCGTTTCCAGCAGACCACGGGCCCGGTGATGGCCAAGGGGGTGGAGGACACCGCCGTCTACCGCTGGTTCCCGCTGGCGGCGCTGAACGAGGTGGGCGGCGACCCCGGCACCATGGGCGCCCCGCCCGACCGGCTGCACGCCTGGGCGGAGGACCGCGCTGCCCGGCACCCCCTGGGCATGACGGCGCTCACCACCCACGACACCAAGCGGTCGGAGGACGTCCGCGCCCGCCTGCTGCTGCTGGCCGAATGCCCGCAGGAGTGGGCGGCGTTCCTGGAGGACCTCCGGGCGCTCGCCGACCCGCACCGTCGCCCCGCCCCGCCCGTGCATCCCGCCGACGAGCTGCTGCTGTGGCAGACGGCCCTGGGCGCCTGGCCCATCGACGCGGAGCGCCTGTCCGCATACATGGTCAAGGCGCTGCGGGAGGGCAAGCGGCGGTCCCGGTGGACGGCGCCCGACACGGAGTACGAGGACGCCGTGACCGGCCTGGCGGAGGCGGCGCTCGCCGACCCCGCCGTGACGGAGCGCATCGCGGCGTTCGCCGCGGAGCTCCACGACGGGTGGCGCGCCAACGCCCTCACCCAGAAGCTGTTGCAGCTCACGCTGCCCGGCGTCGCCGACGTGTACCAGGGCACCGAGGCGGGCACCCTGACGCTCGTGGATCCCGACAACCGCACACCCGTCGACCACGAGGGGCTCGCCGCCCGGCTCCGCGACCTCGATGCGGGGGCCGTGCCCGTGGACCTGGACGACGAGAAGCTGCTGGTCACCTCCCGGGCACTGCGCCTGCGCCGGAACCACCCGGAGTGGTTCACCGCGCAGGACGCCGGATATGCGGCGCTGGCGACCACCAGCGCGCACGCGGTGGGGTTCGTGCGCGGCGGCGCGGTGGCGGTGGTGGGCACCCGCCTGCCGCTCGCGCTCGCCCGTGAGGGCGGCTGGGGCACGGCCGCGGTCGCGCTCCCCGAGGGGACGTGGCGCGACCTGCTGTCCGGCGGCCCGCCGGTGTCGGGGATGGTCCCGGCCGCGGAGCTGCTGGCTGACCTGCCGGTGGCGCTCCTGGTGCGGGACGGGGCCTGATGCGCGCCCGCGTCTGGGCGCCGCGCGCGCGGACGGTCACCCTGGCCGCCGCCCCGGGGGAACGGCCGATGCGGCCGGCGGGCGGAGGATGGTGGGAGGACGCCGGCGGGTCCCTGGCGCACGGCGAGCGCTACGCGTTCCACCTGGACGGCGGCGACCCGCTGCCCGACCCCCGGGCGGTGTGGCTCCCCGACGGGGTCCACGGCCCGGCCGCCGCCTACGACCACGCGGCGTTCACGTGGACCGACGGCGCCTGGACGGGCCGCGCCCTCGCCGGCGGCCTGGTGTACGAGCTGCACGTGGGGACGTTCACGCCGGAGGGGACCCTGGACGCCGCCGCCGCGCGGCTGGGGCACCTGTCGGACCTCGGCGTGACGCACGTGGAGCTCATGCCGGTGGCGGCGTTCGACGGGCCACGCGGCTGGGGGTACGACGGGGTGGGTGTCTGGGCGGTCCACGAACCGTACGGCGGCCCCGACGCGCTCAAGCGGTTCGTCGACATCGCGCATGCCGCTGGGCTGGCGGTGGTGCTCGACGTGGTGCACAACCACCTGGGCCCGTCCGGCAACCACCTGGCCCGCTTCGGCCCGTACTTCACCGGGAAGCACCACACGCCGTGGGGTGAGGCGCTGAACCTCGACGACGACGGCTCGGATGAGGTGCGCGCCTGGGTGATCGGCAACGCGGTCTCCTGGCTGCGCGACTTCCACCTGGACGGCCTGCGCCTGGACGCCGTGCACGCCCTGGTGGACGACCGCGCCGTCCACGTCCTGGAGGAGCTGTCGGCCGCCGTGGACGCGCTGTCGGCGGCGGAGGGCCGGCCCCTGGCGCTCATCGCCGAGACCGACCGCAACGACCCGCGCACCGTCACCCCGCGCGAGGCCGGCGGCCTGGGGCTCCACGCCCAGTGGGACGACGACGTCCACCACGCCCTGCATGCGGCGCTCACCGGCGAGCGGCAGGCGTACTACGTGGACTTCGGGACGCCCGGGGTGCTTGCCACGGTGCTCACCGGCGCGTTCCTCCACGACGGCCGGTGGTCGACGTTCCGCGGCCGGTCGCACGGGCGGCCCGTCGACCGGGCGCGCACCGAGGGCTGGCGGTTCGTGGTGTCCCTGCAGACCCACGACCAGGTCGGCAACCGGGCGTTCGGAGAACGGCTGTCCGCCCTCACGTCTCCGGACCGTCTGCGCGCGGGGGCGATGCTGCTGCTCACCGCCCCGTTCACCCCCATGCTGTTCATGGGGGAGGAATGGGCGGCGTCCACCCCGTGGCGGTACTTCACCTCGTTCCCGGATCCGGACCTGGGCCGTGCGGTCTCCGAGGGCCGCGCCCGCGAGTTCACCGAGCACGGCTGGTCGGGCGAGGTGCCGGACCCGCAGGACCCGGAGACGTTCGCCGCGTCGCGGCTGCGGTGGGACGAGGTGGGGGAGCCGGAGCACGCCGAGATGCTCGACTGGTACCGGCGGCTGGTCGCGCTGCGTCGCTCGGAGCCGGACCTCGCCGACCCGCGGCTCGATCCCGTGCGCTGCGAGTGGGACGACGACGCCGGCTGGATCGTCGTGCACCGGGGCCGCTTCCGGGTGGCGGTGAACCTCGGGGAGTCGGAGGCGAGCCTCCCGCTCGGCGAGCGGGGCCGGGAGATCCGCCTCTCCTCCCCGGCGGAGGCGGCCCTGGAGTTCGACCGCGTGCGCCTCCCCCCGGACGGCTGCGCCATCGTGGAAGTCTGATCAGCCCCGGCGCTGCCACCACCGGTGGAGCGCACGCAGATTCCGGTCCCGTCGTGTCGCGTAGGCCTCCATCCGCAGGTCCCGGTCGTACCAGAAGACCCGCGCGGCCCCCCGGAAGATGCCACAGGCGAGGCGACCCCGTGCCCGCCCGTTCCTGGTCCAGAATGTCTCCCAGGGCGGGTTCGCGGTGCACGACCCGTCCGCCTCGCGCGCGATCCCGGTGAGCGCCAGATCCCGGGCGTACTGGCGCTCGGCGAGGGCCTTCGTCGCGAACCTGCGGTAGATGACGGTTGCCCGCGGTCCCGGGACGCCCCCGCACAGCAGGGAGGCCTGCAGAAGGCGGCGGGTCCGCGGAAGCCGCTCCCGCGTGCAGGCCTGGGCGACCTCCGGGGCCATCTCATGCATCATCCCGACCTCGTAGGGGTCGGGGTAGAGTCCACCGACGGCCAGCAGGCGGCTGTCCACGGTGGATCCGTTCGGACCGGCGGTGGTCCACCACCGCCACAGGGACGCGAAGTCGCCGTCCGTCCGTGTCGCCACACCCACGATGCCCGACGGCGTGTTCGTCCAGACGATGGTGGCCACACCGGACAGGTCGCTGAAGCAGGCCAGCCGCCCCGACGGGTAGTCGTTCATCAGGGCCTCGGTCTCTGCCGGACCGCCTGCGGGGCAGTCGCCGAAGTACTGTCGCAGACCGACGGGGGACGGGAGCAACAGCGTTCGGTAGCGGTTGCCCGCCGCCGCATGCGACGGGAACGCGTCGAACCTGGCGTCCACTCCGCCGGTGGCCTCCGGAGCGCAACGGAACCCGGCGAGCGAGTCCGGTGTGCGGCCCTCCGGCGGGATCACGGTGCAGGTCGTCTGCAGCGCCGTGGGCAGCCGGCGCTGGAGGGCGACGTCCTCAAGGGTCTGCGCACCCGCGGCGGGCGCCAGGACGACAGCGCCGAGGACTGCAGCGGCGAGTGGGCGAAAGGGCACGGCGGGCTCCGGGTCCGGTGGACGGGAGCCGATGGAAGCGCGATCAGAGGGGCTGCGATACGCGGGGAATCCCCGGGCTTGCGACCAGGCGCCGGATGCGCCGGCCCGCCTCCCGGGCGAAGCGGAGCTGGAGGCGCCGGCCGAACAGCCGGAAGCCCCACCGCACGACGGGGTTCGCGACGCGGGCGGGCTTGGAGACGGCGTGGATGCGGAACCACACCTCCCCGGTGTCCCGGGCCTTCACCACCCAGAAGTCCATCTGGCCCATCTCGAGGTGGCCCTCGAGGGTGCGGTACCCCCATCCCCAGCGGTCCACCGTGCGGCCGTCCTCGTCCATGACCCCGCCGCCGGCGTGGACGACGCGCGCACCCAGATGCCAGTCAAGCCCCAGGAACCGGCCCCGCAGGAGCATGTTGCGGCCCATCAGCGGCGCGCCGGGGTCGTACACGGCGCGGATGAGCCGGGGATCGGCGAACGCGTAGTCGGCCACCAGGACGCATGCCCGCGCCCAGGGCCCGTCGGGCTCCGGAGGGCCGGGCGTCTCCGTCCCGAGCGGGAACGTGTGGTCGTCCACCACCCAGCCCTCACCGGGACCGACGTCCTCCAGGGTGGCGTGGGGGAAGTTCACGCGCCGCCCGGCGAGGCTCGCCAGGTCGCGGCGGGCGCGCCGGGAGAGCCGCTCAGCCATGGTCGTCGGGGTAGGTGCGGGTCTCGACCACCACGGGGCCGGGCTCCCCGCCGGCCATCGCGGCGACGTGGCGGCAGAACTGGGCCCACATGTACAGCTGCGCCTCCCGGGCGAGCCGCAGCGGTCCGTACACCAGCCCGAACGGGCGGCTCCCGCTGCGGGCCGCCGACTCGATCTCGAACACGAGCTCGCCGGACTCCTCACGTGCCCGGAACTCGATCTCCCCGGCCTCCATGTGGCCGTTCAGGGTCGCCAGCCGGAACGACGCGGGCTCCCGGTCGGCGACGCGCACCGGGCCGTTCCACGGGCCGGGCATCCACACCAGGTACTCGTCACCGGTCCGCATCTCCCCCAGCAGCCCGGAGGTCTTCACGAAGCGCGCGACCTCGAACGGCGCGGCGGCGTTGGGGTCCCGCGCGATGCCGTCGATGAGCTCCTCCGGGGAGCGATGGTGGCCCCGCACGCGCACGGCGTAGCGGCGGCGGAACGACGGGCCGGCGCCGTCGGCGCGGGTCTGCACGGCGCCCGGATCCCCGGGCACCGGGCGGTCCGCGACGGCCGGGTCACGGCCCGGCTCGACGGTGCGGCGCCGCTCGATGCGGGGCTGGGCGACGGCGTGCCGCAGCAGCGCCACGGCCAGGCCGGCGCCCCAGCCGGCGGCCCACCGCGCCCGCACGGCGGCGTCCACCAGCAGCTGCCCCGTGGGGAACCTCATGCGGCGGACAGGGCCTCCACCGCCCGGCCCCGGCGGTACACCGCCATGCGCGCCGCGAGGTCCCGCAGCCGTTCCTCCCGGCCGCCCACCACCTCGCGCGCCGCGACGGCGGCGTCGTCGATGGCCGCCCACGCTCCGGCGGCGAGGTCCAGCAGGGCCAGCATCCCGTCCAGCTCCTGCAGGCCCGACAGCGGCGAGCGGCCGGTGAGCCGCCCGTTGAGCTTCAGGCGCCCCAGGCGCTCGCCGACCACGGCCCCGGCGATGCGCAGGCGCGGCGGCATCGCCCCCACCTGGCGCAGGAACGACGTGAGCGTGGCGGCGTCGTCGGCCAGTGCATCGAGCGCCTCGTCCCGCAGGGGCCCCATGCCCGGCTCGCCGGGGGCGCCGCGCATCCGGCGCGCGAGCCGCATCGCGGCGTGCATCAGGGCGATGCGCTCCGACAGGTAGATCCGCAGATGGGCCCGGTCCTCCACGACCACGTCCTACCCGTGCCGCCCGCCCCGCGAACCGGCGTCCCGCGATTCCGGCGGCCGGCCGCCGGGAAGGCCCCGGGACCGACGCCGTGGAGGCGGGGCCGCCCGGTCCGGTCGCGCCAATTCCCGCCCGGTTGCGTGGACACCGCCCCCGGTTTCGTCCAGTCTTGATCGAGGGAATGTCACGGTTCACCGCCCGACCCGGCAACATGGGCTCACCACGGCGGCGGCGGCCCGCGGCCACCACGGAACGAGGACATGACGACGGGGGAACGACCCCAGACCCAGCGCGCCGAACGGCTGCGGCTCCCCGCGGTCCCGGCGAGCGTGCGCCACGCGAGGGTCTGGGCGGCGGCGGAGGCCGCCGCCCGGGGCCTGGGTGCGGACGCCCTCGACTCCCTGCGCCTGGCCATGTCGGAGGCCGTCGCCAACGCGGTGATGCACGCCTACCCGGGCGGTGACGGCGCGGTGCACCTGTCGTTCGCCTGCGAGTCCGGGGTGCTGCGCTTCATGGTCGACGACCACGGCTGCGGCCGGGCGGCCGCCGTGTCATCGACCGCCGGGGCGGGCCTCGGCACGAGCCTCATGCGCGCCCTCTGCGACGAGTTCCACGTGCTCGACCGGGTGCCCGGGACCCGCGTGGTGCTCGGCTTCGCGCTCCCCGGGGGCTGAGGCCGCTCAGCCCCCGCCGCGGGCGATGGCGGCGGCGAGGTGCGCGTCCACGTCGGCCAGCCGCCCGGCCAGCCCCTCCCGGCAGGCCGCCAGGTAGGCGGCGCCCGGTGCGCGGGCCGGCAGCGCATGCGTGGTGGTGAGCGTCACGGCGGGCAGGCCGTCGATGTCGGCCAGGCGCAGCAGGGCGTCGTACTTGCCCAGGGTGCCGTCCGGGCTCAGGTCCACGGCCAGCCGGGCAACGGCCCCCACGGGAAGGCCGCCCGGGTCCGGCGGTGGCGGGAGGTCCGGCACGCCGTTCTCGGCGGCCGCCACCATGTGCAGCTGCGCGGCCGTGAGCCGCCATGCCCGCGCCGGCGTCGGCGGGCCGGGGGCCACGGTCACGAACGCCACCCCGCCATCCCACCGCCGCGACGCCCCGGCGAAGCGGAGGGCGTGCGGGATCGTGATCCACCGGTCCTCGGGCATGCGGGCCCCGGGGCCCAGATAGCGGCGCAGCCCCTCCCAGCGGGTGTTGCTGCCGTACGCGGCGTACCAGGCCGCCGCGGTATCGTGCGCGCCGTGATGCAAGCGGGAGTGGCCGGTCGGATGGGCGGGTACGGGGTCCTCGTCAACCAGAGAGAGGATCCTCCCATGCCCGACCTGGTGCCCGATGTCGTCGGCCGGTGGCTCGCCGCCCGGGCGGCGGCGGACCTCGGCGCCCTGAGCGCGCTCACCGCCCCGGACGCCGTGTGGGAGAGCCCGGTGCACGGGCCGGTGGAGGGCCGCGACGGGCTGGTGGCCCAGGTGGCCGCCGCATGGGAGGACACCGAGGAGTTCGGCACCGAGACCCTTGCGCTGCGCGCGCACGGCGACCGGGCCGCGGCGGTCGTCCGCAACAGCGGCCGGCGCGACGGGCGCACCCTCGACTCCCTGCAGACGCTCTTCATCACCGTCGAGGACGGCCTGGTCGCCCGCGTGCGCGTGGCGGTGGACGACCCGGCGGCGATCGAGCAGTTCTGGACCGGATGAGTGGGCGCCGTCTCCCAGCCGTCGCCGCGTGCGCCGCCCTGCTGGGGGCCGCCGCGCCCGCCGTCGCCGGCACGGTGACCGTCACGCTCACCCCCGCGTACGCCGAGGGCGTGAACGGCGGGAACGGCTGGTACCGGGTCCCGGTGAACGCCGCCTACACCTGCACGCCGCGGCCGTTCGAGACCGTCGCCGAGTGCCCGGCCGCCGAGGTCCTCGGGGACGGGGCCGGGACCGACGCCGCCGGGGCGACGGTGCCGATCACGCGGACCGCGACGTTCACCACCCTCCGGCCCTTCGAGGACACGGCGACGGTGACGCTGCAGAGCACCCCCGGCGTGCCGCTGCGCGTCGATGCGACGCCGCCGCCCGCGCCGGTGGTCACCGCCCCCGCGCCCGGGGCGGTGCTGCGCCCCGGCGCCGTGCTCGCCGCCGCGTTCTCCTGCCCGTTCACCGGCGACCGCTCCGGTGCGGCGCCGGCGGCGCCGTGCGCGGGCACCGTGCCGGCCGGTTCCCCGGTGCCCAGCGGCACGGCGGACCCCGCCACCTGGGGGTCCCGCCCGTTCACGGTGACGGCCACGGACGCGGCCGGGAACGTCTCGGCGCTCACCGTGACATACCGCATCGAACCGGAGCCGGTGCTCCCGCCCCCGCCGCCGGCGACGCCGGTGACCGAGACCCCGCCGGCCCCCGTCCCGGCCGGGACCCAGGGACGGCCCGCGGCGCCGAAGGTCCGCAACGCGCGCGTGCTGCGGCCCTCCCCCGGGTCGCGCCTGCCGCGCCGCGGCGTGCTGCGGTGGCGGAGGTCCGGCGCGGCGACGCTCTACAACGTCCAGGTGTTCCGCATCTCGGGGACCCGGTTCGTGAAGGTGCTGTCGGCGTTCCCGCGCGGCACCTCGCTGCGCATGCCGCCGCGCCGGCTCGTGCCGGGCCAGCGCTACGTGTGGCGCGTGTGGCCCTACCTGGGTGCCCGCGGCCGGTACGCCGCCGCGCCGATGGGCATCAGCTGGTTCCGGGCCGTCCGCTGATCCCCGGGACCGTGCGAGCGTGACCAGCAGCCGCATCCTGTACGCCGTCCTGCCCCTCATGGGCGGGGCGCTGCTCGCCGCCCAGGCGCCCATCAACGCGCGCCTGCGCACGGCGCTGGACTCGCCGTTCGGCAGCGCCGTGGTGTCGTTCACCACCGGTCTCGCCTTCCTGGTGGTTGCGCTGGTGGTGACGGGCCAGGCGGGCAACCTCTCCCACGTCGGGGGCGGGCCCTGGTGGGCGTACCTCGGCGGCGCCATCGGCGCGTTCTTCGTGGTGGTCGGCCTGCTGGCCGTGCCGCGGGTGGGCGTGACCGTGACCTTCGTGGCGGTCATCGCCGGCCAGCTGGTGGCGGGCACGCTCATCGACCGCTTCGGGTGGCTGGGCGTGCCGGCGCTGCCGCTCACGTGGGAACGCGTGACCGCGGTCGTGCTGGTGGGCGTCGCCCTGGTGCTGCTCCTGCGCCGCTGAGGGCTACGCCCGGGGCTGCTCCGAGATGTGGAACAGGTGCCGGGTGCCCGACATCGCCAGCAGGCGGGTCACCTCCGTGGAGGGGTTCACCAGGAGCACGCGCTCGGCGCCCAGCAGGTTGCGGGCCTGCAGCAGGCCCCGCAGCCCCGTGGAGTCGATGAGCGTGACCCGGGACGTGTCGATCTCCACCGGCCGGTCTTCCGCCACGACCCGGGCGAGGGTCTGCATGAAGAGCTCGTAGGCGGCGAGGTCGAACTCACCGTCCAGCACCATCACGGTGGTGCCGCGGCCGGCGGTGAGGCGGGCGTGGAAGTGCTCCTGCCCGTCGGGGCTGGGCGCCCCCGGGCCGGTGCGGGTGAGGGAGGTCATCGGGCCGGTCTCGCGTCGTGCAGGCGCATGACCTCGCCGGCCCCCACCACGTCCAGGACCTGGCGGGCGTGGGCGCCCGGCGGGGCGATCACCTCGAGCCCCCCGCCCGAGTCGCGGAACTCGGCCGCGAGCCCGAACAGGACGCGCAGGCCGGCGCTGTCGAGGTAGGTCGTGCGTGAGAGGTCGAGCATCACCACCTCCCAATGTTCCCGCGCCGCGGCCAGCGCCGCGCGAAGGCCGGGTGCGGTGGCCAGGTCGATGTCGCCCGCGACGACCACCGCCCCGTCCCGGAGTTCCGTCCCCGCGCCCTGAGGACCGGGGTCCGCGGCGGGGTCCGGGGGTGCGGGCGCACCCCCGGTGCGCACCGCCCGCAGGTGCACGCGCGTGCCGCTCGGCCCGTGGGCGATCTCGGTGTCGTCGGACAGCGCGCGCATCAGGGCGAGTCCGTGGCCGCGGTCGGGGCGGGCGGGGGAGGGGTCCCAGGCGCCGCGGTCGGCGACCGTCACCGTCACGCGGCCGGCGTCCGACCAGGCGGTGACGTGCAGGTCGCCCGGGCGCCGCCGGTACGCGTGCTCGACGGCGTTGGAGCACGCCTCCCCCGCCGCCAGGATGAGGTCGTCGACGGCCCCGGGCGCGAGCCCCCGCCCGTCGAGCCAGCGTCGCAGGCCGCCACGCAGCCCGGCCAGCTGCGCGGGGTGCGCCGGCACCTGGCGGCGGAAGCGGCTCACGCCCTCCCCGCGCACGCGGACGGCGAGGATCGCGACGTCGTCGCGCAGGTCCGCCCCGCCGGCGTGCCGATGGAGCTCGTCCTCCAGCGCCCGGACGACCTCTGCGGCGGCCGACCCGGCCTGCCCGCTCAGGACGCGCCGCAGCCGCTCCTCACCGAACTGGGTGCCGCGCCGTCCCGCCTCCACCAGCCCGTCGGTGTGCAGCACCAGCGCGTCGCCGGGGGCCAGCGCCGCCGTGGTCGCGCCGTACGGGGTGTCGGCGGCCACGCCCACCAGGCCGCCGCGTGAGGTGAGGGCGTCCACGCGGCCGCCGGCGCGCAGGACCAGGGGCGGCGGGTGGCCGGCGACGCAGCACTCCAGCCAGACCGCGCCGTCCTGCCGGGGCTCGAGCCGCACGAGGGCCAGGGTGCAGAACTCGAGCTGCCCTGCGCCCAGCAGCATCGAGCGGTTGAGCAGGGCCACGATGGCCGCGGGGTCGCGCTCGCCGTTCAGCGCGGCGGCCCGGACGGTGTGCCGGCACATCGCCGTGAGCCGGGCCGCCTCGGGGCCCTTGCCGCACACGTCGCCCACCACGGCCATCGTCCCGCCCGGCACCGGGAACACGTCGTAGAAGTCCCCGCCCACCTCGTTGGCGTCGCCGGTCGCCAGGTAGGAGGTGGCGATCTCCAGGCCGTCCACCCGGGGCAGGGACGCCGGCAGCAGGCTGCGCTGCAACGTGCGCGCGATGTGCTGCTCTTGCTCGTACAGCCGGGCGTTCTCCAGGCACAGGGCCGCGTGGGACGCGACCTCCTCGGCCGTGCGACGCTCCTCGGCGCCCAGGGCCCCGCGCTCCGGGCCGTTGCCCAGGTACAGGGTGCCCACCGGGGCGTCGCGGATCACGAGCGGGATCTCCAGTTCGCGCGCGGGGGAGGGCCATCCCCGCGGGTCGGGTGACGCCGGGCCCGGGATGCGGCCGCGCATGCGCCGCAGGGCCTCGGCGCGTCCGCGGTCCACGTGGCGCAGGCCCGCGAGGCGCGGGCGCCGCGGGCCGGGGAGCTCCACGGTGGCGAAGTCCGCGATGGCCGGCACCAGGAGATCCGCGAGGGCCTGGGCCCGCGCCTCCACCCCGGTCGCGGCGTCCAGGCGCGCCGACGCGGCGTTCACGAACGCGGCCCGGCGGTGGTCGCGCCGCGTCGCCTCGTGCAACCCGGCCCGCTCCAGGGCGTCGCGGAGCTGGTCGGCCACCGTCGCCATCAGCGCCCGTTCGCGCGCCCCGAACACCCGCTCCTCGTCGAAGCCCAGGCGCAGGGCCCCCAGGGCGGTGGCGCCGCGGCGCAGCGGCAGCCACGCCGCGGCGCCATCCCGGCCATGCCCCCGGCCGGCGGCGCGCACCTGCGCGGCGGTCTCCATGAAGCGCGCCTCGTCGCCGGCGCCGGGCGGCGGCGCCGTCGCCCCCCCGGGCAGGGCCAGCTCCGCGCGGTCCGCGCCGAGCGCCCGGCGGGCCGCGCCCGCCGCCACCGCGGCGACGTCCGCCACGGTCACCGCCGAGGCCAGGCCGGCGGTGACGGCCTGCAGCCGCTCCACCCCCTCCCGGGACCGGCGCTCGGCCTCGAACAGCTCCACGCGCCCCAGGGTCTGGGCGCACAGCGTCGCCAGGGCCTCCAGGAACTCCATCTCCGCGTCGTCGAAGGACCGCGGCCGGTCGAACGACAGCGTGAGCACGCCCATCGCGTTCTCCGCCCGGTCCAGCAGCGGCAGCGCGCTGAAGGCGGCGACCGGGAGCCCGTCGAGTGCGCCGGCGGTCTCCGGGAGCCGGGCGGCCAGCTCGTCCCGGTCGGCGATGACCATGGGCACCCGGGCGCAGAACGCCTGTGAGCATGCGAACGCCCCGGATACGGGGATGGCGTGCCCCAGCCGGTCCGCGAAACGGCCGGTGGCGCCGGCGGAGGACACCATCTCCAGTGCGCTGCCGGAGGCGTCCACCAGCCGCAGCGACCCGCCGGTGGCGCCGACGGCGCGCAGGCCCTCACCCAGGAACGTCCGCGACACTCGGCCCTTGGTGGTGGCGTCGTTGACGCGCTCGCTCAGCGCGTGGAGCCGCTTGAGGCGGTCGCGGGAGGTCTCGGCGGCCGCGAGCCCGGCGCGCAGCGCGATCTCGGTGGCGGCCGCCCGCGAGAGCGCCAGCAGCGTGCGCTCGTCCGCCTCCGTCCACTCCCGCGGCACGGTGTCGACCACGCAGAACGACCCCAGGACGTGACCGTCGGGGGACATGAGCGGCACGCCCGCCCAGGCGAGCACCCCCATCGCCTCGATCGAGGGGTTCGCGGCCGTCACCGGGTCCAGGCGCGTGTCGCCCACCAGCAGCGGCGCGGGCGTCTCGATGACGTACTGGCAGAACGACTCCTCCACGGGGTTCTGGCGCAGCCCGGGGCCCACGCCCACGCAGGCCTTCCAGAACGAGCGCTCGCCGTCCACGAGGGTCACGAACGCCAGCGGGGCCCGCAGCACCTCCGCGGCGAGCCGGGCCAGGTCGTCGAACGGCGACTCGGGGGCGGTGTCGAGCAGGCGCGTCGCGGCCACCGCGGCGAGCCGGCCGGTGTCGTGGACCTGCGGGGGGACCGCCCCCGGCGGGGCGGTCAACGAGACACCGATGAGGGCGGGGCGGGGGGACCGGTCCCGGGGCGGCGCATGCGCATCGCCGACCCGGTACCCGCTCCTCCCCGACCGCTAACGGGGTGTCACGACTCCCCGGAGCCCTCCGGGCGCACCTCGCCGCGCCACTCGCCGGACGCCTGGCCGCGGGACTCGATGAGCTCCCGGAAGTTGCCCAGGTCCTCTCGCAGCTCCCGCTCGAACAGGTCCAGCGCGTCGGCGGCCTTCTCCATCGCGCCCTGCGGCTGGAAGTCCATGGTCACCATGAGCTGGGTCTGGTCGTCGCCCAGCCGGTGGAAGTCCACCGCGCCGGCGTGGCTCGGGCCGGACGTGCTGCGCCACGCGATCCGGGCGTCCGGGATCTGCTCGGTGATCTCGGCGTCGAACTCCTCGCGGTGCCCGGCGACGTTGACGGTCCAGTCAGGTGGGTGTCGTCCAGCTGCTCGATCCGTTCGACGTGCCGCATGAACCGGGGGAACTCCTCGAACTGCGTCCACTGGTCGTACGCCTCCCGGACCGGGACGGCGACCTGGATGGATTCCTCGACGAGCGACATGGGGCCTCCTTCGTGGGGTCGGCCCGTCGTCTTCCCCCGGGCCGGGCCGGGAAACCGCGGTGCGGTCCCCCGGCCCGGCCCTCCTACTTGTGTCCCCGCAGGGCGATGTAGCCCATGCGCGCGTTCAGGAGCGCGAACCGCACCAGCTGCAGGACGGGGTTGCGCCGGCGGCGCAGGGTCGCCCGGGTGGGCAGCGGCGCGGCGGTGATGGACGGATGCGTCGGAAGTCGTTCCACGGTGTCCTCGCTCACTCCGGGATGAGCCACCACAGCGGGCGGGCCTTGGCCTTGTAGATGAACAGGTGGTGCAGGAGCGCCTTCGTCCAGTGGCCGGCGAGGCCAAGCTCCCCCTTGGTGTGCCGCAGGTCCCGCCCCGTGGGGTACCGCGCGAAGTCCGGCACGACGGGGTACATGGTCATGCCCGCGGCGCTGCCGTTGAAGAACCCCGCGCCGGCGGACGCGATGCACCCCGCGCCCATGCGCGTCATCGAGGCGCTGTGCGCGTGCGCCGCGTCGCCCTTCCTGATGCGGTCGGCGATGGTGGCGGCGACGGTGCGTCCCATGACGCCGCTCGGCATGCCGGTGCGCGGCGGCGCGGGGGCGATCATCGTGCCGTTCGGGTTCTTCCGGGGCCGGGAGATCTGGTGCGGCGGGGCGAACGCGATGCCCGCGGCGAAGTGGTTGGGGAACTCCGGCGCCTCGTAGGTCTTCGGCCAGTCGTCGGCGGCCCACTCCTCGTACGGCTTGCCGCTGTAGTCGGCGTCGACCTTCATGAAGCCGCTGGGGGCGAACATGCGGGCCGTGATGTCCTCACCCGCCCGGTCGTACGCGGTCATCGGCTGGCCGCCGAACGGCGGCAGCAGCATCGCGAAGTCGAAGGCGAGCTCGTGCACCGAGCCGTCCAGCAGCTCGTACTCCACGCGTCCCTCGTCAACGCGGCGCACGTGCGCGCCGAGGATGGCGTTGACCTCCCGCTCGCGGAAGATCGAGGCGGTCCACAGGGCGCTGGTGGTCACGAACCCCTGCTGCTCGAACGTCATCCCGCCGACGCCGAAGTCCCCGAGCTCGGCCTCGTTGGTGAGGTAGACGACCTCGGCGAGGTCCCGGACGCCGGCCGTGCGCAACTGGTGCTCCACGTTGAAGGCGTACTCGAACGCGGCGCCCTCGCAGGTGCAGGTGCCGTGCCCCACGCCGATCACCAGGCGCTGCGGCTGCCCCGCCCTGAGCCGCTCGATGGTGGCCGCCAGGGCCTCGGCGGCCTGCACGGCGTGCCCGGCGGTGCACACCGACAGCGAGTTGCCGTCGGGGCCCAGTCCGGGGGTGGCCCCGAAGTTGAGCCGGGGGCCGGTGGCGTTGACCAGGTAGTCGTACCGCAGCCGCTCGGTCTCCCCCGCGCGGGCGGGGTCGGTGTACTCGATGTCGACGGCCGGCCTCGGGTCGTCGGCGTCGCCCTCCGGGCGGATGGCCACGGCCTTCGCCTGCCGGAACCCGATGCGCTTCCTCGCGTAGACGGGGGCGAGGGGGAACACCACCTTCTCGCGGGCCATCCTGCCCACGCCGACCCAGATGTTCGACGGGATCCAGTTCCAGTTGGCGTTCGGGCTCACCACGACGATCTCGTCGTCGCGGCGTCCGAGCGCCCGGCGCAGCCTGAGGGCGGCGGTGTGTCCCGCGATGCCGGCCCCCAGGATCACGACCCGGGCCACGTGTCCTCCAGTGGTTGTGGTGTGTCCCGCGGCCGGGCCGCGGGCCCTGCCTCCGTGCTCAGGCGGCCTCGGCCACCGCCGCCACCACGCGGGCCAGCCGCTCGCCGACCTCGGCCGCGATGGGCTCGAGGGCCGGGTTGCCGACCATGCCCAGCATGTCCCCGGCGGAGACGGCGCTCACGATCGTGCGGCCGTCCTCCACCCGCACCACGACGTTGCAGGGGAGCAGGACGCCGAGCTCCGGCTCGGCCTCCAGCGCGCGGTGCGCGAACCCCGGGTTGCAGGCCCCGAGGATGATGTAGGGATCGCGGTCCAGGTCGAGCTTGGCCTTCATCGTGGCCTTCACGTCGATCTCGGTGAGCACGCCGAAGCCCTCGGCCGCGAGGGCCTCGCGGGCCCTGGAGACGGCCTCGTCGTAGCCGAGCCCCGTGGGGGCGGACACCGAGTAGGACATGCGTGCGTCAGGCATCGGCCGACCTTCCCATGGCGGTGGTGAGCGCGATCCGGTTCCAGGCGTTGATGCCCGCGATCGCGATGATGAGCTTCGCCAGCTCGTCGCCGGGGAAGTGCTCGGCGGCCGCCGCGACGACGCCGGCCGGGGGGTTGCCCGCCACCGGGAGCAGCGTCATCGCGTCGGTGAGGGCCAGCGCGGCGCGCTCGCGCTCGGTGAAGCAGCCGGCGTCCGCCCAGGCGTCGAGGGCCGCCAGCCGGGCCGGGTCCTCCCCGGCCTTGAGGGCGATCTCCGCGTGCTCCCCGTCGCAGTGCTCGCAGCCGTTGAGGCGGGACGCCCGCACCTTCACCAGCTCGAGGGTGATGGGGTCGAGCACGCCCGCGCGGGTGAGCGCGGCGAGCGCCCGGTACCCGTCCGGGTTCTCCCGGCGCATGTCGATCCAGGGCGCGGCGGGTGCTTCGGCGGTCATGCGGTGCTCCTTCCGGGTGGGCGGTCCGGCGAACCGGCACCTGGGAAGGTACTCAACAACTGTGTGGTTGTAAAGAGGAGAAAGAAGCAGGTCGGCGACGTTCCACGGACGAGACCGGGCAGAACGTCCAGTCCACATGGACGGCCGCGGGACGTCCGGGCATCCTCATCTCAGCGGGCACGAGGCCCGCGTCACCCACGACAGGGAGAACCCCGAGACATGACGTCCACCGCCACGACCCGCCGCAACCGCCGCCTCCTGATCGCAGGTGCCATGACCGCCGCCGTCGCGATGTTCGCCGTCGGCCCGGCCGCCGCCTGCGGCGGCAAGTCCGCGCCGAAGCCGTCGGTGAAGCACGCCAAGCCCGCTCCCGCCCCGGCTCCGGCGCCGGCTCCGGCTCCGGCTCCCGCGCCGAGCACCCCCTCGCTCTGATCCGCCAGTGGCGGGCGGTCGAACGCCCGCCACCCCGCGTCCCACATGGTGGACGCGCGCCCACCCGGCATGTGACGATCCCTCCGGCTGAACGGATCAGCCATGTGCCGGGGGCGTGATGGACCGATCAGAAGTGACCGGGGCGGCTGCCCGCCGCTTCGTCGAATGCGTGATGAACGGGGCCGACCCCTCGGTGGCGGACGACCTCCTCACCAGTGCGCATGTGATGCACGACCCGCTGGGCAACGACCTGCCGCCCGGCCCCGACGGCGCCCGCCTGTGGGCCGCCGGGATGCGGACGGCGTTCCCCGACCTGGTCTACCGGATCGACGGGGTCATCACGGAGCCCTCCCGGGCGGCCGTCCGCCTGATGGGCGGGGGCACGCACCGGGGCGTGCTGCTGGAGGGCGCCCCGTCCGGGCACAGCTTCATGGCGCGCGCCGTCTGCTGGTTCCACTTCGAGGACGGCCGCATCGCGGAGACCTGGGTGGTGCCCGACAGCCTCTCCGCCGCTCTGCACCTGGGCGTCGTGGAGCGCGTCGGCCCCTGGGCCGGCTGACCGCGGCGGATTCCCGGGCGGCTTCGCCGCGCACGTCCGGGATCCGCGCCGGGCGCCGCGGCACGTACGGGCCGTGGCGGGAGCGGGTCACCGGCCCCCTCCCGGGTCGTCACGAGCCGGCGTCCGCCCCGGCCTCCCGCTCGTCGTCGTCCTGTGCGGGGGCGTCCTCCGGCCGGCGGTGGATGTTCTCGCCGTCGTCCGCGCTGTCATGGAAGTGCTCCGGCAGCTTCCTGGGATCCGGGTCCATGGGTCCTCCGTCGTCGGTGTGGCTCGGGGCTCCGGACGGGGGTGCTACCCGGGCCCCGTCCGGGGAAACGCCCGTCCCCGCCCTCATGCGAACGCACGCGTTCCATGTTTGGATTGCCCGTGAAGAGGTGAATTGATCCGGTACGCGGCCGCATGCCCCCTCCATGCGGCCGCGCGGCCGGATCCCCCGCAAAGGTCACGACATGCCGCCCGCCCCAGGCGACCCCATTCCCGAAGAGCTCGTGGACGACGTGCGCGTGGTCGCGCACGCGGCCGTGATGGAGCTGGTGGACCTCATCGTCCGCAGGGCCCGCGACGCGGCCGAGCAGGGCGCCCTGTTCGCCGACCTCGTCCTCGCGCACAACGTGTTCCTGCGCGCCACGCACGACGACGACTACGACCCGGCGTTCTGGGAGTCGTACCTCCACCACCCCGAGCTGCCGACGGTGGGCGACACCCTCGAGGTGATGCGCGCGTTCGAGGCCCGCGCCGCCCTGTGGGGCGCCGGGGCGGACCTCACCGTCTCCGCCCAGCGGGTCCGGCGCGCCCTCTCGTGATCCGCGCCGCCGGCCCGCCGGGGTAGGCTCGCGCGCATGTGCATCGCCTGCATCACGGGCCTGCTGTCGGCCGGCACGTCCCTGACCGCCGCCAAGGGTGCGACGGGCCTCATCGAGCGGCGCCGCCGCCGCATCCGCCGGCGCACCTCGATCGCGATCGTCGCGCTCGCGATCGGCGCCGCCGGGCTCCTGCCGGTGTCGGTGGGCGGGACCTCACGCCCCGCCGACGGACCCCCCGCGGATCAGCCGGCGGCGAGCATCCGGTAGCAGTCCAGCACCCCGCGGACGGTGGCGGGGTCCATCCACGGCCGGCGCTGGAAGTAGCCGCGGGGAAGGCGCAGACCGCCGGCCGCGGCCGCGACCTCCTCGGGCAGCAGCGCGCCCGAGGCGTCCGTCCCGGTGCCGCAGGCCTCCAGGTATGCGTCGCGGAAGCACAGCCCGAGGAGGCGCTCCAGGAACGCCCCGTGGTCGCGGTCCGTGGCGTCCGGCTGGTCGAGCGCGTACCGCAGCAGGGCGCGCCGCGTGCCGCTGCCGCCCGCCCCCAGGCGGCGCTCGAACGGGCGCAGGGCGTCCACCAGCGTGCGGTCCGCCTCCTCGCCGATGTACCGGGTGAGCGATGCCAGCGTCCCGTGCGCGTCGCGTGCGGGGCCGATGTCGTGAAGGTCCACTGCCGTCTCCGTGGGTCGACGAGCGGGGATGCGTGAAGGATTCCCCCGCTCCGGCCGGTTCACCTCACGGACGCCGCCGAAACCGCGACAACGCGAGGCGCGCCGGCTGGCCCTCTCGCGCGCGGGCGTCCAGCATGCCGCATCGATGGGAGGTTTTGGAAGGTTCGGGCGCGATTGCGTCATGGTGTGTCGCCGCCGGATCCGGGGTACCGCGCCGCCATGCCGCCCCTCGACCCCTCCCTGCTGGGCGACCGCACCGTCGCATGCGCTGAGTCCTGCACCGCCGGACGCATCGCCACGGCACTGGCCGCGGTGGGGGAGGCCTCGTCCTGGTTCCGCGGCGGGCTCGTCGCGTACGGGGAGCCGGTGAAGCGCGACCTGCTGCGGGTGCGCGCCCGGACGGTGTACGGCGAGGACGCCGCCGTCGAGATGTGCCAGGCCGCGGCCCGCCTGCTGGGTGCCTCCGCCGTGGTCGCGACCACGGGCGTTGCGGGGCCGGACCCCGTGGGGGACGTCCCCGCGGGCACGGTGTTCATCGCCACCCTCGTCGACGGCGTCGCCGACGCGGCGACCCACCGGTTCGGCGGCGGGCCGGAGGAGGTCATCGACGCCGCCTCCCGGGCCGCGCTGGCGGCGCTGGGCGAACGGCTGCGGCGCCTGCCTTAGGGTCTCGTCTCCGGCGGCTCGTCGCCCGCCTCGTACCCGCATGCCGCGCAGCGCAGGCCGGTCATGAAGGCACCGCACCGGGGGCACACGCGGTCCATGAAGCAGGGGGCCTCGCCGCCCTCGTCGGCGGCCCGCGGTGGTTCGCCGGTCATGTCGGGCCGGTACCCGTCGCGCCCATGTCCCGAACGCCCTATGCGGTGTCGCCGGCCAGGACCCGGCCCACCGGCACGTCCGTCCCGGCCGCCCCCGGCGTCGCGGTGACGACGACCGTCGGGCCGTCCGCCCGGGCGACGAGCGCCGCGGCGTCCCCGCCCAGGGAGGTGCGGGCCATGCCTCCCGGGATCACCACCACGTCGGCGGCGCCGGCCTGCGCGGCGACCGCGGCCATGCGTCCGCCCGAGTAGCCCTCCACGGGGGCGCGCTCCATCCCCACCAGCACGGGTCGCTCGGCCGGCTGCTCGGGGGCCAGCACGCGCGCCTGGGTGTCCAGGGCCGACGCCAGCAGCATCGCGGTGCGCGCCGCCAGGTCCACCTCGGCGTACCGCTCCGGGCGCATGTCCTCGGGGCCCAGCGCCAGGACCACGCCCCGCGGGTCCGCGGCGCCGGAGGCGACCACCAGCACCGGCACCGTCGAGCGGGCGCGCAGGGCGTCCCCGCCGTCGCCGAACAGGGCGGCCCGGGCGCGGGTCGCGCCGGCCCACGACACCAGGATGCAGCTGGCCTCGGCCTCCGCCGCCGCGTTCAGCGCCCCGGCGGGCACGGAGTCGGCCACGCGCACGCTGCCCTCGGTCTCCACCCCCATCTCCGCGACGACCGCGCGCACCCGGTCGAGCCGCTCGCGGGCGCGGGCCCGCCGGTCGGGGTCGGCGGTGCCGGCAAGGATCGACACGGGGATCACCACGCCCTTCTGGTGCCGGGCCATGAGCGCGGCCAGGGCCGGGCGGCGGTCCGCCACGTCGTCGGCGATGGGCACCACCACCGCCTCGCCCAGCCGGTGGCCGCCTTGCGGCAGCGCTGCGGGGACCCGCTCCGCGGCGAACGCGGTGCCGACGGAGGCGATCACCAGCGACGCCAGCACCACCACCAGCGCGGCGTTCACCAGCGTCTCGTCGAAGATCCCGGCCTCGAGCCCCACGATCACCGCGGCGAGCGTCGCCGCCGCCTGGGCGACCGTCAGCGAGAACACCAGCGCGATGCCGGGCCAGGTGAGGTTGATCGACCGGCCGCCCAGGACCGCCGCGACGGCCTTGCCGACCACGACGACCGCCAGGGACGCGCCGCCCAGGGCCAGGGTCTCGGCCTTCGCGAACTGCGCCGGGTCGATCAGCATCCCGGTGGAGATCAGGAACATCGGGACCAGGAGGGAGGACCCGAAGAACTCCAGGCGCTCCATCAGCGGCCCGCGGTTGGGGATGAGCCGGTTCACCGCCAGCCCGGCGAAGAACGCGCCGACGATGCCCTCAAGACCGCCGAGGTCGGCGAGCACGGCGACCCCGGTGAAGGTCGCGACGACGCCGATGAACCGCAGGCCGCGGTCCTGCCCGGCGCCGGCGAAGAATCGCGCGACCAGGCGCGGGACCCCCAGGAACGCGACCACGACCAGCACCGCGAGCGACACCAGCAGCGACGCGAGGATTGCCGCCGAGGAGCCGTCGCCCGTCTCGGCGCCCACGACGACGGCCAGCACGAACAGGGCGAGGGTGTCGGTGATCACGGTGCCGGACACCGCCATGCCAACGCCCGGGTGCCCGGCGAGGCCCCGCCCGCGGGCGATGGGGTAGCTCACCAGCGTGTGGGACGCCCACAGCGAGCCGAACAGCACCGCCGTCGCGACCCCGTAGTCGAAGAACGCGCCGCCCACGACGGCCCCCAGGGTGATGGGGATCATGAACGTGAGCAGCCCGAACCGGATCGCCGCGTTGCGGCCGCGGGCGAACTCCTCCAGGTCCAGCTCCAGGCCGGCAAGGAACATCAGCAGCAGCAGGCCCAGCTGGCCGACGCCCTGCACGATGCCCTCCCGGGGCACCCAGTCCAGCACGTTGGGGCCCACGGCCATGCCGCCCAGCACCAGCCCCACCATCCCCGGCAGGCGCAGCAGCCGCGCCGCCGCCGGGCCGGCGAGGATCACCATCGCCGCGACGAAGAAGACCCAGTCCGCCCCGTGGGGCGGGAACTCGATGCTCACCTCACCATCCCCCCGGGGAGCCGTCCGCCGGGCGGGACGATATGTCACCGGGTGCGGCCGGCACTAGGGTTCCGCCCATGAAGCTCGGACCCCTGGTCGGCCGCCTCGCCCGCGTGGCCGCCGACGCCCTGCAGCAGGAGCTCCGCCGCCGCCGGGAGCGGCCCGCGAAGAGGCAGCGCGCGCCGCGTGGGGGCGGCGTCGACGTCGAGTACGCCCCGTCGATGGACGGCGATGCGGATCCCGGCGAGGTGGTGTGGACGTGGGTGCCGTTCGAGGACGACCCGTCGCAGGGCAAGGACCGGCCGGTGCTGGTGCTGGGGTACGTCGGCGACCGCCTCGCGGCGGTGCCGCTCACCAGCAAGCACCACCCGGAGCGCCGTGACCAGCTGCCGGTGGGCACGGGCGGATGGGACCCGCAGCGCCGCCCCAGCTACGCGGACGTCGGTCGGCTGCTGCGCGTGGACCCGCACGCGGTGCGCCGCGAGGGATCGGCGATCGGGCGGGACGTCTTCGACGAGGTGGTGGCCGCCGCCCGGGGGCGCTACCCGGAGCTCGCCGCCGGCTGACCGGGCGGCACCGCGCGCCGCCACAGCTCGAGGGTGCGCGTGAAGTGGCGCTCCGCCCCGGCGGGGTCGAACACCGGCAGGTCGGGCAGCGCGAAGCCGTGCTGGGCGCCGGCGATGCGCTCCACCTCACCCGCGACCCCGCGGTCGCGGCGCTCCCGGTCGAACCGGGCGACGGCCTCCGCGGTGGCCGAGCGGTCGTGCTCGGCGAACGCCACGTAGAGCTCCCCGCGCACCCCGTCCAGGTCGTGGTGCGGGGAGTCCGGCCGGTCGGTCGCAAGCGACCCGGGGTGGATGCCCGCGGCGGCGGCGATGCGCTCCGGCATGGCGCCGGCGACGTGCAGCGCCATCCGCGCGCCCATGCAGTACCCCACGCACACGGCGGGTCCGGAGGCGACGGCCGGGTCGTCCGCCACCGCCGCCATCGCCGCGGTGGTGTCGGCGTCCACCATGGCGGGGGTCACCGACGCGACCAGGGCCCGCAGCTCGGCGATGAAGTCCTCACCGCTGCGGGCGGGGTCCAGCGTCTGCCGCTCCCCGCTGCGGTGGAAGAGGTCCGGCATGAGGCAGCAGTACCCGGCGGCGGCGAACCGCCGGACGTTGTCCTTGATCGCCTCCCGGTACCCGTAGGCGTCCATGTAGACCATCGCCACCGGGAACGGGCCGGGCCCCTCCGGGCGCGCGGTGAAGACCCACATGGGGCCGTCCGGGGTCTCCACCCGGACATCCCGCTCCACGAGGCCCGTCATGACCGGTCGCCGGCGTACTCGGCGTCGGTGACGTGCGGGCCCCACGTCACGGCGGCGCCCGTCTCGTCGGCGACCGCGACCGCCACGTGGGTCATGAGCGTGCCGGGCGCGGCGCCGTGCCAGTGGTCCTCGCCGGGCTCGAAGAACACCCGGTCGCCCGGGTGGATCTCCTCCACCGGGCCGCCGCGCCGCTGGCACCGCCCCACCCCGTGGGTCACCAGGATCGTCTGGCCGTGCGGGTGCGTGTGCCAGGCGGTGCGCGCACCCGGCGTGAACGTGACGGTGACGGCGCTCACCCCCGAGCCGTCGTCCATCGCGCTCACCGGGTCCAGGAACACCGCCCCGGTGAACCAGTCCGGCGGGCCGGGCGTCGTGGGCGTGCCGCTCCGGGTGATCCGCATCCCCTGCCTCCCAAGTCGCGCGTGCGGGAGGACAGGATGCCACCGCCGGTCAGGCGCGGCCGCCGCGGACCCGCGACTCCGGGGGCCGCACACGACGTCATTCCAGGTGGACGCCCCCGGCAGGTCGCGCTCGAACTCCCGGCGCATGCCGGCCGGGGCGTCGTCGGCGACGACCTCGGAGGCGCCTCCTGGCGGCGTGTTGCCGAACCGGTGAGCGACGGCCGCGTGCCGCTCGCGTCCCCGGTGCCGGCGCACATCCGGTGCCGGACGGATGCTCACGGTCCGCCGCGGGCGCGCTCCCCGCGGCCCAGGACCCCGTTCAGCGCCGCCGCCGGTCCGCCCTCCGCACCGCAGTCGAACGTGTCGCGCTCCACCACGGTCCGGATGCGGCGGGCGAGCACCGGATCGGCGTGAAGCCCGCGGCGGTCGAGCTCCTCCACCGCGAAGCGTTGCCCCAGCCGCGCCACGGCGGCGTACCAGGGGTGCTCGGTGGCGCGCTCCAGCTCCAGGCAGAACGGCCCCAGCCACCGGCCCAGATGCTCCCGCAGGAAGTCCGCTTCCGCGGCGGCGCAGACGGCGGCGTCCGCGGGCCGTCCCTCGGCGGCCGCCCGGAGACGCTGCGCCATCAGATAGGCCAGGAACTCCAGCTGGCAGCCCACCTGGTCCGGGCGGTCGTTCGCCGGGCCGTCCGCGGTGGCGCCGAACGCGGCGTAGAACCCGGCCACATCCGACATCTGACGAGCCTGCTGAAAGGGATCCGGGGCGTAGCTGGTCTCGTACGGCGGGCAGGCGACGTTGCCGCCGAACAGGCGGTGGTGCTCCGCGCCGCGGGCGGTGCAGCCCTGGGCGTCGTCGGGAATGGCGTCCAGGAGACCGGCGACGGCCCCGCCGAGCGGTCCCTCCGGGAGGTCCCGAAGCAGGGCGTCGCCGATGGCGGCGATGCGCGCGTCCCCATCGTCGTCCGGCGGGGCGAACGCCAGCGCCAGCAGCCGCGCCACCGACGCCATCGAGGTCTCCGGGACCGGTTGCGCTGCGGGGGCGGGCATCATGCCGCCACCGCCATCGGCGTCCACGCGGCGTAGTGCTTGCGGCCGCCCCGGTTGCGGGCGTCACCGCCGGACCACACCGCGAACGCCACCGGCCAGGTGCCCCCCGCAGTGATCGGAGCCAGGCCGCCGCCGCGGGACATCGGCAGGGAGATCACGGTCCACCAGCGGCCCTCGGCGTGCACCGCCGCGCCGCCGGCCCGCTGCTGCTCGAGCGAGGTGGTGGAGCCGAACCCCTCCGCCACCACCTCCTCCACCGGCGTGGTGCGCTTGGCGGCCGACATGAGGTTCCCGGCGGCCCGGCCCGCGGTATAGAGGAGCGCCTGCTCGGGCGGCAGGATGTCGCCGGGGTCCAGGTCGCGCACGACGTTCGGGAACTCGTCGACCACGCCCTGCGACCGGCCCAGCTCCACGTCGCGCTGCCAGCTCGCCCGCCACTGAAGGATGTGCACGGGCTTCCCCGCCGCGCCCATGGTGACCGGTGGCTCCGCGGGGCCTACGGCGGGCAGCATCACCGCCACCGCGTCCTGGAACCGGGAGATGCCCGACAGTTCGTTGGGCAGGCCCTGCTCCCACGACAGCCGCAGTGCCAGGGTGATGCCGTCGTGGAGGGCGGCGACCCGGATGTCGGGGACGTTCGCCTCCGCCAGCTTCGGCACCGCCAGCTGCTGTGCGACCAGCGGCAGCACCGTCTCGCCGTCCCCGACCCAGGCGCCCGCCCGGGGGTTGTCGAGCGGAACCTCCCGCACCCGGCGGGCGATGAGCGCGTCGCCGGCGCGCGGCGTCCGCTCGGGGTCGTTCAGGGCGATGCCGACACCCACCGCCACGGCCCCGGCCCCCGCGATGAGGGCGCCCCTCGTGATCTTCTGCATGGCTCCCCCTCCGGCTCAGGTGTTGTGGCGGAAGCCGGTTGCCGGCGTTCCGTCGGGCAGAGCCGTCTCGTACGAGAACTCGCGCACCAGCTCGGGCTCCCGCACCGGGACCGCGACCAGCTCGCGGCCCTGGCGGTCGTAGCCGCGCGCGACGCCGTCCTTCACGTCGAAGCTGTGGATGATCCGCTCCGTCGCGCCGAACAGCATGAGGCAGCCCAGGAGCTCCTCGTCGTCCTTGGCGTTCCGGTACGTCTCCACCGCCTGCGCCACGCCCGGCCCGAACATCTGGCCCAGGTAGTCCTCCGGCACGTGGACCGGGGGGATGTAGTAGACGTTCGGCTCCAGTCCCAGCTGCGGGTACAGCGGCAGCGCGACCTTCTTGAAGTGCACGAGGAAGTCCGCCGGGTTCCGCCGGTCGGCCTTCTCCGGGGGGTTCAGGAAGTCGGTGAGGCGCAGCTTGCCGATGCACACCGTGGTGCACTGGGTCTGCAGGTCCTGCTCGATCTTGGGGTAGCACCCGATGCACTTCTCGCTGACGTGCGTCTCGGGGTTGAACAGCGACTTCTTGTACGGGCAGGCCGCCACGCACTCCTGGTAGCCGCGGCACCGTTCCTGGTCGATGAGGACGATGCCGTCCTCATCGCGCTTGAAGACCGCCTGCCGCGGGCACGCCGCCAGGCAGGCCGGGTACGTGCAGTGGTTGCAGATGCGCTGCAGGTAGTACATCCACATGTTCGAGTGCGGCACGTCCGGGATGTGCTGGGTCACGGCCGCGTCGCCGGTGGGCTCGTCCTCACCCAGGTTCGGGTGGTTCCAGTCCTCCTCGGAGGGCTCCCACGCCAGCGCGGCGGTCCCGTCGGGCGCGGCCTCGAAGATGGTCTTGCCCTCGTATGCGCCGCCCTTCCAGGGCTGCTCGCCGAGGCCGTCGAGGATGTTGACGTCCCAGCCGGTCGGGTAGAAGCCGTACGGCTTGGTCTCGATGTTGTTCCACAGCATGTACTCCTGCCCCTTGCCCCACGTCCACGTGCTCTTGCACGTGACGGTGCAGGTCTGGCAGGCGATGCACTTGTTCGTGTCCATGATCATGCAGAACTGCTTCTGCGGGCGATGGCCCTCGTACGGGTAGTCCATCTCCCGCCCGAGCTGCCAGTTGAACACCTTGGGCATTGGGTCAGACCCCCTTCGAGAAGCCGCCGGACAGGTACTTGCTCATGGCCTCGGAGGGCGCCTGCGGCCGGAGCCCCAGGGTGAGCGGCCGCCACAGCCGCTGGCCGCCCACGCCTCCGTCCTCCGCCTTGACCACCCGCACGAACCCCTCCTTGGGGGCGCCGGACACGGTGTGGACGTCGGCCTCGAAGCCGGTGCCGATCACCTGGCCGAAGTACGCCTTGCGGGTCATGGTCTCGGTCATCTGCGTCGGCCGGAGCCACGCCCTGGTGCCGGACTGGTGGCTGCCGTGGCGGAACAGCGACACGTAGTGCGTGTCCTCCGCCTGCGCCGGCAGGCCCTTCTTCTGCGCCGCCACCGTCTTGGGGGTGGCCGCGTACATGTTGAACCAGGTGCGGATCACGCCCGTGGGCATGCCGGGGTACACCCGCACGCGCATCATCACGCGGGCCACGTCGTAGTAGTCGTCGCCCTCCTTCCAGCCCCGGTAGGGACGGTCCTCGGGGTCGGCGTCCAGCCACGCGTAGTCGCCGTCGGCGACGCCGATGGCGATGGCGTCCGCCGGGTTGATCTCCAGGTACGCCTCCCCGGTCCACGGGGTGCGGGTGTCGCGCCGGTACGGGTCGCCGAACGGCCCGAACAGCATCGCGATCCAGTCCGAGTCCACGGCGGTGGAGTGCGCCCCCCAGCGGTACTTGGGGGTCTGGAAGATGAACCGGAACGACCGGTCCTTCGCGTGCAGCGGGTGGGTGCTGGCCTTCAGCTCGCTCCACGACCGCACCACGTTGCGGAACTGCCGGGTCTCGGTGTCCAGCTGGTCCTCGGGCACCCCGTACTGCTCCGGGGTCTTCGGGGCGATGGACGGGTGCTTCCTGTTGCTCAGGATGGCGTTGGGCTCGTAGAACGTGGCGTCCACGGGCTCGCGCCACACCGGCAGCATCTCCCCGGCCTCACGGAACTCCGGCTCCGGCCGGTAGAACTCCAGCCGCCCGGTGGGCGTGTACCAGGGTTTGTCCTCCTGCCGCTGCTCCCAGCCGGCCGCCCGCGGGTACGTGCGGGTGTTCATGAGGGTGGGGACGCCGTCCTTCGACTTCTGCAGGACGTCGGCGAACTTCACGCCGTGCGTGTTGTTGCTGCCGCCGAGGACCCGCTGCAGGTACGGGGTGGGGTCGCCGTCCAGCACGCCCCGCCAGTACGCCTCCATGGCCGGCTCGCCGGCGAGCTCCCCCAGCCGCTTCGCCACCGCCGCGAGGGCCTGGTAGTCGGAGCGGGTGTCGTGGAGGCGCTTCATCGGGGTGTCCGGGAACGCCATCAGGAAGGGGTTGGTGCAGCTCGCCGTCATGTCCGGCAGCTTCACCTCGGCCCACGAGTCGACCGCGAACACCAGGTCCGAGTACTCGCAGGAGCTCGTCCAGAACCACTCGTTGCAGAACACCGCGTCCTGGTTGGGCAGCGTGTTCTTCACCACGTCGTACGACCACTTGGCGTTGCCGAGCAGCGAGTTGCTGTTGGCGAACCAGATGAGCTTGGTCGGCGTCGGCATGTGGCTCTTGCCGGTGATCATCGTGTCGCCGCCGCGCAGGGGCCGCTCGCCGTAATTCCAGTAGTGGGCGGACTCCGCCTTGTAGTACTTGCCGATCCTCGCCGGCTTGGTGAGGTCGGTCTCGATGTCGAACGGGTTCTCGAGGATCCACTGCGGCACGGCCTGGAACAGGGAGCCGCGGTAGTTGCCGGCGAAGCTGCCGACGTTCCCGCCGATGTGCCCGATGTTGTCCGTGAGGGCGGCCACCAGGAACTGCGTGCGGCCGAACAGGTCGTTGTTGAAGTAGTGGTTGGGGCCCATGCCCGCCGCCAGGAGGGTCTTCCCCCGGTTGGCGGCGATCTGGCGGGCCAGCGACCGGATCGCCGACGGCGGCACGTTGCACACCTCGGCGGTGGTCTGAAGGTCGAACGAGTCGTCGAGGTACTGCTTGAGCAGGTCGAAGACCGGCCGCACCTCGACCTGCTCGCCGTCGGCGAGCCGTACCCGGAACGTGCCCTCGAGGGCCGCGTCGGCCGGCATTCGCGCGCCCACCTGGTCGCGCGAGATCACGATGGGCTTGCGCCGGCGGCGATCCCACACCACGAAGTCGCCCCACTTCTGCCGCAGCTCGACGGGGATGATCTGCTTGCCGACGGTGAACGGCTTGGGCGGCGGGTCCTTCAGGATCGCGTTCTGCGGCTTGAGGACCACGTAGTTCTCGAGAGCCGCCGGCTTGTGCGCCCTGTCGAGGTCGGCGGCGCGCAGCAGCTCGCCGGTGTCGGTGCGCACCAGCAGCGGCAGGTCGGTGCGGCCGACCACGGCCTTCCTGTCGAAGGTGCGGGCGTTGATGATCTCCCGAGCGATGCCGAGCATGAACGCCGCGTCCGTGCCGGGCCGCAGGATCACGACCTCGTCGGCCTTGTTCGCGGTTGGCATGTAGTCGGCGCTGACCACCACGACCCGCGCGCCCTTCAGGCGGGCGTCGCCCAGCCAGTGCGCGTCGGGCATCTTGGTGCAGATCCAGTTCATCCCGATGAGCACGATCAGCTTGCTGTGCTCCACGGCGAACAGGTCGAAGTCGACTGTCTGGCTGCCGGTCACCATGGGGTGGCCCGGGGGCAGGTCGGTGTGCCAGGCGTAGTTGTCGAATGCCCGCGACCCGACGATCTCCTCCTTCGGGACGTCGGGCCGCAGCTTGCGGTCGAGCAGCGCCAGCATGTTCGCGAACCGGTAGAAGCCGAACACCCGGCCGATGCCCAGCAGCGGCATGCCGCCGCGCATCTTGATGACCTGGACGCCGGCCCCGTGGGTGGCCTCCACCATCGCCTCGTCGTAGCCCTGGGCCAGCAGGCGGCGCTTGCCCTCCTCGCCGTTGTGCGCCTTGGCGACGTCGAGCACGGTGCGCGCCGCGATGTCCACGGCCTCGTCCCAGGTCACCTGGAGGTATCCGTCGGTGCCGCGCAGGGAGGTGTCCATCTTCGGCCGGCCGTCGCCGTCACGCGGGAACCCGGCGTCGACCCAGGCCTTGAAGCCCTTTCGCACCTGCGGGGCCTTCACGCGCCGGTCGCCGTAGATGCGGCGCCCCAGGATGAGGCCCTTCTGGCAGCAGCGCGGATCCCAGCGGTGCGAGGCCCGGTTGCCGGCGAGGTCCTCCGCCTTGCCGTACCCGTAGGTGGGGGAGATGCGCACGATCACGCCGTTCTTGACGTGCGCCCGCAGGAGGCAGTTGTGCGTGTCGTTTGGGGCGCACGTGAAGACGAACGACGAGTCCTCGCGGAACTGGTCGCGGTAGTTGCGCTCCCACCCATGGTCCGGGATGTCCCGGAGCGGGTTCGCCACCCGCGTCGCCGGGGGCACGCCCGACGCATCGTCCTGCGCGGCCGCCAGGAACAGCGGGCGGCCGAACAGGCCCGCCAGGCCCAGTCCCGCGCCGGCCGCTCCCGCACGCCGCAGGAGGTCCTTCCTCGAGACCCCGCCGTGCTCGTCCACGTCGCCCCCCGTCGCCAATGGCTGTGGGGCTATTTTCCACAACAACTATTGTGTGAATTGTCCCGAGTGCACGGGACGTCCGTCGTCTCCCTGTCCGGTCAGCGGGACGGGACGATTGCGCCATGCACGTGGACGAGGTCATGGAGCGCCTGCGGGCCGTGCGCGAGCCGGAGATCGGCGCGGGCATCGTCGACCTGGGGCTCGTCCGTGAGGTGGTCGCGGGGCCGGAGCGCGTCGTGGTGCGCATCGCGATGGTGAGCCGCCGGTCCCCCGTCCCGCTCATCACCGACGCCGTGGAATGCGCCGTGTGGCGGCCGGGCGGCCCCCAGGTGGACGTCGAGGTGGTGTGGGAGCCGCGGTGGGACCCGAGGCACGCGACACCGGAGGCGCTCGCGGCGCTCGCCCGCCCGGTGTTCCGCGATGAGGTGCGGAACGCCCCGGCGCCGGTCAGCCCGGCGCGGCCGGAAGTCCCGTGAAGCGGGCGGTGCAGCCCGCGGCGACCGGTTCGTGCGGCGTGAACTCCTCGAGCCGGCCACCGGCGACCGACCCGGCCATCCCGGCCATCACCCCGCGGTGGAGGGTGCACACCGCCGATCCGCCTGGGCTCGTCACGGCATCCCGGAAGGGGCAGTTCCCGAGCCGGAGGTCCATGCGCCCCGCGGCGGCGCCCGCCGCGGACGTGGTCTCGTGCGGCGCGAAGCCCAGTCCGGCGAGCACGGCGGGGATCCCCGCGCGGTCAGGACGGTCGAGCAGCGCCGCGCCGTGCTCGCGGCCGATCCGCTCAAGGGTCTCCGCGTCGGCGTCCACCGCGACCAGCGCCGTCACGAGCATGCGAACGAGCTCCTGGTGCGCCGCGGTGCGGATCGCCTCGGCGTCGGCGATCACGTACCGGGTTCCCGGGCGTCCTCGCCCGCGCGGCAGGTCGACTGTGGCGCTCACGACCCCCGCCGCCGCCATCACCTTCAGGTGGGCGCGCACGGCGTTGGGGTGCAGCCCCATCCGCCCGGTGAGCTCGGCCACGGTCAGCCCGTGCGGCGTGCCGCCCAGGTGGCGGGCGATCGCCCGCCTGGACTCATGGGCCAACGCCGCCGCGGCGGCGACTCCGGGCGGGGGGACGGGGGTCGCGGAGTGCTGCATCTGCACGTCTGAACATAGCCCCCCGGGGACGAGGGAGGACGCATGACGGATCGTGAATGGCTGGAGGCGTACTCGGCGCTGCTGGGCGTGCCGGCCCCCGACGACGAGGAGTTCGGGCTGCTGCTGCAGCTGGCCGGCGTCGCGGCGCACGCGTCGGAGCGGCGCGCGGCGCCGGTGGCGTGCTGGATGGCCGCCCGCTGCGGTGTCAGCGCCCAGGACGCGCTACGGCTCGCGCGGTCGGTGACGGGCGACGGCGGATGACCGCCGGCCGTCACCGACCTTCGCGTGTCAGCCGCGGACGGTGAACCGCGTGGCGGCGGTGGTGCTGCGGCCGCCGGCGCGGACGGTGACCACCACGCGGTGGGCGCCGGGCCGGACGCGCGGGAGGCGGACCACCAGGGTGCGCGTGCCGGGGGCGAGGCGGCGGGTGACGGCCGGGCCGGCGGGCCTGCCGGCGCGCAGGACGCGCACCGTGACCGTCGCGCGGGCGGTCAGGCGGAACCGCAGCGTCACGCGGTTGCCGCGGCGGGTGACCTTGAGGGCCGTCGCCTTCGGCGCCGCGGTCCCCGCACCCCGGGCCCTGGTGATCGTCCGGGCGGCCGTGGAGGTGACGCCGGCGCCGTCGCGCGCCGTGAGGGTGGCGGTGGTCGCGGTGCCCGCCGCGCCGAGCCGGACGGTGGCGCTGAAGGTGCCGTCCGCGGCGACCGGCACGGCGGTGCCGTCCATGGTCAGGGCGGCGACGCCGGACGGGTCGGCGACGGTGCCCGTGAGCTGGGCGGTGTCGCCGGCCACCGGCGCGGCGGGGCCGTTGACGGTGATCGCCGGACCGGTCGTGTCCGACGCCGCGAGCTCCTTCAGGAACACGTCGGGCAGCAGGTTGAGGTCGCCCGTCGCGAACGGCTTGTTGCCGGCGTCGTCGTAGATGAAGGTCACGGGCCCGCCGTTCGGCGCGACGACCCCGGTCGCGGAGGCGTTGTCCGCCTGGGTCCCGTCGGCGCGGGCGCTCCCGCGCACGGTGGTGCGGGCGGCGACGTCGCGGACGTAGACGTCGTTGGTGGCGGCGTTCCCGTCGGCGGCCGTCAGGTCGGTGGCGGCGGACTCGAACGCCACCCGCGTGCCGTCCGCGGAGATCGACGCGATGCGGGAGTCGCCGTTGCCGCGGCCGTCCGCGCCGGTGCGGGCCGACACCAGCGTGGTGACGCCCGAGCGGAGGTCGCGGCGGTACACGTCGGCGCCGCTCGCGTCGTTGACCGGGTCGAGGGAGTCGGAGGTCTGGAACACCACGTACCGGCCGTCACCGGAGATGTCCGGGATGTTCCCGCCCTTCACGGTCCCGTCGGCGGCGACGCCGGCCGGGACGGTCGTGCCCTTCGCCAGGTCCCGCACGACGATGTCGTTCGCGTTGTTGGTGTCGCCGTCGAAGAGGTTGGTGCTGTCCAGCACCGCCTCGAACGCCACCACGCGGCCGTCGGCGCTGATCGACGGGCGCTCGCTGGTGCCGTTGGCCTGCGCGCCGGAGGTGCTCCTGCTCACCAGCACCGTCGTGCCGGCGGCGATGTCACGCAGCACGACGTCGGACGCGACCCCGGAGTCGCCGGTGAAGAGGTTCGTCGCGGTGCCCGTGGTGAACGCCACGCGGGTGCCGTCGCCCGAGACGCTGGGGTCCCCCGCGACGGCGGCGTTCGCCTGCTGGCCGGCGCTGTTGACCGACACCAGGGTGACGGCGCCGGTCTGCAGGTCCTTGCGGAACACGCCCCCGTTGGGGGTGGTCTCGCCGGCGAGGTTGGTCGCCGCGCTCACGAACACCGCGTACCGGCCGTCGCCGGTGATGTCGAAGAAGGTGTTGAACGAGTCGCCGGGGTTCACGTCGCCGTTCCCGGCGGCGCCCGCCGCGTTCGCGGATGCCAGGAGGGTGCGCCCGGTCTGCCGGTCCCGCACGTACAGCTGCTTCTTGCCGTTCGTGTCGGCGGCGGTGAGCTTGGCGGTGCTCGCGAACGCCACGAAACGGCCGTCGGCCGACAGCGCGGTGCCCTCGGCGGCGGCGTTCGCCTCGGCCCCGGCGTCGGAGACGCTCACGCGGGTGCCGTCGCCGGTCGCGGCGACGCCGGCGGCGGCACCGGCGGTGAGCAGGGCGGCGAGTGCGAGTGCGGTTCGGCGGCGCATGGTGGGCTCCAGTGATCGGCTCCGGTGTGCATCCCGACCGTACGAGCGGGCGCCCCGTGGCTCATTCACCCGCGCGACGTGCCATGTGTCAACGCGACGACAGAGGGGGCGCGGTCAGGCCGCGTCCCACCGGAAGACCCGGGGGAGGGTCGCGATCCCGGCGAGGACTGCGGCGAACGCCAGGCAGATGCCGATCGCCGGCAGCGCGGAGGCGGGACCCCGTCCGCGCACCATGGTGTCGGTGAGCCCGTCGATGAGGTGCCGCATCGGCAGCGCCTTGGAGACCGCCTGCACCCAGCCCGGGGCGCCGTCCAGCGGGAAGAACGAGCCGGACAGGAACGCCATGGGCAGCACGATGAGGTTCGACACGGCGCTGGCGGCCTCCGCGGTCTTCGAGAACGCACCCACCAGCAGGCCCACCGACAGGAACGCCAGGGTCCCCGCCGCGGCGAGCGGGAAGCACATCCACCACGAGGAGGTGGGCGACAACCCGAACAGGACCCGGGCGACCACGATGTAGACGACCACCTGGCCCATCCCGATGGCGAGCGACAGCGACACCCTGGACAGGGCGATCTCCGGGAGGCGCACCGGTGACAGGCGCATGCGCCGAAGCACGCGCTTGTCCCGCCAGGTGACGAACGTGAGCGCGGCGCCGAACACCGCCGACGTCGCGATCGCCCACCCCAGCAGGCCGGGCGTGAGGAACTCGATCGCCGACAGCGACTCGTCCTCCACCTGCCGGGCCTCGAGGGCGATTGGCGGGGTGGACGCGCCCAGCGCCCGCAGGTTCGCGGTGTCCACGACCGAGGCGACGATGCCGCGGATGGTGGCGCCCTGCACCTGGTCCGACGCGGCGTACACGAGCGTCACCCGGTCGCCGTCCTGGGAGAGGTACGCGGGCTCGTCGCCGTCGCGCACCGACCGCAGGGCCTTCGCGGGGTCGTCGACCCGCTTCACCTTCAGCACGTCCCCGGGCAGGTGGTCCACGACGGCCCCGTGCCCGGACACCAGCAGCGTGGGACGCGAGGAGTTGCCGTCGCTGAACAGCAACCCGAACACGATGAGGAACATCAGCGGGAACAGGAACGTGAAGAACAACGCGGTGCGGTCGCGGGTGAAGGCGAGGGCCTGCGCCCGGAACAGCTCGGCGACCCGGCGGCGGCTCACTCCCGGTACTCCCGGCCCGTGAGCTGCAGGAACACGTCCTCGAGGGTCGCGCCGTGCACCCGCAGCCCGGCGAGCGCACCCCGGCGGCTGATCTCCGGCAGCACGGCGTCGGGCGTGCGGGTCTCGATGGTGAGGGTCCCGCCGTCGGTGCTCACCCGCGTGACGCCGGGGAGCGCCGCGGCGTCCGCCGCGTCCAGGGCCCCGGCCGCCACGCCGATCCGCACGGGGGCGTCCAGGTCCCGCACCAGGCGCGCGGGGGAGTCCATCGCGAGGATCCTGCCGCGGTCCATGATCGCGACGCGGTCACACAGGGACTCCGCCTCGTCCAGGTAGTGGGTGCTCAGCAGGATCGTGTGGCCGCGCGCGGCGATCGCCCGGATGAGCTCCCACAGGTTGCGGCGGGCCTGCGGGTCCAGCCCGGTGGTGGGCTCGTCCAGGAAGACCAGCTCCGGGTCGTGGACGATCGCGCAGGCGATCGACAGGCGTTGGGCCTGCCCGCCCGAGAGCTTCTCGGTGCGGGTGCCGGCCTTCTCGTCGAGGCCCACCAGCGCCAGCGTCTCCTCCACGCGGCGGGCGCCCACCCCGTAGAGGCTCGCGAAGGTCCGGAGCTGCTCCCGCGCCGTGAGGCGGTCGAAGAACGAGGTGGCCTGCAGCTGAACGCCGATGCGGGGGAGCAGCCCCAGGTTGCGCGGCCACGGGGGCTCCCCCAGCAGGCGGACGGTGCCCGCATCCGGCTCCCGCAGGCCCTCCAGCATCTCCAGGGTGGTGGTCTTGCCGGCGCCGTTCGGGCCCAGGAGCCCGAACGTCTCGCCGCGCGCGACGCGCAGCGACACGCCGTCGACGGCCCGGAGGTCGCCGTAGGTCTTCACGAGGCCGTCGGCGACGACCGGTTCGGGGGCGGTCACATCCAGTTCCATGCGGGTGCCGGCGAGGGGAATGCCGACTCAGCCTCCCACAGCGGCCGGGGGGTGGCGAGCGCCGCGGTGCCGCCCGTGTGCCACGCTGCCGCCGTGCTCACCCTGGACGGCGTCTCCAAGGCCTACGGGCCCCGCACGGTGCTGAACGCCGTGTCGCTCATCGTCCCGGACGACGCGCGGATCGGCGTGGTGGGGCCCAACGGCATCGGCAAGTCGACGCTCCTGCGCGTGATGGCCGGCGAGGAGCGCCCCGACGAGGGCCGCGTGATCCGCGCGCCCGCCACGCTGCGGGTGGGGCTCCTGGACCAGCGTGGCCGGCCGCCCGGCGACGCGACGGTGATGCAGCACCTCGCGCGGCGCACCGGGGTGGCCGCCGCGGAGGCGCGGCTGGACGCCCTCACCGCCGCGCTGCAGGACGACCCCGGCGTGGTGGCGGAGTACTCCGACGCGCTGGAGGCGTTCCTCGCCCTGGGCGGCGACGACCTGCACGCCCGCGCCGGCGAGGCCCTGGGGGAGGTGGGGCTGCCGGCGAGCCGGCTGGACCTGCCGATGGCCGCCCTGTCGGGCGGGCAGGCGGCGCGGGTGGGCCTCGCGGTGCTCATCGTGGCCCGCGTGGACCTGCTGCTGCTCGACGAGCCCACCAACGACCTGGACTTCGCCGGGCTGGAGATCCTGGAGCGCCTCGTGGCGGCGCACCCGGGGGCGGTGGTGACCGTGTCCCACGACCGGGCCTTCCTTGACCGCTGCGTCCGCCGCGTGGTGGAGATCACCGAGCCGGGCCACGAGGCCCGCGAGTGGGCCGGGGGCTGGACCGACTACGTCGCCCAGCGCGACCGCGCGCGGGACCGCCAGTACGAGGCGCACGGCAGGTACGCGTCCGAGAAGGAGCGCCTGGAGCAGCGCATGCGGCGCCAGCGGGCGTGGTCGGAGGAGGGCGTGAAGAAGGAGAAGCGCCGCCCGAAGGACCCGGACAAGATCGGCCGCAGCATGCGGGCCGAGCGGTCGGAGCAGCAGGCCTCCAAGGTGCGGGCCACCGAGCGGGCCATCGAGCGGTTCGACGCCGTGGACAAGCCGTGGGAGGGCTGGCGCCTGCAGCTGCGGCTCTCCGCCCGCGGCGGCGGCGACGTGGTGGCGGTGCTCGAGGACGCGGTGGTGCGGCGCGGCACGTTCACGCTGGGCCCCGTCGACCTGGACGTGCGCCGCGGCGACCGGCTGGTGGTGACCGGCCCCAACGGCGGCGGCAAGAGCACGCTCATCAACGCCCTGCTCGGCCGGCTGCCGCTGGCCTCGGGGACGGGCCGGGTGGGGCCGTCGGTGGTGGTGGGCGAGGTGGAGCAGGAGCGCACGGCGCTGCTCGGCGCCCCGACGCTGCTGGCTGCCGTGGAGTCCGCCTCCGGGCTCCTTCCGCAGGACGCCCGCACCCTGCTCGCCAAGTTCGGCCTCGACGCGGACCGCGTGGCCCGGCACGCCGGTGACCTCTCGCCGGGGGAGCGCACCCGCGCCCTGCTGGCGCTGCTCGCCGCCCGGGAGGTGAGCTGCCTGGTGCTCGACGAGCCCACGAACCACCTGGACCTGGAGGCCATCGAGCAGCTCGAGGAGGCCCTGGGCGACTACGAGGGGACCCTCATCCTCGTGACCCACGACCGCCGGATGCTGGAGCGCGTGCGCGTGACCCGCCGGGTGGCGGTCGAGGACGGCAGGGTCACCGAGCTCCCGGCTGGCTGAGCCGGGCGGGCCGGTGGGCGGCCCGCCCGTCGCGGGGGCTAGTTGAAGCCGCCGATCTGCATCCGCAGCAGCGTGGCGTCATAGGTCACCGCGGATGAGCTGGAGCAGCTGAGGGAGGCGAACCGGGCGGCCCCGGCCGGCACGAACGTGCCGCCGCTGAAGCTGAGGGTGCCCGTGGGCGCCCCGGGCGCGTCGAGCTGGGCGATCGTCATGTTCGCCACGCCGACGACGCCGCCGTTGACCCGCAGAAGGCACGTGACCGGCGCGTAGCGTGGGGCCGCCCCGGAGATGAGCGCGCCGGCCGTGATGCGCACGGTCGCGAAGAGCAGCCAGCTGCCGGGTTCGACCGGCATGACGACCAGGTCGTCGGCCGCGCCGGTCGAGCCGGCGCCGAACCCGAAGCGCGCCGACGAGACGCCCGCCGGCCCGACGGCGCCCGCAGGGCCCGCGGGACCGGCCGGACCCGCAGGGCCCGCCGGGCCCCGTCCCCCGGTGTCACCCTTCGGACCCGCCGGTCCGGTGAGGCCGCGGGGGCCCTGCGGGCCCGCCTGGTTCCAGGTCACCGTCCGCTCGTTCGGCCGGCACGCCTGGCCGGCCGGGACGATGCGCGCGACGGAGCTCTTCGTGGCCACGCACGCCCTCACCGTGCCGTTCCCGCCGGTCGTCGCGGACGCCGCGACCGCCCCCACGGCGATCACCGCCCCCGCCAGCAACAGCGCACCGCGCATCCCTCACCCCTCGTCGTCGTGGACCACGCCGGGACGGGCGCCGGACCGCCGCATCACCGGATGGGGCGGCAGCCTCCCCGCAGCGCGCGCGGGCGACCAGATGCCCGAGGGATGAACCGCGTCATCCCTGCGCGCCGGTCAGCCCCCGGCGCCCAGCCGCCGCAGCAGGTCCGCGCGCTCGTCTTCGGGCAGCGCGCGGACCGCGGCCTCCAGGCGGTCCGACTCGTCCCGCGCGGCGGTGCGCGTCACCGCGTCGGGGAGGGGGATGCGGCGCAACGGCAGCCCGTCCGTCGACGGTCGCACCGCGGCGGTCGCGGCCAGCACGAGCCGCCGGGCCAGCACGAGGAACGAGAGCGCCAGCGGCACCTCGACCACGGCGCCGGTGAGGATCGACAGCCAGGCGTCGTCGGTGCCCCAGGAGGTCACGACGTCGAACCACGCGTCGCAGGCCAGCATCGTCGCGGTGGCCACCAGGATCGGCACGATGATCTGCCGTCCCGCGAACGCGGCCCACGCCGTGGCCCCCAGCAGCGCGGCGAGCACCAGGTCGAACCCGGTCCACGCGGTGGCCCAGTGCTCGATGACGTGCCGCTCCGGGAGGCGGCTCACGTACAGCACCACCCACGGGATGAGCACCAGCGTGGCCGCCAGCATCACCGCCGCGAACGGCCGCCGGACGTGCGCGTCGAACCGCCCCGCGGCCCGTCCCCGCCCCCGCCAGGTGGTGCGGCTGGCGGGTCCGTGAGGGTGCGCCTCCACGTGCACGACGATATCGCCGGGCGGCCGCCGCGGCCCATCGGGGATCCCCCGCCGCTCAGGTCCGTGCGAGGCACGCCCGACACCTTCAGTGGGATGGACGATTTCGTCTGCTGAACCGCTGGAGGCACGGCCCCGATGGACACCCCCCGCACACCCGCCGCCCGCGACGAGGGCTTCGGGCTCGACGAGCTGTTCTTCTCGACCACCGACGCCGGGGGCCGCATCCGCACCGGCAACCCGGTCTTCACCCGGGTCTCCGGGTACGACACCGCGGAGCTGGCCGGCCGGGCACACAACGTGGTGCGCCACCCGGACATGCCGCGGGTGGTCTTCCGGGTCCTGTGGGACCACCTCCAGGCCGGCGAGCCCGTCGCCGCCTACGTGAAGAACCGCACCAAGGACGGCCGGCCCTACTGGGTGGTGGCGACCGCATCGCCGCTGTCCGACGGCCACCTGTCGGTGCGGTTCAA
>JAXLST010000010.1:0-212786 GCA_046330435.1 Thermoleophilia bacterium | reverse complement strand
CATGTCCCGGTGCATCTGGAGGACGACCTCGGGCGTGAACGGCATGTCGCGGGCGCTCCGGTGGACGAGGTCGAGCACCGAGCGGTACCCGGCGATCTCCGCTTCCGACCGGTTCCGCGGCTCGGCCCCTTCATCCACCAGCGCCCTGATGCGGGCCGCGGGTGCGACGATCCCCTCGATCGCGTTCGACGACGCCGCGCTCTGTACCCGCGCCACCTGCGTCAGGCGATGGAGGACCGCGGGACGTTGCTGCATGAAGAGTTCCTCACGCCCCTGGGATGCATCGATCCTCCCGAGCTGCGTCACAACCGGCCCGGGGACGAGCCCCAGCTTGTCGTCGAGCCGTTCCAGCGTGCGCAATTCGCCCCCCGGGCCGTGAAACACCCACTAAGACGTCTTAGTGTGCCATTTCTTGGCGGGGTGCGTGATTCCCCCTCCGGCGCTACTCCCCCGCGTCGGGGTCCAGCGCGCGCGGCAGCATCTGGGAGATGCGGTCCGCCGTCTGGAGGGCCTGGTCGGCGAGCTCCCGGAGGGCCTCCGGGGTGTTGCCCTCCTGCGCCAGGTCCTGGGCGATGCGCTCCAGGCGCTCCACCTCGTCCCGCAGGGCGGGGTCCTGCGGCTCGTCGCTCACGCGCCCTCCCCCGCCTCGGGCCGCACCTCACGGGCGATCCGGCCGAGGATGCCGTTCACGAAGCCCGGGGCCTCCGCGCCGCAGAACGTCTTGGCCTGCTCGACGGCCTCGTTGATGGAGACGGCCGCGGGGATCTCGTCCCAGTCGAGCAGCTCGTGCACCGCCACCCGCAGGATGTTGCGCTCCAGCGGCGCGAGGCGGTCGGCCGTCCACCCCTCCGCGGCCTTGGTGATGAGCGCGTCCAGGCTGTCGGTGTCGACCGCCACCCCGTCGATGAGGGCCCGGGTGAAGTCGTCGATGGGCCGGCGCCGGTCGCGCTCGGTGTTCTCGATGAGCTCCTCGATGGGGAGGCCCGTGACGTCGTGCTGGTACAGCACCACCACCGCCAGCCGCCGCGCCGCGCGGCGGCCCTCCGCGCCCTGGGCCGCCGACGCGGCCGTCACGACGCCCCGCCGCCCAGCGTCGGCAGGTATTGCGCCCGGGGGGGAGACGGGGCCGCTTTGCCCTCTTTTTTTTTCCCCGGGCTGGTCTCAAACTCCCGGGTTGTGATCCCACTGGATTCCAAGCACGTTACCCGGGCATCCGGATGAGGCACCCTCCACCGTCCCCTCCTCCGGGGCTCGGGGGGGCTCGGACGCACGCGTCTGACTTTTGAGGAACATTTCACTGACCCCACCCACACCTGGGAAAGCAGCCACTGTGTGCACACACAGAGAGAGAGAGAGAGAGAGAGAGAGAGAGAGAGAGAGAGAGAGAGAGAGAGAGAGAGAGAGAGAGAGAGAGAGAGAGAGAGAGAGAGAGAGAGAGAGAGAGGGGGGGGGGGGGGGGGGGGTGCGCGGTGGGGGCTGCCATCAGCTCCAGGACTCATGGGAAATGGGTGTCCACGCAGGATCCCGGGACCACCAGGCACCATGCGGAACTCATGAACGTGGCGCAGGACAATCCAGGGCCGAATCTAGGATTCACCGCGCACCCCTCATTGGACCGCGCCGTTCGCCATGGAACGTGTGTGTCCTGAATGGCCCCCCCTTTTTCCTGGAAACGCACGCTTGCCCCCCCCGTGACTGCTGGGATTCAGGGTAGGACCCTGGCCTCGTGACCGAGTGCTCCACCTGCAGACGTGCAGGCTCAGGGGAAGAAGAGAGAAGAGGGATGCCTGGGCGTCCGCTGGGCTCCAGGAGTGCACGGAGGCACTGGTGCTCGGCCGGCAGCGTGCGCGCGCGCGCAGCAGGCCGCAGCATCGCTGGTCCGGGCAGGAGCCTCCTCCACCAGCTTCTGGTGGCGCCTTCAGATGCTGCACTCACGATCTCGCCGGCCACCGGGACGCCGCCCGGGCCATCCGCGAGGATCACCTCGATGGCGGGCGCCCTCCGGCAGGAGCGCTCACTGCATTACAGGCCGCCGTAATGCTTCGAACTTGCGGCTTGGAAATGGCTCGCCGCTGGGCAACCACGCAGCATCCAGGAACACCGCCCCGCTGCTCTCAGTTCTCCGCGACACAGCCACCCGCCCCCCACCATTCAAGATGCCTTTTTCGTGTCAGGATCCGACTTCGGCACAGGCCGCTCTCTCATTTTTTTTTTTTTTTTTTTTTTTTTAGGGTCTCAGGCATTTAGCTGGAACCTCGCTTCCTTCTTCCTGCACCGAACTTGGCACCGTGCCGGGCAGCCCGGCCCCCCCCCCCCCCCCCCTGGACGCCCGCCCCCATGCCGCTCCATCACCTCGGGACTGGGACCCACGAACGTGATACCGGCATCCGCAGGCGCAGGCCGAGGGCACGTGGCAGTTCCCAGACGTGAGGCTCCTCCCACCCCCAGTCACACGTGCGTGCAGCAGTGATCCCCCCACTTATTCCCCCGTCACGTTCTCCCACTTTGCAGGGCACCGGCTACTGTGGCCGGCCAGCAGAATGATGCCTGGCTGTGCGCTTATGCCACCGCTGTGCGCTCCGTCAGCTTGCTCGACAAAACAGCTGATGAGATCCTCAAATTTTTAGTCCAGATAGGCCCACTGATCCCACCGTTGCAACGGCTCCTTTCCAACCTTCCCCTACAGGGTCAGTCATCAGATGAGGCCAGGCACTGCTGAGCCAGCTTTATAAACATTTATTACAGAAGTTCCTGGAACATTCCCCTTGCTCCATCTGACCCCCCCGCCATGCCCCGTCTGAATTAGGAAACTGGTGCTCACTTGTACCTCAAATAGAGCACAGCTGCAGAAGCACTGCACCCACTTCCACCCTCATAGGCGAAGAGACCAGAAAAACAAGGAGAACTTTGGTGAAAGACACCGTCGCCCGAACTGTGGGGGAAACAGGAGAGCAGGTGATCTCAGCGCATTTGGAAGACCCTGCCCGCTGCAGTACACGGCACCTCTGCCACCGGCTGGCTAAGCACCGCTCCGCAGGCTGCTGGGCTCCAAACACTTCCTCCGGAGGGTCGCCCCTGGCCCCGGACCCTCAGGCACCTGATTGAGGACTCCGCTGGAGGCACCGGGCTCGTCTCCATCCTCTGTGCGGCCACCTCAGTGCTGGGCTCCAGCGACGGCGTGACCAGGCGCAGGTCTCCTCCGGGAACTGCCAGCCCAGGGACCCACCGTCTCCTCCAGCATGCCGCGAGGCCTCTCTCTTTCTCTTTTTTTTTCGGCCGATCTCTAACTTGGTCCCACGTTCCATTGCCCGGCCACTTGGCACAACTTACCACGGGGGGCATTTCCTCTGCTCACAGAAACTTGCCGCTTTTCTGCCCCCCCACTGAGCGCGGCCGCTTCGCTCCAGCGAGAGCAGCCTCGCCGTCTGATCCGTGATGGTGCAGCACCTTGCCCACCGGGGCATCTCTTCCTTTCGTGCCTTTGCCATTTATATTTCCACTGAGCTCAGGGCAGTGGCACCGGTTTCCTCCTCACTTTTTTCCGACATGTTTCAGGAGCATCTGGGCGCCGAGCACCTGAAACGATGACCGCTCCCGGCTCGGGGCGCCTTTTCCCCCGCGAGCACTGCGGCTCAGCCCATCACCAGAAACCGGGGGAGCTGCCCCAGGACATCGCTGGGGGGGGGGGGGGGGGCATGCACGCACGCACTTTAGTATAAGCACCAGAACATGGCTGTGGGTCCCATCCGGCTTCCAGGCCCACCACTGGGGAACGGCTGCTGAAGGTCCGCATTCAGCTCTGTCCCGAACAGAAATTTCGACACTGCCTGCATCTTCCCCCAACAGACTCCCCTGAGCCTCGTGCAAACCTCCTCCTTTGCTGGCACTGAGGGGCTGCCGCTGGAACAGGCTGCCCCCATCTGCCCAGACTCCCAGGCTTTCGAGCACAAGCCGACTGGATGGATGGATCCACAAGCTGGTAAACTGGATTGAACGTGATTTCCCCTGCTTCCTCCTCTGGTCCGTTCACCTCTTAGGGCAGCCAGCCTGCCCGGCGCCCGGTTTGCCTGTGGGCGGTGGCTAATCCCTGGGCGCACCATGTGCCGGACAGATGAGAGTGAAAAAAAAAGATGGACACATATGCCACGGCCTTCTCTGTGCCCCCCTCATCTTTCCAGGTCCAAGACTTGATTTTTTTTTTTTTTTTTTTTTTTTTTTTTTTTTTTCAGTCTCGCTGATCCAGCTTTGAGAAGCTGCCACCTCTAACACAACAACACGAAGGAAAACCACCTGGGTATCAACAGGCTGCAGTGATATTTTTTGCTGACTTTTTTTTTTTTTTTTTTTTTTTTTTTTTTTTTTTAACTGGGGGGGAAAAAAAAAAAAAAAAAAAAAATTTTTTTTTTTTTTTGACTACATGATCCCCAAAACCTACGAGTAAACTTAAAAAAAAAAAAAAAAAAAAAAAAAAAAAAAAAAAAAAAAAAAAAAAAAAAAAAAAAAAAAAAAAAAGATATGTTGCGTCACTGAGTACCGGCTTCCCACCATGCCAACATTGCTTTTTTTTTTTTTTTTTTTTTTTTTTTTTTGGGCTCCAATACATTTCATTTATTATTTTTTACATTTAGTGCTAAAGTCCAGGTGTTCATATGATAAAGAGCTTATGCATCTGTCACCTCTTGCAGGCTGGTGCCATCTCATTTGCAGAATACATTTCTTCCCCTGTTGACTCGGCCCATGAACATCGTCCTGATGACACAGACGAGAAGAAAGGAGAGAGAGAGAGAGAGAGAGAGACTCAGTATAGAGAGAAATAATTCTCATGCATAGCTTTCTTACTTCACCCGCGGGATCTCAGTCCCCAGGTAAGCACTGCATTCCCCCCCCCCCCCCCCCCCCCCGACTTCCATTGGCTGCAGGCTTTCCACCGGGCAAGAGCTGCATTCGGCAGCACCGCCCCGCCGCCGGGGAACGCCGGGTGATCAGAAGGGTTCTCGTCTATGTGCGCAGATACCGGGATCCCACTGTAGTTCTGAGCCGCTCCACCCCGAAGGCATTCACTTTGTCCCGCAGTACCACTTCACTGGAAGCATTCTAGGTTTCCCGCCAGGCACCTCTTGGCACGGAGATGCTACGTGATGTGCACTGCCCTTTGAGATTCTTTTCGACTTGACCGGACGAAGGCACCGCCACTCCCCCACCCGGGCGTAACCGGCGTGCTGGAGCTGGAACACAGCACCTTGACATCCAGAACTGTCTCAAAAGAAGCTCGAATGGGCGCACGCAGCCCAGATTCCTGTCCTCCTTCTGAATGGACTGATCCGCCGATACGTCCCCTTCCACAGATGCACCACTAGAAAGTGACCCACCCGCTCCGAATCTGTTGTTCTCAAATGGGACTTTGGGTCCGATTCGCCAGGCAATTCCGACCGGCCGCTTCCCGGACTCTCAGATCCCACCCCTCAACCCCTCAGTATGAATGCAAGTTCAACAGTAAAAACAAATCCTTCCATGGTGCCACCGACCCACGCCCTGGGCTCTCTCGGCCCAGCCACGAGAGCACAGGCACCCTCTCCGCGCATCAGATCTCAACCGACTTGCTTGGCGAGCATAGCAAACAGTGGCTGTCGTCGACATTGCTCACTATTTCACCGCATCTCCTGACTTCCCGTGATCCACCCAAACTTGGCCTCCCGAGTAGCTGGGATTACAGGCATGAGCCACACCTGCGTGTGTGTGTGTGTGTGTGTGTTTTTTGCCTCTTTTTTTTTTCCCGCTCAGCTCCAGGGCTGGTGTCCGGCTGGGTATGTCCCACGGTCCTTCTGCACCCGGCGAAGCCCGCCAGCACCCCGGTCTTCCTTCAGCCGCCTTCCCCGGCACACCCTCAGAGGGGGGTTCTCACCCCCCCCTTGCAGTCTCTTCCCGGCTTTGCCCGGCCCCGTTTCCTGGCCGGCAGCCGCTGTGGCCGGCTCGTCCAGTCTCGGCTGGGGCCTCAGCACCCGGCGCTGTTGCTCCTGGGCCCTGCCTGGATCCTGCCCCTCCGCCCGCTCGGTAAGCCTGGCGCAGAGAAAGCGATCACCGTTCGAGGACGGCAGCCCAGGCGACGGCCCTGTAGGGTGAGCGACCCTCGTCGTCTTCCTGCGCATCGCGGCTATGCACGCCGGGAACTGCAGGCGCACCACGGCGAAAACCAGGCGGTATTGCAGGCTTCCCACGCTGAGGCGTAGAACGCTTTTCGAGGGCACCCAGGCGCAGCATACCGAGAGTCCCGGGCGACCTCCAGGACACCGCCCAGCAGGTCAGGGTGCGGATGACCACGCGGCAGGCCTCGTCCACCTGGGTCCGCGCGCTGGTCTCGTACAGTCGGTGAGCAGTGCGGCGCCCGCGCAGCCGATCACGGCCACGCCGTTGGAGCCGACGTAGCCGGTGAGCAGCGGACGCTCGGCCCAGGTGGGTCACCACCAGGGCGCCCAGGTGCGCGCGGCGAGCTCGGCGACGAAGCCTGGCGCGGCGGTCGGGTCGGGGATCGCTCATCGCAGGTGCTCCGCAGGATGTCCAGGGCCTCACGGTACGTCCGGGCCCTTGCGCACACCGCCGCGAGCGCCTTCTCGCGGATGACCGAGATCCCGCGGTACGCTCGGTCTTCGCCCGCTCCTCGACGTCGCTGATGTGGACCTCCACGAACGGCGCGCCCACGGTCTCCAGCGCGTCGCGGATCGACCACTGGTAGTGCGTCCACGCGCCGGGGTTCACGACCACCCCGTCCACGATGCCGGTGATGCCGTGCACGTGCTGCAGGAAGGCGCCCTCGTGGTCGGTCTGGAAGCAGCCCACGCGCATCCCGCGCTCGGCGCCCCAGTCCCGCACCATCCGCTCGAGTTCGGCGAGGGTGAACGACCCGTAGTGCTGCGCCGGCCGCCGGGCGAGCATGCCGAGGTTGGGGCCGTGCAGCAGGGCGATGCGCGGCTGGGCCACGGCGCTCACGCGCGCAGCTCCTCGATGGCGGCGACCACCAGGTCGTGCGGCGGGTCCTGGCGCAGCAGCACCACGCCGGGTTCGTCCACCAGCACCATGTTGAGGGCCGTCGGAGTCGGCCTTCTTGTCGCGCCCCATGGCCTCAAGGATGTCCGGGGTGCGGACCTCCAGGTCAAGTGCCGTCCGGGAGGCCGTGGCGCTCCAGGACCGCGCGGTGCGCTCCGCCAGGACGGATCCAGGTCCCGCGTCCGCTCGCGATCCCGCAGGGCGGCCAGCGGGCCCAGGCTGATCGCCTCGCCGTGGTGGTACCGCTCATGCCCCGCGGCCGCCTCGATGCCGTGCCCCACCGTGTGGCCCAGTTGAGGAGGCGCGCAGGCCGGTCTCCCGGGTTCGTCCTGGGTCACCACGTCCACCAGCCAGCGGGCGCAGTCGCGGATAGTCCAGCAGCGGGCGGCGGGCCCGGGCAGCGGCACCGGGCCGCCTCGACGCGCTCGAACAGCTCCACCGAGTCCAGCAGCCCATGCCGACGACCTCCGCGAGGAAACCGCGACAGCTCCCGGGCGGGCGTGCCCAGAGGTGGCGGTGTCCATCACCACCACCAGCTGCGGCTGCCAGATCGCCCCGACGTAGTTCTTGCCCTCCGGCAGGTCCACGCCGGTCTTGCCGCCGCCGATGCCCAGGTCACCATCGCCCAGCAGGTGGTGGGCACGTGCACCAGCCGCACGCCGCGCTGGCCAGGACGCCGCCAGGAACCCGGCCAGGTCGCCCGACGCCCGCCCGGCGACAGCGTCCTTGCTGCGGCGGATGCCGGCGCGAGCCGCTTTTCGACGGCGACGCTCCGGCTTCGACCAGGAAGGCGACTTGGAGCGCTCGCCAGCGGCACCTCCACCATGTGGAGGTGCGCAGCCCGGCGTCACGCAGGGACGCGGCGGCGGCCTCGCGTGGGGGCCCGTGTTACCGTCGAGCACCACCAGGGCCTGGTCGCCGGCGGCTGCTCGGCCCACAGGGGACAGGTGCTCCAGCTGCCCCTCGCCGATGTGGACGGTGAAGTAGGTGGTGCCCCTCCGCCGAGATCACGTGCGCGGCCGTACGGCCGGGCGGTCACGAGGGCTCTCCCGGCACAGGCCGCGGGCCCACGCCTCCAGGTCGGCGACCACCTCGTCGACGGGCCGCGGGCGTCCACCACGTAGTCGGCGACCTCGGTGTAGGCGGGGATCCGGCGCTCGTACCGGCGCAGGAACACGGCCTCGTTGCTCGCCAGGGGCCGGTCGGAGCCGTTCACGCGCACCCACGCCGCCGCCGGCTCCATCCGCAGCCACGCCACGTGGGCGGTGCGGCCCAGCAGGTCCCGGGTCTTCTCGCTCTCCACGGCCCCGCCGCCCACGGCCAGCACGCCGGCCGGCTCGGAGGCGGTGACGTCACGGATGACGCGCTCCTCCATCCGGCGGAACCACACCTCGCCCTTGGTGGCGAAGATCCGCGGGATGGGCAGCTCGGCCTGCTCCTCGATCACGGCGTCACTGTCCAGGAACGCCGTGCCCAGGCGCTCCGCGAGCGCCCGCCCGGCCGTGGACTTCCCGGCCCCCATGTAGCCGGTGAGGACGACCCAGCCCATGTTCAGTGGGATCCGCGGACCGTCTGCAGGTAGCGCTCCACCGAGGCGTCGAGCTCGCCCACCGAGTCCCCGCCGAACTTGTCCAGCAGCGCCTGGGCCAGCACGAACGCCAGCGCGGCCTCCCCGACGACGGCGGCGGCGGGCACCGCGCAGATGTCGGAGCGCTCCTTGAACGCCTTTTTCGGCTCCTTGGTGGCGACGTCCACCGACGCCAGCGGACGGGACAGCGTGGAGATGGGCTTCATGACCGCGCGCACCACGACCGGGGCGCCGTGGGTCATGCCGCCCTCCAGGCCGCCGGAGCGGTTGGTGCGGCGGTGGTAGCCCTCGTCCTCGTCCCAGAAGATCTCGTCGTGGGCCTGCGAGCCCGGGATGCGGCCCAGCTCGAAGCCGGCGCCCATCTCGACGCCCTTGATCGCCTGGATGCCCATGAACGCCGCGCCGATGCGAGCGTCCAGGCGGCTGTCGCCGCTCACGTGGCTGCCCAGGCCGGGCATGAGCCCGAACGCCCACACCTCGAAGATGCCGCCGAGGGTGTCGTGGTCCTGACCCGCGGCCTTGATGGCCTCCCGCATCTCCGCGGAGGCCGCCGCGTCGAGGCACCGCACCGGGCTCTCGTCCACGCCCTCGAAGTCCGAGACGGCGAGGTCGTCGCGCCGCGGGGCGTCGACGTGGCCGATGGTGACCACGTGGCTGCGGATCTCCACGCCGTACCGGCGCAGGAGGGCCTTCGCGACGCCGCCGGCCGCCACGCGGGCGGCGGTCTCGCGGGCGCTGGCGCGCTCCAGGATGGGCCGCAGGTCGTCGGTGCCGTACTTGATCATCCCGGCCAGGTCGGCGTGCCCGGGCCGCGGGAGCGTGATGGGGTCGACCGGGGCCTTGGGCGCCCAGATCGCCATGCGGTCCTCCGACCAGTTCACGAAGTCCGCGTTCACGATCTCCATCGTGAGCGGGCTGCCGATCGTGCGGCCGTGCCGCAGCCCGGTCTTCACCTGGACGCGGTCGGTCTCGATCTTCATGCGGCCGCCGCGCCCGTAGCCGAGCTGTCGGCGGGCGAGGTCGGTGTCGATGTCCTCGGGGACGAGCTCGAGGCCCGCGGGCAGCCCCTCGACCATCGCGAAGAGCGCCGGGCCGTGCGACTCGCCGGCTGTGCGGTAGGTCAGTGCCACGGGTTGGGAAGTGTAGGGAACCGGCCCGCCGGATGGCGCCCGAATCCGCACGCCCGGGCGCTCAACTTCCGTCCCCCCTGACCGATTGGGGCTGCGAATCCGACGCGGATCCCCCTTCCCCCGCAGTCCGCGACCAGGCTCATTCGCCCCGACGACTGACCAGGAGGGACCCGGTGGTCTCGCGCGTTGTCAATCTCCCCATCGGCCGCAAGATCGCGATCGTCACGGGATCGATCCTCACCCTTCTCGTGGTGGCGGTGCTGATCGCCGTGATGTCGCTGCGATCGGCGTCCGCGTCGTTCGACAAGGTCGCGACGGCCCAGAAGGCCGTCGAGGCGGCGTCCACGATCCCGCGGGAGCAGCTCGCCCAGCGGTCCCTGCAGGCGGAGTTCACGATCTTCGCCGACCAGGCCCTCCTCGACGAGTTCGAGGCGTCCGCCGAGCGGGCCGGCGCCGGCCGCAAGGCCGTGCAGGAGGCCTACCCGGACAACGCGGTGATCCAGGCGGCGGTGAAGAAGGCCGAGGCGGCCGACGCGCTGCACGACCCCACCGTGTTCGACAAGCTGGTGCCGGCCGTCCGCGCGGGCCGCACGGCGGACGTGAAGACGTACGCCGAGCAGGCGCGCGAGCTGGTGAACCAGCAGATCGCCCAGGGCGACATCATCCTCAAGGAGGTCCGCGGGATCGCGGCCCACACCCAGTCGGACGCCCAGTCGGCCTCCACGCGGGCCAACGTGCTCATCGGGCTCGTCGGGCTCCTCGCGCTGATCCTCGGCGCCGGCCTGTCGTACCTGCTGTACCGGCTCATCACCTTCCCCCTGCGGGACCTGCGCGACCGGATGTGGGAGCTCGCCGAGGGCGATGGCGACCTCACCAAGCGCATCGAGATCAAGAGCCAGGACGAGGTGGGCCAGGTCGCGAAGAACTTCAACCGCTTCGCCGCCACCGTCCACGACATCGTGCGGCTCTCCAGCCAGGCCTCCGACGGCCTGGCCCGCAACGCCGACACGCTGGTGCTGTCCGCCGCGGAGGCCGGGGAGGCCGTCGCCCAGACCGCCGGCACCGTCGACGGCATGGCGGCCGCGACCACCCTGCAGGCCGAGCGCGTCACCGAGGTGGGCGGCCTGGTCGAGGACATGGGCATCACCATCAGCCGCGCGGCCGACGCCGGCCGCAGCGTGGCCCAGGTGGCCGGCGAGGCCGACGAGCGCGCCGCCGAGGGTGAGCGCAGCATCGCGCAGGTCCAGCAGGCCATGAACTCCATCGAGCGCTCCGTGGGCGACGTCCACGAGGTCGTCGCCGCCCTGGGCGACCGCGGCCGCGAGATCGGCGCGATCGTGCAGACCATCGGTGAGATCTCCGCGCAGACCAACCTCCTGGCGCTGAACGCCGCCATCGAGGCCGCCCGCGCCGGCGAGCACGGCCGGGGCTTCGCGGTGGTCGCCGAGGAGGTCCGCAAGCTCGCCGAGCAGTCCCAGGACGCCGTCGGGTCGATCGCCGAGATCATCGGGGACCTGCAGCAGGAGACCGAGCGCGCCGTGGCCGCCATGGACCAGGGCCGCGAGGAGGTGAGCCAGGGCGCGCAGATCGTCGAGCACGCCGGCACCGCCTTCGCCGCCATCCGTGAGCGCGTCAGCGCCGTCGCGAACGAGGTCGAGAGCGTCTCCTCGGCCTGCAGCGAGCTCGAGCAGTCCGCGCTGAGCGTGCAGGACCGCATGAGCGAGGTCGCCGCGGTGAGCGAGGAGAACGCGGCGTCCGGCACCGAGATCGCCGCCGCCGTGCAGGAGACCTCGGCCGCCGCCGACAGCGTGGCCGTGACGGCCCGCGAGGTGCAGGCCGCCGTTGCCTACCTGGACGAGCTGGTGAGCAAGTTCAAGGTGTGGGAGCCGGACAAGGCGGACCGCCGACGCAGGATCCGCATGCCCGACGAGCAGGGCCAGAAGGCCGAGTAGCCACCGGGCGCCGTGGCCGGGGGCTCAGCCCCCGGCCCGCCCCGTCCCCCGGGCGGACAGGTCCCGGGCCCGTTCGATGAGGCGCTGCGCCGCGGCCAGGTGCCGCCCCGCCGCCTCGAAGTCCCCCGCCGCGACCGCCTGCTGGTAGGCCTCGAAGCGCGCCGCCGCGGCCGCGACCAGCTCGGCCACCGTGGCGTTCGGCTGCTGGCCGCCGCCGTCCTCGCCGCCCAGCAGGGCCGTCAGCGCCGCCTGGAAGGTCGCCCCGGACGCCACCCGCCCGTCGCCCAGGCCCACGACCACGCGGAACAGCGTGGGCAGCAGGCCGCCGGAGTCGAGGTAGATGGGCTGGACGTACAGCAGGCCCTGGCCGATGGGCACCACCAGCGCGTTGCCGCGCAGGATGCTGCGGCCGCGCACGCCGAGCTCCCCGGAGAGCGTCGCGTCGTTGCCCACCGTCTGGGTGAAGGTCTGCAGCGACTCCAGGCCCGGCGAGGTGCGGAAGTCGATGAGGGTGAGCCGCCCGAAGTCGCCGGGGTCGCTGGAGACCGCCAGCCACCCGGAGAACCCGGTGGCCCCCTCGGCCTGGGGCTTGAACGAGCGGATGAGCAGGAACCGCTCCCTGCGCTCACCCGGCAGCACCGCGTACGTGTACCGCGCCGCCGAGTTCTGCAGGACGCCCTCCGCCCCGCTCCCCAGGCGCTCCTGCGTGGGCGCCCACTGCTCGGAGCCGTTGTACAGCGTCTCGGCGGTGGTCACGTGGAACCGCAGGGTCGCCTGGCTCTGGAAGTCGAACAGGTCCTCGCCGTAGCGCAGGTGGGCGCGCACGCCGGGGGCGAGCTCGTCCATGCGGGCGCCGTCGGTGAACAGCCCCGGGTACACCTTCCGGTACGTCGCGAGCATCGGCTCGGACGGGTCCGTGACGAACAGGTGCGTCTCGCCCGAGTACGCGTCCATCGCCGCCACCACCGGCTGGCGCTGGTAGTTCACGCCGTTGAAGTTCGCGGCGTACGGGTAGCGGTCGGTCGCCACGTACAGGTTCTGAAGCACCCACATGCGGCCCTCGGCGGCCACGAACCACGGGTCGCTGTCGGGCACGAGGAACGGCGCCAGCTCGCTCATCCGCGACCCGATGTCGCGGTACAGCAGCAGGCTGCTGTTCTCGTCCGCCGGGGCGCGCTCGCTGCCGGAGGTCGCGTTCCACACCCGCCGCCCGCCGCCGACGTACGGCAGGCCGCCGAGGAACTCGGTGATCGCCAGGCGCCGCCAGCCGGAGCCGATGCGGATGCCCGTGCCGCCCTCGCCGCCGCACCGGGCGGCGTCCTCACCGGTGCACCAGGTCACGTTCTGCCGGTTCTCGCCCCGGTCGAACACCGCCTGGCGGGTGTTGGCGACCGCCCACGGCATGCCCGGCTGGGCCCCGAAGTAGATCTCGGGGTGCGTCAGGGGCGGCGTCAGCTGGGTCACGCCCTGCTGCTCCACCCCGAACGACGACCACACCGGCCGGCCGTCCCGCGGCCGGATCTCGTTGACCGCCGTGGCCAGCAGGCCGTTGCCGTGCGTGTAGGTGAAGTGCCGGCGCTGGAAGTCCGGCGCCCGCTGGTAGTTGATCTCCCCGCCGACGGTGAAGACCGTGCGAGGCTCGCCGCCGATCACGTAGCGGTCCACGTCGGTGTCGATGCACGCGTAGAACGGGCTGATCTGGGTGAGCAGGCGCTGGCAGTCCTGCTGGGCGGGCTCCTGGTCGAGGAACCGCAGGGAGCCCACCGACGCCGGCGCGTCCGCGACGGCCTTCGCCGTGACCCCGCCGGGCGTGTACCGGGACGCGACGATCTGGGCGGCGTCGATGCCGGAGGCGCGCCGCGTGGCGTCGAGCGTCGCCTGGATGTTCTGCTCCTCGACCTGCAGCTGCGTGCCGCGCAGGACGATCGCGTCGTTGAGCAGCGCGCCCACCGGACCGAGGGCGCTCAGCAGGATCGCCGACGCCGCGCAGAACGCGGGGACGCCCCACACCGGGGTGTCCTCCCTGCCCCACGGCAGGCCCCGGCCGCGCCAGGCGAGCACCGCCGCCACCACCAGCGGCAGCGCGAGCACCAGCCACCACGGGCTGGCCACCACCACCAGCGCGACCGCCGCCGCGGCCCACACGATGAGCCCCAGCGGCACGGCCGTGCCGATGCGGGTGATGCCCATGCGCTGGCGCAGCCGGCGCCCGCTGAGGGCCATGAGGCCCAGGGAGAGGACGGCCAGCGCGACGGCGCCGACGGCCCGCGTCGGGATGTCGATGTTCCGCGTCGCCGCGCCGGCGCCCGCGATGACGTCGCCCGGGCCCACGGTGAGCCCGTACCGCGACAGCCACAGCAGGGCCGCCATGCACAGCAGGAACGCCCCGCCCAGCAGGAACGCCGCCCGCAGGGTCCGGTCCAGCACGGCCACCGACTGCAGCAGCGCTCCCCGCTGGCGCTCCGAGTACCAGATGGACAGTCCGGTCGCGAGCACGCCGAGGGCCGACAGGAACAGCGCCGAGGCCAGCACCTGGACCACGTCGCGGATCGCCGGCTCGGTGAACACGAAGAACGACACGTCGCGCCCGAAGACGGGGTCCGTGCGGTCGAACGGGACGGCGTGCCACGCCGCCAGGAGGCGGTCGCGCGAGGCCACCAGGCCCGGCGCGAGCACGCCGGCGGCCAGCAGGAACGTGACGACCGCGCCACCGCGGGCACCCCAGCGCAGGGTGCGGCGCTGCGCCTCGTCCGGCAGGGCCGCCTCCGGCTCCGCGTCCTCGCCCTGGGCGAGCGCCGTGAGGTCCGCGACGTCCAGCCGCCGCGTGAGGCGCTCGATCTCCTCCTCCGTGAGCGGGCCCGTGGGCCGCCGCGGACGGGCCTTCGGACGCACGTCCTCGCGGCCCAGCGCCCGGCCGACCATCCACACCGGCACCGCCAGCAGGAGCGCGACCGCGATGCCGATGCCGGCCAGCAGCAGCGTCCACCGGATGCGCGTGTCGTACACGCCGGACATGTCCAGGGGCGCGTAGAACGCCCGTTTCACGGTGATCTCGGCCGCGACCCGGAACGCGATGAGCCCGAGCACCAGCAGCACGCCGATCACCGGCAGAACCACCTTGGGATGCAGGATCCGCCGCGTCATGTGCCGTGCCCGGTCGCCACCGCCCGGCAGGGTAGCTGGCGGCCGCGGCATCCGCATGTGAGACCGGCGCGTGTCGTATCCGGCCGGGTCCCCATGACGGACGCCGCAAGTCGCGTCATACTCACCCAATTGACCCGGCCGTGGACCAGGAGGTGTGGCCCGATGACCGAGCTCAGCTCAATGACCGCAGCAGAGGAACTCGAGCGCGCACGAGACGACTACCTCGCCGTGTCCAGGGGTGCGCACCTGTACGCGTCGCCGCTCGACCACGAGGAGGCGGAGCGACGGGCGTGGGAACGCCTGGAGCTCGCGCTCGCGGCCGTCGCGGAGGAGGCGGAGCGAGAGGCCGCCGGGTCGGCATAGGACGAACGCACGAGGGGCGGCCATTCGGCCGCCCCTCGTCGTTCCGGCGCCCGGCCCCTCGGGGCCGGGTCGCTGCGTCCGCTCGCCGCTAGGCGGTGACCGCGGGCACCACCGCCCGCGGGCGCCCGGCGAGGGTCGTGCAGGCGCGGGCTCGGTCACGGAGGACCGTGGCCGACGAACCGGAGCCGCTGGTGCCGGTCGCGGTCGCCAGGTTGCAGATGCGGCCGCCGCGGTCCATCAGGCTCCGCAGCGTCACCGAGTAGGTGCGGGAGGCGCCGGGGGCCAGGCGGCCCACGGAGATGCCGATCGCCCCACTGCGCAGCAGGCGCGCGGCGCGGGAGCCCGCCGGGACGATGAGGCCGTCCGGAACCGGGTCGGTGATGGCCACGCCGGTGAGGGTCGTGTCACCCGTGTTGCGCACCGTGAGCCGGTAGGTGATCGCCCCGCCCAGGCGCGCCCGGGCCGGCGCGGTCTTGGTGAGCGTCAGGGCCGGGCGCTGCAGCTCCGGCGCCGGCGTGCCGCCCCCGCCCTGCGGCGTCTCGCCGGCGGGCCGGTCGCCCGACGGGGCCAGCGGGTTCGGCGCCGGCGTGGTGGGGGTCGCGTCCCCGCCGCCCGGGATGCTCGGCGTGCTGGTGCAGTCGGTGAACTCCACCGGCACCTGGAACACGGTGCTGCCCGGCGTGACCGACACGGTCTGCTGCGGGCCGCTCGTGCCCACCCGCACCGCCCGGCGCAGGCCGGCGGTGTCGAGCACCACGCGCACCACCGACGCACCCGGCGCGGAGGCGGTCACCCGCACCGTCGCCTGGCCGTCGGCACCCAGCACCACCTGGTTCGCGCTCACCACGGCGGAGCCGCTGCTCACCGAGATCTGCGCCTTCGCGCCGGCGGCGCCGGAGACGGTGACCGTCACCTCACCGGTGCCGGCGCACGCGGTGGCGGCGGATCCCGCCGCACCCGGGGACTTGTCGCTCGTGGCGAGCGCCTCGGCGCGCAGCGCGGCGGCCCGGGCGTTCATCGCCGGGTCGTTGGTGGGCGTGTCCATCTTCACCCGGCCGCCCAGCTGCCACACCGCGATCTGGTGGGCGCCGGACTCCAGGCGGGGGTCGGCGGCCGCCGCGATGTGCGCCTCGGCGGTGCGGATGAGGTACGCGGCGGCCCGGTAGCTCGGGCCTGCGAGCTCCGGCGCCTCGGTGGCGTCCTGCATCGCCATCGCGTAGGTCTTCCCCACGCCGATCCCGACCAGCGGGTCGTCGCAGAAGCCCAGCGCGGTGACCGCGGTGCCCCCCTGCGGCAGCAGCCGCAGGTTGAACAGCCCGAGGTTCGCGGTGACCGTCTGACCCGAGGTCGTCGTGGTGGTCACCGTCCGCGACGCCTGGGTCACGGAGGTGATCGTGAGGGACGTGGGCGTCGCCCCGGCGGCGAGACCCGCCGCCGCCCCCGTGGCCGCGAGGGCCGTGACGGCCGCGGCCATCGTGGTTCGCGCCGTCCTGCGGACGCTGGTGGTGGTGGTCATCCGTGCCTCGCTGTGATCGGGGTTCGAGCTCTGTGGGACGCGCGCCGGGGCGCACGTCGTCCGGAGAGGGATCGGTCCCGAAGCGGCCGACTTGAGGAACGCGCCACCGGGTCCCGCAACGACGAGGGGCGCCCCGCCCGGGCGCCCCTCTCGTGTGTGCCGCCACCCGCCCCCTTGGGGGGCGGTGCCGCCGCTACGCCTTCCGGATCTCCATGAGCCGGATCTTGTAGAGCGTGCTGGTGGTCTGGTTGTAGAGGCTGATCGACTCGCCCTTGGACAGGGTCACGGTGTCCGCGCCGCTCGGCAGCAGGCCGCCGTTGAGCTTGAGGGTCACCGCACTCGAGCTGATCTTCTCCACCGTGAACTGCTGCGTGCCCGGCGGGATGGCGTCGCCCTCCTGGGCGACCACCGGCTCGCCGCCGATGTCGAAGTCCGCCTCCATCACCGAGACCGCGGGGGCCGTGGTGGTGGGCGTCGTCGTGGTGGGGGCCGTGGTGACCGGCGTGACCGGCGCCGTCGGGACGACCGGCGCGGTGCTGGTGGGCACCGGCGCGCCGGTGACCGGCTCGCTGCTCACCGTCCCGCCGCCCGCGTCCTCGGACACCAGCTGGTCGAAGGCGTCCCGCGGGGTGCCGAACTCCTCGTAGCCGGACAGGCTCCCCACGACCGCGGAGTCGCTCGCCGCGTCGGGGGTGCCGAACAGGCTGTCGGTGGGGATCGCGCTCACGCCCGCGGCGGCCGGGGTCACCGGCGTGGCCGTGGTCGCGGCGCCCGCGTCGGCGCCGCCGCCCCCTCCCCCGCCGCAGCCGGCGAGGAGGATGGCGGCCGCCAGTGCCGCGGCGCCGCCCGTCGCGTGCCGCCGGTTCACGGGGTACCTCCAGTCGTGGTGGTCGCCGCGGTCTCCGCCGCGGCGGCCGTCGCGGACGGCGCGCTGAACACCAGGACGTGCAGGTCGCCGTCGACGGTGTCGCCGCCGTCGGTGCTCTGGTCGTCCTCGGTGACCTGCAGCTCCAGCGCCTTGATCGCCACGAGGCGGCCGTTGATCTGCGGGCGGTCCTTCTCGTCCACGGTCACCATGCGGTGCGCGCGGAACATGAAGTCGTCGACGTCGAAGAAGCGGCCCGTCACCTTCACCTCGAGCTCGATGGCCTTCATCTGCCCGATGTCGGTGACGACGCTGGTGCGCAGCACCGCCAGGTCCACGTCGGACCGGTCGGCGAGGCGCTGCAGCTGGACGATCGCGCCGGGGATGCTCGTCGAGTTCGGGACGGCCTTCGCCAGGCGGAAGCCCTCCACCCGGGTGTCCGCCGCGTCCTTCTCCGACTTCTGGAGCCGTGAGATCTGGTCGCGGATGACGCCGGTCTCGTCCTGGATCGCGGCGAGCTCGTCGCGCTTCTGCTGCGCCTCGGCCCGCGCGGGCTTGATGAGGAACCAGTACGCCCCGCCCACGACGACCACGGCGCCGATGACGGAGAGCAGCATCCGGTCGCGCTTGCTCATGTTCATGGCTTGAAGGCCCCTCCCTGGGCCGCGGTGCCGCCCGTCGTCGTGACGGGCGCGGTGCCGGTGCCGTCCCCGGTGACCACCGCGAGGGTGGGCCGGTCCTGGGCGCGCTGGTCGATCGGCGCGTCCAGGATGAACTGGACGATGCGCTTGCCGCCGCGGGTGATCTTCTCGGCGGAGGCCAGGCGGGGCTCGCCCAGGCCCGGGACCGCCTCGAGGCGGGCGAGCAGCTGGGCGACCTGCACCTGCGTGAAGGCGAAGCCCTCCAGGTGCAGGCCCTGCGGCGGCGCGCTCACCGAGGTGGGCTGCGCCGCGGCGGCGGCCGTGGGCGTGACCGCGGCGGACGGCATCACGCCGTTCACCTGGCTGAGCCACACCTTGTCGGGCAGCACCGTGACGGTGTCCCGCACGATGCGCTCCCAGTTGATGCGCGCCGAGGCGACCGTCACGACCGCGCCGCGACGCGCCACCTGGGCGTTCGCCTGCTGGTCGACGGCCATCATCGACGCGAGCTGGGTCTCCAGCGCGGTCTTCTCGTCGGTCGCCGCGGTCACCTGGGTCGAGAGGTCGCTCACCTCGCTCCGGGCGCTCCACGCCATGTACCCGATGCCGGTGACCACCGCGGCCGCCGCGAGGATCGCGACCGGCCGGCGGGACCCGCCGGCGCCGCCGAGCGCGCCACCGCGGCCCGGCTTGGAGGGCAGGAGGTTGACGGCCCTCATCGGGCACCTCCGGGGGCGTCGAGGGCGAGGCCCACCGCGACGGCCGCGCGGGCCGCCACCTCGGGGCTCACCCCGCCGGTGTCGTCGACCTGGCCCAGCGGGTTCCCGAGCTCGACCTTGATGCCCAGGCCCTGCTGCAGGTACCGGTCGATGCCGGCGCACAGCGACGTCCCGCCCGAGAGGATGATCCCCCCGATGCTCCGCGAGAACGGCTGCGAGCGGTAGTAGTCGAGCGACCGGGAGACCTCCCGCACGAGCGGGCGGGCCCCCAGGGCCAGCGCGTGCCGGACCTCGGCGACGGTGTCGGCGTCCCACCCCTCCAGCGGCTGGCCGAGCAGGCCGCAGGCCAGCTTGACGGCCTCCGCCTCCTCGCGGGGCAGGCCGGTGCGCTGCTCCACCGCGCGGGTGAGCTGCTCGCCGCCGAACCCGACCATGCGGGTGAAATGGCAGTTCCGGTCGACGGACACGATGACGTGGGTCACCTCGGCGCCGACGTGGACGACGGCCTGGGCCTGCGTGTCCGGGGAGCCCTCGTCGAGCACGGACGGTGGCGCCTGGAGCGCGCGCAGCAGCGCGAAGGCCTCCAGGTCGATGCCGACCGGCTGCAGGCCGGCGCCGCGCACGACGGAGACCAGCTGGTCGATCATCTCGCGGTGGGCGGCGACCACGACGATGCGCTCGCGCGGACCGCTGTCGCCCTCGTACCGCATGATGGGCTGGAAGTCGACGACGCTCTGGTCCGGCGGGATCGGGATGTGCTCGGCGGCCTCGAACTCGACCGCCGCGCGGCGTTCCCGCTCGTCGTCCAGTGCGGGGAGGTCGATCACGCGCACGACCACCCGCTGGTTCGCCACGCCGAGCCGGACGCGGCGTCCGGAGAAGCGCGCGGCCTTCCAGAACCGCTTGAGCTCCGCTGCGAGCTCGCTGGGCTGCTGGATCTCCCCGTCGTGCAGAAGCCCGGCCGGGATGGGTTCCACCGCGGCCTTGGTGAGGGAGACCTTCTCACGCCCGGTCCTGAGCTCGACGCCGGCGATGGCGCTCGATCCCATGTCCAGTGCGACGACTGTGCTCATTGAAACGACGTCCGTATCGTTGTCGTGGGGGTCAGGCTCAACCGAGCCGATCGGCGTACCAGCCGATCATCGAAGGGCCCCACCACAGGGCCACGAGGGCACCGGCGGCGAGGAACGGGCCGAAGGGGACGGCCATCTTGCGAGCCGCACCGCCGTGGCGCACCAGGAGCACGGCGCCCAGCAGGGCGCCGGCCGCGAAGGCCACGAACAGGGCGGGGACGACGGAGGCGCCGAGGACGGCGCCGAGCAGGAGGGCGAGCTGGACGTCGCCGAATCCCATGCCGGCCGGGTAGGCCAGCCACAGCAGGAAGATGAAGCCCGCGGCGCCGGCGGCGCCGGCGACGGGCTTCCACCACCCGGCGGGGTCGGACGCCACCATGAGCCCCAGCCCCGCGACGGCGGCCGGGATCACGATGACGCCGGGGATGAGGCGGTGCTCGAGGTCGATGACGACCACGGGCACCAGCGCGACGCCCAGCAGCGCCGCGGCCAGCCCCTCCCAGGTGGGTCCGAAGCCGGCGATGGCGGCGGCGGCCAGCGCACCGCTGGCCAGCTCCATCGCCGGGTAGCGCCAGTGCACCCGCTCGCCGCAGCCCCGGCACCGGCCGCCCTGGACGAGCCAGGACAGCACCGGCACCAGCTCCAGCACCCCGAGCGTGCGATCGCACGACCCGCAGTGGGAGCGCGGCGTGACCAGGGACTCCTCCCGCGGCCACCGCCAGGCGACCACGGTCGAGAACGACCCGAAGGCGAGGCCCACGAGGGCCGCGAGGGTCACCCAGTACGCCAGGGGCGCCATGTCGAGCGGGGCGGTCACGGTCAGCGCACCACGAACCGGTCGTAGACGTACAGGTTGCGCTTCGCCGACGCGGTCTCGTCGAGCTTGCGGTCATCCCCGGCGGGCACGTACAGGCGCAGCTGCTGCCCGCCCGGCTCGAGGTTCGCCCGCACCTTCACGCGGAACCGCTGCTTGGTGCCCGGCACCGTCGCCAGGTTGGTCCAGCCGCTGCTCTCGCGGACCTGGACGTAGGCCTTGGTGGCCGGGTAGACCGACCCGCGCACCGTGACGGTGCGGCGGCGCTCCACCCGGGACGACGACAGGTTGAACGACACCCGCGGGACCACCCGCACCGCGAACGGCGCGAGGCCCTCGGGGTGGTCGGCGGTCTCGGCCCAGCGGATCCGCCAGGCGGCGGTGCGCCGCTGGCGCAGGCTGAACGCGAACCGGCCGGCGGCGTCGCCGCTGACCGTGCCGTACGCCGAGTAGCCGGACTCGCCGGGCAGGCGGCGCTCCACGATGAGCCGCGGGTTCCGCACCGCGCGGCCGTTGTGGACGAGCTTGCCGGCGACCACCAGCCGCGACCCGAACAGCGCCGAGTTGCCGATGCGGTTGAGGTTGAACTGCGGCGGCCGGACGCTGCGGAACTTGCGCGTGGGCGTCCACGGGCCGTAGTCGCTGTCGCAGAAGTCGGCGCGCACCCGCCAGTACCAGGTGCCCGGCTTGGAGATGACGTCGCCGGAGGGGACCACCGCCACCTGCGGGGTCGAGACGGCGCCCTGCGGCACCTGGGTCTCCGCGCTGGGCGCGCCCGGGGTGAGGTTGGCGTCCGGCGTCTCGACCGTGGGGGTCTCCCCGTTGGCCTGGAACGACGGGTTGTCGGCGAACTGCACCTGGTAGGCGCAGGCCGCGTTGACGGTGGCCCACCGCACCAGCGGCGACCCCACCACGACGTCGCCGTCGGCGGGCTCCGCGATGTCGGGCCGCGGCGGGTTGAGCGTGAAGCTCTGCACCGGGCTCCAGGTGAGGCCGTTCTCGGCGGAGTCGATGGCGCGGACCCGCCAGTACCAGGTGCCGGAGGGCAGGCGCTTGCCCTGGTCCTTCGCCCACTCGGTGCCGGTCGCCCAGACGGTGAGGCTCTGGGTGCGGGCGCTGTCGAACTCCTCGTCGCGCGACAGCTGGAGCTCGAACTTCGCGGCCCCCGGGACCTCCGACCACGTGAACAGCGGCGGCTCCGAGATGACGCCGGTGGCGGCGGACCCCAGCGTGACGCGGGTCTGCTTGGTGAACGACAGCGTCGGGGCGGTGTTCTCCGCGTACATCCAGTGCGGGTTCGAGGCCGACGCGCCGGAACCGGCGACCACGCGCCAGTAGTAGCCCTCGTTGACCTGGTTGTCCCGCAGCGGCGTGCGCGGCACCCAGCCCGGGGACTTGGTGATCGCGCTCTCGACGATGTTGTTGAACTGGAAGTCCGTCGCGATGTCGACGCGGTAGATCGTGGCGCCGGTGACCGAGCTCCAGAGCAGGTGCGGCATGAGCGCGGTGTCGCTGTTGCCGCTGGGTGTGAGCACCGGCGTGGCCGTGGTGCTCGCGGGGGCGGCGAGCGTGAACGACTGCTCGTCGGACCACGTGCCGTAGATGCCGTCCACGATGGGCCGCACGCGCCAGTGGTAGGTGCCGGCCCCGATGGACTGGGCCTGGACCTCCTCCAGGGACGGGATGAAGGCGTTGTTCGCGGTCTCCGCGTTGATCGCCATGTCCGTCTCGGTGAAGTTGTGGGCCACCCGGGTGACCTGCACCAGGTACTTCTCGGCGCCCGCGACCGGGTCCCACTTGAGCATGAAGGTGTCGGTGGTGGCGCCGTCGGCCGGCAGCACCGGCACCGGGGCGACCCAGGCCTTGGTGAACTGCGGCATGGTGACCCACGGCCCCGGGTTCTTCGCCGGGTCCGTCGCCCGCACGCGCCACTGGTAGGCGTCGTCCGGCAGCACGCCGACCTCGGCCGGGCTCATCGCCGTGACCGGGAAGTTGATGCTGGAGAACGACGGGGTGGCGAACTGGTCGGCCGGCGCGATCTGCGTGTCGTACGACCGGGCGCCCGCGACCTTGTTCCAGCGCAGGTACGGCGTGATGCGGATGAGGCTGGTGGCGGCGCCGCCCGGCGTGGCCGACAGGACCCCGCCGGTGATCCGGCTGGGCCAGTTCTTGGCGAAGGTCGCCACCTCGCTGGTGATGCCCTTGGTGCCGGCGGCGTCGACGGCGGTGACCCGCCACCAGTAGGTGCCGTCCGGCAGCAGCGTCTGCGGCGCGACCTTCCACTGGTCGGTGGTCGCCCGCCACACCACGCGGGTGAAGCCCGGGCTGGTGGAGATCTCCACCACGTAGCTGACCGCCCCGGGGACCGGGGACCACTCCAGCACCACCGGCTCGTCGGGGTACGTGAACGGGTCGGAGACCTGGTCCGGGGTGAGCCCGAGCGGCTCGCTGGAGTCGCGGTCCGCCGTGAACGGGGACTTCGCGTCGACCGTCGCCGGGATGGGGGGCGTCTTGTCCGCCGCGGCCGCCGCGAAGGGCACGACCGTCGCCAGGGCGGCGGCCGAGAGGATCGCGATGCCGGGGATGCGCATGCCGGTGGACGCTAGGGCCGCGTCACGCACGCGTTCCGCGCGGTTCGTGACGAGCTTGCATCGCGTCCGTGCCGATGCGCGTGACCGTCGTGGGGTTGGCACTTCGGGCGCTTCCTTGCGTTCGGAGGTGGGGCGACGGCGTCCGGGCCGTTGCCAGCGATATCGGCGGGAAGCCGTACCTATCTGAGCGTTGTCACCACGTGCAGCCGGCGCCGCAGGTGCGGTCCACCACCGGCGATGCCGCGAGGTCCTTGGTGAGGGTGAACGTCTTGCCGCTCTGGCTCACCGAGACGATGGTGTAGCCGGTCGCGGTGAACGACACCTTCACCTGGTCCTGCCCGGCGTCGTCCGCCGTGGCCGAGAAGGCGATGCCGGGCTCGACGGCCTGGACCGCCGCCGGCGTGAGCGTCACGTAGTCGCCGTTCGTCGCGGCCGCCTCGATGGAGCTGGCGGCGCTGCGGATGAGCGACTTCGCCGCGGCGTCGTAGGCGTGCCTGCGGTGGCCGAGGAACACCGGCACCGCGATCGCGGCGAGCAGGCCGATGATGATGACGACGACCAGCAGCTCGATGAGCGTGAAGCCACGGGCGGGCCCGCGGCGCGTGGGAGGCATGAGCATTGTGTCGGGGTCCTCGCTGGACGGACGCCCGGCCCCGCGCTGGGCGGGGCCGGGGCGGGTCGCTGCTACCAGGTGCAGGTGCCGCCGCACGTCCGTGCGATCGGCGGGGTGTTGCCGGTGTTCTTGGTGAGCGTGAACGTCTTGCCGCTCTTGCTGACCGACGTGATGACGTAGCCGGTGGCGGCGAAGGTCACGGCGACCTGGTCCGACGCGGCGGCGTTGTTGGTGGCGCTGAACGCGATCGACGGCTCGATGGCCTGAACGGCGGCCGGGGTGAGCGTCGCGTAGTCCTGGGTGTCCGCGTACGCGGCCTCGATGGCGCTCGCGGCGTTGCGGACCAGGGACTTGGCGGCCGCGTCATTGGCGCGGTCACGCTGGCCCAGGAAGGTCGGGATCGCGATCGCGGCCAGAAGGCCGATGATGATCACGACCACGAGGAGCTCGATCAGGGTGAAACCCTGCTGGCGCTCGGCCCGGTTACGAAGCCGGTTGATCATGAGGTTGTCTCCTCCATGAGAACGGTTGCCGCCCGCGAGCCTGCTGGGGCCGAACGACCCCGGCTCGGCAGGGGCGTTTCCTCGCGGACACCTCATTGATCGAACGGCGCTCGCCAATACTTAACGAATGCGTCCGCCCGGCTTGCGCCGCCGGTACCATGGGCGAATGGCCGTTCCCCTCGCGAGCCCGATCACCCTCGTCACCGACGGCGCCTGCTCGGCCAACGGCCGGGACGGCTCCCGCGGCGGCTGGGCGGCGATCCTGAGCGACCCCGCGGGCACCGAGGTGGTGCTCACCGGAGGCGAGGCGCCGTCCACGAACAACCGCATGGAGCTCATGGCGGTGCTGGAGGGCCTGCGCGCCGCCCCGGAGGGTTCGGAGGTGGTGCTGGTCACCGACTCCACCTACGTCGCGAACGCCATCTCCAAGGGGTGGCTGGCCGGCTGGCAGCGCCGGGGCTGGCGCACCGCCGCCAAGGAGCCGGTCGCGAACCGGGAGCTGTGGGAGCGCATGCTGCGCGAGCTCGCCCGGCACCGCCGGGTCACGCCGACGCTGGTGAAGGGCCACGCCGGCCACGAGGCGAACGAGCGCGCCGACCGGCTCGCCCAGGACGCCGCCCGGCAGGACCACCTGCCGCCCCCGCCGCCCGCCGCGGACGCCCCGCCGCCCGTCCCGCCCCGGGACGAGGGCCAGCTGGGCTTCGACTTCTCGCTGTTCGACTAGCGGCGGGGCGCCGGGAGGCTCGTGGGGCGCTCCGCGAGGCGCGCCTCGAGGTCCGCCCGCTCGCCGTCGCGGACGACCGCGATGCGCACCACGTCGCCCGGGGTGGCCCCCGACACGGCGTCGGCGAGCCCGGGGGCGTCGCGCACCTGGCGGGAGCCGACGCCCACCACCGTGTCACCGGGCTCCAGCACCCCGTCGGCCGGGCTGCCGGCGCGCACGGTCACCACCACGGCCCCCTCGGTGACCCCGTCCGGGGGGTCGTCCGCGGCGTCCCGCGCGATGGCGCCCAGGTAGGCCACGCGGACGGTGCCGCCGTCGGCGACGATCCTGGCGGCGGCGGCCGCGATGTTCATCGGCAGGGCCGCGCCCGGGCGGATCATCACGCCGAGGATGTCCCCGCGTTCCCCCACCAGGGCCGCCCCCAGCGCGCCGCTGCCGCCGGCGTCGGTGAGGATCGCGTCCTCCGGCACCGCGTCGGCCGGCGTGGAGGTCTCCCGCCGCACGGCGGACACCACCCCGGCGCCCACCTGCGGCTCCAGGCCCGTGGCGTTGACGACCGTCATCACCGGCCGGCCCGGCGGCAGGGGCTGTTCGAGCCCGCCGAGCGAGGCGGCCTCCCCCACCGGGCGCTCCGGGCGGACCACGGCGATGCCCAACTGGGGGACGGTGCCCAGCACCTCGGCCCGCGCCGCCGCGCCGCCGGCCGCCAGGCGCACCGTCGCGGCCTCGCCCACCACCGTCAGCGCGGTCACGGCGGTGCCGTCGCCGGCGACCACCACGGCCGAGCCGCCCGGCACGCCGGGCTGCGGCACCACCCGCACCACCGCCGGGGACGCGGCGCTGACCGCCGCCAGCCGCGACTCGCCGGAGCCGTCGTCCTGCGGGATGCCGACGGTGCGCTCCACCACGCGGTTCTCACCCACCACGCCGGAGACCACCAGCACGGCCACGGCGACCGCCGCGCCCAGCACGGCGGCGGCAAGCATCGCGACGACTCCACCGGGCACCCGCATCGGGCGGGCATGCTTGCACGGGTCGCCGCCCCGGCAAAGCGCCCGGTCCGGCGCGCCGCGGCGCCCCGCCGTGCGACACTGACCATGTGAACGACAGCATCCCCCTGGGTCGCATCGCGGGCGTCAGGATCGGCCTCAACTGGAGCGTCCTGGTCATCGCCGCGTACCTCACGTTCGCGCTGGCCACCAGCATCTTCCCGGAGACCAACCCGGGCCTGGGCGGCGGCACGCGCGCCGTGATGGGCGTCTCGGCGGCCGTGCTGTTCCTGGGGTCGATCCTGCTGCACGAGATCGGCCACGCCATCCAGGCGCGCCGGGACGGCATGACCATCGACGGCATCACGCTGTGGATGTTCGGCGGCGTCGCGAAGTTCGTGGGGATGTTCCCGTCCGCCGGCGCGGAGTTCCGCATCGCGATCGCCGGCCCGCTGGTGTCGCTGGGCCTGGGCCTGGGTTTCACCGGCGTCGCACTGGTCCCCGGCATCCCGGAGCCCGTCGACGCGGTCGCCGCCTGGCTGGGCTACATCAACATCGCCCTGCTGGTGTTCAACATGCTCCCCGCCCTGCCCACCGACGGCGGCCGGGTGCTGCGGTCGGCGATCTGGTGGCGCACGAAGGACTTCGCCCGCGCCACGCGCATCGCGGGCGCCACCGGCCGGTTCTTCGCGGGCGGCATCATCGCCCTGGGCGTGCTCATCGCGTTCGGTCTCGGGTCGCCGCTGTCGGGCGTGTGGATGGCGCTCATCGGCTGGTTCCTGCTGCAGGCCTCCGCCCGCGAGGTGCAGGTGGGGACCGCCACCTCCCGCCTGGCCGGCCTCACCGTCGGGGACGTCATGGTCGCGGATCCGGTCACCACGACGGCCACCACGACCCTCGACGAGATGGACGCGTTCACCCGGTGGACGGGGGCGTACACGACCTACCCGGTGCTCGACGACGGGCGGGTGGTCGGCCTCTTCCCCCACGGGATCCTGCACGGCGTCCCGCGGGACGTCTGGGAGACCACGCCGATCTCGCGGGCCATGATCCCGGTGGACCACGTCGCCCGGTTCCGGCCGGAGGAGCCGCTGCAGGAGGCCGTGGGACGGCTGCAGGGCTTCGGCCTGCACCGGGGGCTGGTGCTCGACGACGCCGGGCGCCTCGCCGGGCTGCTGTCGATGAGCGACGTTGCGCGCCTGCTGCAGGGCCGGCCGCGGCGCCCCGCGCCCGGCGCCGGCGCGGCCTAGGCGGGCGGCCCGCCGTTGCGGGCCTCGGCGATGGCCCGCCTGACGTGCAGCCCGCCGACCATCAGCGACATCGCGGCGAGGCCGATCACCACGTTCACGGCGAGGGTGGTGAGCTCCATCCCCACCGAGAACGCCAGGACGTCCTCACGGGCGGCCTCGCCCGCCAGCAGCACCACCAGCAGCGCCTGCTTGGGGCCCAGCCCGCCCGGCGTGGCGGGGAGGCTGGTGGCGGCGCTGGAGGCCACCTGCACCAGCACGGCGGCGCTGAGCGACGGGGTGATGTTGAAGGCCGCCAGGAACGCTCAGGCGCCGGCGATGCGGCATCCCCAGCCCACGAGCTGGAACGAGGCGACCTCCAGCAGGTAGCGCCGCGGCATGGTGAGGATCACCAGGCCCTGGCGCACCCGCGCCCAGAACGCCCGGATCCGCACGGCGAGGATCAGCACCGCGGTGAGCACCACCGCGGCGATCACCCCCAGGATCCACGGGTGGTCGTACGCCCATGACACCTCGAACGCCGGCGCCGGGATGTCGGGGAACGGCAGCAGCCCGGCCTGCCACGCCCACAGCAGCATCGCGCCGCCCACCACGGCGTCCACCAGCGTCTCCGCCACCAGCGTCGCCCCCAGGGTCGGGTAGGTCGCCCCCTCCACCCGGTTGTGCACCAGCCAGAGCTTCACCGGGTCGCCCGCGCGGGCGGGCAGCACCGCGTTCACCGCGACGCCGGCCGAGTACGCCCCGAAGGTGTGCCGCCACAGCACGCGGGCGCCGGGGTACGCGGCGGCGATGATGTTCCGCCACGCGTAGGTCCGCAGCCCCAGGTTGCCCAGGTGCAGGCACACCGCCAGCGCGAGGGGCGTCCACCGCACCTCCACCAGCCGGTCGAGGAACGTCCCGAACGCGTCGAGGAACGCCTCGAGGGAGTCCACGCGCCGGTTAGCGCCGAAGCAGGTAGGCGGCGCCCGCGGCCAGGAGGTTCGGGCGGCGCTGCACCCACGTCCCCGCCGGGCCGCCGGCGGAGTTCAGCAGCACGCGCTCGGCGGCCACCAGCCCCTCGGCGCGCGCCAGCTGCTCGAAGTCGGTGATCGTGCAGTGGTGGATGTTCGGCGTCTCGTACCAGCTGTGGGGCAGCAGCCGGCTGCTGGGCATGCGCCCCCGCAGCAGCAGCTGCATCCGCAGGCCGAGGTGCCCGAAGTTCGGGAACGACACGATCCCCACCGCGGCCACGCGCATCATCTCCCGCAGCACCAGCGCCGGCCGGTACGTGGTCTGCAGGGTCTGGGACAGCACCACCACGTCGAACGACCCGTCCGAGAAGTCCGGCAGGCCCTGGTCGATGTCGGCGCTCACCACCGGGATGCCGCGGGAGATGCAGGCGTGGAACGCCTCGGGGGACACCTCCACCCCCTGCCCGGAGCAGCCGCGGCGGCGGATGAGCTCCTCCAGCAGCGCCCCGTCCCCGCAGCCCAGGTCCAGCACCCGGCTGCCGCGCGGCACCATGTCCGCGACGATCCCGAGGTCGGGCCTCATGCCCGGCCGGGCCCGTCCCCGGGGACGCCGCCGATCGCCTCGCTCTCCATCCGGCGGATGAAGCTCGCGACGGTGCGGTGGTACTCGGGCACCTCCAGCAGGAACGAGTCGTGCCCGTGCGGGCTGGCGATCTCCCGGAACGTCACCGGCACCCGGTGCGCCGCCAGGATCCGGACCATCTCGCGGGAGTGCGCGGTGTCGAACCGCCAGTCCGAGTCGAAGCTCATCACCAGGAACCGCGTGTCCACGCGCTCCAGCTTGGGGCCGGCCGCCACCATGTCGCCGAACGGGTCGAAGTAGTCCATGACCCGGGTCAGGTACAGGTAGCTGTTGGCGTCGAAGCGCTTGAGGAACGCCTCGCCCTGGTGGTGCAGGTAGCTCTCCACCTGGAAGTCCACGTCGAAGCCGAACCGCGGGCTCTCGCGGTCCTGCAGCCGGCGCCCGAACTTGCGGCGCATCCCCTCCTCGGAGAGGTAGGTGATGTGGGCCATCATCCGGGCCACGGCGAGGCCGGCGTCCGGGCGCACGCCCTGCCGCTGGTAGTCGCCGCCGTGGAAGTTGGGGTCGCGCATGACCGCCTCGCGCGCCACCGCCGAGAACGCGATGTTCTGGGCCGAGAGGCGGGCGGTGGAGCAGATCACCACCGCGGAGTGCACCTCGTCGGGGTGCTCGATCGACCACTGCAGGGCCTGCATCCCGCCGAGGGAGCCGCCCACGGCGGCCAGCAGCCGCGTGATCCCGAGGTGGCGCACCAGCGCGCGGTGCACGTTGACCAGGTCGCCCACCGTGAACAGCGGGAACCGCAGGCCGTACGGGTGCCCGGTGGCCGGGTCGGTCGACGACGGCCCGGTGGTGCCCATGCACCCGCCCAGCAGGTTCGCCGACACCACGAACAGGCGGTCGGTGTCCACCGGCTTGCCGGGGCCGATGAAGTTGTCCCACCAGCCCGGCCGTGTCGCGCCCTCGTGCAGGCCCGCGGCATGGGCGTCGCCCGTGAGGGCGTGGTGGATGAACACCGCGTTGGAGCGGTCGGCGTTCAGCTCCCCGTAGGTCTCGTAGGCGACCTCGACCGGCCCCAGCCGCTGCCCGCTCTCCAGCACCAGCGGGTCGGACTCGGTGAAGAGCACCGCCCTCCGCGTCTCCACGCGGCCGACGGAGCCGCCGGGGATGGTTCCCGCGGTCGTCATGGCCGCGGGGTCATGGGAGAGGGGACGGCGCGCACCCGGGCATCAAAGCACGCGCGCGCCCGCCCCTCCCCCATCGCCCGATGATCAGCCCGCGGCCGCGATCGCCTGGTCGAGGTCGGCGATCAGGTCGTCGACGTGCTCGATGCCGACCGACAGGCGCACCATGTCCTGGCTCACGCCGGCGGACTCCAGCTCGGCCTCGTTGAGCTGGGAGTGCGTCGTGGTGGCCGGGTGGATGGCCAGCGACTTCGCGTCGCCGATGTTCGCCAGGTGGCTGAACAGCTCCAGGTTGTTGATGAAGCTGCGGCCCGCCTCGCGGCCGCCCTGCAGGCCGAAGGTCAGGATCGCGCCGAAGCCGCCCTTGAGGATCCGCTTGGCGACCTCGTGGTCCGGCTGGCTCGGCAGGCCGGGGTAGGACACCCAGGAGACCTTCGGGTGCTTGCTGAGGTGCTCGGCGATCGCCAGCGCGTTGCTGGAGTGCCGCTCCATCCGCAGCGGGAGGGTCTCGATGCCCTGCAGGATGAGGAACGCGTTGAACGGCGACAGCGCCGCGCCGGTGTTCCGCAGCAGGACGGTCCGGATGCGGCCGATGTACGCCGCCGGGCCGAGGGCGTCGGACCACACGACCCCGTGGTACGACGGGTCGGGCTTGGTGAGGCCCGGGAACCGGTCCGCGTAGGCGGTCCAGTCGAACTTCCCGGAGTCCACGATGATGCCGCCGATCGACGTGCCGTGGCCGCCGATGAACTTGGTGAGCGAGTGCACCGAGATGTCCGCGCCGTGGTCGAACACGCGGGTGAGCACCGGCGTCGGGATCGTGTTGTCGACGATGAGCGGCAGGCCCTTGGCGTGCGCGGCCGCCGACCAGGCGTCGAGGTCCACCACGTTGACGCTGGGGTTGCCGATCGTCTCGGCGTACACGGCCTTGGTCTTGTCGTCGACGAGGCGGTCGAGCTCACCCGGGTCGTTCGGGTTCGCGAACCGCACCTCGACGCCGAACTGCGGCAGCGTGTGGGCGAACAGGTTGTACGTGCCGCCGTACAGCGTCGAGATCGCGACGATGTTCTCGCCGGCCCGCGCGATGTTGAGCACCGAGTACGTGACGGCGGCCTGTCCCGAGGCGATGGCGCATGCGGCGATGCCGCCCTCCAGCTGGGCCACGCGCTGCTCCAGCACGTCCCAGGTGGGGTTCATGATGCGGGTGTAGATGTTGCCGGGGACCTTCAGGGCGAAGAGGTCGGCGGCGTGGTCGGCGTCGTTGAAGACGTACGACGTGGTCTGGTAGATCGGCACCGCCCGGCTGTTGGTGGCGGGGTCCGGGACCTGGCCTCCGTGCAGGGCGATCGTCTCGGGACGCTGTGCGCTCATGCGGTCCTCTGGGTCGGCGGTTGGGGCGCCGGACGCAAAACCCGGCAAAACCCGTGAACTTTCGGGGTTGGAGCCTATGGGGGCGCCCGCGGGGTGTCAACGGAGCGCCCGCATGCGCAAACCCCGGGACCGGCCGCGGAGGGGGCGCAATGCTCGTGCCGATCGTGACGTATACATAACATCGCGTTTGTGACTTCTGTCTCGCATACGTAACAAGAGTGCGTCACGTTGCGCACAAACGCATATTGTTATACCCATGTCTATAGGCGCGGCGGTGACCGTCCGATACATTCGCCGTGATGCCCACCCCCCCTCACCTGGTGCGGCAGCGCAACGGCGTGCTCCTGCTCGCGGTGCAGTTCCTGCACGCGCTGGCCCAGGGCATGTCCGTCGTGGTGCTGCCCTGGATCGTGCTCGACGCCGGCGCGTCGGTGGCCGGTGCGGGGCTGGTGCTCACCGCCGGGTTCCTCCCCTTCGCGCTGTTCGGCCTGCCGGCCGGCGTCGTCGGTGACCGCGGCCGCCGCCGCCCCATGCTGGGCGCCGTGCTCGCCGCGCAGTCGCTGGTCGCGGGAGCCGCGTTCCTCGCCGCCGGCGCGGGCAGCCTTCCCACCATGGGCATCCTCGCGGTGGCGTTCCTGCTCGGGACGGGCCGGGTGTTCGTGGACGCCGCGATGTTCGGCGCCGTCGGCGCCATGGTGCACCGCGACGGGATGCTCTCCGCGCAGGCGGCCGTGGCCGGCGCGTTCAACCTGGGGTACTACGGCGGCCCCGCCATCGGTGGCCTGGTGATCGGCCTGGCCGGCGCGCGCACCGCGCTCGCCGCGGTGGCCGTCTCCCTGGCCGTGGGCTGCGTCATGTCCCTCGCGCTGCGCGGCGCCGCCGCGGGCCGGGACCGCCGGGAGGCGGTCACCGGCATGGGCGACGGGCTGCGCCTGCTGTTCGTGGAGCCCACCCTGCGGGCGCTGGCGATCATCGCCTTCACCTGGAGCCTCATGGCGTCGGGCGTCATCACGCTCGCCATGCCGCACCTGCGGCGCGGCCTGGGCCTCGAGGGCCCGCAGGTGAGCATGGTGCTGGCGTTCGGGGTCGTCGCGATGATGGTCGCGCCGTTCCTGCTGCACCGCCTGTCGGGCCGCGTGCCCGACACCCGGATCCTGGTACTCGCCCTGTGCCTGTACCTGGTGCCGTGCGTCGCCTTCGGCGGCGCGGCGAACGCCACGGTCGCGGCGGTGGCCTACGGCCCGCTCATGCTGGCCAACGCGATCTGCGCCGCCACGATCATCGGGGCGCGCGCCCGGCGGACCCCCGCCCACCTGCAGGCCATGGCCGGGGTGTCGGGGCGCATGCTGGTCATCGGCGGCTTCACCGCCGGGTCGGCGCTCACCAGCGCCCTCACCCAGTGGGTCTCCATCGGCACGGTGTACCTCCTCATCGGCCTGGGCATGACCGCGCTCGCCGCGGTCGCCGCCCCGGGCCTGGCGAAGGCCCGGGAGGCATCGCGCCTGGCGGGCTCCCCCGCCTTCGCGCGCGGCGGCTGACCGCCCCCACCGGGTAGGCTCGTCGCATGGAGACGGGCATCAGCTTCACCGACCTCGCCGCCTCGGCGGACGACCGCTTCGTCCCGCTGCGCCGGCAGCTGGGCGTGACCTCGATGGGCCTCAACCAGATCGTCCTCGCACCGGGCGAGCGCGGGCGGATCCACGCGCACGAGCGCCAGGAGGAGGTCTTCCTGGTGCTGGAGGGCGTCCTCACGCTCGTGGTGGAGGGCGAGGAGCACGACATGCCGCAGGGGCGCCTCGCGCGGGTGGCCCCCGAGGTGCGGCGCCAGCTGGTGAACCGGGGCCCCGGGCGGGTCGTGATCCTGGCGCTCGGTGGCGCGGGCGCCCACGAGGGGCGCGACGGACTCGCCTACCGGGACTGGGACGACGCCGACCCGGCCCCGCCGCAGGAGGTGCCGCTGCCGGCGGACCTCCCGCCGGGCGAGCTCAGGACGGCCTGACCAACTCCAGCCGGGGGCTCAGGCCCAGGCGACGCAGCGCCGCGCGCTCGGCGCGGGCCCGCGTGCGGGTGACGCCGCGGAGGGTCACCACCACGTAGCGGGTGCCGCGCGGCGTGGCGCGGCGGGTGACGTCCGCCCGGCGCCCGGTGGCGCGCAGGCGGACGGCGACCGACCGGGCGCGGCTCGCGAGCCGGACGTCGGCGGCGATCACGCGGTAGCTCACGGCGGCCACGGCCGGGGTCTTCAGCACCACGGCCGGGTCGCCCGCGACGGCGCGGGCCAGCGTCGCGGCGTAGCCGAGCGCGATGAGGCGCTGCCGCTCCTTCGTCGCGGCGGCGCGCGACGGGGTGCGCTGGGTGACCACCAGGAAGACCTTCGCGGCGCCGCGCGGGCGCGGCAGGATGCGCGCCGACGGCCGCGCGCGCTGCACGAGGCGCAGGACCGTCTTGGCGTCGCGCAGCGACGGCTGCCGGGAGGCGACCACCAGGAAGTCGCCGACCTTGGGGCCGGGCTGCGACACCGGCGTGGTGGGCGCCGGCGCGGTGGCCGGCGGGGGCGTCGCGGCACCGCCGTCGTACGCGGGCTCCGCCGGGGCCGGGCGGTCGGACCTGCGCACCCAGAACCAGGTGTCGTACAGCCCCAGGCGGGCCTTCACGCTGGCGCCGGACAGGTCGGTGAACCCGCCGTCCTTGGTGCGGAAGCGGGCGGTGATGACGCGCGGCGACGCCCCGCGGCGCAGGACCTCGACCTCGGTGACGGCCGCCGGGAGCCGCAGGCGCTGCCCCAGCTGGGTGGCGGTCCACGACGGCGGGTTGGGCCAGCGGTGCAGGGGCGAGACGTCGTCGTACGGGTCGGGCACGCCCACCAGATAGGGCTTGGGGTCGCCGCCCAGGGAGTTCTCGACGTTCTCGGTGTGGCCGCCGGAGGTGGAGGAGAAGTACGCGGGGATGACCGTGTCGCCGTACATGAGCACCCGGCGGCGGGTGGCCGCGACGGCGGCGTCGGTGCGCGCGTCCTCGCCGTTCACGCCGCCGTACACCTGCGAGCGCACGTCGGCGTAGAGGTCGAAGGGCTGCGTCGGGCGGAGCTGGGCGAACGCGTAGCTGCGGGCGGCGACGGCCTGGGCCTGCAGGGCCGCCGGCGTGCGGTCGCCCCAGGACGCCGGGACCTCCTTGGGCAGCACGCCGCGGAGGTAGTCCTCCATGTCCACGTTGTTGACCACGTCGACGTGTCCGCCGTCGGCGACGAGGTCCACCACGCCGCGGTAGCGGGCGGTCCCCACCCGCACGAACCCGCCGGCGGCGGGGATCACGCGCAGGTTGCCCACGGCGACGTCGACGGTGGTGTTCTCGGGCTGCACGAGCTCCAGGCCCTGCGCGCCCACCCGGGCGACGTACCGGACGCCCGGCGCCAGGGGGATGCGCTCCGCGTCCCGCGGGTCCACGAGCGTGCCCCCGCCCTCCACGGCGATGCCCTGGGTGAGGGCGTTGTTGACGATCAGGACGCGCACGCGCCGGGCCGGGCCGTCGGCGATCCGCGTGCCGCGGTAGTACCAGCCCAGGATGCGGGCGGCGTCCCAGCCCTTGAGCGCCATGCCGCGGGCGCCGTACTGGGACATCCCCACGCCGTGGCCGAAGCCGCGGCCCTCGAAGGTGAAGGTGACCTCCTGCTGGGCGCCGGCCGTGGCGGCCAGCGGGCCGGCCAGCACGAGGCCGCCCACCGCGAGGGCACGGCGGAGCCCGCGGCTGCCGCGGGGCGGTCGGTGTGGGTGTGGGGCGTGTGGGCGCATGCGCTGGAGCGGGCGGCCGATGCTCACGGGCCGGCGGCCCGCGGTCAAACCGCCCGGGTATGGAGGATCCGGCGAGTTCTTCCACCGTCCTTCCCCGACTCCTGTCGGCGCACGCCTCCCGCGGCATGAGCCGCAACGCATGGCAGCATCACGTTGCAATGGACCTCGACGTCGTGTTCCTGGGCACCGGTGCCCGGCACCCCAGCCCGGCCCGCGGCGCGTCGGCCCTGGTGGTGGAGCGCGGTCCCGACCACCTGCTGGTGGACTGCGGGGAGGGCACGCAGGAGCGGCTCATGCGCAGCCGCCCCGGCCTGCGGCACCTGCGCGGCATCCTGGTGACCCACTGCCACGGCGACCACCTGCTGGGGCTGCCAGGGCTGCTGGCCACCTTCTCGGACGTGCGGGAGGAGCCGCTGGTGGTGGCCGGCCCGCCGGGCCTCGCGGCGGCCGTCGACGGCTTCCGGCCGTGGTTCGGGGAGCTGCGCTTCCCGCTGACGGTGGTGGAGGCCGCCGCCGGCGACGTCCTGGACCTGGGGGGCTGGCGGGTGGAGGCGGTGCCGGCGGCCCACGTGGTGCCCGCGCTGGCGTGGGCGCTGCGCGAGCCGCCGCTGCCCGGCCACCTCGACCCGGGCGCGGCGCGCCGCCGGGGCGTGCCGGAGGGCCCGCTGCTGGCGCGGCTCGCCTCGGGGGCCGACGTGGACCTTCCGGGCACCGGGCCGGTGCGCAGCGCCGACGTGGTGGGTCCCCCGCGCCCCGGCCGGGTGGTGGTGGTCTCCGGCGACACCGCGCCGTCGCCCGCCATCGCCGACGCGGCGCGCGGCGCCGACCTGCTGGTGCACGAGGCCACGTTCCTGGAGTCCGAGGCCGCGCTGGCGGTGCGCTCCGGGCACAGCACCGCCCGCCAGGCCGCCCGCTTGGCGGCCGACGCCGGCGTGCGGGCCCTGGCCCTCACCCACACCTCGCAGCGCTACACGGCGGACCGCGTGCTGGCCGAGGCCCGTCCGCACTTCCCGGCGGTCATGCTGCCCGACGACCTGGACGCCGTGCGCATCCCCCTCGCCGAGCGGGGCGCGGCGGTGCTGGTGCCGGGCGGCGGGGCCGGCGGCTAGGGCTCGGGGACCGGCCCGGCGGACCCCCAGATGCCCTCCGGCACCGACGTGGCGGCCAGGGCGTCCAGCAGGGCGGCCGGCGTGTCCTCCACCACCAGGAGGGCCCGCTGGGACGGGTCGACGAACCCGGTGGCCACGAAGCCGTCCATCATCGCGACGAAGGGCGCCCAGAACCCGGCGACGTCCAGCAGGCCGCACGGCTTGCGGTGGATCCCGAGCTGCGTCCAGGTCATGGCCTCGGCGAGCTCGTCCAGGGTCCCCAGCCCGCCCGGCAGCGCCACGAACGCGTCGGCGAGCTCGCTCATGCGGGCCTTGCGCTCGTGCATGGAGTCCACGGTGTGCATGGCGGTGAGGCCGGGGTGCTGCAGCTCCCGCGCCGCCAGCGCCCCGGGGATGACCCCGATGACCTCGCCGCCGGCGTCCAGGGCGCCCTGCGCCACGGCGCCCATGAGCCCCACCGACGCCCCGCCGTACACCAGGCCCAGCCCCCGCCGGGCGAGCTCGGCGCCCAGGGCCTCCGCGGCATCGCGGTAGCGCGGGTCCCGTCCGAACCGGGACCCGCAGTACACGGCGACGCGCCTCAATACGGGCTCACGGGGCCGGGCACGGTGGGCGCGTCCGAGGCGGCCGGGCCGGGCCCGGGGGGCGGCGCGTCGTCGAGGGTGACCATGGACTCCAGCATGACGCGGTTCGGCACGCGCACGAGGCGGCCGTCGTCGGTGCGCAGCGTGGTGGCCGGCCCCTTCATGCTCACGATCTCGCCCTCGGTGTCGGCCACGCGCACGCGCAGGCCGGGACGCAGCTGGTCGCCCAGGTAGCGGCCCGCCGCCAGCTGGCCCACCACGTGCCGGGTGCCGAGCCCGATGGACAGGGCGACGGTGAGGGCCATGCCGGCGACCACGGTGGTGGCCAGCATCACCAGGAACATCGTCGGGATGCCCACCTGGGCGGCCGCGATGATCGCGGCGATCGTGAGCACGCCGAGCATCGCCGCGATCCCCAGCGAGTTGCCGAGGTCCATCTGCCGGCTCAGGCGCTCCACGCGGTTGCGGACCGCGTTCGCGGCGACCAGCCCGCCCATCATGATCGCCATCGCGACCACCAGCCGCGGGATGAACAGGATGGCCTCGTTCATCGACTGCTCGAGCGCCGGGAGGCCCAGCACCGAGACCGCGATGAGCGCGATCACGAACAGGATGATCGCCCGCACCAGGCCGGCGACCACCGAGGTGAGCGAGCGGCCCATGCCGACCCGCTCGAGGGCGTCGCTCACGCCCCAGCGCTCCGACATGCGGTCCAGGCCGGCGGTGCCGAGGCCCACGCGGATGACGCGCCCCACGATGCGGGCCACGACGATGCCGGCGATCAGGACGACGAGCGACGCGACCAGGCGCGGCACGAAGGCGCCCACCTGGTCGAGCATGGTGTTCACCAGGCTCAGGGGGAGCACGGGGATCATCGGGGGTCTCCTCCGTCACGGTTGCGGCGCATGCCGAGCAGGGTGGCCGCCGCGTCGGCGAGCGCCGCCGTCAGCGAGCCGATCGAGGACAGGGTCTCGCGGACGCCGCGCTGCCAGCGGGCGGTCCGCACGACGCGATCGGTGAGGTCCGGGGCCTCGGGCACCGGCGCGCCGCGCACCTCGGCGAGCAGCTCCGCCAGGCGGCGCTCCGCCGGGGTCGGCGCGTCCGGATCAGGGCCGGGGGGCGGCTCGGCCACCGGGGATCTCCCAGTCGTAGGTGTTGTTGCGCAGCAGGTCCATCAGCTCGCCGCGCGCCCGGTGCAGCCGGCCCTTCACGCTGCCCATGGGCGCCTCGGTGATGCGGGCGATGTCCTCGTAGGGCATGCCCTCCAGGTCGCGCAGCACCAGGACGGCGCGATGCTCGGGCCGCAGGGCGCGGATCTTCATCGCCAGGCGGTCGCGGCGCTCGGACTGCTCGAGGCTGCTCGCGGGCTGCGCGGCCTCGGGGAGGTCGGCGGGGGTCTCCTCGCCCACCTCCACCGGCACGGGGCGGCGCCGCTCCAGCTCGTTGAGCGACAGGTTGTGGACGATGCGCAGCAGCCAGCTGCGGAACGGGGCGTCGCCCCGGTAGCTGCGCAGGCTGTGGAAGGCGCGCAGCAGCGCGTCCTGGGCGACGTCCTCGGCGTCGTCGCGCCCGACGATGCGGGTCGCGACGCGCACCACGACGTCGCGGTGGCGGGCCAGCGAGGGCCTCGAACGCACCCAGATCACCCTCCGCGGCGCGGCGGGCGAGCTCGGTGTCATCGCCGAAGGCGGGGGCGACGGCGGTAGCGCTCAAACGAATTCCCCTCCCGACGTAACTTCCGGGAACCGAGTTCCTGTCTGGGGGTGCGAAGGAGCGGGCACCCCAGGGTGCGCGCGCACACCGAATCGCACACCGGAGCGTGGAATCAGCGGTACGCACACCGCGAACCTATCCGTCCAGGACGGACGGCGCGAGCGGCGGGCACGACGCGGAGGGACCCCCGTACCCCCCGCGCCCCGCTCGCGAACCCCGCGTCGCACCCAGGTGCGGCGCGGCCCCGGGTCCGAGGGTCCTCTCCCCCTCGGGCCCGGCGAGGCCGACCGCGAGACGCCGATCCCCGCTGAGGCGCTCGCGGACCGGCCGGGCCCCGGGGCCCCCGCCCCCGGTGCCCTGATGCCACGTGTCCGCGCGGTGGCGCAGCCGCCGCGCGGGCGCTACCGTCCGGCGCCATGAGCCAGGTCGCATGCCCCTCCTGCGGCACACCCAGCCGCATCCGGCCCAACGCCCCGGGCCGCCCCGTCTGCAAGAACTGCCGGTCCCGGCTGCCGTGGGTGGTCGAGGCCGACGAGGCGACGTTCGCCGACGAGGTCTCCGGCCCGCTGCCGGTGATCGTCGACTTCTGGGCCGGGTGGTGCGGCCCGTGCCGGCAGGTCGCCCCCGTGCTGGAGCAGGTCGCCGCCCGCCACGCCGGCGACGTGAAGGTCGTGAAGGTGGACGTGGACGCCAACCCCGGGCTGGCGCAGCGCTACAACGCGATGAGCATCCCGCTGCTGGTGTTCATGCGGCAGGGCCGGGAGGCCGACCGCGTGGTCGGCGCCGTGCCCGGCGCGGTGCTGGAGCAGCACCTGCTGCCGCTGCTCGTCGGCTGACCCGCGCCGTGCGCGTCTCGTTCGTCTGCCTGGGCAACATCTGCCGGTCGCCGATGGCGGCGGCGGTGATGGCCCATCGCGCCGCCGAGGCCGGCGTGGCCGTCCAGGTCGACTCGGCGGGCACCGCGGGATGGCACGTCGGGGAGCCGGCGGACCCCCGCACCGCCGCCGAGCTGCGCCGGCGCGGCGTGCCGCTCACCCACGCGGCCCGGCAGTTCGCCGCCGGGGACTTCGCACGGTTCGACCTGGTGCTGGCGATGGACGCCGACAACGCGCGGAACCTGCGGCGCCTCGCGCCCTCGCCCGAGGATGCCGCGAAGGTGCGCCTGCTGCGGGAGTTCGACCCGGCGTCCCGGGACGGCGACCGCGACGTGCCGGACCCCTACTACGGCGGCGACGACGGGTTCCGGCGGGTGTTCGACATGGTCGACGCCGCCTGCCTCGGGCTCATCCGGACGCTGCGCAGCCCGTGAGCGCCGCCGTCGCGGCGGCCGCGGCGCGGGCCGCGGGATCAGCCGCGGCGTCCTGGCGCGCCGTGACCGGCGGCGACGTGAACGCCGCGATGCGCGTGACCCTGGACGACGGCCGGGAGCTGTTCGTCAAGCACCGCGACCCGGCGCCCGCCGGGATGTTCGCCGCCGAGGCCGAGGGCCTGCGCTGGCTCGCCGCCGCCGGCGCGCTGCGGGTGCCGGAGGTCGTCGCGGCGGGCGACGGGTGGCTGGCGATGGAGTGGATCGAGCGGGGCCGGCCGGCGCGGGACCACGACGAGCGCCTGGGACGGGGTCTCGCGGCGCTGCACCGCGCCGGGGCGCCCGCCTTCGGCCGGGAGGGCGGCGGCACGGGGTTCATCGGGCCGCTGCCGGTCCCCGACGACCCGCTCCCGCGCTGGGCGGAGTTCCTGGGCCGGCGGCGGCTCATGCCGCTGGCCGCCGCCGGGCACCGGGCCGGGGCCCTCGGCCCGGACGACGTCGCGGCCGTGGAGGCCCTCTGCGGCCGCCTGCCGGACCTGCTGGGCCCCGCGGAACCGCCGGCCCGCCTGCACGGCGACCTCTGGGCCGGCAACAGCTTCCCGGACGCCGCCGGGGCGCCCGTGCTCGTCGATCCCGCCGCCTACGGCGGCCACCGCGAGACCGACCTGGCGATGATGCGGCTGTTCGGCGGCTTCGGCGACCGGGTCTTCGCCGCTTACGCCGAGGACCATCCGCTCGCGCCCGGCCACGAGGACCGGGTGGAGCTCCACCAGCTGCTGCCGCTGCTGGTCCACGCGGCGCTGTTCGGCGGGGGGTACGCCGGGTCCGTGCGGCGCATCCTGCGGCGCTTCGCGTGAGGCCTCCGGCCGGGCCCGGCGGGGGCGACCGGGATGACCGGGATCGGACGAATCTGTCGTAACCTACGGGCCGCACCGCCGGTCCCGACGCATGCGAAGCACCAACCCCCGAGGAGCACCCCCGAAGTGAACGTCACGGAGCGGTCAATCGGCTCCCATGACCTGGTCATGTGGGCCACCGACGAGACCTCCGGCATGCAGGCGGCCGTCGCGCTGCACACCTCCCAGGCCCCCGCGCTCGGCCAGCTGGTGCACGACCCGGCCGCAGACCCCACGGACGCGATCCTGGGCGCCCTGCGCCGGTCCGAGCTCGCCACCCGGCGGGCGCGGCTGCTGGGCGTCCCCGTGGGCGGCGCCGCCGCCGTCCTCGCCGGCGGCGCGCACGGCCCCGCCCTCTTCACCGCCTTCGGGCGGGTGCTTGAGCGCCTGGAGGGGCGCCTGTGGGTCATGCCCGGCCCCGGGTGCGGCCCCGCCGACCTGCAGGTCGCGGCGCGCGTGCGCGACTGCGTGGCCGGCGCCGCGGAGGGCGCGGACCTGCTGCCCGCCGAGGCGCGCGGCGCCGTCGCCGCCGCCAGGTCCGCCTGGATCCACGTGAGCGGCGACGCCAACCTCGCCGGCGCGCGCGTCGTGGTGCTGGGCACCGGGCGCATCGCCGCCGGCGCCGCCCGCATGCTCGCGGGCCAGGACGCCGTGGTGGTGATCGCCGGCGCCGACCGGGACCGGGCGGCGGCCCTCGCCGCCGAGGTCGACGGCGCCGTTGCGGCCGTCGAGGACGCACTCGCCGGCGAGTGCGACGTGCTGATGCCGTGCTCCGACGGGCTGGCGCTGCGCGCCGGCCAGGTCGAGGCCCTGCGCTGCCGGGTCATGGCGGGCCCCGCCGACGGCCAGCTGGCCGACCCCGACGTGGCCCGCACCCTCGCCGCCTGCGGGATCGTGTGGGTGCCGGAGGTCCTCGCCGGCGCGGGCGGGCTGCTGTCGGCGGCCCGCGAGATGGGCCTGGGCGACCTGCGCGGCGACGCGGACTCCGACACCACCCGGATCGCGTCGGTCACCTCCGCGGTGCTCGCCGCCGCCGACGACCTCGACACCGCCGCCGCCCTGGAGCGTGTCGCCGACGCGACACCGCCCACTCCCGCGCCCGACCGGCCGCTCACGGTCCGGGCGATGCGCGCCGCCTGACCGCCGGGCCCGTGGACCGCGCCTTCACGCTGGTGCGCCACGGGCGCAGCGACTACAACCGGCTGGGCCTGGTGAACGGCGACCCCACCGTCGCCGTCTCCCTCGACCCCGAGGGCGTGGAGCAGTGCCGGCGCCTCGCGGCGCGGCTGGCGGGCGAGGAGTTCGACCTGGCGATCCGGACCCGGTTCGCGCGCACCGCCGAGAGCCTGGCGATCATCCTGGACAACCGGGACGTGCCGGTGGCCGTCTACCCCGAGCTCGACGACGTGCACCTCGGCGTCTTCGAGAGCCGTCCCGTCGAGGAGTACCGGGCGTGGCGGCGGGAGCACGGCCCGGACGAGCACCCGCCCGGCGAGGGCGAGAGCCGCATCGGGGCCCTGTACCGCTACGCCGCCGGGTTCGCGCGGATGGCGGACGAGGAGGCCGACCGCGTGCTGGCGGTGCTGCACGACGTGCCGATCCGGTTCCTCGCCAACGCGATCCAGGACGCCGACCCGCTTGACGGACCGGTGCACGCGGTGGAGAACGCCTCGGTGCTGGTCGTGGACGAGGACACCCTGCGGCGGGGCATCGGCGTGATGCGCGACCGCTGCGGCCTGTGAACCCATAACCCGGCGTTCAGGCGGCTCTCAGATGCGGCCGCCACACTCGTGGAGCCCGCACGCCCGTCCGGAGGAGCCACCGCCGTGTCGTCCCTGCCGCCGCTCTCGCCCGCCCCCGAGCCCACGCCCCCCGCGCCCCGGCGCCGGGGCGGGCTCATGCGCACCGCCGCGGTGGGGCTGGCCGCGGGACTGGCCGGCGGAGTGCTGGTGGTGGGCGGCGACCGGGTCCTGGGCGGCGACGACGGCACGCGGGCCCCGACGGCCGTGACGACCACCAGGGTGGTCACCACCACGGCCCCCGCCGCCGACGACGGGCAGCAGGTCGCGCAGACCACCGACTGGGCGGCGACCGCCGCCAGGGTCTCCCCCGGCGTGGTGGCCATCACCGCGACCTCGCAGGTGCAGGACGGGCCGCTTGGACCGCAGCAGCAGACCGCGGGCGGCTCCGGGTTCGTGATCGACGAGCAGGGCCACATCGTCACCAACCAGCACGTGGTCGACGGCGCCACCGCGATCAGCGTGGACTTCGCCGACGGCACCACCGCGAAGGCCACCCTGGTGGGCTCCGACGCCACCACCGACCTCGCGGTCATCAAGGTCGACGTCGCCGCGTCCCGCCTGCACCCGCTCGCCCTCCGCACCGGCGTCACGCCGCGGGTGGGCGAGGCGGTCCTGGCCATCGGCAACCCGTTCGGGTACGCCGGGTCGGTGACACAGGGCATCGTGTCCGGCCTCGGGCGCGAGATCGAGTCACCGAACGGCTTCACGCTCACCGACGCCATCCAGACGGACGCGGCGATCAACCACGGGAACTCCGGGGGCCCGCTGGTGGACCGCCAGGGGCGGGTGATCGGCGTGAACGCCCAGATCGCGGACTCCGGCGTGAACGCCAACGTCGGCGTCGCCTTCGCGATCCCCATCGACGCCGGCACCGCACGGGTCATCGACCAGCTCACGACGGCGGGCCGGGTGAGCCACGCCTGGCTGGGAATCTCCGGAGGCACCGTGGACGACCGCATCGCCGCCGCCGGGGACCTGAAGGCCGACCACGGCGTGCTGGTGGTGGGCCTCGCCCAGGACGGCCCCGCGCAGCGCGCCGGCCTGCGCGGCGGGTCGCGGGCGGTGAGCTCCGAGGGCAGCGACTACTGCGTGGGCGGCGACATCATCACCGCCATCGACGGCGCCCCCGTGGACAGCATGTCGGCGCTGCAGGACACCCTGGAGTCCACGGGCCCCGGCAGGACGGTGAGCATCCGGGTGGTGCGCGCCGACGGCTCCAGCGCCGACCTGAAGGCCACCCTCTCCGCGCAGCCGTCGACGGCCCCGCGGGTCACCGCCGCCTGCTGATCACACCCGTGCGGGGGCGGCGGCCGGCTCGGGCAGCTCGTCGTCCCCGGTGCGGCCCGCCCGCGCCTGCAGGTCGAAGTACAGGTACGTGAGGGTGATCGCGACCAGCGGCAGCACCGCGACGTAGACCACCGCGGCGATGAGGTTGACCAGGTCGAAGGCGGCGCCGGTGGCGACCAGCGCCAGCGCGCCCACGACCGGCCCGGTCATGAGGCCCGCACCGGCGACGATGACGACCATCGCCGCGGTGCGCCACCAGGAGCCGCGCACCATCTCGGCGCTGCGGCGCAGCGGCCCCGGGGCCGGGCGGGACTCCACGCCCACCACCACCGACATGAGCGACCACCGCACGATCAGGAACAGCGCCACCGGAACCAGCACCAGGCTCAGGTTGAGCACGACCCCCGCGGCCACCGCGACCACCAGCGCGGTGAGCAGCACCTTGAGGTCGGGCAGCACCGACCGGTACGCGGCCCGCGCGGTGCCGTCCCGCTCCGCCGCGACGTCCAGCACGAGCCGGGCGGTGGCGGCCTGCACGATCCCGAAGCCCAGCAGCGTGACCACCAGGCCCAGGCCCAGCACCAGGCCGTCCACGAAGGCGTTGCGCGTGCCGGCCTCGTCGACCAGCGGGTCGAGCGTCGAGAGCCGGAACACGATGGCCTGCAGGCCCGTCGTGACCAGGCCCACCGGGATGAAGAACAACCCCACCGTGAGGAACGCGCGTGGTCGCAGCCGGTACATCGCCCAGGCGGAGGTGATGATCGCCCCCCACGGCCGGGAGCGCTCCAGTGGCAGCGGGTCCGAGGGCCGCCAGGCGGTCTTCGAGAACCCCCACAGCAGCAGGGCCGCCAGCGCGGCCAGCACCACCACCGAGGTGCCGGGGTGGGTCTGGATGCGGCGCAGCAGCTTGGAGCCGCTGCCGACGGCCACGCAGAAGAAGTCCGTGGCGCCCGTGCCGATGAGCCCGCCGCCGGGCACCGTGAAGCTCGCGTCGCGCCAGCTGCGCTCCGACCACGTGAAGGGCCGCGTCCACTGGGTCTTGGTGGACGGCCCGGTGGGCGCCTCGTACAGCTTGCCCTGCTTCTCCCCCCACCGGCCGCGGTACGCGAGCCACGGGTAGGCCTCCTGCGCGGCCGCCGGGTCGGAGGGGATCACCCGCAGCGCGGTGTCCAGCTGGCGGTGCGGGCCGGTCGCGTCGTCGCACCCCACGCCCTCCTGGGTGCTGCGCATGAGGAACAGCGACGGCGACAGGTAGTTGGCGTGCGAGCCGGCGCCCGGGTAGACGACCGGGTGGGTGCCGTCCACCACCTCGATCTCGCCGCCGCCCCAGTCGGCCCGCTCGGCGCTGGAGTGCTGGCTGTACCCCGCCTCCGACGGCCCCTTCGCCAGGGCCTCCTGCGGCGTGGCCGCGTCGAAGTTGAGCTGGATCATCTCCCAGTCGGACTCGTGGGTGTTGTTCCAGTCGTTGAAGACGTAGAAGAACCAGTACTGGAGCGCCAGGCGCCCCGGATGGGCGGCCTCGGTGGCGATGTGCGCGTAGACGGTGGGCGGCCCCTCGGACTCGATGCGGCGCTCCCACCGCTCGTACACGCACCCCGGCGCGAGCACGTCGCCCGGGAAGTCCAGGTGGTAGCCGTCCAGCGGCTTCGAGAGGTCCTGCGCGGTGGGCCCCACCTTGACGATGTTCGTGCGGTCCCACGGGCCGCGCAGCGCGACGTCCGGGCTGTCCAGGATGCGGTCCACGTCGACCGGCTCGAACGCCTCGCCCTCCCCACAGGCCTCCGGCTGGTCCTGCAGCCGCAGCACCGGCTGGTAGGTGCGGGCCAGCTCCGTCTCGGCCGTGGTCTGGGCGGCGGCGGGAAGGACCGCGGTGAGCCACACGGCCGCGGCCATGGCGACGGCCAGGGCGAGCCGGCGGAGCGAGGCGGCGGGCGGACGGACCTCGTGCACGGGCGGAACCGTATTACAGGCCCCCGGACGCACGCACTCCTGAACGACCGGGGAGTGCCGGTGGGACCGACGCGTGGCTTAGGATCCGCATGCCGGACGGGTCGGACGCCCGCTCCGGCACCCATGCCCCCGACGATCGAGCCGCCATGGCCACCGGTCTCGCGATCGCGATCCTCGTCATCGGCGCCGTGCTCGGCGTGGCGCAGGTCGCCCTGGCGCGTGCGCGCGCCGGCGCGCCCGCCGCCCTGTGGGTGGGGATGGTGGGCGCCCTCACCGCGCTGTGGTGCGCGGCCTACGCGCTGGAGGTGGCCGCCGGCACCGAGGAGACGGTCGTGCTCCTCGCCCGCGTCGAGTGGATCTCGGTGGCGTTCATCCCGCTGGCGATGCTGATGTGCGCGGTGACGTTCCGGGGGGACCGGCTGCCCGCCCGGGAGATCGCCGCCCTCGCCGTGCCCGGGATCATCGCCCTGGCGCTGGCCTGGACCAACGGCGCGCACCGCCTGCTGTGGTCGGACATCACCCGCGAGGCGGGCCACGAGACGTTCACGTTCAGCCCGGGCCCGGCGTACGTGATGTTCGTGATCTACGCCTACCTGCTGCTGTCGGTGGGCACGGCGATGGTGGTGGCCGCGGTGCGGGGCCTCCCCGACCGGCAGCGGTCGCTCATGCCGCTGGTGCTGGTGGCGATCGGCCTGCCGTGGGTCGCGAACTTCGCGTTCCACATCGGGGTGCGGCCCGCGGACGTGGACTTCACCCCGGTGGCGCTGTCGCTCACCGGCATGCTCATGACCTACGCGATCCTGCGGCTGCGGATCCTGGACGTGTTCCGCGGGCTCATCCCCGCGGGCCGCGACGCGACGGTGCGGCTCATGGCCGACGGGGTCGTGGTGGTGGACCGGCACGGCAACGTGGCCGACGCGAACCCGGCCGCCTGCGCCCTGGCGGGCAGGTCCCCGCGCGAGGTGCTGGGGATCCCGGCGGCGACGGCGTTCCCGGAGTGGCCCGGCGAGGTGCTGGCCGACACCGGCGACGAGCCGGCGGTCATCACCGCGGCCACCGGCGGGGGCCGCACCCTCGAGATCACCGTGAGCCCGCTGCAGGCGCGCGGCGGCGTGGCGACCGGCCGCATCGTGGTGGTGCGCGACGTCACCGACCGCGTCCACGCCGAGCGGGCCCTGCAGACCAGCGAGCGCCGGTACCGGGAGCTGGTGGAGAACGCCAGCGACGTGGTGTTCGCCGCCGAGGCCGGCGGCCGCGTGATCGCCCTCAACCGCGCCGGACGGGCCCTGCTGGGCGTCGGGCCCGACGGGCTCAGCGCCGGGGAGATCCTGGGCGGGGGCCCGGGCGGCCCGGTGCCGGAGGCCCTGCTGGACCGGCTGCGCCGCCACGGCCGCGCCACCACCGACGTGGAGGTGCACGCCGCCGACGGCCGCAGGGTCGCGCTCGAGATGAGCGTGCGGCTCCTCGGCCAGCCGGCGGACGGGCTCATCGAGGGCATCGGCCGGGACGTCACCGAGCGCCGGTCCTGGGAGGAGCGCCTCACCTGGCGTGCCCTGCACGACCCGCTCACCGAGCTGCCCAACCGCACCCTGGTGCGGGACCGGCTGGAGCAGGCCCTGCGGGCGTCCGCCCGCGACGGCGGCCCGATGGCCCTGCTGCTCATCGACCTGGACCACTTCAAGGACGTCAACGACACGCTGGGGCACTCGGTGGGCGACCGGGTCCTGGGGGCCATCGGGGAGCGGCTGCAGCCGCATCTGCGGGAGGCCGACACGCTGGGACGGCTCGGCGGCGACGAGTTCGCCGCGGTGCTCCCCGGCGCGACCGAGGACGTCGCCCGCCTGGTGGCCCACCGGCTGCTGGCGGCGCTGGAGCAGCCGTTCGTGGTGGACGACCACGCCTTCGCCCTGGGCGGCAGCGTGGGGATCGCGATGGGCGGCGGCCGCGGCATCGACGGGGACGAGCTGCTGCGCCGGGCCGACACCGCCATGTACCGGGCGAAGGCCACGCGCCGCAGCGTGGTGGCGTGGAGCCCGGTGCTGGACCACGGCCCCCTGGGCCGGCTGGGGCTGCGCGAGGCCCTGCTGAGCGCGGTGGACCGCGACGAGCTGGAGCTCCACTACCAGCCGCAGGTGCGGATCCGGGACGGCTCGGTGGCGGCCGTCGAGGCGCTGGTGCGCTGGCACCACCCCGAGCGGGGCCTGCTGCGCCCCGCCGCATTCATCCCCCTGGCCGAGCAGCTCGGGGTGATCGACGAGGTCACCCGGTGGGTCGTGCGGCGCGCCCTGCGGGACTGCGCGGCCTGGCGCGCGGCGGGGCGGCACGTGCGGGTCGCGGTGAACCTCTCGCCCCTCACCCTGGAGTGCGGGGACGACCTCACCGGGTTCCTGCGGGACGCGCTGGCCGACACGGCGGCCGACCCGTCGTGGCTCAAGGTCGAGCTCACCGAGAGCGCCGTGGTGGACGACCTGGAGCGCGGCGGGCGGCTGCTGGGCGACATCGCCGACCTCGGGGTGGCGGTGTCCATCGACGACTTCGGGGTGGGCTACAGCTCCCTCGCGCACCTGCGGCGCCTGCCCGTGTCGGAGCTCAAGGTGGACCGGCTGTTCGTGCGGGACATGGGCGACGACGGCGACGAGGCGATCGTGCGGTCGGTCATCGCGCTGGGGCACCACCTGGGGCTTGCCGTGGTGGCCGAGGGCATCGAGGACGTCGCGACCTGGCAGGTGCTGGAGCGGCTGGGCTGCGACCTGGGCCAGGGCTTCCACGTGAGCCCGCCGCTGCCGGCGGACGCGCTGCTGCCCTGGATCGAGGAGCGGGACGCGCTCACCGCCCGGGCCTGAGCCTCAGGCCGTGCCGTCCAGGTGGCGGCGCACCAGCCCCGCCGGGGCGCTCAGCAGCCATGCGCCGGCCAGCAGGTCCTCCAGCTCGGGGACGGTCGCGGCCTCCAGCCGCACCAGCACCGCCGGGTACCCGTCGAAGTGCGGCACGGTGAAGCACAGGTGCGGGAGCTCCTCGAGGTGCGCGTCCTTGCCGGCGAGGTCCCCGGTGTGCAGCGCGAGCACCGGGCCATCCGGTGCGGCGTCCCCCAGGACCGCCAGGTCGGTCTTCCGGAGCGGCCGCTCCCACGCGAAGCGCCCCTTGGCGCCCACCCGCCAGCCGCGGTGGCCCTGCTTGGAGCGCTCCTCCGCGGTGCCGGGCAGGGCCGCGCAGATCCGGCTGGCGTCCTCCCACGTGGCCATGCCCCAGGCTCCCACGTCCGGGCGGCGTGTGCGAGCCTCGCCCTGGACCGGCGGCGATCGGGGGCGCGATGCGAGGACGGGCGGTTGCGGGGATGCTGGTGCTCGCGGGAACCCTGCCCGCCACGGCGGCCGCGTCCGACGCGCGCCTGGTCGACGCCGCCGCGCCGGCCGTGCTCGGCACGCTGGAGGCGGCGGGCCCCTCCGCACCGGAGGCGACCCAGCGTGCCTACGACCGGGCCCGGGACCTCATGGAGGACGCCGCCGCGGTGCGGCCGTCGCCGCGATGCCGGCCGCTGGGCGCCGCCCTTCGGCGGTTCGCCCTGGCGGCGGCGCGGGTGCCGGAGGCCGTGGACCGGCTGGTGCCCAGCGGACCGGCCCGCGGCCGCGCGGCCGCGGCGTACACGGCGCTGCGGGCGGCCCGGGGCGGCTGCGCCCCCTCCGGCGGCGGCGCGGCGGCGGAACGGGCGCCGCGGATGTCGCCGGGTCCCGGGGAGGCGTCCTTCGGGACGGTGGTCGCGGACGCGCCGCCGGGCGCGGACGCCGCCCGCCTGCTGGTGGACGGCGCGGACGCGGGGCCGCTGGCGGTCCGCGGCGGGCGCGCCCGCGGCGCCCTGCGCGCGGCGCCGGGACGTCACACCGTGCAGGTGGCGTTCACCCGCGGGGGATCGCCCGCCGGTGCCCGCACCGCACGGGACGTCTGGGTGCTGCCGCCGGGATCCGCGCCCGCCCGCCCCGCCACCCGCCGGGACGCCGCCGCCGGTGCCCGCCTGGCGGGCATCGGCACCGGGGCGGCGCCGGTGCTGGGCCTATGGGTGCAGGACCTGGCGGCCGGCACCGCCGCCGGCTGGAACTCCGGCACCCCCTTCCCCGCGGCCTCCACCGTGAAGCTGTCGGTGATGGTGGCCGCACTCGCCCGCGACCCCCGGTCGCCGGCCACGGGCCCCCTCGCATACGACCTGCGCCAGATCGGGGGGTGGTCGAGCAACCTCGCCGCCAACCGCGTGCTCGGCGCGATCGGGGGGCCCGCCGCCGCGCAGCGGGTGCTGCTGCGCCTGGGCGCGAGGTCGTCCACCTACACCGGCGAGTACGCGGTGGGCACCGAGCTGCAGCCGGGCCTCCCGGCCGACGGCACCTCTCGCCCCGTGCCGCGGGTCTCCCGCCGGGTCACCACCGCGGCGGACCTCGCGCGGATCCTGTTCGCCGTGCACGCCGCGGCGGCGGGCGACCGGCCGGCGCGGTCCGCCGCCGGGCTCAGCACGAGGGCCGCGCGGGTGATGCTGGGGGACCTGCTGGCGTCCGAGCAGCGCGGCGACAACCTGAGCCTCCTCGCCGGCGGCGCCCGCCCCGGGACGCTGCTGGCCCAGAAGAACGGCTGGCTGCGGGCCGCCCGCGGCGCCGCGATCCTCTACACGCCGGCGGGACCCCGCATCGCGGTGATGCTCAGCTACTCGGCCGGCGGCGTGCCGCAGGCCAGGGCACGGACGCTGGGCCGCCGGGTGGCGGCGGTGGCGGCCCGCTGAGGAGTGCGTCCCGGGGCGGCGGACTCCGTCACGTCCGCCGCTCCGGTCCGGTGGGTCGGCGCCCCGGTGCGCCGGCCCTCAACCCCGCCGGGGGGTCCGTTCCGCGATCCCGAGGGGGGCGGGATCAGCGTTCACGCGGCGGGATCCCCGCCACCGTCATCTCGACGATGCGGCGCGGGGCATTGTTGAGCCATGGGAACAGCCAGGCGCGGCGCGGCATCCGGACGTGCCGCTTGCCGCGCTCCACCGCCGCGACGGTGCGGGCGGCGAGGGCGTGCACGTCGGCGTCCGCCAGCAGGCCCAGCCGGTAGAACCGCCGGAAGCAGGCCGCGGTGGGCGCGTACGCGAGCACCGAGTCCTTCATGTCGGTGGGGCCCACCAGGCCCGGCTCGACCACGGTGATGCCCACCGGGAGGCCGCGCAGCTCCATGCGGATGCCGGCGCTCATGTGGGTGAGGAACGCCTTGGTGCCGGCGTAGACCGCCATGCCGGGGAACACCCCCGTGGCGGCCAGGGACGACATCTGGACCACGTGGCCGCGGCCGCGGGCGACCATGCCGGGCAGGACCTGCCGGGTCAGGTCGGCGACCGTGATCGCGTTGAGGCGGATGATCCGCTCCAGGTCCTCGGGGCTCAGGTCCACGAAGGCCCCGGTGAGGTCGATCCCGGCGTTGTTGACCAGCACGTCGACGGGGCCGTGGGCCTCCTCGATGCGCGCGATGAACCCCGCCACCACCCCGGGGTCGGCGAGGTCGGCCTGCACGGCGGTGCCCCCGGTGCGCGCCGCGACCTCCTCGAGGCCGGGCAGGCTGCGCGCGGCGAGGGTCAGGCGGGCGCCGCGGGCGGCGAAGGCGTCGGCGAGCGCGGCGCCGATGCCGCGCGATGCGCCGGTGATGAGGACGTGCGCGCCGTTGAGGTCCATGCGTCGGTGCTCCGTCGGTCGCGGGGGTGCGTACGGTGTACGACGACGGCGAGCGTACGGTGTACGCGCCGACGGGTCAACGGGGACCCGCCGCTCAGGGGAGGTCGCGGGCGATGCCGCCCATGACCATGTCCAGCATCAGCGCGAACACCTCGTCGGAGTCCTGGCCGATGCGGGCCACCAGGCCCGCCAGCAGCGGGAACCCGGAGGCGGCGAGATGCGCGGTGGCGCCGGGTGGCGCCGGCGTACCGGTCCCCACTTCGAAGTGGCAGTAGCCCAGGATCACCATGAGGGCCGTCCGCAGATGGCGGATCGCACCCTCCGGGGTGTCCCCTGCCTCCTGCAGGAGCCGCAGGATGAGCTCCACGCCGTCGCGCTGCGATGCGTACCCCGCGGTGGGGCGCGCCCCGATGAGGGGGACGGCGTTGGGATGGGCGCGCACCATCTCACGGTAGGCGGCGGCCCAGCCGCGCAGCATCCCCTCCCAGGTGGACTGGGGGGCGGCCAGCTCGATGCCCCCAACCAGGTGCTGCACGATCGCGTCCTCCAGGTCCTCCTTGGAGGTCACGTGCCGGTACAGGGACATGACGGGGCAGCCGACCTCGGCCGCCACGTTGCGCATGGACAGCGCGTCCAGTCCCCGTGCGTCGACCAGCCGCAGCCCGGCGTCCACCGCCGCCTGCCGGCTCAGGCGTGACATCGCTCGTGCGTCCCCTGCCACCGGGGAGACGCTAGTCGCCGCGGGGGTCCCCTGAAAAGGGGACGAGCGAATTCCTCAGCTTCGCCGCGGCGCCGAGGGCGGCGCGGGCGAGTCCGGTGATGCTGCCCGGCGCGCCGTCCCGCTCCCGGGTGACCGGCGTGGACTCGTATTCGTAGAAGGCCGGCGCCTCGGGCCAGCGCGACACCACGCGGCCGTCGCGCAGCAGCTCACCGGAGGTCCGCGCCTCGATCTCCACGAGGGCGCTGTCGCCGTCGCGCGTGAACAGCAGCGGAAGCGCCCGGCGGGCGGTGAATCGCACCCGCGCCTCCCACCCCCCGCTCAGGCGCGCGCGCATCTCGAGGCGGCGGGGGTAGACGTGCCCGTCGACGTCGGCCCAGTCGCCGCGGCGGATCTCCACGTCCCTGGCGCGGGCCGCGCCGAGGCGCCCCCCGGGGCCGGACAGGACGCTCACCCCGTCGCGGCTCCCGTCCGCGGGCCGCACGATGCCGGTGACCAGGCTCCGTCCCTCCGGCAGGTGGACCTGGCTCCAGTCCCAGCCGCCGTGCGCCGGGTCCGCGAGGTCGAAGTCCCCGAAGTTGTGGTCGTGGTAGCCGGGCACGTCGCGCAGCCGGTAGGTGCGGCCCCCGGCCTCCACGGTGCCGCTCACCCGCGCGGAGGGCTGGTCCACGGTCCACGAGATCCACTGGCCGCCGGGGATGCGCAGCGGCCCGGCGAGGAAACCCGGGGCCGTCGACCGGTAGGTGAGGTCGACCCGCACGGTGCCGTCGGAGGGGCCGGAGAACACCAGCCCTCGCTCCAGGTTCACCCGCACGCGCAGCACGCCGGGCGACGGCGCCCAGATGCGGTCCTCTCCCAGGCGGACGTCGGCACGCGTCGTGGACGGCGGCGCGGTGAGCAGGCGCGGGGCCCCCACGGTGCTCGCGGTGCCGCCGCCCGGCGGGTAGATGAACACGACGGACGCGGGCGGCATCCCGGGGAACCGTGACCCCATGGCGGCGGCGACGGCCAGGCCGGACGCGGGGTCCACGGCGTTCACGAACCACCACTCGGTGCGGATGTCCGCGGCGGTGTGGGCGGCGTCGTCCCGGGGCGTCGAGGTGCGGAGCTCCGCGGCGGCCCCGGTGGCCGGGATCGCCAGCAGCAGGCCGGCGGCGGCGAGGGCGGCGGTGCGGCGGATGGTCACGCGTCCACGGTAGCGCCGGCCCCGCGGACCGCCAGGAGGACCCGGCCCGGTCACCGGCGGCTCCCCGAGGCGCCGCCCGGGACAGCCCCGGATGCCGCCCCCTGCACCGTCGGCGTAGCGTGACCGCCGAGGAGGTGGCCGGATGATCGAGGAGCTGTTCCCCGCGGAGATCGACGCGGTGCTGGGCCGCGCGATGGTGGGACGCATCGGCTGCCATGCGGAGGGCCGCACCTACGTGGTGCCCGTCACCTTCGCGATGGACGGCGCGGGGCTGGTGTGCCATTCCGCGGAGGGCATGAAGCTGCGGATGATGCGCGCGAACCCGGAGGTGTGCTTCGAGGTCGACGAGGTCGCGGGGCTCTCGGACTGGTGCAGCGTGATCGCGTGGGGGACGTTCCGGGAGCTGGAGGGCGCCGAGGCTGCGGCCGCGATGGACGCGCTGATCGCCCGGGTGGCACCCATGCTGGGCGGGTCCGGCGCCCACGGCGGGCGCCCGCCGGACCCGTCGGCCCAGGCGGCGATCTTCCGCATCGACCTGCGCGAGCGCACGGGGCGGCGGGAGCGGCCGGCGGCCTGAGCCCAGCCGATTGGGCCGCGTCCCGGCGGGGAACGCTGGGATCACCTGACCGGAGGTGAGCCATGTCGCGCCGCGACCCCAACGCCCCGCCCGACGACTTCGACCGCGACCTGGGACGCACGGGTGGCGACCCGCTCGGTTCCCATGCCGGGGAGCGCCATACGGCGGCGGGCGAGAAGGACCTGGCGGGGCCGCTCGCGGATGAGCTGGGGGGCCTGGAGCAGGTGACGATCGTGGACGTCGGGGCGGCCCTGCACGAGGGCGCCGTGTACATCGACCTGGACGCGCTGCGGCGCGGCGAGATCGTGGCGCGCGGCGGGATGCGGGCGCAGGCGGGGAGCCGGTGGGTTCCGAAGCGCGAGACCGACCACGAGACGTGGCGGCGGCTGGTGGAGCTGGCCTCCGGGGAACCGCGCCGGGAGGACGCGACGTGACCTGGCACGCGGTGACCGACCGCTCGGACGCCACGTGGGCGCGGACGGCGTTCCGCGACGACAGCGGCCGGTTCCTGTGGCTCCGCGCGGGGCCGGACGTGACGGACCCCGGCTGGCTGCTGCAGACGCTCGGGCGGTCGGGCGAGGTGCGGACCGTGGAGACGGAGCGCCCGGTGACGACCTCCGACGCGGTGGCCGCGGCACCGGAGGTCGCGCACGAGCTCATGCGGGTCACGCGGGAGGTGCTGGACCGTTACGACCGTGAGGCGCCGGGATCGGGCGCGGCGCTCGCCGAGGAGCTGCGCGACGCCCTGGGGGAGCTGGAGCGCGAGGACGTCCGGCCCACCGCCGGCGGCACGCACACCAAGCGCGGCGAGGATGTCGCCCCGCCGCCGGGCCGGGGCGGCTGATCCGCCCCGGCCGGATGGGTCACGGGATGCTGCACTCCGCGTCGGTGAGGTCGAACGGCGCGCGGGCCGGCACCCCGGCCGCGGGGCGCACCAGCTCGTAGATGACGCGCGTGTAGACGGGCCGGTTGCGGCACGTGCCGGAGCGCAGCGCCTTGAGCCGCACGGGCACCGGGATCCGGGGGGCGCTGTCGCCGTAGACCAGCACCCCGGTGCCGGAGGCGGTGGCCGTGCCCCACCCCCGCCACCTGGCCCCGGTCACCCGCGCCGCCGGGGAGAGGGTGAACCGTGCGGGCCGGCGGGGCAGCACCGCACCGCCGGGGGTTCCCGTCTGCAGCAGGCCCCGCCCGAGCCGGTCCTCGACGACGACCAGCCGGAGGTCGTCGTGCGTGCTCGCGGCACCATCGGCGTTCTGGACCGCGAGCCACGCGCAGGCCGTCCACGTGCCCTCGTCGCGGGCGGTGGGACCCAGCGTCGTCAGCAGCCGTTTGGTGCTGCTCCGCGAGACGGCGTCGGCCGCGGTCGCGGCCGGCGCGTCCGGCAGGGCGGGGCCGCCGGTCAGCCACCGGATGCCGGTCCCCACCGCGGTCTGCCATTCCGCGGCCGATGGACCGCAGGGCGCCGTGGTGCGGGCGACCGCCACCCACAGGTTTCCGGTGGCGCCGGACCCCACGGTGGTGCGCACCCGGATGGCCTCGTCGGTGCGCTGCGACACCGGCGTGAGCGTCACGTCAGCTCTCGGCGCAGCACCTCCGGCGGCGGCCGCCCCGACGGCCCCGCAGGCCGCCAGCGTGAGCGCGGCGGCCGTGAGCTGCGATCTCCGTCGCATGTTCCCCCCATCGTTCGTGACCGCCGCACGCTATGGGGGGAGGCGGTGGCGGCGCGTCGGGGACTTCCCCAGGGTGGGCGGGACATCGGGCCGCGACGGGTGGGCGGGTAACGCCCCGGCCGCCGCCCGGGTCCGGGGACCGTGGACGTGCCCGGTCGTGACGAATCCCGCCCGCCGCGCCCCGCCCGGGTCTCCGCGGGCGAGCGGATCGCCTTTGGGGCCGCGGCCGCCCTGCTGCTCCTGGTCCCCGTCGTCCTCGTGCACGGACGCCGCGAGTGGGACCGCTGCGTGGCGTCGTCCACGGAGGACGAGGGCCTGTGCGGCCTCGTGTGGACCGGCCAGCAGGTCGAAGCCCTGGCCCTCGCGGTCCTGGGCCTGGCGGTCGCCGCGGCCGCGACCTGGCAACTGGTGCGCCGCCGCCGGGGCCGGCTCCTTTGAACGGTGACGGCCGCCGGGCGTGGGGCTCCTGACCGGGCCGCGGTTGGCGGTCCGGCGGCGGACGCGCGCCGCCGCCGGACCGTCGTCGTCGCTACTTCACCAGCTCGAAGATCTTGAACATCGGCAGGTACATGGAGATGACCACGATGCCGACGATCATGCCGACCATGATCATCATGAGCGGCTCGATGATCGAGGTGAGGGCCTTCAGCTTCGCGGCGATCTCGTCGTCGTAGAAGTCCGCGAGCTTGTGGAGCATCTGGTCCATCGACCCGGTCTCCTCACCCACGGCGAGCATCTGCGTGACCATGATCGGGAAGACGCCGGTCTTGGCGAGCGGAATGGCCAGCGGCTGCCCCTCGCGGACGCGCTCACCGACCTCCTTCATGGGGTCGGAGATCACGCGGTTGCCGGCGGTCTTGGCGGTGATCTCCAGGGCCTGGAGGATCGGCACGCCGGAGGCCGTCAGGGTCCCGAGGGTGCGGGCGAAGCGGGCGACCGCGATCTTGCGGACGATGTCCCCGATCTTCATCGGGAGCCGCAGCTTGATCGTGTCCCATTGGTAATGGCCGGAGTCCGTGCTCTTCCACTTCCGGAACACCCACATGAGGCCCGGCGGGGCGAAGATCAGCACGAACCAGTAGCCGCGCATGATGTTCGACAGCAGGATCATGAACGCGGTGAGCGGCGGGAGCTCGCCCCCCAGGTCCTTAAACATCTTCGCGAAGATCGGGATGAGGAACGCCACCATCGCGATGAGCACGAGGACGGCGAAGCCCGCGATGAGCGACGGGTAGACCATCGCGCTGCGGACGGTGCGGCGGAGGCTGTCGTCCTTCTCCAGCTGGATCGCGACGCGCTCCAGCACCTCCTCCAGGTTTCCGCCCGTCTCACCGGCCTGGACCATTGACACGAACAGGTCGTTGAAGATCTTCGGGTGCTTCGCCATCGCCTGGCTCAGCGACAGGCCGGCCTCCACGTCACCGCGGATCTCCGCGATCGCGGCCTTCAGCTTCTTGTTCTGGGTCTGGTCCTCCAGGACGTACAGGGCCCGGAGCAGCGACAGGCCCGATGACACCATCGTCGCCAGCTGGCGGGCGAGGACCGTCATCTCCGCGGGCTTCACCCGCTTGTAGCGGTCCAGGATGTCCTCGACCGTCATCGGCGAGGACTTCTCCGCCACGTCGACGACGGTGAGGCCGCGCAGCCGCAGCTGGGCCGCGACCTGCGCCTTGCTCTCCCCCTGCATCTCCCCGGTCGTCGCCGCACCGGAGCGGTCGAGGGCCTTGAAGGTGAATGTCGAGGCGGTGGCCACGGGCTACGCCGCCTTCCGCTCGGTGACGCTGCCGGGCGGGGCGCCATCCAGGAGCCGCTTCAGCTCACCGGGGCTCGAGGCCCGCTCCAGCGCCAGGTGCTTGGTGATCACGCCCTGCCGCACCAGCGTCGCCAGCGATGCGTCCATGGAGATCATCCCGTGCTGCGAGCCGGTCTGCAGCATCGAGTAGATCTGGTGGGTCTTGCCCTCGCGGATGAGGTTCCGCACGGCCGGGGTGGCCATGAGCACCTCGACGGCGACGGTACGGCCGCCGTGCACCGTCGGCAGCAGCTGCTGGCAGCACACGCCCTGCAGGGCGTTGGAGAGCATGATCCGGACCTGCTCCTGCTGGTGCGGCGGGAACACGTCGATCACGCGGTCCACGGTCTGCGGCGCGTCCGAGGTGTGGAGGGTGCCGAACACCAGGTGCCCGGTCTCGGCGGCGGTCAGGGCGATCTGGATGGTCTCCAGGTCACGCATCTCACCCACGAGGATGACGTCGGGGTCCTGCCGCAGCGCGCTGCGGAGCGCGTTCCCGAAGGAGTGCGTGTCGCCGCCCAGCTCCCGCTGGTTGATCAGCGAGCGCTTGTGCTTGTGCAGGAACTCGATGGGGTCCTCGATCGTGATGATGTGGCACGACCGGGTCGAGTTGATCTCGTCGATGAGCGCGGCGAGCGTCGTCGACTTACCGGAACCCGTGGGGCCCGTCACCAGCACCAGCCCGCGCGGGCGGGTGGTCCAGGTGCGGATCGACTCCGGGAGCTTGAGCTCGTCGAGGGACTTCAGCTCCGTGGGGACCACGCGGAACGCGGCGCCCATCGCGGCGCGCTGGAAGTACGCGTTCACGCGGAACCGGGCGCGGTTCGGGACCTGGTAGGAGAAGTCGATCTCCAGGTTGGTCTCCAGCCGCTGCCGCTGGTCCTGCGTGAGGATCCCGTAGACCAGGTCCCGGGTGTCCTGTGCGGTGAGCACGTGGCTGCCGATCGGCACCAGCTCGCCGCTGCGCCGCATGACGGGCGGTGCGCCCACCGAAAGATGCAGGTCGCTGGCCCCACTCGTGAGGACGGTGGTCACCAGCTCCGCGAAATCGATCATCGGCACCTTCTCCATGGCGCACGGGGGGTCAACGGACGATCCTGTCCTGGTTGGCGTATCGGCGCGGCGGGTGCCCCCCTCAAGCGGCGGCGCACACTCATCCGACGGCGCGGGCCAGTTCCTCCAGGCTGGTCTCCCCCCGCATCACCCGCATGAGGCCGTCCTCGCGCAGGGTGCGCATCCCCTCGCGCTGCGCCTGCTTGGTGATCGCCTCGGTGGACGCGCCCTCCACGATGAGATCCTGGATGGCGTCGCTCACCACCAGCATCTCGTACACGCCCATCCGGCCCTTGTAGCCGCTCCCGCCGCACCGCTCGCACCCCCCGGGGCGGTACACCTGCATGCGGTCCGGGAGGGCCTCCGGCAGGCGGTCGGCGTCCACCATGTCGCGCAGCACCTGGGTGGGGACCATGTGCGGCTGGCGGCAGTGGACGCACAGCCGGCGCGCGAGGCGCTGGGCCAGGATCCCCGTCACGGCGCTGGCCGACAGGAAGGGCTCCACCCCCATCTCCGACAGGCGCGACAGGGCGCCCGCCGCGTCGTTGGTGTGGAGGGTGGCGAGCACCAGGTGGCCGGTGAGCGCGGACTCCACGGCGATCTTCGCGGTCTCCCGGTCGCGGACCTCGCCGATCATCACCACATCGGGGTCGCATCGCAGGATCGACCGCAGGCCGGCGGCGAACGACAGGCCGGCCTTGGGGTTGACCTGCACCTGGTTCACGCCCTGCAGCCGGTACTCCACCGGGTCCTCGACGGTGATGATGTTTTTGTCCGCCGAGTTCAGCTGGTGCAGCGTGCCGTACAGGGTGGTCGACTTGCCGGACCCTGTGGGGCCGGTCACCAGCACCGCGCCGTACGGCCGCCGGTAGCACTCCTCGAACCGCTCCAGGACGTCCGGCGCGAACCCCAGGTCCCGCAGGTCCATCACCACGTTCCGGCGGTCCAGCACCCGGATCACGATCTTCTCCCCGTACACGGTGGGGAGCGTCGCGATGCGCAGGTCCAGGTTGCGGCCGGAGATGCGCAGCCCCACGCGGCCGTCCTGCGGGGCCCGGCGCTCGGCGATGTCCAGGTCGCTCATGATCTTGATGCGGCTCGCCACCCCGTTCGCGAACTTGTGCGGCACCGAGGTGATGTTCCGCAGCACCCCGTCCACGCGGAACCGCACCACCATCTCCCGGGCCTGCGGCTCGAAGTGGATGTCGGAGGCACCGTCGTCCACGCCCCGGGCGATGATCGAGTTCACCAGCCGCACCACCGGCGCGTCGTCCGCCGACTCGGCGATGTCGTGCAGCAGCGCGTCGTGGTCGTCCGGGATGTCGCTGGTGTCGACCACCTCCGCCACCACGCGGTCCAGGCGGGCGGCCTGGGCGAGCAGGTGGTGGATGTGCTCCGGCTTGGCGAGCACCGGCTTGATGTTGCGGCCCGTGAGGATGCGCAGGTCGTCCAGGGCGAACACGTTCTGGGGGTCGACCATCGCGACCACCAGGGAGCCGTCGGGCGCCTGGCGCACCGGCATGGCGTCGTACCGGCGCGCCGTGCGCTCGTCCACCAGGTCGAGCACCGCCGGGTCGGGCGGCACCGTGGGGTCGTACACCTCCGTGCCGCTCCGCACCGCAGTGGCGTGCGTGAGCTGCTCGCGGGTGATGTGCCCGTGCTCCACCAGCAGGTGCCCCAGCCGGGTGCCATCGGGTGGCCGGTGGGCCTCCAGCATCGAGCGGATCTGCTCCGGCCGCACGTAACCGAGCCGCACCAGGACGTTGGGCAGCGGTTCCCCGCGCATGGAGGCCGCCGGTGCGGCCTCGGGCCCGCCGAGGCGGCGCAGGCCGCGGGCGGGGGCGCCCGGGGAGGGGCTGTCGGGCGGCCGAGCGGCCGCCGGGTTGGCACGTGAAGGGGTCTCAGGCACGAGGAGGGCAGGAGGGGTCGTGATCCGCCGTACTCAGCAGATCGGCCTCCCGCCCTCACCCGATTACCCCTTCCGTGTGGGCAGCGTCTCTATTCGTGAGGTTACGGCGTTTCACCGTCCGGCCCGGGGGTCACCCCTTCTTCGGCGTGTTGCGGATCTCCACGCCGCCCATCACGGCCAGCGCGTCCACCCGCAGGACGGGCGCGTCGTCCGGCGGCGGCGGGTCCTGCGGCTCGCGGGCGTCGTCGATGCCGCCCAGCAGCGGCGTGCCGCCCAGCGCGACGCGCCAGTCGCGCGGCACGAGGATCTCGACGCCGCCCAGGACGGCCGTGGCCGTCACCGTGGCGCCCTCCGGCGCCATCCGCGCCTGCCGCAGGTCGAGGTCGACGCCCCCGAGCACGGCCGTGAGCGATCCGCCCTCGAACGCGGGCGCGGTGCTGGTGAGGTGGTGCCCGCCCAGGATCCCCGACGCCGTCACGGTCTCCGCCGCAACGCCGGGACGCGCGGGCCGCGCCACGCCCGCCCACCGCAGCAGGATGTACAGGCCGCCCACGACGAGCGCCGCCGGCCACACCCACGCCCATGCGTCGTCGCCCAGCAGGTCGGTCGTGAACGCCAGCAGCACCGCCCCGGCGCCGATCCACAGCACCGGCTCTGTCCCGCCGTGCGTGCCCTCGATGATCTGGAACACGCCGACGGCGACCAGCAGCAGCGGCCACCAGTCGTCGATCGCGGCACCCGCGTCCAGGACGCCCCCGGCGTCCAACAGGTACAGCGCGCCCACGGTGATGACCACGGCGGCGAGCAGCACCCGCCCCAGGTCCCGCATGCGCCCGCCCCCGGCGCGGTGCCCCCCGCCCGTGACCGCCGTGGTCCCGCCTGGGTCGTGCATCGTCGTCCGGGCCATCGTGGCCTCCTTCCCGGGATGCCCGCCGGACGTGGCTCCGCCTGCGGCGGGCGGCTGGTGCCCCGAGCGTCCCCCGGTGCGCCGCGCGGCGCATCGGTGCGGTTCCGGGTCCCGCCAGGGGCGCGCGCGGAGGCCCCCTGGGGGCGGCGTGGCACCGCCCCGCGCGGTCAGCCCCGCAGGGCCTCCCGCATGACCTCCACCGGGGGTTCCTCACCGGTCCACTGCACGAACGCGGCGGCGCCCTGGTGCAGGAGCATGCCCAGCCCGTCCACGACGCGGGCGCCGCGCGCCTCGGCGGCGTGCAGCCACGGGGTGCCGGTGGCGCGGTACACCACGTCGGCAACCACGGTGCCCTCCCCCAGCGCGTCCATGGGGAGCTCCGGCGGCACCTCGTCGCCGTGCAAGCCGAGGCTGGTGCAGTTCACCACCAGGTCCGCCCCGGCCGCGGCCTCCTCCAGCTCCGGCCGGCCGAAGCCCACGGGGGTGCCGAGCTCCGCCGCCTTGGCGGCGGTCCGGTTGGCGACCAGCAGGGACGCCCCGCGTGACCGCAGGCCGAACGCCACGGCCCGGGCGGCGCCGCCGGCGCCCACCAGCAGGGCGGTGCGCCCCGTGAGGTCGATCGGCGCGGCCTCGTCCAGCGCGCGCAGGAACCCGGGCGCGTCGGTGTTGTCCGCCCGCCAGCCTCCCGCCCCGTCGGGGACCAGGGTGTTCGCCGCGCCGATGGCCTCCACCGCGGGACTCACCGCCGAGCACGCCTCGAGCACGGCCTGCTTGTGGGGGATGGTGACGTTGAGGCCGCCCACGCCGGCGGCGGCCAGGCCGCGCACGGCCTCCGTCACGCGGTCGGGCTCCACCGGGAACGCCACGTAGGTCCAGTCCAGGCCCAGCGCCGCGAACGCCGCGTTGTGCATCGCCGGCGACAGGGAGTGCTGCACCGGCCAGCCGATGATCCCGGCCACCCGGGTGCGCGCGGACACCGGCATCTCAGCCGCCCGCGTTGGCTCGGGACTGCGCCACGGCCTGCTCGAACTCGGCGGCGGTGCGGGCGAAGAAGTGCCCGCCGCTGCCGTCGTTCTTGGCCACGTAGTACAGGAAGTCCGTCTTCGCCGGTTGTGCGGCGGCCCGGATGCTCGCCTCGCCCGGATTGCAGATGGGCCCGGGCGGCAGCCCCGTGAACTTCCGCGTGTTGTACGGCGAGTCGATGGCCAGGTCCTCCGCCGTGAGCTCCGGCTTCCAGGAGCCGAGGGCGTACTGGACGGTGGCGTCGATGTCGAGGCGCATGTCGTTGCGCAGCCGGTTGTAGATCACGCCGGCCACGATCTTCCGCTCCTCCGGCACCCGCACCTCGCGCTCCACCATGGAGGCGATGATGAGCACGTCGTAGCGGGTGAGGTTCTTCTTCGCGGCCGGCCGGTAGTCGATCCCCGCGGTGCGGTCCGCGAACGCCGCGAGCTGCTGCTCCACCAGGTTCTGCACCGTGGTGGTGGAGTAGACGTCGTAGGTCGCCGGGAACAGGAAGCCCTCCAGCGACCGCGGCCCCTTGGCCTTCGCCAGCTGCCGGCCCCGCGCACCGGGGGCGGTGAGCGTGAGGTACTCCTCGCCCGACAGGGAGGTCTTCTCGTCGAGGATCGCGGCGATGTCCTCGCGCCGCAGCCCCTCCGGGAACACCACCCGGTTCGGCGCCTCCGCCGCCGTGGTGACCGCCCCGCCGGAACCGCCCCGGTCCCCCAGGTTCCTCAGGCCCGCGTAGGCGAGCAGCACCACCACGGCGATGATCGCCAGGAGCCACACGAAGGTGCGGCCGCCGCTGGCCTGCCGGCGCCGGGGCGGCGGGCGGCGGCGCGACGGCGGGCGCCGGGACGCGTCGCGCGAGCGGCCCTGCGAGGAGGAGGACGAGGAGTAGTTGCGGCGGCCGTAGTCGCGGTCGCCGGGACCGCGGGAGCTCACGCCGGCGGCGCGGCCGCCGGGAGGCTGCGCAGATAGGCCTCGAGCAGCACGCACGCCGCGAGGCTGTCGAGTGCGGGGGCGTTCCGGCGCCCCGATGCGCCGGACTCGCGTGACCGGCGGGACGCCTCGGCCGTCGAGAGCCGCTCGTCCACCAACTCCACCGGCACGGCGACGCGGCGCCGAAGACGCCCGGCGAAGCCCGATGCCGCCCGGGCCTGGGCACCCGGCTCACCGGAGAGCAGGCGCGGGTGCCCCACCAGGATCCGCTCGGGCCGCTCGGCCTCGATGACCCCCACCAGGTGGTCCATCCCCTGCGGGGTGTCGACCTTCAGCACCACCGGCAGCGGGCGCGCCAGCATCCCGGTGGGATCGCTCACCGCCACGCCGGTCCTGGTCGCCCCGTGGTCGATGGCCATCACCTTCACGCGGTGGCGCCTCCCAGGAGCTCCATCGCGCGGGCGATCGCCTCCGGCAGCCGCGACGGATCCTTCCCGCCGGCCCGCGCCATCGTGTCCTTCCCCCCGCCGCCGCCGCCCACCATGGGGGCGACCTCCTTGATGAGGGCGTTCGCCGACATCCCGGCGGCCACGGCCTCGGGGGTGAGGTTCGCGACGAGCATCACCCGGTCGTCCGCCCGGGCGGCCAGCAGCACCGCGGCGGCATCGCCCAGCAGGCGCTTGACCTGGTCGCTCACGGCCAGCAGCTCGTCGGCGTCGGAGGCCTCCACCTCGGCGGCCACGCCCCGCACCGGGCCGTTCTGCACGGCACCCGCGGCGATCGCCGCCGGGTCGACGCGGCCGGCGCGGGCCCGCTTGAGCTCGCGCTCGAGCTCCGCGATGCGCGCGTCGCGGGTCGCGACCTCGGACTCCAGGTGCTCGGCGCGCTCCCGGTACCACTTCACCAGCTCGGGGCCGGTGAGAGCCTCGATGCGCCGCGCCCCGGCGCCCACGCTCGCCTCGCTCACGATCTTGAACGGGCCGATCTCGGACGTGCGCGACACGTGGGTGCCGCCGCACAGCTCCTTCGAGAAGTTCCCGGCGGAGACCACCCGCACGACCTCGCCGTACTTCTCGCCGAACAGGCCGATCGCCCCGGTGGCGTCCGCCTCGGCCTTGGGCATCTCGACCCAGCCGACGGGGGCGTCCTCGGCGACGCGGGCGTTCACAAGGCGCTCGATCTCCACGAGCTCCTCGGCGGGCACGCGGCCGCGGTGGGTGAAGTCGAAGCGCAGCTTGTCGGGGCCCACGTACGAGCCCGCCTGCTTGACGTCGTCGCCCAGCCGGGTGCGGAGCGCCCAGTTGAGGACGTGCGTGCCGGTGTGGTTGGCCTGCGTCGCGCGGCGCGCGGGGACGTCGACCTGGGCGTGCACCTCGTCGCCCTCCGCGAGCGGGGCGCCGGCGAGCACCAGCACCTGGTCGCCGCCGGCCCGGACCACGTCGACCACCTCGCGGCGCTCACCGCCGGCGGTGACCCAGCCGTGGTCGCTCACCTGGCCGCCGCCCTGCGCATAGAAGGGCGAGCGCTCCAGGGTCACCAGCTGGCGGCCGCCCTCCAGCTCGGCGACGCCGGTGACGCGGGTCACCACGTCCAGCTCGTCGTAGCCCACGAACGCCGTCTGCGCGGTGCGGGCGGCCAGCTCCGCGGCGCGCACCGCCAGCTCGGTCTCGCCCACCACGGCGGCGCCGGCGCGGGACCGCTCGCGCTGCTCCTCCATGAGGCGCTCGAACGCGTCGGTGTCCACCGCGAGGCCGGCGTCCTGCGCCGCCTCCGCGGTGAGGTCCAGCGGGAACCCGTAGGTGTCGTGCAGGCGGAAGGCGTCGTCGCCGCTCACCGTGCCGGCCGCGCGGGAGCGCTCGATGACCTCGCCCAGCAGGCGGCGGCCGGACTGCAGGGTGCGGGCGAACTGCTCGGCCTCGGCGCCGATGGCGTCCGCGACCGCGGAGCGCTGCTCGCGCAGCTCCGGGTAGGCGTCGCCCCAGGCGTCGGCGACCGTGGACGCGAGGTCCACGATCTGCTCGACGCGCATGCCGATCTGGGTGCCCTCGCTCACCGCGCGGCGCACGATGCGGCGCAGGACGTAGCCGCGGCCCTCGTTGGAGGGTCGCACCCCGTCGCTGGAGAGGAAGGTCATGGCGCGGCCGTGGTCGGCGAGCACCCGCAGCGCGCGGTCGGCGCGCGGGTCGGCCCCGTAGGTGGCGCCGGTCGCGCGCTGGGCCCACTCGATGAGCGGCCAGAAGGCGTCGGTCTCGAACACCGAGGCCTTGTCCTGCTTGATCGCGGCGATGCGCTCCAGCCCGGCGCCGGTGTCGATGTTCTTCGCCGGCAGCGGGTTGAGGTTGCCCTCGGCGTCCCGCTCGTACTGCATGAACACCAGGTTCCAGTACTCCAGGTACCGGTCGCCGCCCATCCGGGGGCCGCCCTCCGGGCCGAACGCGGGGCCGCGGTCGAGGTAGAGCTCGGTGTTGGGGCCGCACGGGCCGGTGGGACCGGCCTTCCAGAAGTTGTCGGCCTCGCCGAGGGCCTGGATGCGGTCGCGCGGAACGCCCAGCTCCACCCAGCGCTCGACGGCCTCCTCGTCGCCGGGCACGCTGTCGTTGCCCTCGAACACGGTGATCCAGATCTGCTCGGGGTCGAGCTGGAGGACCTCGGTGGAGACCTCCCACCCGAAGCGGATCGCGTCGTGCTTGAAGTAGTCGCCCAGGGAGAAGTTCCCGAGCATCTCGAAGAAGGTGAGGTGCCGGGCGGTGTGCCCCACCTGGTCGATGTCGACCGTGCGGAAGCACTTCTGGCACGTGGTGAGGCGCGGGGCCGGCGGTTCCTCGGTGCCCATGAAGTAGGCCTTCAGGGGCTGCATCCCGGCGATGGTGAGCAGCACCGACGGGTCGTCGTCGAACGGCACCAGCGGGAACGACGGGAGCTTCAGGTGCCCCTGGCGCTCGAAGTACTCGAGGAATGCGCGGCGGATCTCATGGGTCGTCATAGCGGCCGCCGATCGTACCAGCCGGCCGGCCGCCGTCCCGCTGTCACCGGCCTCACCCCGCCGCGGTGTCGCGGCCCATGGCCGCCGCGATCTCGCGGTCGATCTCCTGCTGCCGCCGGGCCGCGGCCTGCTTGCCGGCGGCGAGCGCCTCGGCGCCCTGCGCGCGCAGCAGCGCGGCCTGCTCGGCCAGGTGGCCGGGCCATTCGCGGGGGTCGCGCGGGCCCTTGGAGTACGCCCAGGCCCCGGCGCCCAGGAGTGCGAGCGTCTTGAGCCGCATCAGGAGAGCGTGGTCTCGGAGTCCGACACCGGGCGGGGCGGCGGGCCCGGGTACGGGGAGTCGTGGGTGGGCCGGGTCGCGCGGTCCATCGCGTCGGCGCGGCGCCGGGCCCGGAAGGTGGCGACGCCCTCCCGCAGACCGGCGGCGAAGCCCGACAGGGCGCGCACCGGGGCGGTGGCGGCGCTGGAGACGGTGACGACGGTCTTCTCGGCGCCCTTCGCCGCGTGCACGGCGGTGAGCATGATCTCGTCGACGTGGCCCATCTGCTGGTTCACGCCGTCCATCGTCGTCTGGGCCTTGCCGAGGATCGGCACGACCTCGTCGGTCACGCGGGTCACGGACACGCCGAGCCGCTGGAACACGCCCGCCATGCGCACGAACAGGTAGGCGAGGGCCACCCCCGTGAGCACGAGGAAGATCGACAGCGCGAGTTTGAGGACGTCGGACCAATCCACTGAGGGCTCACTCCATCCTTCGGGGGCGTGACCCCGCGATGGTACCCGCCGCGACAAGCCGACCGTCCTGGTAGATGGTCGCGGTCTGACCGGGGGCGGCCCCGTCGGCCGGTTCGTCCAGGTCCACCAGCAGGGTGTCGTCGTCGGCGGGGACCACCCCCAGGCCGCGCAGGGCGGTCCCGCGGTACCGCACGCGCACCTCGAACGGGCGCAGCGGGTCGAGGGCGTCGTGGCCCACCGCCGGGTGCAGTGTGAGGCCCCACGTGGCGAGCGCCTCACGCGGCCCCACCACCACGCGGTTGGCGGCGGCGTCGGTGCCGACCACGTACAGGGGCTCGGGCGCGGCGAGGCCGATGCCGCGGCGCTGCCCCACCGTGAAGCGCCAGTAGCCGGGGTGCTCCCCCACCACCCGCCCGGCGGTGTCGACGATGTCGCCGGGGCGCTCGCACAGGCCGGCGTTGCGCTCCAGGAACGGCGCGTACCCGCCCTGGCCCACGAAGCAGATCTCCTGGCTCTCCACCGCGTCGGCGGCGGGCAGGGCGGCGTCGCGGGCCAGTGCCCGCACCTCGTCCTTGACCAGGTCGCCCAGCGGGAACTCCAGGCGCTCCAGCACCGGCCGGGAGAGCATGGCCAGCATGTAGCTCTGGTCCTTGCCGGCGTCCGCCGCCCGGGCCACCACCGGCCGGCCGGAGGCGCGGTCCACGCGGGCGTAGTGGCCGGTCGCCATGCCGCGGGCGCCCAGCAGCGCGGCGGCCTGCGACAGCACCCGGAAGCGCACCGTGCCGTTGCACGTCACGCAGGGGTTCGGGGTGCGGCCCTCGGCGTACCCGGCGATGAAGTCCTCCACCACGCCCCGGCGGAACGCCTCCACCGCGTCGATGGTGAGGTGCGGGATCCCGAGCGCATGGGCCGTGTCGCGCGCCATCCGGACGGTCTCCGGGGAGCAGCAGGACCGCTCGGCGGCGAGCGCGGCGGGGTCGTGCCACAGCCGCATCGTCACGCCCACCACGTCGTGGCCGGCGTCGCGGAGCCGCATCGCGGCGACCGCGGAGTCCACGCCGCCGCTCATGGCGACGGCGACCCGCCCGCGCTCCAGCGGCAGGCCGGGCTCGCCGAGACGGGCCGAGTACCAGCCCTCCAGGGCCCGGGCGACGGCGTCGGCCACCAGCTCCGGGCCGTGGCGGCGATGCGCGCCCAGCCCCCCCAGGTCCGCGTCGAGCGCGTCGGTGCCCAGCAGCAGCGCGTCCCGCAGGGTGGCGCCCGTGAGCCGTGCGCACGCCGCGCTGGCGGCGGCGGTCGCCGACGGGCAGCCGAACGCCAGGAACCGGGCCTCCCGGACGCGGCCGCCGGCGATGCGCAGCTGGATGCGCACGACGTCCCCGCAGGACTGCGACCCGGACTCGCCGACGGCGTCCGGGGCGTCCATCTCCCCCGCACCGGTGGGTGCGGACAGGTGGCGCATCACGGCTTCGGGATAGGGCGGCACGGGCCCACGATACCCGCGGGGCGCCACCGGGCCTCAAGCGAACCGCATGCGCCTGCCGATCCACTCCGCAATGACCTCCCTCCTCCGCCTCCTCATGCCCCTGGCCCTCGTGGCCGTCCTGCTCGGGTTCGCCGCACCGGCCCCCGCGTCCGCCGCCGCCTGCTCGCCGGGGTCGTACTCGGCCGACGGCACCGATGCGGCCGGTCCCTGCACCCTCGCGCAGCCCGGCAAGTACGTGTCCGGAACGGGCGCGACATCCGCCACCGCCTGCGTCTCCGGCACGTTCGCCGCCGACCACGGGTCCATCTCCTGTACGGACGCCCCCGCCGGCACGTTCGTCTTCGGGTCCGGCCAGTCCGCGGCGACCCCCTGCACCCTCGGGCACTACCAGCCGAACCCGGGGCAGATCAGCTGCCTCAGCACGGACCCCGGCCACTACGCGTCCCTCCTCGGCTCCACGTCCCAGAGCGCCTGCCCCGGCGGCTCCTACCAGCCGAACCCCGGCCAGGCCCTGTGCACCGCCGCGGAGATGGGCAAGCACGCCTCGGGGCCCGCCGCGACGGCCAGCATCCCGTGCGGCGCCGGCACCTACGCCGACGTCGAGGGCCTCGCCGAGTGCCGTCTCGCCGGGGCGGGCACGTACGTCGCCTCGCCCGGCGCAACCGCGCCGGACCCCTGTCCCGCGGGCACCTACCAGTCCCTCCAGGGCCAGAGCGGCTGCCTGGACAACCCGGCGGGGACCTACTCCGGCTCCGGCCAGGCGACCGCGACCGACTGCCCGGGCGGCAGCTACCAGCCGAACCCCGGCAGCTCCACCTGCACGGCCGCCTCCCTCGGCCACCACGCCACCGGCCCGCGTGCGGTGTCGCAGGCCGCGTGCGATCCCGGCACCTACGCCGCGGTCACGGGCCTGGCCACCTGCGACGACGCGCCCGCGGGGCACTACGTCTCGGGGACGGGCGCGACGTCCGCCGCCCTGTGCGACGAGGGCCACTACCAGCCGGGCACCGGCCAGAGCGTCTGCCTCACCGCCCCCGCCGGCACGTTCGTGGCGACCCAGGGCAGCTCGACCGCCATCGCCTGCCCGGCGGGCACCTACCAGCCGGACCCCGGCCAGATGGCGTGCCTGTGGGCGCCCGCCGGCAAGTACGCCGCCGGGCTGGGCAACACCGCGGCGACCACGTGCCAGCAGGGCACGTACGCCCCCGACCAGATGTCGGCGGCGTGCACCGCGGCGCCCGCCGGCTGGGTGGCCCCCGGCCTGGGCCGCACCAACGCCGTGCGGTGCGCCGAGGGCTCCTACCAGCCGCTCACCGGCCAGGTGGCGTGCATCCTCGCGCCGGCCGGCACGGCCGTCCCCAACGTCGGCTCCTCCGAGGCGCCGCCCTGCCCGGCGGGCACCTACCAGCCCTCGACGGGCCAGACCACCTGCATCGACGCCCCCGCGGGATCGTCGGCGTCCGGCCCCGGGGCGACGGCCGCGTCCCCGTGCGCCCGCGGCACCTTCACCGACACCGCCGGCCGCGCCTCCTGCACCCCCGCCGAGGCCGGGCACTTCGTGGACGAGGAGGGCGCGACCGCTCAGACGGCCTGCGAGCCCGGCTCGTACCAGCCCCTCACCGGCCGCGCCTCGTGCGCCCTCGCCCGGCCCGGGCGCTTCGCCGCCGCCTACGGGGCGGTGGCCGACACCCCCTGCCCCGCGGGCACCTACCAGCCGGCCGACGGCGCCGCCGGCTGCCGGCCCGCCCCCAGGAACACCTACGTCCCGAAGGCCGGGTCCAGGAAGGCCACCGCCTGCCCCAGGGGCACGCGGCAGCCGCGCACCGGCCAGCGGCGCTGCGTGGCGATCCCGGCCCGGGCCCGCAGGGCCTGAGCCCGAACGTGGCGAGGGCGCGATCGCGCCCCTCGCCGGTGCATGCGGTGACGGGCGGCCCGGAGGCGGGCCGTCAGCGCGGGATCAGGGCGCCGCGTCCTTGGCGTCGGACACGGCCTGCCGCAGCATCTTCTCGTCCACCAGCCCGTTCCACTGGTTCACCAGGCGGCCGTCACGGCCGATCACGGTGACCGACGGGGTGCTGCTGACGTTGAGGATCGTGGGGAGGTTCCCGAAGGCCTTCTGGCGCTCGACGTCCCAGGTCAGGAACGTGACGCCGCGGCCCAGGCCGTTGCCGCGCACCGCGGTGATGGCGTCCTCCACGTAGTCGTCGTCCGCGATGCCGCGCAGCAGGAAGGCCACGACGATGGGCCGGTGCTGCTTGAGCGCGGTCGCGAACGCCTTGGGGCTGTCCACGGTCGCGGCGATCTGCTCGCCCTGGGTCAGGGGCCCGGAGCGGGCCGGCGCCGACGGGGTGACCGCGGCGGTGCCCGTGGGTGCCGTGACGACGGGCGCGGTCTGGGCGGCACCCGCGGAGGTGTCCTCGCTCGCGCAGCCCGCGAGGGCCAGCACGACGGCGCCGGCGGCGGCGATCACGAGGGCGCGGGCCGGGCGGGTGGCCGGCCGGAGCCGGCGCACCGCGCGGCCATCGCGAGAAGTCGACCCCACCGTGCCGCTCCGGATGGTGCTCTGAACCTGCCGAAGCAGGTGGGAATCGGGCGGACGCGGTTCGGAAGAACGGCGCCCTGACACCGGTTCCCGGTGATGAAACGTTGGCTCAGGCGTCGCGCCGGTGGCGAACACGGTCGGGTACCTCCAGCGTAGTGGCTACCCGATGTGTCGGCAATCCGGGCCGGGTCCTGAGGATGGAGGTTCCGGCGCTCCGCGGGCGACCGGGGAGCGCCCCGCGTGGGCATCGCCTCTAGAAGGCCTTCACCGGGCATCCCCTCGACGCCACGCTCCCCCCATCACCCGTCACGGACGACACCCAGGAGCCCCGCGATGATCGTGCCCCCGCCACCCCCCGCATACACGCTCAGCCCCACCCTCGAGGACCTCGACGAGGACACGATCGCCGTCATCGAACGGTGTGTCGCTGCCCTCACAGGACAGGTCGGCGCCGTAGTGGTCGTCGGGGTCGGGGCCACCGAGCAGCACGTCGTCATCGAGCTCGCGACGACGGTCGGCCCGGTGTTGCTGCTGGAGCTCATGGACAACCGCCCCCTGCCGGTGGACTCGTCCCCGGAGGGCATCTGATCTACGGTGCGGGTGTGCTGAGCGCCCGTCTGCAGATGCTGCTCGCCGTCCGGTGGCTCGACCTCGGGTCGCCGGACGACGGCAGGGTCACCCTCCCCGTCCACGAGGCCCTGGAGGAACTCGGCCTCGACGACGCCCGCCAGGTCGCCCTGGCCCTCATGGCCGCACTGGGCGAGCTGGAGGAGGCCGGGGACGTGGCCGTGGAGTGGACCCACGGCCGCGCGACCGCGGTGATCACGCTCAGCGAGCGGCTCCGCCGCGACGTGCGGATGCTCAGCCCGGACGGCTGAACCGCCGGAACCTCCAGCGCCCCGGTCCCCGGGAACATGGCCGGTTGAGGCCCGTCCGTCCCGCCCGCGAGGGTGGCCCGCATGCGGACGGCAAGTGCCCTGCTCGTTTCCGCCGCCCTTCTCGCCGGACCCGTCGCCGCCGCCAGCGCGGAGACCGTCACGGCCGATGACGGACGCGGCAACACCAGGCGTTTCTCGCTGGAGGCGCCCGGTGCGTCGGCCGCCGAGCCGGCCAGGATCCTCCGGGAGTCGGTGCACGGCGCGGAGGTCGCGACGGTGCTGGTGCACCTGGTGCCCGCGGCGCAGGTGGCCGGCCTGTGCGGCTCATCCACGGCCCGCGCCTGCTACCGCGGCCGCTCCGACGGCACCGGCGAGATCACCGTGCCGGCGGTGTCGTCCCCGGAGCTCGACCGGGTGCTGCTGCACGAGTACGGGCACCACGTGGACAACAACGCGCGCAACACCGGCACCGAGCCGGACGGCACGCCGGGCTGGTGGCGGGAGCGGGGCATCGCGGCCCTCCTGTCCGGCGGGCGCGTCGCGCGGGACTACAGCCTGGGGTGGGACCACTCCCTGGGCGAGCTGTTCGCCGAGGACTACGTCCAGCTGAACGTCCGGACCGCGTTCCCGTTCGACTGGATTGGCCCGCCGTCGAAGGCCGTCCTCGACGCGCTGCGCCAGGACGTCACCGGAAGCGCGCAGGGGCCGGCGCCCCGGCAGGTGGGCGGTACGGGGCCGGACGCCCCGCCGGGCACCGCGGGCTCGGCGCCGCGCGTCCGCGTGGGCCGCACCGGCGTGCTCCGGCCCCGTGCCGGCGCCGCCCTGCGGTTCCGGCTCCTCGGCCCCGGCCGCAGGGTGACGGTGAGCGCGGTCGCCGGCGGCCAGGGCCGGGGCCTGCAGGTGGCGCTCACCTGCGCGGGCCGCACGGTCGCCACCGCCCGCGCCCGCTCCGGGCCGGCCCGGGTCGGCCGGGCCGGGCTGGGACCGGCGGCGTGCACCGCGCGGGTCCTCAACACCGGCCGGACGGCCGTCGCCTACCGGCTGCGGGTCGAGCTCACGACGACGGCGGCTGGCTGAGCCGGATCCCCAGCTCGCGCAGCTGGGCGTCGTCCACGCCCGCCGGCGCGCCGGTGAGGGGGTCCGCCCCGGTCGCGGTCTTCGGGAACGCGATGACGTCCCGGATCGACCGCTCGCCGGCGAGCTGCATCACCATGCGGTCGAGCCCGAGCGCCAGGCCGCCGTGCGGCGGCGCGCCCAGCTCCAGCGCCCGCAGCAGGAACCCGAACCGGGCCTGGGCCTCCTCGGCGTCGATGCCGATGAGCCCGAACACCCGCCGCTGGAGCTCCATGCGGTTGATACGGATGGACCCGCCGCCCAGCTCCAGGCCGTTCATGACGATGTCGTAGGCCAGGGCCAGGGCCTCCCCCGGCTGCTCGGTGAGCTTGGCCTCGTCCTCCGGCCGCGGCGCGGTGAACGGGTGGTGCAGGGAGTCCCAGCGCTTCTCGTCGGCGTTCCACTCCACCAGCGGGAAGTCCACGATCCACACCGGCGCCCACACGCCCTCGGGGATGAGCCCGAAGCGGTCGGCCCAGCGCACGCGCAGCGTGCCGAGCACCGACAGGGCGGCGGACGGCTCGTCGGCGACGATGGCGATCAGGTCACCCTCCGAGGCCCCGAAGGCCTCCGGCATCCCCGCCAGGAACTCGGCCTTCACCGAGGAGCGCAGGGCCCCGTCGGCCCCCGGGACGGCCCACACCAGGCCCTTGGCGCCCACCTCCTGCGCCTCGGTGACCAGGGCGTCGAGGTCCTTCCGGGACAGGCCCGCCCCGGCGCCGGGCAGCACGATGCCGCGCACCACGCCGCCGCGCTCCACCACCGTCGCGAACACGCCCAGGCCGGAGGCCGCGGCGGCCTCGGTCCAGTCCTGGATCTCGCAGCCGAACCGCAGGTCGGGCCGGTCGCTGCCGAAGCGCGACACCGCCTCGTGGTACGGCATCCGCGGGAACGGGGTCGGCAGCTCCACGCCGATCTCCGCCCACACGGCCGTGAAGACGTCCTCGATGAGGGCGTGGATCTGCTCGGGCTCGATGAACGAGGCCTCGATGTCGACCTGGGTGAACTCCGGCTGGCGGTCGGCGCGCAGGTCCTCGTCCCGGAAGCAGCGCACCACCTGGTAGTACCGCTCGATACCGCCCACCATCAGCAGCTGCTTGAACAGCTGCGGGCTCTGCGGCAGCGCGTAGAACGACCCGCGCTGCAGGCGGCTGGGCACCAGGAAGTCGCGGGCCCCCTCGGGCGTCGACCGCGTGAGCATGGGGGTCTCGACCTCCAGGAACCCGGCGTCCTCCAGCACCCGGCGCGTGGCGCGCACGACCCGGCCGCGCAGCTCCATCGCGTGGAGGCGGCGGGGACGGCGCAGGTCGAGGTAACGGTGGGCCAGGCGCAGCTCCTCGCCGGCCTCCATCTGCTCGTCCTCCACCGAGAACGGCAGGGGCTCGGCGGAGGCCAGGATGTCCATCGAGCTCACCTTGAGCTCCACCTCACCGGTGGGGATGCGCGGGTTCACGGTGGCGGCGTCGCGGGCCACCAGCTCCCCCTCGACGCTCAGCACGTCCTCCGGGGAGAGCCGCTGGGCCTGGTCGTGGGCCTCCCCCGCCTCCGGGCTGAACACCAGCTGCAGGATGCCGCTGCGGTCGCGCAGGTCGATGAACACCACGCCGCCGTGGTCGCGGCGCCGGTGCACCCACCCGGCGACGCGCACGCGCTCGCCCCGGGCGTCGGCCGCCCCCGTGCAGGTGTGCGTCCGGTAGCGGGACGAACCGATCACAGATGTGCCTCCAGGTCGGTGAGGGGAACCTCGTGCTGCTCGCCGCCGGCCATGTCGCGGACCACCGCGACGCCGTTCTCGCGCTCGCGCTCGCCGACGATCACGACCCGGCGGGCGCCCAGGCCGGACGCGTGCCGCATCATGCCCTTCAGCCCGCGTCCGGCGAAGTCGAACTCGCAGGACAGGCCGCGGGCCCGCAGCCGGGACAGCATGGGGAACAGCTCGCGGCGGGACGCGTCGCCCAGCACCGCGAAGTAGACGTCCACGCCCGGCGCCTCCGGGGCGCCGCCGCCGGCCTCCAGGGCCAGCACGATGCGCTCGATGCCGGTGCCGAAGCCGATACCGGGCGCGGCCGGGCCGCCCAGCTGCTCCACCAGGCCGTCGTACCGGCCGCCGCCGCCGATGCCGCTCTGGGCGCCGAGGCGGTCGCAGGTGAATTCGAACACCGTGTGCGTGTAGTAGTCGAGGCCGCGCACCAGGGTCTCGTCGCGCTCGAACGGCACGCCCGCCGCGGTCAGCGCCGCCAGCACGGTCTCGTGGTGCTCGCGGGCCTCGGGCGACAGGGCGTCGGCCAGCCGCGGCGCGCCGGCCATCGCCGCCTGCACCTGCGGGTCCTTGCTGTCGAACAGGCGCATCGGGTTCTCGGCCGCCCGCTCCCGGGCGTCGGCCGGCAGATCCTGCCCGGCGAGGTAGGCGAGCAGCGCCTCCCGGTAGGGGCCGCGTGTGGCGGCGTCGCCGAGGGTGCCGATCCGCAGGCGCACGGCGGGCACGCCGAGCCGCACGTACAGGGCGTGCAGCATCGTGACCACCTCGGCGTCCAGCAGCGGGTCGGTGCTGCCGATCGCCTCGACGCCCAGCTGGGTGTGCTCCCGGAACCGGCCGGCCTGCGGGGCCTCGTACCGGAACATGGGGCCCGTGTACCAGAGCTTCACCGGAAGCGGCAGTTTGTGCATGCCGTGCTCGACGAAGGCGCGCACCACCCCGGCCGTGCCCTCCGGGCGCAGCGTGATGGACCGGCCGCCCCGGTCGTCGAACGTGTACATCTCCTTGCGGACGATGTCGGTGCTCGCGCCGACGCCGCGGGCGAACACCTCGGTGTGCTCGAACGTCGGGGTGGTGATGTGGCCGTAGCCGTGCAGGCGGAAGACCTCCGCCGCCGTGGCCACCACGTGGTCGCGGGTGCGGTGCTCCGCCGGCAGCACGTCCCGCGTGCCGCGGGGCGCCTCGGGCCGGCGACCGCTCACCCGCCGCCCCCGCGGGCGGCGTTCCACTTGCGCATCTGCGTCCGGTACCGGCGCTTGTCGATGTACCAGCCGATGGGGAGCATCAGCGCGAAGCCGACGCCCGCCACGATGATCGCGACGGCCGGGTCGGTCCGGAGCAGGAACACCAGGAACAGGTAGTACACGGCCGCGATGATCCCGGCGCGCACCAGGATGCCTTTGAAGGACGGCTCCACGGGCGGACCGCCGGGCCGCCGGGCCGCGCGCTGCGGCTTGGGGCGTCCGGTGCTCGCGCCGGTCGCGGCGCGCTCCAGCTTCGGGCTCTTGGCAGGCGGCGGTCCGGCGGGACGCCGCTTCTTCCGCTTGGCGATCGTCGTTCTCCTGTGGTCTACGGGTGGTCCCGGCGGAGCGCCGGACACTGGGCGTCGAGCAGGTCCGCGGGGGTGAACCGCCGCAGGCCGAGGGCCATCGGCGCGACGGCCCCGATGGGCCCCCGCTGGATGAGCCCCACCAGCTCGCTGTCGCCGACCTCCACGCCCAGGCGGTCGGCCTCGCCGCGCACGCGGCTCATCACCATCCAGGGGGTGACGCGCCACGGATCCTCGAGGTTCATGGACACCTGCGCCATGCCCGCCGTCGGCAGGTAGAGGCCCAGCGCGCGCACGGACGGCAGCCCGCCGCCCGACTCGCGCACGCGGTCGGCGATGGCGCGGGCCTCCGCGAGGCTGGCGTGCGGCAGCCACACGTTCCAGGCCACCAGCGGCGGCCGCACCCCCACCAGCACGCAGCCGGCGGTGGGGTGCAGGCGCGGCGGCCCGGCGTCCGGCGTGAGGTGCCCGTTGTCGAGCTCCTCGGCCAGCGCGTCGATGCCGCCGGTGCGGAAGTCGTGCGGCCGGGTGCGCATGGGGTTCGTCGCCAGCGACCCGTACAGGAACACCGGCACGTCGAGGTCGCGGCCGATGCGGTCCGCCAGGCCCATGGCCACCTCGCCCGCCAGGGGCGCGTCGGCCTCGGTGAGGGCCACCATCGGGCACACGTCCAGGGCGCCCACGCGCGGGTGCGCCCCGCGCTTCCAGCGCAGGTCGATGAGGTCGACGCAGGTCTCGGCGAGCCGGAACAGGGCGTCCTGCACCCCCATGGGGTGCCCGGCGACCGTCAGGACGGTGCGATCGTGGTCCGGGTCGGCATGCTGGTCCAGGACCCGGGCGCCGGGCACGCGGCAGGCGTCCGCGAGCGCGGCGAGGATGTCCGGGTCGGACCCCTCGCTGCAGTTCGGGACCGCGAGGACGGTGGGCGGCCGCCCTGTGCCATCCTCGGGCGTCGCGCCCGCGCCTTGTCGTGTGTGTGCCGGAGCTGTACCGTTCACCGGTGAATTACTTTGTCGACGCTTCTCCGCCTACTCGCCTTCCTCCGCCCCTACCGGGCGATGGTGATCCTCACGGGGCTCTCCGCCGCGGGGCTCATGGCGTGCACCGTCACCTTGCCATACCTCACCGGACGGGTGATCGACGACGTGCTGCGCGGCGGGGACCGCGGGGCGCTCACGCCCCTCCTGCTGGCCGCGGCCGTCGTGGTCGCCGTGCGGTTCACCCTCGGCATGGTGCGGCGGGTGTGGGCGGGCCGGGTGAGCCTGGGCGTCGAGTTCGACCTGCGCGACGTGGTGTTCGGCCAGGCGTCCCGCCTGTCGTTCGCCTACTTCGACCGCATGCCGGTGGGGCAGCTCATGTCCCGGGCCACCAGCGACCTGCAGACGGTCCGGTTCTTCCTGGGCTACGGCCTCATCTTCATGTTCATGAACCTGTTCACGCTGGTGCTCATCACCGGCCTGCTGCTGTGGCTCAACCTCAAGCTGGCGCTGGTGGCCCTGCTGGTGGGCCCGGCGCTGCTGGCGGTGGCCGTGCGGTACAGCCGCCGCACCGCCCCGGTGCGGATCGACGTGCAGCAGAAGGTGGGCGAGGTCACGCAGGCCGCCGAGGAGAGCATGGTCGGCATCCGCGTGGTGAAGGCCTTCGGCCGCGAGGGTGAGCGCACCGACCGGTTCGCCGGCACCGCCCGGCGGGCCTTCGACCGCAGCATGGACGCCAACCGGCTGGAGTCCTTCTACCAGCCGCTGATGGGCTTCCTGCCCAGCGCCGGCCTCGCCGTGATCCTGCTCTACGGCGGGTCGCTCACCATCAACGGCGAGCTCACCCTGGGCGAGTTCGTGCAGTTCTACCTCTACCTCACCCTGCTCATGGGGCCGTTCCGCTCCGCCGGGATGCTGGTGGGCCAGGCCCAGCGGGCCGTGGCGGGCGGCGAGCGCATCTTCGAGATCGTCGACGCGGTGCCCGACGTGCGGGAGGCCGAGGACGCGGCGCCGCTGCCCGACGGTCCCGGCGAGGTGCGCCTGGAGGGCGTCTCCTTCGCGTACGGCGACGGCCGGCGGGTGCTGCACGACCTTGACCTCACCATCCCCGCCGGCACCACGGTGGCGCTCATCGGCCCCACCGGCTCCGGCAAGACCACCCTCACCGAGCTCATCCCGCGCTACTACGACCCCGAGGCCGGGCGCGTGCTGGTGGACGGGGCCGACGTCGCCACCCTGCGGCTCAACAGCCTGCGCCGGGCGATCGGCGTGGTGTCGCAGGAGCCGTTCCTGTTCTCCACCACCGTGCGGGAGAACATCGCCTACGGCCGGCCGGACGCCACCGACGACGAGGTGCGGGCCGCCGCCCGCCTCGCCCGCGCCGACGCGTTCATCGACGCGCTGCCCAACGGCTTCGACACCGTGGTGGGCGAGCGCGGGTACACCCTCTCCGGCGGCCAGCGGCAGCGCCTGGCGATCGCCCGCGCCGTCATCACCAACCCGCGCATCCTCATCCTCGACGAGGCAACCGCGTCCGTGGACGCCAGCACCGAGCGGGAGATCCAGGACGCCCTGCGCGCCGTCATGGCCGGCCGCACCACCGTGATCATCGCCCACCGCCTGTCAACGATCCGCCTCGCGGACGAGCTGGTGGTGCTCGACGGCGGCCGCATCGCCGCCCGCGGCACCCACGCCGAGCTGTACGCGTCCTCCCCGCTCTACCGCGACTTCCACGACGGCGGCCTGGCGCGCCCCGACCTGGTGCTGGGGGAGTCGTGAGCACGCACCGCGGCCCCGGCGCCCACCTGCAGGCGCGCCCCGAGGACGACATGGAGGGCGTCGAGCGGCGCCCCAACCGCAAGCTGCGCAAACTGCTGCCGTTCTTCGCGCCCTACAAGGGCCGGGCGATCCTCACCGTCCTGCTCATGCTGGTGGTCACCGCCACCGGGCTCGCGGGCCCCGCCCTGGCCCAGGTCGCGATCGACCACGGCATCCGGGCGGGCGACGAGGGCACCCTGGTGGTCGCCGTCGTGCTGTTCCTCGCCGCCGGCGCCGTGGGCCTGGTGGCCGGCTACTGGCAGAGCTACCTGTCGTCCTGGGTGGGCGAGCGCGTCCTGCTGGACCTCCGCACCACGCTGTTCCGCCACATGATGCGGCTGGAGCTGGGGTACCACGAGCGCGTCCCCACCGGGCGCAGCGTGAGCCGCCTCACCAGCGACATCGAGGCACTGGACTCCCTGGTCACCGAGGGCGCCACGTCGCTGATCATCAACGGCCTCACGTTCGTGGGCGTCGTCGCGATCCTGTTCGCCTACGACTGGCAGCTGGCGCTCATGGCGTTCGCGATCTTCCCGCTGCTGGCGGTCGGCACCGGGGCGTTCCGCGTGACTTCGGCGCGCGCCTACCGCCGCACCCGGGAGAAGGTCGCCGACGTGCTGTCGGTGCTGCAGGAGACCCTGTCCGGCATGAAGGTGGTGCAGGGCTACGGCCGCCAGGAGCCCGCCCGGGAGGCGTTCCGCCGCGCGAACGACGAGTACCGCGAGGCGAACATGCAGACGGTCCGCCTGTCGGGCCTCTACTTCCCCGGCATCGAGCTGCTGTCGGGCATCGGGCTGCTGCTGATCCTCTGGTTCGGCTCGAACCGGGTGCTGGACGGCGACATCTCGATCGGCGTGATGGTGGCGTTCATCGGCTACCTGTCGAGCTTCTTCGACCCCATCCAGCAGCTGTCGCAGCTGTACTCGACGTTCCAGTCGGCGATGGCGGCGCTGGAGAAGGTGCTGGGGGTGCTGGAGACCGAGCCCACCCTGGGCGACGCCCCGGACGCGGTCGAGCTGCCGCCCATGCGCGGGGCCATCGACCTGACGGGCGTGACGTTCGGATACCGGCCCGACCGGCCCGTCATCCACGACGTGGACCTCCACATCGCGGCGGGCGAGACGGTCGCGCTGGTGGGGGCGACGGGCGCCGGCAAGTCGACGCTGGCGAAGCTCATCGCGCGCTTCTACGACCCCACCGAGGGCACCGTGGCGATCGACGGCCACGACCTGCGGACCGTCACGCAGGCGTCGCTGCGCGACCAGCTGGCGATCGTCCCGCAGGAGGGCCACCTGTTCGCCGGCACGCTGCGCGAGAACCTGGCGTTCGGCTGCACCGGCGAGGTCACCGACGAGCGCCTGGTGTCGGCCCTGGAGGCGGTGGGCGGCGACGACCTGCTCGCCGGGCTGCCGGAGGGCCTGGACACGGAGATCACCGAGCGCGGCTCCGGGCTGTCCGCCGGTCAGCGCCAGCTGGTGGCGTTCGCCCGCGCCCTGGCCGCCGACCCGCGTCTGCTCATCCTGGACGAGGCCACGAGCTCCGTGGACGTCCGCACCGAGCAGCGCATCGAGCGCGCCATGGAGGCGCTCCTGCCGGGCCGCACCGCCGTCCTCATCGCCCACCGCCTGTCGACGATCCGCCGGTCGGACCGCATCGTGGTGCTGGAGCAGGGCCGCGTGGTGGAGCAGGGCTCCCACGACGAGCTCATGGACCTGGGCGGGCGGTACGCCGGGCTGTACGGCGACTGGGAGCAGGCCACCACCGGCTGGGCGGCCGGGACCGCCTGACGCTGGACCCCGGGGTGGCGATGCCATAGGTTGCGATTGGAAACCGCAACCGAATTCGGGGGTGTCCCGTGGTCCGTGCCCAGACCGTGGTGGCCGTGCTCGCCACCGGCGCGCTGCTCGGCGCCGGCGGAGCGTTCGCCGCCAACAAGCTCGTGGTGAAGGGCGGGAACGTCGTCGACGGGTCCCTCACCGGGAAGGACATCAAGAACGGCTCCATCCAGCAGGTGGACCTGAGCTCCTTCCTTCGCTCCAAGATCGCGAGGATCGGCTCGGGCGGCACCACCGGCGCCCAGGGCGCGGCCGGCGCGCAGGGCCCTCCCGGCCCCCAGGGCCCTCCCGGCATCACCGCCGCGGCGTCGTCGAAGCTCACGACCACCAAGCCGCTGGGCACCACCTCGGTCGAGCTCATCGCGCAGGACACCGCGACCGGCGGCTACACCGGCGTCGCGACCGTCCAGGTGGCCGGCTCCGGCGCGGGCGCGACGGTGACGTGCACCCTCACGATCGGCGCGAACTCCTCGGCGGGCTCCGCCACCGTCGGCAACGGCGACAAGGTCACGATCCCCGTCGTGGCGGCCGGCGTGCTGGACACCCCGGGGAAGATCACCCTCGCCTGCACCGCCGATTCGGCGAACGCCTCGGCGACCGGCGCGACCCTCGTGGTGACGCGCATCCAGAACGTCACGACGGACGGTTACTAGGCCCCTCGAATGCGGTCCGGGTGTCCTCCCCCGGAGGTGCCCGGACCGTCAAGTCCATGTGCTACCGTGCCGACGCTCGATGAGCCGTTGGGGGATCGTCTAATGGTAGGACGCTAGGTTCTGGCCCTAGTAGTGGGGGTTCGAGTCCTCCTCCCCCAGCTCACGATTCATCGGGCATAATGCGGGCCACGGCGCATTCGTCTAGGGGCCTAGGACGCCGCCCTCTCACGGCGGTAACACGGGTTCGAATCCCGTATGCGCTACCTCACCGAAACCCTCGGAAAACCGCTCTGCGAAGCGGTTCCCGGGGGTTTCGTGGTTGCGGCACCGGATGACGCGGAACGACACGCTCCGCCCCGATTGGTCCACGTTTGGTCCAAATTGGTCCACGTTTGGGAGCCCCGCAGCCCCCCGCAGACGGGAGTCGCTCAGGCGGCCCGGGTACCCCGCTCGGCCATCAGCGCGTCGAGGCGGTCGGCGGCCGAGAGGACCTCGGTGCGGTAGGCGTGGCCGTACCTGGCCATGACCAGCTGCGGTGATGAGTGGCCGAGCAGCTGAGCGACGGCGTGGACGGTGAGCCCGGCGGCGAGCAGCGCGCTTGCATAGGCATGGCGCAGGTCGTGGAGCTTCGGGAAGGGTTCGTGGATGCCGCCGTCACGGACGGCGCGCTGGAAGGCTCTCCGCGGCTGGCTGTTGGGGATCAGCGGCCGGCCGAGTTCGGTGAACACCAGCTCGCCATCCTGCGGGGTCCGGCTGCGCGCCCGGTGGGCCACCAGTCGCCGGGTGAGGTCGGCGCCGATGGGGACGGTGCGGCGGCTCGAGCGCGTCTTGGGAGGGATGAACGGGAACCGCCCATCGATCCCTCGGACGCGGTCCATGGCGCGCAGCACGTGGAGGCAGCGGTTGTCGAGGTCCACGCCCTCGGGGCCCCAGGGCAGGGCGAGGGCCTCGCCCAGGCGCAGGCCGGTGAAGGCGAGCAGGGCCAGCAGCGGCCCGCCGAGTGACCGGCCCAGGCGCAGGTCGTCCTGGTCGGCGGCGTCGATGATCGCGGTGATCTCGTGGGGCTCCAGCACGCGTGCCGCCCGCATGGGCTCCGGATCGGCCGGTGCGCGGACGCCGCGGCAGGGGTCGTTGTCGATCAGGCCGTCGCGGTCGGCGAGGCGCATGAGCACGCGAATCGCGACGAGGGCCTTGCGGGCGTGCTCGGGTGAGCGTTCCACGGCGAGTTCGTCGACCATCCGCTGCAGCTGGCCGCGCTGGATGGCGGTGACGGGCTCGTCTCCGATGCGGGGCAGCACGTCGATGCGCAGCGTGCTCTCGTACTTGCGCACGACCGAGGGCTTGTAGGGCCCGCCGTTGCGGTTGCGGATGGTGCCGGCGACCATGCCGCGGCACAGCTGCTGGGCGAGCGTGGTGACCGTGGGGGGCGTCGGTGGGACGGCCCTTCGGCCTCGTGGCGTCGGCGTTGGCTCGACCTTCGGCGGAGCTGGCGGCTGCATAGGTGCTGGTGCGGCGTCGGTGCCGCCGTCGAGCATCTGCGCCTGCCAGGTCAGGGCGGCGTGGAGCGTCGGGAAGCTGCGGGTGTGGCTGACGCCCCCGCGGCGCACGCGGGCGCGGTAGGTGGTCCCCCGCGCGCCGGAGCGGACGTCGACGCCGGGATACTTGGTGGGCGGCATGGAGGTGACGCTATGGCCGCGGCCGCACGCGGGGCAGTGACGTTCGTTCAGTCCCACAGGCGGCGCGGGAGTGTTCTCGGGGCGCTGCTGGGATCGCCCGCCGTCGGCCGTCGGGCGGTGTGCGCGGCCACGTAGCGGCGCAGCTCGACGCCCGCGATCCGCACGACGCTGCCATCGCGGAACACCGCCAGCGCGCCGGCCGCGATCCGCCGCTCCAGCGTCCGCCGGGACACGCCCAGGTGCTCGGCCGCCTCGGCGATGGTGAGCAGCGCCCCGTCGAACGGTGCGTGGCGGTGCGTGGTCATCACCAGGGCCCGAAGTCGATCTCGGGGGCCGGAAGCTGCGGTGTGGGCGCGCGCTCGGGTGTGCGGGCCGCCTCCGGTTCGGGGTGCAGGAGGTGGGTGATCTCGGTGAGGCGGGCCTGGAGTTGCCCGCTGCTGAGGTCGGCGAGTTCGGGGCGCGGCGGTTCCGGCCGTGGTGACGGTGGCGGAGCCGGGGGTGTTTGGGCTATCCGGTGCTCGATGGCGCGGATGCTGCGGGTGAGCTCCCGGCGCGCGCGGGTCAGTGGCCGTGTCGTGTCGCGTGCGTCCATGAGCTGCTGGCGGCGTGCATCGAGCGCTTGGCGTGGGTCTCGGTGGTCTCGTGCGTGTTGGTCGGTACGGAGTGCCTGCCGGATCCAGGCGGCTTCGGTTCGGAGTGACTCGGTGTGACTCCGAGCCGCAGCCAGCTGGTCGGTTGCCAGGGGTTCTGCGGTCGCGCGGGTCATGGCTTGTGCGAGGGCGTCCAGGCCGCCGGTGCGGCCGGGGTCCAGTGCCCCGATGGGTTCGCGTTCGGCGGTGAGGTAGAGGTGCGTGTGGGTGCGTGCGCGTGTGAGGGCGACATAGCCCCACTCGGCGAGCTGGCGGCTGTCGCTGGCCAGGACGTAGGCGTGGTCGACGGTGGCGCCTTGGGCGGCGTGCACGGTGAGCGCATATGCGTGGCGGACGTGCTCTGCCGCGTATTCGGCGGGCAGGGTCCGCAGCTCCCCGTCGTCGGTGCGGAGCTCGACGTGGTCGGGGGTGAGGGATTCGACGCGACCCCGGGTGCCGTTGCGCACGTGGAGGGCGTGGTCGTTGAGCCGGCAGATCACCCGGTCCCCGACCGCGAGCACCGCATTCGCGTACCGGTGTTCGGCGCCGAGGCGGCCGGTCTGACGCATCCGTTCGCGCGCGAGGGCGTTGAGGTCGTCGACATCGCGGTTGCGGTGGGCCAGCATCACCGCCTCCCCCACTCCTGTCTCTCGGGCGGCGGTCCACCAGTCCTCCACCAGCCGTGCGCGTGCCTGCTGGGTGTCCGGGGTCTGGGTTATCCGTCCGCGTGCCGCGTACGCGGCCAATGCCTCGTGGGCGTCACCCGCCCGGAGGGCGGCAAGGGCGTCGCGTTCCCATTCGGCGTGTTGGCGGCGGTTGCCGACCAGTTCGGTGGTCTGCACCTCGGCGGTCAGAGCGGCGAACAGCCCGCCGGGTCCGACGGCCGGGAGTTGGGCGGGGTCGCCGACCAGCACGACCCGTCCGCCGTGGTTGGTGACGGTGTGGATGAGGGCGGCGAGGGTCGGGGTGTCGGCCATCGAGGCCTCATCGACGATCACGCAGGACCCCGTGTGGGTGAGCGTGCCTGCGCGCAGGTCCGTGAGCAGTGCGTGCAGGGTGCTGGTTGGGATGCCGGTGGCATCCCCGAGGATGCGTGCCGCCTGCGCGGAGGGCGCGCACCCGCGCACACCCACCCCGGACGCGCGCAGGGCCATGGATGCGGCGGCGAGGGCGGTGGTCTTGCCGGCCCCGGCGTGCCCGATCACGCACGCCACCCGGTCCTCGGTCCTCGCGACCAGGGTGGCAGCTCGCTCCTGCTCCTCGGTGAGTCGGAACGGGGTGTGCGTGAGTGCGTGGGTGAGGGCGTCCGGGTAGGCGCGGGCCACGGGCCGGTCGCGGCCCTGGCGGGCTGCCTCGAGGACCCGTTCCTCGACTCGGACCAGCTCCACCGGCACGAACCGTTCCGGGGCACCGAGGGCCGGGGCGGGCAGGCGCTCCAGCCGCGGGTCGCGGGTGAGTGCCTCCACGGCATCCAGGACCTGCTGTGCGGTGGCTCCGTCGGGGTGGGCGTCGCACACGGCGCGCACCAGGTCCGCGGTGCTCAGCGAGGTGGTGTTCGGAGTGGCTCCGGAGTGTCCGAGAACCGCATCGGCAAGCGTTTCGGAGTGTGCGGGTATCGGTGTGCGCGCAGGGCCTCGGAGTGACTCCATCCGGTGGGCGTCAAGGCCGCGCTCTGCGGCACGGGCACGCCACCGCTCACGTGCGACCACCAGATCCACGCTGCGCTTCACCGCACGCGTCGCCACCTGAGCAACGCGGCGGCCAGCATGGGTGTCGGCACCCCGGGCCCGGGCTTCTTCCAGCACCGCCGCCCGACGACGGCTGAACTCCTCGATCACCCCGCGCGGCACACCGGCCAGATCCGCCTGCCCCGCCCGCACCGGCCCCCACTGAACGCCGAGGCGCTCGGTGAGCTCCGCCCGCAACCGTGCCTGGTAGACGTGCCCGGCGGCGGTCCGCCAATCCGCCAGCAACAGCCGGCCATCGAGGGCGCGGTGCGTGCCCTCCCCCGTGAGGCCGAGGTTGGCGATCACCACGTGGGTGTGCAGGTGCGGGTCCCCGTCCCGGTTGGTGCGGTGCACGAACCCCGCCGCCACCAGCCCCGTCCGCTCCCTGACGATCCCCTGCGGGCCACTGCGGACGACTGCCGCGTACCGCTCCAGCACCACCAGGGCGTCACGCCACGCAGCACGATGCGCTTCTGCGACCTGGGCGCGCGTGGGCTCGTCGGTGAGGGCGTGCAGCAGGCTCACCGACTTCGGAGCCTCAAAGGTCAGATCAAACCCCACCACCGGCCGATGGGTGACATCCACCACCCGCCGCTCCCCCGAAACCGGGTCAAGGCGCTCGCTGGGGATCACCCGCTCACCGACCACCCGCCGCAGCACCTCCCCCGTGACGGGGTGCCGGCCATCCAGCAGCACCGACAGCTCACCGTCCGCAACCTCACCGGTCAGGCCAAGGTGCTGCGCCCCGGTGCCGGCCCACTCCCCACGGGCCTCACCCTCCCCTGCGTAGTACGCCTCCCGATCGGTGGCAACGGTCCGCTCGTAGTACGTCCTGGCCGCCCCAGCGGGCCGCAACCGCGCAGCCGTCAACACGACCGGACCCCACGACCGCGTCTGAGAAAGATCCACACATAGGAGAACGGTCAAACCGACCCGAAAAAGGGGGTGCCCGAACCACTAAGACTTGGAAAAGCTCACGCTCTCGGCGTGACCAACCGGGTCGGCGGGCGGTCAGATCGCGCTCTCAACGGGCTTTCCCCGGTCTGACGCGAGCCCGCTGCCGAGGCCCGGCACTTTCGAGTGCATCTTGTGCGCTGCTTGCGGGCATCTCAGGTTGAGGCGGCAATCATCCGACCCAAGGTGTGCCGGCAGCGGCAGGCCCGGGAAAGACCCTCCGCTGGCAAACGCTCCCGACACGCGGATGGTCCATCACAACGCTTCGACGGAATTCGCTGGGACTACGGCCCACGACCGCTGGGACTACGGCCCACTACGGATGCCCACCCGATCGAGTCTGTGTTGGATTTTGAGTATCGCTTCACGTGAAAGGTGCGACCAATGCAGAATCGGGCAGCCTTAGTCTCCTCAGTCCTCGTCATCGGCGTTGGCGTCGTTGCCGCAGGCCCCGTGTCGGGTGCGGCGCCCGAGGTGCCAGACTCACCTTGTGCCAACCTCGAGCGTGGCTCAACGCAGTTCGTGGCGTGCGCTCGGGAGGAACTGCGCTCAGCGGGACGCTCTATGCTCGCCGTCGGCGGCAAAGCCGATGAGAGCAGCATGAGAGCCTTCAGGCAGCGGGCCGAGGTTTTCGCGCAACGTATGGCTGACGCAATGGGGCCGAATGACGACCCTCGAAAGGTGCTCGCGCAAGCTCTGCCCGCCGAGGCAACGGCACCGCCGCAGCCGGGAGTCTTCCCGGACGATGTGGCCTCCGAACAAGTCGTGATCGGTACTTGCGCGGCACAGCCCGGCAAGGTCCGGTACTGGAACGGGACATCTCACCCGGCCGGGCTTGGTTTCGGCCGTTGTACGGTCGCGGTAGGGGCGATTGGCGTGACCACCTTCCTCTACCGGCTTAGCGGCTCTTGGTACGTGGATGCGAGCGGCAGCGCCGGTACGATCGGGATTTCCGCTGCGGGCCCAGCCGTCGCGGTTTCCCACAACAGCTGCGGCAGCTACTTCGCTACGGCGATCGCGTCGTTTGGCCCCGCTCCGGGGCAGCAGATCTCGCCCCCGACCCACAGCGCCTCGACGCCAATCAGCGACTGGTGCAACTAAGGGCAAGCGTGATTCGAAGGAGGTGGTGGACAAGTGCAGTACCTCTTTGACGTGATACTCGAGGCCATCACCTCCTTCCTCAGCCAGATATTCCCCCGGGGTGGTGGCGGTGAGTCACGCGCGCAGAGGCGGCGCGGCAGAAGACAGACCTAGACTGCGTCAGGCGTCGGTTCCCGGAGTGGCGGGAGATCAAGTCGCGGTGTCCCCTGTCCGGGCTGTTAGCCGAATTGACCTTGCCCCAACCAGCGCAAAGACGCCCAACCTGCCAGCGCCTACAGCAACGCGATGTGCGCGCGGCTCACGTAGGGAACCCGGCATCGCTCTCGTCGCTCGTGCGCCATAGCAGCTGCCATGTGGACGGCCTTCCGCTTTGGCGGGCGAGAACCCTCACCCCTGCGTTCCTCGCTAGCCGGACTCAGGACGCGAGAGGCACTTCCTCTCATCGCGTAGGAGACGATCGGTGGTGGTACCCGCGTGGTACCAAATGGCCTGTTCGATGCTTCGAGTCCGTCGATGTGGCTAGAAGGAGCGCCTGCATAACAACGCACGGACCCGGCTCATCAGTGCACGCTCTCGGTTGAGGGCCTTGTGTACTGCGGCCTCGATTTCGCCCGCGTCGACTCTCCCGAGCCAAGCCCTCCGCCAAGTCTCAGTCATTGGCGTTGGAGATCGCCCGACTGGAGGAACGGTGTCGCTACTGGATGAGGCCGGCCAAGTCGAGCGTATGTGAGTACGCGGGGCCGCTGAATCCAACGCGCGGGGTCGTCTTGGAGACCGAGAACCGGACGAAGTTGTGGCGCACCTCCCGCTGCTCTCCAGCGACAGTCGCCACGGCGGCACCGTCCGGGACGAGCGCGCTCACGTTCCAAAGGTTGTCGGACCCAGGCTCCGCGAGCAGAACGATGCCGCCCCGCTGCTCACGGTCGGGGTCCCCACACGTGTACCCCCAGGCACCGTCCTGCCTCATCACTGTCAAGCACAGCCGACCGGCCGTGCTGCGGATGACGTACGCGGGTCGCGCAGGATCGTCGCTGACAGGGAACACGTCGACGGCCTTCTCAACTTCTGACGGTAGCGCTGTCCTTGGCAGGTTCGCACCCACCGCCTCCGCCGGCTCCGACAGGACGCCGTAGCGGTACTGGGGGCTGCCGTCCGCTGTAGTGGACGCGACCGCGGGGATTCCTGCCTCGGATTCGCTCGCACAACCAGCGGCGGCCAACAGCATAGACAGCACTCCGAGTGCGGACAGCAAGGCGCGTCGGCTCATGCCCTGTCCTTTCGGCAGTTCATGTAGACGATGGGAGAACCCTGGGGGTTCACGCATTTTGCGCGGCTTCGAGCTCGAGCGGCTGAGCAGCCGATCGAGTTGTAGCCGCTCTGCACGCAGTAGTGCGATCCGTCTGGCCGCATGAAGAGAACCCTCACGGGACACCGCGTGCCGACACACACCAGGCTCGCGCTGGCGTCCGGCCAGCCCCCGGCCTCGTTCCGGAAGTTGTCGCTCCAACCAGCGTCCCAGAATGGCGCGCCATTGTTCGGGCTGAAGACACCGAACGAGTTCGGGTAGTCCACCCAGAAGGCCGACGCGGCCGACGGAATCGCGAAGAGCAAGGCCGCGCCGCTCACCAAGGCCGCCATCTTGCGAAGTCTCATCTGCTTCACGCCAACCCCCCTCAACTCTTGCGCAATCCACGGAACCATAACGTCTAAAAGCTCAAGGGCTCAACGCGTCAGCCTCGGACAAGCCGTGGTGCTGACGATTTCGTGGCCAGGGGATTTGCCGTGCCCCGATGAGCGTCGCGAAGACGTGGCAGGGAGGTGGGCTGGGCAGAAACGAGGTCTGCGCGGCCGGCCTGGTCGCGTGCCTACCTCGGAAGGCCGGGCGTGGACGGGACGACATGCTCGGCCTACACTCAGGCGACTATGCGACCCGTCACAGTCACCCTCGACGACCAGCTCTACTCCAGCATCCAGGAACTCGCTGGCCGGACGGGTCTTCCGGTCGAGGAACTCACGCGCGAGCTTGTCGGTGAAGGCGTCCGATCGAGGGCTCGGGCCGACGCTCGGGACGCACTGCGCGGCATCGGGGATGCGAACCGCGATCCTTTGGATGACGACTCTGCAGTAGCGCTGGTCGCCGAGGAGGTTCGGCAGATCCGAGCCGAGCGGCGTGACCCGGGTCGTTCTTGACCCGAACGTGGTCGTGTCGGCGCTGATTGCGCCGGAGGGGACGTCCCGCAGAGCGCTTGACGTGGCCCTCATCGACGGGACGGACCTCATCGTGAGCGCTCAGTGGCTGGCAGAGATCGGCGAGGTGACCGAACGTCCTCGCTTCCGGCGTTGGTTCAGCGTGGAGGCGGCCCAACTCCTGATTGCCGAGATGTGGCGCGCCGGCCTGCAGTTCGACGACCCGGTGCGCTCGGAGCCGCTCGGTCCGGATCCCGACGATGACTACCTGCTCGCGCTCGCCGAGGCGGCCACCGCGGTCCTGGTGACCGGGGACTCGGCGCTCGTCGAACACCGGGGAGTGGTCACCGTCCTTTCCCCAACCGCGTTCCTGGCGACGCGGACACCGGAGGGCCCATAGGGGCCCTTGGCCGGCGGTCCGAGACGCCGTTGGATCGAGAGGGACGAATGACTTTTCGGGGCCACAGACGGACCTCCCGATTGGTCCAAATTTGGTCCACGTCGGGACACCTCCGGCGTTTTCCCTGCATATAGGGCTTTCTCGGCTCACTCTCACGGCGGTAACACGGGTTCGAATCCCGTATGCGCTACCTCACCGGAATCCCGGTCCGTCCCAGACGGGCCGGGGTTCCGTGTTTGCGGGCGGCATGGACGGGGCCGGCACGCCCGCCACCCCCGCCGGGTCACATCGCCTCCTTGATGCCCCGGGCGATCAGCCAGATGTTCACGGGGAGGGCGGTCACGAAGCCCGCCGCCATGCCGACCTGCATGAGCAGCCAGTAGGCGGCATGGTCGGGGGTCAGATGCGGGTCGGTGAAGATCACCAGCTGCACGACCGCCATCCACGCGAACATCCCGACCTCGAACGCCAGCAGGGACAGGGTGTCCGCCTTGAGCGCGGCCATGACGCCGTCCCTGAACCCCAGCCCGCGCATCGGCGCGATCGCCGCGTACTGGAAGGCGATGCCGAGGATGAACGCCACGCTGAAGTCCGCGACGTATTCCGCGGGGAGGGCGATGCCGAGGAGCGTCCACCCGGTGGCGAAGACCAGCCAGGCGCCCGCCACGTCACCGACCACGCAGCCTGCGCCGCAGTGCCCCACACCGATGGCGCCGGAGACCAGCCGGTCCCGTCCGCCCTGAGCATCGTCCTCGTCCTGCCGGGCGGCCGGCCGCCCCCACCGCCCGTAGGCGGCGAGCGCGAGCGGCCCCAGGTAGAGGCCGGTGATCGGCCACACCAGGTTCATCACCGTCATCCGCTGCCGGTGCCCCCTCAGCGCGATGTCCGCTGCGATCAGGCCGGCACTGGCCACGGCCGCTGCGAGCGACGCCCATGCGAGTGCGGTGAGCCAGGCGGGAGGCATGACCGGCGGTACCCGACCGGACGCGGCCCGCCCCGCCGGCTGTTGAGGCGCAACCGCTCCGCGGTGGCGCAGCGACGTTTGCGGTCGGGTACCCCGGCATCGCGGTGGACAGGCGGGTTCGATCACCGCCCCCGCTGCCCGCCGGGTTCCGGCGAGGGGCCGAGCCCCTCAGCCGGTGTTCCGCCGCCCCCGAATGGAGTACGAGCGCCGTCGACCGGCCCGTTCACGGGACGCCGGCAGGAACCGCGCGATCAGCACCCGCTGGGCCGCGGTTCCCAGGAAGTACAGCGTGGTGGCGGCGAACCCGACCAGGAACCAGACCACCAGGCTGGGCAGGGGCAGTTCGGTCAGCCCCCAGCATCCGACGATCGCGGCCCCCGCCGAGATGACGTGAACATTGCCGAGCACCGACGGTGGCCGGTCCATCGGCGGGACCCGCGGCTCCGCCGAGCGCTGGGCGAAGAACTCGAGCGAGGCGAACGCACCGACGGCGCCCCCCATGAGCAACAGCGCATCCACCAGCGTCGGACCCGCCAGCGCCCGCACCGCGAGCGCCGTCGATGACCCGAGGCTGATCGTGTAGCCGTACGGGCCGGCCGCCGATGCCGCCGTGCTCGCCAATTGCGTCCGGAACGCGGTCATCCCCACTCCCAGGTCCACGCGGGTGTCGCGTTCTCCCGGGCTGTTCGGAGACCGCAGCGCCCGCCATGCCTCAGATCACTCAACCTCCGGAGTGTCGGCCCTCGAGAGGACGGACGCACACATCCGCCGTTCGGAAACCACCTTCGGCGATCCTCCCCACCCACGTCCGCTTCCGGCCTCCTGCTGTCGCGGACCTGCGGATGGCAGCGGGCCGGCGACGGCCCCGGCTGCGACTGGACCTGCTCGCCCCGACACGAGCGGCGCCGCCGGCAGGGCTGAGTGGAACCGGAGCGAGTCGGCGAGCGTCATGGGGCGCACATGCCCGGCCCGTCGTGGGAAACCGGCGCCCACTCCTGGCGCCGCCACGAGACGACGCGCTCCCTCGTCCGCGCGCTCCCGTCAGCCCTGGCGACGGCACGCCTCGAGGAGTGCGCTGATGAGGTCGCCGAGCCGCAGCAGTCCCACGACCCGCCGGTCGGCGTCCACCACCGCGAGGGTCCGCAGGCCGTTGTGGATGAACAGCTCGGCGGTGTGGGACTCCGAGTCGTCGAGCTCCACGCAGGCGGGTTCCCTGCTCATGTGGTCGCCCACCCGGTGGCCGGCGCCCTCGGCGGCGTGGCGCATGAGCGACCGGAAGTCCCGCGTCAGGAAGGCGGTGTTGCGGAACTCCGCCAGGTAGGCCGGGAACAGGGCCGTGAGCATGTCCCGCTCGGACAGGTAGCCGACCAGGCGGCCGGCGGCGTCGGCGACCGGCAGGCCGCCGCCCTCCTCGGCCAGCCGCGGGGCGGCGTCCGCGATGGTCTCGTCCTCCCGCAGCGGTGTGACGTGCCGCACCAGTTCGGCGAGCGGCTGCATCGGCAGGCCGGGATCGGGGTTCATGCTCAGACCTCCACGAGAAGGATCCATGCGGTGGCGACGGCCATCGAGGCGAGCGTCGCGGGGACGCCGACCGCCAGGAAGCGCGTGAACGACAGGTGCCGGCCGGTGCGGCGCAGCATCCCGGCGCCGACCAGGTTGGCGCTCGCCGCGATCAGCGTCAGGTTTCCGCCGTAGCAGGCCCCGATCGACAGGGCCCACCAGTTCGCGTCGTCGCCGCGGCTCAGTTCCTCGACGACGGGGACCATCGCGGCCGTGAACGGGATGTTGTCGACCAGGCCGGAGGCGATCGCCGATCCCCAGAGGATCGCCATCGCCTCCCCCACCGGCGACCCCGAGGTGGTGTCGGCCAGCAGATCCGCGACGCGTTCGAGCACCCCGTTCACCTCCAGGGCGCCGACCACGACGAACAGCCCGAGGAAGAAGAACAGGGTCCCCCATTCGATGGCCGCGAGGGGCTCCTCCACCTCCACCCGGCTCGCGAGCATGTAGAGCACGGCCCCGGAGAGGGCCACGGTCGCCGGCTCGAGGCCGATGGCCCCGTGCACGAAGAACCCGAGGATCGTGATCCCGAGGCTCCCGAGTGCGACGACGACCTCCCGGCGGGGGGCGAGGCTCGCCGCCGCGTCGAGGGTCGCGAGATCCGCCACGCGATCCGGATCGGGCCGGAGCCGCCCGCGGAACGCGAGGTAGATCCCCGCGGTCACCAGCAGGTACGCGGCGACGGCCGGCGGGCCCACGTGGACGAGGAAGTCGGTGAAACCCAGCCCGCTGCGCCCGGCGATGATGATGTTCGGCGGGTCGCCGATGAGGGTCGCGGCGCCACCGAGGTTGCTCGCGATGATCTCCGCGATGACCAGCGGCACCGCGTCCAGCTCCAGGGCATCCGCGATCACCAGCGTGATCGGGATGACCAGCAGGATGGTGGTGACGTTGTCGAGGAACGCCGACGCGACCGCGGTGGTGCCGGTGAGGCCGGCCATCAGCCGCAGGGGCTCGCCCTTCGACGCCTGACCCACCCTGATCGCGAGGTACGTGAAGACGCCGCTGCGCTCGGCACCCCACACCAGGACCATCATCCCCGCCAGGAGGCCGAGCACGCCCCAGTCGATCGCCGCGATCGCCTCCTCCTGGGAGAGCAGCCCGCCGACCGCCGCGACCGCGGCCCCGAGGAGGGCCGACTTGGTGCGGTTGAGCTTCTCGCTCGCCACCAGGGCGAGCACCACCGCGAACAGGCCGATCGCGAACGCTTCCTGCACGGGCACCTCCTGGCACGGGCCGACGACCGCTGCGCCACCGCCGCGAAGGGCGATCGCCGTGCGCACCGATACCCGGCACCAGGTGCCCGCATGGTACCCGCCGCCGGACGGTGGGCACGCCCGGCCCATCGGTGTTTCGCCATCCGCCCAGCGGGAACGCGCGGCGGGGTGGGGCTGTTTCAGGACTGGAGCGGGGTCGCCCGGGTGGTGGTCGTCGGCGTCTCCGCCTACGCGGGGCTGGTGGTCGTCCTCCGGTCGACGGGGAAGCGCACGCTGTCGAAGATGAATGCCTTCGACTTCGTGGTCACGGTCGCCCTGGGGTCGACCCTCGCAACCGCGCTCCTGTCACCCGATGTCGCCCTCGTGGAGGGGCTCACCGCCTTCGCGGTGCTCGCGGGACTGCAGGCCGCCGTGGCGTGGGCGCAGGTCCGGTCCCCCATGGTCCGCCGGCTGGTGAAGTCCGAGCCGACGCTGCTGGTCCGCGGCGGCCGGCCCCTGGAGACCGCGATGCGCGCCGAACGGGTCACCCGGGCCGAGATCCTGCAGGCGCTGAGGGGCAAGGGCCTCGGTGCGATCGCCCAGGCGGACGCGGTGGTCCTGGAGACCGACGGGACGTTCAGCATCCTCACGTCCGCCCCGCCAGGATCGCCCCCGGTTCCACGCTGGAGGATGTGCGCGCTCCGGAGACGTGACGCCGGGTCACCCTGCGACGCAGCTGCGTTCGGTGACCCGCAGGACGGCACCCGTCTCGGAGGACAACCAGACCCCCCGGGGCCCGGCCGCCACGGCGGTCGGGTCGAACGGCAGGCGGCAGCGCCCGACCGGCGTGCCGTCACGGAGCCGCACCAGTCCCGACCTGCCCTCGACCGCCCATGCGGTCCGGCCCCAGGCGTCCAGGATCCGTGCCGCCACCGGGGTGCAGGCGACGCGCCGGGCGCCCGAGGCGAGCCACGCGAGGGACCGGCCGCATCCACCGGAGACCCACACGCCCCGCGAGCCGGCCACGACCGCCCGGGGGGCGCCGGGGCCGAGCTGCACCCCGCGGGCCGATCCGAATCGCTGGAGCACACCTGTGTCGGTGAGGATCCACACCGTGTCGGCCTGATCCGCGCTGCGCACGCGCTTCGCGCCCGCGACGATTCGCCGCACCCGCCCGTCGCGCGCCCGCCACAGGGACCCGTCGCGGCCGACGACCAGGACTCCGGCCCCCGCCGTGGAGATGGCGACGGGCGCCGCGCCGACGGGGAGCACCCGTGTGCGCCCGGTGCGCGGATCCACGACGGCGAGCCAGCCCCGCCGGTCGACCGGATGGGCATACGCGGCCCAGAGGCGTCCGCCGGCCGCCGTGATGCCGACCGCGAAAGCCGCTCGCGGCACGCTCGGCATGACGCCGGGAGCGGAGGTCCCGCCCTCGCGGCCGACCGCATGGACCCTGAGGGTCACCCGGTCGACGACCCATGCGCGCCCCTTTAGGGACGCGACGCCGACGGGCCTGCCGGCGCCGTGCAGTGCACCGGTCCCGACCGCCGGAGACGTTGACTCGGCGGGCCCGCAACCAAGGGCGCCGATGGCCAGGATTCCCGCCGCGGCGGCGGCCGCGGCACGGGCGGCGCCTCTTCCGGGGGGCGGTTCTCTTCGGTGCGACGGCTCGGGCACCGTGCATGGGTACCCGTCAGCCACCACTCGAACCGCCGGCCGGCCGGGCTCCGGCCGCGGGCACGCGCGGCACCGCAGGCCGGTTGTCCCGCCCGCGGGCGGGGTAACCCCTCGCGACGGACGGCGGGCGGACGGGATGGAGTGGGATGCGCGACCAGGGATGGCTCCGGCAGCAGATCGGCGGGCGACTGTGGATCTGGCCCGCGATCGCGGCCGTCATGGCGGTCACCGCCGCGGAGCTGCTCGTGCGGCTCGACCGCCGGTTGTTCCAGGTGCCGTCGGCCTGGGTGTTCGGGGGGGACGCCACCGCCGCGCGGTCGGTGCTCTCGACGATCGCGACCGCGACCATGACGGTGCTGGGCGTGGTGCTGACCATCACGCTGACCGTGCTCACGCTCGCGGCGAACACCTACTCCCCGCGCATCCTCAGGACGATCAGCAGGGACGGGGTGGTGAAGGCCGTCATGTCGGGCTTCGTCGCCACGTTCGCGTTCGCCCTGGACGCCCTGCGGCTCGTGCGGTCCGGGCAGGTGCCGTCGCTCACCGTAACCGTGTCCGTGGTGTTCGCGTTCGCGTCACTGGGTCTGCTCATCGCCCTGTTCCACCACCTCGCCGTGCGGATCCGCGTGGAGTCGGTGATCGCCGAGGTCCACCGGGAGACCCGGCAGGCCATCGAACGGCAGCCGCGGCTCGGCGACACGAGGCAGGTGGACCAGGCCCTTCCGGCGGCGACCGAGCACATCCGGGCGACGCGCACCGGGAGGCTGGTGCGCGTCGACGAAGCGCGGATGCTGCATCGCGCACGGAGCCTCATGACGACCGTGGTGCTCGCTCCACGGGTCGGCGACATGATCATCGAGGGCGATCCCCTCCTCTCGCTGCACGGTGGCCGGCCGCCGGGTCCCGACGACCGTGAGGACCTCTGCCGGGCGGTCGAGGTCAGCGTCGACCGGACCCTGGAGCAGGACTTCACCTACGGAGTGCGGCAGCTCGTGGACATCGCCCTCCGCGCGCTCTCGCCGGGAATCCAGGATCCGACCACCGCGCACGAGGCGCTGTACCGATGCATGGACCTCCTGTCCGTCGCGGCGGACCGCGATCTCGGTGTCCGAGTGCTCTGGGACGACGAGCGCCCCGTATTCGTCCGGAGGGCGCCGGACTGGCCGGACCTGCTCGACCTCGTCTGCACGCAGGCCCGCGGGACCGCCGAGGCGCAGCGGGACATGGTCACCCTCGCGACCATGGTCACCGGTCTTGGACGCGTCATCAGGGCCGCGGGGGAACGGGACCGGCTCCTGGATGTGCGGCGGGAGGTCCGCGAGATCCTGGATGCGGCGGCCCGGGCCGCGGTCAGCCCGGGTGACCGGGCCAGGGTCGAGGCCGCGGCGGGCGCGGCGATGGATCCGCAGGAGGCCCCTTCCCGGCTCGCCGCGGGAAGCGGGTAGCCCGCCGGACCGCTCCGGTTGCCGTCCCGGGCGGTGAAGGGTGATTCGGCCCGAACGGAGGTGCTCGAGACGTCCCGGGCTACGACGATCGCCTCTGGAGAGACTCGGCGCATCGGGACCGCGCCCTGATGCGCGCGGCCACCGTGGACGTCGGGCCGGCCGGGCTCCGCATCCGCGGACCGGGTCCCGCCCGGATGTGCCGGGGGCGCCGTGCGGCTGGGATGAGGACCATGGCCGACATCACGATCCGCGCGGATGGTGCGAGCCTCGGCGGGGCGCTGGAGGTCCCGGCGGGCGCGCTGGGACTGGTGGTCTTCGCCCACGGCAGCGGCAGCAGCCGGTACAGCCCGCGGAACCGTTTCGTCGCGTCCGCGCTGCGCAACGCGGGCCTGGGCACGCTCTTGCTCGACCTGCTCGATACCGCCGAGGACGTCCGCGCGAACGTCTTCGACATCGGCCTGCTGACCCGCCGGCTCGCCGCCGCCGTCCGCGCCGTGCGGGAGGAGGGCGCGCCCATGCCCGTGGGCCTCTTCGGTGCCAGCACGGGCGCCGCCGCCGCGCTCGCCGCGGCCGCCGACCCGGGAACGGGCATCGGGGCGGTGGTGAGCCGCGGCGGCCGCCCCGACCTGGTGCCGCCCGACGCGCTCCGGCGCGTGACCGCCCCGACGCTGCTCATCGTCGGCGGTCACGACGACCAGGTGCTCGCCCTCAACCGGCTCGCGGCCGGCCACATGGCCTGCGAGCACGCGATCGCAGTGGTGCCGGGCGCGACGCACCTGTTCGAGGAGCCCGGCGCGCTGGAGCGGGTGGCGGCGCTCGCCTCCGACTGGTTCCTGCGGCATCTGCCCGCCGCCCCGGCGGGCGACCGGGTCAGGACCGGCTAGCCAGCGTGACCACCTTCCACACGAAGTCGATCAGCCCGGGCCGGAAGAACACGCGGGCGTCGACGATGCCCCCCGGGTGGGTGAACGCGATGTCGGTGGTGCGGGCGACGGTGGCGGTGATGGGGATCTCGGTCCGCTGCGCGCCGATGTCGATCACCACGGTCCCGGTGAGCCCCGCGTACGGATACGCGCGGTAGGTCAGGCTCAGGAGCAGCGGGCCGGCGCCCGAGCCCTGGAACGAGAAGTTCACGCCGGGCATGAACTCGGTGGCGAAGGTCGCCGGCAGCCGCCACCAGATCTCGTCGGTTCCCGGCCCGGTGGCGTAGGTGCCGTCGAACGCGTCGAGCCACCCCGATGGCCCGGTCTGGAACGGCCGGCGCGGGGTGAGCCGGTGGGTGCGGGTCACGGCCACGGCGGCGTCCGCGTGCGGGCCCGCCTCAGCGAGACGCCGCACCCGCGAGGCGGTCGACGGCGACCGTGTCACCGGCGTCGAGGAGATGCGTCCCGCGTCCAGGTCCACCACGTCGTGGACGTGCGCGCCGGGCTCCTCGGGCCGACCGCCATGGCCACCGCTCATCGCATGCTCCCCCGCTCGGGACCGGACCGGCCGAGCGTACGTCCACGGGGATGCCCCGTACGAGCATTCCGGTCGCGGACGGGCGCGGGGCCCCATGCCGCGGCGTACACTCCCGGCGAAACCGATGGTGTGAGGGTGGGGGCGCCGCATGGAGGCACGGAGCACGAGGCTCGGGTGGACCACCCTGCTGCTCACCCTGGCGCTCATGCTCGCCGCGGCATCGGCGGCATGGGCGGCGCCGCGCAGCGGGTCGGTGACCGACCCGGAGGACCGCCCGCCCCACCTCTCCGGGGAGCTGTACCCGGACGTGACCGGGCTGCAGGTGGCGTACGACCCCGACACCGGCGGCCTCCAGGTGGCGATGGACCTGGCGCACGGGACGACGCCGGCCGCGAACAGCCACTCGGACCCGTACATCAGCCTCACCTTCGAGGTGGGCGGTACGAGCCCGAACGGCCGTGAGTGCATGGGGGCGGGCCCGTCATCGCGCACCGGGGACCTCTCGGTGAGCGCGAGCCACTACAGCTCCAACAGCGACACCGGGGACGCCCTGGCCGAGCACTGGAACCTGTACGTCACCGTGGCGGGCTACTCCGGCTCCCTGTCGTCGCAGCAGGGCACGATCAGCCCCGACCGGCGGCGCATCACCTGGTCGTTCCCCGGCCACACCGCCCTGGTGCGGCGTGATTACACCTGCGTGACGCGCGCCCAGATGACCTCGTACCCCGACTGGTGGATCGACGAGATCGCCCCGTTCTTCTTCACCGGGTTCGCGCCCCCGCCGCCGCCCGCCGCGGACCGGGCGGCCCCGAAGGTGGACTGGGCGTCGCCGAAGGACGGCGACGTGATCTCCGGCGTGTGGCAGGAGGCCGGGGTGGGCGGGCGGCACGCGTGCCGCATCGACGCGCGCGACAACGTCGCCGTCGTGCGGGTGGACGTCCAGCTGGACGGCCGGTTCCTCAACCGGGAGCTGTACGCCCCGTGGGCGTGCGTGCTCGACACCACCACCATCGCGAACGGCACCCACCGGCTCACCGCCACCGCCTACGACGCCGCCGGGAACGCCGCGTCCTCCACCATCGAGGTTACCGTCCGCAACACCCCCGCCACCCCGCCGCCCGACCCGGTCCAGCCGCCGGTGCCCCCGCCGGTGACCCCGGACCCGCTCACCCCGGTGACCCCCGTGACGCCGCCGGCGCCGGTGACGACCACCCCGTCCGTGCCGGCCACGCCGGTGGTGACCGCCGACGCCGTCGCCCCGGCGGTGCGGCTCGGCGTCGCCTCCCGCTCCCTCAGGGCGCTGCTCGCGACCGGGCTGGTGGTGCCGGTGCGGTGCGACGAGGCCTGCACCGTGCGCCTGCGCCTGGTGATCGACGCCCCGCTGGCCCGCCGGCTGCGCGTGAACCGGCTCCTGCGGGAGACCACGGTCACCACGCCGGGCCCGGGGGTCCGCGCGGTCGCCATCCTGCGCCCGCCGGCCGCGGCCCGCCGGGCCCTCGCCGGCAGGCGGGTGCTCGCCGCGCGGCTCGTCGCGGTGGCCACCGACGCGGCGGGGAACCGGCGCACCACGGTCCTCCCGGTGCGGCTCGTCTGACCTCCGCGGCCGCGGCGTCCGGGGAAACGGACCCGTGACCGGTACCGGCCGCCGGGGTTAGACTCGCGCCGCCGCCCGCTCCCCGGACGGCCACAGGACCACAGGACGCGCCGTTGCCATCCCAAGCCCACGTGGAAGGCACGAACGATCGGGCCGCGACCGCCCCTGCCGGAGCGCGGGCGTTCTGGCTCCGCGCCCCCGGGGCGGGTGAGCTCCGGCCCGTCGCCCTGCCCGAGCCCGGACCCGGCGACGTGCTGGTGCGGACGCTGCGGTCGGGCGTGAGCCGCGGCACCGAGGCCTTGGTGTTCCGCGGGGGCGTCCCGCCGTCCCAGCACGCGGTCATGCGCGCCCCGTTCCAGGAGGGCGAGTTCCCGGGACCCGTGAAGTACGGCTACCTCAACGTGGGCCGCGTGGAGCAGGGGCCGCCCGGCCTGCTGGGACGGACGGTGTTCTGCCTCTACCCGCACCAGACGGCGTACGTGGTGCCCGCCGGGGCCGTCACCGTCGTGCCGGACGACGTGCCCGCCGACCGCGCGGTGCTGACCGGCACGGTCGAGACCGCGGTGAACGCGCTGTGGGACGCCGCACCGCTGCTGGGCGACCGCATCGCGGTGGTCGGCGCCGGGATGGTGGGCTGCTGCGTCGCGCGCCTGCTCGCCCGGTACCCCGCCGCGGACGTGACGCTGGTGGACGTCGACCCGTCCCGCGCGGCGGTCGCCGCGGCGCTCGGCGTGCGGTTCGCGTCCCCCGCCGACGCCGAGGGCGGATGCGACCTGGTGGTGCACACCAGCGCGACCGCCGCCGGACTGCAGCGGTCCCTCGAGCTCCTGGCCCCCGAGGGCACGGTGCTCGAGATGAGCTGGTACGGGGACGCCGAGGTGCCGCTGACGCTCGGCGGCGCGTTCCACTCCTCCCGCCTCGCCATCCGCGCCAGCCAGGTGGGCACCGTCTCGCCGCGGCGCGGCGGGAGCCGGACGTTCGCCGACCGGCTCGCGCTGGCCCTCGAGCTGCTCGCCGACCCGGCATTCGACGCCCTCCTGACCGGGCGTTCCACCTTCGAGGAGCTGCCGCAGGTCATGCCGAGCCTCGCCGGCGGCGGCCTGCCGGCCCTGTGCCACCTCATCACCTACGACCAGGCGGAGTGACCATGTTCAGCGTGACGGTCCGGGACCACATCATGATCGCGCACAGCCTGCGGGGCGAGGTGTTCGGTCCCGCGCAGCGGCTCCACGGCGCCACGTTCCTGGTCGACGCGACCTTCCGCCGGGCGGAGCTCGACGCGGACGGGATCGTGGTGGACATCGGCCTGGCCTCCCAGGAGCTGGCGGCGGTCACCGGGGCCCTGAGCTACCGCAACCTGGACGACGAGCCGGCCTTCGCCGGGGTCAACACCACCACCGAGGTGCTCGCCCGCACGATCGCCGACCGACTCGCCGAACGCGTGCACGCCGGCGCCCTGGGGGACGGGGCGCGGGAGCTCGACGGTATCGCCGTCACCCTCCACGAGTCGCACGTCGCCTGGGCGAGCTACGAACGGCCGCTGTGAGGACGGTGCACGTCGTCGTGCCGGCCGGGATCGACGACCCGGCCCGCCCCAGCGGTGGCAACGTCTACGACCGCCGGGTCTGCACGGGGCTCCGCGAGACCGGCTGGACGGTGCGCGAGCACGAGGCACCGGGCGACTGGCCGCGGCCCGGCGGGCGCGCCGTCGCCGCGCTGGAGGCCACCCTGCGGGAGACGCCGGACGGGGCCGTCGTGCTCGTGGACGGCCTCATCGCATCGGTGGTCCCGCGGGTCCTGGAGGCGCATTCCGGCCGCCTGCGGCTGGTGGTCCTCGTGCACATGCCCCTGGGGGACGACGGCGAGGCGCGGGAACGCGAGGGTGCGGCCCTCGCGGCGGCCCATTCCGTGGTGGCGACCAGCGAATGGACCCGGCGGCGCCTGGGCGACCTGCACGGCCTGGATCCCGCCCGCATCCACGTGGCGACGCCGGGGGTGGAGGCCGCCGGCGTGGCGCCGGGGAGCGACGGTGGCGGGTCGCTGCTGTGCGTGGCCGCGGTGACGCCCGGCAAGGGCCATGACGTGCTCGTCGACGCGCTGGCCGCGGTGCGGGACCTCGAGTGGCGCTGCCGCTGCCTGGGCAGCCTCGAGCGCGATCCCGGCTTCGTCGCGGCGCTGCGCCGCCGCATCCGGGACCTCGGGCTGGACGGGAGGGTCACCCTCGACGGGCCCCGGACGGGCGACGGCCTGCGCCGCGGCTACGCGGACGCCGACCTGCTGGTGCTGGCCTCGCGCGGCGAGACCTACGGGATGGTCGTCGCCGAGGCCCTCGCGCACGGCGTCCCGGTGCTCGCCACCCGCGTGGGAGGGCTCCCCGAGGCCGCCGGCGGCGGCGCGGACGGGCATCCGCCGGGGTTCCTGGTGCCGCCGGACGATCCCGGGGCCGTCGCCACGGCGCTGCGCACCTGGCTGTCCGACGGCGGCGTGCGGCACCGCATGCGCCGCGCCGCCCGCGAGCGGCGCGCCACCCTCACCGGCTGGCGGGCCACCGTGTCGGTCCTGGACGGCGTGCTGGCCGGGGCGACGCGATGAACGACGCGCCCGTCAGGGTGCCGCCCGCGTGGCTGGCGCTCCGCGAGCCCGCGGACGCCGCGGCGCGCGACGCGGACCTGGCGGCGGTCCTGGTGCGGCACGCGCCGCCCTCCGGGCGATGGGTCATCCACGACCTCGCCTGCGGCACCGGGTCGATGGGCCGGTGGCTGGCGCCCCTGCTGCCGGGCCCGCAGCACTGGGTCCTGCACGACCGCGACCCGGACCTCCTGGAGATCGCCGCCCATGACGCCCCCTCGGGGGCGGCCGACGGCGCCCCCGTCACGGTGGAGACCCGCCGCTCCGACATCACAGGGCTGGACGCGGCCGCCCTCGCGGGCGTCTCGCTCGTGACCGCCTCGGCGCTGCTCGACATCCTGAGCGGATGGGAGCTCGCGCGGCTGCTGGCGGTGCTGCGCGAGGCGGAGTGCCCGGTCCTGTTGGCGCTCTCGGTCACCGGGCGGGTCGCCCTGGACCCACCGCATCACCTGGACATCCGGGTCGCCAGGGCCTTCAACGCGCACCAGCGGCGCCCGACCTCGCGCGGGCGGCTGCTGGGCCCCGACGCCCCCACGGCCACGGCCGCCGGCCTCCGCCGGCCCGGCTGGGAGGTGCACGTGCGGCCCAGCCCCTGGCGGCTGGACGCGGCCGACGGGGCGCTGGTGGCGGAGTGGTTCGCCGGCTGGGTCGGCGCCGCCGTCGAGCAGGAGCCCGAGCTCGCCGAGACCCTGGAGGAGTACGAGCGGTGGCGCCTCGCCGCGGCCGCCGACGGCGTGCTCGCGGTGACCGTCCAGCACGCCGACGTCCTCGCGGTGCCCGCCGTGGAGGTCCCGGCGTGAGCCGCCGGGTCCTCTGGACCTGGGCGCGCGTGCTCGCGGCCGCGGGGCTGCTGGCACTGGTTGCCTGGCGCCTGGGGGCCGGGCCGTTCCTCGACGGCCTGCGCGCGGTCGACGCGCCGGCGCTGGCCGCGGCCGTGGCGCTCGCCGTGCCGGCCACCCTGTGCTGCGCGTGGCGGTGGCGCATGGTCGCGCGCGGGATGGGCGTGGACCTGCCGTTCCGCGAGGCCGTCGCGGCGTACTTCCGCTCCGTGTTCCTCAACGTCGCCCTGCCCGGCGGCGTGGTGGGCGACGTGCACCGCGGGGTGCGCCATGGCCGCACGTCCGGGGACCTGGGCCGGGGCGTACGGTCGGTGGTGTGGGAGCGCACCGCGGGGCAGGCGGTGCAGTTCGCCCTCACCGCGGTGGTGCTGCTGGCGCTGCCCTCCCCCGTCCGGTCCGCGATGCCCGCGCTGCTGGCGGTCCTCGCCGCCCTCGTCGTGGTCTGGGTCCTGGCCGCCCGCGGGACGGCCGGGCGCGGCCGGGGCTCCCTGCCGGGGCGCATCCGCGCGGCGGTGGCCGCCGACGTCCGCGGCGCGCTCCTGGCCCGTGAGGCCTGGCCGGGGATCGTGCTCGCGTCGGTCGCGGTCGTCGCCTGCCACGCCGCGACGTTCGTGATCGCTGCCCGCACCGCGGGGGTCACGGCGCCCCTGCGGGAGCTCGTGCCCCTGGCCCTCCTGGTGATGGCGGCGATGGTGCTGCCCAACGTGGGCGGCTGGGGGCCCCGCGAGGGCGTCGCCGCATGGGCGTTCGCCGCCGCCGGGCTGGGCGCCGGGGCCGGGGTGGCGACCGCCGTGGCGTTCGGGGTGATGGCCGTGGCGGGGAGCCTGCCGGGGGCCGGGGTGATCCTCGCGGGCTGGCTCCGCCGCGCGGCGCCGGGGGCGCCCGAGGCGCGTGCCGTGCCGCTGGGGACCGCGGACGGTGTGCCCGATGCATGACCGCCCGTACATCGTGCTGAGCTGCAGCACCTCGATCGACGGCTACATCGGCGACGGCTCCCCACGCCTGCCGCTCTCCAACGACGCCGACTTCGACCGCGTCGACGGCGTGCGCGCCTCCTGCGACGCGATCCTGGTGGGGGCCGCCACCGTGCGCACCGACAACCCGCGCCTGCTGGTGCGCTCCCAGGAGCGGCGGGACGAGCGGGCCGCCCGCGGCCTGCCCTGCTCACCTGTCAAGGTCACGGTCACCGGCCGCGTGGACCTCGACCCGCGCGCCGACTTCTTCACCACCGGCGACTGCGAGAAGCTCGTGTACTGCCCCTCCGACCGCCTCGACCGCGCCCGCGCGCGGCTGGGCCCCGTGGCCACCGTCATCGACGGCGGCGACCCGGTCCGCATGCGGACCATCACCGAGGACCTCGCGGCCCGCGGGGTGCGGCGCCTCATGGTCGAGGGCGGCGGGCGCGTGCACACCCAGTTCCTCACGGAGGACCTGGCGGACGAGCTGCAGCTAGTGGTCGCCCCCGTCTTCGTCGGGGACTCCGGCGCCCCCCGGTTCGTCCGGGACGGCCGCTTCCCCTGGCACCCGGACCGCCGGGCGACGCTCGCGGAGACCCGCCAGATCGGCGACGTGGTGCTGCTGCGCTACGCCCTGTCGTCGCGGTTCCAGACCGGGGCGCCCGCGTGACGCAGGTCCCGCCACCCGCGACGATCCGCACCCAGGTGCAGGTGCCGCTCCGGCTCGCCGACGGCTTCGAGACGCCCGCCCGCGTGGTCACCTTCGACGGCCTCGCCGACGGGCGGGAGCACCTGGCCGTGGGGCTCGGCGCGTGGTGCCCCGGCGACCCCGCCGGCGGGGAGCCGCTCATCCGGCCGCACAGCGAGTGCCTCACCGGCGACGTGTTCGGAAGCCAGCGGTGCGACTGCGGCCCGCAGCTGCGGGAGGCGGTCGAGCGGATCGCGGAGGCCGGCGGGTTCCTGCTCTACCTGCGCCAGGAGGGGCGGGGCATCGGCCTGTACCCCAAGCTCGACGCGTACGCGCTGCAGGACGCGGGGCTCGACACGTACGAGGCGAACCTCGCGCTGGGCCGCGGCGCCGACGAGCGGAGCTACCTTGCCGCCGCCCAGATGCTCCACGCGCTGGGGGCCAGCCGCGTGGCGGTGCTGAGCAACAACCCCGACAAGGTCCGCCAGCTGCGGCGGTTCGGCGTGGAGGTGACCGAGCTCATCCCGACGGGGGTGTACCGCTCCCCGGCGAACGCCCGGTACCTCGAGGCGAAGGCGACGCGGGGCGCCCACGCGATCCAGGTGCCGCCGGCGGACTGACCACCGGCACGGCCGCGGGGCCGAAGGCGTCCAGGAAGCGGTCCCGGAACAGGTCCATGCGCATCACCGGCGCGTCGGGCCGGGGCCGGACGCCCGCCTGCCAGCCCCACCCGGCGAGCCGCGCGGTCACCGCCGGGTCGCGGGCGATCACCGAGATCGGCACGTCGTGGGTGGGTCCCTCCCCGGTGATGATCGTCGCCGGCTGGTGGTCGCCCAGCATGATCACCACCAGGTCCTCGTCGCCGGAGCCCGCGATCCACGAGAACAGGGCCTGCAGGCTGTACTCGATGGAGTGGCCGAAGTCCCGCTGCGCGCCGCGAGAGTCGCTGAACGCCCCCGCCCCGCGCGTCGGCACCGCGGGCACCAGGTGGAAGATCGAGCCGTCCCCCACCTGGTCCCACGGCACCATCCGCGGGATGCGGGTCCACGGCTCGTGGCTGGAGACGAAGTCCACCTCGGCGAACACCGGCGGCCGCTGCGGCCGGTCGAGCTCCAGGCGCCGCAGCGCCAGCAGGATGTACTGGTCGGGCATGGTCCCGAAGGCGAAGCGCGGCCCCCGGTACCCCATGTTGCGCTGGTCGTAGATGGCGTCGTAGTCGTAGAAGGTGGTGCCCTCCGGCCAGTTGCGTTTGTTCGCCGGCGCCACCGCGACGGTGCGCCACCCGGCCCGCTTGAACAGCGTGGCGAGCGTCGAGCGGTCGCTGGTGACCAGCTGGTCGTACCGCCGCTTGCTGTCCGCCCACACCCCGGCCTGCACCGACCCGTGGGCCAGCCAGCTGAAGCCCCCGAACGTGGAGGATGTGAGGAACCCGCTGCGGGCGGAGAACCCGGCGTCCCGCAGCTGGACCGTCCCGCGGTCCAGGAGGGTCCGGATGGGCGGCGAGAACCAGGAGTCCTGCACGGCGACCCTGCCGTAGCTCTCCACGAACACCAGGATCACGTCCTTGCCGCGCAGGGCGGTGAGCAGGCGGTCGCCCGGCACGTCGCGCATGCGGTCGGCCTTGAGCTCGCGGGCGAACTCCGCGTGCCCGGCCAGGCCGGTCCGCACCGCCCGGACCTCCCGCACGGCCGCGGACGCCGTCCTGGTGGACGCGAGGTCCGGGCCCGCCAGCTGCACGGCCACGCTGGCCGCGGCCAGCGCCCCGGCGACGCCCAGCGTCCAGCGCCGCCGCTCGGCGGCCCTGCCCGCGACCCGCACGGCCGCGAGCGGGGTGAGCACCACCACCGCCACCACCAGGGTGACCGCCACGATCGCCGCGGCGTTCGCCTGCCACGTCCCCACCGAGGTGCGCAGCGTCTCCAGGCCGATGCCGGCGTAGGTCCAGTCGTCGACGGGGTTGAAGGGGCGGTCGAACATGGTGTGGAAACCCATGTCGAACAGCCGCACCACCAGCAGCGCACCGGCGCCGAGCCCCACGACGGCCGCCACCGCACGGCGCGGGCCCACGGGCAGCAGCGCGGCGAGGGCCAGCAGCGCCAGGCCCTCCAGCGGGACCCGCGCCAGGTGCGCGGCGGTGAGGCCGCCCAGCCGGTCGGGCGCGACCAGCGCGAACCACACCAGCAGCAGGCACAGGACCGTGAGCGCCGCCCCGATCGGCCCCGGCAGGCGCCGGCGGGGCGCGGGGCGCCTGGGCCGCCGCGCCGCGGTCCACACGATCTCCCGGCGCCGGCGCCACAGCCACAGGACGTCGCGGCCGAACGACTCCGCCAGCAGGACGAGGGCCGCCAGCAGGGCGATCCGCACGGGCGTGCGCGGCAGCACATCGGCGACGGCGGCGGTCAGCACGATGCCCTGCGCGGCGGTCACGACCTTGCGCCAGTACCGGAACGGCAGCCGGCCGCCGTCGAGCCAGGGCAGGACCCGCCCGGCGGCGTAGAAGGCGTAGCGCATCAGGCCGATCGCGAGCACCCACGGACCCGCCCAGCCGGCCACCGGGACGCACAGCACCAGCATCAGGAAGGCGTCGACCTCGCCGTCCAGCCGGGCCCCCAGCTCGGAGGCGCCGGTGCGGCGGGCGACCCATCCGTCCGCCCCGTCCAGCACGAGCGCGCCCACGGCAAGCCCCACCAGGACCGCCACGGACCGGTCGCCGGTGTCGGCCGCCAGCGCCGCCACCCCGACCACCAGCGACGCGCGCACCATGGTCACCCACGTGGCCGGGGTCAGGCGCGCCGACCGGTCACGCGCGGCGAACCGCGCGAGGACGGCGTTCACCGCGACGGCGCATGCCACGCCCACCGCCCAGCCGGCCGCGGTGAGGCCGGCGGTGGCCGACAGCACCCACAGCAACGCGATCTGGACGGCCATCCCGGCCAGCGGACCGGACCGACTCGCACGCACGGCGTCCTCCATCCCGGAACCCTGCAGACGCGACTATCCCCCATCCGGGGTCCCGCCGGGGGATACGGTGTGGCCGTGGAGCGGCGATGAGACAGGACGATCGCGCCCCGTTCGACCGCGCCCTGCGCGACGCGCGGCCCGCCGCGTACGCCCCGGGCGAGTACGTCGAGCAGGAGAACTTCATGCGCGCCGGGGAGATCCTGGCGCTCGCGAAGCGGGCCGGCGTCGGTCCCGGGGTGGCCGTGCTGGACCTCTGCTGCGGAGTCGCCGGCCCCGGCCGGTTCATCACCCGCGAGCTGGGCTGCGACTACCTGGGGGTGGACGCCAGCGCCTCGGCGGTGGCGATCGCCCGTGAGCGGGCCGGGACGCTGCCCTGCCGGTTCACGGTGGCGGAGGTCCCGCCGCTGCCCGCCGGACGGTTCGACGTGGTGCTCCTGCTGGAGACCATGCTGGCGTTCCCCGACAAGGCGCCGCTGCTGCGGGCGGTGGCCGGGGCGCTGGAGCCCGGGGGGCGCTTCGCGTTCACCCTGGAGGAGGGGGCGCCGCTCACCGCCGGGGAGCGGGCCGAGATGCCCGACGCCGACACGGTGTGGCTCACGCCGATCGACGAGCTCACCGACGCGCTGCACCGGGCCGGGTTCGCAGTGCGCTTCCAGGAGGAGTGCACCCGGTCGCACCGGGAGATGGCGACCGCGCTGCACGACGCCTTCGCCCGGGAGACGGAGGCGATCACGGCCGGCGTCGGCGCGACGGCGCTGCGCGAGCTGCTCGCCGCCCACCGCCTCTGGATCGACTGGATGGCCACCGGCCGCGTGCGCAAGTTCGCGCTGGTCGCCGAGCGACTGCCCTAAGCCGGCCGCCGGGGCGCCGCGAGGACCGCCGCGCTACAGTTGCCGAACGGCAAGCAATCTTCGGGACGGAGTCCGCGGATGCACGGCATGACCGACGACGAGATCGCCCGCCTGCGCACGGCCGTGCTGCGGGTCGCGCGCCGCATGCGGCGCCTCAGCGCGGAGGAGGGCCTCACCCCCGCCCAGTCGGGGCTGCTGGCCACCCTGGTGCGCCGGGGGCCGACGCGCGCCGGCGACCTCGCCGCGTGCGAGGGCCTCAACCCCACCATGCTGTCGCGGATGATCGGGGCCCTGGAGGAACGGGGCCTGGTGGCCCGGTCGGCGGACGCCGAGGACCGGCGCGCCACCCTCGTGGAGGCCACCGCCGCCGGCCGGCGGCTCATCGGCCGCATCCGCGCCCGGCACAGCGCCGCGCTGACGACCCTGCTGGAGGACCTGGAGCCCGGCCGGCTCGCCGCCCTGCGCGACGCCCTGCCAGCCCTGGAGGCGCTGGCCGGCGGCGAGGGTGTCCGGGCGGCCGGGGAGGTCCGCCGATGAGCCTGCGCGGGACGTTCGCCGCGCTGGGCGAGCCCAACTACCGGAGGTACTTCGCCGGCCAGGCCGTGAGCCTGGCGGGCCCGTGGATGCAGGCCGTCGCCCAGTCGTGGCTGGTCCTGCAGCTCACCCATTCGGGGACGTGGCTGGGGCTGGTGGCGGCCGCGCAGTTCCTGCCGGTGCTGCTGTTCGCACCGTACGGCGGGGTGCTGGCCGACCGCGTGGACAAGCGGCGCATGCTCATGGCCACCCAGGCGGCGTTCGGCGTGCTGGCCGTCACCCTGGGGCTCCTCACCGTGACCGGCACCGTGCGGCTGTGGATGGTCGTGGTGCTCGCGCTGCTGTTCGGGCTCACGAGCGCCGCCGACAACCCGGCCCGCCAGGCGTTCGCGTCGGAGATGGTGCCGCCGCACCAGGTGCGCAACGCGGTGACCCTCAACAGCATCCTGGTGAACTCCGCCCGCGCCGTGGGGCCGGCCATCGCGGGCGTGCTGATCGGCACCGTCGGCACCGGCATCTGCTTCCTGGTGAACGCCGCGACCTACGCCGCGGTGCTCGGCGCGCTGGCGCGCATGGACACCTCGGCGCTGCGCCCCGCCCCGCAGGCGGCCCGCGCTCCGGGTCAGCTGCGCGAGGGCCTGCGCTACGTGCGCGGCACGCCCGGGCTGCTGGTGCCGCTGCTGATGCTGCTGGTCGTCGGGATGCTGGCCTACGAGTTCTCGGTGGTGCTGCCGGTGCTCGCCCACGGCACCTTCCACGGCGGCCCGGGCACCTACGCGCTGATCGTCTCGGCGATGGGCGCCGGCGCCGTCGCCGGCGGCCTCCTCACCGCCAACCGCTCCGCCACGGGCGTCGCCCCGCTCAGCCGCGCCGCTCTGGCGTTCGGCGTCACCATCGCACTGGCCGCCGCCGCGCCCACCCTGGCGCTCGAGGTGGCCGCCATCGCGGCGGTCGGCGCCGCCAGCATCACGTTCCTGGCCACCGGCAACTCCACCCTCCAGCTGGAGAGCGACCCCCGCTTCCGGGGCCGGGTCATGGCGCTGTGGTCGGTGGCGTTCCTGGGCAGCACGCCGCTGGGCGGGCCCGTGATCGGGGCGGTCGCCGACTGGGCGGGTCCCCGTGCCGCCCTGGGCGTGGGCGCGGCGGCGTGCATCGCCGCCGGCCTGCTGGGCATGACGGCCACCCGGCGGCTCCCCCGTCGTCCATCGCCGGGCCTGGCGGCCCCGGCCATCGCATCCCGGTAGCCCGAGGCCCCGTCCGCCGCGATACTCGGCCCGGTCGACGTGGAGGCGCAGATGCGGACCCTGATCACCGGCGGCGGACGGGGCCTGGGACGGGCCCTGGTGGAGGAGTGCCTGGACCGCGGCCACGCGGTCGCGACGACGGTGCGCGACCCCGCGGCGGTGGACCTCGATCCCAGGGTGACGGTGGTCGCGCTGGACGTGGCGGACGAGGCCTCGGTGGGGCCCGCGGTGGATGCCGCGGTCACCGCGCTGGGCGGGCTCGACCTGCTGGTCAACAGCGCCGGGGTGAACGCGAAGAGCCTCCCCGGCGCCGAGGGCACGATCACCCTGGACGGCCTCACCGCCGAGCCGTTCCTCGGGATCGTCCGCGTCAACACGGTGGGGCCGCTGCTGGTGACCCGGGCGGCGCGGGCCGCGCTGCGGGAGTCCGGGCGCGGCCGGGTGGTGAACATCAGCTCGTGGATCGGCTCGATCGCCGGCACCGAGCACGGCTGGAACTACGGCTACGCGGCGAGCAAGGCGGCGCTCAACATGGTCACCCGGATCCTCGCCAACGAGCTCCGGGACGACGGCATCGCCGCCATCGCCGTGAACCCCGGGTGGATGCGCACCGACATGGGCGGGGCGTCGGCGGAGCTCACCCCGCGGGCCTCGGCCGCCGGGATCGTCACCCTCGCCGAGGGCCTCACCGTCGAGGCGGGCGGGCGGTTCGTGGACTGGGACGGCGCCGAACGCGCCTGGTGAGCCGCGGTCAGCCCTCCGGCGGCAGCGGCGCGGGAAGGGTCGCCTCCAGCCCCGGGACGCAGTCGAACAGCAGCGGGTTCCACACGTAGCGGTCCGACGGCGGGATGGTGGTGCGCGGGAAGCGCTCGAGCGAGTAGTACTCGGCCCGGTCCACCCCGTCGCCCGGGATCAGCGCGCCCAGCAGCTGGTTCTGCCACAGGATGTTCCCCCAGCGCGACCGGCATGCCGAGCGCCTCGGAGATGTGCTCGTCCATGAGCCGCACCTCGATGTCGTCCACCACCTCGCGCCCCGTCAGGGCGATGGCCTCCTTCACCATGTCGGCGGCCTCGTCCAGCTGGTACTCGTTGGGATCGGTGTAGACGCTCTCGATGCCGTGCTTCGCGGCATCCGACGGCATCATCTCGCTCCACATCTGGTTCGCGACCTGGGCGATCTGGTTGTTGCCGAACTCCCTGGCGCAGGCCGAGACCTCCCGCCGCACCAGGTCCTCGCGCGCCGCACCCGCAACCCCCTCCAGCCGCGCCCGCACCAGCGCGCGGGACAGCCGGTTGCCAAGGATCACCAGGTCGCGGGGCACGAGGCGGGTGTGCCGCACCAGGTACGAGCGGATCTCCTCCCGGTGCCGCGACGGGCGCCCGCAGGTGATCTCCCCCAGGCCGGTCCAGGCCGCCACGGTGCGGTCGGCCGTCCCCCCGAAGTGCGCCGGCGGGAGCGCCTCCACCTTGCGCTCCAGCAGCCGGGTGATCGACTCGCGCCCCCAGGACAGGATGTTGACGTGGGTCTCCTCGATGTACCGGGTCCCGGACTCGCTGCCGCGCGTCGAGGCCAGCGCGATGTCGCGGAGGGCGATCACCACGTGCAGGTGCCGCCCGCCCTCCGGGTCGCGCATGAGGTCCATGACCGCGTAGAAGAGCCCCCGCTGCACCCGCAGCCAGTAGGCCGGCGCATACCGGAAGTTGTCGTCGATGGCGTCGACGTAGAGGAACAGCGGCCGGCTGCGCCCCAGCAGGTCGAGCACCGTCTGCTCGGCGTCCGCCCAGTCGCCGTGCGACAGGTACTCCCGCAGGGCGGGCGCGGTGTCGTGCTCCAGGATGATCTGGTGCGCCTCGTGGGTGATGCGGCGCCTGGCGGACGGCCTGCCGAGCAGCGGCCAGAAGTGGCGCAGCCGCTCCCGGTCGTTCTCCCGGAAGTGGTTGCGGTACGGCTCGGCCGCCAGGAGGAAGCTGGTCGCCGCGCGGAAGATCGCCGCCCGCCACAGCCGCTTCCACGCCTCGGTGTTCTCGGTGATGCGGCCCATGAGCTGGGTCGCGCGCACCACGTCCTGGCTGGAGAGGTCGCTGAGGTTCCGTGCGGGCGGCTCCGCGTGGATCCCCTCCTTCTGGCTCTGGGCGGCCTGCATGCGCCGCAGGTACAGGGACTTGCCGCCGCCCAGCCGTCCCACCACCACCCGCACGCGGGCGTCGGCCCGGTCGCGGGCGATGCCCCCGAAGTGGTCGGGGAACCGCACGAAGCCGTCCTCGTAGTCCTGCAGGTCGGCGACCGCGCCGTCCGGGATCCCGAAGGGCTCGACGTCCTGCCGCACCGCCGCCCCGCCCGCGTCGTCCATGACCGTCCCCCGCTCCGCGCCGCCTCGTCCTCCCGCCCGACCCTACCCCGGGTTGCGGTCCGGGTGAAAGCGATGCATGGGGACCCCGGGCGGCGCGGCCGCGGGATGTGCAGGATTCCCGGCATGAGCGCCTCCGAGCCCACGAGGAGACGGCTGTCGGCCGTCCTGCGCGACGGCGGGACCGTCACCCCGCTCGAGCTGTTCTTCGACCTGGTCTTCGTCCTGGCCATCACGCAGTGCACGGCGCTGATGGCCGCGGAGCCCACATGGCAGCAGTTCGCCCGGGCGTTCCTGCTGCTCGCCGTGCTGTGGTGGAGCTGGGTGGGGTACGCCTGGCTCACGAGCGTCGTCGATCCCGAGGAGGGCTGGGTCCGGCTCGTGATCTTCGCCGCCATGGCGGGCCTGCTCGTCGCGGCGCTGTGCATCCCCCAGGCCTTCGAGGACCTGGGGCTCCTGTTCGCCGGCGCCTATGCGGTGGTGCGGCTCGCGCAGATCGCGCTGTTCTTCATCGCCGCGCAGGACGACCCGCAGCTGCGCCGCTCCATCACCGGGCTGTTCGTGAGCACGTTCATCGGCGTGAGCCTGCTGAGCGCCGCGGCCTTCGCCGACGGGCTCCTGCAGGGGGCGATCTGGGCCGCCGCCGTGGTGATCGACATGGCCGGGCCGTACGTGTTCGGGTCCGAGGGCTGGTGGCTCGAACCGGAGCACTTCGCCGAGCGGCACGGCCTCATCGTCCTGATCGCGCTCGGCGAATCGATCGTCGCGATCGGGCTGGGCGCCGAGACCGGCGTGGACGCCGGGGTCGTGATCGGCGCGATCGTCGGGGTCGCCCTCGCCGCGGCGCTGTGGTGGCTGTACTTCGACGTGGTCGCCCTGGTCGCCGCCCGGCGCCTGGAGCGCGCGGCACCCGGCCGGGAGCGCAACGAGATCGCCCGGGACTCGTTCTCCTACCTGCACTTCCCGATGGTCGCCGGGATCGTCTTCGTCGCCCTCGGGGTCAAGAAGACCCTCGGGCACGTGGGTGACCCCCTCCACGTCGAGCCCGCGGCCGCGCTGCTTGGCGGCATCGCGCTGTACCTGCTCGCCCACGTGGCGTTCCGGTGGCGCAACGTGCACAGGTTCTCGACGCAGCGGCTGGTCGTCGCCCTGGCGATGATCGCCCTCATCCCGGCCGGTGCGGTCATGCCTGCGCTCGCCACGCTCGCCATGGCCACCGGCATCCTGGCGGTGATGATCGTCTACGAGGTGGTGCGCTTCGCCGAACTGCGCACCCGCCTGCGGCACGACCTGCGGCACTGAGCTGGACGTGAACACCTAGGCATCGCATATGCTCGCCCGGTATCCCACGACCGGACTGGAGGCCTCGTGGGCTCCCGAGCGACCGCAGCCGTCACCGCCACCGTCATCGGGACCGTCGCCGTGCTCGCCGCCACCGGATGCGGCGGCGACGCCGGCGCCTCGGCCGGGCGAGCTGCCGGACCGACGATCTTCGCCGCCGCGTCGCTGACGCAGGTGCTCCCCGCGGTGGACCCGGACGCCGTCTACAGCTTCGCGGGATCGGACCAGCTGGCGTTCCAGATCGAGCAGGGCGCCGTCGCCGACGTGTTCGCCTCCGCGAACCCGGTGCACCCGGACCGGCTGCACGCGGAGGGCCTGGTGGACCGGCCGGTGCCGTTCGCCCGCAACTCCCTCGTGGTGATCGTGCCGTCCGGCAACCCGGGCCGCATCGCGGCGGTCCGTGATCTCGCCCGCCCGGGCGTCCGGCTCGTCATCGGCGACGCGACCGTGCCGGTGGGCGCCTACACGCGCACCGTCCTGGGCCGGCTGCGCCTGCGCGCCGCGCTCCGCAACGTGGTGAGCGAGGAGCCCGACGTGCGCGGGGTCGTCACGAAGGTCGTGCTCGGCGAGGCGGACGCGGGGATCGCGTACCGCACCGACGTGCGCGGCCAGGAGACGCGGGTGCGCTCCATCCCGATCCCGGAATCCGCCCAGCCGACGGTCACGTACACGATCGCGACGATACGTTCCTCCCGGGATCCCGCCGCCGCCCGCGCGTTCATCCGGCGGCTGCTGGGTCCGGAGGGCCGGCGAGCCCTCGTGCGCTTCGGCTTCCGGCTCCCGGACTGACGGCGGCATGCGGTCGCTGTTCCAGATCGCCGCCGCCGTCATGGTGGCGGCGACCCTGGCGTTCCTGGTGCTGCCCATCGCGGCGATCTTCATCCGGGTGCCCCCGGGTGACCTGTACACGTCCGACCTCGCGCTGGACGCCCTGCGCGTGACCGCCTGGACCAGCCTTTGGGCGAACCTCGCCTTCCTCATCGTCGGGACGCCGGCCGCCTACCTGCTCGCCACCCGGCGGTTCCCCGGGCGGGCGGTGATCCTGACCCTCTGCGAGCTGCCCCTGGTGCTGCCTCCCACCGTCGCGGGCGTGGGGCTGCTGGTGGCCTTCGGGCGCGCCGGGATCCTGTCCGACCAGATCGCGTTCCTCGGGCTCAGCATCCCGTTCACTCAGACGGCGGTGATCCTGGCGGTCGCGTTCGTCGCCGGCCCCTTCTACCTGCGCGGGGCGATCGCGGCGTTCGAGGCGGTGGACCACGACTGCACCGACGCCGCCCGCACCCTGGGCGCGCGCCCCGCCCGGGTGTTCGCCCGCATCGCGGTCCCCATGGCCGTGGGCGGGCTGGGGTCCGCCTGGGCGATCGCCTTCGCCCGGGGCGTCGGGGAGTTCGGCGCGACCATCATCTTCGCCGGGTCGCTGCAGGGCACCACCCAGACGCTGCCCCTGGCGGTGTACGCCCGGTTCCAGTCGGACTTCGACGCGGCCCTCGCCATCGGCGGGCTGCTGGTGATCTTCGCCGCCACCGTCCTGCTGCTCGTCAAACTGCTCTCCGCATGGCAGACGCGCTCCAGATCCGCATCACGGTCCCCCGCCGCCGCCTCCGCGTAGCGGCCGACCTGGAGGTGGGTCCCGAGACCCTCGTGCTGGTGGGCCCCTCGGGCGCCGGCAAGAGCACGGTGCTGCGCGCCGTGGCAGGGCTGGAGCGCCCTCGGGAGGGACGCATCGCGGTGGGCGGCGACGTGTGGTTCGACGCGGAGCGCCGCGTGAACCTGCCCCCCGAGCGGCGGTCAGTGGGCCTGGTGTTCCAGCAGTACGCGCTGTTCCCCCACATGAGCGTGCTCGGCAACGTGCGGTTCGGGGGCCGCGCCGGCGCCGAGGCGCTGCTGGAACGCCTGGGCATCGCCCACCTGGCGTCCGCTCGCCCCGGGGAGATCTCCGGCGGCGAGCGCCAGCGCGTCGCCCTGGCCCGGGCCCTCGCCCGGCGCCCCCGGGTGCTGCTGCTGGACGAGCCCATGGCGGCCCTGGACCCGCACACCCGCGACCGGGTCCGCGCCGAACTGCGCGCCACCCTCGGGGAGCTGGGCCTGCCGACCGTGATCGTGAGCCACGACTTCGAGGACGCCGTGGCGCTGGGGACCCGCGTGGCGGTGATGGACGCCGGCGAGGTCGTGCAGACCGGCACCGCGCGGGAGCTGGTGGACGCCCCCGCGTCGCCGTTCGTGGAGGCGCTGGTGCGCCGCCACCGCCCCGGTGCCGGGTTGCACGGCCCCGAGGACCCGGCGTAGCCTGGCCGCCCGATGGCCGACGAGCGCACCTACTCCGCCAGCGAGGCCGCCCGCGCCCTGGGCATCAGCCTCGACACCCTGCGGCGGTGGGACCGCGCCGGCCGCATCGCGGTGCGCCGCGACGCGGCGAACCGCCGCATCGTGGACGCATCCGAGATCGACCGGCTGCGCGGGGAGCGCGGCGCGTCGATGAGCGCCCGCAACCGCTTCCCCGGCACCGTCCGGTCGGTCACCACCGAGGGCCTGCTCACCCGCGTCGAGATCGACGTGACCGAGCCCGTGCGGGTTGTCGCGATCATCACCTCGGAGGCCGCCGAGGACCTCGGGCTGCGGGCCGGCGGCCCGGCGACCGCGGTCGTGAAGGCCACCTCGGTGATGGTCTCCGGCTGACCCCGGCGGGCAGCAGCAGCATGGTGTCGCCGAACTCGTGCCACAGGTACGCGCCGGTGACCGCCGCGTAGGCCTCCTCCACGGCGGCCGAACCGGCGACCGCCTCGATGAGCGCCCGGTGGCTGGCCTCTGGCTCGTGGAGCCCCGTCACCAGGCCGTCCACCACCCGCGCGGGCCGCCCGGGGCCCAGCACCAGGTCCGTCCATCCGCGGGCCTCCCGCACCCGGCCGCCGGACACGGCGCTCTCCACCGCGCGCGTCGCTGTGGTCCCTACGGCCACCACGCGGCGGCCGGCCCGCCGGGCGCTCTCGATGAGCCGCGCGGTGTCGGCAGGCACGGCGAAGCGCTCCGCCGCCGGCGGCTCGTGCGCCTCGGGGCTCGAGACCCCGGCGTGCAGCAGCACCGGCGCCACGGTCACCCCCGCCGAGACCAGCCGGGCCAGCAGCCGTCCGCTGAACGGCCGCCCCGCACTCGGCATCTCCGCGCTGCCCGGGTGGGCGGCGAACACCGTCTGGTGGTCGCGCAGGCGGGTGGGCCCATTCAGGTACCGGTAGCCGATGGGCCGCCCGTGGCGCGCCAGGTACTCCGCGGCGGACACCGGCGGGCACACGGACGCGCGCCACAGGCGGACCTCCCCGGCCGCCGCCGCCACGTGCGGCGCCAGCAGCCGGACCTCCGCCCCGCCGGGCAGCCGCAGCCGCTCGCCGGGGCGCCGCGACGTGTCGGGTCCGGCGCCGTCCGGGCGGCGGACCTCCACCACCCAGTCGCCGTCGCCGATCACCGCGGAGACGTGCAGGGGCCGGGCCGGACCGTCCGCCGGCACCGCGACGAGCGCGGCGGGCATCGTCGCGGAGGTGTTTACGACCAGCAGGTCGCCGGGGGCGAGCTCCGCCGGCAGGTCGCGGAACCTGCGGTGCGCGACCGCGCCCGGCCGCCACACCAGCATCCTCACGGCGTCGCGGCGACGCCGGCGCCGCTCGGGCGGCGAGGTCGCCTCGCGAACCGGGGCCGGCCCGCTCACGCCGCCACCACCGGCAGGTCCGCCGCCACGTACCGGCCGCAGGGCAGGTCCCCATCCAGCAGCCGCATCACGGCCGGCACGACGTCCTCCGGCGCAGGGCGGTCCGACAGATCCTCGCCGGGCATGGCCGCGCGGAGCATGTCGGTGGCCATCTCGCCGGGGTCCAGCGCGTAGACCCGCAGCGACGGGTGCTCCACCGCCACCACGGCGGTGAGCAGCTCGAGCGCCGCCTTGCTGGCGCCGTACCCGCCCCACCCCTCGTACGCGGCGACCGCGGCGTCGGAGGTGATGGTGACCACGCGGCCACCGGCCGCCTCCAGCAGCGGGAGCACCCGCGCCAGCATCGCCACGGGGGCGACGGCGTTCACCGCGAACAGCCGCTCGAGGTCGGCCGGCGGATGGCGCTCCAGCCGCGGCGGCGGGGCCGCGCCGAGCGCGGCGGCCGCGGCCACCATCACGTCCAGGCGCCCCAGCGCCGCGACGGCCGCCGCCACCCCCCGGCGGTGCGCGGGGTCGGCCTGGTCACCCGGCACGGCCGTCACCGTCCCCGGCCCGGGCGCCGACGCGGCGGCGCGCGCGAGGGCGCCGGCGTCCCGTCCGTCGGTGACCACGGCGTGGCCGGCGGCGCTCAGCGCGTGCACCAGCGCGCGGCCCAGGCCGCGCGATCCCCCGGTGACCAGCGCCACCCGCGGCGTGCTCGTTCCCATCGGTCCCTCCCGGTCGTGATGTGCGACGATCGGGACCGTAAGAGTTCAAGTGCACTTGAGGTCAAGGGGGCGGGAATGGCATCCGGGGAACCCATGCCCATCGGCGCGGTGGCGGCCCGCGCGGGGGTCGCGGCGTCCGCCCTGCGGTTCTACGAGGAGCGGGGCCTCATCGCCTCGGTGCGGTCGCCCGGCGGGCGGCGGGCGTACGACCGCAGCGTCCTGCGCCGGCTCGCCTTCATCCGCGCCGCCCAGAACGTGGGCCTCGGGCTCGGCGAGATCGGCGAGGCGCTCGCGGCCCTCCCGGAGGGCCGGGCGCCCACCCAGCGGGACTGGGCGCGCCTGGCGCGCACCTGGGGCCCACGCCTGGACGCGCAGATCGCCGCGCTGCAGGCGCTGCGCGACGGCCTGGACGAGTGCATCGGATGCGGCTGCCTGTCCGCCGGCCGCTGCCCGCTGGCGAACCCCGGCGACCGGGCCGCCGAGCGCGGCCCCGGCGCGGCGTACCTGCCGCCGCTGCTACGCCGCCCCGTCCGCGGCGGCTGACCGGCCCGTCTGCGCGAGCGGGTCCAGGGGGGCCACCGGCAGCCGGCCGGCCTCCCACAGCCGTTCCAGGGCGCGCACCACCCGCGGGCAGAACTGCGTGCCGGAGCCCCTCCGGCACTCCCACACCGCCGCCTCCACGTCCAGGGCGCTGCGGTACCCGCGCATGGAGGTCATCGCGTCGAACGCGTCGGCCAGCGCCAGGATCCGGGCGCCCACCGACAGCTGCCCGCCGCCCACGCCGTCGGGGTAGCCGGTGCCGTCCGGGCGTTCGTGGTGGTGGCGCACCCACTCCACCTGCTCCGGGCCGAGAGCCTCCGCCACGATCTCGGCGCCGAGGGCGGCGTGCTCCTGCACGCGGCGGCGCTCCTCGTCGGTGAGGGGACCCGGCTTGAGCAGCACGCTGTCGGGCACGCCGATCTTCCCGACGTCGTGCACGAACCCGGCCTGGTGCAGCAGCAACGCCTCCTCCCGCGGCCACCCCAGGGCGAGGCCCAGCTCGTGGGCAAGGGCGGCCACCCGCTCGGAATGGCGCTGCGTGGACGGGTCACGGGCGTCCACCGCGCGGGCCAGCAGCCGGATGCCGCTCAGCGCCCGGGCGCGCGCCATGCGCCGCGACTGCTCGTGGGACGAGACCAGCTCCGTAATCTCCGGGGTGAAGCGGGCCACGCCCTCCCGGTGGGAGTGCTGGGCCGCATACAGGGCCACGTGGGTCTTGCGCTGCAGGTCCCGCGGCCCGTCGGGCGCGTGGCGCAGATCGCACACCCCGGCCGAGACGCTGAGGTGGCCGGCGCCCGGGAACGGTGCGGCCTGCAGGGTGTCGCGGGCGCCCACGGCGGCGGCCAGGGCGCATTCGGCGTCGAGCCCGGGAACGATCCACGCGAACTCGTCGCCCGCGACCCGGGCCACCGCCGTCCCCGCCGGCGCGGCGGCGCGCAGCCGCTCCCCGACCTGGCGCAGCACCCCGTCCCCGCCGGCGTGCCCCAGCCGGTCGTTGACGTCGCCGAACCCGTCCACGTCGAACAGGACCAGCGAGACCTCCTGGTCGCGGCGCCGGGCCCGCTCCACCTCGACGGTGAGGCGCTCCTCGAACGCGCGCCGGTCCAGCAGCCCCGTGAGCGGGTCCGCGCCCGCCCCCGCGCGCTCGTCCGCGCGGGCCGCGGCGCCGGCGACCGCCATCCCCACCAGTTCGCCCAGCTCGGCCAGGCGGTCCTCGGCGCCGGGGGCGAACGCGGCGTCCTCGCGCGTCGAGAGCGCGAGCAGGCCGCCCCACACCTCACCGCCCCACCGGATGGGCGCGGCGATCCCCGACCGGTACACCGGGTCGACGGTGCGCGCCGAGTCGGCGTCGGACGCCCGCAGGACGGCGTAGTCGTCCACCCGGGCGGGGCGCCCCGTGGCCGCCACCACCGCCAGGGTCCGGCGCCCCCGCAGGCTGAAGCGCTCCCCCACCTCGGCGCCCACGCCCCACGTGCCCACGACCTCGGCCATGTCGTCCCGGAACCGCGCCACCCGGCCCCCGTCGGCGCCGAACGCGGTCGCCACCACCTCCGCCACCAGGGTCAGCACCGCCGCGGGGTCCCCCTCGACGGCCACGACCTCGGCGACGCGGCGCAGCAGCCGGTCCCGCTCGGCCTCCCAGGTGGGCCACCACGCCTGGGGGGCGATGGCCCCCACGGCGATGCCGGAGCCGGCGCCCACCGCCGCCCGGAACGCGGCGTTGGCGCTCACCACGCGGCCCTCGGCGTCGAGGGTGATGCGCGGCTCCTCGGCGGGGTGCGCGACCGGCGCCGTCGGGGTCGGATGGGGCACGTTGCGATGCATGTTTCTCCGTCTCCGAGTATCGCTCCCGGCGCCCGGATGCAAATCCGGCGCGGGACGGCGGTCCCGGTGGCGCGACTCGGACCCGGAACGCGGACAACTGCGGGGTTTCGCAGGACGGATTGGTCTGGAGCGGGCCGCTTTGCCGGCACCGCGGCAGACCAATTCGATTGCGTATCGGAATGAAGCGACGCTCCGCTAATGTCGGCCGGGATGGCGCCGACCAAGGAGCCATCGCGTGTTGGTGGCCGGTATCTGCGGGGGTCCGGCCACCAGCACACGCTCAGGCCCCGGATCACTCCGCGAGCGGCCGCTCCATCCAGACGTGCGGGATCCCCGCGTCGTCGAAGACCCCGCCCAGCGTGCGGTACCCGCCGCGGCGGTAGAAGCCGATGGCGTGGGTCTGCGCGGTGAAGCCCAGGCGCCGCGCACCGCGCGCCAGCGCGCACCGCTCGGCCTCCGCGAGCAGCGCCATGCCGACGCCGGTCCCCCGCGCCGCCCGCCGCACCGCCATGCGCCCGAGCTTCCACAGCCCGTCGCCGGCCAGCAGGCGGCACGTGCCCACCAGCTCGCCCGACGCCAGCGCGACCAGGTGCAGGGCGGTCGCGTCGTACGCGTCGCGCTCCTCGTCCAGCGGCACGCCCTGCTCCGCGCAGAACACCTCCTCGCGCAGCAGCAGCAGCGGCTCCATCTCCGCCGGGCGGGCCTCCCGCACCTCCAGGCTCACGCCGCGCCCAGCTCCCGCGCCACGTCCGCCACCATGCGGCGCTCGTCCTCGTAGGCCAGGTCGCGGGCCGCGGCCGCCAGCGGCAGCCAGCGGGCCTCGTGAACCTCCACGCGCATCGCCTCGTCCAGCGCGTCGATGTCACCGGCCAGCGGGGTCATGAGCCAGTAGTCCACGGTCTTGGCGATCCGCACGCCGTCGCTGGTGTAGAAGTAGCGCAGCGTCGGCAGCTGGTGGCCGGCCTCGCAGATGAGGCCCGTCTCCTCGCGCACCTCGCGCAGCGCCGACTGCAGCGGCGCCTCGCCGTCCTCCACAGTCCCCTTCGGGAGGGTCCAGTGGCCCTCGGGCCGGCCGGCGGGCCGGATGACCGCGAGATGGGCGGCGCCCCCGCGGACCGCGACGACGACCCCTCCCGCGGAATGATGGCGCCTGGTGGGCGTCACCGGATGTCTCCGCTCGGCGACGGCGCTTCCTCCCGTGAACGACGACGGCCGCGAGCGTAGCGGACGCCCGCGGCCGTCGGTCCCACGACGGGGTGCGCCGTGATCAGTCCCTCGGGTCGCGCTCCTCCAGCTCCCGGATGCGGGAGCGGCGGTCGGGCTCGCCCGGGTTCCACACCCGGAACACGCCCACCATCTCCGACAGCTCCGTGGAGGACCGGCCGACGCTGGTGGTCGCGTTGCTGACCTCCTCGGCGGCGGCGCCGGTCTCCTCGGCGGACGCCGCGACCTGCTCGGACGCGGCGGCGTTGCTCTCGGCGAGGCGCACCATCTCCTGCAGCGCGGCCTCGGCCGAGTCGGTGCCGGCCTGCAGCTCCTGGGCCGCCGCGGCGACCTGGGAGATGTCGTCCCGCACGCGGGTGGCCTCCGCCCGGATGACGGCGAACGCCTCGTCCACGGCCGACATGCGCGCCGTGCCCGAGTCGACGGCGGTGATGCCGTCGTCCATCGCGTCGACGGCCCGGCGGGACTCCGCCTGGACGTCGTCGATGAGCTGGCCGATGCTGGTGGCGGCGTTCGCGGCCTCCTCGGCCAGCTTGCGCACCTCGTCGGCGACCACGGCGAAGCCGCGGCCCTGCTCGCCGGCCCGGGCCGCCTCGATGGCGGCGTTGAGCGCCAGCAGGTTGGTCTGGGCGGCGATCTCGCTGATCGTGTCCACGATGAGCCCGATCTCCTGACCCTTCGCGCCGAGGCCCTTCACGACCTCGCCGGCCGACAGCACGGCGGCCTGGATCTCCCGCATGGCCACGGTGGCCTGCTGCAGGGTCTCCGACCCGCCGGCGGCGGCGTCGTCGGCCTGCACGGCGGCGGCCGTGGCGGCCTCCCCGCGCATCGCGACCTCCTGGGCGCCGCGCGCGATCTCCGCGACCGCCTCCGACGCCAGGCGGGCCTGATCGGCCTGCTCGGTGGCGCTGGTGGCGACCGTCTCGATCGTCGAGGCGATCTCGATGGCCGCGCGGCCCGCCTCGTTGGAGGCCTGACCGGAGCGGTCCGCCTCCTCGTTGAGGCGCCGGGCGTTCTCGCCCACCTCGCGGATGATGTCGTGGAACTGGGACATCATCCGGTTGAAGGACCGGCCCATCTCGCCGATCTCGTCGCCGCGCGTCACCTCGATGCGCTGCATGAGGTCACGGCGCTCGGCGATGTCCTCCATCTCCGCCTTCAGGGAGATGATGGGACGCGAGAACGAGCGGGCCAGGAACCAGGCGATGCCGGCGATCGCCAGGGCGATCAGGACACCGACCAGCAGGATGATCCGCTTGGCGTTGTTGGCGGCCGCCAGCGCGATCTTCGCGTCGCGGTTGGCGGTGAGGGTCCAGCCCACGCCCGGGTACGTGGAGTACCCCTTGCTCTTGGCGTAGCCCTGCAGGACCGCGTCGCCGGTGCCGAGCTCGGTGGTCTCCACCACGCCCGACGGGCTGCGCTGGGCGGCGGTGAATCCCTCGACGCCCTTGCCGTCCACGCCGATCTTCAGGTTGCCGTCGCCCTTGACCTCCACCACCGTTCCGGCGGTGTTCATGAGGGCGAACTGCTCGCCCTTCCGGTCGCCGAGCTTGTCGGTGAAGATCTGCGTGACGACGTCCGCGTTGAAGCGGTTCGACCACACGCCGACGATCTTCCCGGCGTCGTTGACGATGGGGTAGCTGAAGAGCATGGCGTAGCTCTGCGGGGAGCCGTCGCCGTAGACCTTCGCGGCCAGGGCGTCGGTCGCCAGGTCGTCCACACGGGTGACCGTGGGCTTGTAGTCGGCGATCGTGTCCTTGAACCACGGCTCCTGGGCGACGTCGGTGCCCAGCAGCATCCCCGTCTTCACGGGCTTGCCGTCGATGTCGACGGTGTTCGCGGCGATCACGCGGCCCTTCAGGTCGGCGACCACCATGAGGTTGTAGATGGGCGTGTAGGTGCCCATCATCCGGTCCATCCAGGCCTGGAGGCCCTTCGGGTCCATGTTGCGCGCCGGGACGCTCTGCGCGAAGGCCTGGACGTCGCCGTAGCGCTCGAACAGGTTCCGGTCGATCACGTCCAGGACGGTCGCGGCCTGGTCCTGTTGGGTGGCCTGCGCCTGCTTCTTCAGGTCGCCGGAGACCCGGAGGCTGATGAAGGCGACGATCAGCATCGGGATGACGCCCGCGGCCAGGAAGGCCAGGATGAGCTTCGGCGCGAGCTTGAGTCGCGAGAACACCTTCACGTCAGGTTCCTTCCCTCGTGAAGTCGGGGTCTGGTCCGGGGCGTACGTGCCCCGCTCAGGTCATCGACCCCGGAAAACGCGACTTGAGCAGCGAGTTTGTGTCCAAATTACTGGACAGACGTCTGGCGGGATTGGACACGCGCACATGTGGCGGGGCCGCCACCTCGACCCCGGGCCCATTCCGCCGCGACCGGGGCCGCGGGTAGCATCGCCGCCATGAGAGTCGGACTCCTCACCGGGGGCGGCGACTGCCCCGGTCTCAACGCGGTGATCCGTGCGGTGGTCCGCACGGGCGCCAGCAGGTACGGGCACGAGCACCTCGGCATCCTCCACGGGTGGCGGGGCATCATCGAACCGGAGACGCGCCCCCTCGACCGCGCCGCGGTGGGCGGCATCCTCCACCTCGGCGGGACGATCCTCCGCAGCTCGCGCACGAACCCCTACAGCCGCGACGGCGGGCCCGAGCTCGTCGTCGAGAACGCGAAGAAGCTCGGCCTGGACGCCCTGGTGGCGATCGGCGGCGAGGACACCCTGGGCGTCGCGAACCGCCTGCACGCCGACTTCGGGTTCCCGGTGGTCGGCGTCCCGAAGACCATCGACAACGACCTCTCCGGCACGGACTACACGTTCGGGTTCTGGACGGCCGTGCAGATCGCGGTGGAGGCGATCGACCGCCTGCACACGACCGCCGACTCCCACGACCGCGTGATGGTGGTCGAGGTGATGGGCCGGCACGCCGGGTGGATCGCCCTCGAGTCCGGCCTGGCCGGCGGCGCCGACGCGATCCTCATCCCCGAGGTCCCCACCGCGGTGGAGCGCGTCGCCGAGCTGGTGAACCAGCGCGAGTCGCAGGGCCGGCACTTCTCGATCGTGGTGATCAGCGAGGGCGTGCAGTTCACCGACGCATCGGTGGACAGCGGCGAACTCGACGAGTTCGGGCACGTGCAGCTCGCCAACGTGGACGTGGGCGACTACCTCGCCCGCCGGATCCGGGAGCTCACCGGCAAGGAGGCCCGGGCGGTCGTGCTGGGCCACACCCAGCGCGGCGGCACGCCGCTGGCGTTCGACCGGTCGCTGGCGACGCGCTTCGGCGTCCACGCCGCAGACATGGTCGCCGAGGGCCTGTTCGGCCGCATGGCCGCCGTGCGGGGCGACCGCGTCATCGACGTGCCCCTCCAGGAGGCCGTCGGCACCCTCAAGACCGTCCCGCCGGAGCTCTTCCGGGACGTCGAGCCCTTCCTGGGCTGACGGCCGGGCCGCGCGCGGGTCCCGTACGGGACCCGGCGCTCCCCCGGCACACGTCCCCGGACGATCCCCTTGGCGCCGGTGCTACGCTCGCCGCCGATGTCCAGGATGCTCATCATCTGCGAGAAGCCCTCGGTCGCCGGCGACGTGGCCCAGGCCCTCTTCGGCAAGCGCAAGAAGGCCGGCGACTTCTACGAGGGGCCCGACGGCAGCATCGTCGCGTTCGCCGTGGGCCACCTGCTGGAGCAGGTCGACCCCGACGAGTACGACCCCAAGTGGAAGAAGTGGAAGTACGACGACCTCCCGATCATCCCGGAGGACTTCCGCTACAAGGCCCGTGACACGCGCTCCGGCGCGCAGCTCAAGGCCCTCCACAAGCTCATGTCGCAGAAGGACCTCGAGGTCCTGGTGAACGCCTGCGACGCCGGGCGCGAGGGCGAGCTCATCTTCAAGCTCATCCTCCAGACCGCCTCGGCGGCCGCCCGCAAGAAGCCGGTCAAGCGCGCCTGGTTCAGCTCGATGACCGCCAAGGCCATCCGCGACGCGTTCGACAACCTCCGGGACGACGAGCAGCTCCGGCCCCTCGAGGAGGCGGCCCGCGCCCGCAGCGAGGCGGACTGGCTGGTCGGCATGAACGCCACCCGCGCCGCCACCACCCGGGCCGGCTCGGTGCGCAAGGTCCTCTCCCTCGGCCGCGTGCAGACGCCCACCCTGGCGCTCATCGTGAACCGCGACCTGGCGATCCAGGCGTTCGTGCCCGAGGACTACTGGGAGGTCGAGGCGGCGTTCGACACCGCCGACGGCACCCGGTACACCGGCATGTGGCACGAGGGCTCCAAGACCCGGCTGTCCGACGCCGACACGGCGGCCGCGATCGCCGCGGCGGTGTCCGGCAAGGCCGCCGAGGTCGTCTCGGTGGAGACCAAGCCGCAGGTCGAGCAGGCCCCCCTGCTCTACGACCTCACCACCCTGCAGCGCGAGGCGAACCAGCGGTTCGGCTTCTCGGCCCAGCGGACGCTGTCCACGGCGCAGGCGCTGTACGACCAGCACAAGCTGCTCACCTATCCGCGGACGAACTCCCGGTACCTCTCCGGCGACATGATCGCCCAGCTCAAGCCCACGGCCAGCGCGGTCGGCGCGGCCGCACCGGTGTACGCCGACGGCGCCCGGTACGTGCTGGGCCTCGACAAGCTCCCGCTCGGCCGCGTGGTCAACGACAAGAAGGTCACCGACCACCACGCCATCATCCCCACCGAGGGCGACCACGACCTGGCGCGCCTCAACGCGGACGAGAAGAAGCTCTACGACATGGTCGCGCGGCGCTTCCTCGCCGTGTTCCACCCGCCCGCGAAGTTCGAGCGCACCGTGGTGGAGACCCGCTGCGAGGACCACCTGTTCCGCAGCCGCGGCCGCGTGATGATCGAGGCCGGGTGGCGCGCCGTGTACGGCGAGGAGGCCGCCCCGCCGCCGAAGGCCGAGGGCGAGAAGGCCCCCGCGGAGGGCGCCGAGCCCGAGAAGGAGCAGAACCTCCCGCCGCTCACCGAGGGCCAGGCCGTCACCTGCGCGGAGGCCGAGTCGCTGGCCAAGCGCACCAAGCCGCCCGCCCGGTACTCGGAAGGCACGCTGCTGCGCGCCATGGAGACCGCCGGCAAGCTGGTGGAGGACGACGAGGCCGCCGAGGCGATGAAGGACGCGGGCCTCGGGACGCCCGCCACCCGCGCGGCGACCATCGAGCGCCTCATCGACGCGGAGTACGTGGAGCGCGACGGCCGCCAGCTGCGCGCCACCGAGAAGGGCGTGGGGCTCATCACCATGCTCGGCGACCACGTGCTCACCAAGCCGGAGCTCACCGGCCGGTGGGAGCAGCGCCTGTTCCACATCGAGCGCGGTGAGGAGTCGCACGACGCGTTCCGCCGGGACGTCGAGGACTTCACCAAGGACGTCGTCGCCTGGTTCGCCGACAAGGAGCGCGAGGACCTCCGCGTCGAGCGCCGCGTGCTCGCCCCCTGCCCCACGCCGGGCTGCGAGGGGCAGATCGTCGAGTACCCCAAGAGCTACGGCTGCAACAGCTACAAGGGCAAGGACGAGCCCGGCTGCGGCTACACGCTCTGGAAGACCAACAACGGCAAGACGCTCAGCCTCGACGAGGCGATGGAGCACATCCACGCCGGGCGCTCCAGCAAGGACCTGGCCGCCGACCGCGAGATCGTGGGCAAGTGCCCCACCCCCGGGTGCGAGGGCGACATCATCGAGCGGCAGCGCAGCTACGGCTGCACCAGCTGGAAGAGCCGCACCGAGCCGGGCTGCGGCTTCGTGATCTGGAAGAAGGTCCGCGGCAGCAAGGGCGAGGTCGACATCGAGACCGCCCGCCAGATGGTCGCCAAGGGCGAGAGCAACGCCACGGTGACCGCCGCCAAGGAGCCCATCGGCAAGTGCCCCACCCCGGGCTGCGGCGGGGACATCGTCGAGAACTCCCGCGCATACGGCTGCACCAGCTGGAAGAGCCGGAAGAACCCGGGCTGCGGTTTCGTGATCTGGAAGCGCGAGAAGGGCCACGACGTGACCCGCGAGGAGGCGGTCGAGCGCCTCGCCGCCGCCAACCAGGAGGCCGCCGATCAGGCCGGCGGCGCCCCCGCGGCGGAGCCCGTCCAGGCGGCATGACCCCGCGGGAGGTCGCGGGGCACCTCGCGGCCCGCGCCCGGTGGGGCAGCTCGCGGTCGTCCGGCCCCGGCGGCCAGCGGCGGGACCACGCCGAGACACGGGTGGAGCTCACGCTCACCGCCGAGGACCTGGCGGACCTGCCTCCGCGCGTCGCGGAGCGTCTGCTGGAGGCGATGCGCCTCGACGAGCGGCCGCTGCGCCTTCGGTGCGGCACCGAGCGCAGCCGGGAGCAGAACCGGGCGATCGTGGAGCGCCGCCTGCTGTCCCGGGTGGAGGCGGCCCTCGCGCCGCCGGCGCCGCCGCGCCGGCCGACGCGGCCGACCCTGGCCTCCAAGCAGCGCCGGCTCACCGCCAAGCGGCAGCGGTCAGACGTCAAGAGCGCTCGCCGCTCCCCGTCCGCGGACGACTGAGCGCACCGTAGGATCCCGGTCGGCGGGCCCCGGCCCCGCGCGACCCCATCCGACCAGGAGGACCCCGTGGACGCCCTCGAGGCCATCCGCAAGCGCCGCAGCGTGCGCGCCTACACCGACCGGCCCGTCTCCGACGAGGACCTGGACGAACTGCTGCGCCTGGCGCTGCTCGCCCCCACCGGGAGCATGTCGCAGGCATGGAGCCTGCTTGTCGTGCGCGACCCGCAGCAGCGCGCCGCGCTCGCCGACATCGTGATCCGCGGCGGCGGCACGTACTTCACCACGGTCCGGCCGGCCGCCGAGGGGCACACGCCCGAGCAGCACGCCGAGGCGTCCAAGGCGTACGCCGAGGAGGTCCTGGGCAGCTACCGGCAGGTGCCGGTGTGGGTGATGGGCCTGGTGGTGCCGCGCAACATGTTCCCGCCGGACGAGCGGGACAAGGAGGCGCTCGCCGACGAGATGTCGGTGGCGTTCGCGATGGAGAACCTGTTCGTCGCGGCGCGCGCGAAGGGCATGGGCACCGTGCCCACGGTGTTCCACTGGTTCTGCGAGGACGAGCTCCGGGCGGCGTTCAAGCTCCCGGACGAGGTCCGGGTGCCGGTCGTCACGCCCCTCGGGTACCCGACGGAGTTCCCGGTGGGCCTGCCGCCGCGCCTCAAGGCCATCAAGCGCCCGTGGCGGACGCTCGTGCACGACGACGCCTGGGGCAACCCCCGGGCGTAGCCCCGCGCCGGGTCAGCCCGCGGCGACCGCCGCGGGCTCGCCCGTGCCGGCGGCCTCCGCGTCGGCCTCGTCCACGACGGCGCCGCTCTCCACCAGGCGCGCCAGCGCGTCGACGGCGGGCGGCCAGAACTGGGTGCCGGAGTTCGCCCGCGCCTCGTCCAGCGCCCACGCGACGGTCCGCGCCGCCTTGTAGGTGCGCGGGGAGCGCATGACGTCGAAGGCGTCGGCGAGGGCCAGCACCCGGGCCTCCTCGGGGATCTCCTCGCCGGCGAGGCCGTCGGGGTACCCGCCGCCGTCCCACCGCTCGTGGTGGGCGCGCACCCAGGCCGCCTGGTCGGCGGAGAGGACGTCCGCCACGATGCGGGCCCCCACCTCGGGGTGGCGGTTGATGATCACGCGCTCCTCCTCGGTGAGCGGGCCGTCCTTGAGGAGGATCGCGTCGGGCACGGCGATCTTGCCGACGTCGTGGACGATGCCCGCCTCGTCGAGCTGGATGCACCGCGACTCGGACCACCCCAGGGCGCGGGCGATGCGCACCGCGAGCTCCGCGACCCGCTGGGAGTGCTTGGCGGTGTTGGTGTCCTTGGAGTCCACCGCCCACGCCAGCGCCTTGATCGCCCGGATGCTGGGGGTCTCCGCGGGCATCGCGGCGCGCCGCGCGTAGACGAGCTCAGCGACCTCGAACGACCACGCCTGGCACTGGTTGCGGTTGTTGAGCTTCGCGTACTCGACCGCGATCTCGGCCTGGCGCTGCAGCTCGCCGGGGGTCTCGGCCGAGCCGTTGCCGCCCCCGAGCTGCGACACGCCGAACGAGGCGGTCACGACGCCCACGCCGTCGACGGGCGTCTGGGCGATGTGCTGACGCAGCCGCTGGGCGGCCCGCAGGGCCGTGCCGGCGTCGGCGCCGTCCATGAGCCAGGCGAACTCCTCCCCGCCGATGCGGGCGACCAGGTCCGCGGTGCCCGCGGCGGCCGCCAGGCGCCCGGCGATCTCCCGCACCGCGGCGTCGCCGGCCTCGTGGCCCTTCTGGTCGTTGAGCCGCTTGAGGCGGTCGATGTCCATGATCACGAGGCTCAGGGGGCGGCGCCCCGCGCGCGCCGAGGCGACGGCCTCCGACAGGCGGGCGAAGAAGGTGGTGTGGCCCGGCAGGCCGGTGAGCGGGTCGCGGTCGGGGTCGAGGCGCCCGGCGCGGGCGTCCGCGTCCGCCACGGCGAGGGCCGCGACGCGGGCGAACCGCTCGAGCGTCCGGACGGCCTCCTCGCGGTCGTCGGCGCCGGTCACGACGGCCAGCTGGCCCCACTCCCGGCCGCCGACGCGCAGCGGCACGGAGACGATGGCCTCGTCGGCGCCGCACGGCAGCACCCGCTCACGGGAGACGCGGGCGTCAAGCGGCACCAGGGTCCCGGCGGGATGGGCCGCGCGGACCTCCCCCATCACGCGCTGGCCCTGGGGATCGTTGCGCAGGAGCGCCGTGGCGTGGACGCCGGCCAGGTGGGCGGCCTCCCGCGCGAGGCGCGCGTAGACGGCCGACGGGGACTCGGCCGCCGCCGCGGCGGCCAGGCGCCCGATGGCGGCGTGGGTGCGCTCGTTCTCGGTGGGGTCCCGCAGCGTGAGCAGGTACGCGGTGACCGTGCCGGTGTCGTCGCGGCTGGCGGACACCCGGGCGGTGACCGCCCGCGGGGCGCCGCCGGCGTACCGGACCGTGAGCTCCGCGTCGGCCGAGCCGGCGGTGCGGGCGCGGCGGAACGCGTCGGCGACCGTGGCGGCGTCGGGGCCCAGCAGCGGGTCGCGGCCCACGCGCAGCCCCATGAGGGCGTCGGCGTCGTGGCCGGTGAGCCGTTCCATCGCCGGGTTGACCTGCGCGATGCGGCCGTCGGCGTCGAGCACGGCCACCCCGGTGGGACGGGCGTCGACCATCGCGGCCGGGTCCGCGAGGGCCGCGCGCTCGCGCACCCGGCGCAGCGCGGCGGCCACGCGCATCTCGGCCTCGGCCGCGCGGACCGGGAGCATGATGCAGTCTCCGGCGCCGGCGTCGAGGGCGTCCTCGGCGGCGGCGGTGTCCCCGGCGGGAACGATGGCCAGCAGCTCCGGCCGGTCCCGCAGGTCGAGGAGCCCGGTCACGCCCTCCATGGGCGGCCACTGGGCGACCACCACGTGCGGCGCGGGGCCGCTGCCGCCGGGCACGACCTCCATCCCGGCGCCTGCGGCCGCCTTGGCGAGGACCGATAGGGCGCGGGGATCCGCCACCCGCAGCTGGATGCGGGCGGGGGCGGGCGGGGCCGGGGGCACTGGCATGCCCCCCTTTCGGCGCTGCGGGCCCAGAGTTGACCCCTCGAACCGGGCAAGTTCGTGGAGGGGCGCTCACCGTGCGGCGGCGCCCGCCGATACCCATGGGGATGGACCTTCGCCGCCGCCTCTCAGCGCCGCCCGAGGACGCCCACGGCGCGTCGTGGGTGCTCGCCGTCATGAGCCTGGCGGGAGCCCTGTACGGGTTGCTCATGCCGCTGGTCGTGCCGGAGCTCGCCGGCGGCGACGTGATGGGCGGCATCGCGATGGCGGCGGTCTTCACGACGATCGCCGCGGGGATGCTGCGGTACCGGGACCGGATCCCGGTGCGCTGGTGGGTGATCGCCCCGTTCGCGGCGAGCCTGTGCATCGCGACCTCGAACGTCGCGACCTCCGACGCCTCCACGGGGTCCCAGCTGTTCCTGCTGTGGCCGTGCATCTACGCGGCCCTGTACCTCAACGTCCACCAGACGGTCGCGGCCCTCGCCGTGGCGATGGCCTGCGAGGCGGCGGTGGTGTTCACCGTCATGCCGGCGTCGCGGGGCGTGATCGACCTGTCCGGGATGATGCTGGTGTCGGCCATGGCGGCGTTCGTGATCGGGCACCTGCGGCACCGCGTGCGGTCGCTGGTGCGGGCCCTGGAGGCGCAGGCGCTGGAGGACCAGCTCACCGGGCTGCCGAACCGCCGCGCCCTCGACATGGCGGTGGAGGCGGCGCTGCGGCGGTGGGCGCGGCACGAGGAGCCGGTGACGCTCCTCACCCTCGACGTGGACCGGTTCAAGGAGATCAACGACCGCGACGGGCACGCCGGCGGCGACCGTGCCCTGCGGGAGGTGGCGGCGGTGCTGCGCGACTCCCTGCGGGCGGTGGACACGGTCGCGCGCCTCGGCGGCGACGAGTTCGTGGTGCTGCTGCCGGGCTGCGGCCGCGACGCCGCGCCGGAGGTGGCCGAGAAGGTGCGGTCCGCGGTCTCCCGCACGCCCTCCGGCGTGACGGTGAGCGTGGGATCGGCGACGGTCCCCGGCGACGCCGACGACGCGGCGGGGCTGTTCCGGGCGAGCGACGCCGCCCTCTACGCCGCCAAGCACGGCGGCCGGAACCGGGTGGCCGCCGCCTAGCCCCGCTCGGTGCCGGGACGCACTCGGCGGCGCCACCACCACACCCCGAGGGCGGCGGTGAGCGCGGCGAGGGCCAGCAGGACCACCTTCGACGCGGCGCCCACGGCGGAGGAGACGGCGTCCCACTCGGCGCCGAGGGCCCAGCCGGCACCGATGAGCGCGGTGTTCCACACGGCGCTGCCGATGGCGGTGAGGACCGTGAACCGCAGCACCGGCATGCGCAGGGTGCCGGCGGGCACCGACACCGCCGACCGCAGCAGCGGCACGCAGCGCGCGAGCAGCACCACGCGGTCGCCGCGGCGGCGGAACCAGGCCTCGCTGCGCTCCAGGTGCTCCGCCTCCAGCCGCAGCAGGCGGCCGTGGCGCAGGATGAGGGCCCGCCCCCCGCGGTGCCCCAGGGCGTAGAGCACCAGCGCGCCGGCGACCGACCCGGCGGTCGACACCAGGATCGCCAGCACCACGTTGAGCTCCCCCTGCCCCGCCAGGAAGCCGGCGAGCGGGAGGATCGCCTCGGAGGGGATGGGCGGGAAGAGGTTCTCCCCGAGCAGGAGGGCGAACAGCCCGACGTAGCCCAGGTCGCGAATGACGTCTTCCACGTCGTGAATCCTAGGTCATGTCCCGATCCCGGCAACCGGACGAACGGGTGGGGAACCGCGCTTGACCCCGGCCGGGGGATCATCGAACATGTGTTCGATGATCGTGGCCGTCCTCCTCCCCAGGTTCCCGTTGCTCGTGGCGATGCTCGCCGCCCGCCGGCCGCTGGACGAGCCGGTCGCGCTGGGCCCCGCCCCCGGCGCCCCGCAGGTGGTGGGCCCCTGCACCCCGGCCGCCTGGGACCGCGGCGTCCGCCCCGGCCTGCGGGTGGGCGAGGCGATGGCCCGCTGCCCGGAGCTCGTGCTGGTCACCCCCGACCCGGACGCGGTCGCGGAGGCCGACGAGCGCCTCCTCGCGCGGCTGGAGGACATGGGCGCCGCCGTGGAGCCGGTGGAGCCGGGTGTCGCCCGGTTCTCGTCCACCGGCCTGGAGCGGCTGCACGGCGGCCTCGACGGCGTGATCCGGCGGGCGCGGGCCGCGCTGCCGGTGGGCGCCGACGGCCGGGTGGGCGTCGCCCCGGGGCCGTTCACCGCCCTGCAGGCCGCCCGCCAGGCCTCCCCGCGGCGGCCGCTGGTGATCGGTGAGGACGAGGTGCGCGGGTTCCTGGCGTCGCTGCCGGTGGAGCGCCTGCCGCTCGACCCCAAGCGGGCGGCGGCGCTGCGCGACCTGGGGCTGCGCACCGTGGGGGCCGTCGCCGACCTGCCGCGCGGCCCGGCGCTCGAGTGGCTGGGGTTCGACGGCATCGCCGCATGGCGGCTGGCGCGCGGCGAGGACGACCGCCCGCTGCGGCCGCGGCGCGTGCCGGACCCGCTGGAGGCGAGCTACCGGTTCCCGGAACCGGTGGGGTCGCTGCCGGTGCTGGAGGCCGCCGCGCGGCTGCTGCTGGGCGAGCTCGCCAGCGGCGCACGCGGGCGGGGCACCGCCCTGCGCGCCCTGCGCCTGCGGGCGCGCCTGGCGGACGGCGGGTCCTGGACGCACGAGGTGCCGCTGCGGGAGGCCACCACCGACACGGCCCGGCTGGAGCTCGCGACCCTGCCGCCGCTGGCGAACGTGACCGGGCCGGTGGCCTCGCTGGCGGTGCGCGGCGACGCGTCCGGGCCGCCGGGCGGGCAGCAGCTCACCCTGGAGCGGGCCGGGCTGCGCGAACGCGCCCGCCGCACCGGCGAGGCGGTGCGGCAGGTGCGGGCGGCGGTGGGCGACGACGCCCTGCTGCGGCTCGTCGAGCTCGAACCCTGGTCCCGGCTCCCGGAGCGCCGATGGGCACTGGTTCCCTTCGATACGTCGCGACTCCCCGACCGGTCCGCGTGATCTGCGGCCCCGGCGGCGTCCCCCACGCGCTGGTCGCGCCGGGCGGGCGGCGCCGGATGGTGATCGCGGTGCGCGACGAGTGGCTGGTCCAGGACCGCTGGTGGACCGGTGAACCGGTGGAGCGGCACTTCTTCGAGCTGCTGGTCGAGCCCGGCCGCGTGGTCACGGCCTTCCACGACCTGCGCGCCGGGGAGTGGTTCGACTACGGGTGACGCGGGGCGGCCTCCGCGGAGGCCGCCCCGCGGCGGGCGGTCAGGCCGGGATGATCCCGGCGGCGCGGAGGTGGTTGAGCACCAGCTCCACCGCCTCCTGCGGGTCGACCTCGTCGGTGCGGATGTGCACCTCGGCGGACTCCGGCGCCTCGTACGGGGAGTCGATGCCCGTGAAGTTCGGCAGCTCCCCGCGGCGCGCCTTGGCGTACAGGCCCTTGGGGTCGCGGGACTCGGCCACCTCCAGGGGCGCGTCCACGAACACCTCGCAGAACTCGCCGGGTTCCATCAGGTCGCGCGCCAGCTGCCGCTCCGCACGGAACGGCGAGATGAACGAGGCGAGCACCACCAGGCCGGCGTCGGCCATGAGGCGCCCCACCTCCGCGACCCGGCGGATGTTCTCCACCCGGTCGGCGTCCGTGAACCCGAGGTCGCGGTTGAGGCCGTGCCGGACGTTGTCGCCGTCCAGCAGGTACGTCCGGATCCCCATCGCGTGCAGGCGCTTCTCCACCAGGTTCGCGATCGTGGACTTCCCGGAGCCCGACAGGCCGGTGAACCACACCAGCGCCGGCCCGTGGCCGTTGAGCTGCGCGCGGCTCGCCCGGGTGACCTCCACCGCGTGCCAGTGGATGTTCTCCGAGCGGCGCAGCGCGAAGTGCAGGAGGCCGGCGGCGACCGTGTTGTTGGTCATCCGGTCGATGACGATGAAGCCGCCGGTGTCGCGGTTCTCGGTGTACGGGTCGAACGGCACGGCCCGGTCGAGGGCGATGTTGCACACGCCGATCTCGTTGAGCGCCAGCGTGGGCGCCGCCTGGTGCTCCAGCGTGTTGACGTTCACCCGGTACTTCGGGGCGTGGATGGTGGCCCCCACGGTGCGGGTGCCGAGCTTGAGCAGGTACGGCCGGCCGGGGAGCATCTCCTGCTCGTGCATCCACACGATGTGGGCCTCGAACTGGTCGGCCACACCGGCGGGCTCACGGGCCTCGCAGATGACGTCGCCGCGGCTCACGTCCACCTCGTCGGCGAGCGTGACCGTGACCGCCTGGTGGGCGACGGCCTCCTCCAGGTCCCCGTCGAACGTGACGATGCGCGCCACGGTGCTCTCGGTGCCCGACGGCAGGACCCGCACGCGCTGGCCGGTGCGCAGCGTGCCGCTCACGACGGTGCCGGCGAACCCGCGGAAGTCGAGGTCCGGGCGGTTGACCCACTGCACCGGCAGCCGCATGGGCTGGGTGTGGGCGAGGTCCTCCAGCTCCACGGTCTCCAGGTGCTCCATGAACGTGGGGCCCTGGTACCAGGGGGTGTTGGGGCTCGGCGCGGTGATGTTGTCGCCGCGGAGCGCCGACAGCGGGATGCACGTGATGTCGGTGAGCCCGACCCTGGCGGCGAACTCACGGTACTCGGCCTCGATCGCGTCGAAGGTCCCGCGGTCGTAGTCCACGAGGTCCATCTTGTTCACGGCGAGCACGATCTTGTGGACGCCGATGAGCGACACCAGGTAGCTGTGGCGGCGGGTCTGGGTGAGCAGGCCCTTGCGCGCGTCCACCAGGATCACGGCGAGGTCGGCGGTGGAGGCGCCGGTCACCATGTTGCGCGTGTACTGCTCGTGGCCCGGGGTGTCCGCCACGATGAACTTGCGCCGCTCCGTGGAGAAGAACCGGTAGGCGACGTCGATGGTGATGCCCTGCTCGCGCTCGGCGGTGAGGCCGTCCAGCAGCAGCGCGAAGTCCAGGTCGCCGCCCTGGGTCCCCACCCGCTTGGAGTCCGCCTCGAGCGCCGCCAGGTGGTCGTCGAAGACCAGCTGGGACTCGTACAGCAGCCGGCCGATGAGCGTGGACTTGCCGTCGTCGACGCTGCCGCACGCGATGAACCGCAGCAGGCTCTTGTGCTGGTGCTGGTGGAGGTACTCCTCGATGTCCTTCGCGATGAGGTCCGAGGTGTGCGCCACTAGAAGTAGCCCTCCTGCTTCTTCTTCTCCATCGACCCGTCCTGGTCGTGGTCGATGGTGCGGCCCTGGCGCTCCGAGGAGGTGGTGAGGAGCATCTCCTGGATGATCGCCGTGAGGGTGTCCGCGGTGCTCTCGATCGCACCGGTGAGCGGGTAGCAGCCCAGGGTGCGGAACCGCACGCTGCGCATCTCCGGCACCTCGCCGGGGCGCAGGGGCATGCGGTCGTCGTCGACCATGATGAGCGTGCCGTCGCGCTCCACCACCGGGCGCGGGGCCGAGTAGTACAGCGACACGATCGGGATCTGCTCGAGCCAGATGTACTGCCAGATGTCGAGCTCGGTCCAGTTGGAGAGCGGGAACACGCGCACGCTCTCGCCGGGGTTGCGCCGGGCGTTGTAGAGCCGCCACAGCTCGGGGCGCTGGGACTTGGGGTCCCACTGGTGCTGGGGGGACCGCAGCGAGAACACGCGCTCCTTGGCACGCGACTTCTCCTCGTCGCGGCGGGCACCGCCGAACGCCAGGTCGAACCTGTGCAGGTCGAGGGCCTGCTTGAGGCCCTGGGTCTTCCACATGTCGGTGTGCAGGCCCGAGCCGTGATCGAAGGGGTTGATGCCCTTCTCGATGCACTCCGGGTTGGAGTACCGGATGAGCTCGAAGCCGATCTCCTCGGCCATCCGCTCACGGAACGCGATCATCTCCCGGAATTTCCAGGTGGTGTCGATGTGCATGAGCGGGAACGGCAGCGGCGCGGGGTGGAACGCCTTGCGCGCCAGGTGCAGCATCACCGAGCTGTCCTTGCCGATGCTGTACAGCATCACGGGACGCTCGGACTCGGCGACCGCCTCCCGCATGATGTGGATGCTCTCGGCCTCCAGGCGCTGGAGGTGGGTGAGCCGCGTGTGTTCGAGGTTCGTCGTCACGCCCGCAAGTTGTACAGGAGGCCTCCGCCGGTGGACCGGGGGGCGCTCGGGAGGATCGGGTGGAGCGGGGTCCGGATGCGGGCCGCCTGCGGCGGCACGTCGCGTCCGGGATAAGGATGCCAGATCGGGACGATCAGGCGTCCGGCCCGGGCTGCCCCTCGCGTCCCGCGTTCGCCGACGATGACGCCGCCCGGTACATGCGCGCCGACTCGGCCTTCCAGATCCGGAACATGATCCAGTAGCCCACCACGAGGGCCGGCAGCGAGGCGATGGGTGCCATCACGTGCTCCTGGCCGACCTTCACCGCGGTGCCGAGCCACGCGACGTGTTCGCCCGCGATCAGCGCGGAGCCCACCGCGGCGGCCGCGGTGAGCATCATCACCGTGAACATCAGGAGGGTCCGGGACCGGCGCACCGCCCGAACGTACGACGCGCGGGCGCCGGCCGGAACTGGTCTGATTGGGGGAATGCGCGTCGAGAGGTCCGTGCTCGCCCCCGCCCTGAGCCTGGCCCTCGCCGTGGGGATCTTCGGCGTGTCGTTCGGTGTCCTGGCCGCGTCCGCGGGCCTGTCGCTGCCGCAGGCGTCCGCGATGTCGCTGCTGGTGTTCACGGGGTCGGCGCAGTACGCCGCGGTCGCGGCGGCGGCCGCGGGCGCCGCGATGCCGGCCGTCGTCCTCACCGGATTGCTGCTCAACACCCGGTGCGTGGCGTTCGGCGTGGCGCTGGCCCCCGTGATCGGCGGCCGGTGGTCGCACCGCCTGCTGGGGGCGCAGCTCATCATCGACGAGTCCACGGCGCTGGCGATGGCCGAGGAGGACCCGGCCCGCGCCCGGGCCGCGTTCTGGATGACGGGCCTGGCCGTGTTCGGCTGCTGGAACGCGGCGACCGTGGCGGGGGCGCTCGCCCAGTCGGCGCTGGGGGACCCGCGGCGGCTGGGGTTGGATGCCGTCTTCCCCGCCGCGTTCGTGGCGCTGCTGGTGCCGATGGTGCGGCGCCGGTCACACCTGGCCGCGGCGCTGGCGGGCGCGGCCGTGGCGGTGTCGGCCGTGCCGTTCGCGCCGGCGGGTGTCCCCATCACGCTGGGCGCGCTGGGCGCGCTGGCGGGGGTCGCGGCGGAGCGGCGCGCATGACCTGGGCGGCCATCCTGGCCCTCGCGGCCGGCACGTACGCGCTGAAGGCCGTGGGGCCGGCGCTGCTGGGCGGGCGTCGCCTGCCGGACGGCGTCACGGCGCTGCTCGCCCCGCTGCCCGCGGCGCTGCTCGCCGCCCTGGTCGCGGTGGCGACCTTCGACGGCGGTGAGCGGCTGGTGCTGGACGCCCGGGTGGTGGGCATCGCCGTCGCAGGCGTCGCGGTGTGGCGGCGCCTGCCGTTCCTGGCGGTGGTGGTGCTCGCGGCGGCCGCGGCGGCGGCGGCGCGGGCACTCGGGATGGCGTGACCACCCGTTCGGGGAGGTTTTTCACAAACCGCAAATACTTAGGATCCCCGTGATGGGAGCCCACGCCCGCCCATGCTGAGGACCGTGCTGCACCTCACCGCGGCGCCGATCGCGCTGGGACGCGTCGCCGCGTCGGCGCGGGTGCGGCGCCTCGGCACGCTCACCTCGGTGCACACCCACGAGCCGGTCGTCGCCCTCACCTTCGACGACGGCCCACACCCCGAGCACACCCCGCGCCTGCTCGACATCCTGCGGCGGCACGGGGCGCGCGCGACGTTCTTCGTGATCGGGGAGCGCGTGGAACGGGCCCGGGAGGTGACGCGGCGCATCGTCGACGAGGGTCACGCGCTGGCGAACCACACGTGGAGCCACGCGCGGATGACCGAGGTGTCCTCGACGCGTCGGCGCGAGGAGATCCGGCGGTGCGCGCAGGCCATCGCCCCGCTGGGCGGCCTGCCCCTGTTCCGCCCGCCCCAGGGTCAGCAGAGCGTCGCCTCGCGCCTCGACATCCACCGCGCCGGGCACGACTGCGTCGCCTGGAGCGCCCACATCGAGGACTGGCTGGCCCAGTCGCCGGCCACGCTCACCGCGCGGCTGCGCTCCGCGATCGCCCCGGGGGCCATCGTGGTGCTGCACGACGCGATCTGGGACCCCATGGAGGAGGGCGCCGAGGACCGGGAGGCCCTGCTCACCGCGGTCGAGACGGTGCTGTCGGAGCGCTCCGGCGACACGCGGTTCGTGACGGTCCCCGAGCTCCAGGTGATGGGGTCCGACCTGCGGAAGGCCTGGATCACCACGTAGCGCGGTCGGCACCGGGAGGGTCGCCCGCGACCCGGCGTATGCGAACATGTGTTCGATGTACGTCGAGCTGCACGCCCACTCCGCCTTCAGCTTCCTTGACGGCGCCTCCAGTCCCGAGGAGCTGGCCGAGACGGCAGCCGCCCTGGGGCACCGGGCGATGGGGCTCACCGACCACGACGGCCTGTGCGGGTCGCTGGCGTTCGCGCACGCCGCCCGCGGCGCCGGGGTGCGGCCCATCACCGGCTGCGAGGTCACCCTCACCGACGGCAGCCACCTCACCCTGCTGGCGGCCACGTCGCGGGGCTACGCCAACCTGTGCCGGCTCGTCACCATCGCGCACGCCGGCACGCGCGACACCCGTGACCGGCGGGCCCTTCCCCCGGCCCTACCGCCGCCCGCCCTGGGCGCCCACGCCGAGGGGCTCATCTGCCTCACCGGGTGCGCCCGCGACGGGCTGGTGCCGCGGCTGGTGCGCGACGGGCGGCGGCCGGAGGCCCTGGCGTGGCTGGCGCGGCTGCGCGAGTGGTTCGGGGACGACGCGGTGTACGTGGAGCTGCAGCGGCCGCTGCAGCGCGGCGACCGCACGCTCATGCGCGACCTGCGGGAGCTGTCGCGGGAGGCCGGGCTGCCGGTGGTCGCCACCGGCAACGTGCACGCCCACCACCCGCGCCGCGCCTATCTGCAGGACGCCTTCGTGGCGGCCCGCCACCGCCAGACCCTGGACGGTTCGGAGGCGGTGCGCCGCGGCAACCGGGCCGCGGTGCTCGGCACGCCGCACGATATGGCGCGCCCGTTCGAGGCCGTCCCGGAGGCCGTGGCCGCCACCGCGGAGATCGCCGAGCGCTGCGCATTCGACCTCACCCGCGACCTGGGGTACCGGTTCCCGGACTTCGTGGCGGGCCATCCCGGGCAGACCGCCCAGCATGCGCTGGCGGACCTGTGCGCGCACCTGCTGGGCGCCCGGTACCCCAACGCCGGCAGGCGCGCGGAGGCCCGGCGGCGGCTCGACCAGGAGCTGGCGCTCATCGACCACCACGGGCTCGCCGGGTTCTTCCTGCTGCACCGCGACATCCTGGAGCTGGCCCGCGAGGTGGCGCTGCTGGTGCGGCCGGCGGGGTCGGCGCGCCGCAACCTGCCGCCCGGGCGGGGGCGCGGGTCGTCCGTGGGGTCGATCGTGTGTTACCTCACCGGCCTGTCGCACATCGATCCGGTGGCCAACAACCTGTTCCTCGGCCGGTTCCTCAACCGCGACATGGCCTCGGTGCCGGACATCGACCTGGACTTCCCCCGCGACGTCCGGGAGAAGCTCATCGAGGAGATCGTGCGCCGGTACGGGCCGGAGCACGCGGCGCTGGTGGCGGCGTTCCCCACCTTCCGCATCCGCATGGCGATCCGTGAGCTCGGCGGGGTGCTGGCCCTGCCCGAGGCCGACCTGGAGCGGCTGGTGCGGATGAGCGACGGCTGGTCGAGCCCCAAGCTGCTGGAGGACGAGCTGCTGCGCCTTCCCGACGGCGAGGCCAAGCTCAAGTCGCCGCGGTGGCGGGCGCTCATGTTCCTGGCCGGGGAGGCGGCGGGCCTGCCGCGGCACCTGTCCCAGCACTCCGGGGGGATGGTGGTGAGCGCCCAGCCGCTGGTGGAGCTGGTGCCGGTGGTGCCCGCCGCGTTCCCGGGACGGCAGCTGTGCCAGTGGGACAAGGACTCCTGCGCGGACGCGGGGTTTGTGAAGATCGACCTGCTGGGCCTGGGGATGCTGTCGGCGGTGGAGGAGTGTGTCGACCTGATCGCCCGCACCGGCCGCACGGTGGATTTGTCGCGCATCGACTTCACCGACCGCGAGGTGTTCGCCGAGATCCAGGACGCCGACACCGTCGGGACGTTCCAGATCGAGAGCCGCGCCCAGATGCAGAGCCTGCTGCAGACCCGGCCGGAGAACCTGGACGACCTCACGGTGCAGGTGGCGCTCATCCGCCCCGGGCCGGTGTCGGGCGGCGCCGTGCACCCGTACGTGAAGCACCGCCGCGCCAAGCGCGCGGACCCCGGCTTCGAGCCGCCGTACGACCACCCGCTGCTCGCCCCGGTGCTGCGGGAGACCCTGGGCGTCGTGGTGTTCCAGGAGCAGGTGCTGGAGGTCGCGATGGCCCTCGCCGGGTTCAGCCCGGGGCAGGCGGAGGCGCTGCGCCGCGCGATGAGCCGCAAGCGCAGCCGCGACGCGATGCTGCGGCTGTGGGGGGAGTTCCGGGATGGCGCCCGGGCCCGCGGCGTCGACGACGACACCATCCGCCTGGTGTTCACCAAGCTCATCGGCTTCTCGAACTTCGGGTTCCCGAAGGCCCATTCCTCGGCGTTCGCCGTGCTGGCCTACCAGAGCGCCTGGCTGCGCCGGTACCACCCCGCCGAGTTCCTGGCGGCGCTGCTGAACGCCCAGCCCATGGGGTTCTACCCGCCGGCGAGCCTGGTGCGCGACGCCCAGCGCCGCGGGGTGCGGGTGGTGGGCCCCTGCGTGAACCTGGGCCATGCCACGTGCACCGTGGAGGACGGCGGGGCGGTGCGGGTGGGCCTGGGGTACGTGCGGGAGGTGCGCGCCGACGCCGCCGCACGGCTGGTCACCGAACGCGGCGACGCCGGACCGTTCCGTGACCTGGCGGACCTGGCGGCCCGGTCGGAGCTGCGCCGCGAGCAGCTGTCACAGCTGGTGCGGGCGGGGGCGTGCGACGTGTTCGGCGAGCCGCGCCGCCGGATGTTGTGGCAGCTCGCCACCATGAGCCGCCCCGTGCGGCACGCCGCCCACACCCAGCTGGCGCTGCCCCTGCCGGCGTCCGAGGCCCCGCCGCTCACCGAGCCCGACCGGTTCGAGCGGGTGGTGACCGACTACGAGACCATGGGCCTGTCGGCGGGCTGGCACCTGATGGCGCTGGTGCGGCCGCACCTGCCGCCCCAGACGCGCACCGCTCGGGATCTGAAGGAGCTGCGCAACGGCGAGCGGGTGCTGGTGGCGGGCATGGTGACCGCCCGGCAGCGCCCGGCGACCGCGAACGGCATCGTGTTCCTGCTGCTGGAGGACGAGACCGGCATGTCGAACATCGTCGTGAAGCCCGAGACCTACGAGGCCCACCGGGCCCTGGTGCGCGCCGAGCCGATGGTGATGGTGTGGGGCCGGCTGGAGCGCCGCGACCGGAACATCAACGTGCTCGCCGAGCGCCTGGAGCGGGTTGCCCCGCCGCCGGACCGCTCGATGGAGGACGCGGCCCGTGCCCGCGAGGCGGTGCCGCCGGGCCAGCACTTCGCGCGGGGACGTGGCCGGTGACGGCGTGCCCCCGAGAACTCCGGTCCTCGGTGAATGTCAACCGCACCGCACGGCGCCGGCGGGAACGTACGGTGCACCGCGCGCGGCCGGGACGGCACCGTCAGGTGCGCCTGACGTTCCTCAGCAGCGACCGCCGGCCGCCAGGCGCTTCAGGACGGCCCGCCCGACCTCGGCGATGAAGGCGTCACCGGTGCCGTCGGACACCCCGGAGGCGCTCCAGGTCATGGCCGCCACGACGATGGGCCCGGACCGCGTGTAGACCACCCCGACGTCGTGCTTGACCTGCTCGGTGTAGCCCGTCTTGTGCATCAGGGGCACGCCCGGGGGCATCGCCCGGGCGAGCTTGGTGCGGTCCTTCACGTCCAGGAGCCGCCGGGTGACCTCCGACCGCACCCGCTGGGCACCGAGGCCCAGGGTGCGCAGGGCCCCGCCGCCCAGCGCTCCGCGGTGGATGACCGTGAACATGCGGGCCAGCTCGTACGGGCTGCCGATGAAGTTCGTGAACAGGGCGGGCTGTGCGGTGGTCTCCACCGGGATCGGGCGCCCCGAGGTCTCCTCGATGATGTACGGGCGCCGCACCAGCGCCTGCTGCAGGCCGATCGCCCGCAGGGTCTCGGTGACACGGGCGGCGCCCGCCACCCCGTCCCCTCCCCCCTGGATCGCCAGCACCTGGTTCGCCGCGCGGTCGCTGGAGTCCAGGATCATCTGATCCAGCAGCGACGCGGACGCTCCGGCCGGGCGCCGCGCCGCGTCGAGGAGGATCCCGGCCTTCAGGACGCTGGCCGTCGGGAACTGCGCGCCGGCGTTCACCCCCGCCCCGCATCCGGTGAGCAGGTGCTGCACGTACACCCCGCTGATCGCCGGCAGGCGCCCGGTGAGCGCGACGAGGTCGGCCTGCAGGCGCCGGTCGAGGCGCCCCTTGGTGGTGCCCAGCCGCGCACCGGAGGCCGGCAGCACCCACACCACCTGCGGAGCAGACATCCGGACCCCGCCGGGGCCGATGGCCCGCAGCCGCAGGCTCCAGCGTCCCACCGGCAGCGGCACGGTGACGCGCCGCGGCCCGCGCTTCACGGGGAATGCGAGCCGGCTGCGGCCGTCCACCTCGGCCTGCAGGCGCACCGTGCGGGGGCCGATGCGCACCGTCGTGCGGCCGAACACGACGGGACCCGGTGCGACGATGGGCGCCGGGGGCGGCGCCACGACTGGACTCACCCGCGCCTCAGGCCACGCTCGACGGCATCGACGAGCCGCGGCCGGAGCTCCGCCGCGGGGATGATCGCGTGGACCGACCCGACCTCCAGCGCCCGCTGCACGCTGTGGATGCCGTCGAACTCCGTCGCGACCTCACCGAGCTTCTCGGACCGCACCGCCGCCCGGACCTCGGCGAGCTCCTGCTGGAGGACGGGGCGTTCGCCTTCCGGAGCCCCCGCGACCCGTTCCTCGGCGTCCCGGACGCGCGGGTCGGCCGCCGTGCGTGCCGCGACGTCGCCGGCGAACACGACCGCGGCGGCCGGCGCACCGCCGATCACCGACGCGTACGCCCCCTCGACCGCAAGGACCTCCATGTTGTCGTTCAGCGCACCGGAGAACACCACGAAGGCGCCCCCGTGGTAGCGGGAGACCACGCAGAAGACGAAGGGCCCGTCGAAGTTCACGACCGCACGGCCGATCTCGGCGCCGTACTCGAGCTGGAGCTTGCGGAGCGACTCGGGTGATCCGTCGAACCCCGACAGGTTCGCGAGCACGACCACGGGGCGATTGCCGCTGGCCGCGTTGATGGCCCGCGCCACCTTCTTCGACGACAGGGGGAAGAGCGTGCCGGCGGTCCACTGGTCGGGCCCGTCGGCGGGCAGGAAACGGCGGCGGTCGATCGGACGCGACTCGATGCCGATCAGCGCGATCGGGTGCCCGGCAAGGTGCGCATCGAACACGACGGCCGTGTCCGCATCCGCCATTCCGGCCCACCGCTCGAGCGGCGGCTGGTCCTGGTCGATCACGGCGCGCATCAGCGCGCGGATGTCGAAGGGCTTCTTGCGCTCCGGGTTCCGATCCAGCGAGAAGACGTCGCCGATCGTCGCGAAGTCCGAGCCCTCCATCACGTGAGGGTACGGCCGCACGTCGCGGTCCGACGGGTCGCCGGTGGCCGCGGCACGGGGATGGGACTCCCCGGGAGCGACGTATGTGTGGGCGTAGTGGGCGAGCAGCACCTCGCAGGCCCCCACCAGGTGCGGGGCCCAGTACTGGGCCTGCCCGTTCGGGCCCATGATCCGGTCGTACCCGCCGATGCCGAAGTTGTCCTCCGCCGACACGCCGCCGGAGTAGTCGAGCGCCTGCTTGCCGGTGAGGACCATCGCCCCGTCCGGGGTCATGACCAGGATGCCGCTGGTGTGCATGAGCATCGTGGCCTCGGCGTTCCAGTACGGCTGCGCCCCCACGTTGATCCCGCACACCACGACGTTGATCTCACCGCCGGCCTGGGTGAAGCCGACGATCCGGCGCAGCGCCCGGGCGACCCAGTCCATGTTCTCGGTGCCGCTGTCCCGGGAGATGCGCGCCCCGGATGAGATCGCGAACCACTCGACCGGCACGTCCATGCCCTCGGCCAGGTCGATCGCGGCCATGATGCGCCGGCACTCCGCCTCCGAGACCGACCCGAGCGACCGCGTCGGGTCGCCGAGGATGGCCACGCGCACGATCCCCTCCGGGTACTTGTCGGTGGGGGTTCGGGCGACCCCGACGACGATGCCGGCGCGGTTGCCGCCCGGCGGCCGGTCGACGGGAACGAGCTGCCCGGCGTCGTCCAGGTCGTACTCCGTGAAGTCGCCGTCGGGTCCCGCCAGCAGCCGCACCAGCTCGTAGGGGTACACGGTCCTGCGACGCCGGGCGGCGAGGACGCGCTGGGTGTAGTCGTCGAGCGGCGCGAGCGGCTCGGACGGGGCATCCACGACGCCCGCGGAGAATCCCTCGCCGGGTGCGTGTGACAGCCGGATCGCGACCTCGCGGGTCCTGTTCCCGCCGGGCTCCACATGGTCGAGGCAGATGAGCACTTCCTCCAGGCCCAGTCCTTCGAGCATGGGGGCGACACGCCGCGCGCCCGCGGTGAGCTCGCGCAGCGGCAGGTCCACCTCCGGCCACACGTACAGCAGCACGTGGTTGGCGTGGAGGCGGCTGCGCTGCGGCCGGCGCGCCTGGGCCCGGCGGATGCCCTCGAGGCACCCGGTGAGCACGTGCTCGGCCTCCGGCAGCGACACCAGCGTCCCGTCCGCGTCGCGGACGGGCGTGACGTCACGCACTTCGGCGAGCGCCACGAGCCGCTCGTCGGCGGGCGCGCCCGGGGCGACGCAGTGGAACAGGTGCGTGTCCTCGACCGAATCGAGCCGCGTCACCTCGAAGTCGCGCAGGCGCCAGAAACGCAGGCGCCGGGCGATCATGGGGTGCATGCCCCGCACGGGCCGGTCCTCGGCCAGCGCATCGCCGTCCCGCCGGAACGTGAGGTGGTGGGTACGCCCGTCGTCGGAGGACACCGAGACGGCGAGGCGCTGAACCTCGGGCGGCAGCTCCGCGTCCCGCATGGAGCCCTCGACCACCGCGACGAGGGCGTCCTCGTCCATGAGCTCGGAGGCGCGCGCGTACAGGTCGACGACGACTCCGGCACCCTCGGAGACCTCCGCGGCGGTCGCCGCGACCGCCCGCGCCGCGGCGCTCAGGTCGGACAGGTCCGCGAGGGCCGCCACCAGGCGCACGGTCCGCCCGGTGCGGGTGTACGTACCGATCAGCAGCTGGAATCCGTCGGCCCTGGTGTGACGGATGTCCGTGAGGTCGCGGATCTTGTAGTGCCGGCGCACGAGGATCTCGAGCATCGGCTCGCGGTCGCCGGCACCGGCGGCCATGCGCGCGCCGAGCAGTGGCAGCAGCGGCTGGGGACTGGCGATGACCGACGCGATCCGATCCGCCGCGTCGGGGGCGTGGGGGTGCGCGCTGAGATGCTCGAGCTGGTCCCGCACCCCCCGGTAGGCGCGTTCCCGGGCCGCGGCGATGAGCGGGCGGTCGAAGCACGTGTAGCGGACCCCGCGGGCCAGCTCCCCGATGGCCGGGTGCCGCAGCTGGGTCGCGACGATGAGGCGGTCGAGCGTCTCGCGCAGCTCCCGGCGCAGCGCCGGGGGCAGGGTGCCGGGGTCGCGCAGCCGGGCGTCGAGGAGCCCGGCGACCACGGGAAACTGCGATGTGACGCGCTCCTGCGCGAGGAACATCCGGTAGGCGGCCTCGGCCAGCGCCGGCGTGGGCGTGAGCTCGTGGACGCCGTAGTGGGCGAGGGCGCGTTCGAGCGAGCGCCGCAGGGGCTCGGGGACTCCCTCGCGCTCGGCGTCGAGGCTCCTCAGGTAGTGGTGGAAGTGCTCCCGCGGACTGTGGACCCGCTCATCGGCGAGGTCGGGCTCCTCCGGCGGCGGCCGGTCACGCTGGAGCTCGGCGAGATCGGTGAAGACCCGGAGCGCCTCGAGCTCGCCCCGCAGTAGCGCGGGGTCGTGAGGAGGCAGCCCCGAACGCACCGTGGCGAGCTCGGCGACGAGCGCGCGCGCGTCGGCGGCATCCACGTCGAAGCCCAGCAGCAGGCTCCGCACCGCACCGAGCACCGCATCGAGGCGGTCGGCCGGCGATCGCTCACCGGGCGTTCCGGCCACCCCCGCGAGGTCGACCCGGTTCCCCCCCGAGGCGGGCGCGTCCTCGTCGGCGCGGGGCTCGAGGCGAAGCAGCGGTGCCCCGGCATCGACCTGGACGTTCCCGGCGACCAGGACCTGCCCGACGGTCCCGTCGAACGGAGCGAGCACCGTCGTCTCCATCTTCATGCTCTCGAGGACGACGACCGGCTCACCCGCCCTGACCTCGTCCCCTGCGGACACGACCACCGCCACCACCAGCGACGGGGCGGGGGCGCGCACCAGCCCGCCCTCGTCGCGGGACACCCGGTGGGCGACCCCGTCCACCTCGATGACGTGGTCCGGGGCCTGGAACACCGCCAGGACCCGGCGCGCCCGGCCGCCCACCAGCAGGCGGGAGGTGAATTGGCCGAGCCGCTCGAGCTCGACCTCCACCTCGCCCTCCGGCACGGCGACCCGGTAGTTCGTCGGGCCGATCCGCGAGACGGTCAGGCGGTACGACTCGCCGCGCAGGCGCAGCTCGATGTCCCGGCCCACGGCGTGGGTGGCCTTCGGCCGGCCGCGCCGTGCCGAGGCGAAGAACGCCGCGCGCTCGAGCTCCTCCTCCTCCTGGTCCGCGTCGATCGCCGCGGCCAGCAGGGCGATGTGCGCGTGCTCGTCCGAGACGAGGCCCCCGGCGGCCTGCAGCCGGTCGAGCCAGCCGGTGTCCGCGGTGCCCTCCACCACCTCGGGGCGGCGCAGGAGGTCGATGAGGAACGCCCGGTTGGTCGCACCGCCGCGCACCACGACCGCCATCGCCTCGAGGGCACGCACCAGACGTCCGCGGGCCTCGTCGCGGTCGCGGCCCCATGCGATGACCTTCGCGATCATCGAGTCGTACTCCGACGGGATCGTGTCGCCCTCCGAGATGCCGGTGTCGACCCGGACGCCGGGCCCCGTGGGAAGCGTCAGCAGCTCGACCGTCCCGGGGGCGGGCGCGAATCCGCGTTCCGGCTCCTCGGCGTTGAGGCGTGCCTCGATCGCATGGCCGCGCTCGGCGGGCGGGTCGCCCTCCAGCCGCCCCCCTGCGGCGACGTGGATCTGGAGCTTGACCAGGTCGGCGCCGGTCACGGCCTCGGTGACCGGGTGCTCCACCTGCAGGCGCGTGTTGACCTCGAGGAACGCGAACGACCGCGACGCCGGCTGGTACAGGAACTCCACGGTGCCGGCGTTCCGGTACCCGGCCGCCAGGACGAGGTCGACCGCGGCCTTCCGGAGCTCCGCGTCCTGCCGGGCGTCGAGCGCCGGCGACGATGACTCCTCGAGCAGCTTCTGGCTCCGGCGCTGGACCGTGCAGTCGCGGACGCCGACGGCCCATCCCGTGCCGTGGTCGTCCGCGATGACCTGCACCTCCACGTGCCGTGCGCCGGTGACGAGGCGCTCCAGCAGGACGCTGGCATCGCCGAACGAGCGCCGTGCCTCGTCGCGCGCCCGGGTGAGGTTCGACGGGAGTTCGTCGGGACCGTTGACCACGCGGATGCCGCGTCCGCCGCCACCCGCGGCGGCCTTGATCATGAGGGGGTAGCCGATCCGCTCGGCGTGACGCAGCGCCTCGTCCTCGGTCTCGACCGGCCCCCCGCTCCACGCGGCGACCGGCACGCCCACGCGCTCCGCGAGCTGCTTGGCGGCGATCTTGTCGCCGAGGGCCCGCATGACCTCGGCCGGCGGCCCGATGAAGACCACGCCGAGCCGCTCGCAGAGCTCCGGGAACCGGGGATCCTCCGCGACGAACCCCCAGCCCACCCATGCCGCGTCGGCACGGCCGGCGCGGAGGGCGCGCTCCAGCTCGTCGAGGTCGAGGTAGGGGTTCCCGGGCCCTTCGGGCCGGAGCACCACCGCCTCGTCCGCCTCCCTGACGAAGGTCGCGCGCCGCTCCTCGTCGGTGTGCAGCGCGATGGTGCGCAAGCTCCATCCACGTTCGGTGTTGAGCTCGCGGACGGCATGGATGAGCCGCCGCGCGGGCTCCCCTCGGTTGATGATCGCGATGCGCCAGTCCATGGCGGGGACGCTAGTCCGATGGACGGCGCCCGCGCTACGGGGGGCGCGCCACCTAGCGGCACCGCGTCACTATCGCGGGGCGTCAGGAGGCTGTTAGCGTGGTCACGAGACGTCAACCAAAGCCTCCGGAGCGGGACACGTGGCCAAGCCCTTCGTCGTCAACCGTCACGGGCGCCTCGTCTTCCCGTCGAGCGTCCGAGCGGAACTGGACTTCAGCTGTATCGACTCGGAGGAGCAGCTGGACGCGGTCGTCCGGCGCGACTTCGACGCGAAGGCGCCCACGGGCACCGACATCCTCGAACGCGTCGAGTCCGGCGGGTACGCGAACCGACACGAGCTGCTCCGCGACCTCGCCCTCAACCTGTTCTGGGCGAACCGCTACGCCATGACCATGTACGAGAAGCGGCTCGTGCGGTGGAGGGACGTGCCGCGCCGCAGGGAGGACGTGTTCCTCCCGATCCTCGAGCCGTGGCGGGACGGAGCGACGAAGGTCGCGGCGGTCACGGCCTGTTACGAGGGCCTCCCGCCGGCCTGGGACGCCGAGGCGGAGGACCGCATCCACGCGATCCTGTTCGACGTGTACCGCAACAAGCTCCACCACGCCACGGAGTTGTCGGCGATCAAGCTCACGGTCGGGGAGGCCCTCGAGCATCCGGACGCCCTGACGTACTGTCAGTCGGCCTTCGACGCGGACTACCCGGTGTTCTCCGACGAGGACATCATCGACTGCTACGAGGAGCAGCCGGAGCTCGAGGCGCTGATGCGCATGGCGATGATCCAGCACAATCAGTACCCCTGGAACCGCGAGGCCATGCGGCTCGAGCGGATCTCCGCCATCGGTGACGACGAGTTCGTCGTGATGTTCGAGCCGCGCACCCGGGAGGTCCGCGACTTCATCCGGCGGTGCAAGTCGGAGCCCCAGAAGGCCCCCTCCACGGGAGCCGCGGCGGCGGTGACGGCCGTCCCGCCGCTGCGGCCCGTGCCGCCGGTGCCCGTCGCGGAGCGCTTCAAAGTGCTGCCGCGCATCGAGGCGCTGGCCGTCGCCAAGGGCGAGCACGTCTGCCGCAACGAGGACCTCATCCGCAACGCCCCGTACAGCTGGTCGCCGATGTCGGCGGACGAGATCACCGAGAAGACCGGTATCGAGGCACGCATCTACAGCGAGCGGGACCTGAACCAGCTCGGCCTCGTCGCGGCGCGCGCCGCGCTGGACCGGGCCGGCCGCGGCCCCGCCGAGATCGCGGCGGTCATCTTCTGCACCTGCACCAGCAGCCGGATGCTGCCGTCGCTGTCGACCTGGCTGTCGGGCGAGCTTGGGATCTTCCAGACCCACATGTCGTACGACCTGGTCGCGGCGTGCGCCGGGTTCCCGTACGGCGTGACCGAGGCGATCCGGATCATGCAGGACGTCCAGGCCCCGGTGCTCCTGGTGTGCGCGGAGAAGTTCTCCGACAAGATCGGCAGCGTCAGGCCGTCGCGGATGATCTTCGGCGACGGGGCGGCCGCGCTGGTCATCGCCCCGTCACCGGACGGCGCCACCGACGTCGACTACCTGCAGGCATATGCGTCGGGGCCGCGCGCCGAGGTGAACTCGATCATCTGGCCGAACCCGGAGTTCGACAACGACGTCACCGTCTGGGGTCCCGACGTCAAGGCGCTGGTGAAGCGCTACCTCGAGCAGATGATGGGCGAGCTCAAGTCGCAGCCGTCGCCGGATGGCGAGGGAACACTGCTCGAGTCGATCGACATCATCGTGCCTCACCAGGCGAACCGCACCATGGTCGTCGAGCTCGCGACCGAGGCGGGGATGCCGGCCGACAGCCTCTACTTCAACATCGACCGGGTCGGGAACGTGTCCGCCGCGAGCATCCCGATCGCGATCCACGACGCCGTCGTCGACGGTGTCATCGACCGGCCGATGCGGGTCTTCGCGCCGGGATTCGGAGCGGGAGCCGTCGCCGGGTACGTGGTCCTGCGCATTGACCCGGACATCGTGGTGCCCGAGTCGCCCGACGTGGTCGCCTCGCACGACGACCGGCCCGGACACGGGGCCTCGGTCCAGGACGTGCGGGACGCCTTCGGCTGAGTCCGCCTAGCCGGTGCGCGGGGGGAAGCTGCGGAGGACCGCCAGCAGCGCCTCCCGCTGCTCCGGGGTGAGGCTGGGGTCGCGGCGAATCGCGTCCGCGGCGGACACGGCCTCATCACCGCCCTCCGGGCGGTCAGCCGGCTCGTCGTCCGTCAGCCCGGCCTGGGCCAGCATCGTCTCGACCGACACCCCGAGTGCGCGGGAGATCTGCGAAACCGACCGCATGGACGGCTGGTGCAGCCCGCGTTCGAGCTGGCTGAGGTATGCGTTCGAGAGGTCCGTCAACGCGGCAAGCTCGCGAAGCGAGAGCTTCGCGAGCTTGCGCTGAGCATGAATGAAGCGGCCAAGGGCCTCGACCTGGCCGCTCCACGGATCGCTGCTCGACATGCCGGTCTTACTTGGCGGAGGGAACCTCTACCGGGGTGGTCTTCACGACCGGCGCCGTGGCGGCGAGCAGACCCTGGGCGAACTCGCGCTGGGCGGTGAGGACCTGACCGGCGAAGTCGAAGCTGTTCTTGAGCAGCTCATCCGGGGCGGGCAGGCTCGAGAGGACCGGGATGGCCGGCAGCTCGGGGGCGACGGTCTGGACCGACTTCGCCCAGTTCTCCACGGCCTCGAGGGCGGCGGAGTTGGTCTGGCGGAGGGCGTTCAGCGCGCGCTCCTGGGCGGCGACGGCGTACTCAAGGGTGCTCGAGGGCATCTGGCGTAGCTCCTGTGACGACTCGTGTGTGCGGGTGCTCCGTTGCGTGTTGCTCACTCTAGTACGCACTGCGTACTATTGCAAGCAACTGTGCCTACTTCTCGTGCACGTAGGTTCCGGGAGCGTCTCCCAGCGCCGGATGGGCGCTGCTGCCCATGGGCGGCGGCGCGACCATCTCGCCCGACCGCTCGCCGATCCACTCAGCCCAGTCCTGCCACCACGAGCCCTCGTGCTTGGTACTCGCGGCGAGCCACTCCTCCGGGTCCGGCGGCTGCTGGTCACCCACGCGGTACCACGCCTTGGGGCTCGGGGGGTTGACGATGCCTGCGATGTGGCCCGACGCGCTGAGCACGTACCGGGTCCCGGCGTTCGGGAGCACCTGGGTCGTCGCGTAGCTGCCCTGCCACGGCGCGATGTGGTCCTCCTGCGCGCCGAGCACGTACATCTCGTTCTTGACCGCCGCGGGGTCCAGCCGGACGCCGGCGAGCTCCATCTCGCCCTTGGTCAGCTGGTTTCCCAGGTAGCAGGAGCGCAGGTAGAACGAATGCATGTTGGCCGGCATCCGGGTGCTGTCGCCGTTCCAGGCGAGGATGTCGAACGCGGGCGGGTCCTCGCCCATGAGCCAGTTGTTGACGACGTAGTTCCAGACCAGGTCGTTCGAGCGCATGAAGGTGAAGATGCCCATCATCTCGGACGCGTCCAGGTAGCCGCGCTCGTTCATGCGCTGCTCCATCCGCTCCACCGACGTCCGATCGGTGAAGGCGCCGAGCCGCCCGGGCCGGCTGAAGTCGACCAGCGTGTTCAGCAGCGTGGCGGTCGCGATGCGGTCGTCGCCGCGGGAGTCCAGGTACGCGAGCAGCGCCGCGGTGAGCGTGCCGCCGAGGCACAGGCCCACGATGTTGGCCTTCTCGGCGCCCGTGATCTCGCGGATCACATCGAGCGCCGCGATCGGACCGCTGAGGAGGTAGTCGTCGAGCGCGACGTCGCGGTGCGACGCATCCGGGTTGCGGTAGCTGATCACGAACACGGTGTGGCCGTGTTCGACCGCCCATTGCACGAAGCTGCGGCCGGGGGCCAGGTCCATGATGTAGTACTTGTTGATCCACGGCGGGCTCAGCAGGAGCGGCGTCGCGTGGACCGTCTCCGTCGCGGGCGCGTACTGGATGAGCTCCATGAGCTCGTTCCGGAACACCACCTGGCCCGGGGTGACGGCCAGGTCACGACCGACCTCGAAGGCTCCCTCGGGCACCTGCCGCGGGAGGCCGTTGTTGTTGGCGAGGTCGTCGACGAAGTTGCGCAGTCCGCGCACGACGCTCATCCCGCCCGTGTCGAGGGCCTTCTTGCGCACCACCGGGTTGGTCCAGAAGAAGTTCGTCGGCGCGACGGCGTCCATCACCACGTCGGCCAGGAAGCCCATCCGGTGCTCGGTGACCTCGTCCACGTCGGCGGCGTCGAGGACGTCCTCGACCAGCCGCTCCGACAGCAGGTACCCCTGCAGCAGCGCGAACAGGGCCGGGTTGTCCTCCCACCCCGGGTCCGTGAACCGCCGGTCCCGCCGCGAGGGGGCCATGGGGCCGTCGACCTTCTCGCCGCCCGACATCCGGCTGGCGACGGCGCTCGTGGCCTCGGCGAGGCCCGCCAGGTAGTCGGCCCCGGCCCGCATGAGGCCCTCGGGGTTCGCCAGGGCGGCCGTCGCGGTGCGCAGCCATGCCTCGCCGAACCCCAGCGGGTCCAGGACGGCGGCGGGGTCCAGCAGGGGGTCGGCTTGGGCCTCGCTCGCGGGGGTGGCGTGCGGCTCGTGTGAGGGGGTCAGTGGATCCTCCGTTTCATGGTCGACGTCGGGGAGCGGCCGCTCACATGTTGAGGCCCCCGTTGATGGAGTAGACCTGCCCGGTGATGTAGGCCGACGCCGGCTCCGCCAGGAACCGCACGACCCGCGCCACCTCGTCGGGCCGGCCGAGGCGCCGGGCCGGGATCGTCTCGATCACCCGCTGCAGGATCTCCTCCGGCACGGCACCGGTCATGTCCGTCTCGATGAAGCCCGGCGCGACGCAGTTCACCGTCACGTCCTTGTTGGCAAGCTCGAGCGCGAGGGTCATCGTCAGGCCGAACAGCCCGGACTTGGACGCCGCGTAATTCGCCTGGCCGATGTTGCCACGCTCGCCGACCACCGAGCTGATGTTGATGATCCGCCCGTACCGGCGCTCCACCATGTGCGGGATCACGGCCCGCGCCATGTAGAAGGCGCCGCTCAGGTTGACGCGCAGCACGTGATCCCAGTCCTCGGGGCTCATCTTGCGCACCGTGCGGTCCATCGTGATGCCGGCGTTGTTCACCAGGATGTCCAGGCGGCCGTGACGATCGAGCACCTCCTCGACCACCCGCTCGCAGTCCGCGTGGTCCTCGATCGTGCCCTGGTGGATCGACGCGCCACGGGCCTCGTTGGCGGCGAGGAACTCCTCCGCCGCGGCCCCGTTGCGCGAGTAGCCGGCGGCGACCCGGACGCCCTCGGCGATCAGCGCCTCGCAGATCGCGAGGCCGATGCCCCGCACCCCGCCCGTGACGAGCGCGACCTGTCCTGCAAGCTCCGAGCTCATGGTCTCTCCCTCGATCAGCGTCCGCCGAGCGGTGCGACCGGGCGGTCGGCCCGGGCCCACGTGAGGGGGCCGTCGCTCCAGCCGCACCCGAGGCGCATCGCGATGTCGACATCCTCCGGTGCTGCGACGTCTTCGTCGACGCACCGGCGGGCCTCGTCGATGGCACCGGAATAGTACTTCTCGGCCACGGCGCGGCCCGCGTCGTCCGCGCCGGCCTCCGGTGGCGCCCCGTCGAAGAAGCCGCCCCCGGACTTGGCGCCCAGGCGCCCCGCCGTCACCAGGCGACCCGTCGTGCCGCCGTCCTGGAACCGGTCGCCGTAGGCGCGCTCCAGGTCGGCGCGAATGTGCTCCAGGGTGTCGAGGCCGATGAGGTCCCCCAGCGCGAACGGCCCCATCGGCGCGGGCCCGGCCTCGACGACCGCGCGGTCGGCCGCGGCCGGATCCGCTCCGGTCTCGGCGGCCTGCCGGTAGGCCTCGGCCATCGCCCGCAGGAGGATGCGGTTCACGAGGAAGCCCGGGCACTCGCGCACACTGACCGGGGTCTTCCCGAGATCGCGCACGAAGGCCGCTCCGGCCGCGAGGGTCGCGGCGTCGGTCCCGGAGCCGCCGATCACCTCGACGAGCTTCATGACGCTTGCCGGGTTGAAGAAGTGCAGACCCAGCACCCGCTCCGGCCTGGCGGTCTCGGCGGCCAGGTCGCTGATCGAGAGCCCGGACGTGTTCGAGGCGATGAGCGCGCCGGCCGGCAGCGCGGCATCGAGGCGCCGGAAGACGGTGCGCTTGATGTCCAGGATCTCCGGGACGGCCTCGATGGCGAGGTCGCACGCGCCGAGGGCGGCGTCCTCCGCGGAGGGCGTGACCCGCCCGAGGATCTCCGCCGCCTCGGCCTCGGTTATGCGGCCGCGCGCGATCCTGCGACGGCCGATGTCCGAGACGTGGGCGATGCCCCGCTCGAGGGCGGTGGGATCGGCGTCGAACAACACGACGTCGACACCGCCGGATGCCACCGCCTGGGCGATCTCACTGCCCATGACGCCGGCGCCGACGACCGCGACGCGGCGGATCATGCGCGCGTCCGCTTCGTCGCCGCGGCCGTGTCGGCCGGCTTCGCGGTGGTGGTCCCCGCGGGCTTCGGCGGAGCGGCGGCAGCCGGCTTCGCGGTGGTGGTCCCCGCGGGCTTCGCCGGAGCGGCGGCAGCGGGCTTCGCGGTGGTGGTCTCGGCGGGCTTCGCGGCCGCACGGGCGGTCGCGGCCGGCTTCGCGGCGGCGGGCTTCGCGGCGGCACGCGTGGTCACGGCGGGCTTCGCGGCGGCGGGCTTCGCCGGGGCCACGGCCTTCGAGGACTCGGGGGCGGGCGGGGGCATCACGAGCGCCTCGCCGATCATCACGGGGGCGCCGTCGCAGGTCACGACCGTCTCGAGGACCACGCGCCCCTTCTCCGCGATGATCTCCTTGACGGTGGCCGTCGCGGTGAGCAGGTCGCCCGGGCGGACCGGGGCGGTCCAGCGCAGCGTCTGCGACATGTAGATCGAGCCGGGGCCGGGCAGTTGCGTCCCGAGCACCGCCGAGATCAGGCCGGCGGTGAGCATGCCGTGGACCACCCGGCCGCCCAGGCGCGTGCCCGCCGCCCACTCCTCGTCGACGTGCGCGGGGTTGTCGTCCCCGGACAGCCGCGCGAACGCCTCGACCTCGGCCTGGCTGAAGCGGCGGGTGATGCTCGCCGAGTCGCCCACCGACAGCTCGGCGACGGTCCGGCCCGGCGGGTAGACGCCGAACGGCGGGAGTTCCTCCGTCTGGGCCGGGGCGGCGACCGGGGCCGGGGCGGTGCGCGGGGCGACCGCGCTCAGCCACGCCTGGGTCCAGGTCTCCATCAGGTGCTGCCAGGACCCGGCGACGTTCGCCGTCGGCCAGCTCATCAGCCCGACGAACGGGGCCATGAGGTCCCGGAGGTCGTTCTTCGCGGTTGGAGTGCTCGGCACGGGTCGGTCCTTTCGGGTGAGGGGGTGCCCGCGGGACGGGCGGTGGATCATCAGTCGGAGCGCTCGGCGAGCCAGTCGGTGACGGCGGGCCACAGGGCCTGCCGCGCCCCGGAGCCGGCCAGCAGGCCGACGTGCCCGGCGGGGATCTCCAGATACGTGCTGTCGGCGGAGCCGGTGAGCTCGGTCAGCGGACGGGCCATCCCCGGCGGCACGATGTGGTCGCTGGTCCCGGTCACCACCAGCAGCGCCGCCGTGATCCGCGACAGGTCGACGGTCCGCCCGGCGATCGTGGCCTCGCCGCGCGCCAGGCGGTTCTGCTGGTAGAAGTCCCGGATCCACTGGGTGAAGGCGGCCCCCGGGAACGGCACGCCGTCGTTGACCCACTGATGGATCGCGAGCCAGGGGGTCATGTCCCTTCCCGCCAGGAACCGCTCCCACATGGTGGCGGGGGTGGTCACGAAATTCGCCACGGGCCGGAGCATCTTGTTCCCGAGATCGATGAGTGCGCCGGGGATGTTCCCCAGCGCCTCGGCGACCGCGGCGGCGTCGAGGACCCCGGGGTCGGTCCACACCGAGAACGTTCCGGCGTCGGAGAAATCGACCGGCGTCGTCAGCGCGACCAGGTTGCGCAGGCCCTCCGGGTCGAGGGCGGCGTGCATCGCGGCCAGCGTCCCGCCCATGCAGTACCCGAACAGGGTGTAGTCGGGTCCCGCCCCCGCGCGCCGCATCCTGCGGACCGCCGCGGGCAGGTGCTCGCCGACGAGTTCGTCGAGCGTTGTCCCCCGGTCCTCCCACCCCGGCACTCCCCAGTCCAGGAGGAAGACGTCGTACCCGTGGTCCAGCAGGTGCTCGACGAAGCTGTTCCCCGGGTGCAGATCGAGGATGTACGGCTTGTTGATGAGCGCGTACACCAGCAGCACGGGGGTCGAGTGCGCACGGGGCGCCGTGGGGCGGTACCGGTACAGCGTCGTCTTGTTGCGCGTCCACACGACGTCCCGGGGGCTGACCCCCGTGGCGACCTCGGCGAGGCCGCGCAACGCCTCGGCGGGATCCGGCGGCTCGCGGCGCGTGTCCTCTCCGGCGGAGGTCACCGGCATGTTCAGTCCCCGGGCGCCGGGTCGTCGCGCCGGGATGCCATGGCCGCCTCGATCCGCGCGAGCCGGGTGTTCATGGTGTGCAGCTCGTTGGACACCTCGTCGACCTTCCGCTCGACGTTCGCGACCAGCGTCGCGATCCGCGCCAGGTCATCGACGGTCGGAAGGTGGAGCTGCTCGGTGGCGGAGGCGGAGGCGGCTCGCAGGGACTCCTGCAGCTCCGCGTAGCGGCTGAGGATCCGCCCGCTCGCCTGGGCGAACTCCTCGCTCGACACCGCGTCCTCCATGGCCTTCGCCCAGCTCTCGAGCGCCTTGCCGTAGGCGTCGCGCATGGGCCGGAAGGGGTCGCCCGCGCCGGCGTCCCCGGTCACCTGGCCCCGTTCGATTCGCCTTCGGCGGCGCCGTGCGACGGCAGATAGAGCCGGAAGAAGTTGTCCAGCATCGTCTGGTACATCCGCAGGGAGCCGGCCCAGATCTCGAGGTAGCTGCGACCCGCATCGGTGAGCGAGTACAAGCGACGGGCCGGCCCGTCGTGCGAGGTGTCCCAACCGGAGATCACCAGGCCGTCGCGCTCGAGCTGGCGGAGGATGCGGTACACGCTCCCCCGGTCAAGCGCCTCGAAACCGAACGCCGACAGCCGCCGCACGAGCTCGTACCCGTGGCTCTGCCACTGCTCGAGTGCGAGCAGCAGGAACGGCTGGACCAGCATCCGGGGGTTCTGCGGCTCGGGCCCCTTCGCCCGCGTCCCGTCGGATGGTTCGGGCGCGGGCCGCAGATGCGGGTGGGGCTCACCGCCGCGCGGCCGCCCATTGCTCAACGATGCCTCCATAGGTGCAGTGTGCACCTATGGACGTTACGATGTCAACGAAACCGGCCAACGACCCCGGAGCAGCGACGTGACAGTCGACTATGAGCGCCGCGACGCCGTCGCGATCCTCACCCTCAACCGGCCAGACGCGCTCAACGCGCTGTCGCCCGAGATGCTCGATGACCTCGAGGCCGCGCTCGAATCCGCCGACGAGGATGCGTCCATCGGCGCGATCGTGCTGACCGGGGCAGGGCCCAAGGCCTTCTGCGCCGGCGCCGACATCGGGCACATGCGGACGGCGGGCGCCCTCGAAGCGCGCGACTTCGCGGCGCGCGGTCACGCCGTCGCGGCCCGGATCGAGCGCCTGGGAACGCCGTCGGTCGCCGCGGTGAACGGCTACGCCCTGGGCGGCGGCTGCGAGATCGCCCTCGCGTGCGACGTGCGCATCGCGTCCGACCGGGCCCGGTTCGCCCAGCCCGAGGTGGCACTCGGGATCCTCCCCGGCTGGGGGGGCACCCAGCGACTCGCCCGGGTCACATCCCTGGGCTTCGCCAAGGAGATGATCCTCACCGGGCGCCACGTCATGGCCGACGAGGCGCAGCGGGCGGGTCTGGTGAACCACGTCCACCCCGGCGACGAGCTGCTCGACAAGGCGGTCGAGCTCGCGGGCCAGATCGCCCGGCACCCCGGGTGGGCGACCGCGGCGGCCAAGACGCTCTGCAACCTGGCGCTGGGCGGCGGCGACCCGAGTCCCTACCGGCAGGAGATCGACACCTTCGCCCTGGCCTTCACGACGCCGGACCAGCGCGAGGGCATGGACGCCTTCTTCGAGAAGCGGCCGGCACGGTTCGCGCACCGCGAGGAGGTGCCGGCGCGATGACCGACGCACTCATCATCGAGGCCGTCCGCACCCCCATCGGCCGCCTGAACGGCATGCTGGCCGCCTGGCACCCCGCCGATCTCCTTGCGGAGGTGCTCGCGGCGGTCGTGCAGCGGGCCGGGGTCGACCCCGCGGCCCTCGACGACGTGATCGTCGGCTGCCTGGACCAGGTGGGCGAGCAATCCGTCAACATCGGCCGCAGCGCGGTGCTCGGCGCCGGCTTCCCCGAATCGGTCCCGGCGGTGACCATCGACCGTCAGTGCGGCAGCTCCCAGCAGGCCGCGCACTTCGCCGCGCAGGGGGTCATGGCCGGCGCCTACGACCTGGTGATCGCCGCGGGCGTGGAGTCGATGAGCCGCGTGCCCATGTGGGCGAACGCGCCCGATCCGGAGGAGGCCTACGGGCCACGTTTCCGGGCGCGCTACGGCGTGGAGGGAATCATCAACCAGGGGCTCTCCGGCGAGATGATCGCCGAGCGCTGGGACATCTCACGTGACGACCTCGACGCCTTCGCGGTGACCTCGCACCTGCGGGCCGCCGCGGCCACCGAGGCCGGCCGGTTCGCCGACGAGATCGTCGCCGTCCGCGCCGCCCGGGAGGGCGAGGAATGGATGGCGGACGCCGACGAGGGCATCCGGCCGAACTCCTCCGTCGAGTCGCTCGCCAAGCTCCGCACCGTGTTCAAGGAGGACGGGCGGCTCACCGCCGCCACCTCGTCGCAGATCAGCGACGGGGCCGCGGCCGTCCTCATCGCGTCCGAGGAGGCGGCCGCCCGCCTGGGTCTGCGCCCCAGGGCGCGCTTCCACGCGTTCGGGCTCGGCGGGACCGACCCCGTCGAGAGCCTGGCGGGCCCGATCCCCAGCACCCGGCAGGCGCTGCGCCGGGCCGGTCTCACCATCGATGACATCGATCTGTTCGAGGTGAGCGAGGCCTTCGCGTCGGTCCCGATCGCCTGGGGACGCGAGCTGGGCGCCGACATGGACCGCGTGAACGTCAACGGCGGCGCGATCTCCCTCGGCCACCCCCTCGGGTGCAGCGGGGCGCGCCTCATGACCACCCTCGTGCACGAGATGGGGCGGCGCGGTGCCCGCTTCGGGCTCCAGACCATGTGCGAGGGCGGCGGCATGGGGAACGCCACGATCCTCGAGGCCGTGTAGCAACCGCGACCGATGGGGGACGGCGCGGCCGTCCCCCGTCCCGCGACGCTCAGTCCAGCGGTTCCGGGACCACCGTGACACCCTCCGCGGCGGCGCGGTGGACGGCCTCCAGGGCGCGGGCCTGGCCGATCGCGTCGGCGCCGTCGACCCGCAGGAGGGCCGCGCCGGCGATGGCCGCGGCGACGTTCTCCAGCTGCAGCCGGTAGCTGTCCTGCGGGGTGACCTCCACCGTGTACCGGTCCCCGGCGGCGGGACGCACCTCGATGCCGGGCTGCCGGGCGTGCCAGGGATCGTCGATGTAGAGGCTCCCCTCCGTACCGACCACCTCAAGCTCGTCCCGGTGCGGGGTGGCGAACCCGCAGTCGAACTGGGCGAGCACGTCTCCGGGCATGCGCAGGGTCGCGGTCATTGCGATGTCGACCCCGCTGCGCCCGAGGATCCGCTCGGCATGCACCCGCTCGGGCTCCCCGGCCAGCAGCCGGATGCCGCTGAGGCAGTAGCAGCCCACGTCCATGAGGCTGCCGCCGTCCAGATCCGGGTCGAACCTAGTGTCGTCCGCTCCGCGAAGGCCCTCCAGCTCGAAGGCGAACGACGCGCGCACCACGAGCACCCGCCCCACCGTGCCGGCGCGCACCAGGTCCTCGAGCGCGCGGGTCTGGGGGTTGTGGCGCCACATGAACGCCTCCGACACCACGACGCCGGCGGCCTCCGCGGCCGCCACCACGGCGCGCGCCTCCTCGGCGGCGCGGGTGAGCGGCTTCTCGACCAGCACGTGCTTGCCCGCGGCGATCGCCCGGAGCGCCCACTCGACATGCAGGTTGTTCGGGGCCGAGATGTAGACCAGGTCGACATCCGGGTCGTCAAGCAGGGCCTCGTACGAGCCGTGCCCGCGGGCGAACCCGTTGGCCGCGGCATACGCCTCGGCCCTGGCGGTGTCGCGGCTCGCCACCGCGGCGAGCTCGATCCCGGCGGCACGCGCCGCCGGGATGATGAGGTCGTTGATCGCCGCCGTGGAGAGGATCCCGAGCCTCAGCCCCATGAGGCCTCGATCATCGGGCGCAGCACGCACTCCAGGATCCGCATTCCGCGCGGCCGGGTGATGACGTACATCGCGAGGTCGGCGATCTCCTCGGCGGTCATCATCCCGTCGGTGTCGCCCGGCCCGCGGCCCCGGCCCATGGCGAAGTCGGTGGCCACCCCGCCCGGGCACAGGTTGGTGCAGCGCACGCCCTTCTCGCGCAGCTCCCCGTCCAGGGCGCGCATGAAGCCCACCTGCGCGAACTTGCTGGCGCAGTAGACGGCCTCGCCGGGGAAGCCCCGGCGGCCCGCCTCGGAGGCCACCATCACCACGTCCGCCGCGTCGGAGCGCAGCAGATGCGGCAACGCCGCCCGCACCGCGTACAGCGCCCCCTTCACGTTGACGTCGATGATCTCCTCGAGGTCGTCCGCGGGCAGCTCGGTGAACGGCCCGTACGTGGCGACCCCGGCGTTCACCACCAGGATGTCGAGGCGCCCGAAGCGCTCCGCCACCTGCGCGGTGGCGGCGTCCACGGCGGCGGCGTCGCGCACGTCGCACGCAACGCCGAGCGCCCCGTCGAGTCCCAGGTCGTCACCGGACCTGGAGATGAGCCCCACGCCGGCACCCGCCGCGTGGAGCATGCGGGCCAGTGCGGCCCCGATTCCGCGGCTCGCCCCGGTGACGAGGGCAGCGCGGCCAGTGAGATCGGTCATCCCGCAATCCTCCCACCGTGGGAGGTGTCCCGGGCGGCGACGCGGCCGGCGGGTGGCTGTGCCACCGCCCGAGGTGGGGTGAACGGCGGGCAAGGGGGCACCTCGCCGTTCACGACGCCCCGTTGGGGGCGCTCCCTTCGACCGTCATCGCGCCGGTCATGATCGCGACGGCCTCCGCCATCGTGTGACTCTCCGGCGTGACCTCCGCCACCCGGCGGCCCAGCCGCTGGATGTGGATGCGGTCGCACAGCTCGAACACGTGCGGCATGTTGTGGCTGATGAGGATGATCGGCAGCCCGCGGCTGCGGACCTCCTTGATGAGGTCAAGCACGCGACGGGACTCCTTCACCCCGAGCGCCGCCGTCGGCTCGTCCATGATCACCAGCTTGGTGCCGAACGCCGCGGCCCGCGCCACGGCCACGCCCTGTCGCTGACCACCGGACAGCGTCTCCACCGCCTGCCCGACGTTCTGGATGGTCATGAGCCCCAGCGCGTTCATCTGCTCGCGCGCGGTCCGCTCCATCCCGCCCTTGTCGAGCACGCGCAGGACCTTTCCGAACACGTCCTGACGACGGCGCTCGCGCCCCAGGAACAGGTTCGACGAGATGTCGAGCGCGGGGGCCACCGCGAGATTCTGGTAGACGGTCTCGATACCCATGCGGCGAGCGTCGAGGGGGTTCCGGAAGTTCACCGGCTCGCCATCCAGGAGGATCTCCCCCTGGTCCGGCGTCAGCGCACCCGAGAGCGCCTTGATGAGCGTGGACTTCCCCGCGCCGTTGTCGCCGATGACCCCCACGATCTCACCGGCGTTGAGGACGAAGTCGGCGCCGTCGAGAGCGACGACCGTGCCGTACACCTTGACGAGGCCCCTGGCCTCGAGGACCGGCGTGCTCATGCCTTCGCCCCCCGGATCCACTGGTCCGCGGCGATGGCCACCAGGATGAGCCCGCCCACGGTGAAGTTCTGCCACAGGACGTCCACGCCGGCGAGCGCGAGGCCGTTGCGGAAGACGCCGACGATGACGGCGCCGAAGAGCGTCCCGATCACGCTGCCGCGACCGCCGAAGAGGCTGGTGCCGCCGATGACCACGGCCGTGATGCTGTCGAGGTTGACCTCCGGCAGGCCCTGCGGCGCCACGGCCCCGGCCCGCCCGATGAGCGCCCATCCGGCGATGGCGCAGATGAGGCCGGCCACGGCGTACACCGACAGGAGCACGCGCTTGGTGCGGATACCCGACAGCAGCGCGGCCTGCGGGTCGTCACCCACCGCGTAGACGTGCCGGCCCCAGGCGGTCCAGTTGAGACAGAACCAGATGAGCCCGAAGAGGCCGAGCATGAGGATGACGCCCCAGGTGATCGCCATGCCCCCCAGGTCGAAGGACCTGCCGAGCCACTGCAGGGCGCCGGCCTGATCCGCGACGTCCTGGGCGCGGATCGTCTCGCTCTTGGACACGTAGAGCGTCAGCGCCCCGAAGATGAGGTAGGTGCCGAGCGTCGCGATGAACGGGGGCAGCCGGAACCGCGTCACGAGCGCCCCGTTGAAGGCGCCGCAGGCCAGCCCCACGGCGAGGCCGGCGGCGATGGCGAGGAACGTCGGAAGGCCCTTGTCAACGGCGAGCTCGCCCATCACCACCGATGACAGGAACATCATCGTCCCCACCGACAGGTCGATCCCCGCGGTGAGGATCACCAGGGTCTGGGCGATGCCCAGGATGCCGACGATCATCACCTGCTGAAGGATCAGCGAAACGTTGAAGGGCTTCAGGAAGTTGTCGGCGATGACGCTGAACGCGACGAACGAGACCAGCAGGACGAGTGCCGGTGCCGCGATCTGCGACGAGTGCAGGAACAGCTGCACGCGCTCCAGCGGACTGCGCTGACGGCCGAGGAACGCCTCGGCCGCGTGTTCTGTCGAGGCGGAGGCGGCGACGGCTTCAAAGTCGGACGCCGGCCGGTTCGGGTGCCCCCCCACCTGGGATTCCCGTTCGCTCATGGCGGTGTTGCTTCCCCCTTGCGCCGTTCCCGCCGGCGCGTTCAGACCCGGCGGGGAGGGGCGGCCGACCCGCCGCCCCTCCCCGCTCGGTCAGGTGATCAGCACAGCAGTTGTCGAGGCCGAACTGGACGTCCTTGGAGTCCACCCCGTCAACCGCCTCGGCGGCGATGAGCTCGACCCCGGTGTTGAAGAAGTCCAGGCCCGGGCTCGGCTCCGGCTTGCTGCCGTCCTCGGCGAAGGTCTTCACGGCCTCCACGCCCAGCGACGCCATCTTCAGGGGGTACTGCTGCGAGGTGGCGCCGATGATCCCCGCCTCGATGTTCTGCACCCCGGGGCAGCCGCCGTCGACCGAGACGATGGTGACGCCCTTCTCCTTGCCGGCGGCCTTCAGCGCCTCGTAGGCGCCCGCCGCGGCCGGCTCGTTGATGGTGTAGACGAGGTTGATGCCCGGCTCCTTCTGGAGCAGGTTCTCCATCGCCGTGCGCCCACCGGACTCGGCGCCGTCGGTGACCTCGTTGCCCACGATGCGGGGGTCGTCCTCGTCGCCGATGTCGGCGGGGTCCTTCAGGTCGATCCCGAAGCCCTGCAGGAAGCCCTGGTCGCGGGCCACGTCGACGGTCACCTCGGTCGCGTTGAGGTCGAGCATCGCGATCTTGGCGTTCGCGGCGTCGGCGCCCAGCTTGGCCTTCGCCCACTGGCCGATGAGCTCGCCGGCCTTGAAGTTGTCGGTCGCGAACGTCGCGTCCGCGGCGGAGGCCGGGTCCAGCGGCGTGTCGAGGGCGATCACCAGGATGCCGGCGTCACGCGCCTTCTGAATGGTCGGCGCGATGGCCTTGGGGTCGCTCGGGGTGATGAGGATGCCCTTGGCGCCCGCGCTGATGAGGTTCTCGACGGCCTGGACCTGCGAGTCGTTGTCGCCGTCCTTCTTGCCGGCGAACGACTGGAGCTCCATGCCCAGCTCGGCGGCCTTCGCCTCCGCCCCTTCCTTCATCTTCACGAAGAAGGGGTTCGTGTCGGTCTTGGTGATGAGGCCCACGAGGACCTTCTCGCCGCCGCCGCCGGCCGTCGTGTCCGCGTCGCCCGACCCGGATGAGCTGTCGCTGCCGCAAGCGGCCATCCCCATTGCGAGAACGCCGGCCGCGCCCACCACGGCCAGACGCGTTGCGATCGTGCGCATCCGCGACTTCGTCTTCATTCCCGTCCCCCCTCCCGGTGTCCCGACCGGGATCGACGTCACGAAACCTCGTGACAACGTTTTCAGTAGAGCGACCCTAACTCGGTTGTGCCGATGGTTGCAACCCCCGCGTGAACGCCATTCACAACGACGTTTCTCATCGGTTGCACGGGACACTGGTGCGGGCCCCACGTGGTGGAGTAGCCTCAGGGAACGTTGTCTGCGCACCCGCCACCCGACCGGGGCCGCCGGCCCACCATGCGCGACGTCGCCGGCGTCGCCGGCGTGAGCCTCTCCACCGTGTCGAGGGTGATCACCGGGAGTGTGCCGGTGAAGCCGGAGCTGGCGCAACGCGTCCGCGACGCCGTGGACCTCCTGGGCTACCGCCCGGACGCGACGGCCAGCACGCTGCGTCGCGCGGACCGGGTGAGCCTCACCATCGGCCTGGTGTTCGAGGACGTCGCCAACGCGTTCTTCCAGTCGGTGTACCGGCACGTGGAGGACATCGCCCGCACCCGCGGGGTGCTCACCATCGTGGGCAGCTCCGACGAGGACCCCGACCGGGAACGCGAGCTCACCCAGGCGTTCCTGGGCCGCCGCGTGGACGGGCTCGTGATCGCCCCCGCCGGCCGCGACCAGGCGTACCTCACGCGCGACCGCGAGGCCGGTGTGGCGCTGGTGTTCGTCGACCGACCGCCGGGCTTCATCGACGCGGACGTCGTGATGAGCGACAACGCCGGCGGTGCCACCGACGGCGTGGCGCACCTCATCGCCGCGGGCCATCGCCGCATCGCGTTCCTCGGCGACGCCGACTCGACGTACACGGCACGGGAGCGGCTCGCGGGCTACCGCGCCGCCCTGGAGGCCGCCGGAATCACCCACGACCCCTCGCTGGTGCGGATGGGCGTGCGCGACCCCCGGGACGCCGGCGAGGCCGCCGCCGCACTCCTGGCCGCCGCCGACCCGCCCACGGCCCTGTTCACCGCCCGGAACACCATCACCGTGGGCGTGCTCTACCGCCTGCGGGAGCTCGGCCTTCAGCGGACCGTCGCGCTGGTGGGCTTCGACGACCTCGACCTGGCGGACCTCATCGACCCGGGCATCACCGTCGTCGCCCAGGACCCGGCCGGGATGGGCACCGTCGCGGCGACGCGCCTGTTCGCCCGCATCGACGGCGCGGCGGGCGACTACGATCGCGTCGTCCTCCCCACCCGCCTGGTGCCGCGCGGCTCGGGGGAGATCCGGCCAGCGGCCGTCCCGGGAGCAGGCGCATGATCGCGGTTGTCGGCGAGTCGCTCATCGACCTGGTGCACGGCCCCGGCCGGCCCATGGAGCCCCGGTGCGGCGGCGCCAACTTCAACCTGGCCCGCACCATCGCGCTGCTCGGCGAGCCCGTCCGGCTGGTGGGGCGCATCTCCCACGACGCCTTCGGCACCATGCTGCGCGACGCCCTGGCCGGATACGGCGTCTCCCCCGAGGGCATCGTGGACACCGGCGACCCCACCACACTCGCCCTTGCGGAGGTCGACGAGCGGGGAGTCCCGTCGTACAGCTTCTACTTCCAGGGCACCTCGGCCCCCGGGCTGGAGCCCGCCGAGGCCCGCGACGCCCTGCCGCCGGACCTGTCGGTGCTGCACGTGGGCGCCCTCGGCCTCGCGCTGCGGCCGCTGGCGGACGCCGCCGAGCACGTGGTGATCACCGCCCCGCCCGGCGTGCTGGTGAGCGTCGACCCCAACGTGCGGCCCCAGGTCGCCGACGACCACGCCTACCGGGCGCGCCTGGAGCGGGTGCTGGGCCGGGCCGACCTGGTGAAGGTGAGCGCCGAGGACCTGGCGCTGCTGGAGCCCGGCGCGGAGCCGCTCGACGCGGCGCGGCGCATGCTCGACCGCGGCGCCCGGGCGGTGCTGCTCACCCGTGGCGGGGACGGCGCCACCGCCATCACGCCGTCGGGCGCCGCCGACGTCGCCGCGCCGCCGGTGACGGTGGTGGACACCATCGGCGCCGGGGACGCGTTCGGCGGGGCGTTCCTCGCCTGGTGGCGGCACGGGGGCCTTGGGGTCGCCGAGCTCGGCGACCTGGAGCCGCTCACGCGCGCCACGGCGTTCGCGTGCATGGTCGCCTCGGCGGTCGTGGCGGATCCGTTTCACCCGGAGACCGCCGTCGGCGGTCTCCGCGGGGCGATGATGAACTGACCGGGCGCGACGCCGCGCCACATGCGCGCGCGCATTCACGGGTAGGACGCGGCAAGGGGGCACCGCGTCCCCGGCGCGCGACCGAGGAGGAAGCCACATGGCAGTGACCACCACCCACACCCCCGCCCGGGCGCTCGACGCCGGGGAATTGGCCGCCATCGACGCCTGGTGGCGCGCGGCCAACTACCTGTCGGTCGGCCAGATCTACCTCATGGCGAACCCGCTGCTGCGGGAACCGCTCACCGGCGACCACGTCAAACCGCGCCTGCTGGGGCACTGGGGTACCACCCCCGGGCTCACGTTCACCTACGCCCACCTCAACCGGGCGATCCGCGCCCGCGAGCTGGACATGCTCTACATCGCCGGTCCCGGCCACGGCGGCCCCGGAATGCTCGCCGCGGCGTGGCTCGAGGGCACCTACAGCGAGGTGTACCCCGACGTGTCCCTCGACGAGGAGGGCATGCGCCGGCTGTTCAAGCGGTTCTCCTTTCCCGGGGGCGTGCCGAGCCACCACGCCCCCGAGAGCCCCGGATCGATCCACGAGGGCGGCGAGCTGGGGTACGCGCTGTCCCACGCCTTCGGGGCGGTGCTCGACAACCCGGGGCTCGTGGCCGCGTGCGTCATCGGCGACGGCGAGGCCGAGACCGGTCCGCTGGCGGCGAGCTGGCACGGCAACAAGTTCCTCAACCCCGCCACCGACGGGGCCGTGCTGCCGATCCTGCACCTCAACGGGTTCAAGATCGCCAACCCCACGGTGCTGGCGCGCATCCCGCAGGAGGAGCTCGACGCCCTGCTCACCGGGTACGGCTACGAGCCGGTGACGGTGTCGGGCAGCGAGCACGAGCCGATGCACCGCGAGATGGCCGCCGCCGTCGACTGGGCGCTCGACCGTATCGCCGCCATCCAGGCGCACGCGCGCGAGCACGGCGACACCTCGCGTCCGCGCTGGCCGGTCATCGTCCTGCGCAGCCCCAAGGGCTGGACGGGCCCCGCGTCGATCGACGGGCACCGCACCGAGGGCAACTGGCGCTCCCATCAGGTGCCGCTGAGCGGCCTGGCGGGCAACGACAAGCACCTGGCGGAGCTGGAGACCTGGCTGCGCTCGTACCGGCCGGAGGAGCTGTTCGACGACCACGGCCGGCCCACCGCCGAGCTGATGGCGTGCGCGCCCGCCGGGAACCGTCGCATGAGCGCCAACCCGCACGCAAACGGCGGCACGCTGCTGCGGGCCCTGCGCCTCCCGGACGCACGCATGTACGCCGTGCCGGTCCCGGAGCCGGGCCGGTCCACCGGCGAGGCCACCAGGGCGCTCGGCGGGTACCTCGCCGACGTCCTGCGCATGAACGCCGAGGCCCGCAACTTCCGCATCTTCGGGCCCGACGAGACCGCCTCAAACCGCCTGCAGGCGGTGTTCGAGGCCACCGGCCGCGCCTGGGTCGCCGAGACCGACCCGGACGACGACGCGTTCCTGTCCCCCGACGGCCGGGTGATGGAGATCCTGTCCGAGCACACGCTGCAGGGGTGGCTGGAGGGCTACCTGCTCACGGGCCGGCACGGCCTGTTCAACACCTACGAGGCCTTCGTCCACATCGTGGACTCGATGTTCAACCAGCACGCCAAGTGGCTCAAGGTGACCTCGCACGAGATCCCGTGGCGGGCGCCCATCGCGTCGCTCAACTACCTGCTCACCTCCCACGTGTGGCGGCAGGACCACAACGGCTTCTCCCACCAGGACCCCGGCTTCATCGACCACGTGGTCAACAAGAAGGCCGATGTCATCCGGGTCTACCTGCCGCCGGACGCCAACACGCTGCTGCTGGTGGCCGAGCAGGCCCTGCGCTCCCGCAACCTCGTGAACGTGATCGTCGCGGGCAAGCAGCCCGCCCTGCAGTTCCTGGACATGGACGCCGCCATCCGGCACGTGGACGCCGGCATCGGCATCTGGGACTGGGCGAGCAACGACGAGGGGCGCGACCCCGACGTGGTGATGGCGTGCGCCGGAGACGTCCCCACGATGGAGACGCTGGCGGCGGTGGCCCTGCTGCGCGAGCACCACCCCGAGCTGCTGGTGCGGGTCGTGAACGTGGTGGACCTCATGCGGCTGCAGCCGGAGGGCGAGCACCCGCACGGCCTGTCCGACCGGGACTTCGACAGCCTGTTCACCCCGGACCGGCCGATCATCTTCAACTACCACGGCTACCCGTGGCTCATCCACCGGCTCACCTACCGCCGCACCAACCACGACAACCTGCACGTGCGCGGCTACAAGGAGGAGGGCTCCACCACCACGCCGTTCGACATGGCCGTGCGCAACGACATCGACCGGTACCACCTGGTGATGGACGTGATCGACCGGGTCCCGGCGCTGGGCAGCCGGGCTGCGCACACCAAGCAGCGCATGCGCGACGCGCTCACGCGGCACCGGTACTGGGTCCAGGAGCACGGCGAGGACCTGCCGTCGGTGCGCGAGTGGGAGTGGCCCGGCACGTGATCGTCCTGGCGTTCAACGCCGGGTCGTCGTCGCTCAAGCACACCGTCCTGGAGATGCCCGCCGGCCGCCGCGTGGACCGCGGCGAGACCGGCGGGCTCACCGGCGGCGGCCACGGCGCGGCGGCCGACGACGTGCTGCGGGCGCTGGACGAGGCCGGCATCCGGCCGGAGGCCGTGGGGCACCGCATCGTGCACGGCGGCGACCGCCACGCCCCCGCGGCGGTCGACGACGCTTTGCTCGCCGAGCTGGACGGCGTGGCGCCGCTGGCACCGCTGCACGTGCCGCCGCAACTGGAGGTGGTGCGCGCGGCCCGGCGTCGGCTCCCGGAGGTCGCCCACGTCGCCTGCTTCGACACGGCCTTCCACCGCGCCATGCCGGAGATCGCGCAGCGGCTGCCGGTGCCCGAGGAGCTGTGGGCGCGCGGCGTGCGCCGGTACGGCTTCCACGGCCTCAGCTACGAGTACGTGCTGTCCACCCTCGGCACGCCGCCCCCGCCGCGGGTGCTGATGTGCCACCTGGGAGCCGGTGCCAGCATGGCCGCGGTGCGGGACGGCCGGCCGGTGGACACCACGATGTCGTTCACGCCCGGCGCGGGCCTCATGATGGCCACCCGCGCGGGAGACCTGGACTCGGGCCTGCTGCTGCACCTCATGCGGGAGGACGGAATGGACGCCGACGCCCTCGACCGGCTGGTGAACCGAGAATCGGGCCTGCTGGGCGTGGGCGGGACGCACGACATGCGCACCCTCGTGGAGCGGCGCGGCGACGACCCGCGGGCCGACCTGGCGGTCGACATGTTCTGCCATGTGGCCCGGCGGCACGCCGGGGCGATGGCCGCGTCGCTGGGCGGCCTCGACGTGCTGGTGTTCACCGGCGGCATCGGCGAGCACAGCCCGGAGGTGCGGGCCGGTGTCTGCGACGGCCTCGGGCACCTGGGCGTGGTCCTCGACCCAACCGCGAACGCGGCGAACGCCCCGGTGGTGAGCGCCGCCGCAGCGGGGTGCGAGGTGCGGGTCACCCCGACCGACGAGGACCTCGTGATCGCCCGCGCGGCGGCCCGCTCATGACAGGCGAATTCCGCTGACCTGAAGCTCACATCCCGCCTCCGGGTGCCGATTGCGCGGGCGTCCCCCGCCTCGGTCCGTGCCAGACCCCGGAGGTGTGCCCCCGTGTTGTCCATCCTGCGGAATGCCAGCGTGAAACGCCGGCTGCTGCTCGCGTTCCTCACCGCGGGCCTGCTGCCCATGGTCGTGATCTCGGTCATCGCGCTGCGCGTGTCCGGCGACCTGCGCGAGGACGCCCAGAGGTCGGCCGACCAGGCCGCCATCGGCGCCGCCGACACCATCGACCGCAACCTGTTCGAGCGCTACGGCGACGTGCAGGCGTTCGCCAAGAGCGACCCGGCCCGCTCGATGCGGTCCGGCCGCCTGCGCGACTGGATGGACCAGATGATGGGGACCTACACGCCCATCTACACCCTCATGGTCGTCGCCGACCGGGACGGCCGCATCGTCGCCGCGAACACCGTCGGCAAGGACGGCACGCCCGTGAAGGGCGACGCCCTGGTGGGCCGGGACGTCTCCGGTGAGGCGTGGTTCAAGGAGTCGCTCACCACCGCGGACGGCGCAACCGTGGTGGGCGACGTCGCCGACGACGCCCTCACCGGGGCGGTCTTCGGCACCGGCAGCGCGGAGTCGCGTGCGGTGTCGTTCAGCTACCCCATCAAGGACGCCTCGGGGCGCGTGGTGGGAGTGTGGACCAACCGCTTCAACTGGGACGTCGTGAAGACGCTCCTCGATGAGAAGCTCGCCGCGCTCGGCGACGTGCCGGGCCGGTCGCTCACCGTCGCCACGGCGTCCGGGGAGGAGGCATCACGCGCGGGCGGCCTGAAGGCCGGTGCCGACGCCATCGCCGCCCAGGCCACCTCCAAGGGCTACTCGACGTATGCCGGCCTTGGCTGGCGGGTCGAGGCCCGGCAGGACAAGGGCACGGCGCTCGCCGCGGCGACCCGCGTGCGGAACCTGGTGCTGCTCGCCGGGATCATCCTGATGGCCCTGATCGCGGTCGCCGCGTCCTACCTGGCGAGGTCGATCGTGCGTCCCATCGAGGTGCTGGAGGCCCGTCTCACCGAGATCGCCGAGGGCGACGGCGACCTGACGGCACGCCTGGACGCCGGCTCCGACGACGAGCTCGGGCGCGTGGCGAAGGCGTTCAACGGGTTCGCCGAGCGGGTGCGCGGCGTGGTGTCGTCGGTCGCGGCGGCGTCGGCGCAGCTGAAGGACGACGCCGAGGGCCTGGCCCGCGCCGCCGACGACGCGGCGCGCGGCGCCGGCGAGGTGGCCGCGGCCGCGGAGGCCGTCGCCACCGGGGCGACCTCCCAGAGCCAGGAGAGCGAGCGGGTCGCGTCGCTGGTGAACCGCATGGCCGAGGGCGCCACCGAGGCCGCCGAATACGGGGCGGCGGCACAGGAGGCGGCGGGCACCGCCGACCAGCGCGCCGAATCGGGCCTGGACGTCGTGCGCGGCGCGAACGACGCGATGGGGCGTGTGCGGGCCAGCGTCGCCGCGGCGGGCACGGTCATCGAGGGCCTCGACGCCAAGAGCGCCGACATCGGCCGCATCGTCGACACGATCACCGAGATCTCCAACCAGACGAACCTCCTCGCCCTCAACGCCGCCATCGAGGCCGCGCGGGCCGGTGAGCACGGACGCGGGTTCGCGGTGGTCGCCGACGAGTGCGGCACCTGGCCGAGCAGTCCCAGGACGCCGCGGGCACGATCACCGGCATCCTCGCGGGCCTGCAGTCCGACGCCCGTGACGCGGTCGCCGCGATCCAGGACGGCCGCGAGGCCGTCGTGACCGGCGACGAGCACGTCGAGGCCGCGGGACGGGCCTTCGGCGAGATCAAGGGACTGGTCGCCGAGGTGGTGGAGCGCGCCGGGCGCGCCGCGGAGGCCGCATCCTCCCTCCAGGAGACCGGTGTCGAGGTCCACCGGGCCGTCGAGACCGTCGCTCGCGTGAGCGAGCAGAACGCCGCCGTGTCGCAGGAGGCGTCGGCCGCCGCGCAGGAGGGCTCCGCCAACGCCGACGTGGTCACGCAGTCGTCCGTCACGGTCGCCGGCGCGGCCGAGCAGCTGGGCCGGCTGGTGTCCAGCTTCCGGTACTGAACGTCACCGTGAGGAAGGGACGGGCGTAGAGGTTCCTCTACGCCCGTCCCGGGGAGGTCAGGCTTCCCCGGGGTGCCGCCGATACCAGGGGGGCATTGCGCTCACGCACCCGCCCACTCCTCCTGGCGCTCGCCGCACTCACGCTCGCGACCGCGCCGGCCGCCGCGCAGAACTCCCCGGACCAGAACCGGGTGTCGCCCGCGGCGATCGAGAAGGCCGTCATCAAGGCCATGAACGCCGAGCGCGTGCAGCGCAAGCGCCCGGCCCTGCGCGGTGCCGCGGCCCTCACCCGCGCCGCCCGCAGGCACAGCGCCTACATGGCGCGCACCGGGGCCTTCCAGCACGAGAGCGAGAACGGCGCGCCGTTCTGGACCCGCCTCATCGGCGAGGGCTTCTCCAGGAACAGGCGCATGGCCGAGAACATCGCCATGGTCCCCGGCTGCGACGCCGGCACCGCCGCGTGGGTCGTGCAGCTGTGGATGGAGAGCCCCGGACACCGCAAGAACCTGCTCGACGGGCAGCTGCGGGTCACCGGCGTGGGCGTCGCCGTCGTGGGCGACTGCGACCAGGTGCTGGTGACCGCCGACTACGGCGGCTAGATTCGCCGCCGCGGTCCGCCGGGATCGCGCCGGAGGTCAGGCGTTGAAGCTCTTCCCGCAGCCGCAGGAGCCCGTGGCGTTGGGGTTGTTGATGACGAACCCCGCGCCCTGGAAGCTCTGCTCGTAGTCGACCTCGGCGCCCAGCAGGTACGGCAGGCTGAAGCGGTCGACGATCACGCACGCGCCGTGGGCCTCGATGATCTCGTCGCCGTCGCCGGCGGCGCCGAGCGACAGCGAGTACTCGAAGCCGGAGCATCCGCCGGGGATGACCTCGAGCCGCAGGCCCGCCGCCCCGTCGGTGTCCTCCGAGACCAGTTCCTTGAGCCGCTCAGCGGCGGAGGGTGTGAGGGTCACCATGTCGCCATCCCTTGGTCGTGATCCCACACGAGTCTTGCATCGGCGCGGTCGGCCCGCAAGCTCGTTCGCCGGTTCACTATCGGCCGCGGGGCACGCCGGTTGAGGCCGTTCGCGCCCCGCCCAGCACCCATCGCTCCGTCCGGCGGTTCCCGGCACGGTCGGCGAGCCGGAGCTCCAGCACGGCCGGCAGCGCGGGCAGGACGACGGCGGGAACCTGCAGCCCGAAGGGGCTGATCCGGGCGGCCCGGGTGAGGTCCGCCCCGCCCACCACCAGGCGCACGGCGGCCGGGTCGATGCCGGTGCCGCCCGGGTCGTCGCGGTATCGCACCACCACGAGCGGGCCGGGCGGGTCGCCCGGCGCCGGGCTGCGCCGCACCACCACCGGTGCGCGTACCGCGGCGGCCCCGGTCGCACCGGGACCCACCGGCAGCGGCCGACCGCGCAGGGCCAGCACCGCCAGCGTCGTCGCGAACGTCGACGAGGGGGCGCCTCGGGTGTCCGCGACGCCGCCGTCGGCGCGCTGGCGGTCCGCGATGAGCCCCAGGGGGGAACGTCCCGCCCGGGCCCACGGCCGGGAACGGGGAGACTCCCCCATCGCCCACAGCGCGAGCGCCGCCCACGCGCTGTCCACCGACGTCGACCGCCCCGTCGCCAGGGGTGCGAAGCCGCCATCCGGGCGCCGCGCCGCCAGCAGCCAGCCCCGCGCGAGCGTCATGGCCGGGGCGCCGGCGGGTTCCCCCCACGCGGCAAGGGCCTGCACGGCCGCGGCGGTGGCAGCCGTGTCGGACACGGACCCCGTGACGGCGGCCCAGCCGCCGTCGGCGTGCTGGCGGGCCCTGAGGGCCTGCAGCGCGGGCGCCGCCTGGGCCGCCGCCTCGGTCCGGTGACCGCCAGGGCGAGCAGCGCCCACGCGGTCTCGAGATCGCCGTCGCCCACGCCCCCGTCGGGCCGGGCCAGCAGGGCGAGGCCGCGGCGCACGGCCGTCGCGTCGCGCGGCGTGAGCCGCCGGGAGGCGTGCGCGGCGAGCGCCTTCATCGCGCGATCGGGATGACCGCCCCGGACGGGCGCCTTCCGGCGGCGCCGGCCAGGCTGCGGCCGTCGATGCGCCACGCCGCGGGGTCCTCCCCACCGGCGGCCACGGCGACGGCGGCCCATGCGGCGATGGCCCGCACCCGTTCGGGCCGGTCACCCGGAACGCTGGGCGCGCCGGTCGCCGGGTTCCGGACCCCCGACAGGTGGTCGAGGGCCGCCGCGCTCCCGGCCAGGGCGGCCGGCGCGGCCGCGGCGAGCGCCGCGGTGGCCGCCGCGACGGCGATGACCGCCGTCCTCGCCATGGTCAGGCGTTCGCCGCCCGGTCGGCGGCCTCGTCGCGGCTGCGCTCGATCACGGCGATGTCCGCGTCCTCCAGGGCCGCGGCATCGTGCATCACGCGCTCCACCACCGAAGCGGGGATCACGACGGCCCCGGAGCGGTCCGCATGGATCCAGTCGCCCGGGATCACGGTGACGCCGCGCACCTGCACCGGCACACCGGACGCGACGGGCATCAGCAGCGTGTTCGCCGGGACGATCTGCTCGCCGGCGCAGTGGATCGCCAGGCCCTCGGCGGCCAGCTCGTGCAGGTCGCGAAGGCGGCCGTCGGCCAGCACCCCGGCCGCACCCTGGAATGCGGCCCGGGTCATCTTCTTGCCGCCGGCGAGCGCCCCGTCGGGGTGGCCGCCGCACGACATGGCCAGCACCTTCCCGGCTGCGGAGTCCCCCACGGCGCGGTAGTACGCCCTGGCGAAGTCGTGCTCCCTCGGGTCCATCAGGTCCGCGCGGAACGGGAGGAACCGGATGGTCGCCGCCGGGCCGAAGAGCCGCCGGTCGGGCGTGGGGGTGTGCAGGCCGATGATCGCGCACGGGTGGGCGTGCACCTTCACCAGCACGTCGTGGAGGGCGCTGCTGCTCACCCGGGGCAGCAGCTCGGCGAGGGCGGCGGGGTCCGGCGCGGTCACGAGGTGGGCCTCCGGGGCGGTGATGGCTGGGCGCCGTGAGCCTACGCCAGCGGCATCTCCCACACGGCCTTGCGCGCGAACTCGGTGAAGCCCTCCGCGGCGTGCAGGCCCAGCGACGCCGCGTTGGTGGAGGCGATGACCGCACGCAGGTCCCCGCCGCCCTCGGCGGCCAGCGCGCTCATGGTCCGGCGCAGCAGCACGCGGCCGAGTCCCCTCCGGCGCCAGGCGGGCGCGGTGCCGATGCCCTCCACCACGTGGTGGTCGGCCTGCACCTCCCCGATCAGGAACGCGGCGACCGTCCCGTCATCCGCAACCAGCGCCCACGTTCCCCCGGGCCACGCGAACGCCCCGTCGAGCATCCGCTCCAGGTCGCCCGGCGTCGCCGGCGTGGTGAGGGGGATCTCCGAGAACGAGGTGTTGTAGACCTCCAGCAGCGCCGCGCGGTCGACCTCCGTGCCCGGCACCCACCGCAGGCCCTCGGGAACCGGCGGCTCCGGCGCATCCCGCACCTCGCACCGCACGATGATCCAGTCGAGGGTGTGGCGCATCCCGCGGGCCGCGAGGGCGGCCGCCTTCCGGGGCTCGGTGTGCCGCACGCTCACCCGCACCCGGTCGATGCCCGGCGCGCGCGCCGCCTCGAGCACGGCGTCCACTAGGGCGTCCACCACCTCGCCGTCGGCTGCGGTGAGCGGCCACAGGTAGATCCACGGCGGCTCGGCGACCCAGCCGGCGACGCCCACCACCTCACCATCCCGTTCGGCGACCCGGACGTTGCGGGCGTCACCGAGGGCGTCGGCGTGCAACTGCTCCAGGGCGGTCTCGGCCGTCCACGGCGGGTCCGGCGGGAAGAACCGCCGGGTCAGGGCCGCGGTCGCCTCGGCGTCCGCGTCGCGCCATCCTCTGATCACCGCGTCGGCCACGCGGGGCATCACAGTACAACGGGCGCCTCCCCGGAGGGAGGCGCCTGTGGCCGTGCGGTGGTGTCCGCGTGCCGTTACGGCAGCGGGTTCGTGGTGGCGTCGATGGACTCCAGGAACGCCACGACCTTCTCCTGGTCCGCGGGGCTCACCAGGCCGTCGGGCCGGGTGCCGTTGACCGTGCGGTGCTTGGGGTTGCCCACCACGCAGGCGAGCGACTCGCACGCGCCGTTGTGGTAGTACGGCGGCAGGGACAGCAGGCCCAGCAGGGACGGCACGTTGTAGCCGTTGCCCTTGCCGTCGGCGTTGTAGTCCCTGCCCAGCGCGTCCTTCGGCGCACCCGACGTGAGGTTGCCGTTCACGAGGGTGAGCGCCGCCGACGCCTTCTCGTCGGCCCCGACGTTGTTGCCGAGCAGGTTGCCCCCGCCCGGGACGCCGAGGTTGAACGAGCCGATGTCGCGCAGGAACGCCGGCAGGTACTGCGTGCCGATCGGGTCGTTCCCCGGCGACGCCGTGCCGCCGAGGGGCGCCTCCGTCGCGACGTCCGCCGTGGCGGGCGGCGAGATGAAGTTCTTCGTGCTGGAGGTCCACTTGCCGCCGCTGTGGCAGCTCTGGCACCCCGCGGTCACGAAGAGGTTCCGGCCCGCGGCGACGTCCGACAGCGGGGTCCCGGGACGGCCGGGGGCCGCCGGAATGCTGCTGTTGGGCGTCCGCACCGCCAGGCGCACCCACTCCCGCATGGCGGTGAGGGCCGGCACCTGGACGGTGCTGCCGGGCAGCGTCACGGTGAGCTGCCGGCGGTTGGTGTTGGACAGGGCGAACGCGTTGACGGTGCACGGCGACTTGTTGACGTCACCGTCGTCCCCGATCAGCAGCCCGTGGTTCGGGTCGAGCGTGCTGGTCGCCGGGTTCGGAGCCACGGGGTTGGCACAGGCCACCGCCGTCGCCACCGCGCCCGGACCGGACACGTTCCGGATGTTCAGCTCGAAGTCCTCGACCTCGTCGAAGATCGCCGAGTAGTTCAGCACGCGTTGCTCGGTCGGGTTCTTCGGGTTGAAGCTCGCGTTGAGCGGCACCGACTTCCGGGGACCGGCCCCGAACTGCCACACGACGCTGTCGGTGAGGCCCTCGAAGTGACAGCTCGCGCACGACTGCCAGCCCTCGGATGACAGGCGGTTGTTCGTCGAGACCGTCGCGCCCGCCGGGCGGTCGAAGCGGCCGCGCGAGGAGAAGAACACCTCGGCGCCCACCTGCACCGTCTCGTCGCTGCTGCCCGCGGACGGGAGCGCCTGCGTGCGGATGGTGCCGAGCACGGTGTCGTTGACGAGGTTCACGACCGACACGTTGCGGGAGACGTAGTTGAACACGTACGCCCGGGTGCCCTGCTTGTTGATCGCGATGCCCTGCGGGTTCTTCCCCGCGCACCCGCGTGAGGCCGGCACGAACTTCCCGTCGTTCGCCCGACAGGCCGCACCGCCGACCGCCCGTGCGGGGTCGTTGAGGTCGATGTACCGGGTGGTGTCCTGGTCGACCGTGAAGTCCAGCTTGCCGCTGCCCCGGTTGACGCGCAGCTTCACCAGCAGGTCGGAGGCCGCGGAGACCACATATGCGCTCTCTGCGGATCCGCGCCGGGCGAAGCCGATGCCCCAGACGTTGGCGAAGAAGAGCTTCTCCTTGCCGGCCTCGGGGTTGCGCGCGCCCAGGTGCAGGTTCAGGAACTTGCCGGCGCTGGCGTCCGTCGGGTTCGCCCCGTTGACGCCATCCATGACGTTCACGAACGCCTGGGTGTCGACGTTGAACCGCAGCGGCCCGGTCGGCGACGCCGCGACGTTCGGCAGGTAGGCCTGGTTGCCGCGGATCACGATGCTCTGCAGCTGGTTCGGGAACGCGGAGGTCGCGTCGGCGACGCCGTCGCCGGTGCTGTCCACCGCGAAGCCGGTGTTCTGCGGCGCAAGCGACACGAGGCGCGACGGCCGGTACCCGCCGATGGCGGTGGCCGCGGTGTTGATGCGGATCTGGCACACCGCGCCGGCGCGGCCGGTGTCGCTGCCCTGACGCCCTCCGGGAACCGTGAACGCGAAGAACCCGGTCACGTACAGGTACCGGCTGGTGCCGTTCACCGCGAGACCCCGCGGCTGGAAGTGCCGGTTGCGGTCGGGGTCGTTGCAGATCGAGTCCCCGACGTCGACGCTGCCGATGATGCGGTTCGTCGCCGTGTTGATGACGGTGACCGTGTCCTGGCCGCTGTTGCTCACGAACACGCGCTTGCCGTCGGGAGAGGCGACGACGTTCCAGGGCTCGGCCCCGGTGACCAGGTCCTTGACGCGGGCGGCCCGGAACCGCCGGGGGTCCGGGTTGATGATGCGGATGACCGTGACCGAGTTGTCCTCCGGGTTCGCGACGTAGGCGAAGCGCCCGCGCGGCTCGATCGCCACGGCCCGCGGATCACGATCGGTGCTGATGCGGCGGATGACGCGGTTCGTGTCGGTCCTGATGACCGCGACGTTGTTCGCGTCGGGGTTCACGACCCAGACGGTCTTGCCGTCGGGGGCGAGGGTGATGGGGCTCGACGTCGTCGCCACCTTGGGAAGGGGCGGAACCCGCTTCGGCTGTGCGGCGCCGGGCGGAGCGACGGCGAGGGCGGTCCCGAGGCCGAGAGCCATCGCGACCCCCAGTCTCCGGCGCGCGTGTGCACGCCTCCCTCCGGATTTGACCATGACCTCTCCCTTGTTCCTGGTCCTTCGCGGAACGCTCGCAGCGCTGCGGGTTTACCGTCAACGCATCAGGGATGGCCCCTACCCAGGGTTTCCAGCAAATTGCGGATTTTTGCCAGCGCGTGCGGGTCGGCCGCGGCGGGGCCGCGCACCACGAGCGTCGTGACCCCCGCGGCCCGGAGCCGCGCCATGCGCTCGCCGGCCGCGGCGTCGGGCCCGATGACGGTGAGGGCCTCCAACATGTCCGCCGGGATCGCCGCCTCCGCCTCGCGGCGGCGGCCGGCGAGATACAGGTCCTGGATGCGCGCGGCGGCCCCGGGCCACCCGAACCGGGCCGCGAGCTCGTTGTAGAAGTTGCCGCCGCGCGGACCCATCCCGCCCACGTACAACGCGATGTCACGCCGCGCCGCCGCGCACGCGGCGTCCCTGGCCTCGGCGTCCCCGACGCCCACGTGCATGGAGGCGACGATCTCCATCGTGCCCAGTGACGGGTCGCGGCGCGCGGCGCCCTCCCGCAGCGCGTGGCCCCACACCTCCTCCACCCGCTCCGGGACGAGGAACAACGGATACCAGCCCTCCGCGATCTCGGCGGCAAGCGCGACGCCACCGGGCCGCAGGGTCGCCAGGTGGACGGGGATGCGCTCGCGCGGCGGGGCGAGGATGGGGCGCAGCGCGGAACCCGGCGGCGGATCCCGCCGCCACACCGCCCGGCACGTGGCCACCACCTCCCGGATGCGGGCCAGCGGCGCGGTGAACGGGACGCCGTGGAAGCCGGTCACCACCCCGGGCCCTGAGGTGCCGAGCCCCAGCACCGCGCGCCCGCCGGTGAGGGAGTCCAGGCCGGCCGCGGTCTGCGCGATGAGCGCCGGGGAGCGGGTGTGCACCGGCAGCACTCCGAACCCCACGCGGGCCGTGGTGGTGCGGGCCGCCAGGTACCCGGCGGTGGTCGCGGCATCGAATCCGTACACCTCGGGCACCAGCACCAGGTCGACGCCGGCGGACTCCAGGTCGGCCATCTGCGCGATCTGCGGAACGGGATCACGGGCGTAGTCGAGCGATACGGCGAGGCGCATGGCGTGACCGTACGCCAGGACCGGCCGCCGCGAGCGGGCGCCTACCGGAGGCCGTTGGGTCCGCCCGCGCCCAGCAGTTCCGCGAGCGCGTCGAGCGTGGGCCCCTCGGCCGACGGCGGCGCGTCGAGCTCTTCGGCCGGCGCGCCGGCCCGGTTGACCCAGAAGGTGCGGTAGCCGCTCCACCCGGCCCCGGCGATGTCCCAGCCGTTCGCCGACACGAACAGGATCTCCGCCGCCGGGCGGCCGAGCGCCGCGGGGCCCAGGCCGTACACCCTGGGATGGGGCTTGTACCGGTGCACGGCGTCCGCGGAGAGGACCGGGTCGAGGAGGTCCGCCAGCCCGGCCCGCCGCAGGGCGGGCAGCAGCATCTCGGGAAGGCCGTTCGAGAGCACGCCGCAGCGGTGCCCGGCCCCCCGCAGGCGGGCGAGCGCCCCGGCCACCTCCGGGAACGGGTCCAGCGCAAGGTACGCGCCGGCCAGGGCGGAGACCTGGTCCTCCGCCACCCGGGCGCCGAGCGCCTGCACGGCGTACCGCAGCGCGGCCTCGGTGACGGCCTGGAAGTTGACGTACCGGCCGGCGCCGGCCCGCAACCACGTGTACTCCAGCTGCCGGGCGCGCCAGAGCCCGGCCAGCTCATCGCCGCGGCCCGGCGCCACCACTCCGCACGCCCGGTTGACCGACGCCGTGTCGAGGAGCGTGCCGTAGACGTCGAAGAGGATGGGCACGGGTGACCCCGCCATCACGCCGCCCCCGCCGGGACGGGGTCGGGGACCCCCTCGAGCCGCACGACGCAGCCGGCCATGCGCGGGTCCTTCGCCACGAACTCCGACAGGCGGGCGCCCGGGCCGGATGCGCCGGCCATCCCCGCCACCAGGCCCGCGTGGAGCGCGCAGATCACCTCGCCCCCGGGCGCCAGCACGGCCTCCCGGAACGGGCAGTGTTCCAGCCGCACATCGAGGATCCCGGCCTCCGCCTCGGCCGCCGACGACACCTCCCGCGGGGCGAACCCCAGACGAGCCATGCGCGCCTGGATCGCCGACCGCCCCGGCGGGTCCCCGTCCATGATCGCCGGCCCCTGTGCGCGCCCGAACGACTCGGCACGGTCCTCCGTCATCCCCGCCTCCTGCAGCAGGCCCACCATGAGCCGCACGAGCTCCTGGTGCGCCGCCGCCCGGGGCGCGGTGTCGTCCACCAGCATGTACCGCTCGCTGGGGCGGCCCCTGCCCTTCGGCTTCTCGCGCTCGGAGGCCACGATGCCCGCGGAGGCCAGGGTGCGCAGGTGCTCGCGCACCACGTTGTGGTGCAGCCCGGTGCCGGCGGCGACCTCCGCGGCACTGAGGCCGTCCGGGGCCTCGGCGAGCAGCAGGGCGATCCGGTGGCGGGAGGGATGCGCCAGGGCGGATGCCTGCGCCACCCCGGCGGGGAGGGGGTCCGCCACCACCTCAATTTTTCCGGGATTCATAGGTCGAATCTATCGCACGCCAACGGCGCGACGCAGCGCACCCTCAGGCACGATCCCCCCGCCACCCAGCTATCACTGGTCAATGCAGTGCCCGAATGTCCGGGGGTACCGATTTCTCTCACCGCATTGACGATTGTAAATGCCGATCACCATTTTATCCTGTCTACACACGAGAAATTCCTCATCCAAGGAACGCGGCCGCGAATTCCCGCCCGTCGCAGGAACCGCACCCTCTCCCTCCTCATCGCCTCCGCGCTCACCGCGGGCCTGGCGACGGCGGCGATCGCCGCCAGCGGCTGCGGGTCCTCCGAGGCGACCGCCGAAGCGAAGGCCGCCACCACGCACGAGTCGATGGACATGACCTCGACGGCCCCCGCCGACCCCGCCATCGCGAACGCCGAGAAGAACACCCAGGACGCCGCTGCACCGAAGTACCGGCCCGGCAAGGTCCAGCGGGTGGTGATGGACATGCTCGAGAAGAACATGGAGATCGCCCCGGGCAAGGTCGTCAAGGTGTGGACCTTCGGGAAGAAGGTGCCGGGTCCGGTCATCCGGGTTCGCGTCGGCGACACCGTCGAGGTCACCATCAACAACAAGGGCACCATCGCGCACAGCGTCGACTTCCACGCCGCCCGGATCGCCCCGGACAAGGCGTTCAAGAACGTCGACCCGGGCGACAGCTTCACCTTCTCCTTCACGGCGACCACGCCCGGCGTCTTCATGTACCACCGCGGCACCGCCCCCGTGGTGCACCACATCGCCAACGGCATGCACGGGATGATCATCGTGGAGCCCGAGGGCGGCCTCCCGCCGGTCGAGCAGGAGTTCGCGTTCGTCCAGAGCGACTTCTACGTCTCGGACACGCCCGGCCAGCCGGCCGACAACACCAAGCTGATGGCGAACGAGCCCGACATCGTCGCGTTCAACGGCTACGCCGCCCAGTACAAGGACACCCCCATCAAGGTGAAGCGGGGCGAGCCGGTCCGCGCATTCGTCCTGGCCGCCGGCCCCAACACCTGGTCGGCCTTCCACGTGGTCGGCACCATCTTCGACCGCGCCTGGATCGACGGCATCCACCCCGAGAACCTCAGCATCGGGAACCAGACGCTCAACCTGTCGGCCTCCCAGGGCGCCGTCGCCGAGTTCCGGCTCGACCAGGAGGGCGTGTACCCCTTCGTGACCCACGACTCCACCAACGCCACCAAGGACGCGGTCGGCCTGTTCGCCACCACGCACGCGACGGTGAAGGCCGGCGGGGGCCACTGACCCCGCTCCAAACGGTGCGGGCGGCGGCCTTGGGGGAGGCCCCGCTCGCCCCCGACCCCCGCACGTGGTGAAATGACCCCCGTGTCCGCGTGGGTCATCTGGGTGATCGTCGCCGCCGGCCTCCTGGCCGTTGAGGCCCTCACCCTCACCCTGGTCCTCGCGATGGCCGCCGCCGGGGCCCTCGCCGCGGCCGGCGCCGCCGCCCTCGGCGCGGAGGAGGCGGTTCAGGTGGTCGTCTTCACCGCGGTCACCGCCGCCACGCTGCTCGTGGTGCGCCCGGTGGCCAAGCGGCACCTCCGCACCCCCGCGGCGCAGCGCACCGGCATCGCCGCCCTCGTGGGCCAGACGGCCGCCGTGCTGGAGCGCGTCGACGGTGACGGCGGACGCGTGAAGCTCGCCGGTGAGGTGTGGTCGGCGCGATCGTGGGACGGCCACCAGGTCATCGAGCCGGGCGACCACGTCCAGGTCGTCAAGATCGAGGGCGCCACCGCCCTCGTCCTGAAAGGGGACTGAGTGGGAACGCTCATCGCATTGGCCGTCGTCGCCCTCGCGGTGCTCATCGCGCTGTCGACGGGCCTCCGCATCGTGCCGCAGGCACAGGCGTCCATCGTGGAGCGCCTCGGCCGCTACAAGCGCACCCTCGACCCGGGTCTGCACGTCCTCATCCCGTTCATCGACCGCGTCCGTTCCACGGTCGACCTGCGCGAGCAGGTGCAGTCGTTCCCGCCGCAGCCGGTGATCACCGAGGACAACCTCGTGGTGAACATCGACAGCGTCGTGTACTTCCAGGTCACCGACCCGCGGTCGGCGGTGTACGAGATCGCGAACTTCATCATCGGCATCGAGCAGATCACGGTCACGACGCTCCGCAACGTGATCGGCGGCATGAGCCTTGAGCGCACCCTCACCTCGCGCGACGACATCAACCAGCAGCTGCGCGGCGTGCTGGACGAGGCGACGGGACGCTGGGGCATCCGGGTGAACCGCGTGGAGCTCAAGTCCATCGACCCGCCGGCCTCCATCCAGCAGGCGATGGAGACCCAGATGCGCGCGGACCGCGACAAGCGCGCGGCGATCCTCACCGCGGAGGGCGAGAAGCAGTCCGCGATCCTCACCGCCGAGGGCGAGCAGCAGTCCAAGGTCCTGCGCGCCGAGGGCGACAAGCAGGCCGAGATCCTGCGGGCCGAGGGCCAGGCCCAGGCGATCTCGTCGGTGTTCCGGGCGATCCACGAGGGCCGGCCGGACGCGGAGCTGCTGGCCTACCAGTACCTGCAGATGCTGCCGCAGATCGCGCAGGGCGACTCCAACAAGATGTGGATCGTGCCGAACGACTTCGCTCAGACGCTGGCGAGCATGGGCCCCATGCTCGGCGCCATCACCGAGGCCGCCAAGAACGACGGCCCGGCGTCGATCCCGCCGCCGTACCCGCCGCCCACGGGGACCTAGGTGTCCGGTGGAGGACGCCTGGTTCATCCGGAACGTCGCCGACATCCCGGCGTGCGCGGAGCCGCCCTTCGGGGCGCATTTCCCGTTCGCCCCGCGCGGCGCGCCCTTCGCCGACACGGGGATGAACATCACCGTGCTGCAGCCCGGTGAGCCGAATGGCCGGTACCACTCCGAGAGCGGCCAGGAGGACTTCCTGGTGCTCTCGGGGGAGTGCATCTGCATCGTCCACGACGTCGAGCACCACATGCGGGCGTGGGACGTCTTCCACTGCCCGGGCGGCACGCCGCACATCTTCGTGGGGGCCGGCGACGGGCCGTGCGCGATCCTCATGATCGGCGCCAAGCGCGAGGGCGAGACGATCCACTACCCCGTCAGCGAGGTTGCCGGGAAGTACGGCGCGTCGGTGTCGGCGCCCACCGACAGCCCGGCCGAGGCGTACGCGGACTGTCCCGGCATCGAGTCGCGGGTGGATCTGCCCTGGCCTCCGGCGTGACGCCGCTGGAGCTGCTGGTCGTCCATTCGGACGAGCTCGGCATGCACTTCGGCGGGGGGCATCCCACCGATCAGCGCCGCCATCAGATGGCGGTCGCCCTGATGCGCGAGGCGGGGATCCTCGATGCCCCCGGCGTGCGGTACGAGCCGGCCCCCGAGGCCCCGATGAGCGACGAGGACCTGGCGCGGGTGTTCGCGCCCGCGTTCATCCGGGCGATCCGGCGGTACTCAGCGAACCCGGTGTTGGCGGGCGAGCTCCAGGCCCGGCAGTGGGGCATCGGCGGCGACAACAACGCGTACCCGGGGATGCACGAGGACTCCGCCCGGTCGTGCGCGGCGTGCGCGCGGGCCGCGCGGGCGGTCGCGTCGGGTGAGGCGGTGCACGCCCTGGCGCCCAGCGGCGGCGCTCACCACGGGATGGCGAACCAGGCCCAGGGCTTCGGGATCTACAACGAGACGGCCGTCGCGATCCAGGTGCTGCTGGACGCCGGCATGGAGCGCGTGGCCTACATCGACGTGGACGTCCACCACGGCAACGGCACGCAGTGGATCTACTACGACGACCCGCGCGTGCTCACCGTGTCGGTGCACGAAAGCGGCCGGTACCTGTTCCCCGGGTCGGGCTTCCCGGCGGAGACCGGGGGTGCCGAGGCGCCCGGCACGGCGGTGAACGTGGCGCTTCCGCCGTACGCGGGTGACGACGCCTACCGCCGCGCGATGGCCGAGGTGGTGGTGCCCGCGGTGCGCGGGTTCGACCCACGGGCGATCGTGAGCCAGAACGGCGTGGACCACCACCACCTGGATCCCCTGTCGCACCTCATCACCACGATGCCGCTGTACCCGGAGCTGTGGCGCACCTTGAAGGGCCTCGCGGACGAGGTGTGCGAGGGCCGCTGGGTGGCCCTGGGCGGTGGGGGCTACAACCCGCTGATGGCCCCGCCCCGGGCCTGGGCGGCGCTCGCCGCCGAGATGGCCGGCGTCGCCACCACCGATCCCCTGCCCGAGTCATGGCGAGAGGCGATGCGCGACGCCGGGGCGATCGACCCGCCGCTGGGCTGGACCGAGGACCCCGGCCCGGAGCCCGATGACGACCGCGACCGCCGCGCCGCCGAGCAGACCGACCGGGCGATCCTGGAGTCCCGGATCGCCGTGGGGAGGTTCTTCCCCGCCCTGCAGCCGTAGCCGGCGACCGCGCTATCCTTACTTCGCCAACGAGGTAAGGAGATGTGATGGTTGTCGGATCGCGCGTCACGTCGAAGGGGCAGGTCACCATCCCGAAGGCCGTGCGCGATGCGCTCGGCATCGACACGGGCGACACGGTGATGTTCAGCGTCGAGGAGGGCGTCGCGACGCTGCGACGCACGGCCGGCCTGCTCGAACTGGCCGGCTCGGTGGCCGTCCCCGAGGACCTGCGTGGGGTGCCGTGGAGCGAGGTGCGGCGGCGCACCCGAGCCGCTCGTCACGCCGGGTGAGCGCACATCTGGACACGAACGTCCTGGTCCGTCACCTCACGGGTGAGCCGCCCGCCCAGGCCGCGGCCGCGACGCGGCTCCTGACGACGGCCGGCGACCTGATCCTCCACGACCTCGTCATCGCGGAGCTGGTGTACGTCCTCGAGTCGTACTACCGCCTCACGCGGAACCACATCGCGACGATCCTCGAAGCGGTCATTGCGTTCCCATCCATCCGGATCAACGACCCACTGGTCATCCACGGAGCCCTGCGCCACTACGAGCGGCTCAACATCGACTTCGCCGACGCATACCTCGCGGCATCGGCGTCCGCAGATGGCGTGCGCGTGGTCGCGTCGTTCGACCGCGACCTGGATCGCGTCGCGACGATCCGGCGTATCGACCCGGGAGCCCGCTAAGCATCGCCAACGGGTTGGGTGTCTCCGTATGTGATGGCACCCTTCTCCACGCTCGCCGACCCCGACCGGGCGGACCCGATCCCCCACCCCGGCCCCGGCGCCTCCGAGGCGCAGATCGAGGACGCGTACCGCACCCGGTACCGGGAGTTCCTGCGCGTCGCCGTGGCGATCACCGGGCACCGGGAGTCCGCGGACGACGCGGTCCACGACGCGTTCACCGAGGCGCTTCGCACCCGTGGCGGCTACCGCGGCGGCCCGGGCGGCGTGGAGGCCTGGCTGTGGCGCGCGGTGGTGAACCGGGCCCGCAACCAGCGCCGCTGGGCGCGGCTGCGCCTGCGCCGCACCGAGCCGATCGGCGACGCCCGCCCGGCGCCCGACGCGCCCCTCGCCGACCCCGGGGTGCGCGCGATGGTGGCCGAACTGCCCGAACGGCAGCGCCTGGTGCTGTTCTTGCGCTACTACGCGGACCTGGACTACGACGCCATCGCCGCGGCCCTCGGCATCCGCCGCGGCACCGTCGGCGCGACCCTCAGCCAGGCTCACGCCGCGCTCAGGACGCGCATGGAGGTGGAGTCATGACCGGCACGGACGACCGTGACCCGCGCATCGCGGAGCTGCTGGAGCGGCACACACCGGAGCAGGAGGGATCGACGGACTGGGCGCGCGTGACCGGCCGCCGCCGGAGGCGCCGGATCGCCCGGCTGGTCACGGCGGCAACCGGCGTCGCAATCGCCGTTGTCGCGCTGATCGCCGGGATCGTCGCGGCACCCGGTGGCCGGGACGGCGGCCACGGTGCGGCGGCCCTCACCTACGGGCGACAGGCGGACGTGGGGGTCGCCCTGCGGCTCCGCGTGACCCCGCGCACCGGCCAACCCGTGGAGGACGCCGCCAGGTCGGCCGCCGCGGCGCTCGACGCCCGGGCGAAGGCACAGGGCTTCACGGTGCTCACCGACCCGCACCGGGACGGCACGCTCGACATGTGGGTGCCGGTGGCACGATCGTCCGGGGAGCTCTCCGAGCTGCTTCAACCCGCCGATGCAGCCCTGTTCGACCGCGGCGCGGGCCGCGTGGCCGAGGGCTCGGAGCTGCCGGCCGTGCTGACCGCCGGGGAGGCCCTCGCGCCGCGGGGTCCCGGCGCGACGCTGTACGTCGTCGACCGCACGGGCAACCCCATCCAGGGGCCCGCACCCGATGTCGCGGGCCTGCGCAGGATGCTCGGCGGGACGGGGCCGATCCCGAAGGCCTTGACCGTTCGCTACGTGCCCGCCGGGTACACGCTCATCGCCGACCTCCGCTGGAGGCGTTTCGCGGTCCAGCGGGACACGCCGCTGGTCTCCGGGCCCGACATCGCCTCCGTCGCGCGGGTGCCGGGATCACCGACGGACGTCGCGCTGACCCTCACCCCCGCCGGACGGGCCCGGTGGGGCGACGCGGCACGCTCGGGCGCCCCGGTGGACCTCGTGCTGTACCAGGAGGTGGGCCCGCCCACCGTCTACGCGACCGTCGATGCCGCGCGCAGCACCGCCACCCGGCTGGTCGCGACGACGGCGGGCGGCAGGTATGCGGAGTTCGTCTCCCGGTTCGTCCCGGGAGGGACGCTGCCCCGCCGTCCCGAGGTGATCGCCGAGCAGCCGACGGGACCGGCGCCCACCGCGACGACCGACGCGACGGCAGGCATCCCGCCCACCATCGAGGGGTGGCTCCGGGACGGGGTGTTCGGCGGTTCGCGGACCATCGTGCGCGACAGCCTGCGGCGCATGGTCGCCGTCACCAACGCGGACGGCGAGTGGAGCATCTGGCTCGCCCGCGACTCGGAGGGCGACGTGATCGAGATGGTGGTCGACCCGCGGATCGGGGGTGGTACCCAGGGTGGCGGGTCTGGGGCGCCGTGCCCGCTCACGCCCGCGCACCCGCTGGTGCGGATCTGCGGGACCGGCCCCGGCCACACCTACGGCCGGGTGTCGGAACGGGTGGTCCGCATCTCGGGCGCCGACCGCACCGCCGTCGGCAACGGCTGGTTCCTGGCGGTCGACGACGGTGCCGCCATGAACGCCCCCCCGCCCGGCACGATCACCGGCTACGACGCCGGCGGCCTCCCGGTCGCGACCGCCTCCGGCATCGACTGACGTCGTCCCGGCCCGCCGGAGACCCGGCGGGCCGGTGAAGATCGGAGGGGGCCCGTGCCCTGGGCCCCCTCCCCGGTCCACGACCGTCCCCCGCGTGCCCTACGGGGTGAGGTCGTAGACGGTCTGGCCGCCCACCGTGGTGGCGGCGTAGTTGTCCGCCACCCACCGGGCGATCTGCTGGCCGGAGCCCCCGCCACCGGGGCCTCCGCCCATTCCGCCACCTGAGATGAAATACCCGATCTGGCCATCGGCCACCCCCCTCTGGAACCGCTCCAGGGTGGGGGCGTCGTCCCCGCCGTTGAAGCCGCCGATGGCCATCACGGACTTCCCCGACGCCAGCTGCAGCCCGGCCTGGGTCTGGGACCCCACCGTCGCCGCGGCCCACCGGCCGGACTCCGCCTCGAGCAGCGTCACCAGCTCGCCGTTCGCGGTCCCGCCGCCCATCCCGGGCATCCCGCCGCCGGACGGCGGGGCGAAGTTGCCGCCACCGGGCGGGCCACCGAACCCGCCGCCGCCACCCTGTGCGGTGGGGCCCGCAACCGGGATGGAGCCGGCGTGCGGGGTCGACGCGGTCTGCAGGGCGAAGGCCGTGGGCGCGGCCAGCATCGCGACGGCGCACACCGTGCCCACCGCGGCACCGTGCCAGCGGGTGCGGAGCCCGGTGGGCAGCAGGATCAGCGCGGCGCCCAGCAGACCGGCGGCGAGCACGGTCCCGCGCAGCCACGGCTGCCAGTCCGGGGTGCGCGCCAGCAGGCGGGACGCCCACCAGCCCGACACCAGCACCGTCGCGGCGCCCAGGGCCCGGGCCTCGACGCGATCCCGGTGCGCCCACAACTGCGCCCCGCCGATGCCCACCAGGGCGCCGATGGCCGGCGCCAGGGCGACGGCGTAGTACGGGTGCACGATGCCGCTCATCTTCGAGAGCACCGCGGCGGTCACCAGCCCCCAGCCGCCCCACAGGATCAGCGACGCCCGCGTGGCGTCGGTGCGCGTGGCGCGCCGGGTGAACCAGAGCCCGGCGCCCAGCAGGATCGCCGCGGCGGGCAGCAGCCACGACACCTGGGTGCCGAACGCGTCGTTGAACATGCGGCCCCACCCCGCGGTGCCGCCGAACCCGGTGTTGCCGGAGCCGCCCGGGCCGCCGCCGCCGCCGGGGCCGGATCCGCCCGACAGCCGGTCCAGGCCGTTGTAGCCGAGGGTCAGCTCGAGGATCGAGTTGCCGGTGGACCCGCCGATGTACGGCCGGCTGCCCGACGGCCACAGCTCCACCAGCGCGATGTACCACCCGGCGGACGCCACGAGCGCCCCCAGCCCGGCGCCCAGGCCCATCACCCTGCGCCTCAGGTCGACCGGCGCGGCAACCATCCACATCGCGGCGAACGCCGGGACCACCAGGAACGCCTGCAGCATCTTGGTGAGGAACGCGAACCCGACGGCGACGCCCGCGAGGGCGATCCACCGGATCGCGCCGCGCTCGACGGCCCGCACCATGCAGTACGCGCCGGCCACCAGCAGGAGCGTCAGCAGCGCGTCGGGGTTGTTGAACCGGAACATCAGCGCCGCGACGGGGGTCACGGCGAGCACCGCGCCGGAGATCAGGCCCGCGGCGGGCCCGGCGACGCGGCGGACCGCGGCGAACAGCAGCCACACCGCCGCGACGCCCTCCAGGGCCTGCGGCACCAGCATGCTCCAGCTGGAGAACCCGAAGACACGGCCCGAGAGCTCCATCACCCACAGGGACGCCGGCGGCTTGTCGACCGTGATGGCGTTGCCCCAGTCGAGCGAGCCGAACAGGAACGCCTTCCATGACTCCGTCCCGGACTGCACGGCGGCGGCGTAGAACTGGTTGCCCCAGCCGGAGTCGCCCAGGGCCCACAGGTACAGGGCCGCCGTGGCGGCCAGCAGCAGGGCGAGTGCGGGACGCACCCAGCGGGGCCCCGCGGCCGCCGCGGTGGCGGCGGCCGGCGCCTCGGCGTCGCCGCGCGGCGGCGTTCCGGAGCCGGCGATGTACGGAAGCGATCGGGTGGTCATCGCGGTCCTCACGGTCGGCGGTTGCGGGCCGGGTGGAACACCCACGCCCTGAAGGCGACGAAACGGGCGACGGTCGCGGCGAGGTTCGCCACCACCAGCACCGTGAGCTCCAGGACGCGGGCGGGGTCCGGCACCAGCGCGTGCAACAGGGCGAGCGACCCGGCGGTGAGGGCGAGGCCCATGCCGAACACCAGGAAGCCCTCCACCTGGCTGCGCGCCGCGCCACCCTCACCGCGGATCCCGAACGTGAACCGGCGGTTGGCGGCGGTGTTCGCCACCTGGGTTGCGGCGAGGGCGGCGAGGTTCGCGCCCTGCGCCCCGAACGGGCCGCGCAGCAGCAGGAACAGCAGCAGGTAGGCGATCGTGCTGGCGATCCCCACCGCCACGAACCGCACGGCGTGGGTGCCGAGCGTGCCCCCCTCCCCATCTCCGTCCCGGGGGGCCGGGAGGGGGGCACGTCCGAGCCGGCGGCGCAGGTCGGCCACCGGCAGGCGGCCCGTGGCCAGGCCACGGGCGAGCCGGGTGACGCCGCGCAGGTCCGCCATCGCGGTGGCCACGATGTCGACGCGGGAGTCCGGGTCGTCGACCCAGTCCACCGGGACCTCGTGGATCCGCAGCCCCGTGCGCTCGGCGAGCACGAGGAGCTCGGTGTCGAAGAACCAGCCGCCGTCCTCCACCAGCGGCAGCAGGTCACGGGCGCGGTCGGCGCGCATGGCCTTGAAGCCGCACTGCGCGTCGCTGAACCGGGCGCGGAGGGTGGTGCGCAGCAGGAGGTTGTACGACCGGGAGATGAACTCCCGCTTGGGGCCGCGCACCACCCGCGATCCATGGCCCAGGCGTGAGCCGATCGCGAGGTCGCTGTGCCCGGAGACGAGCGGCGCGACCAGCGGCGGGAGGGCCGCGAGGTCGGTGGACAGGTCCACGTCCATGTACGCCACCACCACGGCGTCGCTGGCGAGCCAGGCGGCGCGCAGCGCGTTGCCGCGCCCCTTGCGCTCCAGGCGCAGCACCTCGACGCCCGACAGTTCCCGTGCCAGGCGCAGCGCCTGCGCCCATGTGCCGTCGGTGCTCGCGTTGTCGGCGATGGTGATGCGCGCCGTCCACGGGAACGCGTCCCGGAGGTATGCGTGCAGGCGGCGCACGCTCGGCGCCAGATCCCGTTCCTCGTTGAACACGGGGATGACGACCTCCACCTCGGGGGCCTCCCGCCCGGCCGGCATCAGGCCGGGGCGGTCGAGGGTCGCCGCCCCGTGCGGCACTTCGATGGGCTCCATGTCGCGCTCCGCATCGTGGTTGACGCGGTCCATCGAACCGGGGGCGCCTGAGGCGCCCCTGTGATCAGTCGAAGAGCGGCGTAAGAGGCGCCGGCGCACGGTCGTCCGCCGGGGTGAACCGCACCCGCACCAGCGCACCTCCGCCCGGTGCGTTCCCGGCCTCTGCACGGCCGCCGTGCGCCTCGGCGGCCTGCCGCACGATCGCCAGGCCCAGGCCCGAGCCGGGCAGCCGGCGGGCATCCGCGGCGCGGTAGAAGCGGTCGAACACGTGCGGGAGGTCCGCGGGGGCGAACCCGGGGCCGTGGTCGCGCACGCTCACCCACCCGTCGCGCAGCCCGACCTCGACGGACGACCCCGGCGGGCTCCACTTGCGGGCGTTGTCGAGCAGGTTGGCCACCGCACGCCCGATGCGCTCCGGCTCACCGGTCACCACGGCGGGCTCCAGGGAGCATTGGACCGCGACGTCGGGCATGCGGCGCCGGAAGCGCTCCACCAGGCTCGCGACGACCTCGTCCAGGCGCACGTCGTCCACGATCTCCCCGGGGCGGGTCCCGCGCGCCAGCTCGACCACGTCGGCCACCAGGGCGGTGAGCTCGTCCAGCTCCGCGACGATGTCCTCACGAAGGGCGGCGACGTCCTCCGGCGTCAGCCGGTCGGCGTGCTCCAGCACCTGGATGTTGGTGCGCAGGCTCGCCAGCGGCGTGCGCAACTCGTGCCCGGCGTCGGCCACCAGGTTGCGCTGGGACTCCACGGACGCCTCCAGGGCGTCCAGGGTGCGGTTGAAGCTGCGTGCCAGGCGGGTGAGCTCGTCACGCCCCTCCACGCTGAGCCGGTGGGACGGGTCGGGATCGCCGGCGATGGCCTCGGTGTGATCGGTGAAGCGGCGGACCGGGGCGAGCGCGGTGCGCGCCACCCATGCGCCGAGGAGCGCCGCCACGGCGATGCCGCCCACGGCGATGGCCACCACCGCGACGAGCATGCGGTCGAGGGTGCGGTTCACCTCGGTGAGCGGGCGCGCCACCTGCACGGCCCCGCGTGTGCCGATGCCCATCGTGAGCACCCGCACCTCCGTGCCGTCCACGGTCACGTCCCGGAAGTGCCGGCCCGAACCCGTCGCGGCGATCCTGCGGGTCACCGCGTCCACCGGCAGGACGCTCGCGTTCGCGGGCCGGCTGGCGACCCCCGCCGCGGACACCAGCTGGACGGTCCCCGTGGCGCCGCCGAACGGCTGCGGCGGCAGCGACGGAGGCGCGCCGGAGCCCGAGCCCCCGCCGGGTGCGGACCCGTCCGGGACGGGGCCGGCGGGCCCGTGGGCGAAGCCGGCGGCGGCCTGCACCAGCGCGCGGTCCACCTCCGCCCGAAGGGCGTTGCGCGTCGCGATCCAGTTGCCCAGCACCAGCGCGACGGCGGTGATCGCGACGGCGACACCCGCGGCGGCGGCGACACGCGTGCGCAGGGTCATGGCTCGCGCAGCACGTAGCCCACGCCGCGCACGGTGTGGATGAGGTTGCGGGCCCCGGCGGACTCCAGCTTCTTGCGCAGGTAGCCGATGTACACGCGCAGGCCGTTGGAGTCGGGCCCGAAGTCGTAGCCCCACACCTGCTCGTGGATGGTCGTGCGGGTGAGGATGCGGCGCGGGTTGCGCAGCAGGAGCTCCAGCAGGCTGTACTCGGTGCGGGTGAGCTCCACGAACTCCTCGCGCACCACCACGCCGTGGCGCGTGGTGTCCAGGCGGATCTCCTCGAAACCCGGGTTCTCCGGGTCGTCGTCGGCCGTCCGGCGCTGCAGCGCCCGCAGGCGCGCCCGCAGCTCCCCCAGGTCGAACGGCTTCACCAGGTAGTCGTCCGCCCCGGCGTCGAGCCCCTCGATGCGGTCCGACACGGCGTCGCGCGCGGTGAGCATGAGGATGGGCACCCGGTGGCCGCCGCGGCGCAGGGTGCGGCACACATCCAGGCCGCTCACCCCGGGCAGGCCGATGTCGAGCACCACGCAGTCATGCGCGCCGGGGGCGCAGGCCGCGAGCGCCTGCGCGCCGTCCTCCGCGAGGCGCACCTCGTGCCCGTCCACCACCAGGGCACGCCGCAGCGCCTCCCGGACCGCGCGGTCGTCGTCCACCACGAGGATCCTCATGACGCCAGCGTGCTCGCCGCGCATGAGGAATCCCTGAGAATGCGTCGGGCTCCCCCGCCCGGCGGGGTGCTCCTACGTCCCCCTGACGAACCGCTTCGACAGCCCGGGCGGCGCGATGTCGAGCGCCCCGACGGCGGCCGGCTCGGCGTAGTGGTACCCCTGGGCGAGGCTGATCGCCAGGTCGCTCAGGCACTCGGCGTCGGCGGCGCTCTCGACACCCTCGGCGATGAGCACGGCGTCCAGCGACCGGGCCGTGCGCGTGAGGCGCCGCAGCCAGTTGAGCCGGGCCGGGTCCTCCGAGATGCCGCGCACGTACGTGCGGTCGATCTTCACGACCTCGGGCTCCAGGATCACCAGGCTCTCGAGCGAGGTCCGCCCGAACCCGATGTCGTCGATCGCGACGCTCACCCCCGCCCGGCGGAGCGCCGTGAGGTGGTCCAGCATGTAGACCGGGTCGCCCAGGATCTGCTGCTCGCTCAGCTCCAGGCACACGCGGCGCCCGCCCGCGGCGGTGAGGAACTCCTGGAAGGTCTCCACCGAGAACGCCAGCAGCGTGGACGGGTACACGTTGATGTGGCACACCAGCTCTTCCGGGATGTCCCGGCAGATGTCGATGCACCGTCCGAGGCAGCGCTGGTCGAGGGCGGTGAGCAGCCCCTCCTCCATGGACGCCCGGAAGAACGTCTGCGGCATGAGCGCGGGCAGGAACGCGCAGCGCGACAGCAGCTCCACACCGTAGACGCCGCCGCCGTCAAGCCGCACGATGGGTTGCGCCACCACCGAGATGGCGAGGTCGTCGTCGATGAGGCGGCGCAGCGCCGGCTGCAGGCCCGACACGTCCTGCGCGTCCTCGTCCACGTCGCCCGCGCGCGTGATGCGGTTCTTGCCCCGGCCCTTGCTGGTCTTCAGGGCGAACCGCGCGCGCGACATGAGGTCCTCCACGTGCTCCACACGCGAGTCCGCCATCGCGATGGCCATGCTCACGCTCACGGTGATGTCCTCGTGTGACACCGCCAGCGGCTGGGCCGCGACCGCCAGGCGCAGCCGCTCGGCGATCGCCGTCGCCTGCGCGGCGCTCACCTCCGGCAGCAGCACCAGGAACTCATCCCCGCCGACCCGGGCGATGGTGTCCTCGGGGCGCAGCTCGGCCTCCAGGCGCCGGGCGACGCCCGTGAGCACCGCGTCGCCGGCGGCGTGCCCCAGCCGGTCGTTCACGGCCTTGAAGTCGTCGCAGTCCAACATGAGCGCCGCCAGCGGCACGCCCGTGCGCCGCACCCGGTCCATCTCCACCTTCAGGATCTGCTCCAGGCCCCGGCGGTTCAGCACCGAGGTGAGCGGGTCGGTGGTCGCCAGGCCCTTCAGCCGCAGCTCCGCCAGCTTCCGGCTGGTCACGTCGAAGTGCAGGATCACCGCGTTGCCGTCCTCGGTGGGCTTGCACTCCATGAGGAACCACCGCGGCTCCGTCGGAGAGTGGCACGGGTACTCCGCGGTGTAGGACAGCAGCTCCCCGGCCAGCACCCCGCGGATCCCCTCCGCGATGGTCGCCGCCGCCGGATCCGCGTCGCACACCTCGAGGTAGTTCGACCCCACCGAGGTCCGCTCCGCCACACCGCCGTTCTCCGCCGAGAACCGGTCCCAGGCGGCGTTGGTGAGCCGCAGGACCCCGTCCGGCCCGATCATCGCGACCTGCGCGGGGATGGAGTTGAGGACGCGCCGGGTCACCTCGTACGCGCGCTGCACCACCGACACGTCCACGAAGGTCACCACGACCCCGCTCATGGTGCGGGTGCTGTACGGGAGGATCCGCAGCAGCAGTGGCGCGCCGTGGAACTCGACGCTGCGTTCCCGGGGCTCACCGGTCGCCAGCACGGCGCCGAGGTCCTCCACGAACCCCGAGCCGCCGAGCTCGGTGCTGAAGTGGCCGATGGGGCGCCCGACGTCGTGCTCCAACAGGGGCAGCAGCCCGGTGACCGGCGGCGTGAACCGGCGGATGCAGAGCTGCTCGTCCAGGAACAGCGTGCCGATGTCGGTGGACACCAGCAGGCTGTCGAGGTCGGCCGACAGCTCCTCCAGCTGGCCGATCTTGTGCTGGTACTCGGTGTTGACGGTGTGGAGCTCCTCGTTGACGCTCTGGAGCTCCTCGTTGGTGGCCTGCAGCTCCTCGTTGGAGGCCAGCAGTTCCTCGTTGGCGGCCTGCAGCTCCTCGTTGGAGGTCGCCAGCTCCTCCATGAGCGCCTGGTTGCCCTCCTTGGCGTGCTGCAGCTCGGTCTGCAGGTCGGCGAGGTACACCTCGGCGGCCCGGTCCACCCCGATGCCGTCGACCGGCAGCAGGTCCACGCCGCCGGGCTGCGACCGCTCGAACAGCAGGAGCGCCTCGGGCGGCCGTGTGGAGCCCGGGACCGGCAGGATCCGCACCCGTCCGCCGCCGTCGCCCCCGCCGCCGTCGCGGACGCCGCGGTACGCGACGGGCTGCCCGGTGCGGATCACGCGCGGGATGCCGCTGGCGAGCACGGCCGACAGGGGTTGCGGCGTGAGCTGCAGCACGTTCAGGACCGGCGCCCCCGCGGGCACGCGCAGGTGCTCGCCGGCGTCGCCGAACACGTGGACCACGCGGAAGTTCTCGTCCACCAGCATGGCCGCCGGGCCGTCGGCGCACAGCAGCGCCTCCGCCGCGCGCTGGGCCGGGCCCGAGGCGACCGGGTCGCGGGAGGCGCCGTACGCGGCCTCACGCATCCGCGGCCGCACGGGGATGTCCTCGTCGAGGGCCGCCGGCAGGCGGTCGCCGATGGGCGTGAAGAACGGCAGTCCGCGGCGGCTGCGCTCCCACAGCGCCCCGTGGTCGCCCACGGACTCCGCGGTGCCCAGCAGCAGGCCGCCGTCCTCGCGCAGCGCGAAGTGGAACGTGCGCAGCAGGCGCCGCTGCTCCGCCGCGTCCAGGTAGATGAGCAGGTTGCGGCAGCTGATGAGGTCGAGGCGCGTGAACGGCGGGTCGCGGGTGAGGTCGTGCTGGGCGAACAGCACCATCGACCGGATGGCGGGCACCACCTGCAGGGTCCCGTCGCCGGCCTCGAAATACTTCGCGGCCCGGGCCGGGGTGAGGTCGGCCGCGACGCTGTCGTGGTAGCGGCCGCGGGCCGCGACGTCGAGGGCGCGCCGGTCGATGTCGCTCGCGAAGATCTTCACGTCGAGACGGCGGTCCTGGGCCTCCATCTCCTCGTTGAAGAGGATCGCAAGGGTGTACGCCTCCTCACCGGAAGAACACGCCGGCACCCACACCCGGATCCCGCCCGACGGGGTGGCGCGCTCCACCATCGACCGCACCACCTCGGCCCCGAAGCGGTCGAACAGGTCGTCGTCGCGGAAGAAGCGCGTCACGCCGATGAGCAGCTCGTTGAAGAGCGACTCCCGCTCCGCGGCAGACTCCGCCAGGTGCCCGCAGTACGCCGCCAGGTCCTCGAACCGCCCGAGCGCCATGCGCCGTGCCACGCGCCGAACGACCGTGGTGCTCTTGTACCGGCTGAAGTCCACGCCGGCGTGCGCCCGCAGCAAGTCGAAGATGACCCGGTACGTGTCCGCGGCCCCGGACGACGCCCGCCGCGTGGGGGCCGGCACCTCCGGCAGCCCGCCGCGGGCGAGGCGCACGAGCTGCTCCGGCATCTCCTCCGGCGGCAGGATGAGATCGGCGAGCCCCGTGGCCACCGCGCTCGAGGGCATCCCGTCGAAGCGCGCGCTGGACGGCGTCTGCACGATCACGTACCCGCCGGCCTCCTTCACGGCCCGCAGGCCCCGGGTGCCGTCGCTGCCGGTGCCCGAAAGCACGACGGCCACGCAGCGCTCCCCGCGCTGACTCGCCAGGGACTCCATGAAGGTGTCGATGGGCAGGTGCAGCGCCGGCTTGGGGCGGCGGTCCAGGAGGCGCAGCACCCCGCCCTCCATCACCAGGTCGGCGCCCGGGGGGATGAGCCACACGGTGTCCGGCTCCGGCGCCGCGCCGTCGTGCGCGGTGCGCACCGGCATGGCGGTGTGCCGCGACAGCAGCTCGCCCATCATGCTCTTGTGGTCCGAGGACAGGTGCTGGACCACGACGAACGCGAGCCCGCTCCGCGCCGGGACGTTGTCGAAGAACCGCTCGAGCGCCTCGAGGCCGCCGGCCGAGGCGCCGATCGCGATGACGTGCGTGGGGGGCTCTGCCACCGGTCCCATCCGTTGGACACGTGCGCGGAAAAAGCGGATCGGCCGGGGACGATATCGCCGGATTCAGCCGCGAAAAAGCTGACGAATCCATCCGTCCAGCTGATTGCGCTTCCGCGCCTTACGGCACGGGCGGGCCGGGGCCGTACAACCGGTCGTCGTACGCCGGGCCGTAGTACTCCCGCAACTCTTCGAGGCTCTCCTCGACCCGCTGGACGCGCGTCACCATCTCCGCCGTTCCCGGCAGGGCACCGGGAACCCACGAGGCCGGGTCCCACAGCCGCGACCGCATGAACGCCTTGGGACAGTGCAGGAACACCTGCTCGACCTCCACCACCAGGGCGAGCGCCGGCCGATTGCCGCGCACGACCATCTCGTCGAGGAACGGCGCCTCACGCACCAGCCTGGCGCGGCCGTTGATGCGCAGGGTGTCCGCCGTGCCGGGCACGAGGAAGATGAGCCCCACCCGCGGGTTGGCGAGGATGTTCAGGAACCCGTCGGCGCGGCGATTGCCCGGCCGGTCCGGGATGGCGATCGTCGTGTCGTCGAGCACCATGGCGAACCCGGGCGGATCGCCCTTGGGCGACACGTCGCAGTTCCCCTCCGCATCGGCGGTCGCGATGAGGCAGAAGGGCGACGCCGCCAGGAACTCGCGGTCCAGGTCGAGCAGGCGGTCACGGTCCTTGGTGACGGCCCGCGCCATCGGCGGGCCGAGCAGTTCGCGGAGCTCGCGCTCGCTGGTGATCTGCGCCTGATGGGGGTCCATGGCGGTGACCGTACCGCAGGGCGCCGAACCCGCACGGGCCGCGTCCGAATCCCGCGTCATGGAGGTCCTCACGCGGATGCCGTGGCGGCGCACGCCGGGCGCGGCGGCAACCGGGGCTTCGCCGGGCCGGAAATCCCGATCCCGCCGGCAGGACCGGTGCGCGTCCTCATGGGACGGACTCCGCCCGGGTGGCGCTCGACCGGGAGGCGGCGGCCGCCGCCCGTACATCGTCCGGCTGGAACACCCGCAGCAGCGCCGACGGCGTCGCCGGCACCTCCTCCGCGAGCAGGTACTCCTGCGTCATGGCGGGGATCGCCTGGCGGAGGTCGCGGGCCTCGTCGATCACGATCTCCGCGCGGGGCGTGGTGATCCGCACCGGCATGCGCGTGACGGGGTCCCACAGGATGCGCATGACGGCGCCGGCGGGCATCACGGTGATGTCCGCGACCGCCGTCGAGCGCGAGGGGTCGGCCGTCCCCAGGATCACCGCGTCGGGCGGGCCGGTGAGCACCCGCACGGTACGGCCCCGCACACGGGCCGTGCCCGCGGGCCGCAGTCCGGCGGTGGCGACGATCTGCCTGAGCACCCCGAGCGCCGTGGGCCCACCGCCGGCGCACACCTCGCCCGGCTGTTCCCCGGGCGGGCCGTCCATCCGCGTGATGCGCCGCCGGGTGCCGTCGGCGTCTCGCACCACGGTCGACAGGACGTCGGAGAGGCCGGCCTCCGCGGGAGCGCGCCGCACACGCGAGCTCCAGCATCCGTCGCCCGGCCGGTGCTCCCACGACTCGACGACCGTCCGCACGCCGCCCGTCGACAGCACCACCCGGAGATGCTCGATGCCGTTCGTGACGCCGACGGCCGGCGGCCGCGGAGCGTCGGCGCCGCCGCATCCGGCGACGGCCGCGCACACCGCGGCGGCAAGTGCTGGGGTGCCCCTGGCCACGGCGCGCAGGCTATCGAAGACCCGAATCAGCTGGCGAATCCCACGATCGCGTGCGTGGACGGGTGGCGAGCACGATAGGTTGCGAACCGCATATTTCCTGCGGCCGATGGCTCGGCCGACTCCCCGAACTCCCCAGAACCCCCGAGATGATCCTCGAGCGACAGGCCGAGATGGACGCCGCCGCGCGGCTCCTGGACGACCTTCGCGACGGTGCGTGCGCGCTGTTGCTGGAGGGGGAGCCCGGCATCGGCAAGACGACCCTCATCGAGGCGATCGCCGCGGACGCGGCGGCACGTGGCGTCCGCACGCTGTCGTGCAGGCCGTCGCAGCGGGAGCTCCAGCTGCCGCACGCCGCCCTCATCGAGTTGCTGGCCGACGTCGAGGACGGGGAGCTGGCCGGGCTTCCGGCGCCCCAGCGCCGAGCCGTGCTGGTCGCCCTGCGGCGCATGGATCCCGGTGAGACGGCCTCCGAGTGGCAGACGGTGGCCGCAGGCCTGGCGACCCTGCTCGCGGACCTCGCGCGGCGCACCCCGCTGCTGCTGGTGCTCGACGATCTGCACTGGCTCGACCCGGCGAGCGCACAGGCCGTCGAGCTGGCGGTGCGACGCGCCAAGGACAGCCCGGTGGGCGTGCTGGCCGGCGCCCGCATCGGCGAGGGACCGGCTCCGCGTGCCGTGGAACGCGCCGTGCCGCCCACCCGGCTCCGGCGGGTGCTGATGGGCCCGCTCAGCGACCGGGCCCTCGCCAGCCTGGTGGCGTACCGCACCGCGACGCGCACGACCGACGACGCCGTGCAGCGGATCGTGCGCGGCGCCCGCGGCAACCCCCTGGCGGCCATCGAGATGGCCCGCGCGCTCGACGGTGCCCCGCTGGATCCGGACGCGCCGCCGCCGGTCCCCGGGGACATCATCAGCCTGGTCTCGCGCCGGCTCGCGTCCCTGCCCGCCGGGGTGCGGGAGGCGCTCCTCACCGCCGCGTGCATGCCGGGGGGTCCCATTGCCCGGCTCGCAGGCATCGCTCGCCCCCGCGGAGGCCGCGGGGATCGTGCGGCTGTCGGCGGACGGCATCGTCGTGTTCGCCCATCCCCTCTACCGCACCGCCGTCCTGGCGCTGAGCCCTCCGGAGGAGCGCCGGAGGGCGCACGCCGAGCTGGCGATGGCCACGGACGACCCGGAGCAGCGCGCCCGCTACCTCGCGATCGCGGCGGACGGGCCGGATGGCGAGGTGGCGGCGGCGCTGGAGGCCGCGGCGGTTCTCGCCGCCAACCGCGGTGCGCCGATGGAGGCCGCCGACCTGGCCGAACGGGCCTGGCGCCTCACGCCCCCGGGCTACTGCGCCGCCGCCGCCCGCCGGGCGCTCCGGGCGTGCGACCTGCTCGCCGGGGCCGGACACCACATCGAGCTGCCGCGCATCCTGGAGGAGGTCCTCGATCTGCTGGAGGGGCCGCCGCTTGGGCACGCCCTGCGGCTCCAGGCCGAGACGCTGGTGTGGAGCGGCCGGCCGACCGACGCCATCGCCGTGCTCGAGGAGGCGCTCACGCACCTCGAGGGGGATCCCGCCGGCGCCGCCGAAGTCCACATGGACCTCGCGTTCAGCGCCCATCACGCCGGGTATCCGGGCCGGGTCGTGCTCGCCCACGCGGATCGAGCCGTCGCCCGGGCCGAGGAGGCGGGGCCCGCGGGGCCGCTGCGCGAGGCGCTCACGGTGCGGGCCGTCACCGCGTGGCGCACCGTGGGCGGCATCGACGAGCGGGGACTCGCCCGGGCGGTGGCGCACGGCGGTGGACGGCGGGCGAAGATCCACCAGCGGGCGCATGTGGTGCGCGCCGTGATGCGCGGCCTCGCGGGGGATCTGCCGCACGCGATGGACGTGCTGTCCCGCGAGATCGCGACCTCGGTCACGGTCGGGGCCGTCAGCGAACTGCCCTACCTCACGGTGTACCTGGGGACGTTCGCCGCGATGGCGGGCGACGAGGCCACCCTGCTGCGATCGGCCGATCGCTGCGCCGAGGTCGCCGAGGAGATGGGCTCGGCAATGGTCCGGTCGTCGCTGACGCAGCTCCGCGCGCTGGCCCGGTCGGCGGCCGGCGACGCGGTGGGGGCGCGGCTGGAGGGAACCCGTTCGCTCGACGCGGCCACCGCCAACGGCCTGCGGGGGTGGGTGCCGTGGCTGGGCTGGCTGCTCGGGAGGGTCGAGCTGGCGGCGGGCGATGGCCGGGCGGCGGAGGCCTGGCTGCGTCCGGCCCTCGCCATCCACGACCCGCGGATCGACCCGGGCCCCGACCCCTCGCACATGTTCTTCGTCCCGGAGATCGTCGAAGCGCTCGCGCTGTGCGGGGACCCGGCCACCGCCCGGGAGGTGCTCGACCCGTACGAGCGGCGGTGCCGGGATCTCGAACGGGCGTGGCTCACCGGCGTATGCGTGCGCACCCGCGCCCTCGTGCACTCGCTGGAGGGTGATCTGGACGGAGCGGCGACGCTCGCCGAGGAGGCCGTCGCCCGACTCGACGGCGTGGGCTTCCCGATCGAGCTGGGCCGCGCGCACCTGGTGCTCGGCGGCATCCAGCGGCGGCGGCGGCAGCGGGGCGCCGCCCGTGCCGCCTTGCAGACCGCGCACGACGCGTTCGCCCAGAATGCCGGCGGCATCTGGCGCGACCGGGCCGCCGAGGAGCTGGGACGCACCTGGAGCGGGTCGGGAAGCACCGCGCTGTCACCCAGCGAGCTGCGGATGGCACGCCTGGCGGCGCAGGGGCTCGACAACCCGGCGATCGCGGCGCGGATGGTCGTGACGCGGCGCACCGTCGAGGCAACCCTGTCTCGCGCCTACCGCAAGCTCGGCATCGCGGGCCGGGCCGGCCTGCCCGGCGCGCTCGGGGCGCTGGGGCACGAGGACGACGCCGAGCGCTGACCGCGCGGTATCCGCAACCCGATGAGCGCGTGGACTCCCTCCTCCGGCCGCGCGGCGCAGTGAACGTGTGGACCTCACCGATGTACGGATGGCACCGCCCGTCATAGCGTTGTGGTCGCCGGGCTTGGGCGACCCCCGCACGGGCCCCGGCGCCACGTCTTTCCGGGAATCGCCGGCACGCAGCCGGTGGCCGTGCGGCGGACCGTCATCCACGTCGCGCGTTTCCGAGGGGCGCTGGTTCCGTGGCACGTCCTCGGTGACGAGGCGCCCTCGCCCCGGCGGCATGGTCCCCGCACACCTTCCTCTCCAGGTGGCGGGGACCTCTGTTTCCCGGTTCACTCCGCAGCATGCACGCGAACGGCTTCAGCACGCCGGACCTCCCGACAACGAAGGTGTTCACCGAGGTCGCGCCGGGCGGGTCGTGACGCTCCCCATGACTCCTGACGGTCCCTGAATCCGGTCCACGTTTTCGGTTCCGCGACCTCGGGAACACCTCGAACGACCCCGAGATGCGAACGAGGAGACCCCCGATGGACGATGGCAAGGCGAAGGAGATGGGCGGCCGTGTGAAGGAGGCCGCGGGCGCGTTGACCAATGACGACGAGCAGCGTCGCGAGGGCAGGCGCGACCAGTCGGAGGGCAAGGTCGAGCAGGCCAAGGAGCATCTCAAGGACGCCGTCGACGACGTCAAGGACGCTTTCCGGCGCTGAGCCGGATGGTTCCCCCAGGCCTGGGCACGGACCTCGGGGAACCCACTCGCCCGCGTCGGCCCTGTCCGTGGGGCCGGCGCCGGGCGGTCGTCGTGGGGCGAGGATGGTCCGAGAAGCGCGTCCGTGGGGACTCAGCCCGTCGACCGCTCCGCCAGCATCCCCCGGAACTCGTCGGCGTTCCTGAGGGCGTAGTCCCGCGCGTTGTTGTTGAACACGACCGCGACCTCCTGGGCCCGCCCGGCCATGTCGAGCACCGGGTCGAGCCACTCCGACATCTCGTCACGGGTGTAGACGTGGTCGTACCGCTCGGCGACCGTCTTGCCGGTGTGCCAGGTGTCGGCGTTGCGCCCGTGCAGCCGCAGGTAGGCGAGCTCCGGACAGGTGACCTCCACGATGGGCGGCATCGCCGACGCCGCGTCGATGCGCGGGGCGTCCACGCAGACGTAGGCGGCATCGCGGGCGCCGAGCATGTCCATCGTGCGCTCCCGCTCCCCCTCCGCCACCCATGACCGGTGCCGGAACTCCACCGCCACGCGCACGGGCGCGCACCGGGCGATGATGCGCTCCACCTCCGCACGCTGGGCGTCACCGGCGGCGACGAACGGCGGGAGCTGCAACAGGATGCCGCCGAGCTTGTCGCCCATCGGTCCCAGGGCCTCCAGCAGGGAGTCGATCACCGCGTCGCGCATCTCCCGGCTGGGCTTGCGGATGCGGCCCCGCTTGTCCGGGGTGAACGGCAGCTCGCGGAGCACCGCCGGCAGCCGGCCCGGCTCCGAGGGGTGCCCGGAGATCACCTGGTGGGCCTTCACGAAGAACCGGAAGCCCTCGGGCGTGCGGCGCGTCCACGCCCCCACCGTCTCCACGGTCGGGAGGGCGTAGAAGCTGGCGTTCACCTCCACCATCGGGAAGCGCTCGGCGTAGTACCGCAGCCGCCCCTCGGCGTCGTTCTTGACCTCGTCCGGATACCACCCGGCCTTGATGAACTCCGGGTCCGTCCAGGACGCCGTGCCGATGAGGACGCTCATGACACGCCCGGGGACCGCTGGTAGCGTCGGGCGGAACCCGGGGCATCCCGCGGCCGGGCCATCACCTGGAGGCGATCCATGTGGTTCGGTGTCGCGGCGGTCCTCGCACTGCTCACCATGGTCTTCAGCGTACCGATGCTCCGCACCACGGAGCCGGGCAGCACCGGGCGTCGCGTGGCGGTTTCGCTCACCGCGGTCGCGGCCGGGGCCATCCTGTTGATCGCCGCGTTGCTGGCCGGCTGGATCCTGTTCGACGGCGCTCGCTGACGGTACCTGGCCCAACCGGGTCCCGTCTGCAAGCCTTCCGGCCGATGGCGGAGCAGCCCGACACCCTCAAGCAGGCAGTCGACCTGGCGACCGCGGTCCGCGAGGCCGAGCAGAAGGTCGTCGCGTTGCGGCGGCTCCGGGACCGCGCGGTCATCCAGCTCATCGAGCAGGGGATGTCGACGCGCAGGCTGGGAGCTCACCTGGGCCTGACGGCGACCCAGGTGAGCGCCATATGGCGACGGACGCGACCCGCACGCCCGTCCGGGCGGCGACCGGGCGGTTCCTCCGTCTAGAGGCCCCGCACACGCTCGCGCGCGACACCTGCGCGGGCTGGTCCAGCTCTCAGATGGAGGGCGAGGCTGCTAGAACCACACCCGGTGGACGACACCCGGGTGCTCACCGTAGACCCGGCAGCCGCGACGCGAATCCCCCGGCGTCAGCCACCTCCACGGGACCTGGGAGCCCTCCCATCCGGTCGGCCCATCAGCACGTCCGGACCGCCTACACCGAGGGCCGTGCTTAGGTCAACTACGCCCCGGCGCCGCGTCACAAGCCTCAGCGCCTCCCGGGCGGAAGGCCGCTAGCATATTCAGCATGCCGCCGCGCCGGACTGACAATCAGCGTGCACTTGCCGAACACATAGCCGACTTCGCTCGCCGCTTCCCTTGGGGGAGAGACGTTCTCCGGTTCTTCGAGCGCTCCGAGGTCCAGATCGTCAGAGTCCAGCCCGACCACCACGGACGCTGGCATCTCTACCTCGCGCTCCCACCACGACACCGCGAGATGTTTGACATCGAGCTTGACGTGCTCTGCCTAGTGGCTGACTACGACCGCGTCGAGCCGCGGGTTCTTCAGGAGATGAATGACATCCTGGCAACTAATCGTCGTGCAGACCTCGAGATTGCGGTCATTATCACCCAGGACTCCACAGCGACACGTCTTACACGCAAGCGGGCAGGCGAGACCGCATATGTCGCACTGACCCGCGACGAAGTCCAGACTCCTGACTTCACCTTCCGCGAGGCCCTCGCTCAGACGCTCCTTACGGTCGACCATTTCAATGTGACCGTGCCCATCACCGAGCCCAGCGCCTTCTTTGGTCGAACCGAGGACATACGAGAACTCCAACTCGCTGTCCGTGCGGGCCAGCACGTCGGAGTCTTTGGGCTTCGGAAGGCCGGGAAGAGTTCCCTCCTCAACCAGCTCGCCCGAGTCTTGAACGCAGAGGGCTATCCCGTAGCACGCATCGAGCTCGAAGAATTCATTGATAGCCCACGGCACTTCAAGGCGACCGTGGTGGACGCCATGGCCGAAGCGCTGGTCGCGGCCGGTCGCCCGCTTCCTCCACTCCGCACCGACCGTGCACACCCATCGTCCGTTAACGACTATTGGCTATCGGACATTGAGACCATCGTCCGATCAACATCGTCGGCAGCGCCGATCGTTCTCATGTGTGATGAGATCGACGCCGCCCTCCCGGTCCGCACTTTTCGCGAAGTGTCTCCCGATGTCGACCTTGGCATTCTCCGAGCCCTGACTCAATTGCGCGGTCTCTTTCAGCGCATGCAGTCCCTCGGTGAGAACTACCCTGTCTTCGTCGCGGCAGGCGTAGACCCCGCGATATTCGCGCGCTCCCAGGTCAGAGAACAGGCGAATCCGCTCTTCCAGTTTGCCCGGGTCTATTTCATTCGACCGATGAATCGTGATGAACTTGCCGACATGGTTCGCACGCTCGGCAAGCGTACCGGAATGAAATTTCGCGACCACGCGCTGATAGACGCTCTACTAGATGAGTACGGTGGCCACCCGCTCCTAACCCGCAAGGCCTGCTCGCTAGTTCACCTTTCTAGACCCGAAGCTCAGGTCCCCTACTCGGTGCCGATGGAAGCCCTCCAGGCGGCTTTCGCGGCAGAGGGTCCTGATACCCCACACTATGCGGCAATGGGCATGCTCGAGGACTTCGTCACCTGGTTTCCCGAGGAAGGTGCCGCCCTCCAGAAGGCTGTGCTGCAGCGCACCACGTCCCTCAGTGGCGACAGGCTCAATCACGGACGCGAGTACGGCCTACTGACGAGAGACGACGCTATCGCGATGCTGACACTACTTCGGTAGATCGGGCGCTTGCTCCGACTCCCATCATTTGAACGGGCCTCCGCATCGCTGGCCGATCATCTCCTGGATGGGCATCTGGTGGCGCTCTCGGGGCTTCCTGGCTCGGGGCGCTCGGCAATTGCAGCCATGACCGCAGCGCACCTACTCGCACGCGGGGTCCACGTGGGGATCATCTCGGCGGCGTCGACGGACAACGATGTCCTTGAAGCGATTGGCGAGGCTGACGAGGCGGCAAGGCGCTCCGGCGCGGCGGCGATGATCGTGGATGACTTCGGGGCTTTGGTGGCACGCGAGGACGGCGCGCAACTGCATGCGCAGTTGAACCTGCGCTGTGTAAATGGCTCGAGCGCCCGCGACATTGGCGCCCTGGTTTGCACTTCACCCTTGGACGTGTTCTCCTCGAGCCTGCTGCAAACATCACCGCTCCTGGACTCGATCAACGTCACGCTTTCTCCGCCCACGCTCTCCCTCGCCGAAGTGAAGGAGGCGCTGATGCGGGGTGGGGCGTCTGATGGTCAGGCGTCCAGCATTGTTGCGCGGGCTGGTACTTGCCTACCCCTCGTGAAGGCAATGCAGGCAGGGGCGGCTTCTCCGAGCCAGGAAGAACACACCGCCATGCGCCTGGCAAGTGGATTGACCCCGGAACTCTCCCATAGGGTCCACAACCTGGCTCTACGGGCAGGCCGGACTCTGCCGCAGATCGATCTTGATGGACGACTCGCCCCAGTCGTTCATCAGACTGAATCCAATGAGGTGGGCTTATGCCCTTTCCTTCACGATCTTCGGGTATCCGAGCTGCTTGTGGGGACCAGAGCTAGTTGGCCAGAAGACCGCCAATCCGCTCTGCGATGGTTCGCCGCTCGAATCATCGACCAGAGCGACGTGCTCTGGGTAGACCGTTACATCGGGAAGGATCTAGTCGATCTCTGTGGGTTCGTCGCCGAACTGGCGGACATGGTGACTTCGTGCCGCCTCAGGATTCTCGGCAGTCGGCTTCCGGTTAAGAACCTTCAGGCGGATGCCCTGAGCACTTCGCGTGCACTACTGGCACGGGCCCGAGCGTCGGGGCTCAGCGTTGAATGGCGTTTGATGACCGGTAGCCATGTTCAGCTGCTTCATCAGAGGCAACTTGCGTTCAGAAGAACAAGCTATGGATTCTCGGTCCCCCCGAGTGACCGGGTGATCTGCGAGGCCGGGGCCGGCAACGAAGTGGACGCGTTTCTCCCGCGGCTCGACCACCAACTCCTAGCCGCCGCATGGGATGCTGCGACGCCATGGGAGCTCTGCGCCATTTCCTAACGATCGGCACTAGGGTGATGGGACGTCAATGCCTAGGTCAGCAGGGGATGTCGACGCGCAGGCTGGGAGCCCACCTGGGCCTGACGGCGACCCAGGTGAGCGCCATATGGCGACGGACGCGACCCGCACGCCCGTCCGGGCGGCGACCGGGCGGGACGCCCGGCCGCGAGTCCGATGGCTGAGGGCTAGACCCAGCCCATCTCACGGGCAAGCAGGAGCGCCTGCGCCTGGCCCGTCACGTTCAGCTTGCGGTACACGTGGTGCAGGTGGTTGTGCACCGTCGAGACCGAGCAGCCCAGCTGGTGCGCGACCTGCTTGGCGGCGGCACCGGTCGCGAGCATCCGCAGGACCTGCAGCTCGCGGTCCGTCAGGCCGGACGGCCGCTGCGGCTCCTCCGACTCAACGGAGGTGGCGGTGAGCAGCGACTCCAGGGCCTCCGGCGGCATCCCGCAGGCCTCGGCGCCGGCGGGCAGCCGGGAGATGGCGTCCGCCTCGCCCTGCTGGGCGCGCACCACCAGGTCCGCCAGCCACACCGCGCGCGCCACCGGGGACTCCGGCGGGTCGACGGCGTGGTGGTGCTCCATCGCCTCGCACAGGTCCTCCGGCAGCGACCAGCGCTTGGCGATCCAGGTGCCCATTCGGGCGTGGTCCGTGCCGAACACGGCGCGCTCCTCGCTCACGCTGCGCACCACCGGCAGGTCCACCCGGGTGCGGGCGACCTCCGCCAGGATCGGCTTGCCGAGGTCGTGCACCAGGCCGGCCAGGAACGCCTGCGGGGCGACCGGGGCGGCGATGCGCGTCGCGATGGCCTGCGCCATCGTCGCGACCTCGTTGGAGTGCGTGAACAGCGCCAGGCGCGGCACGCCGTAGATGCGCAGCTCGCCCTCGAGCAGGCGGTACGTCGACGCGGCGAGCAGCAGGCCGCGCAGGCTCCGCTCGCCGATGCGCACGATGGCGCGGTCCAGGGAATCCACGGGTTCGCCGAACAGGGCGGAGTTCGCGAGGCGCAGCAGCTGGGCGGCGATCTCCGGGCTCTGGGCGACCCGCTGCGCGATCGCGCGGACGGGTGCGGAGCCGCCGTCGATGAGCTCCAGCACGCTGCTCACGACGGCCGACGGCGCGGCCAGCTTCTCCGCCGCCTCGGCGACGGCCTTCTGGGTCAGGAGGTCACGGCCAGGGCGTTCCTGGACGGCCTTCTGCGGTGGGGATTCGACGACGCGCAGGTGCGCGGCGGCGGTGTTGGTGCCCATCGGCGTGGATTCCTTTCCTACGCGTTCGGCTCGGGACGCAGCCACGCCGGGTCACGTTCGGCCAGGCGCTGCAATGCCTCGACGGTCGCCGGGCAGAACTGCCCCCCGGCCTTCTGCCCGATCAACTCGAGCGCGTCCTCGAACGGCATCGCCATCCGGTACGGGCGGTCGTTGACCATGGTGTCCAGCGCGTTCGCCACGGCGATGATGCGGCTCTCGAGCGGGATCTCCTCCCCCGAGAGACCCGTCGGGTAGCCGCCGCCGTCCCACCGCTCGTGGTGGTGGCGGACGAACTCGCGGACGTTCCGGAGGCGGGTGCCGGACAGCATCCGGTACCCGATCTCCGGGTGCTGGCGGATCTCGTCCCACTCATGTGGCTCGAGGGGCCCGCCGCGGGTGAGCAGCTCCTCGCTCACGCCGATCTTCCCGACGTCGTGCAGCAGGCCCGCCAGGCGGACCTCCTCCACCCGCTCGGGGTCCAGCCCGAGCTCCGACGCCAGCATCGCCGCCACGCGGGCGACGTTCTGGGAGTGGTCCCGCGTGGTGTGGTGCCGCTCGTCCACGGCCACCGCCAGGGCGGAGATCGTGGTGACCAGCGACTCCTCCACCACCCGGCCGCGGCGGTCCTCCTCGTCCAGCATCGCCGCGACCTCGCGGTCGTACAGGAACGTCCGCTCCCCGCCGTGGCGGCGGGCGAGGGTGAGGGCCGTGCGGGCGAACGCCGCCAGCTGGTCGGCGGTGCCGGCCTGCGACGGGAAGTTCGCGACGCCCACCGACAGGGACACGCCGTGGCTCAGGGCGGCCTCCGCCGCGAAGCCCGCGCGGATCCGCTCGGAGATGCGGTACGCGTCGAGCCCGTCGGAGCCCGGCAGGATCACCGCCAGCTCGTCGACGGCGGTGCGGCAGCCCACGTCGGTGGCGCGCAGC
>JAXLST010000009.1:0-236715 GCA_046330435.1 Thermoleophilia bacterium | reverse complement strand
GCCGCTCCGCCACCCCCGACCGGGCGACCGCCTCGCGGCCCCGCGGGCCGGAGGCGTCCACAAGGGCCGCCGTGAGCCACACGGCCATCACCCCCAGGCCGGCGCCGAGCACCGCCCCCAGCACCCGGTCCTCGGGCCCCAGCGGCCGCCCGTCGCCGATCACGTCGCCCGCGGCCGCGGCCAGGGCCACGGCCAGCAGCAGCGCGCCCACCAGCACCAGCGGCGCCCACACCGCGTTGCCGAGGACGTCCAGCACCCGCGCCTCGAAGCGGTCGACCAGCGCCACCCCGATGACCAGCACCCCCAGGGGCAGCGCGATCCGCACGCCGCCGCGGCGGATCCCGAACCCCACGCCCAGCAGGACGATCAGCAGCGCACCGATGTCGTAGACGCCCACCGGCGGAGTCTGACGGGCGGCGGGCCCGCCGTGCCGTCAGCGGGGCGGGAGGAACAGGGTGGCCGTCGCGTGCACCCCGGTCTGGGGGCGTCGCAGCGGCCGGAGATCCTCGATGAGGCCGGGCTCCAGGGCGTCGGCGTCCGGGAAGTCGACCTCCACCAGGTTCCCGGCCGGGTCACGCACGTAGAACTGCACGGCGCCGTCGGGGAGCCGGTACACGTGGTGGCCGAACGGCTCCGGGTCCTGCACGCCCATCTCCAGCGCCCGGCGGTACACCGCCGCGAAGTCGTCCACGGTCACCGCGAAGTGCTGCACGAACGGCGGGTCGCAGTCGTCGCGGACGAACAGGTGCAGCTGGTGGTCCCCCAGCCGGAACCAGACGGTGGGGTTGCCGAAGTCGGGGTTCGGGATGCGTTCCAGCCCGAACAGGTCCTCGTAGAACCGCGCGGAGGCCTCGAGGTCCCGCGCGTGCACGCTCACGTGGTTGAGCCCGACGACGCCCACCGGGCTACCCGCCGAGGGCGCGCTCGCGGACCAGCTCGCCCACGCGCGCCGGGTCGGCGCGGCCCTGGGTGGCCTTCATCGCCTGGCCCACGAAGAAGCCGACGACCTTGTCCTTGCCGTCGCGCAGCTGCTGGGCCTGGGCGGCGTTGTCGGCCAGCAGGCGGTCGACGATCGCGATGAGCTCGCTCTCGTCGCTGATCGCCCCCAGGCCCTTCGCCTGGACCACCTCGCGCGGCGCTGCGCCGGTCGCGACCACCTCGGCGAGCACGGCCTTGGCGTTGGGCATCGAGATCTCCCGGCCCTCGACCATGCCGATGATCTCCGCCAGCGCGGCCGGGGTGACGCCGCTCTCCCACGGCTCCTCGCCGCGCTCCCGCAGCTGCGCGCGCAGCTCGCCGCGCACCCAGTTGGCCGCGGACTTGGGCGGGGCGACCTGGGCCACCGACTCGAAGTAGGCCGCCAGCTCGGCGGTCTCCGACAGCACCTCGGCGTCCTCGAACGTGAGGCCCATGTCACGCATCCACCGCTCGCGCCGGTCGATGGGCAGCTCCGGCAGCGAGCCGCGGATCTCCTCCACCCACGCGCGGTCCGGGACCACCGGGACGAGGTCCGGCTCGGGGAAGTAGCGGTAGTCGTGCGCCTCCTCCTTGGAGCGCAGCGACGTGATCTCACCCGTGGTGGGCTCGTAGTGGAGCGTCTCCTGGGTGATGCTGCCGCCGTCCTCGAGGATCGCGATCTGGCGGGCGATCTCCGCGGTGATGCCGCGTTCCAGGAACGTGAAGGAGTTCATGTTCTTGAGCTCGGTCTTGGTGCCGAACTCCGCCTGGCCGACGGGGCGCACGCTGATGTTGGCGTCGGCGCGCATCGAGCCCTGTTCCATGTTCCCGTCCGTCACGCCCAGCTGCACGAGCGTCTGCCGCAGCTGCTTGAGGAACGCGGCGGCCTCGGCGCCGGAGCGCAGGTCGGGCTCGGTCACGATCTCGAGCAGCGGCGTGCCGCCGCGGTTGAAGTCCACGACCGACGACTCCGCGCCCGCGCGGCGGCCGTCGCCGCCGGTGTGGATGAGCTTGGCGGCGTCCTCCTCCAGGTGGGCCCGCGTGATGCCCACCGACTTCTCGCCGTCCTCGGTGAGGTACCGGAAGGTCCGCCCAGGCACACCGGCTCGTCGTACTGGCTGATCCTGCAGGTACCGCCTTCGGAGGTCAGGTAGAAGTAGTTCTTCCGCGAGAACACCGGCCGCTCGGCGATCTCGCAGCCCAGGGCGTGGCCGGCGACGATCGCCAGGCGCACGGCCTCCCGGTTGGTCACCGGCAGCGCACCGGGGTGCGCGAGGCACACCGGGCACGTGTGGACGTTCGGGTCGTCGCCGAAGCTCAGCTCGCACCCGCAGAACATCTTGGTGCGGGTGAGCAGCTGCGCGTGGATCTCGATGCCGATGACGGCTTCCCAGCGGCCCTCGCTCATGCCAGCCCCGGGGGACGCGTGTCGAACGCCAGCGCGGTCTCGAGCGCGTGGGCGGTGGCCAGCAGGCGGTTCTCGCTGAGGGCGGGGCCGGCGAGCTGCAGCCCCACCGGCATGCCGTCCGGAGACGCCGCACAGGATAGGCCGACGGCAGCCCGGCGAGGCTGATCGGGATCGTGCAGATGTCCGACAGGTACATGGACAGCGGGTCCGCGGTGCGCTCGCCCAGCGGGAAGGCCACCGACGGCGAGGTCGGCGAGGCCACCACGTCCACCTGGGAGAAGACCTCCTCGAAGTCCCGCACGATGAGGGTGCGCACGCGCTGGGCCTGGCCGTAGTAGGCGTCGTAGTAGCCGGAGCTCAGGGCGAACGTGCCGAGCATGATGCGGCGCTTGACCTCGGCGCCGAAGCCCTCCGCGCGGGTGTTCTCGTACGTGGAGAGCAGGTCGTCGGAGTGCTCGGTGCGGTGGCCGTACCGGATCCCGTCGAAGCGGGCCAGGTTGGCGGACGCCTCGGCGGGGGCGATGAGGTAGTAGGTCGACAGCGCGTGTTACCGGCTGTGCGGGGTGCACGGGCACCAGGGTGCCGCCGAGCTCCTCGACCTTGGCCAGGGCGGCAGCGACGGCGTCGCGCACGCCCGGGTCCACGCCCTCGCCCATGAGCTCCTCGACCACACCCACGCGCACGCCGTCCAGGCGTTCGCCCTGGGGCACGGCGATCGGCTCGGGCCAGTCCAGGGACGTCGCGTCCATCGGGTCGCGGCCCACCATGTGGGACAGCAGCAGGGACGCGTCGCGGACGGTGCGGGCGAAGGGCCCCACCTGGTCGAGCGACGACGCGAACGCGATGAGCCCGTAGCGGGAGATCGCGCCGTAGGTGGGCTTGACCCCGACGATGCCGCACAGCGCGGCCGGCTGGCGGATGGAGCCGCCGGTGTCGCTGCCGAGCGACCACGGCACCTGCCGCGCGGCCACGCACGCCGCCGAGCCGCCGGAGCTGCCCCCGGGCACGCGGGTGGGGTCCCACGGGTTGAGCGTGGGCCCGTAGGCGGAGTTCTCGGTGCTCGACCCCATGGCGAACTCGTCCATGTTGGTCTTGCCGATCACCACGGCGCCGGCCCGCTCCAGGCGGTCGACGCAGGTGGCGGTGTAGACGGGGCGGAAGCCCTCGAGGATCTTCGACCCGGAGGTCGTGACCAGGTCCCGCGTGGACAGGGCGTCCTTGATGCCGATGGGGACGCCGGCCAGCGGCGGGCGCTCCGGCATCGCGTCGATCTCGCGGGCGCGGGCCAGGGCCCCCTCGCGGTCGACGGCCAGGAAGCTGTGCCAGTCGTCGGCCTCGGCGCGCGCCAGGTGCGCCTCGGTGAGGTCCACCGAGGAGATCTCGCCGGCGCGCAGCGCGGCGATGGCCTCGTGGGCGGTGAGGTCGGTGAGCTCCGCCATCGTCAGCCCATCCGCCCCACGGAGAAGCCGCCGCCGGCGACCTCCGGGGCCTCGCGCAGGGCGAGCTCCGTGGGGAGGCTCGGCCGGGGCGCGTCGTCGCGCAGCACGTTCTGCAGCGGGATGGCGTGCGTGGTGGGCGGGACCTGCGAGAGATCCAGCTCCTGGACCTGGTCCACATGTTCGAGAATGCCCGACAGCTCGCGGCGCATGGTCTCCCGCTCGTCCTCGGAGAGGGCGAGCCGGGCCAGGCGGGCAACGTGCCGGACGACGTCCGCGTCGATCACGGCGGGGATGGTACCGGACCCGGCCGGGCGTTCAGACGGTGGGTGCGTTCGACACCAGCACGGCCACCGCCACCAGCAGCAGGCCCGCGAGCACCAGCTCCGCCCGGACGCTGGCGGCCAGGCGGTCCGCCGCGGCGGCCTCCCCGCCGGGCAGCCCCAGCGCCGCGCGCTCCAGGCGCGGGTGCAGCACGAACCGGTTGTAGCCGCCGGCCGCGAGCATCACCACGAAGATCCCGAGCTTGACCAGCAGCGCCACGCCGTACCCGGTGTCGAGCAGGTTCCCGGGCTCCCCCACCTCGGCCAGGGCCCGGTACACGCCGGTGATCACCAGCAGCGCCACCGCGACGGTGGCGAGGGTCGAGAACCGGATGACCCCCTGGGCGACCAGCCGCACCCGGTCGGCGGCGTCCAGCGCGGCCCCGGCGGGCAGCAGGTACGCCACCAGGCCCAGCAGCCCGCCGATCCACGCGGCGGTCGCCGCGTTGTGGACCATGTCCGCGCCGATGTTCAGCGTCACGTCGTTGCCGCTCGAGGCATGGCCCATCCAGGACATGGCGCCCAGGACCAGGGCGGGTGGCACGGCCATGGCGGCGGCCAGCCACGGCGGCTCGGCCCCGGCCCGCCGGCGCGTCGCGGCGTCCAGTGCCTGCGCCCCCACGACGGCGATGGCGATGACCACGACGCCGCGCCCCAGGCGGGTCTCGGAGAGCAGGGTCCCGAGGCCGGCGTCGCCCAGGGCGGCCATGGTGCCGCCGGCCACGGCGAGCGCCCCCACGAGGCTCAGGTCCAGCGCGTGCCGCCAGAGCGCCCGCCAGGTGCGCGCCGCGCCGCCCAGCGCGGCCCCCGCCCGTTCGCGGAAGGCGTCCGCGGGCGGGGCGCCGGGCGGGGCGAGCCCTCCGGATGCCACCGCGGCGTCCACGACCACCCGGCGGAAGGCCACCAGCCCCAGTGCCAGGACGCCGCCCAGCAGCACCAGGCCGCGGCCGACCCCCGCGATGACGTCCCCGGCCCGCGGGCCGTCGTCGCGCTCGGCGGACCCGTCCCCGGCCGCCGGGCGCCCCGGACCGGTCGTGAACACGCCGGAGGTCACATGGCCGTCGTGGGAGAGCACGCGCCAGCGCACCGCGGTCCCGGGGGCGGGCGGGCCGGGCAGGGGGACGAGCACCGCCTGCGGGTCGACGGGGTCGACGCCGGGGCGCACGGCGACGGCCGCGCCGACCCGCGTCACCGAGACCTCCAGGAACGCGGACTCGACCGGGGCGCCGAAGCTCAGGCGCAGCCCCTGGGGGACGGTCTCGACCCCCCGCAGGCGGGCATGCGCGGCCCCCGTGGCCGGAAGCACCAGCAACGCCACGAGGATCGCCGCCACGAGGGCGGCGACGGTGCGGCGACGCGCTAGTTCAGCGTCGTATGGAGCACCAGGAGCAGCGCGGACGTCAGCGTGAAGCCGACGGCGAGACGGCGGGCGACGAAGGTCGCGAGCATCGTGCCTCCTGGAGGGCTCGAGGGGTTGTGTCACCCCTATCGACCGCTCGCGCGAGGACTTGTTACCCCGTTCGGGTGATCTTGCGCTCACCGGCGCCCCGGGGTGAGCTCCACCACCAGGTCCATCAGCTCCGCCTGCTGCACGCCGACCGCCGACAGGACCGTGGTGCGGCCCGCCCGCCGCCAGCTGAGCACCAGCCGGCCGTCGCGGGTCTGGCGGAACATCTCGACGCCGCCGCGCTCCATCCGCACCGCGCCGCGCTCCGGGGGCACCGGCTGCCCCGACACCACCGTCAGGGCGATGGCCCGCCCGGCGCGGGTGAAGAACACCGTGCTCGCCGCGCGGCCCGCGACCTCGTCCACGCGGGTGCCGTCCGGGACCCATCCCAGGGCGGCGAGGCTCTGCAGGCGCAGGCCGGCGATTGGCGCGCGGCCGGGCGTCGCGGGGCGGTCGGGTGACAGGCCCTGGAGCTCCGCGACCCGCGACACGATGCGGTCCTCGCGCACCCCCGCGGTGGCGCCGAACCAGATCGCGGCGGCGATCGCCAGGCCGGTGACCAGCAGCCCCAGGACCCTCCCGAGCCGCTGGCGGCGGGGGTCGGGGGCGTCACCGGGACGTGTCTGCGCGGTGCTCGGCATCGGCTGCCGATCATCCCTGACCTGAGCGACCTGTGACATGTCCGGGCGCAACGGCGGCGAAGCTAGCATGGCCGTCGTGAGCAGGAGCTCCACCGCCACCCCCGGCCGCGCAGGAGGCCCCATGGCCCGTCTGGGCGACCCGATCCGGTTCCACAAGGTCGCGATCGTCAACGCGGCGCTCCTGTGGTTCATCATCCTCAGCGGCGGGCTCGTGCGGCTCACCGCCTCCGGGCTGGGCTGCCCCGACTGGCCGCTCTGCAACGGCGGCGTGGTCCCCGAGACCAGCTGGCACTCGATCATCGAGTACTCGAACCGTGCCGCCTCGGCGGCGATCATCGTGTTCACGGTGATCACATGGCTCGCGTCCCGGAAGGTCCCGGACCCCGTCCCCGGCCTCCGCGGCCACGCGCTGGCGGCGATGCTCATGTCGTTCGGGCAGATCCCGCTGGGCGGCGTGACGGTCCTGTCGGGGCTGCACCCGCTCATGGTGGGCGCCCACTTCCTGCTGTCCGTCGGGGCGCTCACCAGCGGCGTCCTGCTGGTGATCGCCGCGCACGACCGGATCCACGGCGTGCGCCGCGGCACCGACCCGCGTCAGGGGCCGTTCGCCGCGATCTCCGCGGTGGCCCTGCTGGCGGTGGTCGTGACCGGCGTCCTGGTGACCGCCGCGGGCCCGCACTCCGGCGACGACGACGTTCTCAAGCGCTTCGGCAACCTGGAGAACGCGGCGTGGCTGCACGTCCGCGCCGTCGGGGTGCTGGTGGTGCTGATGGGCGTCCTCGCCGTGTGGATCTGGAAGGAGGCCCCGCGGGACCCCTTCGCCAAGCGCGCCATCGCCGTGTTCCTCCCCGTGCTCGCGGTGCAGATCACCCTCGGGGAGATCCAGTACCGCCAGGGCCTGCCCTGGCAGGTCATCGCCGCCCACCTCGCCGTCGCCGGGCTGGTGTGGTCGTGGGGCATCGCCGCCGCCTGGCGGATCGCCCGGCCGCCGGTCCTGGCCGCCGGTGACGGCCCCGGGGCCCCGTCGGACACCCGCGAGACCGTGGGCGCGTCCTCCGCGGCGTGACCGCCGCGGGGCGCCGCTCAGCGGCGGCGCGCCACCTTGCTCTGGCAGGCCACGCACCGCTCCGCGTCGGGGACCGCGCGCAGGCGCCCCTCGGGGATGGCCTGGCCGCAGTCCGCGCACACGCCGTAGGTGCCGGCCTCGACGTTCTGGCGGGCGCGCTCCAGCCGCTCCAGCTGGTCCCGCAGGCGGAACACCTCGCGCAGCTGCTTCTCCCGGGCCTCGGCGTCCGTGGCGGCCTCTGCGGGATGATGGTGCCCGTCGGAGCGCTCGTCGGCGTCGCTGGCCAGGTCCTTCTCACGGAGGGCCTGGCGGATCTCGGCCTCAAGCCGGTCGATACGCTCCAGCGCCTCAGCACGATCGGTCGATTCCATCCGCCCATGGTACCCACGTCCGGCGGATGCGCGCACGTCACGGAGGAACGATGAACGAGGCCATCCTGGCCGAGGGGCTGGTCCGCGAGTTCAAGGGCGGCATCCGCGCCGTGGACGGCGTGGACCTGCAGGTCCGCACGGGCGAGGTGTACGGGTTCCTGGGGCCCAACGGGGCCGGCAAGAGCACGACCGTGCGCATGCTCGCGACGCTGCTGCGGCCCACCGGCGGCACGGCCCGCGTGGCTGGGTTCGACGTCGCCCACGAGGCCCACTCGGTGCGCCGCGCCATCGGCGTGGCCCTGCAGGACGCCGCGATCGACCCGTTCATGACGGGGCGGGAGCTGCTGCGCCTGCAGGGCGTGCTGCACGGCCTGTCGCGCGCCGAGAACCAGGCCACCGCCGAGCGCCTGCTGGAGCGCGTGGGCCTCACCGAGGCGGCCGACCGCCGCGTCGGCACCTACTCGGGCGGCATGCGCCGCCGGCTCGACCTGGCCCTCGCCCTGGTGCACGAGCCGGTCGTGCTGTTCCTGGACGAGCCCACCACGGGCCTCGACCCCACCTCGCGCCTGGCGCTGTGGGAGGAGGTCCGCCGGCTCAACACCGAGGGCGGCACCACGGTGTTCCTCACCACCCAGTACCTGGAGGAGGCCGACCAGCTCGCCGGCCGGGTCGGGATCATCGACGGCGGGAAGATCGTCGCCGAGGGCACGCCGCAGCAGCTGAAGGCCGAGGTTGGCGATCCCGCGCTGGTGATCACCCCCGCGGACCCGGACCGGCGCGACGCCGCCCAGGCGGTCCTGCAGCGCTTCGGCCCCGAGGTGGAGGCCCGTCCCCCCGGCACCGCCGCCGCCCGCCTGCCCGGCGGCGCCGCGCGCGTGGCGGAGGCGGTGCGGGCCCTGGACGAGGCCGGCATCCCAACCGCGTCCCTGGACCTGCACCAGCCCACGCTCGACGACGTGTTCGTGGCGAAGACCGGCCGGCGCCTGGAGGGGCACGGCGGCGGGGAGTCGCCCGCCGCGGGCCGGGGCCGCAGGGGGCGCCGCCGGTGACCCTCGCCCTCCGCCAGACCTGGGCGCTGTCCCGGCGCGCCGTGGCCGGCACGTTCCAGGTCCCGCAGTCCTGGTTCCCCGCGCTGTTCTTCCCACTGCTGCTCATGGCGATCTTCACCGCGTCGTTCGACCGCGGGATCGCCTTCATCCCCGGGTTCCCGAAGGTGCACGGCTACCTGGACTTCGGGCTGTCGGGCACCGTCCTGCAGGGCGTCCTGATCGGCGGGGTCACCTCGGGGGCGTTCTTCGCGGGCGACATCGAGCGCGGGTTCTTCGACCGGCTGGTCACCTCGCCGGTGTCGCGCATCGTGCTGCTCACCAACCGGCTCGTGGCCGGGGTGCTGCTCGCCGCCTGCCAGGCGACCCTGTTCGTGCTCATCGCCCTGGCCTTCGGGGCGCGGATCGAGGGCGGCGTGCCGGGGTTCCTCACGCTCATCGGCCTCGCCGGCCTGCTGGCGATCCCGATCGGCGGCCTCGGGATCCTGCTCGCGCTGCGCACCGGCTCCACCGAGGCCGTGCAGGGCGCCTTCCCGCTGTTCTTCGCGTTCATGTTCTTCTCGTCCGCGTTCTTCCCGCGGGAGACGATGAGCGGCTGGTTCAAGACCGTCGCCGACATCAACCCCATCTCGCACCTGGTCGAGGGGATGCGCGCCCAGGTGATCGAGGGTTTCCGCCCGGGGGCCGCGGCCGTCTCCCTGGCGATCATCGCGGTGTTCGCCGTCTGCACGGTGGGCGGCAGCGCCCTGGCCCTGCGCCGCCGGCTGGGGGCGGTCTGATGGCGGGCGGGACCATGGCGCGCACCGCGGCGGTGAGCGGGATGCTCGCCTGGCGGGCGATCATCCTCGTGCGCCGGATGCCGTCGGTGTTCATCCCGTCGCTGGTGATGCCGCTGTTCATCCTGGTCGCGACCTCCGGGGCGTTCCACGGCGTGGGGGCGCTGCCCATCGGCACGACCAGCTACCTGGCGTTCACCATCCCGTTCGCCACGGTCATGGGCGCGGGCTTCGCCGGCGTGAACGCGGGCACCACCCTGGCGCGCGACATCGAGGGCGGGTTCGTGGACCGGCTCATCAGCAGCCCCGCGCCGCGGCTGTCGCTGGTGGCGGGGCCGTTCACCGCCGCCGGCATGCGCAGCCTGTTCACCACGACCGTGGTGCTCATCGCCGGGACCATCGGCGGCGTCACCCCGCCGGGCGTGGCCGGGACCGTCGTGGTCTACGTGATGGCGGCCGGCTTCGGCGTCGCCACGTCCCTGTGGTCGATGGGCGTCGCGCTGCGCGCGCGCACCGTGCAGGCCGCGCCGCTCATGCAGCTGGTGGTCTTCATCGCGATCTTCACCTCCGTGGCCTACGCGCCGCGGGAGCTGCAGCACGGCTGGCTGAAGACGGTCGCCGACTGGAACCCGGTGACCCGGATCCTGGAGGCCTCCCGCGCCACCGAGCTCGGGGGCGCCGCCTGGAGCGACGTCTGGCCGGGCCTCGGGGCGATCGCCCTGCTGCTGGCGGTGCTCGGCGTGTGGGCCCTCACGGGGCTGCGCAAGCTGGGGCGGGACTGATGGCCGACGGGCGCGTGGAGATGACGCCGGCCCTGGCGGCCTACCTGGACACCCTCGCGGCGCCGTCGCCGCTGGTGCGCCGGGTGACCGAGGAGAACCGCTCCGACCCGGGCGCCGTGATGATGACCCACCCCGAGCTGGGCCGCCTGCTGGCCGTGCTGGTCGCCGCGTCCGGCGGCCGGCGCGTGCTGGAGATCGGGACCTACCTGGGGATCTCGGCGACCTGGATGGCGGAGGCGCTGCGCGACGGCGGGCGCCTCGACACCCTGGAGGCCGACCCGGACCGGGCCACCCGCGCCGAGCGCTGGTTCGCGGCCGCCGGCCTGTCCGACCGCATCCACGTGATGCGCGGGCCGGCGGGCGACACGCTCCCCGGCCTTCCCGACGGCGCTTACGACCTGTGTTACATCGACGCCGACAAGCCCGGGTACTCCGGGTACCTGGAGCACGCGGTGCGCCTGGTGCGGCCGGGCGGCTTCATCGTTGCGGACAACGTGCTGTACGACGGCGAGGTGGTCGCCGACCGGCCCGGCGAGCACGCCGAGGCGCTGCGGGCGTTCACCCGCGCGGCGATCGACCACCCGCGGCTGTCCACCGCCGTCCTGGCGGTCGGCGACGGCGTCACGCTGAGCGTGGTGGGCTAGCCCGCCCGCATGCGCCGCTGCCACGAGCGCAGCGCGAACCACCCCGCCACGAACAGGGCCGCGCAGGCCGCGGCCACCTCGAACCAGCCCAGCGCGAGGGACACCAGCTGGAGGGCGAAGAGCGCCAGCGTCAGGCCGGCGAGGACGATGCCGATGGTACGGCGTGGCTGTGAATCCGACATTCCGGCGAAACACCGTAACCGGCGGGGCTACAGGAATGTCCGCATATGCGCATAGAATCGGGTCGATGTCGCGCCCTCACCGTGCCCTGGCGGCCCTCATCGGGCCCGCGGTCGCCGTCGCCCTGATCGGCGGTGGTGCCGGCCTCGCCGTCGCGACGGGTGAGAAGCCCAAGCCGGGCGAGCCCTCCGTGGACCTCCCGGACGCCAACTCGGCGCTCGCCTGCGTCGCCGCCGGCGACAGCGCCGGCCTCGACCAGATCCTGCTCAACGCGGGCAGCCCGATGGCCGGCCTCGGCACCGTCCTGGTGGACGTGTCATCCCAGTCCGGCATCGACCCGCGCCTCATCGTCGCGATCGCCGCCCACGAGACGATGCTGGGCACGTACGGCCCCGCCGCGGCCATCCACAACCCGTTCGGGCTCGGCCCCGGCATGGTGTTCGCCTCCGAGGGCGACGCCGTGCGCTACGCGGTGTCCACCCTGGCGCAGTACTACCTGCCCGAGGGCCGCGACACGATCGCCGAGATCGGCGCGAAGTGGGCCCCGGTGGGCGCGAAGAACGACCCGGCCGGCCTCAACCAGAACTGGACGCGCGGCGTCTCCGGCTACTACGCGGCCCTGGGCGGCGACCCGTCCCGGCGCCCGCTGCTCACCGACCAGGACCCCACGCCCTCGTGCGCGGGCGGCGGCGGCCTGGGCGGCGGGGACATCGTCCCGCCGGTCGCCCCGGAGCCCCCCTCGGTGGGCGAGGGCCCGCCGGTGGTCACGGTGTGGGGCGGCAACGCGCCCGTGGGCGCGCAGTCCGCCACGCTCACCGGCTTCGCCTTCCCCGTCGCGGTGCGGGCCGGCGGCGAGGCGCGGTACGCCGACGCGTCCTGCACGGTCGCCGACCTGTGCGGCATCCGCATCCAGACCGCCGTGATGACCCACGTGGTCGCCGCGGTCGAGGGCCGCCTGGTGGCCGGCACCGCGGCCGAGCGCGCCGAGGGCGTGGCGTTCTGGATCGTCCGCGCCGACGGGAACCGCGTGGGCTACGGCCCCCTCGCCAGCTACGCGCCCGGTGTGAGCCACGGGGCCCGCGTGGCGATGGGCCAGCCGCTGGGCCGCTCGACCGGGAGCCTGGTGATCGCATGGACCCGCCGCGGCGCCTCGATGGACCCCTTCCCGATGCTGGCGGCGACCCGGCCGCCCGACGCGCAGCCCTCGCCCGTTTCCTAGCCCTCTACGGAGCCGGGGCGTACTTCGACGCCCATGAGGCGCTCGAGGTCGTCTGGCGCCGCAGGCCGGACGACCGGGCCATGGTGCTGCTGCAGGGCCTCATCCAGCTCGCCGTCGCCCTGGAGCACCATCGCCGCGGCAACCCGCACGGCGCCCGCGTGCTGCTGGAGCGCGCATGGAGCCGCCTCCACGACGCCGCGCCCGGCGAGCTGGGCCTCGACTGGTCGGCGCTGCCCGGCGCACACGCCGCCCTCCGCGAGGCGTTCGCGGCATGGGATCGCGACCGAGGGCCGCGCCCGGAGGTCGTCCCGCCCCGCCTGGCGCTCCTGGCTCCTGACATGAGCGCCGGCGCGGTGCCCGGCCGGGATCGCGGCGGGCGCGCTAGGGTCCCGGCGATGCGCATGGACCTGCTCGCCCGGCTCGCCGAGGCCCACGGACCCTCCGGCCGCGAGGAGGCGATCGCGGCGATCGTGCGACCGGAACTCGAGGCGGTGTGCGACCGGGTCGAGACCGACCCCCTGGGGTCCCTCCTCGGCACGCGGGACGCGACCGGCGCGGACGGCACGCCGACCCGGCTGATGATCGCCGCCCACATGGACGAGATCGGCCTCATGGTGACCGCGGTGGACGACGCCTCCGGGTTCATCCGGGTCATCCCGCTGGGTGGATGGGACGCGCGCACCCTCGTGAGCCAGCGCGTGCTCGTGCACGGCCGCGAGCCCCTGGACGGGGTGGTCGGCACGCCGCCGGTCCACGTCCTGGACGCCGACGCCCGCGGCAAGGCGCCGAAGCTCGAGGACCTGGTCGTCGACACCGGCCTGCCCGCCGAGCGCGTGAAGGAGCTGGTGCGGCCCGGCGACGTCGTGACCCGGGTGCGGACCCTCCGCGAGCTCGGGGAGCTCGTCACCTGCAAGGCCCTGGACGACCGCGTCGGCGTGTTCGTGATGCTGGAGGCCATGCGCGCCGCCGGCCCATCCCCCGCCGAGGTCGTCGCCGCGGCAACGGTGCAGGAGGAGGTGGGCCTGCGCGGCGCCCGCGCCGCCACCGGCCGGGTGCGCCCGGACGTGGGCCTGGCGATCGACACGTGCCCGTCCGGCGACGGCCCCGGCCAGAAGGGCGGCGGCACCAAGCTCGGCAAGGGCGCGGCGATCCGCGTGATGGACGCCAGCGCGATCGGCTCCCGGGCCCTGGTGGACTTCCTGGAGGCCCTGGCCGTGGAGCTGGACATCCCGCACCAGTTCCACGTGTCGGACAAGGGCGGCACCGACACGGCGTCCCTGCAGCTCTCCGGCGAGGGCAGCATCGCGGGCTGCGTGTCCATCCCGCAGCGGTACGGCCACTCCTCTGTGGAGGCCGTCCACCCGGACGACGTGCGCGCCTGCATCGACCTCGTCGCCGCGCTCGTCGAGCGCGTGCACGAGCTGCCCCGCCCCTCCTAGGCCGTCCCGCGCCCCAGGCGCGCCCCCGCTGGGACGCCCACCAGCGGCGCGCAGATCGCCACGAGGCCGGCCGCGACCGGTCCCAGCCGCGCGCCGGCGACCAGCGCGGGCGTGGCGAGCATCGCCGTGAGCATGAGCGCCCCGGCGAACGCCGCGGGCCGCCGCGTGCCCGCGCACAGGCCCAGCAGGGCCCCGCACAGGGCCACGGTCCCCACCACGAGCATCAGCTGGGCGTGCACGGCCAGGTCGCCCACACCCGCAGCCCAACGCGGGTCGTGCCGCAGCGACAGCAGGCCCGCGCCCACGGCGAGGGCCGGGATCCCGCCCACCAGGGCGCCGAGGCCCGCGGCACGCTCCGCCCGGTCCACCGTCAGCTCGAGATGCCGGCGCTGGTGACGGTCACCTCGGAGGTCCCGCCGGGGAGGGTCTGGAGGCGCCCGCCGACCGTGGCCCGCAGGGACGACCCCCACCCCACGCGCATCCACAGGCGGGTCGCCAGGGGGAACGAGCGGGCGTCGCCCGCGGCGATGGTGCCCCTCGAAGACCACCGGCCCGGAGGGCCCGGCGCGCCGCACCTGCACCCAGCTGCCCGCGGGCGCCGTGCCCGTGAGCCGCAGCCGCGCGCCGTCCCCGGCCGCGGGCCGCGGCGCCTGCGGGGTGACCGCGCGAGTGGTCTGCGGCGCCGTGGTCGCCGGCGGCCGGGCCGCGCGGTCGGGCACCTGCGGCGGCGCGGCGATCGACAGGCCCCGGTCGCCCCCGTCGTTCCCGCCGAGCCACACCGCGGCGGCGACCACCGCCACGCCTCCGGCGAGGACGAGCCCGACCCTCCCCGGCCCGCGGCGCCGCCGCCGGGGGCCGCGGACCTGGCGCGGCTTGGGCCGCGACACCGCCGGCCGCGGGACCTCCTCGCCGTGCCCGGCCCCGAGGCGCTCGTCGAGCTCCTCGAGCAGCGGCCGCGGATCAAGGTCCAGGAACACCGCGTAGGTGCGCAGGAACGCACGGGCGTAGGCGGCCTCCGGGAGCAGCTCGAAGCGCTCGTCCTCCAGGGCCGTGAGGTAGCGGCCGCGGATGCGGGTGGCGGCCTCGCAGTCGGGAAGACCGAGGTCCTTGCGGCGGCGCGCGTCGCGGAGTGTGTTGCCGATGTCCATCGTCGCCCGGGGGACTGGGTGCGTGGTGGCGGGGTCGGCCGCCGGTCATCGTCGCACGGAACCGCCGGGCTGTCACGCCCCGGGGCCCCGGAGCTCAGCCCACGGCGGCGTGCGCGGCGATGATCGCCGTGGCGACGGCGCCCGCGACGAGGACGGCGGAGCCGATCACGATGGGGGGCGTCCACCGCCCGTACGCCAGGTGCCCGCGGCCGAAGCCGGACAGCACCAGCGCCGCGGCGACGCCGCCCGCGAGGCCGCCCAGGTGCCCGCCGATCGAGATGCCCGGGATCGCGAACGTGATGCCGAGGTTGAGCAGCAGCACCACCCCGATGCCGGACGACATGAAGTCCATGCCCCGCTGCCGGGACATCACCAGCAGCGCCCCCATGAGGCCGAACACGCCGCCCGAGGCCCCCACCGTCGGCGAGTCGGGGCTCAGCAGGATCGCCCCCGCCGATCCCCACAGCACCGAACTGGCGAAGATGATCATCAGCCGCCGCGGGCCGATCCAGCTCTCCAGGGCGCCGCCCAGCACCCACAGCGCCCACATGTTGAACAGGATGTGGAAGAAGCTGGCGTGGATGAACCCGGAGGTCACCAGGCGCCACACCTCGCCGTCGGCGACCGGCGCGGCCCACACCGCCCCGTCGTTGACGATCCGCGAGCCGGTGATGCCGCTCACGCCCACGCCCTGGAACACCTCGCCGGCGAACACGATGCAGTTCACGACGATGAGCCCCACGGTGACCGCGGCGGTGTCGGTCTGCGGGGCGGCGATGCGCCGCACCCGGGTGGTTCCGCCCCGTCCCCCGCTGCACTCCGGGCAGCGGATGCCGACCGCGGCGGGGGTCATGCACGAGGGGCAGATCGGCCGGTCGCAGTTGGAGCACCGCACCAGCGTCTCCCGGTCCGGGTGCCGGTAGCAGTGGAGGACGTCGGCCTCGTGACCGGTCGGCACCTCGGAGCTCACGCGCCCAATGGTACCGGCGCCGCGGGGGACGTCCCCGGGGAGCGGGTCGCTACCAGCCCAGGCGGCGGCGCGCCGGCATCCGTCCCGGCATCCGCCCCGGGGAGCGGCGGCCGCGGCGGCGCAGCGCGAACAGGCAGAACACCCCGACCATGAGCAGGGCGGCGGCGGTGCGCTCCGGGCTCACCAGCCAGCAGGCGATCAGGCCCACGGCGCCGAGGGCGAACATGACGATGCGTGCGATGCGCTCGGTGTCGCGGCGCCGCGCGGCGGGGGCGGCGGGCAGGGCGCTGCGGAACCGCATGACGGCGGCCTGCTCGGCCAGGCTCCGGGGGCCGCCGGACAGCGGCGGATCCTCCAGGTCGCCCCATCCCTCCCGCTCGGCGACGGCGGCGACGAGGCGGTACTGCGCCTCTGTAAGCTGGGGACGGGCCATGACGCCCGCCGAATCGGCAGGATGCCGGTGAACTTGAGCCAGCCGGCGAGGCGATCGCGCTGTTCGCAACGATCGCCGGTGACATTGACGCACCACCGTCCCGGCCGTTGAATGGGGTTTCGCCGAACGCGAGGCGTCCGGCGTGTGCCCGCATCACGGTCGTTCCAAGACGAGCACATCGAGGCCGCGTATGACCTTGAAGCCGCCAGCCTTCGCAGCGATGCCGCCGCACGGGCTTCCCGACCTCATCGAGCACGACGCGTGCGCCCTGGCGGCGTTCGTGACGCGCGACGGGAAACCCGATCGACGCATGGTCGAGCACGCCCTCACGGCGCTCCAGATGATGGTGCACCGCTCCGGCAGCGTGGACGGCGAGGGTGACGGCTCCGGCCTGCTCATCGACCTGCCGCGGCCCATGTGGGCCCGCCGGCTGGCCGAGTCCGGGCTCGACCCGGCGCTCGCCGAGGACCCGCGCTTCGTGGTCGCCCACGTCTTCTTCGACTCCGAGGAGGCCGCCGAGACCCAGGGCGCCCGCCTGCAGGGCCTGGTCCAGGCCCGCGGCTTCGAGATCCTGTGGTGCGGCGAGGGCACCGTCGACCGCTCGGCCCTGGGCCCGCGGGCCGCCGAGACCCCGCCGGTGTTCTGGCAGCTCGCCGCCCTGGCGTCGGAGCCGGGCCGCGCCGCGTCCCATGAGTGCTACCGGGCGATGGTGGAGTTCGAGCGGGAGCTCGACTGCCACGTCGCCTCCTTCAGCGCCAACGACGTGGTCTACAAGGTGCAGGGGCAGCCGGAGGTCATCCCGCGGTTCTACCCGGAGATGGCGGAGCCGGACTTCGCGGCGTCGCGGATCATCGCCCACAACCGGTACTCCACGAACACGTACCCCACCTTCAGCCGCGTGCAGCCGTTCTCGCTGCTGGGGCACAACGGCGAGATCAACACGATCGCCCAGCTGCGCGAGCAGTGCCTGCAGCTCGGCCTGCCGATCACCAACCAGGGCTCCGACTCCCAGGACCTCAACCGCCTGCTCGAGGGCCTGGTGTTCGAGAAGGGCCTGTCCCTGCTGGAGGCCGTGGAGTTCGTGCTCCCGCCGATCCTCGGCGAGGTGCACCGCCTCCCCACCCACCTCCAGGACCTGTACGTCCACTACCGCGAGGCGCTGGGCCCGTACGCCCAGGGCCCGGTCGCGCTCGCCACCCGCGCGCAGAACGAGATGGTGTTCTGCGTCGACGCGATGGGCCTGCGGCCGCTGTGGTGGATCGAGACCGACGTCTGGTACGCGGTGTCCTCCGAGCCGGGTGTGATCCCGGTGGCGGAGCTCACCCGCGACCCGCGGCCGATGGCGCCCGGCGAGAAGATGGGCATCGTGCTGGGCGAGGACGGCGTGCCGGTCGTGCTCGAGTACCCGGAGCTGCAGCAGGAGGTCTACGAGCGCGCGAAGTCCCGCGGCGCCCTCCCCAGCGCCGAGACCCGCGCCCGCCTGGCCGGCGGCCTGGACCCCACCATCGTGGCCGACGACCCGCAGACCGCCGGCGAGCCGGACATGCCGCTGGACGTCCTGCTGGCCTCCGCCGGCTGGATCGAGAGCGACAAGCAGCAGGCCGAGTTCCACGCGGAGCGCGGCGCGGAGCCCGTGGGCTCCCTGGGCTGGGACGGCCCCCTGGGCCCGTTCACCCCGGTGCCGATGCCGCTGTCGGACTACTTCCAGGAGACGGTGGCCGTCGTGACCAACCCGGCCATCGACCGCGAGCGCGAGGTGGAGCACTTCTCCACCCGCGTCGTGCTGGGCCGCCGTCCCCCGATCGAGGGCGTCGAGCCGGCGCCGCCGCAGCGCTGCGAGCTGCGCATGCCGGTCCTGCTGGGCGGCATGCGGCCCGGGGCGGGCCTGTCCCTGCCCGAGCTGCGGCGCGTCGCGGTGGGCCAGGGTGTCTCCATCTACGAGGACGTGATGGCCGCGTGGGGCGACACCGCCGCGCGCATCAGCCTCGCGTACCCCGACACCTCCAGCACCAAGGCGCACGTCGCCGAGATGGCCCGCCAGGCCGTCGACGCGGTACGTGACGGCGCGGAGGTCGTGGTCCTGCACGACCAGGGCGTCACCGCCTCCGAGCGGGTCTGCGACCCCATGCTCGCCGTGGCGGCCGTCGACAAGGCGCTCCGCGAGGAGTACCAGGAGGACGGCAGCTCGATCCGCCGCAACGTGAGCCTGCTGCTGCACTCCGCCGGCATCCGGAACGTCCACGACGTGATGGTGGCGCTGGGCCTCGGCGCCCAGGCGCTGGTGCCCTACGCGATGCTCGAGTTCGCCGTGCAGGCGAACCCGGAGCCCGCGGTCGCCGCGACGAACCTGCTCCAGGCCCTCCAGAAGGGCATCGAGAAGGTGCTGTCCACCCTCGGCATCCACGAGCTGCGCGGGTACGCCCGGCTCATGTCCGCGATCGGCGTGCAGCCGGAGATCCTCGACATCCTCGCGATGCCGGGCTTCACGGCCAGCGAGGGCCGCGGCCTGGGCTTCGCCGGGCTCGAGGAGCTCGCGATCCAGGGCCAGCGGATCCGGGGCGGGGACGACAACGCCAGCAAGGTCAAGCTCCCCCGCATGTACCCGAAGGTCTGGAAGGCCCTCGCCCGCGTCGCCAACAGCGAGCGCGGCTACGAGGAGTACGCCGAGACCCTCGACCAGCTCGAGCGCGACCAGCCGGTGGCCCTGCGCCACGCGATGGCGCCGCAGCTCGCCCCCGAGGGCGAGCGCATCCCGGGCGCCGACGTGGACGGCTCGGTGGGCGAGCACAGCCTGCCGTTCGTGATCAGCTCGATGAGCTTCGGCTCCCAGAACGAGGTGGCGTTCCGCGCCTACGCCGAGGCCGCGGCCCGCGCCGACATGCTCTGCATGAACGGTGAGGGCGGCGAGATCCCGGACATGTACGGCAAGTACCCCAAGCACCGCGGCCAGCAGATCGCCTCGGGCCGCTTCGGGGTGTCGTCGCTGCTCATCAACTCCTCGGAGATCGTGGAGATCAAGATCGGGCAGGGCGCGAAGCCCGGCGAGGGCGGCCACCTGCCGGGCTCCAAGGTCACCGCCGCGATCGCCCGCGCCAGGAACGCGCAGATCGGGTCGGACCTCATCAGCCCGAGCAACAACCACGACCTGTACTCCATCGAGGACCTCGCGCAGCTCATCGACGAGCTGAAGACCGCGAACCCGCATGTGAAGGTCATCGTGAAGGTCCCGGTCGTCCCGGGCATCGGCACGATCGCCATCGGCATCGCCAAGGCGGGCGCCGACGTCATCACCCTCTCCGGGTTCGACGGCGGCACCGGCGCGGCGCGCCAGCACGCCCTGCGGCGCGCGGGCCTGCCCTGCGAGATCGGCACGGCGCTGGCGCACCACGCCCTCACCGAGGCGGGCATCCGCGACCGGGTGGAGATCTGGGCGGACGGCGGGCTGCGGTCCGCCGCGGACGCGATCAAGCTCATCTGCCTGGGCGCGAACCGCCTGGGCTTCGGCACCGCCGCGATGGTGGCGATCGGCTGCACCATCTGCCGCGGCTGCCAGCTCGACACCTGCCATGTGGGCATCGCGACCCAGATGGAGGACGAGCACGAGGCCAAGGAGCGCGGGCTCAAGCGGTTCGTGCCGCGGCAGTTCGAGCCGGCCGCCGAGGCGCTGGTGCGCTACTTCACCGAGATGGGCGCCGCGATGCGCGAGCTCGCCGGCCAGATGGGCGCGAGCACCGTGCAGGAGCTCGTGGGCCAGGCGGACCGCCTGGTGCAGGTCTCCCACCACGACCGGCTCGACCTGTCGGGCCTGCTCACCCCGGTGCGGGAGCAGATCATCACCGCCCCCGCCGGCCAGGCCCGGTACTTCCGCGAGTTCAACCCGCCGCCGCCGCACCGCGCCCCGGAGGTCGCCGCCCAGCGGCTGGCCGCCGGCTCCGCGCTCGCCGTGGAGGAGGAGACGACCACCGCGGCCGACCGGAACCTGGGCGTGGACCTGGCGGGCATGATCGCCCGGGCCCACACCCACGTGAACACCAGCTGGAGCTTCGACGGCAACGGCAACGGGCACGGCGGCAACGGCCACGGCGGCAACCCGGACATCCTCACCGAGGCCGAGCGCGGCACCGGCAACGGCCCGATGGTGGACCTGGCGTTCACCAAGGGCGCGGCGACCGGCTCCGGGCTGGGCGCCTTCAACGTGGGCGGCGTCCGCGTGCGGGTGTTCGGCGGCGCGCAGGACGGCGTCGGCAAGTGCGCCCTGGGCGGCGAGATCCAGGTGCTGAAGGCCCCGAACGCCAGCGGCCTGCTGGTGGGCGGCCACGTCGGCAAGAGCTTCGCGTACGGCGCGCAGCGCGGCCGGTTCCTCATCCAGGGCGACGCCGACGCCCGGGCGGGCATCCGCCTGTCGGGCGCGGACCTGGTGATCGGCGGCGAGCCGGACGGCCCGCTCGACGACCGCCGCGGCTCGCTCGCGGCCCGGGCGAACTGCAAGGGCTTCGCGTTCGAGTACATGACCGGCGGCCGCGTCGTCGTGCTCGGCGACCCGGGCCCGTGGATGTGCTCCGGCATGACCGGCGGCGTGGTCTACGTGCGCCAGAACCCGGAGTGGAACCTCGACGAGGCGGCGATCCGCCGCCGGCTCAGCAAGGCCGCGAAGGTGAGCATCGTCGAGCTGGACGAGTCTGACGAGGCCCAGGTGGTGGAGCTCCTCACCCCCTACCGGGCCGCGCTGGCGGAGTCCGGGCAGGACGCGGAGGCGGCGAAGGTGGACGGCCTCATGGCCGCGCCGGCCGAGCACTTCCTCGCGCTCATCCCGGTCACCCAGCAGGCCGACCCGAACATCTCCACCGAGTAGCGCCCGGCCGGGGTCCGGTGAGATGCCTCACCGGACCCTGCCGATCCCGGGAGTGTGACGGCCCCCGCTCGGGTAGGTTCGTCCCATGACCGGCTCCCCCGCCCCCGGGGCGTCCCGCGCAGGCGTCCTCGAGCTGCGGGACGTCACCAAGCGTTACCGCGGCGCGCCGCGCGACGCCGTCTCCGGGCTGTCGCTCACCGTGCCCGCGGGCGCGGTCTGCGTCCTCATCGGCCCGTCGGGCTGCGGCAAGACCACGGCGCTGAAGATGGTGAACCGCCTCATCGAGCCCTCGGGCGGGGAGATCCTCATCGACGGCGTGTCGGTGCGCGACCGCCGGCCCGCGGACCTGCGCCGGGAGATCGGCTACGTGATCCAGCAGGTGGGCCTCCTGCCCCACCTCACGGTCGCGGCGAACATCGCGACGGTCCCGAAGCTGCTGGGCTGGGAGAAGGACCGCATCCGGAGCCGCTCCGAGGAGCTCATGCGGCTCATCGGCCTGGAGCCGTCCGAGTACGCCGGCCGCTACCCGGCGGAACTGTCCGGCGGGCAGCAGCAGCGCGTCGGCCTCGCCCGCGCGCTGGCCGCCGACCCACCGGTGATGCTCATGGACGAGCCGTTCTCGGCCGTCGACCCCATCACCCGGGAGCGCCTGCAGAACGACTTCCTGCGCCTGCACCGCCAGGTGCCGAAGACCGTGGTGTTCGTGAGCCACGACATCGACGAGGCCGTGAAGATGGCCGACCTGGTGGCGGTCATGGACGGCGGGCGGCTCGTGCAGTGCGCGCCCCCGGCCGAGCTGCTGTCCGCCCCGGCGAACAGCTTCGTCGCCGACTTCGTGGGCGCCGACCGGGCGCTGAAGGGGCTGAGCCTGGTGCGGCTGGAGGACCTGGAGCTCACCCCGGCGCCGCTGGTCCGTGAGGGGACGTCGGCGGAGGACGTGGCGGCCCGCATCGCCTCCGGCGACCTGGAGCCCCTCGAGGGCGCCGTGCTGGTGGCCGACGACCGGGGCCGGCCCCGGTACTGGCGCGCCGTGGGCCGCCTGGGCGAGCCCGCGGGCACCGCGCGCGCCGAGCCGGTGCTGGACCGCGTGACGACCCTGCGCGACGCCCTGGCGTCGCTGTTCGAGGCCGGCGCGGCATACGGGGTCGTCGTGGACGGTGACGGCGCGTGCGTGGGCCTGGTGGGCGTGGACGCGATCACCGGCAACCTGCGCGGACCCGCCGCGCGCACGGGGACCGCCTGATGCCCGAGATCCGCTGGGACTGGATCGGCCGCCACACCGACGACATCACCAGGCTCACCATCGAGCATCTGGAGATCACCGCGGTGTCGGTGGCGCTGGCCGTCGCCATCGCCATCCCGCTGGGCGTGCTGGTGCGCGGCCGCCGGGTGGCGTTCGCCGTCGTCGCCGGCATCGCCGACGTGCTCTACACCATCCCCAGCATCGCCCTGTTCGCCTTCCTGGTGCCGCTGGTGGGCATCGGGAACCTGCCCGGGGTCATCGGGCTGGTCGCGTACGCCCTCACCATGCTCATCCGCAACACCGTGGTCGGCCTGCAGAGCGTCCCGGACGCCGTCCGGGAGGGGGCCGCCGGCATGGGCCTCACGCCGCGGCAGGTCCTGCTGCGGGTGGAGCTGCCCCTCGCGGTGCCCTCGATCATGGCCGGGGTGCGCCTGGCGACGGTGAGCACGGTCGGCATCGCCACGATCGCCGTGTTCGTGGGCGGCGGCGGCCTCGGCGAGCTCATCCTCGGCGACGGCATCCAGCGGCAGCTGTTCTTCACGCCGATCCTGGTGGGCGCGGTCATCGCGACGGCGCTCGCGATCGCGCTGGACGCCCTCCTGGTGGGCGCGGAGCGGCTGCTGACCCCCTGGACCCGGGCGAGGTCCGCGGCATGAGCCCGAGCGGCATCTGGGACGCGTTCAACGACCCGAACCTGGACGGCTGGCACCAGCTGTGGGTGCACGTGCGGCTCTCGCTGGAGGCGCTGGCCATCGCCACCGTCATCGGCGTGGTGCTCGGCATCGTGGCCGCCAAGACCGGCCGCGTGACGGGGTTCGTGGTGTCGGCGGTCGCGAACCTGGGCCGCACCATCCCGACCTTCGCGCTGCTGGCCCTCGCGGTGGCCCTGTCGACCATCGGCGAGGGCCCGGCCCTGGTGGGCCTGGTGGCGCTCGGCGTCCCGCCGGTCCTGCTGAACGCCCACACCGGCATCCGCGAGGTGGACCGCGGCGCGGTGGAGGCCGCGCGCGGGATGGGCTTCACCGCCCCCGCGGTGCTCGCCCGGGTGGAGCTGCCAATGGCCCTGCCGCTGGTGTTCACCGGCATCCGCATCTCGGCCGTCCAGATCGTCGCGACCGCCGCCCTCGCGGCGGCCGTCGGCGCCGGCGGCCTCGGCGTCCTGATCCTGAGCGGCCTCGCGAACTCCGACGACGAGGTCCTGCTGGCCGGCGCCATCCCCACCGCCCTGCTGGCCCTCGCGGTGGGCGGCCTGCTCGCCGCCGCCCAGCGGCTGCTCACCCCCCGGGGCCTCCGCCTCGCACGCGCTTCCCGACCGACCCAACGATGAGGAGCACCACGTGACCACACGGACCCGCCGGTTCACGGCGATCCTGCTGACCACCGCCCTGGCCGGCACGCTCGCCGCCTGCGGCAGCGACTCCGGGAGCGACGCCGGTACCGGTGGCGACACCGCGGCCCTGGACGGGGGAGGCGCGGCGGTCCGCATCGCCGACAAGGGCTTCACCGAGAGCACCGTCGTCGCCGACGCGTACGCGGCCGCACTCAAGGCCCGCGGCTTCGACGCCTCCGTGACGAGCCTCGCCAGCACCGAGCTCGCCGACAAGGCCGTCCGCGACGGGCAGATCGACCTGTACCCGGAGTACGACGGCACCACCTGGTTCAACGTCCTGAAGAAGACGGCCGCGGACGCCCCGGCCGACAAGGACGCCTTCTTCCAGCAGGTCGTCGAGGACTCCGCCGCCCGCGGGCTCACGGCCCTGCCCCCGGCGCCCTACAACAACGGCAACGAGGTCGCCTGCACCCAGGAGGCGGTCGACGCGAACGGCATCACCGACCTCACCTCCCTGGGGAAGGCCTCCGGCAACCTCGTGTACTCGGCGAACGCCGAGCACCTCACCCGCCCGGACGGCCTGCCGCTGCTCCAGAAGGAGTACGGCGTCAAGTTCAAGTCCACCATCACGGTGGACATCAGCCTGCGTTACAAGCCGATCGAGGACGGCAAGGCGCAGTGCGTGTACGCGTTCGGCACCGACCCGCAGCTCGCCAAGCTGCCCCTCGTGCTCATCAAGGACGACAAGGGCGCCTTCGCCGGCAACGTCCCGTTCCGGACGTACCCGGTGGTGAACACCAAGTGGCTGGAGGGGCTCACCGAGGCCCAGCGCACCGCACTGGAGCAGACCCTGGCGCAGGTCGACACCGGGCTCACCCAGGAGAAGATCCAGGAGCTCAACGCCGCCGTGGACCTCGACAAGGAGGACCCGGAGGACGTGGCCGCGGACTTCGTCTCGAGCCTCAGATCGACTGATCCGGCGGCCGTCCGGGTCCCGGCGCGCCGGGACCCGGACGGCGGCGCGAACCTGCCGGAACCTCCCATGCGCCGCCCGGCGGCGCCGCCTCCCGCCGGCGACCCAGGGGTTCTCCCCATCGCGCCCGCCGGGGCGAGCGGTCAGGATGGCCGCATCGGCGACGAGCAACGGGAGGAGCACGATGCCCAGCGAGACCCCCGGCCCGCCCCCGCACGACGACCACCGGCCGCGGACGCGTTCCGCCACCGGCTGGCAGGACTTCCGCGCCGCGCGCGACGCCTACTTCCACCGGGTGAGCGCTGCGGGCGAGGTCGACCGGCTGGAGCGCGCCTTCGCGCTGCCGGCGGCCGCCGAGCCACCGGAGGGCCAGGCCCCATGAGCTCCGGGGGCCGCCGGGACTAGACCCCGGCGGCCTCCGCGGCGCGTTCCCACTCCGCCATCGCGTAGGCCACGTCCTCCTGGAGCGCCCGGTGGCGCTCCGCGAGCTCGGACATGCGCGCGCCGTCGGCGTGCACGGCGGGGTCCGCCAGCTGCGCCTCCACCTCGGCGAGCTCCTTCTCGAGCTTCGCCACCCGGGTCTCGAGCTGCCGCACGCGCTTGCCCGGTGAGGTCTTGCGGTCACCGTTCGCCGCCGGCGCGGCCGGGGCCGGGGACGCCGCCTTGGCGGCCTTCTTGGCGGGCGGCGGCGGTGGCGGCGCGGCCGCCGCCTGCCTGGCGCGCAGGAGCTCGGCCCAGCCGCCGTCGCGGGCCACCAGCCGCCCGTCCTCGATGGAGAGGGTGCGCGTGGCCACGGCGTCGATGAGCGCCCGGTCGTGCGAGACGAACAGGATCGTGCCCTCGTACGCCTGCAGGGCGTCCTCGAGGGCCTCCCGGCCGTCGGCGTCCAGGTGGTTGGTGGGCTCGTCGAGCACCAGCAGGTTGCCGCCGCGGGCGACCAGCAGCGCCAGCGACAGCCGCCGCCGCTCCCCGCCGGACAGGTCGGCCACCTGGCGGTCGGCCATCTCCCCGGGGAACAGGAACGCCCCCAGCAGCGTCCGCGCCTGCGTGCGGGTGAGGCCGGTGTCGGCCAGGAGGGTGTCGACGACGGTCCGGTCGTCGCGCATCTCGGTGCCGTGCTGGGAGAAGTGCGCGACCTCCACGCGGTGGCCCACCCCCACCCGGCCCTTCGCGGGCGGCCGGACGCCGAGCAGCGCGTCGATGAGGGTGGTCTTCCCCGCCCCGTTTGGCCCCACCAGCGCGACGCGGTCGCCGCGCTCGATCACCAGGTCCGCGCCGCTCACCAGCGTCGTGCCGCCGGCGGCGACGTCCAGGCCGTGCGCCTCCAGCACCACGCGCCCGCTCGCGGCGACCGGCGGGAAGCCGAAGTCCAGGCTCTTGCGGCTGCGCCGCACCTCGACGCGCTCCATCTTGTCCAGGCGCTTCGCCCGCGACTGGGCCTGCTTGGCCTTGGTGCCGGCCCGCCAGCGTTCCACGAACCGCTCGAGCCGGGCGATCTCGGCGGCGCTGCGCTCGGCCTCCCGGGCGAGCTGCGCCGCGGCGGCCGCGCGCTCCCGCCGGAACCGCGAGTAGCCCATGGGCCAGAGCTTCGCGCGCCCCTGGTCGATCTCCAGGACGCCGGTGGCCACCGACTCGAGGAACCAGCGGTCGTGCGACACCAGCACGACGGCGCACCCCATGTCGGCGATCGCGCCCTCCAGCCACTCCGCGCTGCCGACGTCGAGGTGGTTGGTGGGCTCGTCCAGCAGCAGGACGTCCGGGCGGCTCACCAGGGCCCGGGCCAGGGCGGCGCGGGTGAGCTCGCCGCCGCTGAACACCGACAGCGGGTCGCCCAGGCGGTCGTCGGGGATCCCGAGGCCGCGGGTGACCTGCCCCATCCACACGCGCCAGTGGTAGCCGCCGGCCGCCTCCAGCTCGGCCTGGGCCCGCTCGTACGCGCCGATGACCTCGGGGCCCGTGTCGCCCCCCGCCATGCGGGCCTCGAGCTCCGCGAGCCGGGCCTCGGCGGCGATGGCGTCCGCCATCCCCTCGCAGACGTAGTCGTGCAGCGTCCGGTCCAGCGCCTCGGTGGGCGGCCGCTGGTCGTGCAGGGCGATGCGCGTGCCGCGCGGCGCGGACACCTGGCCGGAGTCGGCCGACAGCCGCCCCGCGAGGATGCGCAGCAGCGTGGTCTTGCCCTCGCCGTTGCGCCCCACCACCGCGAGGCGCTCGCCGGGGCCGACCTTGAACGACACGTCCTTCAGGACCGTGCGCGCGCCGTAGCTCTTCTCGATCTGGACGACGTCCACGAATGGATAGGCTAGCGGGGTGGCGAGCGACACCCCCCAGGTCATCACCGACGCACCCGGCGTGGACGCCGTGGTGCGCTCCGCGAGGGACGCGGGCCGCTTCGCGATCGATTTCGAGTTCCTGTGGGAACGCACGTACTCGCCGCAACCCTGCCTGGTGCAGGTCGCGGTGGGCGACGAGATCCACCTGATCGACCCCATCGAGGGCGCCCCCATCGAGCCGCTGGCGGCGATGGTCGCCGACCCGTCGCTGCTCACGATCATGCACGCGCCGTCCGCGGACCTGACGCTGCTGGCGATGAACTACGACACCAGCCCCGCCAACCTGGTGGACGTGCAGCTCGCCGCCGGGTTCGTGGGCCTGGGCGCCGGCCAGGGCCTGTCGGTGCTGCTCGACCGGGTGCTGAAGGTGCGCCTCGACAAGGGCGAGCAGTACACGGACTGGAGCCGCCGCCCGCTCAGCGCCCGCCAGCTGCGGTACGCCTGCGCGGACGTCGAGCACCTGGAGCGCCTGTGGGGCGAGCTGTGCGAGCGCGCGGAGCGCCTGGGCCGCACCGACTGGGTGGTCGAGGAGCACGAGCGCCGGTACGGGCCCGGGTCGCGGTGGATGCCCGACCCCGAGGAGGCGTGGCGCAAGGTCAAGGGCCAGGGCAAGCTCAGCTCACGGGACCGCGCGGTGCTGAAGGAGCTCGCCCGCTGGCGCGAGATGGAGGCCGCCCGCCGCGACCGCCCCTCCGCGTGGATCGTCCCGGACCGGACGCTCCTGGAGATGGCCCGCAGGCGCCCCACGACCGCCCAGCAGCTGCAGCAGGAGCGCGGGCTGCCGGAGCGGGTGCGGGCCGCCGACGTCGAGGCCATTCTGGAGGCGATCCGGCGCGGCAACGAGGCGCCGCCCATGAACATGCCGCCGCCGGCCCCGCCGGAGGTGCAGATGCGGATGGAGAGCCTCGCGGCCCTCGGCCAGATCCTCGTGGCGGCCCGGGCCGCGGAGGTGGACCTGGCGCCGAGCCTGCTGGCGACACGCGACGAGGTGGAGACGTACCTCGCGCAGGCGATCGGCGGACGCGACGGGGACGAGTCGCCACTCGCGTCGGGGTGGCGTCACCGGCTGGCCGGCGCGCCCCTGCTCGACCTGGCGGCGGGGCGCATCGCGCTGGCCGCCGCCGATACCCGGCCGTTCCTCCGGGAGATCCCGCGGCACCCCGACGAGTAGCCGTCCGGAGCGCCGCGGGACGCGGGAGCCGGACTCAAGCCGCCGCCGGAAGGTCGTGCGCGCCGCCGTCGCCGTGCAGGTGCAGGCAGCCCGGGACCGTGCACTCGCCGGTGGGCTGGGGGTCAAGGCGGTCCAGCAGGGCGGAGATGCGGCTGAGCTCGCTGGACTGGGGAAGGGCCACGACGGTCATCGCGGTGTTCCTTTCGGGGTGTGGTGGAGTGTTGGGCGGCATCCAATCCGGCCAGGGTGAGAACCGGGTATGCGCGCGGTTAGCACTCGGCAAACCGGAAACGAGGCTCCCGTGAGCGCCCCGGGACGCGAACGCACCATCGCGATCGTCGACATGGGCTCCAACAGCTTCCGGCTGGTGGTGTTCCGCTGGCTGCCGGGCGAGTGGTTCCGGCTCGTCGACGAGATCCGCGAGTCCGTGCGGCTCTCGGAGGGCCAGACCGACGGCCGGCTGCGGCGCCGGGCGCTCGCCCGCGCCGAGCACGCGGCGGCCCTCTACGCGGCGTACTGCGCCGCCGCGCACGTGGAATCGGTGGACGGGGTCGCGACCAGCGCCGTGCGGGACGCCGCCAACCAGGACGAGGCGCTCGCGGCACTCACCGGGACCGGGCTGCCGGTGCGCGTGCTCACCGAGACCGACGAGGCGCGGTACGGGTACCTGGCGGCGGTCAACGGCACCACCGTTCGCGACGGCTGGTTCCTGGACATCGGCGGCGGGTCGATGCAGATCGGCCGCATCGCCGGCCGCCTGCTCACCAACTCCATGAGCGCGCCGCTCGGCGCCGTGCGGCTCACCGAGGCGTTCCTGACCGGCGACCAGCGGTCCCCCCGGGAGGTCGCGGCCCTGCGGAAGCACGTCCGCAAGACGCTCCAGGAGCACCGGTGGCTGGAGGGCGGCGGCCGCATCGTCGGCATCGGCGGCGCGGTGCGGACCCTGGCGGTGATGGAGCAGCGCCGGACCCGCGCGCCGTTCGTGAACCCCGACGGGCACCGCATCTCCCGCGAGGCCCTGGGCGAGACCATCGAGGCCCTGATGGCGCTCCCGGTCGACCAGCGCCGCGGGCTGCCGGGCCTCCGCTCGGACCGCGCGGACATCATCCTCGCCGCCGCCCTCGCCGTCGACGAGGCCATGGCGGTGCTGGGCTGCCGCCGCATGGACGTCACGGCCCAGGGCCTGCGCGAGGGCGTGTTCATGGAGCACTACCTCGCCGGGCAGGACCCGCCGCTGCTGGACGACGTCCGCCGGACGTCGGTGCTCAACGCCGGCGCGCGGTTCGGCTTCGAGCGCGAGCACGCCGAGCAGGTCGCCGCGGTCGCGCTCATGGCGTTCGACGAGACGGCGGGGCTGGGCCTGCACCCCGGCGACCCGGGCGAGCGCGAGGTGCTGTGGGCGGCGGCGATGCTCCACGACGTCGGGGTCCACGTGGACTACAGCGCCCACCACCGGCACTCCGAGTACCTGAGCCTCAACACGAGCCTGCCGGGCTTCAACCACCGGGAGCTCGCGATCATCGCCAGCATGCTCCGCGGCCACCGCAAGGGCGTGCCCTCACTGGAGCCCTACGCCAAGCTGCTGCGGGCCTCCGACGAGAAGGCCTACCGCCGGGGCGTCGCCCTGCTGCGGCTGGCCGAGCAGCTCGAGCGCGCGAAGGCCGGCCAGGTGCGCGGGCTGCGGTGCCGCATGCGCGACGGGGAGCTGGAGGTCACGGTCACCTGCGCCGGGGACCCGTCGCTGGCCCTGTGGTCCGCGGAGGCGGAGGGCCCTCACATGGAGCGCGCGTTCGGCGCCCCGATGCGGCTGCTCGCCGCGGGGTCCGGGCCCGTCACCCCCCGGCCGGCTTGACCCGGTAGCGGCCGCCCAGCGCGGCCACGACCTTGTCGCGATGGTCGCCCTGCAGCTCGACGACGCCGTCCTTCACGGCCCCGCCCGACCCGCACAGCTTCTTCAGCTCCTTGGCGACGGCGCCGATGTCCCCGGGCGGGAGGCCCGTCACCAGCGTCACGGTCTTCCCCTTCCGGCCCGCCTTGGTGCGACTCACCCGGACGACGCCGTCGCCCTCGGGCACCGGCGCGGCCCGGCGCTCCTCCTCGACGCGTCCCACGTCGCTGGAGTAGACGAGCCGCGAATTCTCCGTATTCCCGCCGGACATGCCCCTCTTTTCCTCTGGTAGCCTCGTGGGAGTGATCACCGCACCGATGACCGCCGACGAGGTCGACGAGCTCGCCCGGCGATTCGAGCCGCTGCCCGCCCAGGACCTGCTGGCGTGGGCGGCCGAACGGTTCGGCGACCGGATCGTGCTCACCTGCTCCTGGCAGTTCCAGTCCTCGGTGCTCGTGCACATGCTGCACGACCTGGGCCTGAAGGTGCGCATCGTGGAGCTGGACACGGGGCTCCTGTTCCCCGAGACGTACGCGACCCGGGACGCGCTCATCGAGCGGTACGGCCTGTCGGTGGAGCGCGTCGACCCGCTGCGGACCGTCGAGCAGCAGGCGGAGGACGAGGGCCCGGAGCTGTGGCTCCGCGATCCCGACCGGTGCTGCGCGCTGCGGAAGGTCGCCCCGCTGGCACGGGCGCTGGAGGGCATGGACGCCTGGATCACCGGCATCCGCCGCGAGCAGGCCAGCACCCGCGCCGCGGCCCGCAAGCTGGAGCTCGACGCCGGACGCGGCGTCGTGAAGATCCAGCCGCTGGTGGACTGGTCCACCGAGGACGTCATGGGCTACCTCTACGCACACGACGTGCCGTACAACCCGCTGCACGATCAGGGGTACCCCAGCATCGGCTGCATGCCCTGCACGCGGGCCGTGGCCCCCGGCGAGGACCCGCGGTCCGGCCGCTGGGCGGGCACCGGCAAGGTCGAGTGCGGGCTGCACCTGCCCGCGGCCGAGGACCCCGCCGCCTGAGCCCCCCGGCGCGCGCCGACCTGCACGCGCACACCCGCGCCTCGGACGGGGACCTCACCCCCGCCGAGCTCGTCCGCCGCGCCGCGGACCTCGGCGTCGCCACGCTGGCGGTGACCGACCACGACACGCTCGACGGCCTCCCGGAGGCGCTGGCCGCCGGCGCCGCCCTCGGGGTCCGCGTGATCCCCGGCATCGAGATCAGCGTCGCGGTACCGCACGGGATGTTCCACCTGCTCGGGTACCTGCCGGGGCCGTCACCGGAGCCGCTGGCGTCGCGCCTGGCCGGGCTGCGCGAGCACCGGGCCCTGCGCATGGAGCGGATCCTCGGCCGGCTGGCGGAGCTGGGGGCGCCGGTGAGCATGGCGGACGTGGCCCGGCACACCGACGGGACGGTCGGGCGCCCGCACGTCGCGGCCGCGCTCGTGGCGGCCGGCCACGCGTCCTCCCGCGAGGACGCCTTCGCACGGTTCCTCGCCGACGACGGCCCCGCCTTCGTGCCGCACCGCGGCATCGGCCCGCACGAGGCGGTGCGGCTGGTGCGGGAGTCGGGCGGGGCCCCGGTGCTGGCCCACCCGGGCACCCTGCGCCTGGGCGCCCGGCACCTGCAGAGCACCGTGCAGTCGCTCCGCGACGCGGGCCTGGTGGGCATCGAGGTCCACCGCCCCGAGCACACGCCCGAGCAGCGCGACGCCTACGCCGCGATCGCCCGCCGGCTGCGCCTGGTGCCGTGCGGCGGATCGGACTTCCACGGGCCCGGCCAGCGCTTCGAGCTGGGCGACACCGGTGTCCCGCCGCTGCCCCCGGACACGCCGGATCTCGTCTTCCGGGCCGTCGGGGAGGGTGTACCCTCGCCCGGATGACCACCGATACCCTTGCCCCCACGGGTCCCAACGCCGCCGGCGTCCGATGGGACCTCTCCCCCCTCGTCGACGGCGCCCAGGAGGCCCGCCGGCGCATGGATGCCGCGCTGGAGCGTTCCCGCGCCTTCGAGGCGCGGTACCGCGGCGCGCTCGAGACGATCACGCCCGACGACCTGGCGGAGGCCCTCGCCGAGCTCGCCGTGATCGACAACGAGCTCTCGCGCGTGAGTTCCTACGCCCACCTCCGGGAGTCGGTCGACGTGACCGACGAGGAGAACCGCGACCTCTCGTCCTTCATCGACCGCAGCCTCGTGGAGGCGGGGAACGCCCTCCGGTTCTTCGAGCTGGAGTGGATGGCCCTCGACGACGCCCGCGCGGACGAGCTGGCCGGCAGCCCCCAGGTGGCCGCCGACCGGCACCACCTCATCGGGATGCGCCGCTTCGCGCCGTACATGCTCACCGAGCCCGAGGAGCGGATGCTCGCCGAGCGCGAGCCCGCCGCGGGCAGCGCCTGGCAGACCCTGTTCTCCCGCATCACCTCCACCCTCGAGGTGGAGTTCGACGCGGGCGACGGGCCGGTGCCGCACACCATCGACCGGCTGCTCGCCCACGTGCGCGACCCGCGCCGGGACCTGCGCCGCCGCGCGCTGGAGGCGCTGTACGAGGGGCTGGGCCCCCACGCCGACACCCTGTCGCACGTGTACGACACCCTGGTGGCCGACCGCCTGGCGATGGACCGTCTGCGGGGCCATGAGGACCCGATGGACCGCACCCACCTGCGCAACGAGCTGGACCGCGCCGTCGTGAACAACATGATGGACGCGGTGGAGGCCCACTACGGCCTGGCCCAGCGCTGGTTCCGGGCGAAGGCGGGGATCCTGGGGCTCGACCGGCTGGAGCTGTGGGACCAGTACGCGCCCATCGGCGCCGGCCGGGCGGTGGACTTCCCCGAGGCCCGCCGCCTCATCGACGTCTCGTTCGGCCGGTTCTCGCCGCGCATCGCGGAGATCGCGGGGGGCTTCTTCACCGAGCGCCGCGTGGACGCGGAACCGCGCGCGGGCAAGCGCGGCGGCGCGTTCTGCGCGTCGGTGGCGCAGGACGCCTCCCCGTACGTGCTCATGAACTTCACCGACCGCATGGACGACGTGATGACCCTGGCCCACGAGCTGGGCCACGGCATGCACTTCACGCTGGCGTCGTCGCAGCAGACTGCGCTGTCGGTGCACACGGGCCTCGCGCTGGCGGAGGTGCCGTCGACGTTCGCCGAGCTCCTCACCTTCGACCACCTCATGGAGACCGAGACCGACCCCGCCACCCGGCGGGCGCTCATCTGCGAGCGGGTCGAGGGCAGCTTCGCGACGGTGTTCCGCCAGACGGTCCTCGCCCGGTACGAGCAGCGGGCCTACGGCATCCGCGGGGAGGGCCAGACCCTCACGGCCGACCGGCTGTCGGAGATCTGGCTGGACCGCAACCGCGCGTACTACGGGGACTCGGTGGGCCTGCCGGAGGGCTACCGCCTGGGCTGGTCGTACATCCCGCACTTCATCTCGACGCGCTTCTACACGTACGCGTACGTGTTCGCGCACCTGGTGACCCTCGCGCTGTGCGCCCGCTACCGGGCGGAGGGCGCGCCGTTCGCCGAGCGGTACATGGCGTTCCTGGCCGCGGGCGGCTCGGCCGCGCCGGCCGACCTGCTGCGGCCGCTGGGCGTCGACCTCGACGACCCGGCGTGCTGGGAGCCCGGGTTCGCGGAGATGACCCGCATGGTGGAGGCCGCCGAGGCGGGCTGACCGCCGGGCGGGACCACGGGGCGGCCGGCCGTGCCGGCCGCCTCGCCGGTCGTCCGGCGGCCGCCTCGACGGCGGCCGCCGGAGGACCGGACGGGACTACTTCTTGCCGGCCTTCTTCTTGGAGGCCTTGATCGGGTTGAGCGCCTTCTGGACCTGCTCCGGCAGCTCGGTCATGTGGTAGATCTGGCGGCCGCAGAGCTGCTTGCGCGAGATCTGCGCGTTGCAGGTGGCCGGCGGCTCACCGAACATGATGAGGGTGCGGTGCCCGCGCTCGCAGAGGTAGACGAGCGCCTCGCGGCGCAGCGGCGCGCCGGCGGCGACGACGGGCTCCTCGGCGGCCTCGGCCACCGGCTCCTCGGCGGGAGCCTCATCCTGCTCCTCCACCGCCTCCTCGGCCTCGGCGGCCGGCTCGGCGACGGCGACCTCGGTCTCTGCGGCGGGGGCCTCCTCGACGGCCTCCTCGGCCACGGTGCCCTCGGTCTCCTCGCTCATCCACTGCTCCCTTGATCCATCGGACGACCGGTGGAGGATAGCGGTCCGGGACGCGCCCGGTCGAGCCCGGTATGTTCCCGCGCCGTGACGGGCTTTCCGGAGGGCTACGACCTGGTGACCGACGACGTGTTCGTCGGCCGCCTGCGCCTGCGCGTGACGCACCCCCGCCAGGCGGAGGAGCTCATCGACGAGGAGGAGTACGCCAACGACGAGCGGCTCCCCTACTGGGCGGACCTCTGGCCGTCCGGGATCGTCCTGGCGGCCCATCTCACCACGATGGACCTCGCCGGCCTGCGGGTGCTGGAGGTGGGCGCCGGGCTCGGGCTGCCGTCGATGGTCGCCCTGCGCGCCGGTGCCGACGTCCTCGCGACGGACTGGTACCCGGAGGCGCTGGAGTTCGCCCGGGCCAACGCGAACGCCAACCGCCTGCGGGAGCTGCCGACCCTGGAGGCCGACTGGGGAGCGCCGCCCGCCGAACTCCTGGACGCCGAGCCCTGGGACCTGGTCATCGGCGCCGACGTGGCGTACGAGAACCGCCACGGCCCGCAGCTCGCCGCCCTGATCCTCCGGCTCGTGCGCCCGGGCGGCACCGTGCTGATCGCCGACCCGCGCCGCCCCGCGGCGTCCTCGCTGGTCACCGAGATGCGCGAGGCCGGGTGGCGCCACGAGCGCGAGGAGGTCCGGTATGAGGGACGACCGGACGAGCAGGGACGCGTGATCTACCTGCACCGGTTCACCGAGCCCCCTCGGCGGCCCTGACCTTCAAGCGTCCGTCGGGATCATCCGATACGATCCCCGATCGAGCGGTCCTCGGTAGCTCAATGGTAGAGCATCCGGCTGTTAACCGGAGGGTTGTAGGTTCGAGTCCTACCCGAGGAGCTTCACCGAAAAGCCCCGCACAGGCGGGGCTTTTTTGTTGCCGCGGGCCGGGGACGCCAACGGGCCCCGGACCACCCGGTGACCCCGCGGTGTCCCCACGCGGCGGACCTGAGTGAACCTCACTCGCCCGAATCGACCCGAACCGACGCTCCGGTCCCCTCCCGGGCCAGCAGGAGGTCGACGAGCGCCGGGACACGGGCCGCGGGACCGTCCGGCCCGAGGTGCGCGGCGTTGGTGTAGAGGCCGTCGATGACGAGTGCCAGATGGGCGCCGGTGAGGGGGCCGGCGAGGGCCGTGAGACGGTCGTGCAGCGCCGACCGGTACGCCCGGGCGGCGACGCGGGCCGGATGCTCCGGGTCGTCGAACTCCATGCTCGCGTTGTTGAAGGCGCAGCCGCGGAACGACGGCCGCGCGATGTCCCCGGCGATGGCCGCGAAGATCGCCCGCACGGCGGCCGCGGGATCGTCGCGATGCGCGTCGATGTCGGCGTCGATGGCCGCCAGGATCGACGCGGAGAGCCGCTCCAGGTAGGCGCCGACGAGGGCGTCCTTCGTCGGGAACAGCCGATAGACCGTGGCCTTGCCCAGGCCCGTCGCGCGCACCAGCTCGTCCATGCCCACCTCGTGGACGCCCCGCGCGTAGAAGAGCTCGGCGGCGGTGTCGAGCACCCGCCGTTCGCGCTCCTCGCGCGGCAGCCTGACCGCCTGCGATCCGCCTTGACCGGGCATGCGCACAGCATACAGACTGAGACGGACCGGTCCGTTTCTACCCTGAGGTGACGCATGACCGACCGACTCGTCCTGATCACGGGCGCGACCACCGGCATCGGACGCGAGGTCGCGGGACAGCTCGCCGAGCACGGGGCGACGGTCCTCGTGAGCGCACGCACCGGAGCGCGTGCCACGGCGGCCGCGGCCGAGCTGGCATCGCGCGGGGACGTCCGCGCCCTGGACGCCGACCTGGACGTCGCGGACGCGGCCGCCGTGGCGAACGCGGCCGCCGTGGTCGAGCGCGGGTACGGGCGGCTCGACGTGCTGATCAACAACGCCGCGGCCTACGTCGACTGGACCGAGACCGCCACGAACGCGGACCTGGAAGCCGCGGCGCGCGTGGTCGGCACGAACCTCTTCGGCGGATGGCGGACGGCGGTGGCGTTCCTCCCCCTGCTGCGCCGCAGCGCCCACCCCCGCATCGTGTTCGTCTCGAGCGGGGCCGGTTCCCACGCGGACGAGCAGTTCGGGCTCACGCGCCGCGGGGGCGCCGCCGCCACCTACGGCATCAGCAAGGCGGCGGTGAACGCCGTGGTCAGCACCCTCGCCGCGGAGCTCGCCGGGACGCCGGTGATCGTGAACGCCGTCTGCCCGGGGCTCACCGCCACGTGGCCCGGCGCCGAGCAGATGGGGGCGCGCCCCATCGCCGACGGAGCCGCCTCGGTGGCGTGGGCGGCGATGCTGCCGGACGACGGGCCGCGCGGCGGGTTCTTCCGGGACGGCGAGCCCCTCGCCTGGTAGCCGGACCCGTCAGGGCGCCGCCGCGTCCGCCCCGGGCGCCGGCGCCCCGTCCGGGCCGGCCACCTCGAATGCGATGGCCGTGAGCAGGTCGAGGGCGGGGTCGGACGCCCCCTCACGGCGGCAGATGTGGAACGGCAGCGAGGCCGGGGTCGCGACGGGCACCAGCCGGGACCCCTCCAGCGCCCCGTCGAACGCCGTCCGCACGTAGACCACGACGCCGAGGCCCTCGCGGACGGCCTGCAGACCCAGGTCGGGGTAGGGATCCGGCCGCACCTCCGGGACGATCCCCGCCTCCCGGCACAGGGCCATGACGGTGGCCGTGTAGCCCGGGCTGTCGGGCCCGCCCGCCACCAGGACGATCTCGCCGGCCAGGTCGGCGATGTCGACCGACGGCCGGTCCGCCAGCCGGTGGTCGTCGCGGACGTGGAGGACCGCGGGCTCCTCCAGGAGCAGCCGCGCGTCGATGCCGTCCGCGGGCGGCGGGCAGAACACGACCGCCAGGTCGAGCCGGCCGGCCGCCAGGTCCCGCAGCAGCGCGCCCGTCGTGTCCTCGCGCATGTGCACCATCACCGACGGCGCCGACGCGCCCCACGCCGCCAGCAGCCGCGGCGTCAGGCCGAACCGGGCGGCCGGGCTGATGCCGACCTTGAGCAGCCCCGCAGCCTGCCCCTCAACGGCCCGCACCTCCGCGAACGCCTCGTCCGCCATCGCGAGCAGCACCCGCCCGCGGGCGAGCAGCACCGCACCGGCCGGGGTCGTACGGACCCTGCGGTCCGACCGGTCCAGCAGCCGCACACCGAGTTGCGCCTCCAGCTGACGGATCGCGGTGCTGAGCGGGGGCTGCGCCATCCCCAGCCGCCGCGCGGCCCGGGTGAAGCTCTCCTCCTCGGCCACCGCCACGAAGTAGCGCACCAGCCGAAGCTCGGGTTGCATCGCGCCCCGCATCGATACCCCGCGCGTATGAAGGGAGACCGTATCGGTCTTGGACATCACACACGTTACCCCGCCACCATCGGCCGTGTTCACAACACCCGATCGAAGGCAGGCCGGACATGCATGACACCATCACACGCGACGAGCTCAGGGACGCAATCGCGGCCGGCTCGGTGGTCGTCGTCGAGACGCTCGCGGAGCCGTATTACGTCACCGGGCACCTCCCGGGCGCGCTCAACATCCCGCACACCGAGGTCGCACGGCTCGCGCCGGTGCTGCTGCCGGACACGGGCGCGGCCATCGTGACCTACTGCTCCAACACCGCGTGCAACAACTCGGCGATCGTGCAGGCGCAGCTGCGGGCGATGGGCTACGCGGACGTGCGCAAGTACGCCGGCGGCAAGCAGGACTGGGAGGCCGCCGGCCTCCCGCTGGAGACCGCCCCGGCCGGGGCGACCGCATGAAGGTGGACCTGTGCAGCGTGGGCGACATCCCGCCCGGCGGCGCGCTTGAGGTGGAGTTCTTCGGCCGCTCCCTGCAGGTCGTCCTGGCGGATGACGGGACGCCGGTGGCCTACGCCAACGTGTGCATGCACTTCGGAGGCCCGCTCGAATGCGACGAGGACGGCCACCTGCGCTGCCCCTGGCACGGGGCGCGCTTCTCACGTGACACCGGCGCGAGGATCGACGGTCCCGCGGCGCCGAACACACGCCTCATGCGCCTCTCCACGGTGGTCGAGGACGGCATGTTGCGATACGTCTGGGCCGACGCACGCTGAGACGCAACTGACATTCGGGGCGATGCCGGTGATGATGGCGGCCCGCATCATCACCGGCGGCCCCCCGGATGGGGCGTTCCGGGAGCCCGCGGGACGTGCTGTGATGGCGCCGTCAGCCGATCCCGGAGGTCCCCATGCACCTGAGCCGCTCCGGCGGCGGCGCATGCCTCGCGCTCGCCGTCCTCACCGCGACCGCCGCCGCGGCGCCGAGCGCCGTTACGCCGCCCGCCGTCTCCGGCGACGCCCGTTACGGCGGGACGCTGAAATGCGCGCCGGGCACCTGGGCCGGATCGCCGACGGCGTTCGCCTACGAGTGGATGTACAACGGCTCGGCCCGGGCGACGGGTCCCACCCTCCGCGTCACCGACCCGTACCTGCGCACCGGGTTCCCGGTCACCTGCCGGGTCACCGCGACCGACGGCGCCGGCGCGGCCACGGCGGCGGAGTCCGCGGGCGTCGTCGTGCAGCCGGGCGTCAGCCGGATCCAGATCACCTCGGTGAAGACGCTTTCCCGGGGCCGCATCGTCATCCGCGGGCGGATCCTGCCCCGTATCGCACCTCCCCTCGTGGGGCTGCTCGAGCGCGGTGCCGGGGTCGTCATGGTGCGCAAGGTGGGCCCGAGCACCGTGACCCCGCTGGGGCAGGTGGTCGCGCCCGACGCGAAGGGCTTCTTCACGGTGAGGGGCACCGACACCGCCGGAACAAAGCGCATCCGGGTGCACTTCGATTCGGCGAACCTGTCGCTCTGGGCCTCCGCCGACGTGACCCGGCGGGTGGTGGTCACCCCCGGTGGCCGCACGGGCCGCGGGGACGTGGTCATCCGGTGACCGGCGGCTCCCGCCACCGGATCGCGCACGGCGCGCGCCGGACGTAACGCGGACGCCGGGACGGGGGTCCGCATCCCGGACCGCGCGATGCCGGGCGCGCGGTGCGAGCATCACGGCATCCGCCCCCACGGCACCGTCCCAGGAGACCGCCATGGCCGCAGCACCCGCCCAGTCCCGCCGTCGTGCACGCCTCGCCCTCGTCGCGGCCGGCGCGGCCGCCCTCGCCGTGCCCGCCACCGGGCAGGCGACGATGGCCTTCCAGAAGCCGACCGGCACCGGGGACCGCATCTACCTGGCGAACGACGACGGCAGCGGCGCCCGCGTGCTGGCCGTGCGCGGCACCAGCGCCGTGATCTCCCCGGACGGGACCCGCCTGGCGTACCAGCCATTCCGCGGGAGCGCCGGCCCCGGCGCGGTCCGCATCCTCACCATCGCCGACGGGACGGTCCTCACCACCACGCAGATCTGCCGGGGGCTGCCGGTCTGGTCACCGGACGGCACGCGCCTGGTGTGCACCACCGAGACCTCCACCGCCGCCGGGTACATCACCGGCGAGGGCCTCGCGCTCGTCGACGCCGTCACCGGCGCGCGCACCACCCTCATCCGGGCCCCGAGGAACCAGGTCGACAGCGTGGACTGGTCACCCGACGGCACGCGGATCGCGTTCTCGACCGGCCGGTTCGGGAGCACCACCAGCAACGTCTACATCGCCGACCCGGCGGACATGGCCGGCCGCGTCCTCGCCGTGCGGGACGCCACGGGCCCCGTGTGGGGGCCCGCCAAGATCGCGGTGACCCGCTACACGCGCAGGCGGGTCCGCATCGGCGGGCAGCCGACCACCGTCATCCACTCCCAGATCTGGACCGTGAACCCCACGGGCGGCGGCGCGCGGCGGCTCACCACCCTGCCGCCGGGGCCGTTCCTGGTGACCGGGCCGTTCGCCAGCGGGTGGACGCCTGACGGCGCGAGCGTGATCGGGTCGATCGGCGGCGACGACTACTCCGTGCCGATCACGGTGAACGCCACGACGGGCGCGGTGCGCCGGCTGGGCAACGGGCGGGTCATCGCCTTCCCGGAGGCGGTCTCCGCCGACGGCCGCACCCTCCTGATGAACGAGAACTTCATCGAGGGCGACGGGCGCCTGCGCCTGGTCGGCATCGGCGGCCGGCAGGGGCGCGTCATCGTGCGCGGGGTGAGCACCGTCTCGGTCACCGCCGACTGGCAGCCGTGACGGGGCGCGGCGGCCGTCCCCGCCCCCCCGGGGGCGGCCGCCGCGGTTCCGTCAGACGGTGAAGCCCGCCACCAGGCCGGCCAGCCCCTCGGCGCTGCCCGCGAGGGCCGCCGCCGACGCCGACACCTCCTGGGTCGAGGCCGCCGTCTGCTCCGTCGCCGCCGCCACCTCCTGCGCGGCCGCGGCGTTCTCCTGGCTCACGGCGGCGACGTCCGCGGAGCGGCCGCGCATCTCCGCGACGCCGGACTCCATCTCGCGCCCCGCCTGGGCCACGACGGCGATCTCCCCGGTCACCCGGTCGACCTGCGCCCGGATCCGGTCGAACGCCTCGCCGGCGCGGGCCACCGCCCCGACACCCGCCGCGACCTCGTCGCGGCCGCTGTCCATCGCGCCCACCGCGGCGCGGGTGCCCGCCTGGAGGTCGGAGATGATGCGCCCGATGGAGGCCGCGGCCTCGCGGCTCCCCTCCGCCAGCACGCGGACCTCCTCGGCGACCACCGCGAACCCGAGGCCCGCATCGCCCGCCCGGGCCGCCTCGATCGCGGCGTTCAGCGCCAGCAGATTCGTCTGCTCGGCGATCGCGTCGATCGTGCCGGCGATCTCGCCGATCTCCTCGCCCTTCTCCCCCAGGCCGCCCACGACCTCGGAGGCCTCGGCGAACCGCCGGGAGACCCGACCGATCGCCTCCCCGGCGGACGCGACCACCTCGTGGCCGCCCTCCGCCGCGCGGCCCGCATCCCCGGCGGCCTCGGCCGCCGCCTCGCCGCTCTCGGAGAGCCGGTGCACCGACTCGGCGAGCGAGTCTGCCGCGTCGGCGGCCGCCTGCGCGCCGCCCGCCTGGCTGGCCGCACCCTTGGCGATGTCCTCGACCGTCACCGCGATCTGCTCGACGGCCTGCCCCGACTGGTCACTGGCGCTCGCCAGCTCCCCGGCGATGCGGACCTGGGCGGCCGCCTGGTCGCGGACCTGGCGCACGATCGCGTGGACGCGGTCGGCGAAGCGGTTGAACTCCGCGCCGACCATGCCGATCTCGTCGCGCCGCCGGACGGTGACGCGCAGGGTGAGGTCCCCGTTCCCGTCGGCGATCGCCCGCAGGCGTGCGCCCAGCGCGGCGAGCGGCCGCGTGACCGAGCGCGCCGACAGCACCGCCAGCAGGATGGTGAGCGCCACCGCCGCCAACAGCACCAGCAGCACCTCCAGGCGCGCCGACGAGGTCGCCGACGCGGCCTCCTGGCGGCCGTCGCGCATCGCGGCGGTCTGCGCCGCGACCACGGGCTCCAGGGCCTGCTGCGCACGCTGGTTCGCCGGCCCGACGCGCTCCGAGATGAGCCGCGTGGCCGCGGCGCGGTCGCCGGCGTTCAGCGCCGCGCGCGCCTCGCGAACGGTCTGAAGATAGGCGTCGTGGGCGGCCGCCACGCGGTCGAGCGCCGTCGCGGCGGAGCCGTCCCGGCCGCGGATCTCCGCGATGCCCTTGGTGAACGCCGCCGACGCGGCGTCGAACTGCTCGCCGAACGCCGGCTCGCCGGTCAGCACCAGGCCCCGGAACGCCGCCGCCTGGCGGGCGATCTCGGTCTCCAGGCCGATCGCCGCGGCGCGGTCCGCCGCGCGGACCTCCAGCACCCGCTCGTACGTGGTGTTGACGTGGCCGACCGATCGGACCGCGACCAGCCCGAGCAGGCCGGCGAGCGCGGCGATCGCCGCGAAGGCTGCGGCGAGACGCCGCCCGACGGTCACGACGGCCGGACGGCCGGCCGCGGCCGCACCGGGACCATCCCCGATGAACTCCATTGGGGTCTCCTGTTGCGCGATGGGACCGCCATGCGGGATCCCGCGGGCCGGCGCGGGATGAATCGGGGTTCCATGGCGAACGGGACACGGCCGTACTGCTCGGAGCTCGGGGTCGTCCGTTGCCTGTCTCTCGGTCGCGAGGGGCCCGGCCTGAGCGCGGAGGCGGCGGCCCGTGACGTCCGTCCCCCGGCCGGGTCGAATCGGTGTGGCGCGGCGCTCAAGTGGCGTCCCGTATCCGCGAGGGACGGGAAGCAGTCATCCGGTGCCCCGGACCCGAGGACGTGTCCCATGCAGTTCATCCGCCACCTCAAGGTGGGCCAGCGGCTCATGCTGGCATTCGGCCTCACCGCCGCCGTCTTCCTCACCGCCATCGCCGTGGGGTGGGTGAAGATCGGCAGCGTGGCCGACGGCCAGCGCGAGTTCGCCACCGCCTCCTCCCGCGCGCACGCCGCGGGCGCCGCCGTCTACAACATGCGCGTCTCGCAGGCGCAGAACGTGGCGTTGCGGGGCCGGGGCCGTGTGCTGCTGGAGGACGGGACGGACATGCACGAGGGCGACGTCGCCGCCTTCGAGGAGGCGTTCGCCGCCCTCAAGGGCGCGGTGCGCGACGACGCCGGACGCGCGGAGATCACCCGCATCGAGCGGTTGTACGCCGACTGGACGGCGCTGGACCGGCGCCTGCAGGAGCTGGTCGACGGGAGACGCGCCGCCGAGGCGGTGTCGCTCGAGAACGCCGATGTGAACAGCACCGGCGACGACCTGGCCGAGGCCTTCACGGCGCTCGGAGCGCGTGAGGCCGACGCGGGCGCCGCGAGCACCGGCGACGGTGTGTCCACCGTGCGGACGCTGCTGGTCCTGCTGGGCCTGCTGGCCCTCCTCACCGCGATCGTCCAGGCGATCCTCGCGAGCCGCTCCATCACGCGCCCCATGAACCGCATCCAGGAGCACATGATGTCGATCGCGCGCGGCGGGGACCTCACCGCCCGCGTGGACGCGACGCGCACGGACGAGCTCGGCAACCTCGCCCACGGCTTCAACGCCCTCATGGCGACCCTCCACGACATCGTGCGGGGCGTCGGCGAGTCCGGGCGCAGCCTGCTCGCCACCGCGGCCGAGCTCACCTCGACCGCCGGCGAATCCGAGCGGGCGGTGACCGAGGTCGCCTCCACGGTGGAGACCGTGGCGACCGCCTCGAGCACGCAGGCGGCCAGTGCGATGCGGGTCACCGAGGAGGCCGAGGACATGGCCCGCCGCGTCGGCGGCGTCGCGGACGGCGCCGTGCGCCTCGCGGAGGCCGCGGAGCGGGCCGACCGTACCGCGCAGGACGGCGCGCAGACGGTGGAGCAGGCCGCCCGGACCATCGAGCGGGTGCAGGACGCGGTGAGCCGGACCGCCGGCGTGGTGGAGGCGCTGGGCGCCCGCAGCGGCGACATCGGGGCGATCATCGCCACGATCACCGACATCTCGGCCCAGACGAACCTGCTGGCGCTCAACGCCGCAATCGAGGCCGCCCGGGCCGGCGACGCCGGCCGCGGCTTCGCCGTGGTCGCCGACGAGGTGCGCCAGCTCGCCGAGTCCACCCAGCAGCAGGCCGCCTCCATCGCGGAGATCATCGGCGACATCCAGCGGCAGACGACGCACGCGGTGTCCACCATGGAGGAGGGCCGCCAGCAGGTCGCCGACGGGGTGCGCCGCACCGCCGACGCCGGGGAGGCGTTCACCGCCATCCGGGCCGAGGTGGAGCGCCTGTCCGCCGAGATCGGGGGCGTCGCCGAGGCCGCCGTGGAGCTGCGGTCGGGCACCGAGGTGATGCGCGAGGGCATCGCGGAGGTCGCCGCGGTGAGCGAGGAGAACGCCGCCGCCGCCCAGGAGGTCGCCGCGTCGTCGGCCGAGACCGCGGCCAGCGCCGAGCAGGTGGGCCTCACCGCCGAGCAGGTCGCCGAGACCGCGAAGGTGATGGTCGACCTGGTGGCGAGCTACACCGTGTGGTCGCCCGGCACCCCCGACAAGCGCGACGGGATGCGCACCGTCGACCAGCACCTCGAGCGGCGGTACGCCGAATTGGAGGCCTGAGTCCAGAAAACAGGACGGACGATCGTCCGGGGGCCTCAAGGCGGGGCCCCGCCCGGACGACATTCGAGGTGCAGTTCCGCAGCTTCTCGTCGACACGGAGGTCGACCCCCATATGCACCTCGTGCACCGGCTGAAGGTGGGCCAACGACTGGCCCTGGCCTTCGCCATCACCGCAGCCGTCTTCCTGGCGGCCCTCACCGTCGGCTGGGTGAGGATCGGCAGCGTCACCGGTGAGCAGACCCGGTACGCCGCCACATCGGCCAGCGCGCACGCCGCGGCGGCCGCCGCCTACAACATGCGCGTCTCGCAGGCGCAGAACGCCGCCCTGGGCGGCCGCTCGCGCGTGCTGAACGACGACGGCAGCGACATGCACGAGGGCGATGTCGCGGCCTTCGAGGAGGCCTTCGCGAACCTTGACCGCTCGATCGGGGACGAGCAGGGCCGCGCCGCCTTCACCAAGGTCAAGGACACGTACGCCCAGTGGACCGAGATGGACGCGCGCCTGCGCACCCTCCTCGAGGCCGGGCGCGTCCAGGAGGCCGTCGCCTTCGAGAACGACGAGCTCAACGCCAAGGGCGACGAGCTCGCCAACGGCCTCACGCAGCTGGGCGACGCGGAGGCCAGGGCCGGGGCCGTCGCGACCGACGACGCCGTCGGCTCCGTGCGCCTCCTGCTGGGCGTCCTGGCGCTCCTCGCCGTCGCCCTCGCCGCGGGGCTCGGCGTGCTGGAGACCCGCAACATCACCCGCCGTCTCGGGCGGCTGCAGGCCCACATGATGTCCATCGCGCACGGCGGCGATCTGACCGCCCGCGTGGACGCCAGCCGGGTCGACGAGATCGGCGACCTCGCCCACGCGTTCAACGCGCTCATGGCGACGTTCCACGACATCGTCCGCTCCGTGGGCGAGGCCGGCCGCAACCTGCTGGGCACGGCCGGAGAGCTGTCGGAGACCGCCGGCGACGCCGGCCGCGCGGTCGCGGAGGTCGCCACCACGATCGACGTGGTCGCGAACGCCTCCAGCAACCAGGCGTCGGACGCGATGCGCGTCACGCAGGAGGCGCAGGACATGGCCACCCGCGTGGAGGCCGTCGCCGGCGGCGCCGACCGGCTCGCGGAGGCCGCCCGCCGGGCGGACGCCACGGCCGCCGAGGGTGCACAGGCCATGGCCCGCACCGCGGAGGTCATGGACCGCATCGAGCAGGCGGTGGGCCGCACCGCCGAGGTCGTCGAGGGGCTCGGCTCCAAGAGCGACGACATCGGGGCGATCGTGGCCACCATCACCGACATCGCCGCCCAGACGAACCTCCTGGCCCTCAACGCCGCCATCGAGGCGGCGCGGGCCGGCGAGCACGGCCGCGGCTTCGCGGTCGTGGCCGAAGAGGTGCGCCAGCTCGCCGAGTCCACGCAGGAGCAGGCCGGGTCGATCGCCGCGATCGTCGGCGACATCCAGAACGAGACCGGCCGGGCCGTCTCCGCGATGGAGGAGGGCAAGCGGGAGGTCGCCGAGGGCGTCCGCCGGGCCGGCGAGGCCCGGGAGGCGTTCCAGACGATCTCCGGCGACGTCGCCGGGCTCACCGCCGAGGTGGGCGACGTCGCGGCCGCCGCGGGCGACCTGAGCAGCGGCACCCGTGCCGTTCGCGAGGGCATCGCCGCGGTCGCGTCGGTGAGCGAGCAGAACGCGGCCGCCGCACAGCAGGTCGCGGCGTCCTCCGGCGAGACGGCCGCGGGCACGCAGCGGGTCGAGGAGACCGCGCTCGGGCTCACGTCCACGGCGGAGGTGCTGGTGGGGATGGTCTCCCGCTACTCGGTGTGGAACCCGGGTGCCCCCGACAAGCGCGGCCGACCGCGCACCGTCGAGCAGCACCTGGAGCGCCGCTACCAGGAGCCGAAGGACTAAGCACCGCACGGCGCGGGCCGGATGTCCCTCCCACGGGACGTCCGGCCCCGGCGTGTGCCGCATCGCTCAGGACGGAACGGGTACCGCCGATCGGGAGACGTCCACCCCGTGCCCGAGGTGCCCGATGTCCATGTGCCGCCCCCGCCGCCGCCGTGCGGCGCTCTCCCTGTCCGCCCTGATCGCCGCGGGAGGGATGAGCCTCGCCCTGGTCGGCATCGCCGCCGTGGGCCCCGCCTCCGCCGGCCCGCCCTCCGGCTTCTCGCTGCGGACCGTCGCCTCCGGGTTCGCGCTCCCCACGGCGTTCGCCTACCGGCCGGACGGCCGGATGCTGGTCGCCGAGAAGGACGGCCGGGTCCGCATCGTCAACAACGGGGCGAACGAGGTCTTCCTGGACCTGCGCGCCGAGGCGAACTCGGGGAACGACGGCGGGCTGCTGGGCCTCGCGGTGGGCGCCTCCGGCGAGGTGTACGTGCTGTACACCCGCGAGGTGAACCCCGCGTCGCCGGACAGCGTCAACCGTGCGGAGGTCATCGTGGCGGCCTACCGGCCGTCGGCCGCGAACCCCCTGCGGGCCGACCTCGCGAGCCGGCGCGTGCTGGTGAGCGGGCTGGAGGTGACCCCCATCAACCACGTCGGCGGCGGGCTGCGCCTCGACCCTCAGGGGCGGCTGCTCATCGCCCTCGGTGACGGCGCGACGTTCAAGGACGTGGACCCCCTGGCCCTGCGCAGCCAGGACCTCGACAGCCTCGCCGGCAAGCTGCTGCGCATCGACCCGGCCACCGGCAACGGCGTCCCGGACAACCCGTACTACAACGCCGCGAACCCCGGTTCCGTCCGGTCGCGGGTGATGGCCCGCGGGTTCCGGAACCCGTTCCGCTTCGGGCTCGACTCCCAGACGGGCGCGGTCTACGTGGCGGACGTCGGCTGGAACGACTGGGAGGAGCTCGACGTCGTCTCCCCCGACGGCACGAACCCCGACCGGGACCGCAACTACGGGTGGCCCTGCTACGAGGGCGCGAACACCGGCCCGGTCAAGCAGGTGGGCTACGCCACCGACCCGGCCACCGCCGCCACCTGCGCATCGGTGTACTCGCCCGCCGAGGGCGGCACCGGCGCCGGCAGCGCGGGGCCGCTGGTCGCCCTCTCGCACGCCGGCAACCAGGGCGGGTCCATCACCGGCGGCCCCATGTACCGCGGCACCGCCTACCCGGCGCAGTACCGCGGCGCGGTGTTCCTCGCCGACTACAGCCTCGACAAGTTCATGCTCTACCGGCCGCAGAGCGGCCTGGAGAACTTCGGCACCGCCGGCTCCTGGGGCAACCCCGTGGACATCCAGACCACGCCCGCCGGCACCATCGCCTACGCGAGCATCTCGACCGGCGAGATCCGCGAGATCGCATACATCAGCTCGAACAACCCGCCGGTGGCCGTCGCGAAGGCGACGCCCGCGTCCGGCGCGGCGCCGCTCACCACCACGCTCAGCGCCGCGGGCTCCACCGACCCCGACCCCGGCACCACGCTCACCTACGCGTGGAAGCTCGGGGACGGCTCCACGGCGACCGGCGCCACGGTCACCCACACCTACGCCAAGGGCTCGTACACCGCCACGCTGACCGTGAAGGACCAGCAGGGCGCGACGGCCACGGCCACGGTGCCGGTGGACTCCGGGAACACCCGCCCGTCGGTGACGATCTCGGTGCCGCGCACCACCTACCGCATCGGCGACGCGATCCCGTTCACCATCTCGGCGACCGACCCCGAGGACGGCGCCATCCCGGCCGCCAAGATCGGCTGGGAGATCGTGATCCACCACCTCGACCACCTGCACTACGACGCCGGCCACACCGGTGCCGGCGGCACGGTGGTGTCCGACCAGCACGGCGACAGCGTGCACTACGAGATCCGGGCGACGGCGACCGACAGCCTCAACGGCTCCACGACGGTGTCGCAGGAGCTGCTGCCCGAGACCCGCGACCTCACGCTCGCGAGCTCGCCGGCCGGGGTGCAGGTGGTGCTGGACGGGCAGGCGCGCACCACGCCGCACGTCCGCCCCTCGGCGATCGGCCAGGAGCACACCCTGTCGGCGCCCTCCACCGTCACGGTCGGCGGCGTCCAGTACGTGCTGCGCGGCATCGACACCGGCTCCGGGCTGGTCGCCGCGAACCGGGTGGCGTTCACCACCCCCGCCGCGGCCCAGACCGTGACCGTGCGCTACGGCAGCGCGTCGACGCCCGAGGGACGGGACCCGTCCTCCACCCCGGCGCCCGCCCCGGCCGCGCCGCGGCTCGCCCGCCTGCGGGTGGCGCGCGTGAACGGCCGCATCGTCATCTCCGCCCGGGTCGCCGGGCCGAACCGCGCCGCGCGCGTCGCGGTCCAGGCCCGCGTGGACGCACCTGGCGCACCGTCGGCGCCGCCGGGCTCGGCCGCGGCTCCATCCGCATCTCCGTGCGCGACCGCGGCTTCGCCGCGCTGCGTCTGCGCGTGCGCGCCTCGGCCTCCGGCGCCTGGACCACCGCGCGCACGGTGCCGCTGCGCCGCCGGTGACGGCCGGCCGGGCGGCGCCCCCTGACCGGGGCGCCGCCCGGTTCAGCCGACGACCGCGAAGAGGACCAGCAGCGGGAACACCAGCCACGCCCCGACGGTCACCAGGATCGCGAGGAGCGCGAACGTGGATCCGTCGTCCCTCGGCGGCTTGCCCGCCGAGCCGATGGTCTGCCACAGGCGCTCCAGGGGGACGCGCGTGGCGATCTGGATGCGCCGGTGGGCGAGCGCTGCGCCGCGGAGCACCACCCAGCTCACGAATGCGGCCACCAGCAGCCCGATGACGGTGGCGACGACGAACGGCCAACCGCGGTCGGAGGTCACGCCGGACGCCGCGTTCGACAGCGACGCCGCGACGGGCACGAGCGCGCCGCCGAGCAGGAACGTCGGGAGCCCGATGGTGCGGCCCTGGAAGACGGTGCGCATGTCCTCCGCGTCGCGCCGGGCGCGCCGCAGGCGGCGGTTCTCGATCGTCCCCAGGGGCGCCTGGGCCTCGCGCAGCCGGTAGAGGTTGCGCAGGTCGGTGCTCACCTGCTGCACGTACGACACCACGATGTAGCGGGCCACGAGCTCGATCGGGTAGCGCGCGATCGTGGTGAACGGACCGAGATTGCGCAGCACGGGGCGCCGGAAGCCGTGCCGCCGCACCGCCTCCAGCGACCGCACGGCGCGGTGGTGGGCGGGCAGGAACTGCTCGGGCATCGCCAGCACCGGCTGGTGCGAGGCGAGCTCGGCGAGCATCTCCTGCTCCCGGGGCCCCCGGGGCTCGACCCGCGCGAGGTACGCGTCCAGGTCCTCGTCGTCGGTGAGGGCCTTCAGCCGCTCCAGCTGCTCGCGGTACCAGCTCGGGCGGCCGTCGTCGGCGTCGGGCGGGCGGACGCGGGTGTCCAGCTCGCCGTCGGAGGTCACTGCGATCCGCCCTCGCCGGCGTCCGCCGGGGGCGTCCGGGCGGCGTCCAGGTCCTTCCGCAGCCTGGCGTTCTGCCGCCGGGTGCGCACGTGGCTGAACCGCTGGTAGCGCCAGAACCCGACGGCGGCCACGGCGAGCAGCGCGCCCACCAGGCTGAAGCCGCGGAACAGCGGGGCCTCCACGTCCATGGTGCGCTCGCCCCCGTGGGCCGCGTTCCCGGTGCCCACGACGATCGCGAGGGTCATGAGGTTCGGCAGCGCGACGATGAGCGCCAGCACCAGCCCGCCCGCCCAGACCTTCCAGGGGCGGCGGCGGTGGAACGTGTACCAGAGCACGATGAGCGGGAGGGCCGTGAAGATGAGGCCGTACAGCAGCCCGAGGCCGAAGCCCGCGAACATGCTGCCGTTGACCTGGTCGCCCACGCGGTGGGCCCACCAGCGCGGCACGATCGCCGACGCGGCGAGCGCGATGAGCACGACCACGACGATCGCGATCGCCGCGAGGAGCAGCCGCCTGCCCCAGTCCGGGCGTGCCCGGGCCGGCGGCGGAGGCGGCGGGGGTGGCGCCTGATCAGCCATCGCGGGTGATCCTCGCAGATCCGCCGGTCGCCGGGAACGGGCGCCCGTCCCGGGCCCGCCGGCCCGCCGGTCAGACCGCGGCGGCGATGCGGTCCACGGCCTCCCGCAGCCGGTCCACCGGCTGGGTGTAGGCGATGCGGATGTGGCGCTCCGGCGCGGCGACCCCGAAGTCGCGGCCCGGGGTGAGCGCGACGTGCCGCTCGCGCAGCAGGCGGGCCGCCAGCGCGAAGCTGTCGGGCGCCACCTCGGAGCTGTCGGCGTAGACGTAGAACGCCCCCTCCGGCTGGGCCCGCACCCGCAGGCCGGTGCGCGGCAGCTCGGCCAGCAGGACGTCCCGGCGGCGGTGCAGCTCGGCGCGCCGCTCCTCCAGGACCGCGATGGTCTCGGGCTCCAGCGCGGCGAGGGCCGCGTGCTGGGCGGGCGCCGGGGCGCAGATGAACAGGTTCTGGGCGAGCTTCTCGATGTCCCGCACCCAGCCCGGGGGCACCACCAGCCACCCCACGCGCCAGCCGGTCATCTGGAAGTACTTCGAGAAGCTGTTGACCACGACCACGTCGTCGGACACCGACAGCACGGTCTCCGGGTCCCGGCCGTAGGTGAGCCCCTGGTAGATCTCGTCGGCGATCAGCACCGCGCCGCGGTCCGCGCAGAGGGCGGCGAGGCGGCGCCACTCCGGCAGCGGCACCAGCGTCCCCGTCGGGTTGGACGGCGACGCGGCGATCACCGCGCGCACCCCGGGGTCCCACGCCGCCTCCAGGAGCTCGGCGGTGAGCTGGTAGGCGGTCTCGTGGTGCGTCGGCACCAGCAGCGGGTCGCCCTCCACGAACGCGGCGAAGTGCCGGTTGCACGGGTAGCCCGGGTCCCCCATCGCGACCCGGTCGCCCGGGTTGACGGCCGCCCCGAGGGCCAGCAGCAGCGCCGCGCTCGACCCGCTGGTCACCACGATCCGCTCCGGGGCGACGTCCGCCCCCAGCGCCGCGGCGTACCAGCCGGAGATCGCCTCCCGCAGCTCCGGCAGCCCCAGCGCCGGCGTGTAGCCCATGGGCCGGTCCCGCATGGCGCGTGCGGCGGCCTCCACCACGCGCTCGGGGGTCGGGAAGTCCGGCTCCCCCACCTCCAGGTGGATCACGTCGTTGCCCTCGGCCTCCAGGCGCTGCGCGAGCGCGAGGACCTCCATCACCTCGAACGGCGCGATGCGGGACAGGCGGTCGGCGCGGGGATCCACGCCCGGGATGCTGGCACGCCGCGGGGGACGCCGTCGGCCGTCACCGGCCCCCGCGGCTGTGGGAGGATTGGCGGGCGGGCGGACCCCCGCTCGACGACCGCGTGTGAAAGGAACCCCCGATGGGCCTGGACGATCTGGTCAACAAGGCGAAGGACCTGGCCGGCGACGTCGCCGACAAGGCGAAGGAAGTCGCCGCGGAGGCCACCGAGAAGGCGAAGGACATCGCCGGCGACGTGAGCGAGAAGGCCAAGGACGTGGCCGGGACCGTGGCCGAGGAGGCCTCGGAGCTGAAGGACATCGCCACCGGCGAGGGCAGCATCTCCGACAAGGCGAAGGCCGCCGTGGAGTCGCTCAAGGAGCCGGGCAAGCAGGACGCCTGAGCCCCCGCCTCCCCGCCGGCGGCCGGGCCGGCGGGACGGGGCTCAGCCCAGGGCCCCGGCGAGCTCCAGCAGCCGGGGCATGTCGGCCGGGGTGAGCAGCCCCTGCACGCGCCCGGTCTCGGTGCCGGTGGCGGTGATCAGCACCGCCCGCGGCGTGCGGCCCGACTCCAGGCCGCGGCGGAACAGCGCCAGGGCCTCGTAGGCCGAGGCGCCCTGCGGCAGGATCGCGTGCTCGTCGGGGTGCTCGGCGTGCGCGAGCACCTCCCGTACGGGCGCGGTCTCCAGCAGCCCGCGGCCGGCCTCGAGCTCCGCCGCCATCCAGCGGGTGATCGTGTCGGAGGTGAGCAGCCCCACCACCTCCCCGCGGTCCAGCACCGGCATCGTCGACACACCCCGCGAGCGCATGCGCATGGCGACCATCCCCACGTCGTCATGGGGATGGCACACGATCACGTCTCGCGCGGCGATCGTGAGCGCCGGCGGCGGTTCCGCCATGCGCTGGGCGATGCCCTCGATGAGGTCCACCGTGTCGTCGTGGGGCTCCGCGATGGGCCGGCCGTCGCGCGTCGCCTTGTGGACGATCGCGTTGCGCAGCTCCTGCAGCTCGCGCAGCTCACGGCGGAAGTGCTGCACCGCCGGGCGGCCCGAGCCCTCCACCAGCTCGCCGAAGGTCCGGCGGTGGTTCCCGCCGTTGCGCTCCGCGTCGCGGGTGAGCAGATCCTCGATGGTCCGGAACGCCGCCAGGAAGCGGTCGGCATTGGAGCGTGTCGAATCCGCCATGCCGGGAATCTACCGGCGGCCCGCGCCTGTACCGTGCCCGGGAGGAGTCCCATGGATGGCGTCGAAGGGCACCCCCGTGAACAAAGTCTTCGTCTGGATCGGCTTCCTGCTCGTCCTGATCCTGCTGGTCACCAACGGGCTCATCGGCGGTGGTCTGTGCATCAAGGGCGTCGGGTGCTTCTACTCGACCGGTGACGGCCTGAGGCTCGACAACTCCGACCGGGCGACGATCGGAACGAGGTGAGCTCGCCCCCCAAGATGCCGACCGGCCCCGACGACAAGTCGGAATGGTGGCGGGCGGCGTCCTGGGTGCTGGGGTGGGTGATCATCCTCGAGGTCGTCGCGCTCTTCACGGGGCACCTCTGGTCGCGCTGGGGCCTGCTGGTCTTCTTCGCGCTGATCTTCGTGATCCTCGCGTCGTTCGAGTTCGGCATCGACTGGCTGCGCAAGGGCACCCAGATCCCGACACTCAAGAACGACGGCTTCAAGTGGCCGATCGACAAGCGCGAGCTCCCGGAGCACAAGGCGGGCACCACCTACCTGCTGGTGCAGGCCCATCCCCCGGTCAGCAAGAGCAAGCACCCCAAGATCGGGACGATCTCACCGTTCCAGTACGTCCTGTACTGGGCCCTCTGGCGGGCCCCGGTCAACCTGGGCGACGCGCTCCTGAGCCAGTCCTACCAGTTCTTCGCCCGGACGGTGGGCAGGCGCGAGCCGCCGGCCACGACGTCGTCGGGGGACTGGGAGGAGAACAAGGAACCCCGCGGGCCGACGTCCTTCTGACCCCGGAATGCGAAACGGGGCGCCACCCCCCGGAAGAGTGGCGCCCCGTCGGTGCTGCCGTGGTGTCGCTTCGCCTTAGAGTGGGCTGACCTGGCTGGCCTGCGGACCCTTCGGGCTGTCCTGTGGCTCGTAGTTGACCCGCTGACCTTCCTCGAGCGAGCGGTACCCGGAGGACTGGATCTCCGAGTAGTGGACGAACAGGTCCTTACCACCGTCATCGGGGGTGATGAAGCCGTACCCCTTCTCGGCGTTGAACCACTTGACGACGCCCTGCGCCATGCTGCTTCCTTCCAATGTAAGGTGGCGAGATCCAGGGTGAATACGCGTACGGCAGTGCCCTACAAGCGACTTCGACCACGGTCCCGCATGATGCGTGCCAGGCGCATTCGACCTGACTGATCGCCGATGCTAGCGCACGCAACGGCGTTCGCCACGTCCGTTACGAGGCGGACGGCCCTTTCGGCACGCCTCTGAGGGCGTCCTGGAGCTCCTTCGCGTAGGCCGCGAGCTCCGGTCCGCAGGCCCTGGGGTCGGGCGACGCCTCGATCATCCGGATGAGCTGGCTGGCCACCACGACGCCGTCGGCGAAGGCCCCGATGGCCGCCGCCTGCCCGGGCGTGCGGATCCCGAAGCCCACCGCCACGGGCGTGTCGATGCTGCGGCGCGCGCGCTCCACGAAGCGGCGCAGCGACTCCCCCACCTCGAGCTCGCCGCCGGTGACGCCGGCCACGGACACCAGGTAGGTGAACCCCGCGGCCCGGCGGCCGATCATCGCCATCCGCTGGTCGGTGGTCGTGGGCGCCGCCAGCGGCACCATCGCCACACCCGCGCGGGCGGCCGCGTCCCGGATGTCGTCGCCCTCGTCGATGGGCAGGTCCGGCACGATCATCCCCGCCACGCCCGCGCGGGCGGCGCGCTCGAAGAACGCCCGGGGCCCGGCGGCCAGCAGCAGGTTCACGTAGGTCATGAGGACCACGGGCGGCCCGCCCCGCAGCTCCTCGGCCATCTCCAGGACGTCCCCCGGCCGGGTCCCCGCGTCCAGCGCGGCCTGGCCGGCGGCCTGGATGGTCGGTCCGTCGGCGAGCGGGTCCGAGTACGGGATGCCGATCTCCAGCACGTCCGCGTGCGGGGCGATCGCCCTGGCGTGGGCGAGGCTCGCGGCGACGTCCGGGTAGCCGCCCATCACGTAGGGGATGAAGGCCGCGCGGTCGGCCGGGAAGGCCGCCGCGATGCGGGCCGCGCCGTCAGACATCGATCCCCAGGGCCTCGCTGGCCTGGTCCACGTCCTTGTCCCCGCGGCCGGACAGGCAGACCACCACCGGCCCGGAGGCGCCCATCACGCGCCCCTCACGGGCGAGGATCGCCAGCGCGTGGGAGCTCTCGAGCGCCGGGATGATGCCCTCCGTGGAGCAGGTGAGGGAGAAGGCCTCGAGGGCCTCCGCGTCGGTGACCGACTCGTACCGCACCCGGCCGGTGTCGCGCAGGTGGCTGTGCTGCGGCCCGACGCCCGGGTAGTCGAGGCCCGCCGAGATCGAGTGCGCCTCGGCGACCTGGCCGTCGTCGTCCTGCAGCAGGTAGCTGTAGGAGCCGTGCAGCACGCCCGGGCGGCCCACCGACAGCGGCGCCCCGTGGCGCCCGGTCGCGATGCCGTCCCCGCCGGCCTCCACGCCCACGATCGCCACGTCCGCGTCGTCCAGGAACGCCCGGAACATCCCGATGGCGTTCGAGCCGCCGCCCACGCAGGCCACGACCGTGCCGGGCAGCCGGCCCTCCTCGGCGAGGATCTGCTCGCGGGTCTCGTCGCCGATGACCCGTTGCAGGTCCGCGACGATCTCCGGGTACGGCGCGGGGCCCACGGCGGAGCCGATCACGTAGTGGGTGCCCTCCACGTTGGTGACCCAGTCGCGGATGGCCTCGCTCGTGGCGTGCTTGAGCGTGCCGGTGCCCGCGTCGACGGGCCGCACCTCGGCGCCGAGCATCTTCATGCGGATCACGTTGAGGCGCTGGCGCTGCATGTCCAGGCGCCCCATGTAGACGCAGCACTCCATCCCGAACAGGGATGCCGCGGTCGCGGTGGCCACGCCGTGCTGGCCGGCGCCGGTCTCGGCGATGATGCGGCGCTTGCCCATGCGCTGGGCGAGCAACACCTGCCCCAGGGCGTTGTTGATCTTGTGCGCGCCGGTGTGGCACAGGTCCTCGCGCTTGAGGTAGAGCCGCTCGATGCCGTACGCCTCGCCCAGGCGCCGCGCCCGGTACAGGGGGGTGGGACGGCCCACGAAGGACCCCAGCATCCCCTCCAGCTCGGCCCGGAAGCCGGCGTCGTCGCGCAGGCGCTGGTACGCCTCGGCCAGCTCGTCCAGGGCGGCGATGACCGTCTCGGGGACGTACCGCCCCCCGAACGCACCGAACCGCTGTGTCACCTCAGCCACGCACGGCCTCCATGAACCGCCGCACCAGCTCCGGGTCCTTCCGGCCCGGCGCGGACTCCACGCCGCTCGAGACGTCCACGAACGACGGCTGCACCCTACGCACCGCGTCGCCCACATTCGACGGGGACAGGCCTCCCGCGAGGCCGAAGTCCCGCCGCGGCCGCCCGGCGGCCAGGGCGTCCCAGTCGAGGGTGGTGCCGGTGCCCCCGTGGCGCCCCGGCACGGAGGCGTCGAACAGCACCAGGTCGGCCTCCGAGGCGTCCGCCCGGGCGGCCGCGGCGGCCCCGTCGAACGGGATGCCCAGGATCACGGGCAGGCCGGTCGCCGCGCGGGCCGCGGCCACGTCGGTCTCCCCATGGATCTGCACATGGGTGAGGCCGCAGCCCGCCGCGGCGGCCGCCAGCTCCTCGGGCGTCGCGTCCACGAACACGCCCACCCGCCGGACCTGCGGCGGCAGCGCCGCCAGGACCTCGGCCGCGGTCGCGACGTCCACGCGCCGCGTGCTCTCCGGGGCGAACACCACGCCCACCGCCCACGCGCCCAGCTCGGCGCATGCGGCGGCCTCCCGCGGGACCGTGAGCCCGCAGACCTTCACGCGGACCCCCTCAGCCGGCACGCGACGGATCGTCCTCGGGGCGCCAGGTGGGCAGGTAGACCTCGATCGAGCAGCCGTCGCCGGGGGCGCTGGTCACGGTGAAGGTGCCGCCCAGCATGATGGTGCGGTCCCGCATCCCGTGGAGCCCGAAGCGGGCGATCGGGGCGCCGGCGCGCGGCCGCAGCGCGGCCTCGGCGTCGAAGCCCTTGCCGTCGTCGGCGACCACCAGGCGCGTGCCGCCCTCCTCGTCCGACGCCCGCACCGTGATGTGCCGCGCGTGGCCGTGCCGGTGCGCGTTGTTCAGCGCCTCCTGGAGCACGCGGTAGAAGGTGATGCGCTGGGTCACCGAGACGCCGTTCACGGGGAACTCCCCCACCATCTCGGCCGCCACCGGGGTGCCGCTGCGCGCCTCGAAGGCCGTGAGCGCGTCCTGGAGGATCTCCGACAGGCGCCGGTTCTCGAACTGCGCGGGCCGCAGGTGGCCGATGAGCTCGCGCATCTCGGTGAGCGCGCCGCCGAGGGTCTCGTAGATGCGCTCCATCGACCCCATCAGGCCGTCGGGGAGCTCGACGCCGTTCGACGCGGCGTCCGCGAGGTCGGCCTCCAGCAGCTGGATCTCCAGCAGCGCCACCGAGAGGTGCTGGGTGGGGCCGTCGTGGATGTCCAGGCCGATGCGGCCCAGGAGCCGCTCGTCGGTCTCCAGGATCTGGGCCATCGCGCGGTCCAGGTCGCTGCGCAGGCGCGCCACCTCGATGGCGGACCCCACCCGCTCGGCGGCCGCGCGGACGGCCGCGGCGTTCACCGGGTCGCCGCCCGCGTGCCCGGCCACCACGAGGGCCACGTCGCCGAGCGCCCCGGGCACCGCGACAGCCACCGGATCCCCCGGTTCGCCCGCGTTCGCGCGCTCCACCAGCTCCCCCGCGCGCTCGTCCAGCGCCTCGGCCTCGGCCTGCGGGAAGCGGGAATTCGCCAGAATCCGCGAACCCGGCTGCGCCGCGCGCGTGACGACGGCCGCCGCGGACGCGCCGACCGCATCGGTGAGCCGTTCCACGACCGCCGCCAAACCGTCGGAAAGCCCGCTCGGCGACACCGGGCAGTCCAGGACCGCAAGCAATCCGCGGACGGCGGCGTGATCCACATGCGTTTCTTGTTCGGCCATCTGTGCGATCCTAGCGATCGCAACTTGCGTGACGTTCGCCGGTCCTATACCTCTCCGGTCCGAAGAACCGTCCACGCGTCTAGGCACCCGGAGACTGTGACCGGCTTAGGCTCTTCCGCGAAGTGTGCTGCACATCCAACCAGCGATGGAGTAGCGAGGGTCTCCGCCGAACCGTGATGGTCCGTGTCCTTCTTGCAGATGACAACGCCCGGTTCCGGTCGCTCCTGCGCCGGCTCCTGGAGCGCGACTCCCAGATCGAGGTGGTCGCCGAGGCGAACAACGGCGCCGAGGCCCTCGACCTGGCCGAGGAGCACCGCCCCGACGTCGTCCTGATGGACCTGTCCATGCCCGGCGTGGACGGCCTCGAGGCGACGCTGGAGCTCAAGTCGCGCATTCCCGACGTCGCCGTGCTCATGCTCTCGGTGGCGGACAAGGAGCACGAGATCGCCGCCGGCCTCGACAGCGGCGCGTCCGAGTTCCTGGTGAAGGGCACCCCGGCGGCGGACATCGTCGCCGCGATCAAGCGCCACGGGCCCGAGCTCGACTGAGCTCCGCGGCCGGTCCGCACCCACCCAAGGGTGCGTCGGACCTCACCCGGCTACCGCCCGTCCGGCCGGGACGATAGGGTTCCCCCGTCGCTGTTCAAGGTATCCGCCCGAAGCGCCGATACCGTCATCGTGACGACTGCCAAATTGCCGGACCCCGTCGCCGCCATCAACAAGCCTCCACTCCGCGTCGCGATCGCCGACGATCACCGCCTGATGCTCGACGGCATCAAGCGGGCGCTGGAGACCGCCCCCGACATCAAGGTCGTGGGCGAGGCCATGAACGGCGAGGACATGATCGCCCTGGTGCCCAAGGTGCGCCCGGACGTGGTGATCCTCGACCTGCGCATGCCCAAGGGCGACGGCCTCACCACCCTGCAGCAGCTCAAGAAGACGCACCCGGACGTCAAGGTCATCATCCTGTCGATGTTCGAGGACTCCGAGCACATCGAGCAGGCGCTGGGCCAGGGCGCGGCCGGCTACGTGGTCAAGTCGATCAACCCGCTCGACCTGCCCTCCACCATCCGGCAGGTCGTCGAGGGCACCGTGTACCACCCGCGCGGCTCCGGCGGCGGCGGGGCGACCGAGCCGGTCACCGCCCAGAACCCCGGCGGCCTCACGGACCGCGAGCTCTCGATCCTCAAGCTCGTCGCCGAGGGCCTGTCGAACCTCGACATCGCCAGCAAGCTGTACGTCACCGAGCAGACGGTGAAGTTCCACCTGTCGAACATCTACCGCAAGCTCGGCGTCGGCAACCGCACCGAGGCCACGCGGTACGCGTACCGCAACGGCCTCATCGACTGACCGCGGCCCCCGGGCCCGGCGGCCGGACGGTCGGCGAAACGGTGACAACCCGTCCACACGGACGGGCCGGTGCTGGGCTACACTCGCCCGCGTGACCCCTGGGCGCGACATCATCACGGTGACGATGCGGACGGACGATGGCGAACCTGCCGAAGATCCGCCGAGCGTCGTCTCGGGCCTCGCGGCACTTCGCTGAGACCCAGACCGCACCGCCCAAGGAACCCGATGTCCAGCGCCTGGAGGCGCACGGCCTCACCTGGCTGAACATCGAGTCGCCCAGCGAGCTGGAGATCGACTGGCTCGCGGAGCACCACGACTTCCACCCTCTGGACATCGAGGACGTCCGGTCGCGGCGCCGGCAGCGGGCGAAGATCGACGAGTACGACGACTACGTCTTCATCGTCCTGCACTTCCCGCGCTTCGACAAGCGGACGCAGCGGCTGCAGGCCGCGGAGCTCAACGTCTTCGTCGCCCGGGACCTCATCATCACGATCCCGAACGAGTCGCTGAAGCCCCTCTCCGCGCTGTGGGCGCGCTGCAACGCGCGGGAGGACGAGCGCGAGGCGCACATGAGCAAGGGCTCCGGCTACCTGCTCTACGAGATCGTCGACTCGATGTACGACTACTGCTTCCCGATCCTCGACAAGATCGGGTTCAAGCTCGACCTGCTCGAGGATCAGATCTTCGAGGGCGGCGGCGAGGAGATCGTCCGGGACATCTCCAACGTCAAGCAGGAGATCATCAACTACCGGAAGATCATCAAGCCGCAGCGTCCCACCCTGCGGCTCCTGGAGCGGCACGTGAAGGAGTACGCGCCCCAGGACCTGGAGATCTACTTCGACGACATCGTCGACAAGAACGAGCGCATCTGGGACCTCCTGGAGAACTACAAGGAGGTCGCCGAGGCGCTGGAGGCCACCAACGAGGCGGTCATCACCCACCGCCTCAACGAGGTCATCCGGGTGCTCACGATCCTGTCCGGGATCGTGCTGCCCATGACGCTCATCACGGGCTTCTACGGCATGAACGTGGACGGCCTGATGTTCGCCCACCACGGCGCCTGGAGCGTGGTCTTCACCATCGGCGTGATGCTGGGCACCGGGGCCGCGCTGCTCATCTGGTTCCGCAGGAAACGCTGGATCTGACGCGGGGCCCGGCGGGCCCGGTCAGATGCGGTCAGATGTCGACCTGGGTGCCCACCTCGATGACCTCGTCGGACTTCACGCCGAGGTAGGTGGACGCCCGGAACGAGTTCTTGCTCATCCAGGCGAAGAGCTTCTTGCGCCACAGCGCCATGCCCTCGCTGTCCACGGGGTTCAGCGTGACGTGGCCCAGGAAGTACGAGGCGTGGTCCGGGTCGACGTCCAGCCCGTGCTGGGCCGCCAGCCGCAGGGCGGCGGGAACGTTGGGCTGCTCCTGGAAGCCGTAGGAGGCGACCACCCGCACGATCCCCTGCCCCAGCTCGCTCACCTCGAGCCGCTCGTCGTCGGGGATGAGCGGCACCCCGCGCACCCGCGAGGTGAACAGCACGATGTGCTGGTGCAGCACGTGGTTGTGCTCGAGGTTGCGGTTGAGCGGCATGGGCGTGCCGCCGTCGATCGCGGTGAGGTACACGGCGGTGCCGGGCACGCGGGTGACGGGGATCCCGGGGATCGACCGGGCCCACTGGGCGCGCAGCAGCTGGATGAACTTCTTCAGCGGCATCTCGCGCTCGGCGAGCCGCCGCAGCGCCAGCCGCCGGCCGCGCCACCAGGTCGACAGCAGCGTGAACGCCACCAGGCCCATGAGGATGGGGAACCAGCCGCCGTGCAGGATCTTCGTGGTGTTCGCCGCGAAGAAGGCCAGGTCGACCACCAGGAACCCGGCGGCGCCGGCGACCACCAGCCACACCGGTTTCTCCCACACGTGCCGGATCACGTAGAAGGCCAGCAGCGTGTCGATGGCGAGGGTGGCGGTCACGGCGATGCCGTACGCCGACGCCAGGTTCGAGCTGGACTGGAAGCCGATCACCAGCGCGAACACCGCGACGTACAGCATCCAGTTGATCGCCGGCACGTAGATCTGGCCCGCCTCGTCGGCCGAGGTGTGCCGGATCGACATGCGCGGCAGGAAGCCCAGCTGGATCGCCTGCCGGGTCACCGAGAACGCCCCCGAGATGACCGCCTGCGACGCGACGACGGTGGCGCACGTGGCGAGCACCACCAGCGGGATCTGCCCCCACTCCGGCGCAAGCCGGTAGAACGGGTTGTCCCGGGCGCTCGGGTCGTTCACCAGCAGCGCCCCCTGCCCCATGTAGTTGAGCAGCAGCGCGGGGAACGCCACCAGGAGCCAGGCCCGGGTGATGGCCGGCCGCCCGAAGTGCCCCATGTCGGCGTACAGGGCCTCCGCCCCGGTCACGGCCAGCACGACCGAGCCCAGGGCGAGGAACGCCAGCGACCCGTTGTCCATGAAGAACCGCACCGCGTAGGTGGGCGACAGGCTCTGCAGCACGTCCGGGTGGTTGCGGATCTCCGCGACGCCCAGGATGCCGAGCGTCGTGAACCAGACGAGCATCACCGGGCCGAACAGGCGGCCCACCGCCCCGGTGCCGAAACGCTGCACCGCGAACAGCCCCGTGAGGATCGCCAGGGCCAGCGGCACCACCAGGCTGTCGATGCCGGGCCGCGCGACCTCCAGGCCCTCCACGGCGGAGAGCACGGAGATAGCGGGGGTGATCATGCCGTCGCCGTAGAACAGCGAGGCGCCGAAGATCCCCAGCAGCACCAGCACGCTGCCGATCCGCGCCGAGGAGGGGATGCGCTTGACCAGCGCGACGAGGGCCATGATGCCGCCCTCCCCCTCGTTGTCGGCCCGCATGATCAGGGCGACGTACTTGAGGGTCACGATGATGATCAGCGCCCAGAACACCAGCGAGATGACGCCGTAGACCCGGCCCGGGTCGGGCTGCAGCTCGTGCGCCCCGCTGAACACCTCCTTCATGGCGTACAGGGGGCTGGTGCCGATGTCGCCGAAGACGACGCCGAGCGCGGCGAGCGTGAGCCCCGCGGACGCGCCGCGGGAGGCACTGTGGCTGTGATGGGTCACGTATGGGGGGTCCGCGGCGGAGGCCCGTGATGGGCGGGCGGACGCGACGGGCGACGCTACTCCCTTCAACGGACGAAGTCAGCACCCCGCGCCGGTGGATGACGTCCGGGCCGCCCCCGGCGTGACGATGCGCACGCGAGCCCCCGCCCGAGGGGGGCCGCTAGGATGGGCGCCGATGACGCGACCCCCCGAGGGCCACCAGGGCCCGGACATCATGTGGGCGCCCTGGCGCATGGCCTACATCTCGGGCGAGCACGAGCACGGCTTCGAGGGCCCGCGGTGCGTGTTCTGCACCCTGCCGGCCCAGGAGGACGACGCCCGCTCGTACATCCTCCACCGCGGCGAGCGGTGCTTCGTGATCATGAACCTGTACCCGTACAACAACGGGCACCTCATGGTCGTCCCGTACGCGCACGTCGACACCCTGCTGGCGCTGGACGCCGACACGACCGCCGAGATGATGGCGCTCACGCAGAAGGCCCAGACGGTGCTCGCGGCGACCATGCACCCCCATGGCTTCAACGTGGGGATGAACCAGGGCCGCGCCGCCGGGGCGGGCATCGCGGACCACGTCCACCTGCACATCCTCCCGAGGTGGGTGGGCGACACGAACTTCATGCCGGCGATCGGGGACTGCCGGGTGATGCCGCAGCACATGGACGACACCTACGACCTGCTGAAACCGGGGTTCTCCGTATGACGCTCATCCCAGGCGTGTTCAAGGCGTACGACGTTCGCGGCCTCCACGGCACCGAGATCGACGAGGAGGGCGCCGAGCGCATCGGCCGCGCCTTCGTCGAGGTGGTGCGCCAGGCGACCCCGGGCACCCCCAACCCGCGCATCGCGGTGGGCCACGACGTGCGCCTCTCCTCCCCGTCCATGGCCGACGCCTTCTGCGCCGGCGCGGCGGCGGCCGGCGCCCGCGTCACCGAGATCGGCCTGGCCGCGACCGAGATGGTCTACTTCGCCGTCGCGGACGGCGGCTACGACGCCGGCGCCGCGATCACCGCCAGCCACAACCCGCCCCAGTACACCGGCGCGAAGCTGGTGCTGGCGGGGGCGCTGCCCCTGTCCGGCGACACCGGGATCGGGGAGGTCGGCCGCCTGGCGATGGCCGGCGAGCCCGCCCCGGCCCCCGGCGGCTCGCGCGAGCGGGACGACACCGTGCTGGGCCGCTTCGTGGACAACTGCATGGGCTTCGTCGACGCCTCGAAGATCGGCGGGATGCGCGTGGTGCTCGACGCCGCGAACGGCATGGCCGGGGTGTACCTGCCGCCCGTGCTGGAGCGGATCGGCATCGACGCGGTGCCGTGCTTCCTCGACCCGGACGGGCGCTTCCCCCACCACGAGCCGAACCCGCTGCTGCCCGAGAACCGCGCGTTCATCGAGGCGAAGGTCAAGGAGGAGGGCGCGGACCTCGGCATCGCCTGGGACGGCGACGCGGACCGCTGCTTCTTCATCGACGACCGGGGCGAGTTCGTGCCCGGGGACTTCCTGACCGCCCTGCTCGCCGAGCACCTGCTGCGGCGCACCGGGCCGTCGGCGATCGTCTACGACCTGCGCGCCTCATGGGCCGTGCGCGACGCCATCACCGCCGCCGGCGGGACGCCGGACGAGTTCCGGGTGGGCCACGCCTTCATCAAGCGGCGCATGCGCGAGGTGGACGCGGTGTTCGCCGGCGAGGTGAGCGGCCACTACTACTTCAAGGACTTCTCGTTCGCCGACACCGGGCTCATCCCCGCGCTGCTGGTGCTGGAGCTGCTCGGCGAGCGCGGCGTGAAGATGTCGGAGCTCATCGACGGGTTCCGCGCGAAGTACCACATCTCCGGCGAGATCAACTCGACGGTGGCGGACGCCCCCGCCGCGATCCAGCGCATCCGGGACGCCTACCGGGACGGCGTGCAGCGCGAGATCGACGGCGTGTCGGTGGACTACGACGACTGGCACTTCAACGTGCGGGCGTCGAACACCGAGCCGCTGCTGCGCCTGAACCTGGAGTCCCTGGTCTCGGAGGCCGACATGGAGCGGCGCCGCGACGAGGTCCTCGCGCTCATCCGTGCCTGAGCAGGGACGCCCGCCGGCGGCGATCGCCGTCACCGATCTCGAGGTGCGCTACCAGGGCGGGCCGGAGCCCGCCCTGCGCGGCGTGACGCTGTCGGTCCCCGCCGGCTCCGGACTGGTCGTGACCGGGCCCGAGGGCTGCGGGCGCACCTCGCTGGTGCGCGCCGTGGTGGGGCTGGTGACCCCGTCCGCGGGGTCCGTGGAGGTCCTGGGCGGATCGCCCGTCATGGACCCCTCCATCCGGCGCCGCGTCGGCTACGGCCCCGAGAAGCACCCGTTCCCCAGCGTGATGCGCGCGGCCGAGGCCGTCCGGCTCGTCGCCGCGGTGCGCGGCGTCCCCCGGGACGCCGCCTCCGAGGTGCTCGAGCGCGTGGGGCTCGAGGCCCCGCAGGACCGCCGGATCGACCGCCTCGAGGTGGAGGACGTGCGGCGCCTGAGCCTGGCGTGCGCCGTCGTGGGCGACCCGGAGGTGCTGGTGCTCGACGACCCGTGGGAGTTCCCCGAGACCGTGGAGATCCTGTCCGCGGCCGCGGCCCGCGGCGCGACGATCCTCGTCGCCACGCCGGATCCCGGCGGGTTCCCGGCGCTGCTGGGCCCCGTGGTGACCCTCGAGGCGGGGGTGCTGGTGTGACCGCCGCCCACGTCGCGGCCGTCGTCCGGAACGACCTGCGGATCCTCGCCCGCGTGCGCTGGGTGCGCTTCGCCCTGCTCGCCGGCGTGGTCATCGCCGCGATCGTCGCCGCCAACGCCTCCGGCGAGGACGGCATCGACCGGCTCGACACGCTCCGCTCCGGCGCCGCGTCACTGCTGCTGGGCGGCCTCGCCGTCGCGGTGTGCCTGGGCGGCGGCGCGTTCGCCCACGACGCGGCCCGCGGGTACCTGGGGCTCCTGGTCGGCAGCGGCGCGACGCCCTCCGCGGTGGGCGTGGGCCGGATCGCCGCACGGCTCGTCACCCTCCTCGTCATCCTCGGCGCGTGGACGGCGGCGCTGGTGGCGGGCAGCGCGGCGATCGGCGAGGGCGGCGACGGGCCGCTGGTCGTCCACGCCCTGTCGGTGTTCGGGAACCTGTCGATCGTGCTCTGCGCCAGCGCCGCGATGGCGTCGGTCATCGGCCCCATCGCCGCAGGCGTCTTCGGCCTCATGGTCTACGTGTCCGCGCAGGCGTCGGTGAACCTCAAGGCCGCGCTGGAGTCCGGTGCGGTGAGCCGCGACTCGCACATCGTCATCGACCCGTTCTACGCGCTGTTCCCGCGCGCCCTGGTGTCGCCGATGATCCACGAGATGCAGCAGCGGGGCGTCGCGGGACCCTCGGCGCCCAAGGTCGACGTGAACGGCCTGGAGGTCGTGGTGCCCACCTCCGGGTGGCTCTCGATCGTCTGGACCGTGTTCTGGGCCGGGATCTTCCTCGCGCTCGCCGCCTACGGCGTGCGCCGCCGCCAGCTGTGATCACCCCGTCCGGGGAGTGGTAATCCGGGACGACCCGGTGCATCATCGCCCGGCCCCGTCCCGACCCGGAGGGTTCCTGAGAAATGCGGATCCGGCCACCGGCCATCGCCCTCGTCCCCCTGCTCGCGCTGACGCTCGCCGCATGCGGCGGCTCGTCCAGCAAGCCCGACGTGGTGACCGACTCCGGCACCGGCCCGTCCACGTCGGCGCTCACCACGTCCACGGCGCCCGAGACCACCGGCACCGCGCCGGTCACCGGCACGACCCCCACGGGCCCGTCCGCGGACGCCGAGGTCGGCAAGCGGCTGGCCATCGCCGGCATCCTCGACGGCGAGCGCATCGCGGTGACCCTCCTGGACGTCCGCGACCCGGTCCGCATCACGTCCGACACGCCGTTCGAGCCCGGCGAGGGCAACCGGTACTACGCCGTGCGCCTGAAGATCGAGAACGTGGGCACCGTGCCCACCAACGAGTCGCCGCTCACCGCCGCCCGCCTGTTCGTGGACGGGGGCGCGGTGGAGCCGGAGATCCTGAGCGCCGTGGAGCCCGGGTTCGAGGGCAACCCCACGATCGACCCCCGGGGGTCGCTCACCGGCTGGGTGACGTTCGAGATCGCCCAGTCGGCGGTCCCGGAGCGCCTCAAGTACACGCCCCGCGCCGGCTTCTCCAAGGAGTCCGGCAGCTGGCGCCTGAGCTAGCCCCGCTCCGGGCGCGAAACGCCGGAACCCACGTGTCGGCACGGACCGACGCTCGCGCCCCGGAGGCGACTCCGGGGCCGGGACCGGGCCGCACCCCGGCCACCGCCGGATCCCCATCCCCCGCCGGGCCGCGACGATCGGGGTGACCGGCCCGCCGGGCCGACTCCGAGAGGGGGAGCGGGATGTCGATTGCGACGATGAGCAACCTGCAGGTCGCCGAGGCGTACGGCGCGGCGTGGAACCGGCACGACCCGGAGGCGTGCGGCGCCCTGTTCACGGACGGCGGTGTCCGGGAGTGGATGGTGAAGCCGCTCACGGGTACGGCGCGGTTCGAGGGGCGCGCCGCGGTCACGGAGGGGATCCGGGCGTTCATGACGGTGCTCCCGGACATCACGGTCGAGCTCGGCCGGATGTGGGAGATCCCCGGCGGCGCGGTCCTCGAGTGGAGGGTCGTGGGCACGCACCGCGCGGACTGGGCCGTCTGGACCGCCCAGGACGAGCCGGTGGTGTTCCCCGGCGTGTCGATCTTCATGATCGACGGCGGCCGGATCACCGAGGAGCGGATGTACTGGGACACCGGGCTCATGACCGCCGAATGGCGGCCGCCCGCAGCGGGGTAGCACCGTCGGGTGTCCCGCCCCGGCTCGCCGGGACGGGACACCCGGGATCTCAGGCGGGGACGGCCCGCTCGACGCGGTTGTACAGCGTGTCCCGCTCCACCGGCGTCTTGCCGCCCTGGCGGATGAGCTCGCACATCCGCTCCTGCGAGAGCCCCAGCGGGGTCTGCACGGTGGTGGCGTGCGCGATGCGCTCCTCGATGAGGGTGCCGGAGAGGTCGTCGAGGCCGTAGGCGAGCGCCTCGGCGGTGATGTCCTCGCCCAGCATCACCCAGTGACCCTTGATGTGCGGGAAGTTGTCCAGGAACAGCCGCGCGGTGGCGATGGTCCGGAGCTTCTCCTCGCGGCTCGGGCCGGGCAGGTACGCGAACTCGGTGTTGCCCGGCAGGAACGGCAGCGGGATGAACGCCTGGAAGCCGCCGGTCTGGTCCTGCAGCTCCCGCAGCTGGCGCATGTGGTCGACCTGCTCCTCGGGCGTCTCGAAGTGCCCGAACAGGAGCGTCGCGTTGGTGCGCATGCCCTGGGCGTGCGCCTCGCGGTGCACGTCCAGCCAGGTCTCGGAGGGCACCTTGCGGTCGGCGATGATCGCCCGGACCCGGGGGCTGAAGACCTCGGCCCCGCCGCCCGGCATCGTGTCGTGGCCCGCGGCACGGGTGCGCTCCAGCGCCTCCCGGTGGCTCACCTTCGCCAGGCGCGCCACGAAGTCGATCTCCACCGCGGTGAGGGCGGTGAGGGCGACCTGCGGGTACGCGGCCTTGAGCTCGGAGAACAGCTCCTCGTAGTACTCGAGGCCGTACTCCTTGGTCATGCCGCCCACGATGTGGAGCTCGGTGATGCCGTGCCCCACCAGCTGCCCGGCCCGCTCGACGAGCTGGTCGACGCTGTAGGCGTAGGCGCGCTCGTCCTTCTCGGTCCACACGGCGAACGCGCAGAGCCCGCAGCCCACCACGCAGATGTTGGTGGGGTTGAGGTGCGCGTTGACGTTGTAGGTGATGTCCGAGCCGTACTTGCGGCGGACGACCTCGTCGGCCGCGGCGCCCAGGTCCTCCAGGGGCGCCTCCTGGTAGAGGAGGACGGCCTCCTCGGGGGTGATGCGGCCGCCGTCCGCGGCACGGGAGAGGATGCGATCGGTCATGTGCGGAGGGTATCAACGCATCCCGCCGCCACGGCCCCGCACCGGCCCCTCCGGGCCGTATCCGGTGCGCGGCGGTACCATCGGCCCATGGCCGAGCACGCACTCAAGGAGTGGGCGGTCACCTGCGAGGCCCTCGCCCAGGGCGCCCAGGTGCTCATCGTCCGCAAGGGCGGCATCGGGGAGAAGACGTTCGAGCTCCCCCACCCCGCGTTCTTCCTGTTCCCCACCTACGCCCACCAGCGCCCCGAGCTGGTGAAGGCCGCGCACCACGGCGACTTCGCCGGGGCGCTGGACCGGCGGGACGACCCGGACCGCCTGCCGCTGGCCCTGTGGGCCGAGCTGGTCTCCAGCCACCCCATCCGGGACCCGGAGGCGCTCGACGCCATCGACCACCTCCACATCCTCACCCCCGACTACGCGGCGGAGCGCCTCAAGTGGCGCCGCAAGCACCCGCTGTGGGCCGCGGTGCTGCGGGTGTGGCGGCTGGAGGAGCCCGTGGTGCTGGACGTGGGCCCCGAGCACGGCGGCTGCGTGAGCTGGATCCAGCTGCCCGAGGGCCTGGCCCCGGGGGCCCGCACGCCCGCGCTCGGCGACGCCGAATTCGCGGCCGCGGAACGGCGTGTCGCGGAGGCGCTGCAGCCGCACACGGCGGCCGTTTAGCGGCCTCCGGACCCCGTGGTACCGTTCGCGAAATGAGCCACACCGCCGCATTCGACGCCCTCCTGGAGGACCTCCCGGGGGACTGGTCGTTCTTCGAGTGCTACGTCGCCCTGGACGAGCCGGAGCGGCTCTCCGAGGCGCGCGTCGCCCTCGCCCGGGCCAACGCCCGCCCCCTGTACGGCGCCGGTGACCACGACTTCGCGATCACCGTCGCCAACACCGCCGGACACGGCGCCCGCACCGGCGTGGTGCGGTCCGCCCTGCGCCTGCTGGACGACCTCGGCATCCGGGGCCGCACCTGGCTGGGCGAGACGCGCACGACGCTGCGCCCGGCGCCGCCGCACCGCTACGGCCCGTAGGGGTCCGGGCATGTACCGCAGCGAGGAGGACATCGAGCTGCTCGGCGAGCTCGCCGGCGTGCTCGACCAGACGGTCGCCGCCGGCGGCCTGTCCGCCGGGTCGTACCTGGTGCTCCGCGAGCTGGTCCGCGCCGACGGCCCGGTGCCGGTGAAGGACCTCGCCGAGGCCCTCGACGCCGACGGCGAGGAGGTCGCCTCCCTCGCCGGCCGGCTGGTGCAGGACGAGCTGGCCGAGGTGAAGCCGAACGGCATCGCGGTGACCGGCGCGGGCCGGGAGCGCGCCGGGCGCCTGGAGGACGAGGCGAACGACGCCATGCGGGCGTACGTGCTGGAGCGCCCGCACAGCGCCACCGTCTACGGCCTGGTCGCCTCCATGCGCGCCGGGCGGTTCACGGTGGAGGACCTCATCGAGTTCATCTCCGAGGGCCCCACGGAGGACGACGACGAGGACTGACCGGGCCCCGCGGGCCCGGCCGTCCCCGGCGATCGTCAGATGACGGCGGACTCCCCCAAGGAGCTCCACACGTCCATCTTGGTGCGGAGCCGCTTGATCACCTCGTCGGTGAACTCGTCGGTGCCGCTGTGCCCGCCGAGGTCGGCGGTGCGGTGCTCCTCCGCGACGGCCTCGAGGGCCGCCTCGTAGATCCCGCGCGAGACCTGCGTGGCGCGGGCGTCGTGCATGAAGCCCAGCAGCGCCGCGCCGGCGAGGATCATCGCCAGGGGGTTCGCGACGTTCTTGCCCTGCAGGGTCGGCGCGGTGCCATGCGGGGCCTCGGCCATGACGACCGTGACACGCAGTTCCTCGTCGAAGCTCAGCAGCAGCGACTCGGCGCCCGCGATGGAGCCGAACAGCTGCAGCACCATGTCCGAGAGGCAGTCGCCGTCCCGGTTGAGCGACGGCACCACCAGCGCGTCGCCGGTGTGGGTGATGAGCCCCGCGTAGGCGGCGTCGATGAGCACCGGCCGGTACCGCACGTCCGGATGGCGCTTCGCCGCGGCGTCGAGCTCCTCCTTGAGCATGCCCTCGTACACGGGCGAGACGGTCCACTTGGGGCCGCCGTACACCTGGGCGTGCATGCGGCGCGCCTGCAGGAAGGTGAACTCGGCGACGGCGCGGCACGTGCGGCGGGAGATGTGCTCCTGACGCCACGCGACCTCGTCGAGGCCCGTGCCCTCCCGGTGCTCCTTCGCGTTGTACGCGTCGTCCACGGCCATGCGGACGATGGAGATGGGGGCATGGATGCCGCCGATGGGGCGCACGCCCGGCAGCCGCCGGCCCGTGCGGATGATGACGCGGCCGTCGATGGCCTCGCGCAGCAGCGCGTTGGGGCTGCCGACGTCACCCGACTCCTCCGGGGTGACGGTGGCGGCCTTGAGGCCGAAACCGTGGCGCTTCATCGCCTCGGCGGCCTCGAACACGACCTGGTTCTTCGTCGCGCGGCGATTCTCGAGCGACAGGTCGTATCGCTCGAAATCGAGAGGGAGTCCTGAGACGGCGGGGTCGAGGACGCGAAGCGCCTCCTCGAGCAGCTCCTGGCCCGTCTGGTCGCCCTCCATGACGACAATCGTTTTGGGGTCCACGTCTTCCGAGTATACGCCGGGTCCCCGGATCCCCGGAATTCCGCCCCTGAGCAGGCGGAACCGGTGTCAGGAGAGGGGCGTCAGATGGGCCGCCGCCATCTCCGCGGCGCCCTCGTCGCAGGCGGGCAGCATGAGCCCGATGCGGTCCGCCAGGCGCTCGCCGGCGCCGCCGAGTCCGGCGGCCTCCTCGAACCCCCGCAGGGCCATGACGAGCTCCTCGCCCAGCTGGTCCTGCCGCTCCACCAGGGGCTCGGTGGCGGCGACGAACCGCACGTAGGCGGCGTGCAGCCGCTCCTGCAGCGTCGAGAGCACGTCCACCTGGGTCATGGACGCGACGGCCCGCAGCGGCCCCTCCCGCCATGACGCGACGCGCAGGGCCGCCTGCACCACCTCCTGCACCGCGTCCGCGGCGGCGTCGGGTTCGAGCCCGACGGCGAGCAGCCGTCCGCCCGCGGCCGCCAGCGCGCGCAGGTGGCCGGCGTCCACCAGGCCCTCCAGCTGCTCCCACAGCAGGCCCGCCGCGGCGTGCCGCATCACGGCGTGGCGGGAGGCCAGGGGCCGCATGGCGGGGTCCAGCACCAGGAACGCCGGGCCCTCGAACGCGCACACGTAGTGGGCGGGCGCCGCCGCGAGCTCGACCGCGCGCAGGCCCAGGGGCGGCACGCCGGCCAGCCCCGCCGCGGCGGCCTGCGCCGCGCCCAGCCGGGTCACGAGGTCGGCGACGGCCGCCTCGAGGGCATCGCCGTCGGGGTCGGCGGCGGCGATGAGCCAGCCGTCGGGAACGCGAGGGGCGGTCACCGCACGAGTGTAGGCGGCGGGATGCGGGGCGTACACTCGGAACCGTGGACTCGCCGCCCCCCGCACCCGAGCCGCGGCGCCAGGCGCTGCCGCCGGCCGCCGTGCTCGCCGCGTTCCTGGGGGCCGTGCTCTCCGGGCGCGAGCGCGTGGTCTCCGACGCCCCCGGGCGCCGCGCCGCCGTGCTGCTGCCGCTGTTCGACGTGGACGGCCACCCGCACGTGCTGCTCACCAAGCGCGCCGACACCCTGCCCCTGCACCGCGGCCAGGTGAGCCTGCCGGGCGGCCGGTGGGAGGAGGACGACGGCTCGCTCACCACCACGGCGCTGCGCGAGACGCACGAGGAGGTCGGGATCCCTCCGGAGGCCGTGCAGGTCGTCGGGCTGCTCGACGACGTCCACACGATGGTGACCGGCTACATCGTCACGCCGGTCGTGGGCCTGCTGCCGGAACGGCCCGTGCCCGACCCGAACCCCGAGGTGGGGCGGGTGCTCGAGGTGCCGCTCGGGGAGATCCTCGCGATCGACGCCGTCATCCCCGCGGATGCCGGCGTGCCGGAGCTGCGGTACCCCGTGGGCGGCGAGGACGTGTGGGGCGCGACCGCCCGCATCCTCCGCGGTTTCGCGGAGGTGGTGCGGGACGCGCTCCGCGCGGGCGGCGCCGGTTAGGCGTTCAGGGAGCCGTGCTGCGGCAGGTCCGGCGTGGTCTGCCCGCCGTGCTCGCCGTGGTGCGCGATCTCCTCGAGACGCGCGAGGTGGCGCTTGAGCTCCGCCTGCCGCGGGTGGGTGTCGGGCAGCTGCCGCGCGTACGAGGCGACGCGGGCGTGGATCTGCATCGCGAAGTGCGGGGTCGCCGCGCCCACCAGCATCGCCAGCTCGTCCTCAGAGGGGACGCCGTAGACATGCTCCAGAACGGTCATGCGGCCAGGGTACCAGTCCCCCCGGCGGGAGCCGAAACCGGCAACCGATGCGGTCCCGCGGCCCATTCGGAGCTATCATCCGGCGTCTAGTGTCCTCCCGCCCGAGCCCTGAGCCCCCATGGCGATGAGGGACGACGACAAGCTGGTGCGACAGTTGTCGCTCGTCGCGTTCCTCATGTCCCAGCAACGGCCCGTCACCGCCGACGAGATCCACGAGTCGGTCGAGGGGTACGGCGGGATGAGCGACCAGGCGTTCCTGCGGCGTTTCTACGCGGACCGCGGCGAGATCGAGTCGATGGGCCTCAAGCTCGCGGTGGAGCGGCCCACGGACGACCCGTTCCAGGGCGACCTGTACGCGCTGCCCGCCGAGAACTACTACCTGCCGCAGATCGACTTCGACGAGCGGGAGCTCTCGGCGCTCCACACGTGCCTGTACCTGCTGGAGGGCCAGTTCGCGTACGCCGAGCCGCTGCGGCTGGCGCTGCAGCACCTCACCCTCGGCCGGCCGAGCCCGCTGGACGACCACGCCGCGCGCACCGTGTCGGTGAACCTGCTGGGCGGGGACTACTCCCCCGAGGTCGCCGCGCACCTGTCGAAGATCGAATCGGCGATCAGCCGCCGCAAGACCATCCGCTTCACGTACTACTCGATCGGCCGCGACGAGCGCAGCGAGCGCGAGGTGGACCCCTACTCGCTGCTGTACCTGGGCGGCAACTGGTACATGGTGGGCCATTCCCACGAGCGCGGCGCGACGCGGATCTTCCGGCTGTCCCGCATCGAGGGGCGCATCACGTTCAAGACCCGGGCGGAGCACGACTTCGCCCCGCCGTCGGACTTCGACGTGTCGCCGTACCGCGACCGGGCCCCGTGGCAGCTGGACGACGACGCCCAGCCCGCCACCATCAACCTGTCCCCCATGGTCGCGTGGTGGGTGGAGCAGATGTTCGGCACGTACGGCCGCTGCGAGGTGCGCGCCGACGGCTCCGGGGTCTACACCACCGACTTCACCTCCACGAAGGCCCTGCTCACCTGGGTGCTGTCCCTGGGATCCGAGGCCGAGGTCGCCGACCCGCCGGAGCTGCGCGACGCCGCCCGCCGGGCCCTCGAGCTGGTGCGGTCCCGGCACGCCGGGGACGGCGCCGACCGGCCGCGCGGCATCCGCGTCACGCGTGAGGAGCGCCGGCCGGCCGCCCCGCCCAAGCAGGCCCCGCCGTCGCCCGACAAGGTCGTGCCGGCCGAGCGGTTCGCGCGGCTGCTGGCCCTCATGACGCGCCTGCTCAACGCCTGCGGCGACTCCCCGGACGCCCACGTGCCGGTGTCGGAGCTCCGCGCGGCGCTGAACATCGACCGGAAGGTCCTCGAGGAGGACCTGGTGCTGCTCAACCTCATCAACTTCGGGGGCGGCTGCTACGCGCTGTACGCCCAGATCGAGGGCGACGTGGTGGCGGTCACCAAGGAGACCTACGGCGACCGGTTCGCCCGGCCCGCCCGCCTGTCGCCGCTCGAGGCGAAGGCGCTGCTGTGGGCCCTGGAGTTCATCGGGGACCGCCTGCCCATCGAGACCGAGGACGCCCTGGCGTCCGCCCGGGAGAAGATCGAGCAGGCCATCGGCGAGGAGAACCTCCCCGAGGTCGAGATCGGCCGCGCCCAGGTGGCGAACCAGGCGGTGAGCGCCGCGGTGAACCGGGCGCTGCGCGACGAGCGGGTCCTGGAGATCGAGTACTGGACGGAGTCCCGCGGCGCGCTCACCAAGCGCGTCATCGAGCCGCACCTGCTCGTGAACTCACGGGACGCCTGGTACCTGGTGGCGTACTGCCGCCGGGCCGAGGACCAGCGCACGTTCCGGCTGGACCGCGTCCGCAGCGCGACCGTCACCGACGAGCGGTTCACCCGCCGCCCGCAGATCACGGCGAGCGGCCCGTACCTGCCGTACGGCACCGCCGCCTCCGACCGGTCGACCATGGCCCAGAGCGCGTCGGTGTGGTGCAGCGCGGAGCTTGCCCGCTGGATGATCGAGGAGCACCCCTCGTGGGAGCGTCACCCCGACGGGTCGGTCCTGGTGGAGATCCCCTACTCCAGCGAGGAATGGCTGGTGAAGGAGATCCTCAAGCACCAGGGCGAGGCCGTGCTGTTCGAGCCCGTGGCGCTGCGGCGCACCATCGCCGAGATGGCGTCGCGGATCCTCGACGCCTACGCGGTGACGCCGGCGCCCGCCGGCTGACCTCCCGCCCGGCGGGACTCAGCCGCGGGTGGGGGCGGCCCACCACCGCTGCCCGTCGCCCCGCAGAGCCAGCCCCTCGAGCTCCAGGAACGCCAGCGCGGCCGCGATGGCCGCCGGGTCCGCGGTGAGCGCCGCGGCGACCTCGTCGGCCCGGCGGGGCGCGCCGCGCAGCAGCTCGTGCACGTCGCGCGGCAGGCCCTCCAGCACCGGCCCCGCCGCGTCGCCGCCGCCGGGCGCCGACCAGCCGGGGTGCGGCACCTCCGCGACCACGTCCCCGGCGCAGGTGCACACGGCGGCCCCCGCGCGGATGAGCTCGTTGCAGCCGGCGGCCGCGTCGCTCCACGGCCAGCCCGGCACGGCCAGCACGGGGCGCCCCTGCTCCAGGGCGAAGTCCGCGGTGATGAGGGCCCCGGACCGGCCGGCGGCCTCCACCACGACCACCGCGTGCGAGAGCCCCGACACGATGCGGTTGCGGGCGGGGAACCGCCACGGCGCGGGCGGGGTGTCCGGCCAGTACTCGCCGCAGACGGCGCCCTCCGCGCCGATGCGCGCCCGCAGGGCGGCGTTCGCCCGGGGGTAGCCCGACGCCGCCCCGCATCCCAGCACGGCCACGGTGAGTCCGCCGGCCTCGAGCGCCCCGGCGTGGGCCTCCGCGTCGATGCCCAGCGCCAGGCCGCTCACCACCACGGCGCCGCGCTCGGCGAGGTCGGCCGACAGCGCCCGGGCGAAGCGGCGGGCGGGCGGCGTCGCGCGCCGCGCCCCGACCACGGCCACCACCGGCCGCTCGGCGAGCGCCGCCCGCACGTTCCCCCATCCCCGCGCGATGAGCGCGAACGGTGGGTCGAAGACCTCGGCCAGCCGCGCCGGGTAGCCGTCGCCGCCGAGGGGGAGCACCTCGAGGCCCGCCTCCCGCACCGCCCGGAGCGCACCGCCGGCGTCGACCGCATCGCGGGCGGCGCGCGCCTCCGCCGCCGCGGACCCGGTGAGCCGGAGGGCCTCGGCGAGGCCCGCGCCGCCCAGGCGCCACAGCGGCCCCGGCCCGCCCGCGGCACGTGCCGCGCGCTGCAGGTCGCGGCCCAGCGTGAAGGCCACCCGCGCGAGGCCCGCGGCCTCCTCCGCGCGCAGGGTCACGGGCCCTCGGTGGCCGCGGGGGCACGAAGGCCGATGGCCTCCAGCAGGTGGTCCTCCCCCACCCGCTCCGCCCCGGCCAGGTCGGCCACGGTGCGCCCCACCCGCAGCACACGGTCGAAGCCGCGTGCCGTGAGCCCCAGCCGGTCCACGGCGCGGCCCATCAGCCGCGTGCCCGCCCGGTCCAGCGCCGCCGCGGCGCGCACGGCCTCCGGCCCGAGGCGGGCGTTCGGGACCTCCTGGCCACGCGTCTCCGCCGCGGTGCGCGCCGCGCGGACGCGCTCCGCGACGGCCGCCGAGGCCTCCGCGGCACCCTCGCCCAGCAGCTCGTCGCGTCCCAGGCGCGGCACGTCGATCCGCAGGTCGATGCGGTCCGCGACGGGTCCGGACAGCCGGGCGCGATAGGCCTCCGCCCGCCCCGGCGGGCACACGCACCGCCCCTCCGGGTCGCCGTCGAAACCGCACGGGCACGGGTTGCCGGCGCAGATGAGCAACGGCCGGGCAGGGAACCGCACCGTCGTCATCGCCCTGGCGACGTCCACCACGCCATGCTCCAGCGGCTGCCGCAGGGCGTCGAGGACCGACGGGGCGAACGCGCAGACCTCGTCCAAGAACAACACGCCCAAATGCGCGAGCGTGAGCTCGCCCGGCCGGGGAAACCTGCCGCCGCCCACCAGACCGGAGACCGAGATGCTGTGGTGCGGGGCGCGGAACGGCCGCCGCGACACCAGCGGGTGGCCGGGATCGAGCAGCCCCGCGACCGAGTGGATGCGCGTGATCGCCACCGCCTCCTCACGGGACAGCGGCGGGAGGATCCCCGGGAGCCGCCGGGCGAGCATCGTCTTGCCCGCGCCCGGCGGGCCGATCATCAGCAGCGAGTGGGCGCCCGCGGCGGCGATCTCGAGCGCGCGCCGGGCCGCATGCTGGCCGCGCACGTCGGCGAGGTCCGGCCCGGCCGGGCCGGGTTCCGGCTGCGGGAGGTCCTGGGGCGGGCCGGGCTCCACGCGGCCGGTGAGCAGGTCCGCCGCGTGGCGCAGGGAGGTCGCCGCGACGACCTCGCAGTCCCCGCCCGCGAGGCGCGCCTCGGCCGCCGCAGCGGCCGGGACCACCAGCCGCCGCCAGCCGCTGCGGGACGCGTGCTCGGCCATCGCGAGGATGCCGGGCACCGGGCGCAGCGCCCCGTCGAGCGCCAGCTCCCCCGCCGCCCCCACGCCCCGCACCGCCTCGGCCGGAAGCTGCCCGGACGCCGCCAGGATGGCCAGCGCCATCGGGAGGTCGTACTGCGGCCCCGACTTGCGCAGGTCCGCGGGGGCGAGGTTCGCGACGATCCGCCGCGCGGGCACGGCGAACGCCTGGTTGACGATGCCCGAGCGCACGCGCTCCCGGGACTCCTGGACCGCCGCGTCCGGCAGCCCGACCACGGCGAACGCCGGCAGCCCCGGACGGAGGTCGACCTCCACCTGCACGGTGGCGGTCTGGAGGCCGATGACGGCGGCGGAGACCAGGCGGGAGACCATGGCGGGCATGCTCCCGGCCGCCCCGTCACGGCTCCAGGCGCGGATGTGACGCCGGACGCGCGGGAGACGCGCGGGATCCCCGCGCGGCCCGCCGCCGCCGCGCCCTACCCTGTGGGGGACCAAGGAGGACGCATGCGGTTCGATCACGTCGCACAGCGGGTCCCGGACATCGCCGCGGCCGTCGAGTGGTACCTGGGGACCATCCCGGGAGCGGAGGTGCGGTACCAGGACGCGACCTGGGCGCTGGTGGAGGCGGGCGGCGCCAAGCTGGCGTTCGTGGTGGCCGACCAGCACCCCGACCACCTGGCATGGCGCGTCGGCAACGCCGAGCTCGACCGCCTGGCCGCCGAGCACGGCGCCGAGGTGAGCACCCACCGGGACGCCACGCGCAGCTTCTACGTGCAGGGCCCCGGCATGGCCGTGGAGATCATCGCCTACCCCGGCGACTGAACCGGCACGCGGGCGCGCGCCCTCCGGCACGGTGCGCGCGCCACCCGCGCGCCTCCCACTGGCAGCCTCGGTGCATGGCATCGACCCGGGGAGCGGCCGCGGAGGCCGCCGTCGCGCGCCGGCTCGCCCGGCGCGGGTGGCGCATCGCGGCGCGCAACTGGCGCGGCGGCGGCGAGGAGCTCGACCTGGTCGCGGAGCGCGACGGCGTGCTCGCGTTCGTGGAGGTCAAGGCCCGGTCGGACCCGGCGGCCCTCGCCGAGCCGGTGCGCGCCGCGCAGGCCGCGCGCCTGCACCGGGCCGCGGAGGCATACCTGGCCCGGCATCCCCACGCGGGCGAGGTGCGCATGGACCTGGCCGCGGTGCGGCGCATCGGCCCGTGGCACCGGGTGCGCGTCCTGCCCGGCGGGGCCGCGCGGTGAGGCGCCTCAGTCGAAGCCGTCGAACGCCGGGGAGGCGAACGACCTGCGGTGCAGGACCGACGGGCCGGCCTCGCGGATCGCGGCCCGGTGGGCGGTGGTGGCGTACCCGACGTGCTGCTCGAAGCCGTATCCGGGGTGGGCGCCGGCGGCCGGCCCGGTCATGAGCCGGTCGCGGGCGGCCTTGGCGACCACCGACGCCGCGGCGATGCACGCGCTGCGGCGGTCACCCCCCACCACCGCCCGGTGCTCGACGGCGGTGCCGCCGAGCCGGAAGCCGTCCACCAGGCACAGGTCGGGCGCCGGGTCGAGCAGCTCCAGCGACCGGCGCAGGAGACGGAGGTTGGTGACGTGCAGGCCGTCGCGGTCGATCGTCGCGCAGCTCGCCGACAGCACCACCACCTGGTCGGCGACCCGGGTGATCGCCGCGGCGAGGCGCTGGCGCACCGCGGGGGCGAGCCGCTTGGAGTCGTCCAGGTCGGTCAGGAGCAGCCGGTGCGACCGGGACAGGCGCCCCAGGTCGATGCAGACCGACGCCACGACCAGCGGGCCGGCCAGGCAGCCCCGCCCGGCCTCGTCCGCCCCGGCGACCCGGGAGGCCCCGAGGGCCCTGTCGAACGCGAACAGCCGGGCGGATGCCCGGCTGTTCGAGGTGCGCGCGGTGCGGCGCCGGGGCGCGGTGGCCATCGGCTCCCGCGCGGTGCCGCTAGTTGGTGTGCGAGCGCTGCTTCTCGCGGATGCGGGCCTTCTTGCCCACCTTGCCGCGCAGGTAGTAGAGCTTCGCCCGGCGGACGTCGCCCTCCATCACGCGCTCGATCTTCTCGATCTTGGGGGAGTGCACCGGGAACGTGCGCTCCACGCCGACGCCGAAGCTCTGCTTGCGGACCGTGAAGGTCTCGCGGCTGGTGGAGCCCTGGCGCTTGATGACGGTGCCCTCGAAGACCTGGATGCGCTGGCGCTGGCCCTCGATGACCCGGAAGTGCACCTTCACGGTGTCGCCCGGCTTGAAGTCCGGAACGTCATCGCGGATCTGGGCCGCCTCAAGCAACTCGATGACGCTCATGTCAGGCATTCCTCCGGTCACAAAGCAAAACGGCGGGCAGCATACCACGGACCGCCGTCACCCGGCATCCGCCCCACCCGCGGGCGGCGGGGTGACGTGCTCCGCGCGCCAGCGGGCGATCGCGCCGTGGTCGCCGGACAGCAGCACCGGCGGCACCCCGTGCCCCAGGAACTCCGCCGGCCGGGTGTAGTGCGGGTGCTCGGTGCCGCCGCCGAGCGCCTCGCTGAACGACTCGGTCTCCAGGCTCTCGGCGTTGCCGAGGGCGCCGGGAAGGCGCCGCGCGACGGCGTCCACGATCGCCATCGCCGCCACCTCGCCGCCGGCCAGCACGAAGGGGCCCAGGCAGATCGCGTCGTCGGCGAGCACGGTGTGCACGCGCTCGTCGAAGCCCTCGTACCGGCCGCACAGCAGGGTGACCGCGGGCAGCTCGGCCAGCTCCCGTGCGACGGCGTCGGTGAACCGGCGGCCGCGGGGCGTCATGACGATGACCCGCCGCTCGTCGGTGACCCGGTCGGCGGGCACGCCGTACACCGCCTCCAGCCCCGCCGCGACCACGTCCACGCGGATCACCTGGCCGGGCCCGCCCCCGTACGGGGCGTCGTCGACCTGCCCCGCCACCAGGGGCGTGTAATCACGATATGAAAACGCCCGGAGTTCCAGTCCGGCCGTCTCCGCGGCGTTCGCGAGGTGCCGGGGCCGCCGCATCCAGTCGAACCACTCCGGGAACAGCGTGAAGACGTCGATGCGCACGGCGTCAGGCGTCCGGGCCGAGGATGTCGGCCCGCACCACGATCCGGCGGGCGGCGAGGTCGACCTCGCGCACCGCGTCGTGGGTGAACGGCAGCAGCAGCGGGTCCGCGCCGTCCCGGCGGACCTCCAGCACGTCGTTCGCCGGCCGCGAATGGACCTCCGCCACCGTGCCGATCACCGCGCCGTCGACCAGCACGGCGCAGCCCACCAGGTCGCGCACGTAGAACTCGTCGGGCTCCTCGGGCGCGGGGAGCCGCGACTCCGGCACCTCGACCCGCCACCCGCGCAGGGCGTCGGCCTGGTCGCGGTCCTCGACCCCGTCCAGGAACAGGATGGGGCCCGGGGACACCGCGACCACCGTCGCCGGGCGCGCGGAACCCTCCCGGGAGACCAGCGTGACGGACTCGCCGCGGCGCAGGTCCTCCAGGGTCGCGCCCGTCGGGCGCACGCGCATCGCCCCGCGCAAGCCGAGCCCGCGGAGGATCTCGCCGATCACCACCCTCGGATCGTCCATCACGTCACCGTCGCGCGCCGCAGGGGCGCGCGGCGCCCGCTGCTAGTCGACGATCTCGAGGTTCACCCGGCCGCCCGCCGCGTGGGCGGCCTGGCGGGTGACCAGTCGCAGTGACCGCGCGATGCGGCCGCCGCGGCCGATGACCTGTCCCAGGTCCTCCTGGGCGACGTACAGCGACAGGACGGTGGTGTCGCCCTCCCGCTCCCGCTCCACGCGGACCTCGTCGGGGGTGTCCACCAGGCCACGGGCGAGCGTGGCGACCATGTCGGCCAGCCGCTGGTCGCCGTCCTCGGTCATCCCCGCGCCTCGACGATCTTGATGAGCTTCTCCACCGCGCGGCTCGGCTGCGCGCCGTTGCCGATCCAGTGCTTCGCGCGGTCGATGTCGACCTCGACGATGCTGGGGTCGGTCTGCGGGTTGTAACGCCCGATCGTCTCGATGTTGCGACCGTCACGGCGGGACCGGGAGTCGGCCACGACCACGCGGTAGATGGGGTTCTTCTTGCTGCCCACTCGGGCGAGCCGGATCTTGACCACGTCGCTCCTTGGTGTGTCTAGGTGCCGGGGATCGGGGGGAGGCCCCCCTTCCCGAACCGCTTCATCAGCTTACGCATCTGCTTGAACTGGGCCAGGAGCTGGTTGACCTCCTGGACCGTGGTGCCGCTGCCCGCCGCGATGCGCTGCCGGCGGGACCCGTTGATGATCTCCGGCCGGCGGCGCTCCGCCGGGGTCATGCTGGAGATGATCGCCTGGACGCGGTCGAGCTGCTTCTCGTCGACCTCGACGTCCTTGAGCTGCTTCATCTTGCCGAAGCCGGGCATCATGCCCAGCAGCTGGCCGATGGGACCCATCTTGCGGACCTGCTTGAGCTGGTTCGCGAAGTCGTCGAGGGTCATGCCCCCGCCGAGGATCTTCTTCTCCATCGCGCGGGCGTCGTCGACGTCCACGGTCTGCTGGGCCCGCTCGATGAGCGACAGCACGTCGCCCATCCCCAGGATCCGCGAGGCCATGCGATCCGGGTGGAACGGCTCCAGGGCCTCCACCTTCTCGCCGGTGCCCACGAAGTAGATGGGCCGGCCGGTGGTGGCGCGCACCGACAGCGCGGCGCCGCCGCGAGCGTCGCCGTCGAGCTTGGTGAGGATCGCGCCGTCGAACTGCACGGCCTCCTGGAAGGCGGTGGCGACCTCGACGGCGGTCTGGCCGGTCATGGCGTCCAGCACGAGCACGACCGCGGTGGGCTTCACCGCATCCCGCACGCGCACCAGCTCGTCCATCATCGCCTCGTCGATGACCGTGCGGCCGGCGGTGTCGACGATGACCAGGTCGCGCACCTTCGCCCTGGCCTCGGCGATGCCGCGGCTCGCGATGCCGACGGCGTCGGTGCCGTCCTCGCGGTACACCGGCACGCCGATCTGCTCGCCGAGGACGGCGAGCTGCTGGGCGGCGGCGGGGCGGTGCACGTCGCAGGCGACGAGCATGGGCGCGCGGCCCTGCTGGGCGTAGTGCCGGGCGAGCTTGGCGCAGCAGGTGGTCTTGCCGGAGCCCTGCAGGCCGGCCATGAGCACCACCGTCGGCGGCCGCGGCGACATCGGCATCCCGACGTTCGCCTCGCCCATCAGCGAGGTGAGCTCCTCGTTGACGATCTTCACGACCTGCTGGTCGGGCGTGAGGGAGGTCATCACCTCGCTGCCCTTGGCCCGCTCGCCGATGGCCTTCGTGAACTGGCGCACCACGCCCATGTTCACGTCGGCCTCGAGCAGCGACAGGCGGATCGCCCGCATCGCCACGTCGATGTCGGCCTCGGTGAGCTTGCCCTTGCCGCGCAGGCCGGCGAAGGCGTTCTGGAGCTTGTCGGAGAGAGAGTCGAACATGCGCAGACGACGCGGCCCGGGCCGCGCAACCCGGGGAGTTTAGCGGGCGCTCACTCCGGGGCCGAGAAGATCGCCTGCGCGTACACCCGCGCGTCGAACGGCTGGAGGTCCTCAAGCTTCTCCCCGACCCCCGCCAGCTTGATCGGCGTGCCGAGCTCCCGGCTGATCGCGACGGCGATGCCGCCCTTCGCCGTGCCGTCGAGCTTGGTGAGCACCACGCCCGACAGCGGCACCGCCTCGCCGAAGAGCCGCGCCTGGCTGAGGCCGTTCTGGCCGGTGGTGGAGTCCAGCACCAGGAGCGTCTCGTGCGGCGCCCCGGGGTCGGCCTTCCCCACGACCGCCGACACCTTGCGCAGCTCCTCCATGAGGTTCCGCTGGGTCTGCAGGCGGCCGGCGGTGTCGATGAGCACCACGTCCGCGCCGCGGGCCTTCGCGGACGACACCGCGTCGAACGCCACGGCGCCGGGGTCCGCGCCGGGTGCCTGCCGCACCAGCTGGGCGCCGGAGCGGTCGGCCCAGATCGCCAGCTGGTCGATGGCGGCGGCCCGGAACGTGTCGGCGGCGCCGATCACGACCTTCTGCCCCAGCTCCGACAGGCGGTGGGCGAGCTTGCCGACCGTGGTCGTCTTGCCGCTGCCGTTGACGCCGACCACCAGGATGACCGTGGGGCTCGCGGTGAGCGGGATGCGGGGCGGCTCGGGCGCCATCTGCCGGCCCACCGCGGCGGCCAGCGCCGACGCGAGCTCGGTGCCGTTGGTGATGCGGCCCTGCCCGGCCTCGCCGCGCAGCTCCTCCACCAGCGCCATGCTGGCGTCCATGCCGCAGTCGGCGACGATGAGCGCCTCCTCGAGCTCGTCCCAGACGTCCTCGGTGATGAGCTTGGGCGCGAACACGCCGGCGAGCTGCGGGGAGATCGTCTGGCGCGGGCGGCTCAGGTTCTCCCGCAGCCGGCCCAGCAGGCCGCGGCGCCGGGGCGCCTGGTCCTCCTCGCTGGGCGGCGCCTCGAGCCCGAACAGCTCGGCCCAGATCGCGCGGTCGTCGGCCTCGCTCACGCGCGGCCGCCCTGGATGGCCTTGAGCTGGCGGCGCACGAACGGACGGGCCCGCCCCTCCAGGGTCCGGTCGAGCCGGCGCGCGACGACCTGCGACACCCCGTCCTGCCCCATGGTGACGCCGAACAGGGTGTCGGCGATCTCCACCGTGGGCTGCTGGTGGGTGATCATGAGGAACTGGGTGTGGTCGGAGAGCTGCCGCACCAGCGCCAGGAACCGGCGCAGGTTGGTGTCGTCCAGGGCGGCCTCGACCTCGTCGAGCAGGTAGAACGGCGCGGGCTTGCACATCGCGATGGCCATGCAGAAGGCCAGCGCGACGAGCGACCGCTCACCGCCGGACAGCATCGACAGCGGGCGGGGGCGCTTGCCGGCGGGCACCACCTGCACCTCGATGCCGGGCTCGTCGTCCTCGCCCTCCACCTCGGCCAGGCGGCCGTGGCCGCCGGGGAACAACGTGGCGATGTTGTCCGAGAAGCGGGCCTGCACGGCGCCGAACAGCTCCTCGAAGCCGTCGGCGACCGTCGAGTCCAGGCCGGCCATGTGCGCCCGCAGGGACTCCGATGCCGCCTCCAGGTCGGCGACCTGCTCGCCGATCTCGGTGAGCCGGCCCTGCATCTCCTCGAGTTCCTCGGCGGCGAGCAGGTTGACGTTGCCCATCATGCGACGGCGGCGCTCGAGGTCCTCGATGCGGCTGCGCTCGGCCTCCGGGTCCACGTCGCCCGGGTCGTCGGCGGGCGGCGGGCCGTGCTCCTCCGCGCGCGCGGCGGCCGCGGCGACGGCCAGCTCGGCCTCGTGCCCCCGCTGGCGGGCCTGCTCGAGGACCTGCTCGGCGGCGACCACGACCTGCCGCGCCTGGGCGCGGAGCCGCTGGGCCTCGGTGAGCATCGCGCCGGCCTCGGAGGAGGCGCCGGAGGCGTCCCCGGAGCGTGCGAGCAGTGCGCGGGACGCGGCCTGCAGCGCCTCGAGGGCGCGGGTGGGCAGCGCGAGGTCCACGACCCGGTCCTGCGCGGACGCCCGGCGCAGGATGCCGGCGAGCCGCTCGGCCGCCTCCGCGTCGGCGACCCGGGCGGCGGCCAGCTCGGCGCGGGCCTCGGCGGCCGCGCTCTCGGCCTCGCGGAGCGCGCGCGCGGCGGTCTCGAGCTGCTCGGTCGACCCGGCCGCGACGGCGCGGGCGAGCTCCTCGCGCTGGGCGGCCTCGCCCAGCGCCGCGGCGGCAGGCGCCTCGGCGGCGGCGGCGGCCTCGCGCTCACGGTCGGCGGCATCACGGGCGGCCGTCGCGTCGGCCAGCTCGGCGGCGGCCCGGCCCGCGGCGGCGCGGCCGGCGCCAGGGCGGACTCGGCGCGCGTGGCGGCGCGCGATGCGGCGCGCAGCCGGGGGGCGAGGGCGTTCACGGCGGCGCAGGCGCGCTCCTCCGCGGCGGCGAGCGTGCGGCAGGCGCCCTCGGCGGCCTCCAGGCGCTCCGCGGCGGCGCGGTGCAGCGCGGCCTGCGCCCAGTCACTCGCCGGCCGCTCGACCACGCCCTGCGCCGGCCGGTAGGCCTCGCCGAGGACGGTCACGAACAGCCCGGTGTGCCCGGCGGGCGCGTGGGCCAGGTCGTCGACCAGCCACACCTGGGCCAGGAGCCGCTCGATGTGCGCCCGCACCGGCTCGGGGCAGGCGCGGATGACCGACACCAGCGGGCGGGTGCCCGCCGGGGGCGGGAAGGCCGACCGCGTGGGGGCGGGGACCACGGCGGCGGGGGCGCCGTCCTCCACGGCCGCCAGGCCGCGCAGCACGTCGGGGGCGAGCGTCGCGTCGGCGAGGGCGCCGAGGGCGGCCCCGACGGCGCGCTCGGTGCCGGGCTCCACCTCCAGGCCGTGGCCCAGGCGCCCGGCGCCCGAGGCGTGGGCCCCGGAGGTGCGGGCGAGCTCCGCGGCCGCCGCGCGGCGGCGCTCCTCGGCCGCGGCGCGGGTCGCGGCGGCGTCGTCCAGCGCCGCCGCAGCGCCTGCTCACGCTCGGCCCACCGTGCCGCGCGGCCCTGCGCGACCTCCGCCCGGCGCTCAGCCGGGACAGGTCCGGCAGCGCGGCGGCGCCGCCCAGGCGCTCCAGGCGGGCGGTGGCGTCGGCGAGGGCGCGGTCGGCCCGCTCCAGGCGGCGCGGGCGGCCGTGACCGCGCGCTGCGCCTCGTCGGAGGCGTGCCGGGCGTCGTCGGACTGGCGGCGGGCCTCGCGGGCCGCCTCGGTGGTCGCGGCGTGCGCCGCGCGAGCGGCGGCAGGCGCTCCTCGACCTCGCGCACCGCCGTCTCGGCGAGCGCGGCCCGCTCGGCCGTGCGGGACGCGGCCTGCTCGGCGTCGTCGCGGGCCGCGACCGCCGCCTCGCGCTCGGCGCGGCTGCAGTCCATCGACCGGCGCGACTGCGGGATGCGCTCCTCGGCCAGCTCCGCGCGGGAGCCCAGCCGGTCGCCCGCGGACCGCAGGCCACGGGCGAGCTCCAGCGACGCCTCGCGGGCCTCCTCGGCCTCCGCGACCCCGCGGTTCGCCTCGCCCAGCACCCGGCGGGCCTCGGTGAGCTCGGCCTCCGCGGCCGACACGCCCGTGGCGGTCTCCGCCAGCCGCCCGCGGGCGGCGGCGAGGGCCGGTGCCGCGGCGGCCGCGGACACGGCGGCCAGCCGCACGCGGCCGGCCTCGATCTCACGCTCCAGCTCCGCCGCCCGGACGGCCTGCGAGGCCTGGCGCGACAGCTGGGCGCGGCGCGCCTCCAGCTCGACGGCGAGGTCCTTCGCCCGGTCCAGGCGCTCGGCGACGCGGTTGAGCTTGCCCTCGGCGCGGCGGCGGCGCCGCTTCTGCAGCGCCACGCCGGCGGCCTCCTCGATGACGGCGCGCAGCTCGCCGGGCCGGGAGGCGCACACGGCCTCCACCTGCCCCTGGCGGATGACGGCCAGGGCGTCCAGGCCCAGGCCGATCGTCGCGAGCTCCTCGTGGATGTCCAGGAGCCGGCACCCCACGCCGTTGAGGCGGTAGGCGGCATCACCGGCGCGCGTGACGCGGCGGCTCACCTGGGTCTCGGCCGCGCGGTCCGCGTCGAGCGCCTCCTGGGTGAGCGTCATCGACACCTCGGCGAGCCCGGCGGGCTGGCGGCCCTCCCCCCCGGAGAACACGACCTCGCCCATGCCGGCGGCGCGGATCTTGGAGGCGCGCTGCTCCCCCATCGCCCACACGATCGCCTCGGCGAGGTTGCTCTTGCCGGAGCCGTTGGGACCCACGATGACGTTGACGCCGGGCCCCAGGTCCAGGGTGGCCTGCAGCGCGAAGGACTTGAACCCGCGGACCTCGAGGCGACGCAGCATCACGCTTCCTCCGGCATGGGGACGAGCACCCGCAGGGCGGCGACGGCCGCTGCCTGCTCGGACGCCTGCTTGCTGGGGCCGCTGCCCGTGGACAGCTCCCGCCCGTCGACGACGACGCGGGAGGTGAACCGCCGCCGGTGCGGGGGCCCCTCGGTGGCGGCGAGCTCGTAGCGCACGCGGCCGCCCTCGCGCTGGACCAGCTCCTGCAGGGAGGTCTTGGGGTCCCGCTGCCCGGGGACGGCCGCCGCGACGGCCTCCTCGAACGCGGCGAGCACCGCGGCCTCCACGTCGTCCCGGGGGAGGTCCAGGAACGCCGCGCCGATGACGGCCTCCGCCAGCGCCGCCTCGACGCTCGCACGGCCCTTCAGCGCGCGCCAGGCGTCCTCGTCGGGCGCCCGCCGGGCCATCTCCGCGGGCAGGCCCGCCACGCGCGCGGCCTCCGCGCACGCGGTGGTCGACACCACGCTCTGACGCATCCACGCGAGGTCGCCCTCGCTGGCGTCCGGGTGCCGGCGCATGAGCTCCGCCGTCACCACGAGCTGGAGGACCGCGTCGCCCAAGAGCTCGAGCCGCTCGTAGGAATCCGCCCGTTCGCGCACCCACGACCGGTGGGTGAGCACCTGCGTACGCCGCGCCGGTGCCAGCCGGCCCAGAAGGCCGGCCAGCGGCGGCGTGACGTGATCAGCCGGCGTGGGCGAGCACGAAGTCGACGGCGTTCCCGACGGTGGCGATCTTCTCCGCCTCCTCGTCCGGGATCTTGATCTTGAACCGGTCCTCCATCTCCATGATGAGCTCGACCAGGTCCAGTGAGTCGGCGTTGAGGTCCTCCTGGAAGGACGCCTCCTCCGTCACCTCTGAGGCATCGACGCCAAGCTGCTCCACGAGGATGGCGCGAACCTCCTCGACGACCTTCGCTCGGTCCAAGGTCTTCCCTTTCTGCAAACACGCCGAGAGCTGTACTGCCCACCGGCCGAGGAAACTAGCAATGGGGCCGGACGCCCCCTGACCCCCTGTCAGTCCCCCGGGGGTGCGGGGATCCTACGCTGACGGAGCCGTGGCCGGGGTGCCCAGTTCGGCCGCCAGCTGGTCCACCATGTCATGCCGCACCCCGACCGCCGCCACGCGGATGGCGTTGGCGACCGCCGTGGGGTTGCTCGAGCCGTGCCCGATGACCGCCAGGCCCTGCACGCCCAGCAGGAAGGCGCCGCCCACGGCGTCCGGGTCCAAGCGCTTGCGCATGCGGCGGATCGACCGCTTGACCAGCAGGCCGCCGATGCGGCCCGGCAGGGTCTCGGTGACGGCGGCCCGCACCTCCTGGAGGAGGAACTGCGCGGCCGACTCGTAGAGCTTGAGGGCGACGTTGCCGGTGAAGCCGTCGGTCACGACGACGCTCGCCGTGCCGCGCGGGATGTCCCGGCCCTCGACGTTCCCGATGAAACCGGGCGTGCCCTTGAGGAGGTTGTGCGTGGCGATGACGAGCTCGCTGCCCCGCTCGGCCTCCTCGCCGATGGACAGCAGGCCCACGGTGGGGTGCTCGATCTCCAGGACGTCCTGGGCGAACACGCGCCCCATCACGCCGAACTGGGCGAGGTGCTCCGGCCGGGCGTCCGCGTTGGCGCCCGCGTCGATGAGCACGATGAACCCGGCGGCCGACGGCAGCACGACCGCGATGCCCGGCCGCAGCACGCCCGGGATGCGGCGCATGTGGAGCGTCGCGGCGGCCATCATCGCGCCGGTGTGGCCCAGGGACACCGCCGCGGCGGCCCGCCCCTCGCGCACCAGCCGGCACGACATCACCACCGAGCTGTCGGGCTTGGCGCGGACGGCGCGCGCGCCGTCCTCGCTCGAATCGATCTTGTCCGGGGCGTGGACGAGCTCGAGGTGCGCCCGCGACTGCTCGGGCAGGGCCTCGATCATGGGTGCCAGCACCCGCTCGTCACCGACCAGCAGGACCCTGAGGTCCGGTCCGGCGGCCTCGGCGGCGCCCAGGACCGTCGCGTTGGGGGCGTTGTCGCCGCCCATCGCGTCCAGGGCGACGACGGTGGGGCCCGCCGCGCTCATCCGCGGTTCATGTCACGCGTTCCCGTGAGGGAGGCGCTTAGTCGCGGATCTCCACCACCTGGCGGCCCCGGTACTGCCCGCAGACCCCGCACACGCGGTGCGGCCGCGTCGGCGCCCCGCAATGCGGGCAGCGCCCGATGCGGTCGGCCTCGATGGCGTGGGTGGCGCGCCGGGTGTCGCGGCGCTGGCGGGAAGTCTTACGCTTGGGGACGGCCATGTGGTTCCAGGGTCGAGGTTGCGGACCGACGCGGGAGGTTAGCAGGTCAGTCCGGCGGGTTCTCGTCCGGGCCGCCCTGCTCGCGCAGCCGGCGCGCGAGATCCTCCAAAGCGCCCCACCGGGCGTCCGCCGGGGCCTGCGCCTCGCAGCCGCAGTCGCCGGCGTTGAGGTCCGCCCCGCAGGTCGGGCAGAGGCCCGCGCAGTCCTCGCGGCACAGCACGGCGGCCGGCATGGCCTCCACGACGGCGTCGCGGGCCCACGAGGCGACGTCGAGGACGCCCTGCTCCAGGTACAGGCTGCTGAGCTCCGGATCGTCGGAGCCGTCCACCGACACCTCCGTGGCGTCCAGGTCGACGTGCACGTGCGCCTCCTCGAGGCACCGCCAGCACGGGCCGGACACGTCCACGCCACCGCGCAGCCGGAAGTGCCAGCCGTTCACCGACCGGACGACGTCCAGCCGCAGCTCCGGGGCGGCCGGGCCGGCGACGTACCGCTGGCCCCCGAGGACCATGGCGTCGACCGGGACCGGGGCGTCGACCCTCGACGCCCCGCCCGACGGGGCGTCGAGGGTCCGCAGGTCGAGGCGCCGCAGGACGCCGTCGCGGTCCCGATGGGGCGGGCGGTGCCCGCCGGATGGATCAGTGCTCGTCGGCCTGCTCGTCGTAGACCACGCTGCCGCCGGAGGTGTCCTCGGCCTGCACCTTGCCCTGCAGGCGGTCGCGGCCGCGCTGGACGGCGGCGAGGAACTTGCCGAGGTTCACCTCGAGCGTACCCAGCACCTCGTCGGCGTAGTCCTCCGCCCCCAGGCGCACCTCGCGCTCGCGCAGGCGGGCCTCCTCGAGGATGGCCTCCGCCTCGCGCTCGGCCTTGCGGACGACCTCCTGCTGGGAGACCTCCCGGGCCGCGGCGTCACGCGCCTCGGCGACGATCCGGTCCGCCTCGCGCTTGGCCTCCGCGAGCATCTCCTGGCGCTCCTTGACGATCCACCGGGCCTGCTTGACCTCCTCGGGGATCGTCGAGCGCATCTCGTCGAGCAGCTCGTAGATCGCCTCGCGGTCGATCCGGACCTGATCGGTCAAGGGGACGGCCCGCGCGTTGTGGATCAGGTCGTCCAGCTTGTCGATCAGCTCGAGAACGTCCACGCACCCTCCTCAGTCGGAATGCCCGGTCCCCTGGCGGCCGGCCGTCGCGAGGCGGGGGCTCCGCTCGCGCAGCGCCTGCGCCACCTTGGGGGGAACAAATGCCTCGACGTCGCCGCCCCATGCGGCGACCTCGCGTATCCCGCTCGAGCTGATGAAGCTGTACTTGGGCGTCGCCGGGAGGTAGACGGTCTCGATCTCCGACGCCAGATGCTTGTTGATCTGGGCCATCTGGAACTCGTAGTCGAAGTCCGAGATGGTGCGGAGGCCCTTCACCACGGCGACGGCGCCCACCGAGCGCGCCTGCTCGGTGACCAGGCAGTTGAAGCCGCCGACCCGCACGTTGGCGAGGCCGAGCTCGGCCGCCGCCTCGCGGACGAACGCGACCCGCTCGTCGGTCGAGAACATCGGCATCTTCTTGAACGATCCATCGGTCACCGCCACGAACACTTCGTCGAACAGGCGGGAAGCCCTTTCGATGATGTCGAGGTGCCCGTAGGTGACCGGGTCGTAGGTGCCCGGGCACATGGCGATGCGGCGCGTCACGCTCACCCGGCGGCCCCTGCGAGGCGCAGGACGCTGATGCGCGTGCTTCCGTATGTGCGGTCGGTGCGGTCGTCCACGGGGAGTCCGCCGAAGGTCGGGAGTGGAGAGCTCGCCGGGCCCTCGACGACGATGCGGGCGCCCGGTGAGACGATCGGGGCGAGGGCATCCGCGATGGCCTCCCCGATCCGCGGGAGCACGCTATACGGGGGGTCGATGAGGCACAACCCGTAGAACCTCCCGGCGGCGCGCTCCGCCTGGAGCGCCGCCCGCCAGTCCCGGCAGACCACCCGGCCCCGGTCCGCGATCCCCAGCGCGTCGAGGTTCCCGCGGATGCACGCGCACGCGCGGCGGTCGTCGTCGACGAAGGCCGCGGACGCCGCGCCGCGCGACAGCGCCTCGATGCCCATCGCCCCGGAGCCGGCGAACAGGTCGAGGACGTCCTCCCCGCCGACGGGCCCCAGGATCGAGAACACCGCCTCCCGCACCCGGTCGGCCGTCGGGCGCGTGTCGCGCCCCGCCGGGGCGGACAGGCGCCGGCCGCGGTGCTCGCCGCCGACGACCCTCATGCGTCCATCAGGCGCGGGATCGAGGCGAAGCGCGCCTGCACCGCCTCGCGCAGCGGCGCGTGCTGCGGGAGGGTCATGTGCGGGTCGGAGCGCAGGATGCGCCGCGCGACCTGCCGCGCCTGGGCCAGCGGCTTGCGGTCGCGGGCGAGGCGCGCCCACCGCAGGTCGGTCGCGCCCGCCTGGCGCACGCCGAGCAGCGACCCCTCCCCCCGGATCTGCAGGTCGAGCTCGGCGAGGCGGAAGCCGTCGGCGGTCTGCGTGAGGGCCTCCAGGCGCCGCACGCCGTCCTCGGTGGCGGGCTCGCCGAACACCAGGCACCGCCCGGGGCGGCTGCCGCGGCCCACCCGCCCGCGCAGCTGGTGCAGCTGGGCGAGGCCGAAGCGGTCGGCGCCCTCGATGACGATGATCGACGCGTTCGGGACGTCGATGCCGACCTCCACCACGGTGGTCGCCACCAGCACGTCGGTGTCGTGCGCGCCGAACGCGGCCATCGCCTCGCGCTTGGCGTCCGCCTTCATGGCACCGTGCACCAGGCCCACGCGGTGCTCCCGGAACGGCCCCTCGCGCAGCCGCTCCGCCTCCTGCGTGGCGGCCTTCGCCTCGGCGGCCTCCCCGCCCTCCACCAGCGGGCAGATCACGTATGCCTGGCCGCCGGCGCGCAGCTCCTCGCGCACCTCGGCGTAGGCGGCCTCGCGGTCCTCCTCGCGGATCCAGCGGGTCTCCACCGGGCCCCGCCCGGCCGGGCGCCCCCGGATGGTGGAGACGGTGAGGTCGCCGTAGCTGGTGAGCGCCAGCGTGCGCGGGATGGGCGTGGCGGTCATGTAGAGGATGTGCGCCGCCTGCCCGGCGGCGTCCAGGGCGCGCTCGGCCAGGGCGTGGCGCTGCTCCACCCCGAAGCGGTGCTGCTCGTCGACCACCAGCAGGCCCAGGCGGCTGAAGTCCACGCCCTCCGACAGGAGCGCCTGGGTGCCCACCGCGATGGGCGAGGTCCCGGTCCGCAGCGCCATGAGCCGCCGCTCCCGCTCGGCCGCCGGCACCTTGCCGGTGAGCAGGACCGGCGCGAGGCCCGCGGGGGCCAGCAGGGCGTCCAGGGACCGCAGGTGCTGCTCGGCGAGGGTCTCGGTGGGCACGAGCACCGCCGCCTGGCAGCCGGCCTCGACGGCCTGGCAGACCGCCAGCACGGCGACGAGGGTCTTGCCGGAGCCCACCTCGCCCTGCAGCAGCCGGCGCATCGGCGCGCGGTCCCGCATGTCCCGTGAGATCTCGCGCAGGGCGCGCTCCTGCTCGGAGGTGGGCGTGAACGGCAGCGCCGCCCGCACCCGCTCCGAGCACTCCCCGGTGGGCACCAGCCGGTGCGCGGGGCGGCGCTGGGCCTCCTGCCGGCGCAGGGCCATGAGACCCAGCTGCAGCTCGAGCAGCTCCTCGGTGGCCAGGCGCCGGCGGCCCTCGCGGGCTTCCCCCGCCGAGCGCGGGAAGTGCGCGGCCACCAGGGCGTCGGCGGCGGGCATGAGGTCGAGCCGGCTGCGCACCCACGCGGGCAGGCGCTCCGGGGCGCTGCGCGTGTACGGCCGGGCACGGTCCACGAGCTCCCGGATCCGGGCGGACGGCAGGGCCTCGGTGGCCGGGTACACCGGCACCAGCCCCGTCGTGTGCAGCCCCTCCGACGAGCCGGCGCCCAGCAGCTCGTGGGCCTTCACCGTGAGCTTGCGCGGCGCCCCCGGCCCCACCGTGCCCCGCAGCAGGAGCTCGTCGCCGGCCGCCAGCATCCGCACCAGGTGCCGCTGGTTGAACCAGGTGGCCTCCAGGCGGCCGGTGGCGTCGCCGACCACCGCGCGGATGATCACCAGGCCGCGGCGGCGGGTGGGCACCACCCGGATGGAGTGCAGCACCACGCGCACCGTGGCCTCCTGCCCGGGCACGACGGCCGACACGGGGGTCGCGTCGCCATAGCGCTCGTAGCGCACCGGGGTGTGCAGCAGCAGCTCGCCGACCGTCGCCAGACCGAAGGCCGTGGCGCGTTCGGCGGTCGCCGGGCGCACGCCGGGGAGCCGCCCGACGGGGGCGGTCCACCATGCCGGTCCGGGTCGCGGGGGCGGCGGCGGGGAGGCGAGTCCGGGCTCGCCGGCGAAGGGTGTGGTGTGGTCGACGGTTGCGGCCACCTGCCGTGACCCAGCATAATCGCGCGTTGTCCCGCCCGGGCCGTCGGCCCGTGCGCTCGTGTGTCATGGTACGTCGAACCCAGGACGGAGACGGAGGACCGATGTCGAAGGTGTGTGCGGTGTGCGGTAAGGGCCCCGCGTTCGGGAACAACCGCAGCCACTCCATGCGCGCCACCCCGCGCCGGTTCGACCCGAACCTGCAGAAGGTGCGCATCCTGAAGGGCAAGACCCCGGTGCGCGCGTACGTGTGCACGCGCTGCCTCAAGGCCGGCAAGGTCGTGAAGGCCGTCTGAGCCGCGACGGCCGGGGCGGTCGCGCCCCGGCCAGCTCCGCCCCGGGCGGTCCCGGGGCGTCCCGGCGGGCTGGTAGGGTCCACGGCCCCCATGCCCCAATACGAGCGACGCAACGACCCGCCCCTGGCGCCGGCGTTCGCGAAGGACCCCGTTCAGGAGGACTTCCTCGAGCGCTTGAACCTTCTGCTCGCGCCGCACGCGCAGGCGGAGGACACGGAGACCGAGGAGCGCTTCCCCACGCTGCACGTGGTGGGCGCGCCGCGGTCGGGCACGAGCCTGCTCTACCAGGTGCTGGCGAGCGGCCTGGACATCTCGTACGTGAGCAACCTGGTGGCCGCCTTCTGGCTGGCCCCCTCCTACGGGCTCCAGCTGGCCAAGAAGCTGGGCGTCGACCGGCTCCAGTCGAACTTCAGCTCGCGGTTCGGCCGCACCGAGGGCGTCGCGGAGCCCCACGAGTTCGGGTACTTCTGGAACCACCACCTGGGCTACCCGGACCTCGCCGAACGTGGGCCGGAGCACGACGACGCCATCGACTGGGAGCGCCTGCGGCGCGTGCTGGTCACGATGTCGCACCGGGCGGGCCGCCCGGTCGCCTTCAAGCCGATGCTGCTGGTGTGGCACCTGGAGACGATGCTGCGCCACATGCCGGGCACCTGCTACGTCTGGATCCGCCGTGAGCAGCGCGACACGGCGCTGTCGCTGCTGAAGATGCGGCAGTCGCTCTACGGCACCCTCGACCGCTGGGCGTCGCTCAAGCCCGTGGCCGCGGCGGGGCTCGACGGCGAGCCGCCGTGGCGGCAGGTCGCCGCCCAGGTGGTGCTGCTGGAGAACCACCTGGAGGACGTCCACCGCCGGCTCGGCGACGAGCACATGCTCGCAGTCCGGTACGAGCGGCTCTGCGCCGACCCCGTCGGCGTCCTCACCGACGTCCGGTCGATGATGGGCGCCAAGGGCCACGCGCCCGAGATCCTCACCCCCGACCTCCAGCCCTTCACGCAGATGCGCAACGAGGCGCTTGCCGGCGAGTACGGCGACCGCGTCGACGCCGCCATCGCGGAGTTCTCCGAGCGGTTCGCGCGCACGTGAGCGGGCCCAACGTCGTGGGGCGCGTGGTCGCCCCCCTGGTGAACACCAACGAGCCGGAGTCCCAGGTCATCGAGATCCAGGCGTGCGCCTTCTCGGAGATCTCCGCGGGCGACCTGGTGTGCGTGCTGGAGACGAGCAAGGGCGCGGTGGAGGTCGAGGCCGAGCAGTCCGGGTTCGTGGGGCACATCCACGTGTCCGTCGACGCCCGGGTGATCGCCGGGCAGCTCATCTGCGAGATCTTCGACGCCATGCCCGACGCCTCGGTGCCCACGGCGCCGGAGACCACCGCCCCCGCGGCGGAGGGCGGCGTGCCCGGCGGCCCGCGCCTCACCAACAAGGCGGCCCGGCTCGCCCGCGACGCCGGCCTGGACCTGGCGACGCTCCCCACCGACCGGATCCTCAAGGAGCAGGACATCCGGGAGGCGATCGCCGCGGCCCACCCCGTGCGCGAGCTCGACCCGGACCTGGTGGCGTGTATCTCCCGCAGCTCGGTCGTCCTGTTCGGCGGCGGGGGCCACGCGAAGTCCCTCATCGACCTCATCCTCACCTCGCTGGACCTCGAGCCCCTGTGCGTGCTCGACGACCGCGCGGCGCCCGGCAGCGAGGTGATGGGCCTGCGGGTGATCGGCGGCCGGGAGATGCTCCCGCTGCTGGCGGAGGCCGGCGTGCGCTTCGGGGTGAACGCGGTGGGCGGCCTGGGCCTGATCTCGTCGCGCATCCACGTGGGCGAGCTGCTCACGGGCGCCGGGCTGCAGCTGCCGGCGATGGTCGACCGCACCGCCGCCGTCGCGCCGTCCGCGCGGCTGGGCGAGGGGGTCCAGGTGTTCGCCAACGCCACCGTGTGGTCCGACGCCGAGGTGGGCGACGGGGCGATCATCAACACCGGCGCCATCGTGTCCCACGACTGCCGCATCGGCGCGAACGCCCACGTCACCCCCGGCGTGCTGCTGGCCGGGCACGTGGAGGTCGGCGAGGCCGCCCTGGTGGGGATGGGCGTGACGACCCGCATCGGGATGCGGATCGGCGCCCGGGCGATCGTCGGCAACGGCTGCGTGCTGAACGACGACGTCCCCGACGGCACGATCGTGCCCGCCGGGACCGTCTGGCCGAAGGCCGGCTAGGCCGGCGCGCCCACCGCGCCGAGCACGGCGCGGGTCACGTCTGAGACGCCCGGCAGGACGGCGTCCTCCAGGGTCGGCGCGGACGGGATGATCCCGTCGCGCGCGGCGACGCGCACCACCGGCCGCCGCAGGTCGTCCCAGCCCTGCTCCTGCACGCGGGCGGCGATCTCCGCGCCGATGCCGCCGGTGAGGGTCCCCTCCTCCAGCGTCACCACGACCCCGGAGCGGGACAGCGACGCCAGCACCGGGTCCAGGTCCAGCGGCAGCAGGCCGCTGATCGCGACGACCTCGCAGAACACCTCGTGCTCCATGATGAGCTCGGTGGCGGCCTGCAGGGCGATCGGCACCATCCCGCCGTAGGCCACCAGGGTCGCCGCGGCCTCGGTGAAGCCACTGCCCGAGAAGGTGAGCGCGGGGTAGGGGCCGTCCGACTCGACGACGTCGAGCTCGCCGATGCGGCCGTCGAGCGGCCGCAGGTTGGGCCGGCCGTACATCACCTTGTTCTCGATGAGGAACACCGGCTCGTCGTCGGCGACGGCCGCCGTCACCATCGCCGCGAGGTCGTGGACCTCGCTGGCGGCGACCATGCGGATGTTCGGGACGCCCAGCAGGAACTTCTCCAGGGACTGGCTGTGCGTGGGCCCGTACCCGCGCCGCCCGCCCATGGGCGTGCGCACCACCAGGGGCAGCGTGACCTGGTCGTCGTACATCTCCCGGAACTTGGAGATGCCGTTGACGATCTGGTCGAAGCCCAGGGTGATGAAGTCGCCGAACATGATCTCCAGCACCGGCCGCAGGCCGCGCATCGCCATGCCGGCGGCCACCCCGAACAGGGACGCCTCGGAGATGGGCGTGGTGATGACCCGCTCGGGGAACGCCTCCGAGAGGCCCCGGGTGATCTTGAACGCCCCGCCGTAGGGGTCCAGCACGTCCTCGCCCAGCAGGTACACGCCGGGGAACGCGGCCATGGCCTCGTGCAGGCCGCGGTTGAGCTCGGCGCCGCAGCGGGGCGGGCTCACGCGACCGCCTCCTCGAGCACCGCGACGGGGCTGGCGTGGGCGACCGCCAGGGCCTCGGCGAGCTCCCGGTCGGCATCCGCCTCCAGCCCGGCGCGCAGCGCGGGGTCGAGCCGGGCGCCGGCGACGGCCAGCGGCTCGGCGGCCCAGCGGGCGTCCACCTCGGCGGGGTCGCGGACGTCGTCGCCCTTGGAGTGCGCGCGCAGCCGGTACGTGTCGATGGACAGCACCGCCGGCCGCCCGGACCGGACGTGGTCGACCAACTCGCCCGCCACCACGTGGATCTCCTCCACGTCGGTGGTCTCGACGTGCGCGGCGTCCACCCCGAAGGCCCGGGCCCGGTCCGGCACCGTGCCGGCCACCGCGAGCTCCACCGGGGTGGTCTGGGCGTACCGGTTGTTCTCCACGACGATCAGCAGCGGCAGCCGCCACAGCGACGCCATGTTGAGGCACTCGTACACCGCGCCCTGCCCGAGGGTGCCGTCGCCGATGAACACGGTGGTGACGGCCCCCGCGCCGCGCTCCCGCTCCGCAAGGGCGATGCCGGTGGCCAGCGGGACGATGCTGCCCTGGACGCCGTTGGTGTAGAAGCCGTCACGGCACAGGTGCTGGCTGCCGCCGCGTCCGGAGCACGTGCCGCCGGACCGGCCCATCACCTCGGCAGCCAGGCCCGAGAGGTCGCCGGTGAACGCGATGTAGTGCCCGTGGCAGCGGTGGTTGCTCACCACCTGGTCCAGGCCGGGCCGGAGGTGCCCGATGACGCCCACCGCGTCGGCCTCCTGGCCGATGCAGGTGTGGGTGGTGCCCACGAGCAGCCCCTGGGAGAACATGTCCAGCAGGGTCTCCTCGAAGCGGCGGATGAGGTACATCCGCCGGTACCGCTCGGCCGGCCCGCCCGCCGTCACAGGCCCGCCAGCCGGTGCGCCAGGTTCACCAGCGACACCGCGGCGTCGGCCGCGTCGGCGCCGGCGTTGCCCACCTCCCCGCCGGCGCGCGCCCAGGCCTGCTCCACCGTGTCGCACGTGAGGATCCCGAACGTGCACGGGATGCCCGTGTCGAGCGACACGCGGGTGAGCCCGCGGGACGCGTTCCAGCAGACGTGCTCGAAGTGCGGGGTGCTGCCGCGCACCACCGCGCCCAGGGCGACGATCGCGGCGTACCGGCCGGTCCGCGCCAGCATCTGGGCGGCCAGCGGCGTCTCGTAGGCGCCGGGGACCCAGTGCTCGTCGATGCGGTCGGCGGCGAGGCCGCACTCGGCCAGGCGCTCGCGGGCGCCCGTCACCAGGTTGCCGGTGAGCCCCCGGTGGAAGCCCGAGCAGACCAGCGCGATGCGGACCCCCGGGGCCTCGAGCGGGGTCGCCTCGGGGGCGGCCTCAGTCCGCGCCACCGGCACCCTCGCCGTCCGGCTCCAGCCGCAGATCCTGGTGGTGCAGGATGTGGCCCATCTTGTCGCGCTTGACCTGCAGGTACCGCAGGTTGTCGGGACCCGGCTCCACCTCGATCGGCACGCGCTCCACGACGCGCAGGCCGTAGCCCTCCAGCCCCACGATCTTCTTGGGGTTGTTGGTGAGCTGCCGGATGGTGGTGAGGCCGAGGTCCACGAGGATCTGGGCGCCCAGGCCGTAGTCGCGCAGGTCCGGGGGGAAGCCGAGGCGGACGTTGGCCTCCACGGTGTCGTAGCCCTCGTCCTGCAGCTCGTACGCGCGGAGCTTGTTGAGCAGGCCGATGCCGCGGCCCTCCTGGGCGATGTAGAGCACCACGCCCTCGCCGGCGGCGTCGATCATCCGCATCGCCGCGGCGAGCTGCTCGCCGCAGTCGCAGCGGAGCGACCCGAACACGTCCCCGGTGAGGCACTCGGAGTGCACGCGCACCAGGACGTTGTCCTTGCCGGAGACCTCGCCCTTGACCAGCGCGAGGTGGTGCTTGCCGTCCACGAGGCTGCGGTAGCCCACCGCGGTCCACTCGCCGTACACCGTGGGCAGGCGCGCCTGGCCGCCGCGCTCGACGAGCCGCTCGGTGTGCCGGCGGTACTCGATGAGATCCTCGATGGTGACCATCCGCAGTCCGTGTTCCTGCGCGTACAGCACGAGGTCGTCGACCCGCGCCATCTCGCCGTCCTCGCGCATGACCTCGCAGATCACCCCGGCGGGGATGAGGCCCGCCATGCGGGCGAGGTCGACGGCCGCCTCGGTGTGGCCGGCGCGCTCCAGCACCCCGCCCGACTTGGCGCGGAGCGGGAAGATGTGGCCGGGGCGCACGAGGTCGCCGGGACCGGAGTTGGGGTCGATCGCGACCATGACGGTGCGGGCCCGGTCGGGCGCCGAGATGCCCGTGGTGACGCCGTCCCGCGCCTCGATGGACTCCGTGAACGCGGTGTGGTGCGGGGCCTCGTTGCGGCGGACCATCGAGGTGAGCCCCAGGTGCTCGCACCGCTCCGGCGTGAGGGCCAGGCAGATGAGCCCGCGGCCGTGCCGGGCCATGAAGTTGATGGCCTCCGGGGTGGCGAACTGCGCCGCCATGATGAGGTCGCCCTCGTTCTCGCGGTCCTCGGAGTCGACCACCACGACCATCCGCCCTGCGCGGATGTCCTCGATGGCCTCCTCGATCGTCGCGAACGGGCGCGTCTGCGTGCTGCTCATCGCTCCTCCCGCGACGTCAGATAGGGCGCCGCAAGCGCCTCGACGTACTTTGCCACAAGGTCCACCTCCAGGTTCACGCGGCGTCCCACGGCCTCCGGGCCCAGGGTCGTCGCCGACATCGTGTGGGGGATCAGGGCGATCGAGAACCCCTCATCGTCACGGCCGGCGACCGTGAGGCTTACGCCGTCCACGGTGATGGACCCCTTCTCCACGACGTAGCGCATGACCGCGGGCGGGGCCGTCACGCGCATCACGACGCTCTCGCCCTCCGGGGTCGCGGCCGCGACCGTCCCGGTGCCGTCCACGTGCCCCTGCACGATGTGGCCCCCCAGGCGGCCCCCCGCCGGCAGGGCGCGCTCCAGGTTCACGCGGTCGCCCTCGGAGCGGTCGCCCAGGCAGGTGCGGCGCAGGGTCTCGGCGACCGCCTCGACGGCGAAGCCGTCGGGCAGGAGATCCACCGCGGTGAGGCACGCGCCGTCCACGGCGACCGAGTCGCCCAGCGCGAGGCCGTCGGACACCAGCGGCGCCCGGAACGTCACCCGCGCCCCCGCCTCCCCCGGCGTGACCGCGACGACGGTCCCCATCTCCTCGACAAGTCCGGTGAACACCCGCACGTCCTCCTGTCAGTCCCCGCCGACGCCGGGCAGCGGCACGATGCGCCCCGCGACGAGGATGTCGTCCCCCACACGCTCCACGGTGACGCCGTGCAGCCGCGGCGCGTCGGCCAGCAGCGCGGCGCCCCGGCCGCCGATGGCGCCGGGTGCGCCGTCGCCGCCGATGAGCATGGGGGCGCTGAACCATCGCACGACGTCCACGATCCCCGCCCGCAGTGCGGCGCCCGCCAGCTGCGCCCCGCCCTCCAGGAACACCGACTGGATGCCCTCGACGGCGAGCGCCGCCATCCCGGCGGCGACGTCCGCGGGCGCGCCGGGCACCCGCAGCACCCGCACGCCGTTCGCCTCCAGGGCCGCCACGCGGTCCGCCGGGGCCGCCTCGCCGGCGACCACCAGGACCGGGACCTCCCCGGCGGTGCGCACCAGCTGGGAGTCGACCGGCAGGCGGGCCGCGGTGTCGAACACCACCCGCGCGGGCTGCCGCACCGGACCCTCCACGTCGCGGGCCGTGAGCCCCGGGTCGTCCGCCAGGGCGGTGCCGATCCCCACCGCGACGGCGTCGTGGTCGGCGCGCCAGCGGTGCACCAGCGCGCGCGCCGGCGGGCCGGTGATCCAGCGGCTCTCGCCCGCCGCGGTGGCGATCTTGCCGTCCAGGCTGGTCGCGAGCTTGAGCAGCACGTGCGGCCGGCCGCGGACGGAGTGGGTCACGAACGCGGCGTTGAGCTCCCGGCAGGCGGCCTCCTCGTCCGGCGGCGCCAGGACGACGTCAACGCCGGCGTCGGCGAGGATGCGGACACCCTGCCCGCGGGTGCGCTCGAGCGGGTCCAGGCAGCCGATCACGACGCGGGCGACCCCCGCCTCCAGCAGCGCGTTCGTGCACGGCGGCGTGCGCCCGAAGTGGGAGCACGGCTCGAGGGTGCAGGCGACCGTGGCGCCGCGCGCAGCGTCGCCCGCGTCCCGCAGGGCCATCACCTCGGCGTGGGGCAGGCCCGGGCCCTCGTGCCAGCCCTCCCCCACCACCGCGCCGTCCCGGAGGACCACGGCGCCCACCAGCGGGTTGGGGCTCACCCGGCCGCGGGCGTTCATCGCCAGCCCCCGGGCGCGGGCGAGCGCCGCCAGCTCGGCGGCGTCGGGCGGAGCGCCGCTCACCCGGCGAGCGCCGCCAGGGCCGCGTACGCCGCCACCGGGTCCGGCTGCCCGAAGATCGCGGAGGCGGACACCAGCCACTGGGCCCCGGCGTCGCGCGCGGCCGGGAGCGTCGCCGGCCCGATGCCGCCGTCGACCTCCAGCAGCACCCGGTCCGGCAGGGCGTCGCGGAGCCGGGCGAGCTTGGCGGGCGTCGTCGCGATGAACGACTGCCCGGCGAACCCGGGGTTCACGGACATGCAGTTGACGTAGTCGAGCTCCTCGGCGAGCTCGGCGACGGCGGCCACCGGCGTGCCGGGGTTGACCGCCAGCCCGGCGCGGCAGCGGAGCCGCCGGATCTCCCCCAGCAGCCGGTGCACGTGGGGGTCGGCCTCGACGTGGACGCTGATGGCGTCGGCGTGCGGGGCGAACAGCTCCAGCAGGTGGCCGGGGCGCTCGACCATGAGGTGGACGTCGACCAGCCCGCCGTGCGGGCGCACGGCGCGCGCGACCGCCGCCGTGAAGTCCGGGCCGATGGTGAGGTTGGGGACGAAGTGCCCGTCCATCACGTCGACGTGGAAGACGCGGGCACCCGCGTCGCAGAGCGCGCCGAGCTGCGCGCCGAGCGCGAGCATGTCGGCGGACATGACCGACGGGAGGACCGCCGGAGCCGGATCACTGGTCGCCATTCCCCCAGGGTACCGGCCCGGCCGGGCGCCGGGCCGCGGCGCCCGCGACGGACGGGGGCCGGGACGGGCACAATGGGGCCATGAACGCACCCGGAAGCGTGCTGGCCGACCGCTACGAGCTGCGCGCGCTGCTGGGACAGGGCGGCATGGGCGCGGTGTGGCGCGCCTGGGACCGGGAGCTCGAGCGGGACGTGGCGATCAAGTCGCTGCTCCCGAACCTGGCGAAGGAACCGGACCTGGTGAGCCGCTTCCGCCGGGAGGCGCGGGCCCTGGCGCGCCTGCGGCACAGCGGCATCATCGCCCTGTACGACATCCTCCGGCTCGCCGACGACGAGCTCTGCCTGGTGCTGGAGTTCGTGCCGGGCGAGCCCATGGACCGGCTCATGGCCCGCGGCCCGGTGCCCTGGGCGCGGTGCGCGCAGATCGGCGCGCAGGTGTGCGACGCGCTGCAGGCGGCCCACGCCGAGGGCGTCGTCCACCGCGACGTGAAGCCCAGCAACATCCTCATCGAGCCGGGCGGTCACGTCCGGGTCGCGGACTTCGGCCTGGCACGGCTCGCCGGCCTGGGGCCCGGAAGCGGCTCGGACATCGCCACCAAGACCGGCATCGTCATGGGCACCCCCGGGTACTGGGCGCCCGAGCAGGCCCTGGGCAAGCGGATCCTCCCGCAGACCGACCTGTACGCCCTCGGGGCGGTGCTGTTCGAGGCGGTCACCGGGCGGCTGCCGTTCGTGGCGGAGGAGCCCGGCCCGGCGGCCGCGTTCATGCACATCGCCGCGCCGATCCCGGACCCGCGCGAGTTCCGCCCCGACGTCCCGCCCGCCGCCGCGGAGCTGCTCATGCGCGCGCTGGCGAAGGAGCCGGAGCAGCGGTTCGCCTCCGCCGCGGAGATGGCGGCGCGGTTGCGGGCGTCCGCCGGCGGGCCGCCGCCCCCGCCGCCCCCGCCGCCGGGCCCCACCGAGATCGCCCCGGGGTCCGTCCCCACCGTGGGGCCGCCGGCGCCGACGATCGCGAGCCCCGGCACCACCGTGCCCCCGCCGCCGGGCTCCCCGGTGCCGCTGGCCGCCGTGCCCGCGTCCCCGGCGGGCGGGACGGAGGTGGCACCCGCCCCCGTCGCGCCGCCACCCACCACGCTCCCGCCGCCGTCTCCGCCGCACGGGGCCGTGCCGCCGCCCCCCGAGCCCTCCCCGGAGGCCACCACCGCCCGCCGCCGCCCGCCGGAACCGGGCCGGCGCAGCCCGGCGCTGCTCGCCGGGGCCGCCGTCGCCGCCGTGGCGCTCGCCGCCGGCGGCCTGTTCCTGGGCCGCGCCGCGGGCGGCGGGACGACCCCCGAGGACCCCCCGCGGACGGTGGACGGCGACGGCCTCACCGTGCGGGTGCCCGCGACGTGGACGGGCGACGCGCCCGCCGCCCCGTCGGAGCTCGGCGCGATCACGATGACCGGTGGCGCCTCCGACCCGGCGACCGGCAACGGCGTGCTGCTCGGGTTCCGTGACCCGGCGCCGCCCGACGTGGCCGCCGACGCCGTGCGGCTGGGGTCCGGGGCCGAGGCCCGCCGGGTGCGGGACGCGGGGACGCTCACCACCTACACGGTCGTGACCGGCCGCGGCGACGCCGTGGTCGCCTGCGTCGGCATCCCGGCGACGGTCTGCGACGACGCGGCGACCGGCCTGCGGGTGACCGGCACCAAGGTCTTCCCCGGAGGACCCGACGCGGCGTTCACCGCGCGGCTGCGGTCGGCGTTCACCACGCTCAACCCGGCGGTGCGGTCGCGGCGCGCGGCGCTGCGCACCGCGACGCTGCCCCGGGCGCAGGCGGACACCGCGACCCGCCTCGCCGGGCTGTACGGCGACGCCGCCAAGACGCTGGGCCCGGGCATCGAGGGCCTGGCGCCCGGCCCAGGAGCCTCGGCGACCGCCGTGCGCGACGCCCTGACCGGACTGGAGGGGGCGTACCAGGCACTGGCGGCCGCCGCCGGGGCGGGCTCGGACGCGCGCTGGGCCGCCGCATCCCGCCGGGTGCGGACCGGCGAGACGGCCCTCGCGGACGCGCTGGACGGCCTCGCGCCGTACGGCTACCGCGTCACGCGCTGACCCGGCGGGTCAGAAGGGCGAGACGGGCCCCGGGCTCGGGGACGGCGACGGCGTGGGCCGCGGCGCCGGCGAGGGGGACGGCGACGGTGACGGCGCGGGCGTGGGCCGGACCACCGGCGGCTTCCTGAGGGACGGCAGCGGCGGCAGGGCCCCGGCACGCACGCCCGCGACGGTGACCGGGGCCTGCGGGGAGCCGGCGGCCGGCGCGGAGAGCGTGTTGGCCACCGTCTCGTCCGGCGCGGTCGCGAACCCCACGGCCAGGCCCGCCGCCCCCGCGGCGACCACCGTGACGCCGATCGCGATGAGCGTGCGGGACGTCACGCGGGACCGCAGGTGGTGCGCCCGCCCGGGCGGATCTCGCAGGTGCGCTCCACGAGGCGGCTCCGCACGAACGTCGCGCGGTACGCCGCGCCGGTCCAGTGCGCGCCCCCGGTCACCCGGACCTCGATGGTCGCGCCGGACGGCAGGCTCCTGCCGCCCACCAGCCGGCCGATCTGCGCCCGCAGCGTGTTGCGCCCGGACAGGCGGAACCGGGTGTTCACCGAGCAGCCGGACAGGCACCGCACCGTCGCCGTCACGGCGCCCGGCGCCAGCTTGAGCGGGCGGTTGGTGTCACCGTCCCTGCCGCGCACGACCACCGAGAAACCGGTGATGCGGCACACGCCGCCCTGGCACGCGCCGTCCGGGTTCGCGGCGATGACCAGGCGGTCGAGGTTGGCGGTGCGCACCGAGATGTTCGCGCCGGCGACCGGGGCGCCGGAGACCGGCTCCACCACCAGGCGGTAGTGGTAGCGGGCGCCCGACTTCAGACGCCTGAGGAGGGCGGTCACGGGCCGCGCCCCGGTCTGGCCGGCGGGGACCGACACGCGGGGCGTGCGGTTGCCGTAGCGGGCGGTCGTGCCCCACTCGAACCACCAGGTGAGCGCCTGGCCGCGCGGGTCGAGCGTGCCGGCCAGCGTCGCCCGGTCGGTCCCCACGGACCGCGCCTGGGTGGTCGCGGCGACCGGTGCCTGGATGGTCACCGGCGGCTGGAGGGTCGGCAGCGTGAACGCGAAGGGCTGGCCGGTGCCAGGCGCGTAGTCGGTGTCGTTGGGCGCCGTGGCGGTGCTGGACTCGTTGGTCGTCACCGCCTGGTACGTGAAGGTCGCGCCGCGCCGGAGCCCGAGGGACTCGGGCGTCAGCACGACCCCGAAGTCGTTGTTCACCTTCACGACGGTGACCCCGGACTGCGAGGTGGCCCAGGTCGTGCCGTTCCAGGTGTCCACCCGCGCCACGGTGGGCTGGCCGCCCACCACGCCCTCGACCACGACGCGGACGTCCGCGCCCAGCGCGACGCCCCCGGGTGAGGAGCCCGTCGCCGGATTGTTGTCGGAGTTGATCCAGAAGCCGAGGAAGTCGGACTCCACGGTCTGGCCGTTCTCCACGACCGCGAACAGCTCGGAGGTGATCCCCGACGCCGGCTTGGAGTCCACCGTGGCGTAGAACCCGATGAGGTCGTCGCCGGCGGCCGTGAAGTCGTTGCCGTCGGTGAACAGCACGCGCCCGGAGAGGATGTCCGGCGCCACGTAGTAGACCCCCGCGGCCTGCGTCTTCACGTCGCCGGACGGGTCCGAGAAGTCCTGGCCGGTGTTCTGCGCGGTGGCCGGCCCCGCGGCCAGGGCGGCGGCGGCGAGCGCCGCGGCCGTGATCGTGCGTGTCCTCATCGTGTCCAGTCGCGTCGAGGGGTGTCCGGATGGGGGCCGGGTGCGGCCGGCAGATCCTCCTCGCGGCCGCCGTGCGAGGTCAAGGCGGGCGCCGCGGTCACCGGCGGGCCCGGATGGTGAGGGTGCGGCGCAGCACGCGGCGCTCCTCGGGCAGGCGCAGCGTGACGCGGTACACGCCGGGGCCGAGGCGCCCCAGGCGGATGCGGATGCCGCCCGCGCGGTCGCGCGGGCCGTCGGTGCGCACCACGACCCAGCGGGCGCGGATCCCCCGCAGGCCGGTGCCGGGCCTGCGGCGCTCGAAGACGGTCTCCACGAGGGCCGTGCGCGAGAGCACGGCGTCCACGGTCCAGACCCCGCCGCGGCGCACGGGGGGCTTGAGGCGGAAGGTCGCGGCGGCCGAAGTGGTGCCGCCGCCACCGCCGGCCGGGCCGGGTGCCGCGGTGCCCGAGGCCAGGCGGGCGGCCGCCTGCATGGCACCGGGGAACGACAGGCGCCCGCCGGTGGCCACCAGGCCCGAGAGGGCGGGGATGCGCGTCGCGCCCGCGAGGATCGCCTGCTTGACCTGCAACGGGGTGAGCTGGGGGTACCGCGACATGATCACCGCGGCCACGCCGGTCACGTGCGGGGCGGCGAACGAGGTGCCGGACTCGGTGACGAAGTCGCCCGCGTCGTAGGCCCCGCCCAGGCAGGCGACCGACAGCTCGTCGATGGAGACGCCGTCCCCGGACAGGCCGCTGTTCGCGACGAAGCGCAGGCGCAGGCGCACGCTCGCGGCGCCGCTCATGGCGCCGAACGACTCGGAGATCCGCCGGGTGTGGCCCTCGCTGGAGCCGCTGAAGCTGCCGATCGCCGTCCACGGGCCGCCGTTTGCCGATGCCTCGGCGACCATCCCGTCCCCCGCCTGGGTCTCGAGGCGCAGCGTCAGGAACAGCCGGCACCCGGTCCCGCCGGACAGCGAGAAGGGCGCCGCGGTCGCGATGACGTCCCCCCGCGGTGGCGCGTAGGGGCCGCCCGGGGAGTCCGCGAGGGCGGTCCCGCCGTCCGCCGCCTCGGTGCCCCACGGCGACCCCGCCGTGGCGACCCACTTCCCGAGGCCGGACTCGAAGTCGTCGGCGAAGGCGGGCGCTGCGTAGGCGGGCGCGGGGCCCGTGATGTTCTCGCCCGGTGCGGCGATGTCCACGCTCGCCGGTCCCCAGTTGCTGGTCCGCGCCAGGTGGTCCGTGGCGTCCGTGTTCGCCACGCACAGGACGTTGTCGAGGGGCAGGACGCACGGGTAGAGGGCGTTCCCCGGGGCGTCGACGTTGGCGCCGTTGTTGCCCGCCGCCACCACGAACAGCGTGCCGGGACTGGCGGCGATGGCGTCGGACATCACCGAGGAGTTGCTGCCGCCGCCGAGGCTGGCGTTCACGAGCCGCACGCCCCGCTGGGCGGCGTACCGGAAGCCGTCGGCGATGGCCGCCGACCGGCCGCCGCCGGAGTCGTCCAGCACCCGCACGGGCACGAGCCCGATGCGCCACGCGACCCCCGCGGTCCCGAACCCGTCGTCGCCTCGCGCCCCGATGATCCCCGACACCAGCGTGCCGTGGCCCTCGCCGTCGACGGGCTGCCCGTCGCCGTCCACCAGGTCCGTGCCGGCGACGGTGGCCGACAGGTTCGGGGCGAGGTCCGGGTGCCCGGCGGAGATGCCGCTGTCGACGACCGCGACGTTCACCGCCGCGTCGCCGGTGCCCAGCGCCCAGCCCGCCGGCGCGCCGATGTCCGCGCCCGCGGTGCCGGAGACCCCGTCCACCGCCTGCCCGGTGTTGCGCAGCGCCCACTGCCGCGGCAGCAGCGGGTCGTCGGGCGACTCCAGCGCCCGGTACACCACGTTCGGCTCCGCCCAGCGCACGCCCGGCTGGGCGCGCAGGGCGTCGAGCGCCTCGCGGCGCGTCGCGTCCCCGTCCACGGCCACCAGCTCGGTGGAGGGCAGCGCCACGTCGCCGGCCGGGACCACGCCCGCCCGGGCCATGGCGTCGGCCCGCTCGCGCGCCGTCGTGCCCGGGTCGAACCGCACGACCAGCTCGCCCGGCGCGTCCGCGGCGGCGGGGCCGGCGGCGGCGAGGGCGATCAGCGCTGCGATCGCGATGGTCCGGCGCATCCTCCTCCTCAGGCGGCCGCGGGTCTGGTGCTGCGCGGGGTTCCCAGGAAGGATCGCCGATCCGGCGGCCGGGTCACACGCCCGTCCGGGCGGGCCGGAGCCCCCCGCAGGGCCAGCCGGCGCGCACGATCATCACACCCGCAGGCGCGCCACGAAGAAGCCGTCGGTTCCGTGGCGGTGCGGCAGCGTGAGCAGGGCCCCCGGCAGGCGGGGATGGGCCATGCCCGGCAGGTCGGCGTCGAGCGGGTCGACGGTCGCGCCGGAGGCGGCGACCACGTCCTCGTTCTCGGCCGACAGGAGCGTGCAGGTGCTGTAGACGACCCGGCCGCCGGGGCGCACCGCACCGAGCGCGCGCGCCAGGAGCGCCGACTGCAGGGCGGTGAGCTCGGCCAGCGCCTCGGGCCGGCGCCGCCACCGCGCGTCCGGGCGGGCGGCCAACACGCCAAGGCCGGTGCACGGCGGGTCGACCAGCACCGCGTCGAACGGGCCGCCGGGCAGCTCCACGTCGCGGCCGTCGCCCACCACGACCTCCAGGCGCGCGCCCATGCGCTCCGCCAGGGCCCGCAGGGCCTTCGCACGGGCCTCGTGGAGCTCCACGCACACGATCGTGGCCTCGTTGCCGGCCAGCGCGGCCAGGTGCGTGGACTTCGCGCCGGGCGCCGCGCACAGGTCGAGGATCCGCTCGCCCGGCCGCGGGTCGAGCGCCCGGGCGGGCAGCATCGACGCCCGGCTCTGCCCCATCGCCCGGCCCTCGGCCCACAGCGGGGAGTCCTCGATGCCGAACGGACCCTCCAGCACGATCGCCTCGGGCAGCAGCGGGTCGCCGTGCCACGGCACCGGGATCTCGGACAGCACCTCCTCGCGCGGGCCGCGGAGCGGGTTCCACCGCAGCGCGGACTCGGCGGCCTCGTTGGCGGCCGCCATCACGCCCGCGGCATCCTCCGGGCCCAGCGACGCCGTGAGGCCCTCGGCGATCCAGTCGGGCATCGAATGCACCAGGACGGGGTCCTCGAGGGACGCCACGCGGGCGGCGGCCCCGTCGGCGAGCCGCCGCATCACGGCGTTCACCAGGCCCGCGCGGGCCTGCCGGCGGCGCGCCACGCCGTGGACGCCGCGCACCAGGCGCACGGACTGGTCCACCGCCGCGGGCGCCGGCACGCGGTCGCTCCACACCAGCTCGTACGCCCCCAGCCGCAGGACGTCCCGCACCTCGGGCTCCAGCGCCGCGGGGTTGTCGAGGGCTTCGTCGATGAGCAGGTCGAGGGTGCGCCGGCGCTGGGTGGCGCCGAAGGCGAGGCGCATGGCCGCGGCCCGCTCGCGCGGCGGCAGCTCCAGCTTCCTGGCCTCCGCGGCGAAGGCCCGGTCGGCGAACGCTCCCTCGTCCACCCGCCGCAGGACGCGGTAGGCGGCCAGCCGCTCCGGGGAGACCCCGCCCTCGCTCATGCCAGCTCCAGGGTGCCGCGCCAGCCGCGCAGGAACGCGCCGGCGGCCATGCGGGCCTTCGACGGGGGCTGGATCTCGAGGATCTCCAGGGCGCCGTCCGCGCAGCCGAGCAGCAGGTGGCCGTCGACGACCGACAGGCCGGGGGACGCCTCCAGGGGGCTCGGCGCGGCGCGCCACACCTTGAAGGGCTCGCCCCCGATGGTGCACCGCACGCCGACGTGCGGCGACAGGGCCCGGATGCGGTCCGCGAGCGCGCGGGCGCCGAGCCCGGTGTCGAGGACGCGGTCGGCGTCGGTGATCTTGGGGGCCAGGGAGACGCCCTCCTCGGGCTGCGGGACGGGATGGAAGGTGCCGGCCTCCACGCGGTCGACGGCGTCGACGAGCGCGGGGCCGCCGAGGTCGCACAGGCGGTCCATGACCGCGCCGGCGTCCTCGTCGGGGGTGACGGGGGTGCGGTGGACGCTCACCACGGGGCCGGTGTCGAGGCCCGCCTCCATCCGCATGATCGTCACGCCGGTCTCGGCCACGCCGTCCATGAGGGCGCGCTCCACCGGCGCGGCGCCCCGGTAGGCCGGCAGGAGCGAGAAGTGGACGTTGATGCACGGCCACTCGCTGAGGATCGGCTCCTTGACGAGCTGCCCGAAGGCGACCACGCACAGGGCCCCGATGCCCTCCTCGCGCAGGCGCTCCACGATCTCGGGCTCGTTGATCGACGCCGGGCGCAGGCACGGGATGCCCAGCCGCTCGGCCTCCTGGGCGGCGGGCGTGGGCGTGGCGGCGCCGGACCGGCCGCGGCGGCGGTCGGGCTGCGAGATCACGAGCCGCACCTCGTGGCGTGACGACGCCAGCGTGCGGAGGACCGCGGCCGCCGGCGCGGGGCTCCCCGCGAAGGCGACGCGCATCAGGACTGGGCGCGGAGGGCCCTGAGGGCCTCCCGGCGCTGCTCCTTCGTGGTGCGGTCCAGGATGAGGATGCCGTCCAGGTGGTCCATCTCGTGCTGGATGACCCGCGCCTCGAAGTCCCGGGCCTCGATGACCAGCTCCGACCCGTCGGCGTCGCGGGCCTCGACGCGGATGGCGACGGCGCGCGGCACGTCCATGTTGACCTCGCCGATGGAGAGGCACCCCTCGGTGTCGATCTCCTCCTCGTCCGAGGCCCACACGATGCGGGGGTTCACCAGCGCCCGCGTGGGCTCCCCGTCACCGGTGCGGTAGACCAGCAGGCGGCGCAGCGCCCCGATCTGGGGGGCGGCCAGCCCGACGCCGTGGGCGTCCACCATGATCCGCTCCATCCGCTCGACCTCCTCGCGGAGGGCGTCGTCGAACGCGGTGACCTCGGCGGCGGGGGTCCGCAGCACCGGGTCGCCCAGCTGGCGCACGAGCTTGAGCGCGTCCAGGCGGCGCTGCTCGAGCTCGGGATCGGCGAGGGAGCGGGAGGACATCGGCCACATGCTAGCCGAGTCCCCCGCCCCCCGGCCGGGATCACTTGCGGGGAGGAAGCACCCGCTTGGCGCCGGTCACCACCGACGACCGCGCCGCGACGTACGCCTCGGGGGAGGCCACGATGACGGCCTCGTCGCCCGCGACCTGCACGACGGGGTCGCCCTCGCCGAGCTTCACCGTCACCAGCGTCTCGCCGGTGCGCGGGAAGTTGACCACCGCGGTGCTGTCGGTCGGGTTGAGGACCGTCGGCGCCGGGGCCAGCTCGTTGAGGTCGAAGAAGAGCGTGGCGAACGTGTCGCGCAGCTCGGGCCGCACCATCGGGAACAGGCCCTCGGCGCGGTACAGCTCCGCGACGCGCGGCGTGAAGTAGTACTCGGCCTCGCGCAGCACGGCGAGGTCCACACCGGTGGCCTGCCCGCGCTCCGGGCGCTCCTGCACCCAGTCGCGCACGCGCAGCCAGCTCTTGTGCACCACCTCGGCGCCGCCCGCGGCGGCGGCCTCCACCTCGGCCGGCGGGCGCCGGTCGGAGGTGATCACCACGAGGATCGGGCGCTCCACGCCGGAGCCGGCGACGGCGGCCTGGGCGGCCGCGATGCGGGCCGCGCGGTCCACGCCGAAGCCGAGGCCGGCCACGATGCCGATGCTCCAGCTGGAGCCGTTGCGCAGGACCAGGTCCACGACGGTGGCGTCGTCACCGGAGCCGAAGGCGCGCTGCTCGCGGACCAGCATGGCGTCGGTGCCCTGGATCATCGGGTCGCCGACGAGCTCGGCGACGAGGGCCTGGCGCGTCTCGGGCCCGCACATCTGCAGGATCGTGCCGAGCACGTGCACCCACTGCTCAGCTGGATCGCTGAACGCCTCGAACAGTCTCGGAACCGGCATGGTCCTCGCTTTCCCCGGGGTCGGTATCTCGCCGCGCGGCACTTTACAACTCCGCGGATCCGGCGGATCCGGTGCGGCGTTCACAGAATGTTCAAGAAGTGCGCCAGGGTTCATCACCGGTTGGGTCGAGCATCGCCGCCATGACCTCCCTCTCACCCGGCGTCTACGGCCTCACCCCGGCCCAGCGGCGCACCCTCCTGCTCGCCGCCGTCCTCATGGAGTCGGGCGAGGACGCCGTCCCCCACGGCGACACGCGCGAGACCGACGGCGAGCTCACCGTGGCCCACGCCATGGCGCGCCGCCTCACCGCCGCCCTCGACGACGAGCCGGGCGGCCTGCGCACCGCCGCCGAGGCCCTGCGGCGCGCGGCGGTCGCCGGCGCCTAGGTGACCTGCGGGTCCACGTCGATCGCGGCGCGGGCCCCCTCCGGCTCCATCCCGGGCCACACCCGGTCCAGCGCCCACACGCAGGCGGCGGTCGCGGCGCGGGACCGCTCGGCGCGCACCAGCAGCGCCCGGCGGTGGCGGCCCCGCAGCCGGTGACGCGGCGCGGGACCCATGACCCGCAGCTCCGGGTCCGCCGCGGCGATCTCTTCCATGAGGCGTCCCGCCCAGCGTGAGACCGCGTCACGGGTGGGGCCGTCCACCACGATGCGCACGAGGTGCCCGAACGGCGGCATGCCCCGCTTGGCGCGGCGCTCGAGCTCGCCCTCCAGGAACGCCGGCACCGCCAGGTCGGCCCCCAGGCGCACCGCCCGGGCCTGCGGCTCGAACGCCTGGACGATCACCGTGGCGGGCTCCCCTCGCCGCCCGGCGCGCCCCGCCGCCTGCACGATGAGCGAGAACGTCCGCTCCTCGGCCCGGAAGTCCGCGTGTCGCAGCCCGGCGTCCGCGTCCAGCACGGCCGCCACGGTGACGTCGGGCAGGTCGTGGCCCTTGGCCACCATCTGCGTGCCCAGGAGCACCGCCGGGCCGGGCGCGGCGAAGGCCTCCAGCAGGCGCGCCACGGCGCCCCGCCCGGACGCGGACGAGGCGTCCATGCGCACCAGCCGCATCGCGGGCGCCACCCGGCGCAGCGCCTGCTCCAGCCCCTGTGTGCCGTGCCCGCCGCGCATCACCTCGGCCGCCCCGCACTGCGGGCAGACGGTGGGCACCGGGGCCTCCCGGCCGCAGTGGTGGCAGGCGAGCCGGGGCGGGTCGAGGTGGTGCACCATCGAGGTGTCGCAGGACGGGCACACCGCCAGCCACCCGCACGACCGGCACAGCGCCATCAGCGCGAAGCCGCGGCGGTTGAGGAGGATCACGGCCTTCTCGCCCCGGTCGGCGGCGTCGCGCAGGGCGCGGGCCAGGGGCGCCGACACCGGCCCGGACCCCTGCGTGCGCATGTCCACCACCCGGACGCGGGGCGGCAGCGAGCCGTCGGCGCGGGTGGTGAGCGTCACGCGCTCGAGGGCGTGCCAGGTCTCGGGCCGCGGCGTCGCCGAGCCGTACACCGCGACGCCGCCGGCGCGCGAGGCGCGCATGAACGCCACCTGGCGGGCGTCGTAGCGCGGGGTGGAGTCCTGCTTGTACGAGGCGTCGTGCTCCTCGTCGACGATCACCAGCCCGGGGCGGTCCACCGGCGCGAACACCGCGCTGCGCGCCCCCACGACGACGTCCGAGCGCCCCTCCCGCAGGCGCGCGTAGGCGGCGGCGCGCTCCGCCGGCGCCATGGCCGAGTGCCACACCTCCACCCCGTCGCCCAGGCGCACCCGCATGCGGGCCAGCACCTGCGGGGTGAGGCTGATCTCGGGCACCAGGACGATCGCCCCGCGGCCGGCGCGGCGCACCTCCTCGATGGCGCGCAGGTACACCTCGGTCTTGCCGGATCCGGTGACGCCGTACAGCAGCAGCGAGCCGCCGCCGGTGCGCGCGAGCTCGGCGATGCGGGCGACCGCGGCCGCCTGCTCTGCGGTGGGTTCCGGCGGTGCGGACGGGGGCGCCGCGGTGAGGGCGTGCACGTCCTCCGCGTCCGGCGTCTCCTCGCGCAGCACCAGCCGGCCGGCCTCGGCCATGCGCCGCAGCGTGGGCATGGTGGTCCCGGAGGCCCGCACGAGGTCCGCGCCGGGCATCGCCCCGCCGGCGGCGGCCAGCGCGGCCACCACCTCGGCCTGCCGGCCGGTGGCCTCCCCCGCCGACGGCCCCATGCGGGCCACCAGCCGCGGCCGGGGCCCGCGCGGCGGCGTCGCCAGCGCCCACGTGCCGTCGGGGCGGCGGCGCAGCGCGCCCTCGGCGCCCGGCGGCAGCACCAGCCGCAGGCACGCCGCCATGGGCGCTGCGTCGTACGCGGCGATCCACGCCTCCATCTCCAGCAGCTCGGGCGGCACGGGCGGTGCGTCGACCACGCCCGACAGCGGCACGAGCCGCCCCGTGTGCGTCGGCGGGTCCGTCCCGACCACCACGCCCACCACCCGGCGCGGGCCCAGCGGGCATGCCACCAGGGCGCCGGGTCCGACGGCCCCGGACAGCTCCAGGGGCACCAGGTAGTCCAGGGGCCGGTCCAGGGCCCGGGTGTCCACCAGCAGGTGGACCTGGACCGCGGCGGGCGCGCCGGTCACGGCGCCCGCCGCGGGCGGATGTCGCGGCCGGCCGCCCCGCGGCCGATGTCCGTGCTCTCCCACGTGAACTCCGGGAGCTCGCGGCCGAAGTGCCCGAACGCCGCGGTCTTCTGGTAGATCGGCCGGCGCAGGTCCAGCCTGTCCAGGATCGCGGCGGGCCGCAGGTCGAAGTTCTCGCGCACCCACTTCTCGATGGACTCGGGGGAGCGGGTCTCGGTGCCGAAGGTCTCCACCATGATCGAGACCGGGGTGCTCACGCCGATGGCGTAGGCCACCTGGACCTCGCAGCGCTTGGCGAAACCCGCGGCCACCACGTTCTTGGCCACCCAGCGCGCGGCGTAGGCGGCGGAGCGGTCCACCTTGGACGGGTCCTTGCCGGAGAAGGCGCCGCCGCCGTGGCGGGCCATGCCGCCGTAGGTGTCGACGATGATCTTGCGGCCGGTGAGCCCCACGTCGCCCATCGGGCCGCCGATCACGAAGCTGCCGGTGGGGTTGATGTAGCGCTTGATGTCGTCGGACCAGAAGCCGTAGGTCTCCAGCACCGGGCGGATGACCTTGGCCGTGACGTCCTCGTGCAGCTGGCCGGCCTCGACCTCCGGGGCGTGCTGGGTGGACACCACAACGGTCTCCACGCCCACCGGGCGGCCGCCGGAGTAGCGGACGCTCACCTGGGACTTGCCGTCGGGGCGCAGGTAGGAGAGCTCGCCGGAGTTCCGCACGGCGGAGAGCTGCTCCACGATGCGGTGCGCGAGGGTGATGGGCAGCGGCATGAGCTGCGGCGTCTCGTCGCTGGCGTACCCGAACATGAGGCCCTGGTCGCCGGCGCCCTGCAGGTCGTACGGGTCCTCCGCGCCGCCCGCGCGCACCTCGTGCGCCGCGTCCACGCCCTGGGCGATGTCCGGGCTCTGCGGGTCGATGGCCACCGACACGCCGCAGGTCGCGGCGTCGAAGCCGAACGCGCTGTCGGTGTACCCGATGCGGGTCACCGTGTCGCGGACCACGCCCGGGATGTCCACGTAGGCCGTGGTCGTGATCTCACCCGCAACCATCACCTGGCCGGTCGTGATGAGGGTCTCGCACGCCACACGCGCCTTCGGGTCCTGCGCGAGCATCGCGTCGAGGACGCCGTCGGAGATCTGGTCGGCGATCTTGTCGGGGTGACCCTCCGTGACCGACTCCGAGGTGAAGAGGTAATCGCTCATGCGCCTGCCCTGGTCGGAACCGAAACGGCGCCGAGGATAGCAGTGGCCCCCGGGGGCGCCGCGGTGAGATCCACAACGACGACGGGGCGCCCCGTGGGGCGCCCCGTCATGACCCGTCCGGCGATGCGCCGGGGTTACTTCGCGATGCGGACGAACACCTCGAACGTCGGCTCCGCCCCGCCCGTGGACCAGGCGACGACGCTCTTGACCTTGCGGGCGTTCGCGAGGGCCGCCGGGTTGTTGGCGTAGGCCCCGGACGCCTCGGCGAGCCGCAGGGCCTCGCCGGCGTTGATCCACGCCAGGCCGGTGACCTTGTCGGGCATGTCGGCGGTGGCGTCCGTGAACTCGGCCAGTTGCGACAGCGGCTGGACGGGACGCTGCACCGCGCGCACCGCGCCGGGGCTGGTGCCGAGCAGGGCGAGGTTGCCGTCCACGCCGTACGTGACGCCGCCGGTGGGGCTCACGGGGAGGTCCCAGCCCTGCACGCCGCCCTCCAGGGTCACCTGCTTCCACGGCGGGAGGTTGGTGGTGGGCGCGAACTGGGCGAGGGCGACCGGCACCTTCTCGCGGAGGGTGTCGAGGGTCTTCTGGGCCCGCGCGCCGTCCTCCACCTCGAGCGCGAGGACCGCGCCCGGCATGGGGGTGCCCTTAGTGACCACCACCGCGTGCTCCTTGGTGGTGAGCGCCTTGAGGTCGTCGAGGCTCACGCCGAGCAGCGCCGGCAGCTGGGCCGAGCCGGCCTTGAGCTGGTTGACCATGTCGCCCTGGCCGGTGGACTCGAGCTGCTTGAGCACGGTCCCGACCTGCGACTGCAGGTTGGCGAAGCCGACGTAGGCGATCGCGTCCGCGGGGACCTTGTCGTCGAGCTTGGGGGTGAACTCGGCGTCCGGGTTCTCCGGGGAGCCGAGGACCACGCCCTTGAGGCGCACCCCGTCGGGCTCGGCCGCGACCGAGGCGGCGATGCGGGCGTCGGCGAGCTTGGTGAGGGCGTCCAGGTTCTGGCCCTGGCCGCTGTCGGCGACCTGCTGCTTCACCAGGGAGCCGGAGTCCACGTAGAACTGGGCGAAGGTGTCGCTGGGCAGCTTGCCGATGGCCTCGGTGAAGCGGTCGTTGCCGGCGAGGGTCTTGTCGCCGCCCGCGGCGTGCGCGTCGATCGCGGTCTTGAGGTCGGCCTGGGTGTCGGCGAACAGGATCGCCCCGTCCACGACGGCGGCGACCGTGTTGTCGCCGTCCTTGTAGACCTTCACCCCGTCGACGGTTGTGGGGGCGCCGTCGGCCTGCTTCGCCAGGAACTGCTCGGCGGCCGCGTCCTTGCCCTCGGCGAGGTCCACGACGCCGATCATCTTGGCGTCCTTCGCGGCGGCCGCGACCTCGGGGGTCAGCGCGCCGGGGCTCGCGGCGCCGCCGGAGGAGGAGCCGGAGCTGGTGACCGAGCTCGCCGGCGGGAGCTCGATGGCGGCGACGGCCGCACGGTCGCCGAGCAGCGGCTTGACGTCGGTGTCGAAGTTGACGTCACCGCTGGTGAGGTCCTTCTGCAGCTGGGCCCGCATCTCGGGGTACGCGGGGAACGTCTTGGCCAGCGTGTCCACCTGGGTCCACTGCGGGCCGTCGAGGTCGGTGGAGACCTCCATGTAGAGCGGGGAGCTCGCGGGGACGAAGCCGGCCACGGACGCGGCCGAGGCGCCGGTGCTCTCCGCGGCACCGCCCCCGCAGCCGGTGGCGATGAGGGAGACCGCGGCCATGCCTGCGGCGATGGGGAGCAGTGCCCTGCTGCCCGGGATCGTGGGAAGGCGTCGCATGTGCCGGAGACCTCCAGAGGTGGTTCGCGTAATCGACCGTTCGACCGTAGCAACCCCCCTCCGGCCGCCCCACGCGAGGCGGTAAAGGCTTGGTTCAGTGTTGGCCACGGGGTCCTGCGGTCCTATCGGCCCGCACCCCTCCCCGCCTGAATCCGGTCACTCCTCCACGGCGGGCGCGCGGGCCATGAGGTCCCGCATGCACTCCTCGACGGGCTTGCCGTCGACCGCCGCCGCGACCTCGGCGCTGATGGGCAGCTCCACCCCCGCGCGCTCCGCCAGCTCCAGCAGGCGGCGCACGGTCCACAGGCCCTCGGCCACCTGGCCCAGGCGCCCCTCGACGTCCCCGGCGGGCATGCCGGTGGCGATGAGCTCGCCGGCGCGGCGGTTGCGGCTGTGGTGGCTGGTGCAGGTGGCAACCAGGTCGCCCATCCCCGCCAGCCCGCGGAACGTGGCCCCGCGGGCGCCGAACGCCCGCCCCAGCCGGCTCATCTCCGCGAGCCCCCGGGTGATGAGCGCGGCCTTGGCGTTGTCGCCGAAGCCCAGGCCGTCGGACATCCCGGCGGCGATCGCCACCACGTTCTTGGCGGCGGCGCACAGCTCCACGCCCACCAGGTCGTCGTTGACGTACACGCGGAACGTGGAGCCGTTGAGCAGGGCCTGCACCGAGCGGGCGAGCGCCGGGTCGCCGGCGACCACCGCGGCGGTGGGCTGCCCCTCGGCGACCTCCTCGGCGTGGTTCGGCCCCGACAGCAGCGCGAACGGCACGCCCGGGCCCAGCGCCTGCGCCCACACCTCCGAGAGCCGCCGGCCGCTGCCCGGGTCCAGGCCCTTGGTGAGCGACAGCACGCCCGCGCCCGGGGCCAGGCGGCCGCGCAGGCCGGCCGCGACCTCCGCCACCGAACGGCTCGGCACGGCGGCCACCACCAGCGCGGCGCCGGCCACGGCGTCCGGGTCGCCCATCCAGGTGACCGCGACGCCCTCGGGCAGCCGGACCCCGGGCAGGTACGCGGGGTTCACGCGGTCGCGGGCCACGCGAGCGGCCTGGGCCTCCCCGTGGCACACCAGGGTGACGTCCGCGCCGCGGCGCGCCGCGAGGACCGCGAACGCGGTGCCCCACGAGCCGCCGCCCAGGACGGCGACCCGCTCGGCCGGCTCGCTCACCCGCCCCCGCGGTCCCGGACCTGCAGGATGAGCGGGATGCCCTCCAGCTCGAACCTGCGCCGCAGGCGGTTCTCGAGCCAGAACCCGTAGTCGCGGGTCATCAGCGTGCGGTCGTTCACGTCCAGGCGGAACGTGGGCGGCGACTCGTCGACCTGCACCAGGTACCGCAGCGACAGGCGGCGCTTGCCGCGGCGCGGGCCGGGACGCTCCTCTGACAGCTCGCGGATCGCCTCGTTGAGCTCCCGCGTGCCGATGCGGGCGCGGCGGCGCTCGTAGAGCCGAAGGGCCGCGGGGATGATGCGGTGCAGGCCCTCGTTGCTCACCGCGGAGCACACCTCCACCGGCGGGCGCTGGCGCGACTTGGCGCGCAGCTCGCCGGTGATGTCGTCCAGGTCGGGCTGGGCGAGGTCCCACTTGTTCATGACCAGCAGCGTGGCGCACTTGGCGCGGGCCGCGGAGTCCACGGCGCGCAGGTCCGCGTCGGTGAGCCCCTCGGTGGCGTCGCACACCACCAGCGCCACGTCGCTGCGCTCCGCCGCCTGGATGGCGCGGATCTGGCTGTAGTGCTCCACGTCCTCGCGCATGCGGCCGCGCTTGCGCAGGCCGGCGGTGTCGGTGAGCAGCACCTGCCGCCCGTCGAACTCCAGCATGGTGTCGACCGGGTCCCGGGTGGTCCCGGGGCGGTCGTGCACGACCACGCGCTCCTCGCCGAGGATGGCGTTGAGGATGGAGCTCTTGCCGACGTTCGGGCGTCCCATGATGCACAGCGCGGGGACCGTGTCGCCGGGGTCGCGCGCCGCGCGGCCCTCGTCCGGCAGGGCGTTCACCAGGCCGTCGAGCATGTCCCCCACGCCCAGGCCGTGCTGCGCGGAGACCGCGTGCACGTCGCCGAGGCCGAGCGACCACAGGCCCTGGGCCTGCAGCTCCAGCTCCCGCCGCTCGCACTTGTTGGCCACCACCAGCACCGGCACCCGCGCGGTGCGCAGGCGGTCGGCGACCTCCAGGTCCCCCGCGGTGGGGGCCGTGGTCACGTCCACGACGAACAGCACCAGGTCGGCGTCCTCCAGCGCCCGCAGCGCCTGGGAGGCGACCTGCCGCCCGATGGGCGTGGGGTCCGCCTCGTCGATGCCGCCGGTGTCGACCAGCTGGAAGTCCCGCCCGCCCCACTCGGCCTGGCCCATGCGCCGGTCGCGCGTGACCCCGGGGACCGGGTCGATCACCGCGTCGCGGCGCCCGGTGATGCGGTTGAAGAGGGTGGACTTGCCCACGTTGGGGTAGCCGACGATCGCCACGACGGGCAGGCCCTGGCCCAGCGACGGCGCCGACGGGCCGTGCGGGCGCTTGCCCGGGACCCGCCGCGCGGGCTGCTTGCGGCCCTTCTCCTGGGGGGCGTCGCTCATGCCCGCCCCGGCCCGCCGGCCTTCACCAGCAGCTCGGCGATGGCGTCCATCATCCGCTCGGAGGCCTGGCGGGCGCGCTCGGCGCGGGAGCCCTCGGTGAGGTCGCTCAGGTCCAGCGCCGGGCCCACCTCGATGCGCACCGGGCCGAAGCGGCGCTGCGACCCCCAGATGGCCATGGGGATGACCTTCACGGCGGGGTCGAGCGCGAGCGAGCCGGCGCCCGGCCACGCGGGGCCCAGGCGGCCGTCCTCCGACCGCGTCCCCTCGGGGAACATCAGCAGGGCGTCGCCGCGGGTCAGCACGTCCTTCGCCATGCGGATCGCGTTGCGGTCCGCGCCGCCGCGGTCCACCGGGAACGCGCCGGCGCTGCGGATGAGGCGCCCGCCGATGGGGTTGGAGAACAGCTCCTTCTTCGCCATGAAGTGCAGGCGCCGCGGCAGCGCGCCGGCGCCCAGCAGCGGCGGGTCGCTGCCCGAGATGTGGTTGCTCACGAACAGGACCGGCCCGGTGCGCGGCACGTGCTCGCCGCCGCCGCGGCTGAGGCGGAACAGCAGGCGGAACAGCGGCCTGCAGATGACGTAGGAGATCCCATACGTCACCGGGTTGATGTACGCGCGGTCCTCCGCGGCGTCGGTGCTCATCGGCGTTAGCCTCCCGGGCGGCGCCGGCGAGGGAGGCGATCGCCTCCACCACCTCGACGGCGGTCATGTCGGAACTGTCGATCAGGACGGCGCCGTCGGCCCGGCGCAGCGGCCCTCGGCGCGGGTGGTGTCCAGGTGGTCGCGGCGGACGAGGTCCTCCAGGACCTCGTCGAGCGAGGTTCCACGCCGCGGGCGGCGAGGTCCGCCTGCCGGCGGCGCCCGCTCCCGCGGGGCGGCGGTGAGGAACACCTTCACCTCGGCGAGCGGCGCGATGATCATGCCGACGTCGCGGCCGTCGGAGACCCAGTCCCCCGCGGCCATGATGCGCCGCGACGCCTCGGTGACGGCGGCGCGCACGCCGGCGTGCGCGGAGACCTCCGACACGGACCCGGGTGACGCGCGGCGCGCGGATCTCCTCGGTCACGTCCAGGTCGCCCACCCGCACGCGCAGCCCGTCGGGGGTGTGCTCCAGCCCCACCGGGTTGCCGGCGGCGACGGCCTCGCAGGCCGCCGGGTCCCGGGGGTCGGCGCCGTCGCGCAGCACGGCCCAGGTCACGGCGCGGTAGATGGCCCCGGTGTCCAGGTAGCCGGCGCCCAGGTGCTCCGCCACCGCGCGGGCGACCGTGGACTTGCCCGCGCCGGCGGGCCCGTCGATCGCGACGATCATGCGGCCCCCAGCGCGGCGAGGTCGCGGGCGAAGCCGGGGTAGGACACCCGGCAGGCCTCGAATCCGTGCACCGCCACGCCGCCGGTGCTCGCCAGGCCCGCGATCGCCCCGAACATCGCGAAGCGGTGGTCGTCCCGTGAGGCCATCTCCCCGCCGGGGATCGCGCCCGCGCCGGTCACGCGGAAGCCGTCCTCCAGCTCCTCGGCGTCCACGCCCATGGCGCGGAGGGCGTCCACGAGGGCCGAGATGCGGTCGCTCTCCTTGACGCGCAGCTCGGCGGCGCCGCGCACCACCGTGGTGCCGTGGGCCATCGCGCCCAACAGGCCCACCAGCGGCAGCTCGTCGACCATCGCGGGCACCTCCTCGGGGGCCACCTCGGTGGCCCGCAGGGCGTCGGTGCGACGCACCACCAGGGTCCCGCACGGCTCGCCGGCGACCGGCGGGCCCTCCTCCACCGTCACGTCGGCGCCCATCCGGCGCATCACGCCCAGGAGCCCCGTGCGGAGCGGGTTGAGGTTGACGCCCTCCAGGCGCACCTCGGGATCGCCCAGCAGGGCGCCGGCGACCAGGTGGAACGCCGCGGAGCTGAAGTCGCCGGGCACCTCGAGGTCCGGCAGCGACAGGCCGGCGGCGGGGCCGCGGACGCCCACGGCGCCCCCGTCCCGCAGGATCTCGACGCCCGCCGCGGCGAGCATGCGCTCGGTGTGGTCGCGGGACGGCGCCGGCTCGGCCACCCAGGTCTCCCCCTCGGCGTACAGGCCGGCCAGCAGCAGGCAGCTCTTGACCTGGGCGCTCGCCACCGGCAGCTCGTGGCGCATGCCGCGCAGGGGGCGGCCGCCGTTGACCACCAGCGGCGGCGTGCCGCCCGGGGCGGTGAACACCGAGGCGCCCATGCGGCGCAGTGGCGTGGCGACCCGGGCCATGGGACGCGCCCGAAGGCTGTCGTCGCCGTCCAGGATCAGGTACTCGGCCCCGGTGCCCACCAGCAGCCCCGGCAGGAGCCGCATGAGCGTGCCGGCGTTCGCGCAGTCGATGTGCGGCGACGGCCGCAGGCCGCGCAGCCCGCGCCCCGTCACCACCAGCTCGCCCCCCAGGTGGCCCTCCACCGTCACGCCGCACGCCTCGACGGCGCCGAGCGTGGCGGCCGTGTCCGCGGAGTCCAGGCCGCCGGTGATCGTGACCGTGCGGTCGGAGACGGCCGCCAGCAGGATCGCCCGGTGGGTGATCGACTTGTCGGACGGCACCCGGATGGTGCCCGCCAGCGACGGGACCGGCGTGGCGCGGAGCGTGGTCATCCGGCCGAGACTACCGAACCGGGGACCGGACCCCGGAGCTGCGCGAGGACCGCGGCGCCGTTGGCGCGGAGCCAGGCGCGGTCGGCGCGGTGGTCGGGCCAGTGGGCCGACACCAGCGCCCAGAAGCGGGGGGAGTGGTCCATGTGCACCAGGTGCGCGAGCTCGTGCACCACCACGTACTCCCCCACCCGCGACGGCGCGAGCATGAGGCGCCAGTTGAGCGCGATGACCCCGCGGGCGGACGCGCTGCCCCACCGGCTGCGCTGCCCGCGCACCGCGAGCCCCGAGGGCGCCACGTCCATGCGCGCGGCCCACTCGTCCACCAGGGCGCCCAGGTGCCGCCGGGCCTGCGCCCGGTACCAGCGCTCCGCGGACGCCGCGGGGTCCGCGTCCTGCGGCAGCCACAGCACGTCGCCCTCGCGGCGCGGCGGCCGGGTTCCGCCGACGGCCACCCGCAGGACGCCGTCCAGGTACGGCAGCTCGGCGCCGTCGGCCGGCGGCGGGGGGACGAGCGCGGCCGCCCGCTCCAGCGCCCCGGCCAGCCAGGCCCGGTCGGCGGCCAGCGCCCGCTCCACCCCGGCCGCGCTCACGCGGCGGGGCGCGGTCACCGACACCCCCTCGGGCGTCACCCGGATCGTGATGCGGCGCGCGCGGGGGGACCGCACCAGGCGGTAGGGGATGCTGCGCCCGTCGACCACCAGCACCGGCATCAGGATGCCCCGGGGATCGAGCGCGCGACGCGCAGGGCGACCTCGGCGGCATCGTCCATCTCACGGATCTGGACGCCGAAGGCCCGCTCGGGGGTCTCCCACACCAGGGTCATGAACCGCCCGCGGCCGCGCAGCACCGCCGGGTGCCCGTTCACGTCGGCGGGGGTGGTGCCCGGGCCGCCGGGGTCGGGGCTCGCGAGCGGCGCGGGGGCCTGCCGCAGCAGCACGCGCCGGTGCTCCTCGCCCTCCCACGCCAGGATCACGGCGGGCGGCGCGGCCGGGTAGGACGCCTCGGGCTCGATGCGCGGGTCGCCCTGCGCGAAGCCCTCCGGCACCCACGCGGGCAGCATCAGCCGGTACCCGGCCTCGAACTCGGCCTCCTCGACGCCCGCGGCCCAGTGCCCGTCACCGATTCCGGCGCCCATGCCGTGGCCGGCGCCGAGCCGCCCGCTCACCGCGCCGCCGGAGGTGTGCAGGTCGGCGATGCCGACGCGGTCGAGGCGGCCCACCGCCTCGTCGGCGGGGCCGAGGGCGTCGATGCCGATGAGCGCGACCCCGCGCGGGATCCGCAGCAGGGTGAGCCCCCCGTCACCCACCGGGACGGCGGGCTCCGGGTCCTCCAGGGCCATCACCGGCGCCAGCGCGGTGATCCCGGCGTGCGTGCGGGCCACCAGCACCCGGTCGACCGCTGAGCCGCCGTCCTCGAGCGTCACCTCCGCGGCCACGACCGGCCGCCACCGGCTGGGGACCCCCGCCGGGCATGCGACCCGTGCCCGGATGGTGCCGGCGTCCGGGTCCGCCCAGGCCACCCGGGCCCGGGGCGGCGACTCGGCGCCCAGCGATCCCGCGACCCAGCCGGCCCCGTCGGACGGGAGCGCCACGGGCACGGGATGGCCCAGGATGCGGGCCAGGGCTGCGCGGGCGTCGGGCATCGGCCCGGATCATCGCGCAGCCGCCGGGCGGCCGGCCCGCGGACGGGCCGGCCGGCGTCCGGTCTACCCGCGGCCGCGGCGGGCGGCCGACGCGCGCTGGCGGACGATCATCCGCAGCAGCTCGGGGTGCGTGTGCATGTGGTTCCCTCCCCTCTCCTACGCGTGGGCGCGCCGGGGGCGCCCGGTCAGCAGCGTGCCCTCGTGGCCGCAGAAGCAGCGGAAGCGCACGAGGATCCCGGCCGGGGTGTGCTCGATCCCGCGCAGGCGGGACTCCCAGACCAGCGTGGGCCCGCAGTGCGGGCAATCGATTCCCAGCATCGTGCGTCTCCTTTCCCAAAGGACTTCTTGGTCTGAATACCAATCCATTGGGCCTTGGCTGGAAAGGGCCTATCTGCGACGATTGGATCCAATGAGGATCTCCGCGCGACGAATGGGCTCGCTCCTGGGGCGCTGGTCCGACGGCAATGGACCGCTCCACGAGCGCCTCACCAACGGCCTCACCCGCGTGATCGAGCGCGGCGAGCTGCCCGGCGAGGCCCTCCTGCCCACCGAGCGCGAGCTGGCCGCCGAGCTCGGCGTGAGCCGCACCACCGTCGTCACCGCCTACCGGTCGCTGAAGCGCACGGGGCGCCTGGCGAGCCGGCAGGGCCGCGGCACCTGGATCCCGAAGGCATCCTCCGCCCCGCGGGCGGGGTCGAGCGCCAGGATCACCTCCGAGCTGTTCGGCTCCATGTTCGACGAGGGCGACGGGGCGATGGTGGACCTCACCGCCGCGTGCCCCCCGGCGAACCCCGTGGTGCTGGAGGCGGTGCGGTCCTGGACCGGCGCGGAGCTCGCGGACGGCATGACCGGCCTGGGCTACCTGCCGGGCGGCCTGCCCGCCCTGCGCGCGGCGATCGCCCAGCGGTACACCGACGAGGGCCTGCCCACCGAGCCCGGCCAGATCGTCGTGACCAACGGAGGGCAGCAGGCCATCGCCCTCATCGCCTCGCTGCTGGTGCGGCCCGACGCCGCCGCGCTCATCGAGGACCCCACGTACCCGGGCGCGCTGGACATCCTGCGCTCGCGCGGCGCGCGCCCCATCCCGGTGCCGATGGACGGCGACGGGATCCTGCCGGACCTCCTGGAGACCCAGGCCGTGCGGCACCGGCCGGCGCTCATCTACGTGGTGCCGAGCTTCCACAACCCCACCGGCGTGCTGCTGAGCCCGGAGCGGGCCGCGCGGATCGCCGAGCTGTCGCGCCGCACCGGCATCCCCGTGGTGGACGACCAGGTGCTCCGGCAGATCTGGATCCGCGGCCGCCGCCCCCCGCAGGGCCTCGCCCACCACGACCCCGAGGCGCCGATCCTCACCATCGGGTCGCTCAGCAAGACGATGTGGGGCGGGTTCCGCATCGGCTGGGTGCGGGCGCCCCGGTCGCTCGCCGAGCGCCTCGCGCGCGCCCGCCTGCTCGCCGACCTGGGCGGGTCCGTGCCGGGGCAGGTCATGGCGCTGCACCTGATGGACCGCTTCGACGAGGCCGCCGAGGCCCGCCGCGGGATCGTGCGGGCGGCGGCGGACGCGGCGGACGCCGCGATGGCCGAGCTGCTGCCCGACTGGGAGTACACGCCCCCGCAGGGCGGCGCCACGCTGTGGGTCCGGATGCCCTGGGGCGACGCGCGGGCCTACGCACAGGCCGCCCAGCGCGCCGGGGTGCTGGTGCTGCCGGGATCGGCGATGTCCGCCGCCGGCGGGCACGAGGACCGGCTGCGCATCTCCCTGCTGGGCGAGCCGGGGGAGCTGCGCGAGGGGATCCGGAGGATGGCGGCCGCCTGGGAGGCGTACCGTCATACGGCCTGCGACGGGGGGCTGGTGGTCTGATGGCGGTGGTCGAGGGGCCGTTCCGGGTGGACCGGGGCGGCGGCGTGGTGCTGGACGGCGAGTCGGCCGGAGCGGGTCCCGAGGTGCTGCTGCTGCACGGGCTCACCGCCACCCGGCGGTACGTGCTGCACGGCTCGCGCACGCTTGAGCGCGCCGGCCGGCGCGTGATCGCCTACGACGCCCGCGGGCACGGGCGGTCCACCCCGCCCGCCGATCCGGCGGACTACGCGTACCGGCCCACCCTGGCCGACGACGCCGTGGCGGTGATGGACGCCGCCGGGGCGCCGGACGCGGTGCTCATGGGCCAGTCCATGGGCTCGGCCACCGCCCTCGCCGTGGCGTTCACGCATCCGGAACGGGTGCGGGGGCTGGTGATCGTCACGCCCGCGCACCGGGGCCACCCCGCCTCCGACATGACCCGGTGGGACGCCCTCTCGGAGGGCCTGGCCACCGGCGGCGTGGACGGCTTCATGGCGGCGATCGGCGAGCCCCGGGTCCCGGAGAAGTGGCGGTCCTCGATCACCACGGTCGTGCGCCAGCGCATGGAGCGGCACGAGCACCCGGACGGGGTCGCCGCGGCACTCGCCGCGATCCCCCGCACCGCGGCCTTCGACGGCGTCGACGCCCTGCGGGAGCTGCGCGTGCCGGTGCTCGTGGTGGGCAGCCGCGACGAGCTGGACCCGGACCACCCGCTGGCCGTGGCCGAGGAGTACGCGCGGGTCATCCCGGACTGCGAGCTGGTGGTGGAGGAGCCCGGCGAGAGCCCGCTGGCCTGGCGCGGCGGGACGCTGTCGAACACCGTCCTGGACTTCATGACGCGCCGCGGCATCTGACCGCCGCGCGTCAGTCCTTGTAGGGGTCCGCCACGCCGGAGGGCGCCATCGCCACCCCCAGGGGGCGCAGGCGGTGGACGACCCGCAGATACGCGTGACCGGCGAGCACCGGGTCGAGGTGCCGGTAGACGAACGGGCTCTCGTCCACGTCGCCGCCGCGCAGCTCGACGCCCGCGTCCCGTACCGCCGAGAACATCATCGCGGGGCTGATCTCGCCCGGCCGCGTCCCCTTGCGGTTGCCCTTGGCGCGGCTGCGGCTCATCACGCGCCCGGCGCCGTGCGGCGCGCTGGCCAGCGAGTCGGCGTGGCCCTCCGCGCCGCCCACGGCCTCCACGATGGCGGCGCCGTCGGTCATGGAGCCGCCGATGTACGCGCGCTCGCCGTGGCGCATGGGCGTGGCGCCCTTGCGCACCACCAGCATCCCCTCCTCGTGCCAGTAGTCGTTGTGGTGCACGTTCACCCGCTCGCGGGCGGCGGCGCCCAGGATCCCGAGGACCACGTCGTTGACGTGCCGGCGGCCCACCAGGGCGTACCGGGCGGCGAGCCGGGAGGCCGCGTCGTACGCCGCGCCCAGCTCGGAGCGGGCGGGGATGAGCCGTGGCGGCGCGTCCATGTCGTCCTGGAAGCGGGCGTCCGGCGGGTCGCCGCCCGCCAGGTTCAGGAACCCCGTGGCGATGCGGTGCCCCAGGCCGCGCGACCCGAAGTGGTTGCACACCCACACACGGCCGGCCTCGTCGGCCATCAGGTTCACGTAGTGGTTCCCCCCGCCCACGGTGCCCAGCTGGTCGCGCGCCATGGGGCGCAGCGCGCGCACCCAGTCCGGCAGGTCGTCCCACGCCGGGTCGTCGTGGACCGGGTGCTCGCGGGCGTCCGGGTCGTCGGAGCTCCGCCCGACCCCGAAGCTGATGCGCGAGGTGATCGCGTCCATGAGGCCCGGCAGGTCGCCGCGCACGTCCCGCTCGGCCAGGTCCGTGAGGACCGCCTCGTTGCCGCACCCGATGTCGAAGCCCACGCCGGAGGGGCTCAGCATGCCGTCGTAGGCGACGACCCCGCCGATGGGCATGGAGTAGCCCTTGTGGTGGTCGGCCATCAGCGCCCCGCGCACCGCCGACGGGTGCTCCAGGCACCGCCGCAGCTGCGCGACCGCCGCGGGCTCGGGCGCGGCGCCCTGCGGCGTGAAGACGCGGGGCGGGTCCATGCCGCCGAGCCTATGCCGGGGCGCCCCGCACGGTGTAGCCCCGCTCGGTGATGCGCCGCACGGCGTCCGCGGCGGCGGCGGCGCCGTCCACGCGGATCACCAGCTCCCCCACACCGCCCGGCGGGTGCGGCTGCAGCGCGAGGTCGGTGATGTTGATGTGGGCGTGCCCCAGGACCATCGCGATCTCCGACAGCGCGCCGGGACGGTCCGGGATCTCGGTGACGATGTCCCACGCCTCCCCCGCCGGCTCCTCGCCGCCCGCGCGGAGCCGCTCGCGGCCCTCGGCGGCCTCCGCCACGAATGCCAGCAGCGCCTCACGGTCCCCGCGGGCGACGGCGGCCTCGACGCCGGCGAGCCGGCCGCGGAAGTCCGCGAGCGCCTCGACGACCGCGTCCCGGTTGGACAGCAGGATGTCGGCCCACAGCGGCGGGTTCGACCCCGCCACCCTGGTGAGGTCGCGGAACGACGGCCCGGCGGACCGCAGCGCCTCACGGCCCTCCGGGGCGGTTGCGGCGGCCTGGTTGATGAGGGCGGCGGCAAGCACGTGCGGGACGTGGCTCACCAGCGCCATGAGGCGGTCGTGGACCGCCGCGTCGATCGCGACCGGCACCGCGCCGACCGCCGCGATCATGGTGTGCAGCCGCTCGAACAGCCCGGGCCGGGCCTCCGGCGTGGGCGTGAGGAACCAGGTCGCGCCGCGGAACAGGTCGTCGCGCGCCGCGGCGACGCCGGAGCGCTCCCCGCCGCAGACGGGGTGGCTGCCGATGAAGCGCTCGCGCTCGGCCGGGGTGAGGGCCTCCACCACGCTGCCCTTCGCGGAGCCCAGGTCCGTGACCAGGCAGTCGTCGCCCGTCGCGGCCAGCGCGCGCCGCGCGACCGCCGGGATGACGGTGACGGGGGCCCCGACGACCACGCACGAGGCGCCGTCGCAGGCCTCCTCGAGGGTCGCCGCGGCGGAGGTGGCGGCGCCCAGCGCGACCGCCTGCTCGGCGACCCCGGGCTGCGGGTCGTGCGCGCGGACGTCCGCGACGCCCGCGGTCACCAGCGCACGGCCGAGCGAGCCCCCCATGAGCCCGACGCCGATGAGGGCGACGGGGCCACGGGGGACCCTCCCGGGAACCTGCTCAGGCGCCGACGGGGACCGGCTCACCGCCGGCCATGACCTTGCCCATGAGGTCCACGCAGCGCTTGACGTCCGCGACCCACGCGGCGAAGCCGTCGGCGTAGAGGGCCTGCGGGCCGTCGCACAGCGCGGTCTCCGGCGACGGGTGCACCTCGACGATGAGGCCGTCGGCGCCGGCCACCACGGCCGCGCGGGCCATCGGCAGGATCCAGTCGCGGCGCCCCGCGGCGTGCGACGGGTCGACGATCACCGGCAGCCCGGAGTTCGCCTTGGCGACCGGCACGGACGAGATGTCCAGGGTCGACCGGGTGGCGGTCTCGAAGGTCCGGATGCCGCGCTCGCACAGCATGATCCGGTCGTTGCCCTCCCGCGCGATGTACTCGGCGGACAGGAGCCACTCCTCGATGGTCGCCGACAGGCCGCGCTTGAGCAGGACGGCGGTGTCGGTGCGCCCGACCTCCTTGAGCAGGTCGAAGTTCTGCATGTTGCGGGCGCCGAGCTGGATCACGTCGGCCACCTCGAGCACGTCCTCGAGCTGCCGCACGTCCATGACCTCGGTCACGACCGGCAGGCCGGTGGCCTCCCGCGCCTCGGCGAGGATCTGCAGCGCTTCCTTGCCGAGCCCCTGGAAGGTGTACGGGGAGGTGCGCGGCTTGAACGCCCCGCCGCGCAGCATCGCCGCGCCGGCGTCCTTGACCACCTGCGCGGTGGTCATCGTCTGCTCGCGGGACTCGACGGTGCACGGCCCGGCGATGAGGCAGAAGTGCTCGCCGCCGACCTTGCGGCCCGCGATCTCCAGGATCTCGTTGCCGCCGCGGAAGTCGCGGGACACGAGCTTGTACGGCTTGAGGATCGGGACGACCTTCTCGACGCCCGGCTCACCCTCCAGCTGCATCGACGCGACCAGTTCCCGGTCGTCGCCGATGGCGCCGATGAGCGTGACGAACTCGCCGCGGGACACGTGCGCCCGCGCCCCGGAGCGCTCGATCCGCTCCACCACGTGCGCGATCTGGTCCTCCGTCGCGCCCTCACTCATCACGATCATCATCAGTCAGCCCGCCGAAATCCTCGGGGTTTGCAGGTGGTTGCGCACCGTCGGCCGGCGCCCGTCGGGGCGGCGGCACGGCGCGGCGCCGCCGGCCGGGTCGCGACACCCGGGCTGGTGGCCCGAGCGAGCATAGCCGGTGGGCGCATCGCGCGACCTGGCGGTTCGGAGGGCCCCACGGGATCGCCCATCCCCGGCCCGCCCTCGCGGCTCAGCCCGGTGCGCCCGCCGTCCGCGTCCCCAGCACCTCCGCCGCGGCCGCGAGGAACGCGTCGTTCTCGGGCGGCGTGCCGATCGACACCCGCAGCCGGCCGGGCGCGCCGAGCGCCGCGCCGTCGCGCACGATCACGCCCTTCGCGAGCAGCCGCTCGTGGACCGCCGTGCCCTCGGCCGCCGACGCCCCCGCGGTGACCAGCACGAAGTTCGCCTGGCTGGGGATGTACGGCACCCCCATGGCGGCGAGCGCCGCCTCCACGCGTTCGCGCTCCCCGATCGTCTCCTGCACGCGGCGCTCGGTCTCGCCCAGGTGCCGCAGCCCCTCCAGCGCCGCGGCCTGGGCGAGCGTGTTGGTGTTGAACGGCTGCCGGACCGCCTCGATGGCGCGGATCCAGCCCTCGCCACCCACCCCGTAGCCGATGCGCAGCCCGCACAGCCCGTGGGCCTTGCTGAAGGTGCGCAGCACCATGAGGTTGGGGCGCATGCGGGCCATGCTGATCCCCCGGCCGCGGTCCAGCTCGGTGACGAAGTCGTGGTAGGCCTCGTCGAGCAGCACCGGCACGTCATCGGGGACGAGGTCCAGGAACCGCTCGATCGCGCCGGCGGACATGTAGCCGCCCGTGGGGTTGTTGGGGTTGCAGAGGATCACCAGGCGGGTGCGCTCGTCGACGGCGGCCGCCATGGCCTCCAGGTCGTTCCGGCCCAGGTCGTCCACCGGCACCGCGACGGCCTCCGCGCCCGCGGTGGCGGGCAGGTGCGGGTAGAGCGAGAACGACGGCTCGGCGTGCACCATCGTGGTGCCCGGGTCGAGCAGGGCCTGGCCGGCGAGCAGGATGATGTCGCACGAGCCGTTGCCCAGGACCACCTGCCCGGGGTCCACGCCGTGCAGGTCCGCGAGGGCCCGGCGCAGGGCGCGGCCGGCCCCGTCCGGGTACCGGTTGAGGCCGCCGACGGCGTCCCGGATGGCCTGCTCCACCTGCGGCAGCGGCGGGAACGGGCTCTCGTTGGAGGCCAGCTTCACGGCGGCGTCCAGGCCGTACTTGCGGAGGACGTCGGCGGTGGTGAGGCCGGGCTCGTAGTGCGGCATCGCCGCGAGCCGGGGAGAGGTCAGGATGCTCACGGCGCCCGAGTCTACGAGAGCGTGCCGCGGACCGCCGGGTTGAGCCTCGGCCAAGTGCCGCCGATGCCCTTGCACGGTGTCGCCGCATCGTTATTGTCAACTTGACATGAGTTCCCCTCTCGGAAAGCGTCAGGTTGACGTGAACTCACGGAACGCAGCCCCCGCGCCCGACCCGGTCATCGTGGTCGGCTCCGGCGTCGCCGGCCTGCTCACCGCCATCCGCGCCGCCGCCCACGGCGACGTCGTGCTGGTCACCAAGGGCGAGCTGGGCCACGGGTCGACGCAGTACGCCCAGGGCGGCATCGCCGCCGCGATGGGCGACGACGACAGCCCCGCCAAGCACGCGGCCGACACGATCGCCGCGGGCGCCGGCATCTGCGACCCCGAGGCCGTCCGCATCACCACCGAGGAGGGGCCGCGGCGCATCGCCGAGCTCATGCGCCTCGGCGTGGCGTTCGACCGCGAGCACGGCCGGCTGGCGCTGGGCCGGGAGGCGGCCCACGGCGAGCACCGCATCGTGCACGCCGGCGGGGACGCCACCGGCGCCGGCGTGGTCGCCGCGCTGCGCGAGGTGGTGCGCCGCGACCCGCGCATCGCCCTGGCCGAGCACGAGACTGCCCTGCGCCTGCTGGTGCGCGACGGCTGCGTGACCGGGCTGGAGACCGCGGACCCCGGCGGGGTGTCGCGGGTACGCACCGCCCGGGCCGTGGTGCTCGCCACCGGCGGCTCCGGGCAGCTGTACGCCCGCACCACCAACCCCGCGGGCGCGACGGGCGACGGCGTCGCCCTGGCGGCGGCCGCGGGCGCCGCGGTGGCGGACCTGGAGATGGTCCAGTTCCACCCCACCGCCCTGGCGATCGGCCCCTCCCCCCTGCAGCTGGTGAGCGAGGCCGTCCGCGGCGAGGGCGCCTACCTGCGCGACGCGCGCGGGCACCGCTTCATGCGCGATGTCCACCCGCTGGCCGAGCTCGGCCCCCGGGACGTGGTGGCCCGGGCCGTGGCCCGCACCGCGCTGCGCGACGGGCGGGACGTCACCCTCGACCTCTCGCACCTCGACCCGCGCCGGGTCATGGAGCGGTTCCCGAACATCGCGGCCGCCTGCGCCGCGCACGGGCTGGACCTCGCCCGCGACCCCATCCCCGTGACCCCCGCGGCGCACTACGCCATCGGGGGCGTGCTGGCCGACATGTCCGGCCGCACAACCCTCCCCGGCCTGTACGCGGTGGGCGAGTGCGCCAGCACCGGCCTGCACGGGGCGAACCGCCTGGCGTCCAACAGCCTGCTCGAGGGCGCCGTGATGGCCGTCCGGGCGGCCGAGGACATCCGCCGCGGCGGCGAGGGCTGGTTCGCGCTCGCGCCCCGGCCGGTACGCGACCCCGCCCGCGGCGGCACGCCGGACCCCGGCGCGGCCGACCGCATCCGGGAGCTCATGTGGCGTCATGCCGGCCTGGAGCGCGACGAGGCCGGCCTCATCACCGCCGCCGGCCTGCTCGACCGGCTCGGCACCCCGCAGGACCACGAGACGCGGGCGATGGCCCGCACGGCGCGGCTCATGGTGGCCGCCGCCGCGCACCGCCGCGAGAGCCGCGGCGCGCACTTCCGCACCGACCATCCCGAGACCCGTCCCGAGCTCGCGCACCGCATCGCGTGGCTCGGCGGCGAGCCGTTCGCCCTGACCCCGGCCCGCCCCGCGCGGCGCCGCGTCTCGGCCGCGACCCGCGCCAAGGAGGCAGCGTGACCACCGTCGGACCCGCCTGCGCGATCCCCGTCCCCGAGGACGTCCCCACGCCCGAGCTGCTCGAGCGGGCATGGGCCGCGCGCAGGGCCCTCGGCGACCGCCTCGTGATCCTGGGGCACCACTACCAGAAGCACGAGGTCATGGACTTCGCCGACATCACCGGCGACTCGTTCCTGCTGTCGCAGCGCGGCGCCGCCGCCACGCAGGCCGACCTCATCCTGTTCCTCGGCGTGTACTTCATGGCCGAGTCCGCCGACATCCTCGCCCAGCCGCACCAGACCGTCGTGCTGCCGGACCTGGGCGCCGGCTGCCACCTGGCCGAGTGCGCCGACATCTTCACGGTGCGCGACGCCTGGGCGCAGATGACCGCCGCACTGCCGGGCAAGCGCGTCATCCCCCTCACCTACATGAACTCCGGCGCCGACCTGAAGGCCTTCGTGGGCGAGCACGGCGGCGCGGTCTGCACCTCCGGAAACGCCGAGAAGGCCTTCCGCTGGGCGCTCTCGGAGGGCGACGCGGTGTTCTTCTTCCCCGACGAGCACCTGGGCCGCAACACCGGGGTGCGCATCGGCATGGCCGAGGACCACGGCGTGGTGTGGAACCCCCGCATCGCCGAGCTCGGCGGCGCCGACCCGGCGCGGCTGGCCGACACGCGGCTCATCCTCTGGAAGGGCTTCTGCAACGTGCACACCGCGTTCACGGTGCGGCAGATCGAGGAGGCCCGCGCGGCCGACCCGGACGTCCGCGTGATCGTGCACCCCGAGTGCCCGCGCCCGGTCGTGGCCGCCGCCGACGAGGACGGCTCCACCGAGTACATCATCCGGCGCTGCGAGGAGCTCCCGGCCGGCAGCTCGATCGTGATCGGCACCGACTGGAACCTCGTGGACCGGCTGCGGCTGCGGCACGCCGACAAGACGATCCGCTGCCTCAACGAGCACATCTGCCCGTGCGTGACGATGAACCGCATCACGCTGCCCAAGCTCACCTGGTGCCTGGAGTCCCTGGCCGCCGGAGAGGTCGTGAACGTGGTGACCGTGGACGACGAGATGAAGCGCTGGGCCCGGGTGGCCCTGGACCGCATGCTGGCGCTCGCATGAGCATCGTCGCCTCCTCGCCCCAGATGCTCGCCGGCGTCGCCGGGCCGGGCGTCCGCGACGTGGTCCGCATGGCCCTCGCCGAGGACCTCGGGGACCGGGGCGACGTGACCTCGCAGCTCCTCATCCCGGAGTCGGCGGTCACCACCGCCCGCATCGTCTCCCGCCAGGACGGCGTGCTCGCCGGGCGTCGCGCGGGCGAGGAGGTGCTGCGCCAGACCGGCGTGGAGGGCTCCTGGCACCTCGCCGACGGTGACGCGCTGGCGCCGGGCACGGTGGTGGCCGACATCACCGGCCCCGCCCGGAACGTCCTCGCCGCCGAGCGGACCCTGCTCAACCTCCTGTGCCGGCTCTCGGGGATCGCCACGATGACCCGGGCGTTCGTGCAGGCGTGCGCACCCGCGCAGGTCCTGGACACGCGCAAGACCACCCCGGGCCTGCGCGACCTGGAGAAGGCGGCCGTGGCCGCCGGCGGCGGCACCAACCACCGCCGCGGCCTGTTCGACCGGGTCCTGGTGAAGGACAACCACCTGGCCATCGCCGGTGCCGGCCTCGCCGACGCCGTGGCGGCCTCGCGGGAGCGGTGGCCTAACCTGCTGGTGGAGGTGGAGGCCGACGACCTCGACGGCGTGCGCACCGCGCTGGCCGCGGGCGCCGACTGGATCCTCCTCGACAACATGGACCCCGCCACCACCCGGGAGGCGGTGGCCCTGGTCGCCGGCCGCGCGAGGCTCGAGGCGTCCGGCCGCATGACGCTGGAGCGCGCCGCCGAGCACGCCCGCTGCGGGGTGGACGCGGTGAGCGTCGGCGCCCTCACCCACAGCGCCCCGACGCTGGACCTGGGGCTCGACATCGACGCATGATGGCCGCGGCGCCCCCGGCGGGGCGCCGCGCCTCAGCGGCAGTCCGTGACGTCCGGGCGGGGGCCAGCGGGTCCCGGGCGAAGCCCGCGAGTACCCGCCGCGTGCAGTCGTTGGACACCCCCGGGCGGCGCAGCAGCACCAGCGGCCGCACGGACGACGCGAGGAGCGCCCGCGGCGGTGGCCGTTCGGCCACGAGGAGCATCGAGACCCCCAGGGGCGGCCCCGGCGGGCGGGCCGTCCCCTCCGGGTCGACCAGGACCACGCCGTCGACGCCCGGCGCCCGGGCGGCCGCGAACACGGCCCCGGTGTCGCCCGGGCCGCCGGCGACGATCGCCGGCCGGTCGAGCGACTCCAGGGCGCGGGGCACGTCCGCGGCCGCCTCGACGCGCAGCACGGCCTGCCGCAGCACCTCGGGGACGGTCTCCGCGGACGCGCCGAACACGACCGCCAGGCGGGCCGGCAGCACCGCCGTGCGGGCGCCCGGCACGTACGCCAGGCGCACCGGGGGGCCGTCCCCGCCGATGCGCGCACACGCCTCCCCGGCGGCCCCCGGGCACGGCGTGAACCGCGTGCCCGCACCGGTGATGAATGACGGTATTCCCGCGACCGCAAGGGCAACGAGCACGACGGCGCCCAGGCGCGTCACAGCGGTCAAGTTCGCCTGCCGAACGTCGAAAAAGGTGCCAAGTCCGCCCGACCCCCCGCCGGAGCGGCTACTCCGGGAGGTCCGTCCGAAGCTGACGGGCCTCCCGGAGGTACACATGGCGCACCGGCCGCTGCTGGGGCATGTAGCAGTGGACCATGACCCGGATGCAGCGCCGCATGGCGCCGGGCACGTCGATCTCGCCGGCGCACAGCAGCGGCACCGACGACAGCCCCATCTCCCGGGCGGCGACCGCCGGGAACTCCGCCCGCAGGTCCGGGGTGAGCGTGAACAGGATCGAGACCATCTCCGGCGCCTCGAGCGCGTTGCGCTCCAGGAGCGCGGTCATGAGCTCGGTCGTGCCCTCCCGGATGTCCTCCGGGGTGTCGGCGTCCACGGTGATCGCGCCGCGCACGGCGCGGAGCACTGACGGCGTGTTCACGCGGCCTCCTTCTCCCCGTCCAGCCCGGCCGCCCGGCGCACCCGCCGGAGCTCGTCAGCCGTGAGCACCCGCCACTCGCCGGGCTTCATACCCTGCGTCCCGAGGCCCGCGAACCGCGCGCGGTGCAGGCGCATGACCGGATGCCCCACGGCGGTGCACATGCGCTTGACGATGCGGTTCCGCCCCTCGGTGATCTCCAGCCGCAGCCACGTCCCGCCCGGGTGCTGGCGCTCCATGGGCTCCACGCGCGCCGGGTGGGTCATGCCGTCCTCCAGCTCGACCCCGGAGCGGAGGACCCGAAGCGTCTCGGAGGAGACCCGGCCGTCCACGAGCGCCTCGTAGACCTTCGCGACCTTGCCGCGCGGGTGGAGCAGGCGGTTGGTGAGCTCGCCGTCGTTGGTGAGCAGCAGGACGCCGGTGGTGTCGATGTCGAGCCGCCCCACCGGGAACAGGCGGACGTCGTCCGGCAGGTCGTCCAGCACCGTCCGCCGGCCCTGCGGGTCGCTGACCGTGGTGACCACGCCGCGAGGCTTGTTCAGCAGCAGGACGCGCACCGGCTCCGGCCGCACCGGACGGCCGTCCACGGCGATCGTGTCGCCCGGCCCGACCGGCTGGCCGATGACGGCGACGGCGCCGTTCACGGTGACCCGCCCCTCGGCGACCAGCTCCTCGGCACGCCGCCGGCTGGCGACGCCGGCCTGGGCCAGCGCCCGGTGGATGCGCGTGCCCGGTGCGGGCCAGCGCTCGATCTCACCCATCGGCGTCGCTCATGTGCCCCGCCTCGGCCAGGCGCCGGCGCACCGCGTCGGCCTCCGGGCCGGTGAGCTCGAACCGCTCAAGCTGCGGGAGGTCCCGCGGGCCGCGCAGGCCGAAGCGCTCCTGGAAGGCCCGGGTGGTGCGGTACCGCATGGCCCCGCCCTCCCCCGGCCGCCCCGCCTCCTCCAGCAGGCCGCGCTCCAGCAGGCCCGCCACGGTGGCGTCGGCCGACACGCCGCGCAGCCGGCCGATCTCGGGGCGGGAGATGGGCTCCATGTAGGCGACCACCGCGAGCGTCTCGAGGGCCGCGGGTGACAGCCGGTCCTCCGGCGGCCGGGCGCGCAGCCGGTCGCACACCTCGCCCAGGTCGGCGCGCACGCGCAGCGCGTACCCGCCGGCCACCTCGGCCACCTCCAGGGCCGCCCCCGGCCCGTGCCGCTCGGCGAGCTCCACCAGCGCGCGGCGCACAGGCTCGGCCTCCTCGCCGGTGAGCTCGCACAGGCGGTCCACCGGAAGGGGCTCGGGGCTGATGAACAGCAGCGCCTCGACCTGGCGGGGCAGCTCGCTCACGACGGCGGCGCCTTGGGGCCGGTGGCCCGCACCGCGATGTCCCCGAACGGGACCGGCTGGTGCAGCGTCGCCTCGCCGCGCCGGGCGAGCTCCAGGCACGCCAGCAGGGTCATCCCCTGCTCCAGCGCGCCGGCGCCCTCGGTCATGCGCTCGTAGCTGGCGGTGCCCGACCGGCTCAGCAGGCCGCGCAGCCGCGCGACCAGCTCGCCCACGTTGACGCGCATGCGGTTGAGGTGCGCCAGCGACGGCGCCGGCGGCTCGCGCAGCAGCTGCGCCATCGCGGCGGCCAGCTCGGCCGGGTCGTCCCGCACGGCCTCCGCGGCCGCCGCGCCCAGGGGCACCCGCCGGTACCGCACCGCGCCGTCCACGCCGTCCTGCTCGGCGAGCCAGGCCGCCGCCCGCTGGAAGGGCGCGTAGGCGATGAGGCGCTGCGCGAGGCGCTCGCGCACCTCCTCGGCCTCCGGGTCCGGGACCAGTTCCTCGTCGTCGTCGCCCACCAGGCGCCGGGCCTTCAGCTCGGCCACCGCGGCGAGCAGCAGGATGAGCTCCCCCGCCGTGGGCGGGTCCCACGGCTCGCCGCCGTCGAGGGTCGCGCCGACCACCTCGGCGAGCGGGAGCTCGGCGAGGTCGACCTCCTCCCGCAGGACCAGCGTGAGGAGCAGGTCGAGCGGCCCCTCGAACAGGTCGAGCTCGAGGGGCAGGCGCAGCGGGTCGCGTGAGAGGGCGGGCATGCCGCGGCGATGGTACCGGGGCGACCCGGACGACCGCCACCGCACCCCCGGCGCGGGGCGCCCCGCGCCTCGTATCATCGACCGCAGTGGAGTCCCCGTACCCGCCACCCCCACCGCTCCCCCCGCCGCCGGGCGTCCTGCCGCCGCCGCGCGCCGGCGTGCCGCGGTCGCCGGGGTTCTGGTGGCGGGTCCTGTCGCCGCCCGGCGCGGTCCTGCTGGCGTTCGTGGTGCTCTTCGTGGTCGCGGGCGTGGGGTTCGCGGCGTTCGGCGACGAGCACGAGGACGCCATCGGGACGGTCGCCGTCGTCGTCGGGGGCGCCGCCATCCTGGGGTTCGGCCTGGCGCTGCTCATGCGGCTGCCGGAGCACGAGCGCCGCATCGCGCTCGCACGCAAGCACAGCCTGCGCGGGGCCCTCCTGCACGGCCTCAACCTCGGCATCGGCATGGTCATCACCGCGGGCGTGATCATCGTGCTGGGCATGCAGATCGACCCGGGCCTGGAGGGCCGGCTCGACGACACCCAGCAGACCCTGGGCCCCGGCGCGTGGGGCGCGGTGCTCACGGTGTTCGCCCTGGTGGTGCTCGCACCGCTGGGCGAGGAGCTCGTGTTCCGGGTGCTGCTCCTGCGGGCGCTGGTGCGCCGCATGGGCTTCTGGCCCGCCGCGGTCGTCAGCGGGCTCATCTTCGGCAGCGTCCACCTGGACGCCTGGATCGACCTGTTCTGGCCCCGGTGGATCGCCCTGGTGGTGGTGGGCATCGGCCTGGCATGGCTCTACCGGTGGCGGGGGTACTGGGCGTCGGTCGCCGCGCACGCCACCGTCAACATCGTCGCGAGCATCGCGCTCGTCGCGCAGGGATGACCCGGCCGGCCGACCCCGCACTCGCCACCGGACTCGAGCTCTTCCAGGGCTGCGCGCCGGACCTCGTGCGCGACATGCTCTCCGGGCTGCGCCAGCTGGACCTGGAGCCCGGCATGGCCTTCGACGTCTCCAGCACCGACGCCAGCTGCTGCGTGCTGGTGCGCGGCCGCCTCGCCCTGGAGTTCACCGGGGTGACCGACCACCCCCGCGTGATCGGCCTGGTGGAGGAGGGCGACCTGCTGGTGCGGCCCGTCCAGAGCTGGGCGTCGGTGGGCCCGTCGATGCGCTGCCGGGCGATCGACGCGTCCAGCCTGGTCCTGGTGGACGCCGCCCGGCTGCGCACGTGGATCGCCCAGCCGGTCCTGGGCGAGAACGTCGTGCACCTGCTCTCCGCCCAGGTCGCGGAGCGGGAGCTCGCGATCGCCATCTCGCTGGAGCCCAGCGTCGAGCGCCGGGTGCTGCGCAAGCTCCACCAGCTCGCCCTGCGGTGGGGCCGGGTCACCCCCGACGGCATCCGCCTGGACCTGCGCCTCACCCACCAGGAGCTCGCGAACATGGTGGGGGCGGTGCGCGAGACCGTGACGCTCGCGATGGGCCGGCTGCAGGAGCAGGGCGAGATCCACGTGCACAACCGCACGGTGACGATCCTGCGGGGCCTGGAGGACGGGCCCGGCTCCGGGAGCTGAAGAAGGGGCGCCGCGCCGACCCCCGAGGCGGCGGCGCCCCGCATGGTGGGTATCGGCACGGCCGGGGGACCCGCCATCACGCATGGCGCGGGATCTGGCGGTCGTGTTCGCCGCCGCCCCCGACCATCGGGGAGGGCCGGGGCACCACGTCTGCACGCAGGTCGCGGTCGGCCCGGCGTAGCGTTCACACCGCATGATGCGAGGACGACGCACACGAGGACGGATCCTGCTGGCCACCGCCCTGGCGATCGGCGGCCTGGGTCTGCTCGCCGGGGCGCTGGCCGCCGCCCGTGACGACGCCACCCGGATCCCCGACGGCGTGAGCATCGGAGGCCTCGACGTGGGCGGCCTGCGCGTCGAGGTGGCCCGGTCGGCGCTGCGCCGGCACGCCAAGACGGTGCTGGGCGAGGGCGTGGTGTCGGTGGTCACCCCCGACCGGCCCGGGTTCGCCGTCCGGATCGCGCCGTCGGTGCTGGGCGCCCGGCCGCGCATCGACGAGGCCCTGCGTGCGGCGCAGGACTCCGACAGCTTCCGCAGCCGCTTGCTCGCGGCCGTCGGGCTGGGCGGCGGCAAGCGCGTGCCCCTGCGCTGGAACCTGGACGACGACGGCGTCGAGCTGCTGGTCGACCGCGTGCAGAGCCGCCTGGGGCGGCGGCCCCGGCCGGCGACGGTGGAGGTCACGGACACCGGGCTGAGGGTGGTCGCCGGGCGGTCCGGCCGCGGGATGGACGAGGCCCGGCTCATCGCGGCGCTCTCCACCCTGCCGTCGCGCATCTCCCTGCCCGTGAGCGAGCAGCCCGCCCAGGTGAGCGTCGACGAGGCCCGGCGCGCCAAGGCCGAGGCGCAGGCCCTGCTGGACGCGCCGCCCGCCGTGCGGGGCCCCGGGGGGCTGCTGCGGTTCAGCGCCGCCCAGATGCGCGCCGCGCTGCGGTTCCGGGCCGTCGCCCCGCGCCTGGAGGTGCGGCTGGACCCCGACGCGGTGGGCGCGGTCCTGCGCGAGCGGTTCGGCGGCGTGGAGCGCGGGGTGCGCAACGCCCGCATCGTGCCCCGAGGCCAGGTGGTCGACATCGTCGACGGCCGGCCGGGGCGCGGGATCGACGACGACGCCATGGCGCGCGCCCTGCTCGCCGCCGCGCCGGGGGCGACCGTGCGGCTCGTCGTGCGGACCGTCCAGCCCGACCGCACGGCCGCCGACCTGCGGCAGCTGGGCATCACCCGCCAGGTGAGCGAGTTCACCACCCCGTACGCCTGCTGCCAGCCGCGCGTGACGAACATCCAGCGCGCCGTGCAGCTGCTCGACGGCCAGATCATCGCCCCGGGCGGGCGGCTGTCGCTCAACGAGGTCCTGGGCCAGCGCACCCTGGAGCGCGGGTTCGTGTCGGCCCCGCAGATCGCGGGCGGCAAGTTCGAGGAGGCCGTCGGCGGCGGGGTGAGCCAGGTCGCCACCACCCTCTTCAACGCCGCCTTCTTCGCGGGGCTGGACATCGTCACCCACACCCCGCACGAGTTCTACATCTCGCGCTATCCGATGGGCCGCGAGGCGACGCTGTCCTGGGGCGGCCCCGAGCTCGTCATCCGCAACGACTGGCCCGCGGCCGTGTACGTGGCGGCCTCCGCGACGTCCGACAGCGTGACCGTGCGCATGTACTCGGACCCCCTCGACCGCCGGGTGGAGACCACCAGCGGCGAGCCCACCGACCCCGTGGACCCCGAGGTGAAGACCGAGGTCGACCCGGCGCTGCCGCCCGGCGAGGAGGTCGTGGACATGCCGATGGGCACCGGGGGCTTCACGATCTCCTACACCCGGAAGGTGTACCGCGGCGGCAGGCTGCTGCGCGACGAGACCTACCGCTGGACGTACCGCCCGGAGAACGGGCTGGTGCGCACCGGGCCCACCGGCACCGGCACCACCACCGGCGGCGGCACCGCCCCGGACGCCCCGGACGCGCCGGACGGCGGTGCGTCACCCGGCGGGGACGGCGGCGGGCAGGCGACGACCGACGGCACCAGCACGGCCCAGCCGCCCGCCCCGGGCTGAGCCGTCAGGCGAAGAACGCGGTGAGGGCGGCGACCGTCTCGGCGGGGGCCTCCTCCGGCAGGAAGTGCCCGGAGTCGACGGCGTGCCCGGTGGCGTCCCGGCACACCGCGGTCCAGGAGGCCAGCACGTCGTACATCCGGCCCATCGCCCCGCGGCTCCCCCACAGCGCCAGCAGCGGCTGTTCGACCATGCGCCCGGCCTCGGCGTCGGCGTCGTCGTGCTCCAGGTCCGGGCCGATCGCCGCCCGGTAGTCCGCGCAGGACGCCGCGACCACCGACGGCGTGAACCGGCGCACGTACTCGTCCACGGCGTCCGGGTGCAGGCGCTCCGGGTACGCGGCCCAGCGGCGCATGATCTCCCGGACGAACCACTCCGGGTCGCCGCCGATCATCTTCTCGGGCAGCCCGCCGCCCTGCGCCAGGAAGTACCAGTGCCAGTAGGCGGTGGCGAAGCCCAGGTCCGTGCCGCGCAGCAGGGTCCGCGTGGGGAGGATGTCGAGCACCGCGACGCGACGCACCGCGTCGGGGTGGTCGAGCGCCATGCGGTGCGCCACCCGCCCGCCGCGGTCGTGACCCGCCACGTCGAACGACGCGAAGCCGAGCTCGCGCATGAGGGCGACCTGGTCGGCGGCCATCTCGCGCTTGCTGTGGGTCGTGGCCGGCGCATCCGGCTCCGGGGTGCCGGTCTCCCCGTACCCGCGCAGGTCCGGCACCACCACGGTGCGGTCCGCCGCGAGCTCCGGCGCCACCAGGTGCCACATCGCCCGGCACTGCGGGTACCCGTGCAGCAGCAGCAGGGGCGGGCCCTCGCCGCCGATCCACGCCGCCACCGTGCCCGCCGCGGTGGGAACCGGCACCCGCCGGTCCTCGAACCCGTCGATCCGCATCCCCGCCTCCTCGCGCCCCTCGGGAAACGGGGCCAGCCTACCGGCGGCTCAGGCGGCGCGGAGCCTGCGGCGCCGGCGCATCACCCAGTAGGCGATGCCGCCGATGATGCCGGCGATGAGGACGTAGTCGAACAGGTGGAGGGTGTGCTGCAGGTCCTCCCAGTTGTCCCCCACGGCGCGGCCGGCGAGGGTGAGCATGAGGACCCAGGGGACGCAGCCCACCAGCGTGAGGGCGATGAACCGCCCGAACCGCATCCCCGCCATGCCGGCCGGCAGCGAGATGAAGGTGCGGATGATGGGCAGGCACCGCGACACCAGCACCGCCCAGCTGCCGTAGCGGTCGAACCAGTGCTGGGCGGAGTCGAGGCGCTTCTCGGTGATGTGCAGCCAGTGGACCCGCAGCAGCCACTCGCGGCCGCCGGCGCGCCCGGCCCAGTACGCCAGGGCGGATCCCACGACGTTGCCCAGGACGCCCGCGGCCACCATCGCCCACAGGGAGTGCGTGCCCTCGCTCACCAGGAAGCCGCCGAAGAGCATGATGGCCTCGCTGGGCACCGGGATGCAGGCGCTCTCGAGGATCATCAGGATGAACACCGCCCACAGCCCGTAGCTGCCCACGAGGTCGACGGCGAAGTTCACGATTGGCGCGGTGAGGTCCGGCATGGCCGCGCGGGACCTTACAGTCCGTTCCTGAGAAGACCCCCATACGAAGGCACAGATCACCCCATGAACACGGTCAGCCCGCGCGCGATCATCGCCGGCATCGGCGCCGCCATGGTCCTGTTCGCCGTGCTGCGCGCCGGCGGGATGGTGCCGCGCGCGGCGGGCATGTCCGCGCTGGCCGGCGGGGCGGCGGCCGCCGCGCTCGCCGACGTCGTGCTGGGCGGCCGGGCCGGCACCCGGTTGGACGACCGGTCCCTGTTCGGGCGGATCGCCGTCGCGGTCACCTGCCCGCTGGCGGTGGCGCTGTCCCGCGTGGGCCCCGCCTGGGACCCGGCGCTGCTGGGCGGGCTGGCGTTCGCCGCCGGGCTGGCGGCCGCATGGGCCGCCGTGGCGGCCAGGCGCCGCCGGCCCGCCACCGGGTCGTAGCCGTGGAGCTCCCGCCGCACCTGGCGCCCCTCATGGGCCTGCGGCTGCGGGCGCCGGGCCTGGAGCTGCGGCTGCCGGAGCTCGCCGAGCTCGAGGCGCTCGCCCGGGACGCCGCGTCGGCCGGGGTGCTGGACCCCCGCGACCCGCCGTTCGTGGGCGACTGGACCGACCACCTGGGCGAACCCGGCTCCGCCGAGGCGTTCGTGGCGTACCACCTCGACCGGCGGCGCGCGGTCCGGCCGGAGGAGTGGCGCCTGGAGCTCGGCGTGTTCGCCGGGGGCCGCCTGGTCGGGATCCAGGGGATCGGCGCCCGGGAACTCGCGGGGTCACGGTGCGTCGGCACCGGGTCGTGGCTGCTGCGCACCCATCAGGGACGCGGCCTGGGGACGCGGATGCGGGCGGCGGTGCTCGCCCTCGGCTTCACGCACCTGGACGCCACCACCGCCGAGACGCGGGTCCTGGACGGCAACGGGCCGTCGCAGGCGGTGTCCCGCAAGCTCGGCTACGTGCCCGCCGCGGGCGGCCGGTGGGAGACGGTGCGGGGCCGGGAGACGTGGGTCGCGCGGTACGTCCTCACCCGCGCCCGCTGGCGCCGGCACCCCGGTCCGCCCCTCGAGGTCGACGGCCTGGAGGCGTGCCTCCACATGCTGGGCGCGCCCCGGTAGGTCAGGCCGCCCGCTCGGCGGCCTCGGCGAGCGACTCGGCCAGGCCCGGCCCGGGCGGCACGACCGTGGCGAGCTCCGCCGCCGTGCAGCCCCAGGAGATGGGCAGCGCGACCCCGGCGATGAGCTCCGCCGCACCGTCCCCCACCGCCGAGGCGCCCAGCACCAGCCCCGAGGCCCGGTCGACGGTGAGCAGCGCCAGCGACGGGCGGCCCGCGCTCACCGCGGCGCCCGGGGCGTTGGCCACCACGTCCACCTCCCGGCCCAGCGACTCGGCGCGGCGCGCCGTCAGCCCGACGGCCGCCAGCGCGGTGCGCCCCCACACGACCCGCGGGACGGTGCCGAGGTCGCGACGGCGCCCGGCGCCCAGGGCGTGCTCGACGGCCCGCTCGCCCTGTGCCCGGGCCAGGTGCGACATCGCCGGGCCGCGCAGCAGGTCGCCGGCCGCGTACACGTCGGCCGAACCGGTGTGCATGTGCTCGTCCACGGCGACGAAGCCGTCGCCGTCGGCCTCCACGCCCGCCGCGGCCAGGTCGAGTTCCGCCACCGCGGGGACCCGGCCGGACGCCGCGACCACCAGGTCCGCGGGGTGGATGGTGCCGTTCCCCAGGCGCACCCGCAGCTGCGCCCCCTCCGGCTCCGCGTCCTCCAGCGGCGCCCCGGTCACCACCTGCACGCCGCCGGCGGACAGGCCGGCCACCAGCGCCGCGACGGCCCGCGGTTCCTCGTCGGCCAGCGGCCCGTCCCCCGGCACGGCGAGCACCACCCGCACGCCCAGCCCGGCCAGGGTGTCGGCCAGCCCGATCGCGATCGGGCCCCCGCCGATGACCACCGCGCGGGCGGGGAGCTCCGGCAGGGCCATCAGCTGCGACGCGTCGATCACCCGGGGATCCCGGAAGTCGAGGCCCGGCGGCCGCGCCGGTTCCGACCCGGGCGCCAGCACCAGGGTGGGGGCGTTCACCTCGACGCGTTCGGCGCCCGTGTCCACCGCCACCGTCCCCGGTCCCAGGAGGGTGGCGTCACCGGCGAGCACCGTCACGCCGTGGTCGGCGAGCTCGTCCGCGAGCCGGGCGCGCAGGTCGGCGCCGGCCGCCCGCGCCGCCTCCCGCAGCTCGGGCCACGGCGGCGGGACGCCCTGCCGCAGGGCGGCGGTGACCGCCGCCCCCGGGGCCGCCCCGCACCGGGCCCAGGCGCCGCCCAGGTCGTCGCGCTCCACCAGGAGCACCTCGGCCCCCAGCCGCGCCCCCCGGAGCGCCGCGGCGGTGCCCGCCGCGCCGCCGCCGACGACGCAGATGCGGGCGTCCGGCACGGCCGCCTAGAGACCCGACAGGTAGTCGGAGTACTCCTGCTTGCTCATCAGGGCGTCGAGCTCCGACGGGTCGGAGAGCTTCACGCGCAGCAGCCAGCCCTCGCCGTACGGGTCGGTGTTCACCAGCTCCGGGGTGGCGACCACGGCGTCGTTCACCGCGACCACCTCGCCGCTCGCCGGCGCGTACACGTCGGAGACGGCCTTCACGGACTCCAGCTCGCCGTACGTCCCGTCCTTGGTGACGGCGTCGCCCACGGCCGGCGGCGCGAAGAACACCACCTCGCCCAGCGCCTCCTGGGCGTACCAGGTGATCCCGAACACGGCGACATCGCCGTCCATGCGGACCCAGTCGTGCTCGCGGTGGTACCGCAGGTCGTCGGGGTAGTGCTCGTCGGCCATCCTCGGTCCTTTCAGTCGTTCCGGGGTGAGCGTGCCACCAGGGGGCGCTTCGCGGTGCAGGCGGCGCGGGGACGCCCGCGCACGTCGATGACGATGTCGTTCCCGGAGCGGGCCAGGTCGGCACGGACGTACGCCATGCCGATGCCGCGGTCCAGGACCGGCGAGAGGGTGCCGCTGGTCACGGTCCCCACGCGCTCGCCGTCCAGCAGCACCGGCAGGCCGGGCCGCGGGATGCCGGGCTCGATCAGCTCGAACGCGCACAGCTTCTCCGCCGTGCCGTCGGCCATCTGCCGGCGCACCGTCCCGGCGCCGGCGAACCGGCCGCCCTCGGTGTCGCACGCCCACAGCAGGGCGGCCTCCACCGGGGTGCGCTCGCGGCTGAGCTCCTGCCCGTACAGCGGGTACCCCATCTCGGTGCGCAGCGTGTCGCGCGCCACCAGGCCGCAGGGCTCCGCGCCGCCGCCGGCCAGCGCGTCCCACACCCTGGGGGCATGGTCCCACGGGCACATGATCTCCACGCCCGGCTCGCCGGTGTAGCCGGTGCGGGCGACGAGGGCCGGCACCCCGGCCACCGTGTCCTCGGTCACCTCGAAGTACTCGAGGTTGAGCGGCCCCGGCGTGCTGCAGAGCGGCGCCAGCACCGACGACCACGCAGGCCCCTGCAGGGCGATCATGGCGACCTCGTCGGAGCGGTCGGTGACCGTGACGTCCCGGCCCGCCGCGCCGTCCATGAGGCGCTCCCGGCAGTTCGCCACGTTGCTGGCGTTGACGACCAGCAGGAAGCGGTCGAGCAGCGCGTAGGCGATGAGGTCGTCGATCACCCCGCCGTCGTCGGCGAGCATGAGCGTGTACTGCCCCTGCCCCGGCCCGATCTCGCGGATGTCGTTGGTGAGCGCCCACGACAGGAAGTCGCGGGCCCCGGGGCCGGTGACCTCGAGCTGCCCCATGTGGGACACGTCGAAGATCCCGGACGCGGTGCGGACCGCCATGTGCTCGGCGCGGGGGGACGTGTACTGCAGCGGCATGTCCCACCCGGCGAAGTCGCCCATGCGGGCGCCCAGCGCGGTGTGGCGGTCGTGGAGTGAGGTCGTGCGCACGTCGGCCATGTCCCGCGACGCTACCAGGGAGCGCGGACCCCCGGCGGGCTTTCGCCGCGCGTCACATCCATCGCATGATCGCGGCATGACCGGACGATCCCTGGCCGCGGCAGTCGCGCTGCTGGCCGTCCCCGCCGCCGCCGTCGCGGCCCCGCAGCGCCCCGCCACCGTGGGCGACAACCGCGTCGACGACCGGGGGGCGTCGTCCTTCGTCGTGGCCGCGGGCACCGGGGCGCTGGTCCCGTTCACCGGAACCGCGTTGCTGGACGCGGCGGGCGCCGAGCTGTGGACCGCCGCCGGGGTGGCGGCCCCGCACCCGGGCGGCGGCGCGGTGGTCCTCACCGCCGCGGGCCCGTACCGCGTCTCGGCGGCGGGCGCGCTCACCCGCATCGCGGACCGCCCCGCGGCACCCCGGGACGGCGGCGGAGTCCTGGTGGAGTCCGACGGCCGGATCGTCGTCACCGACGGCGCCACGGTCACCATGCTCGCGGCGGACGGGACGGTCCTGTGGACCGCCCCCGGCGGCGGCGAGCTGGTGCGCGGCCCCGCCCATCTCTACGCCGGCACGCGCATCCTCGACCCGGCGACCGGGGCCACGGTGGGGACGCTTCCCGAGGGGCGCGTGCGCGTCGCGCCGGACGGAACGCTGCGCGTCCTCGGCGGGGGCACGCTCACGGCGGCGACCGCCGCGGGCGCCGTGCTGTGGACGTACGCCGTCACCCCGGCAGCACCGCCCGGCACGCGGTCGGGGCCGACGGGACGACCTACGTCCCGGCGTGGTCCGCCACCCCCGGGCAGGGCGCGGTCGTCGCGGTGGACGCCGCCGGGGCCGAGCGCTGGCGGGCCGCCGTGGTGCGGCGCCCCTCCGGCGCCGCGCTCGACGGCGACGGGAACGTCTGGGTGGGCCTGGTGGACGGCCGGGTGGCGGGCATCACCCCCGCGGGGACGTGGGCGTGGGCGGTGCAGGCGAGCCGGGACCGGGTGAACCCGCCGGAGGTCGCGGCGATGTCCGACGGCACGGTGCTGGTCACCGGGCGCGGCGTCCGCGTGCGGGTGCGGGGACGCGCCCCCGCCGCCGGACGGCCGGCGGTCCGCATGATCACCCCGGCCCCGTTCCGGGTCGCCCCGCGGCGCATCGCGTGCGCCCCGGCGGCGCCGTCCTGGTGCGTGACGCGATACGACGACCGCGACCTCCGGCTCAGTGTGCCGGTCGACGGGACCGCCACGCTCACCATCACCGACCCGCGCGGCCGGCGGATCCCCCAGGGCCCGCTCCAGCTGCTGCGGGGCGTGAACCGGGTCGCCCTGTTCACGTACGGCACGTCCCGCACCTGCGACCTGTTCCGGCGGTGCACGCCGACCGCCGGCGTCTACCGGATCCGGGCCCGTGTGGCGGTGGGCGGCGGGCGGTCGCGGGTGCTCACCGGGAGCGTCCGCATCCGCTGACGGACGGTTCCCGAATCCGTTTGCACCGGTCGCCTCGTAGGGGAGTGCGAGACCAACGCTCCCTCACCCAGGAGACCGGAATGACCCTTCGCCAGATCCTCACCGGCGCCGCCGCCGTCACCGCCGCGGCCGCGGTCGCCGCGCCGGCCGTCGCGACCAAGACCCCGCCGGCACCCGCCCCGGCGCCGACCATCGCCGACGTCCTGCTGTCGGACGCCAAGGGCGACCGCGACGGGTTCGACCACAACCCGTGGGACTACGACATCGTGACCCAGGCCGTCCTCGCGTTCCCCGACCTCACGGCCGCGGCCGGCAATAAGGATGCCGACCTGACGGTGTTCGCCCCGAACGACCGGGCGTTCCGGATGCTGGTGTGGGACCTCACCAAGAAGTGGTACCGCACCGAGGCCCAGACCTTCCAGGCCCTCCTGGACGCGGTGGGCCCCGACACCGTGAAGACGGTGCTGACCTACCACATCGTCCCGAAGGCCATCCCGGCCTCCGCCGCGCTCCAGTCCGACGGCGCGGAGCTCACCACGCTGCAGGGCGGCGTCGTGAAGGTCGACGTGATCGGCAAGAAGAAGTGGGCGGCGATCAAGCTGATCGACCTGGACCCGACCGACCGCAACCCGTGGGTCGTGCAGACCGACATCGGCGGCGCGCTCGACAACGGGTACATCCACGGCATCAACCGGGTCCTGCGCCCGGCCGACCTGCCGTAACCCCGAGGGGGCGACCCGGGGGCGGGGTGCCGGCCGGCACCCCGCCCCGCGCGGGGTCAGCGGCCCTTCAGGAAGTCCGGGATCTCCAGCGCGTCGTCGGGGATCTCCAGCTCGGCGCGCTCGGAGGAGTCCAGCCGGGTGGGGCGGTCGGAACCGCCGGCGGACGGCGCCGCGGCCTGCGTGGCCGGAGCCGACGGCTCCTCGGCGGCGTCGGCCTCGGGGTGGTCCCCGCCCTCGCCGTCGAAGCCGGTCGCGATGACCGTGACCCGGATGTGGTCGCCGGCGGCCTCGTCGATGACCGCGCCGAAGATCACGTTGCAGTCGTCGGCGGCGGCGGCCCGGATGATGCTGGCGGCCTCGTCGATCTCGAACAGGCCCAGGTCGGGACCGCCGGTCACGTTGAGCAGCACGCCGGTCGCGCCCGACATGCTGGTCTCCAGCAGCGGGCTTGAGATGGCGGCCCGGGCGGCCTCGGCGGCGCGGTTCTCGCCGGAGGCGCTGCCGATGCCCATGAGCGACGCGCCGGCGTTCTCCATCACGGTGCGGACGTCGGCGAAGTCCAGGTTGATGAGGCCCGGCACGGTGATGAGGTCGGTGATGCCCTGCACGCCCTGGCGCAGGACGTCGTCGGCCATCCGGAACGCCTCGATGATGGAGGTGCGGCGCTCCACCACCTGCAGGAGCCGCTCGTTGGGGATGACGATGAGGGAGTCCACGTACTTCTTCAGCGTCTCCACGCCCTCGTCGGCGCGCCGCTGACGCTGCTTGCCCTCGAAGCTGAACGGCCGGGTGACCACGCCCACGGTGAGCGCGCCCTGCTCCTTGGCGATCTGCGCGAGCACGGGGGCCGCGCCGGTGCCGGTGCCGCCGCCCTCGCCCGCGGTCACGAAGACCATGTCCGCGCCGCGGACGGCCTCCTTGAGCTCCTCGCGGCTCTCCTCCGCCGCGTCGCGCCCGATGCGGGGGTCCGCGCCGGCGCCGAGGCCCTTGGTGAGGGTCCCGCCGATGTGGATCTTGAGGTCGGCGTCGCACATGGCGAGGGCCTGCGCGTCGGTGTTGATGGCGATGAACTCCACGCCCCGCACGCCGGCGTCGATCATCCGGTTCACGGCGTTCGTGCCGCCACCGCCCACGCCGCAGACCTTGATCACCGCGAGGTAGTTGTTCGCATCCACTTCGGTCGCCCTCCTTCGCCGGTCGCCCCTTGGACGGCCGGGGAATGGCCGTGTCTCGACTCAGACTTGACGGTCTGTGCGCGGCGCGCCGGCCAGACCTCGATCAGTACTCCAGGCTTCCCTGCCCCCGCGGATCCGCTGCGCAATCCGCTGTCCTCGCGGGGCCTCCCGACTCGGAACGTAGGAAGGCCTCACCCTCATGTCAAGCGCGACACCATGCGGTTCCCGTGCCTGCAACGATCGATGCACCGGCCATCACCCTCCACTTGAGGGTGATGCTGACACCCCGGTCGTGGTGACCGGGTCGATGAGCGGGTCCGGCGGCTCGGCGAGCGACGGGTCCGCCGCGCCGTCGGTGGTGACCCCCTGCCCCGTCGCCGCGGACGGGTCCGCGGTGGCGTCCGAGGGGGTCTGGCCCGTGGCCCCGGTGGTGCCGGGGGCGGTCTGCCCGGAGGTGCCGGCCGCGGGATCCGGGGTCGCCGCCGCGGGGTCGGCGGTGCCGGCCGGCGGGGTCGCCGCCGGGGCGGGCGCGGGCGTGACCACGGGCTCGGTGTAGGCCACCAGGCCGCCCATCGCCGGATGGTCCGGCACGGTCACGTCCAGGTAGGTGGCTTTGCGCTCCTCCTCGGCGCTGGCGTCGGTGAGGACCGCCTCGATGGCGAGCGCCTTGGCCCGCAGCTGCGTGGGCGTGCCCAGGCGCAGCTCGGGGCCGTTCACCAACAGGCCCACCAGCCGGCCGCGCTCGATCCGCAGCTTGCGGAACCGGGCGGCCGTCTCCGGCGTGCTGAACTTGACCAGCTGCAGCGCGGCGCGGGCCCCGGCGGGGATCCGGCTGCCGGCCTCCGGGGCGGTGCCCGGCACGATGATGCGCGGCAGGCCGCCGACACCCTTGGCCGGACCCATCACGAGGCCGCGGGAGCTGATGAGCACCCGGCCGCCGCGGGCGGGCACGCCGATGGCGATGGGCCGGGCCTGGGTGACCTGGACCACCAGCCCCACGGGCCAGTCGCGCGCCACGTAGACGTCCTCGACCCACGGGAAGGTCACGGCGGTGCGCCGGATCGCGCCGACGGGCGGGGCCAGCAGCGAGCCGCCCCGGTCGGCGCTGCGGGCGACCGCGGCCTCGAGCGCCGCCTTGTCGGGCCGGTCGTAGCCGCTCACCCGCACGCCGTCCACCGCTAACACCGGGCCGTTGTCGAGCCTGTAGCCGGCTACGCCGCAGGCCAGCCCGGCGGCGGCCAGTGCTAGCAGCTCCCGGCGGCCCGGCAGGCCGCGCACGGCGCGGCGGCGGCGCGCGATGGCCGGGTGCGGGCGCACCGGCCGCGCCGGGCGGGCGCCGGCGGTGCGGCGGGTCGTGTGGGTGCCGCCGGTCACGGCAGCTCCGGCAGCGGCGGGGCGGTGATGCCCCACTCGGGGTGCAGGTAGCGGACCTCGGCGTGCAGCAGCGGGCCGCCGGCCTCGCGCACCCGCCGGCGCCCCTCGGCCATGAGGGCGATCACGTCGGCGGTGCGGCACCCGGGGCCGGCCTCGATGAAGTTCGCGTGCTTGGGTGAGAAGCGGGCGTCGCCGATCCGCAGCCCCTTGCAGCCGGCGGCCTCCAGCAGCCGCCCCGAGGAACCGCCCGGGGGGTTCGTGAAGACGCTGCCGAACGTGCGGACGCCCTGCGGCTGGGTCGTGCGGCGGTGGCCGCGGTACTCGGCGAGCCGTTCCTTGATGGCATCGGGGTCGCCGGGCGCGAGGCGGAAGGCGACCGCGGCGACCACCTGGTCGTGCCCCACGGAGGTGTGGCGGTAGGTCATGTCCAGGTCGGCGGGCCCCACCCGGCGGCGCCCGTCGGCGTCGCAGATGACCGCCCACTCGAGGACGTCCTTGAGCTCGGTGCCGTACGCCCCCGCGTTCATCGCGACGGCGCCGCCCGCGGTGCCGGGGATGCTCGCCCCGAACTCCAGGCCGGCGAGGCCGGCGGCGGCGGCGCGCTGCACGGCGCGCGGCAGGGACGCCCCGCCCCCGCACCACAGCTCGGTGCCGCGCACGAGGATGGCGGAGAGGCGGCCGGCGAGCCGGATGACCAGCCCGCGGTAACCGGCGTCGTCCACCAGGAGGTTCGACCCCTTGCCCACCACGGCGACGGGCATGTCCTCGTCGCGGGCCCAGGCGAGGGCGGCCGTGACCTCGCGGAAGGACCGGGCGGTACATAGGGCGTCGGCGGGACCGCCGACGCGGATGGTGGTGAACGGCGCGAGCGAGACGTCGCGCGCCAGGTCACGCGGGAGGTTCGGCGCCGCCAGGAGAGTCCCCATTGCCGTATTGGTTTTGCAGCGCGGCCACCAACTCCTGCCCGAGGGTGGTCACATCGCCCGCGCCGAGGGTCAGCACGAGGTCCCCGGGACGCACCATCTCGAGCACCGCGGCGCGCGCGTCGGCGAGCGCCGGCGTGAAGCGGGCGAGGGTGGGCGCGGGCACCACGTCGGCCACGGTGCGCCCGCTGATGGACGGGTCGTGCGGCTCGCGGGCGGCGTAGATCTCGGTGACCAGGGCGATGTCGGCGGCGCCGAGGGCGGCGCCGAGCTCCGCCCACAGGGCGCGGGTGCGGGAGTACAGGTGCGGCTGGAACACCGCGACGATGCGGCCGGGGTGGCGCTCGCGCGCCGCGGCGAGCGTCGCCGCGACCTCGGCGGGGTGGTGCGCGTAGTCGTCGACCACGGTGACGCCGCCGGCCGTCCCGCGTGCCTCATAGCGGCGTCCCACCCCCGTGAACGCGGCCAGCCGGTCGGCGGCGGCCTGCGGGTCCTCCCCGCACCAGTCGGCCAGCGCGACCGCGCAGGCGGCGTTCGCGACGTTGTGGGCGCCCGGCACGGCCAGCCGCAGCACCACCTCCCGGCCGTCGGCCAGGCGCAGCAGGCCGGCGCCGTCCGGGGCGCGCCCCACGGTGCACCAGGCGTCCGGGGCGTCGCCGACGATCCGGACCGGCGCGCCGCAGGCGCGGGCCAGGGCATGGGCCCGCGGCTCGGGGCCGGCCACCACGATGCCCCCGCCGGGGACGAGGGCCAGGAACTCGGCGAACGTCGCCTCGACCTCGTCCAGGGACGCGTAGGTGGAGTGGTGGTCGTGGTCCACGTTCAGCAGGATCACGCCCTCGGGCCGCAGGCGCAGGAGGGACCGGTCGCTCTCGTCCGCCTCGGCGACGAACCACGGGCCCTCGCCCCACACCGCGCCGGTGCCGCCGCCGCCCTCCACGGTCGCCCCGATGCACGCCGACGCCCCGCCCAGGGCGAGGCGCAGCATCGCGCTGGTGGTGGACTTGCCGTGGGCCCCCGCCACCGCGAGGCCGCGGCGGCCGGACATGAGCTCGGCGAGCAGGTCCGCCCGGTGGACGACCGGGATGCCGCGGCGGGCGGCCTCCGCCAGCTCGGGGTTGTCCGGGGCGATTGCGGTGGACACCACCAGGGTCGCGCAGTCCGCGGGGATGGCGTCCGCCCGGTGGCCGGCGACGGCGTCCACGCCGAGGGCGCGGAGGGCGTCGAGGGTGGCGGAGTCGTCGCGGTCGGTGCCGCTCACGCGGTACCCGACGGCGACGGCGAGGCGCGCGAGGGCGCTCATCCCCGCCCCACCGATCCCGACGAGGTGGATGGACCGGGGGCTGCTCAGGGCCGTGCGACCTCCAGGACGGCGTCGGCGATGCGGTCGGCGGCATCGGGCTTGCCCATGGCGCGCGCCGCCTCGGCCATCGCCTCGAGGCGGCGCCGGTCGGCGAGCAGCGCCCCCACCAGCGACCGCAGACGCTCGCCGGTGCAGTCGGCGTCGGGCAGCAGGATCGCCGCCCCGGCGTCGGCCAGCCAGCGGGCGTTGGCGGTCTGGTGGTCGGCCGTCGCGTACGGGTACGGCACCAGGATGCTGGCCCGTCCGATCGCGGCCAGCTCGAACACCGAGCCGCCGGAGCGCGACACCACCAGGTCGGCGGCCGCGAGGGCCTCCGGGAGGTTGTCGAGGTACGGCTCCAGCCGGTACCGGGCCTCGTTGCGGCCCTCCAGCGCGGCGCGGACATCGTCCACCTGGCTGGGCCCCGCCACGTGGATCACGTGGAACGGCGGCTCCGGCCCGAAGGCCTCCGCAGCGGCGGTGTTGAGCGTGCGGGCGCCCTGCGAGCCGCCCACGACCAGCACCACGGTCGCGTCCGGCGGGATGCCGAACGCCCGCCGCCCGCTGGTGCGGGTCGCGGCGAGCACCGAGCGGCGCACCGGCCGTCCGGCCACAAGGTACCTGGCGGACGCGCGCTTGCGCAGCGGCCAGGCGAGGGCCACGCGCTTGGCGAACGGGGCGATGATGCGGTTGGCGAGGCCCAGGCGGGAGTCGGCCTCCATCGCCACCACCGGCCGCCGGGTGAGGAACCCGGCCACGGCGACGGGCCCGGCCATGTAGCCGCCGCCGGTGACGATCACGTCGGCGTGCGCGCGCCGCAGCGCGGCGAGCGACCGCGGCACGGCGAGGACGGCCATCGCCAGCACGGCGAGGTTGCGCGGCGTCGGCTTCCGCTGGAAGCCCCGCAGGGGGATGCTGCGCTCCGGGAAGCCCTCCGCCGCGGCGATGCCGGTGCCGCTGCGGCCCTTCGCGGTGACGAAGCTGACCTCAGCGCCCCGCTCGCGCAGCGCTTCGGCCACCGCCAGCGCCGGCATCACGTGGCCGCCCGTCCCCCCGGCCGCGATCACCACGCGGGCCGGCCTGCTGCGTTGAGTGCTGTCGTGCTGCGTGCTGGTTCCCACTTCGCGCGATGTTGACGAGGATGCCGATGCTCGCGAGGAGCACGATGAGACTACTGCCCCCGTAGGAGACGAAGGGCAGCGGGACCCCGGTGATGGGGAACGCTCCCAGCACGGCGGCGATGTTGTCGAGCCCCTGGACCGCGATGAGCGTCGCGATCCCGGTGGCCACCAGGCGCCGGTGCAGGTCCGCGCAGTCCAGGGCGATCCGGTACGCGAGCATCGCGATGAGCCCGATCGCGGCGAGCACCAGCCACACGCCCACCACCCCGAGCTCCTCCCCGATGGTGGCGAGGATCATGTCGGTGTGGGCCTCCGGCAGGTAGAAGGCCTTCTGGACGCCGTCGCCCAGCCCCTTGCCGGTGAGACCCCCGGACCCCAGCGCGATCTGCGCCTGCAGGGTCTGGAAGCCGATGCCGTCCGGGTCGCTCATGGGATCGAGGAACGCGAAGAGGCGGTCACGCCGGTACGGCGCGGCCGCGATCGCCAGGCCCGACAGCGCGATCGCGCCGGCGAACACCGCGGCCACGTGCTTCTGCTGCGCCCCGGCGACCAGCAGGACGGCCAGCGCGACCAGGAACAGGGTGCTGGCGGTGCCGAGGTCGGGTTCGGCGAGGATGAGCACCGACAGCAGGCCGGTGACGGCCAGGTACGGGACCATTCCCCGCAGGGTGGCGACGCGCTTGGGGTCGCGGGCGACGGCCGCGGCGATCCACAGCACCAGGGCGAACTTGGCGAGCTCCGACGGCTGCAGCTGGCCGATGACCGGCATGGGCAGCCACCGCTTGGACCCGTTGATCTCCTGGCCGATCCCCGGCAGGAGCACCGCGAGCAGCAGCACCACGGTGAGCCCCATGAAGGGCCCGGCGATGCGCTTGAGGACCCGGATGTCCATGCGCGTGCACAGCCAGTACGCCCCCACGCCGAGGATCGCGAACACCACCTGGCGCTTGACGAAGCGCAGCGGGTCGCCGTCCTCCAGGAACGCGCGGGACGACGAGGACGAGTAGACCATCACCGTCCCGAAGCACACGAGCGCCATGACGACGCCGATCAGCAGCGCCTCGGGGCCGTGCTTGTGGCGCGCCCTGGGCCGCGGCGCCTGCCGCTCCTCGGGCGGCGGGACGGGGCGGAGGGTGCGGGGTCGCGCGGCCATCCCCCACCGGTTCGCCGCGCGGCGGTCAGTCCCTCTCGCCGATGTCGCGGTGACCCGTCGTTGACGCGCCACGCCCAATGGTGCTACTTCTACTAGCACCATGCGGTGGACCATCGATCACAGCTCGCGCGAACGGCTCCAGGACCAGATCGCCGCCTGCGTCCGGAGGGGCGCCGCCACCGGCGAGCTGGCCGTCGGCGAGCAGCTGCCGCCGGCCGCCGAGCTGGGCGAGGCCCTGTCGGTGGACCGCAACACGGTCCTCGCCGCCTACCGCCAGCTGCGCGACGAGGGCGTCCTCGAGTTCCGCCGGGGCCGCGGCGCCCGCCTGGCGGCGACCGGCCCGGAGCTCGCCTCGGTCGCCGAGGCGGCACGCGCGCTCATCGCCGCGGGCCGCGCGCAGGGACTCGGCACCGCGGACCTCATCCGCCTCATCACGGAGATGTCATGACCTCGCTCCCCATCGCCGGCCCGGGCCCGTTCTCGGTGTACACCGGACGGGTCACCAACTGGCCCGCCGTGGCCGCCGCATGCCTGCTGCTGGTGCCGTTCCTGGCCCTCGGCGCGGCGTCGCGCGGGCCGTGGACCGGCCTCGCGCTGCCGTCCGCGCTCGCCCTGGCGGTCGCGGCGGCCACGGTCGTCACCGGCACGAGCGTCCGGGCGGCGGCCGGGCCCGCCGGGCTCACGGTCCGCTGGGGGCTGCTGGGGTGGCCGCGCCTCACCTACCCGGCGCGGGAGATCGCCCGCGCCGAGGTGATCGACCTTCCGCTCATGTGGGTGGCGTGGGGCCTGTGGTGGACGCCGCGCCGCACCTGCTGCACCGTGCGCAGCGGCCCGACCCTGCGCCTGATCCTGTTCAGCGGGCGCACCGTCACCGTGTCGGTGCCCGACCCGCACGCCGCCGTCGCCGCCCTGAGCCGCGCGTCCTGAGCCCTGCGGTCGCGCTCAGCGCGGCCGCTCGAGCTCCCAGTCCAGGTGGCGGCGCACCGTGGGCCACTCCTCCGCGGTGATGCTGTACACGGCGGTGTCGCGCAGGACGCCGCCCACCACCTGGTGGTTCCGCAGGATGCCGTCCAGGCGAGCGCCGAGCCGCTCGATCGCCCGCCGGCTCTCGGCGTTGAACCGGTGCGTGCGGAACTCCACCGCGATGCACCCCAGCGTGTCGAAGGCGTGCCCCAGCAGCATCCGCTTGCACTCGGTGTTCACCGCGGTGCGGCGCACCCGGGAGGCGTACCAGGTGCTGCCGATCTCCAGGCGCCGCGTCTCCGGCGGGATGTTCATGAAGGTGGTCATCCCCGCCGGCTCGCCCGCGGCGTCGAGCACCGTGAACGGCACCATCGTCCCCGCCGCCAGCAGCGACAGGCGCCGCTCGACCTCGGCGGCCATGCCCTCGGGCTCCGGGACGCTGGTGTACCAGAGCCGCCAGGCCTCGCCGTCACGCACCGCCGCCGCCAGGCCCGGCGCGTGCTCAGGGGCGAGCGGGACCAGGGTGGCGTGCCGGCCGGCGAGGGTCACCGGGCCCGGCGGCCAGGTGCTCACCGCGCGCCGGCCGCCAGCGCGCGCACGGCCACGCGGAACGCCTCGCCGCGGGCCTCGAAGTTCGCGAACTGGTCGAAGCTCGCGCAGCCCGGGGCCAGCAGCACCACCTCGCCGGGCCGGGCCAGCGACGCCGCCTCCCGGACGGCCGCCTCCAGCGTCCCGCAGTCGGCGACCGGCACCCCGGCGGCGGCCAGGTCGGCGCCCGCCGCGGGGCCCGCCTCGCCGATGAGGTACGCCCGCACCACCCCGGCGCGCGCCGCGTCGGCCAGCGGGGCGAACGAGGTGCCCTTCCCCCGCCCCCCGACGATGAGGTGCACGCCCTCCGGGTACGCGTCGAGCGCCGCGCACGCGGCATCGGGGTTGGTGGCCTTCGAGTCGTTGACGTACATCACGCCGTCCACCTCGGCGACGCGCTCCAGCCGGTGCGCGACCCCCGTGAAGGTGGTGAGGCCCGACCGCAGGGCCTCCGGCCCGACACCCGCGTGGTGGGCGAGGGCGGCCGCGGCCATGGCGTTCTGCCGGTTGTGGCGGCCGCGCAGCGGGATCTCCTCCCAGCCCGCCACCAGCCCCACGCCGTCCAGGTGCAGCCCGCCCTGGGACCAGGCGACGACCTCCGGCCCCGTCCGGGGGCCCTCCGCCACGCTGCGCGCCGGCGCGGTCCCCGGGATCGCCATGCCCGCGGGCGCGATGGCCAGGTCGCCCGGCACCTGGTTGGCGAACAGCCGGAGCTTGGCGGCCCGGTAGGCCTCCATCGTCCCGTGGCGGTCCAGGTGGTCGGGCGTGATGTTGAGCAGCACGGCCGCCTGCGGGTGGAACGAGTGGGCGTCCTCCAGCTGGAAGCTCGAGCACTCCACCACCAGCCAGGCCGCGGGGTCCACGGCGTCCACCAGCCCGGCGAGGGCCACGCCCTGGTTGCCGCACGCCACGGCCTTCATCCCGGCCGCACGCAGCAGGTGGGCGGTGAGCTCCGTGGTGGTGGTCTTCCCGTTGGTGCCGGTGATCCCGATCATGGGGTTCGGCATCTCGCGGGCGGCCAGCTCGATCTCGCTCCACACCTCCGCCCCCGCGGCGCGGGCGCTCGCGACCTGCGGGATCTCCCCCGGCACCCCCGGGCTCTTCACCACCAGGTCCACGCCGGGCACGGCGTCGCCGAACGGCGCGCGGACCTCGATGCCCAGCTCCTCGAGCTCCGGCGCGACCTGGGCGGCGCCGTCCACCGCGATGACGCGCCAGCCGCGGCGGGCGAGCAGGGCGGCCGCGGCCCGGCCGGACCGGCCCAGGCCCACGACCAATGCGGTGCCGGTGCCCGCGGTCACCCGGTGAACGCCCGGTAGTAGAGGGTGAAGCCGATCGCCGAGAACAGCAGGGCGATGAGCCACAGCCGCACGATGATCTTGGTCTCGCTCCAACCGGCCATCTCGAAGTGGTGGTGCAGGGGGGCCATGAGGAACACGCGCCGACGGTACCGCTTGAAGACCACCACCTGGATCATCACCGACAGGGCCTCGGCGACGAAGATCGCCCCGATGATGCCCAGCAGCACCTCGGTCTTGGTCATCACGGCCATCGCTGCCAGCGCGCCGCCCAGCGCGTAGCTGCCCGTGTCGCCCATGAACACCTGGGCGGGGAACGAGTTGAACCACAGGAACCCGACGCACGCGCCCATGAGCGTGGCGCCGAACATCGCCAGGTCGGTGCGGCCGTCCACGAACGCGATGCCGGTGAAGCTCAGCAGCGCGATGGCGGTGGTGCCCGCCGCCAGCCCGTCCAGGCCGTCGGTGAGGTTCACGGCGTTCGCGGACCCCACCACCACCAGCATCACCAGCAGGAAATAGCCCACCAGGGTGAGGTCCACGTCCCGGTGGATCGGCTGGATGCTCAGGGTGGTCTCCAGGCCCACCACCTCGGTGGCGACGTACACCAGCACCGCCGACACCACGACCAGTCCCAGGATGCGGAGCTTCCCGGACAGGCCCAGGGACCGCTTGCGGACGATCTTCGTGAAGTCGTCCAGGAACCCGATGAGCCCGCTCGCCAGGGTCACGAACAGCACCAGCATCGCCTCGGTGCTGCGCGAGGACAGGATCACGAACGGCACGGCGGTGGCGAACAGGATGAGCAGGCCGCCCATGGTGGGGGTGCCCTGCTTCTCGGCGTGGGCGTCCGGGATGAGCCCCTGGGGGCGCACGAACTGGCCCACCTCGTTCGCCCGCAGCCAGGCGATGAACCTGGGGCCCAGGAACAGCATGAGCGTCGTGGCCCCGATCGCGGCGATCAGGATGCGTGGCATCTGACCGGCGATCTCAGCGCTCCCTGACGGCGTTCGCGACGGCCTCGAGGGCCATCCCGCGGGAGGCCTTCACCAGCACCACGTCGCCCTCGCGCAGCAGCCCCGGCACGCCCGCCGCGGCCTCGGCGGCGTCCGCGAAGCGGTGCGACGGCACGCCCGCGGCGCCCGCCGCGTACTGCTCGGCACGGGTCCCCACGGCCACCAGCAGGTCCACGCCCAGCTCGGCCACCAGCTCCCCCACCCCGCGGTGGTACGCGAGCTCGTCGGGGCCCAGCTCGAACATGTCGCCCAGCACGGCCACGCGGCGGCCGGACCGGCCGGCGAGGTCGGTGAGCGCCGCCCGCATCGCGACCGGGTTGGCGTTGTAGCAGTCCTCGATGAGCGTGCCGCCGACGGCCAGCGGGTGCTCCTGGCCGCGCATGGCCGACAGCTCGACCTCCACGCGGGTGCCGGGCGGCGGCGCCATGCCGAGCGCCTCGCAGCAGGCCAGCGCCGCGGCGGCGTTGCGCCGCTGCCAGGCCTTGCCGACGCTCAGCTCCACCGCGCCGTCGGGCAGGTCCGCGAACTCGACCACGCGGACGCCGTCCGGCAGGGCCGCCAGGTGCGGCGCCAGCAGCGGCTCCCCCGCGGGGACCACGGCGGTGTCGCCGGGCCCGAGGGTGCTGAACACCTCGGCCTTGGCGGCGGCGATCGCCTCCACCGTGCCCAGCAGCTCCAGGTGCACGGGCGCGATCGCGCTGATGCATGCCACGCGGGGCGGGGCGAGCCGCGCGAGCTCGGCGATCTGGCCGGTGCCGCGCATGCCCATCTCCACCACGGCCACCTCGGTGTCGGGCGGCAGGCCCATCAGCGACATCGGCACCCCGACCTCGGTGTTGCGGTTCCCGGGGGTGCCCTCGGCGCGGACGCCCGCCGCCCTGAGCATGGCGACCAGGATGTCCTTGGTGGTGGTCTTCCCCACCGAGCCGGTCACCGCCACCACGGGCGCGCCCAGGCGGCCGAGCGCCAGCCGGCCGGCGGCCTGCAGCACCGCGAGCGGCTCGGCGGCGACGATCACGGGCCGCCCGGTCGCAACCAGCGCCTCGCCCACCGCGTCCCACGCCGCCTCGCCCACCAGGGCCGCCGCGGCCCCGCCGGCCAGGGCGGCCGGGGCGTGCAGGCCGCCGTCGGCGGCCTCCCCGGGCAGCCCGGCGAACAGCGCGCCGGCGACCGGGGACCGGGAGTCCACGAAGGCGCCCTCCACCTGGGCGGCGGGGTCGCCGCAGGCGAGCCGGGCACCGGGTGCCACCGCCAGGACGTCCGCGATGGACAGCCTCACGCGGGGGCCCCCTCGAGGGCCGCCCGGGCGACCTCTCGGTCGTCGAACGGGGTGATCACGCCGTGCGCCTCCTGTCCGCGCTCGTGTCCCTTGCCGGCGATGAGCACGACGTCGCCGGATGCCGCCATCGCCACCGCCACGCCGATGGCGGCGCGCCGGTCGGGCTCCACCAGCAGCTCGGCGGGACTGCCCTCGGCGCCGTCGAGGATCGCACGGATGATGACCTCCGGGTCCTCGGAGCGGGGGTTGTCGGACGTCACCACCGCGACGTCCGCCAGGCGGCGGGCGATGGCGCCCATCTGGGGGCGCTTGCCGCGGTCGCGGTCGCCGCCGCAGCCGAACACCACGATCACCCGGCCGTCCCCGGCGAAGCCGCGCACCGCGGTGAGCACCGTCTCCAGGGCGTCCGGGGTGTGGGCGTAGTCGACCAGCACCTGGAAGCCCTGGCCCGCCTCGATCGGCTCCAGGCGCCCCGGGACCCCGCGCACGGATCCGATCCCGGCGGCGATGCGGTCGTGCGGGATGCCCAGCAGCTCCCCGGCGGCGATCACGCCCAGGGTGTTGGCGAGGTTGAAGCGGCCGCGCAGGTGGGTCTCCAGCTCCAGGATCCCGCGGGGCGTCGCCACCCGCGCCCACGTGCCGAGGGCCGTCGAGCGGAACTCCGCGGGGCGGACGTCGGCGGGGGCGTCGATGGCGTACCCCAGCAGGCCCGCCTCGCGGGCCAGCCGCGCCCCGTACGGGTCGTCCAGGTTGGACGCCCCCGGCGGGTCCGCTCCGTCGCCGTCGGGCCGCATGAACAGGCGGCGCTTGGCGAGGTAGTAGTCCTCGACGTCGGGGTGGTAGTCCAGGTGGTCCCGGGTGAGGTTGGTGAACACCGCGGCGGCGAACGGCACGCCGGCCACCCGGCGCTGCGCCAGGGCGTGCGAGGAGACCTCCATCGCGCAGGCCGTGTCCCCCGCCGCGACCATCCGGCCGAACAGGGCGTGCAGCGACACCGGGTCGGGCGTGGTGTGCACCGACGGGTCGGGGGCGCCGCCCACGATGGTCTCCACGGTGCCCACCAGGCCGGCCCGGTGGCCCGCGGCCTCCAGCAGCGCCCGGATGAGGTAGCTGGAGGTGGTCTTGCCGTTGGTGCCGGTCACCCCCACGATCGCGAGCCGCTCGGCGGGGCGCCCGGCGAGGATGCCCGCGGCCAGCGCGACGGCCAGCCGGGCGTCGGGCACCAGCACCTGCGGCACCGGCAGGTCCAGGGGGCGCTCCACGATGAGCGCGGACGCCCCCGCGGCCACCGCCTGGGGCGCGAAGTCGTGGCCGTCGGCCGAGACGCCCCGCACGCAGGCGAACAGGTCGCCCGGGCCGGCCGCGTCGGCGCGCGGGGCCACACGGTGGACGGTCGTCGCGGGCGCCGGCGGTGCGGGGAGGTGCTCGGCGCCGTGCGGACCCAGCAGCTTCGCGCCGGGAACCGCCTCCACGAGCTCGCTGAGGGTCATCCGGGCGGCGATGCTACCAGAGGGCCCCGGACGCTCAGGCCGGCGGGATTTCCATCCTCAGCAGGGAGAACTGCGCGATGCGGCTGAAGGCCGGCGCGGCCACGTCGCCACCGAAGATCGACTGCTGCGGCTCGTCGACCGTGACGGCGATCAGCAGCTGCGGTTTCCCGGCCGGCACGTACCCCACGAACGAGGCCACGTACCTGGTCTGCGAGTACCGCCCGGTCTTCGGGTCGATCTTGTTGGCGGTGCCGGTCTTGCCGGCCACGTCGTACCCGGGGACCTCGGCCGCGGCGCCGGTGCCCTGGGCGCTCACGACCTTGCGCAGCATGGCGTCCATCTGCCGGGACGTCTTCCAGCTGATCACCCGCTGGCCCGCCGGGTGCTCGATCTTCCGGCCGCCGACCTTCGCCACCACGTGGGGGGTCACCAGGCGCCCGCCGTTGGCGATGGCCGCGTACGCCCGGGCCGTCTGCAGCTCGGTGACCAGCACGCCCTGGCCGATCGGGATGTTGAGGATCGACGTCCCGGACCACTCCTCCGGGTACTTGTCGATGTCGGGGATGCGGCCCGCCTCCTCGCCCGGCACGTCCACGCCCGTCTTGCTGCCGAACCCGAAGCGGGTGATCCACTCCGACAGGCGGCGGTCGCTGTCCGGGGTGCCCGGCAGGTACGCCTTGCCCGGCTGCGCCCCCAGGCGCTGGGCGATGAGCACGGTGCCCTTGTTGGACGACCGTTCCAGGATGTCGGTGACGCTCCAGTTGGTCGCGCCCTCGTTGTGCGAGTCACGCAGGGTGCGGTCGAACAGGGAGATGTTCTCCGGCACGTTGAAGCGCGTGGACGGCGTGACCTTGCCGTCCTCGATGGCCCCGGCGATCGCCACGATCTTGAAGGTCGACCCGGGCTCGTAGGTGTCCTGGGCCGGGCGGTTCCGCGCGAGCTCCGGGTTGAAGCGCGTGCGGTCGTTGGGGTTGAACCGCGGGACGCTCGCCATGGCGAGGATCGCGCCGTCCTGCGGGCGCATCACCACCGCCGACGCGCTCTTGGCGCCGAACCGCTTGCGCGTCTCGGCGAGGATCCGCTCGACCTGCAGCTGGGTCGCCGAGTCGATGGTGAGCCGCACCGTGGTGCCGCGCTTGGGATCCCGGGCGTGCAGGGTGCGCAGCGTGTGGCCCAGCGGGTCGCGGGAGATCTGCCGCACCCCCGGGGTGCCCGTGAGCTCCGAGTCGAACTGCGCCTCGATGCCGCCCTGCCCGCCCTTGTCGCCCACCAGGCCCACGACCTGCGCGGCAAGGCGGCCCTGCGGCAGGTACCGGGTCCAGGTGTCCTCGACGTCGATCCCGGTGAGCTCCCGGTCGCGCACCTTGTCGGCGACGTCCTGCTCGACGCCCTTGGCGATGACCGCGTAGCCGCCGCGCTCCGACAGCTTGGACTCGATGTCCTTCGCCGGGAGCTTCAGCAGCCCCGCCAGCTCGTCCGCGGTCTTCCCGGGGTCGGTCACCAGGTACGGCGTCGCGGAGATCGTGGCGGTGGGCTTGTCGGACGCCAGCTGCATGCCGGTGCGGTCCTCGATGATCCCGCGCTCGGCCGGCACCTGGAACGTGCGCTCCTGCTGGTTGCGGGCCTGCGCGGACAGGGCGTCGGCGCGGACGCCGCCCACCCACAGGGCGCGCAGCGCCATGAGCCCCACCCCGGCCATGACCAGGGCCCCGAGCATGCGGATGCGCCGGTTCGACTCGCGGCGGGTCACCGCGCGGCCCACGGGCGGCCGGCGGCGCCGGACGGGCCTGCGGGCGCCCGACGGGGGGCGCCGGCGCTGCGGGGGACGGCCGCTCACCGCCCTACCGGGTGGGGATCGACGGGACGGACAGGAACTTCACGTCGCCGTCGCTGGCGGGCTGGTCCATGCGCAGGCGGGTCCGGGCCTGCTCCTGCACGGAGGCGTTCTGCTGGTTGAACCGCGCCTCGAGGCGCAGCATCTCGGAGCGCACCGCGTTGGAGCGCTCGATGACCTGGCCGGTCTTCTGCTCGGTGAGCTGCAGGCGGGCGACGTTCACCCACACGATGCCGCCCAGCAGGATGGCCACGGCCGGGATCCACAGGGAGATGCCGCGGGGCGGGCCACCGGCCGCGCCGCGCGGCGGGCCGCGGCGCAGCCTGTTGCCGGGGACGCGGCGCGGGGCGTCCTCGCGGGGTGCGCGGACGGGGCCGGCGGCGGCGGCGCCCTGCCGGGCCTGCGCGGTCACGCGCTCTCCCGGCGCCGCAGGGCCTGCGGCTGCGCGCTCTTGGCGCGGGGGTTGCGGTGCGGACCTCGCGGCGCAGGCATCGAATCACGGCGCGCTTGTTCAGCAGCTCCGCCTCCGCGTCGCGGCCGCATCCGCACACGGGCATGCCGGGCGGGCAGATGCAGCCCGCGGAGCGCTGCTGCATGAAGCGCTTCACCGCCTTGTCCTCGAGGGAGTGGAAGCTGATGACCGCCATGCGGCCGCCGGGGGCCAGCAGGTCGAAGGCGTCGTCGAGCGCGCCGGGCAGGAGGTCCAGCTCGTCGTTCACCACGATCCGCAGGGCCTGGAACACGCGCTTGGCGGGGTGGCCGCCGGCGAACAGGGCCCCGGCCGGGACCGCGGACCGCACGACCTCCACCAGCTCGCCGGTGCTCGTGATGGGCTCCTGCGCGCGGCGCCGGACGATGGCCCGGGCGATCTGCTTGGCGAAGCGCTCCTCGCCGTACTGCTTGAACCAGCGGGTGAGGTCCTGCTCGGAGGCGGTGGCGACCAGGTCGGCCGCGGAGGTCTCCCGGTCGGGGTCCATCCGCATGTCGAGCGGGGCCTGGCGGCTGTAGGAGAAGCCGCGCTCGGGCCGGTCGATCTGCATGGACGACAGCCCGAGGTCCATGAGGATGCAGTCCGCGCGCAGCCCCTCGTCCACCAGGTCCGCGAGGGCCAGGGCGAAGTTGCGGCGGATGAAGCGGGTCTCGCACTCCACCGACGCGGCGAACGCGTCGAAGTGCTCCTCCACGTTGGGGTCCTGGTCGATCGCGACGTACAGGCCGCCGGGCCCCAGGTTGCGGGCGAGCCGGCGGGCGTGCCCGCCCGCGCCGAAGGTGCAGTCGACGACCACGCTCCCCGGGCTCGGGCGCAGCGCGTCCGCGACCTCGTCGAGCAGGACGGGGTCGTGGACGGCCACGATCTCAGGCGCCACGGTTGGCAAGACGCTTGGCACGGGCTGACACCCCCTCCCGCCGGAGCGCTGCGAACCGCTGGCTCAGGCGGTCCGGGTCCCAGACTTCGAGATAGTCGCCGGCCCCGACCACCTTGGCGCGCTGGCCGATGCCTCCGTGCTCGCGCAGGTCGGGGGGCAGCATGACGCGGCCCTGCTTGTCGAGGTCCTGCTCGTACGCGCCGGCGAGGAGGAACCGCATGAGCTCACGGCTCTCGTCGTCAAGCACGGACATCGCCCCGAAGGTCCGCTCGATCAGGTCGTTCCACTCCTGCTTCGGGACGACCACCAGGCACTCGTCGATCCACCAGCCCACCACGGCACCCTCGGCGAACGGCTCCCGGAGCCGGGCGGGGATGGCGATGCGGTTGCGGTCGTCGAGGCTGCATTCGTGGGTCCCGGAGAGGAGCCGGCGTTCCATGTTCCCCACCGTACCCCACAGTCCCCCACATGACAATCCGTCAGCCCCCCTCGGAAGGCCAGTTCCCCCCCACAGGCGCCCCCGCACCCCCGTCTGCGACCCTTCGGTCTCCCGAACCCCGCCGCCGGAGGCCGCCGTGGACCGCGTCCTGATCACCCATGAGGTCGACGACTACGCGGCGTGGAAGGCCGTGTTCGACGCGGCCGCCGACATCCGCCGCGACGCGGGCGAGCGCGAGTACGAGCTCATGCACGCCGAGGACGACCCGCGGACCGTGGTGCACCTCTCCACGTGGACGTCGCTCGACGACGCCCGCGCGTTCTTCATGTCCGACCGGCTGGTGGAGATCCGCCGCCGGGCGGGCGTCCACGAGCCCGAGTTCCGCTATCTGCGCAGGCTCGAGACCGGGACCCTCTGAGGCGGATCCCGCCGGAACACCTGTTCGCCGTCCGAGCCCCGAACTATTGTTCGTCCCATGACCGCTTCTCCCAGCACCCTCACCGCCTCCCGCCCCGCCGAGCGCGTGCTCGCCGCGGTGCCCGAGGCCCCCGAGACCGAGCCGCACCGTCCCAGGTCGGCCACCGTCGCCCTGTACGCGGCGGGCATGGTCATCGGCTTCCTGCTCGCAGCGCTGGCGTCCGCCCCCGGCGGGGGCGCCATGGTCGCCTGGCAGCTCGGCCTCGCCGCCGTCGCCGGCGTCGTCTGCCTGGTGGCCGCCCGCCGGGCGCGCGCCCAGCGGCGCTCGGCCCGGGTCGCCCGTCGTCGGGAGCCCGCCGTGGCCGAGGCGCCGGTCGCCCTGCGCCGCGCCGCCTGACCCACCGCTGAGGCCCCGCACCGGCGGGGTTTGCAACATCGCCCCGTTCGCGCGTGCGCGCGGGCGGGGCATGAGATACCGTCGCCAGCCGTGACCGATGGCGGCGACACCGGAGCCCCGATCGTCGCGGCGATCGACGTCGGGACGAACACGACCCGGATGCTGGTGTCGCGCATCCGTGACGGCAGGCCCGTCGCGCTCGCCTCGAGCTCGGCGATGACCGCCCTGGGCGAGGGGCTGGAGCGCACGGGGGTCATCCCGGCGCACGCGATGGTGGTGGTGGAGCAGACCGTGGCCGCAATGGCCGGCGAGGCCCGCGCCCTGGGGGCGTCCCCCATCGTCATCGCCTGCACCGCCGTCGCGCGCGAGGCCGAGAACGCCGCGGACCTCCTGTCGGTGCTGGAGCGCGCCACCGGCATCCGGCCGCGGGTGCTCAGCGGGCCGGAGGAGGCCGCGCTCACCTTCGCGGGACTCGGCGCCGCCGACCGGGCCGGGCGGTTCATGGCGGTGGACCTGGGCGGCGGGAGCCTGGAGCTCATGGGCGGCAACGGCGGCGACCTGGAATGGGTCACCTCGCTGCCCATCGGCGTCCGCAAGATGACCGAGCGCTACGAGCCGCAGGACCCGCCGGCCCTCGACCTGCTGGGGCCCATGTCGGCGTTCGCCCGGTCGTTCGTCGAGCCGCTGGCGCAGGCGCACCCCGGCACCGGTTCGGCGATCGCCACCGGCGGCTCCGCGGTGGCGCTCGGCGTCCTCGCGGCGACCCCGCGGCTCGACCGCGACGCCCTGGTGCGGGCCGTGGAGGTGCTCGCCTCCGCCCCCGCCGAGGACATCGCGTCCGACACCGGCCTGGAGGCAGCGCGGCTGCGGCTGTGCCTCGCGGGCGCCGCGGTGCTCGAGGCGGTGCGCCGGGCGTTCGGTGTGGAGGCGCTCGAGGTCTCCGCGGCCGGTCTCCGCGAGGGGCTGGTGATGGAGGCCGCGGCGCGCGGCCCCGCCTCCCTGGCGGGCTGATCCCGTGGCGCGGGCATGGGACGTCCCCGGCCTCGGGCCGGTCACGCCGTTCCGCGAGGCCGCCGGTCGCGTGCTGATCGTGCGGTGGCGCGAGCTCATGAGCCACCGCGACGGCACCCTGCGCGGCGAGGACATCGAGGCGCTGCACGCGATGCGGGTGAGCTCACGGCGCCTGCGCGCCGCCATGGACGCATTCGCCGCGGCGTTCCCCCGCCGCGGGTTCCGCCGGCGGCTGCGGGTGGTGAAGGCCGTCACGGACACGCTCGGCGCGGCGCGCGACCTGGACGTCTCGATGGCCGCGCTCGGTGCGATGCTCGACGACCTCGACCCGGTGGACCGGCCCGGCGTGGAGGACCTCATCGCGGCCCAGGCCGCCCGCCGCACCGAGGAGGGCGCCCGCATCGCCGGGATGCTGGAGGCCCTGGAGGCGGACGCCTTCGGGCCCCGCTTCGAGCGGTGGGTCGCCAGGCACACGGGCGTGTCGCCGTCGGCACTCCCCTCCGGCCCGGGCGGCGCCTGATGGCCAGGCCGCGCCACGTCCCCGGCATCTCGCCCAAGCGGTCCCTCCGCCGCAACGCCCGGCGGGTCCTGCGGGTGCGCATCGGCGAGGTGTACGGGTACGAGGCTCTGGTGGTGGACCCGGCGAACGTCACCGAGCTCCACGACATGCGCATCGCGATCAAGCGGCTGCGGTACCTGCTGGAGATCTTCGGACCCGCGTTCGCCGAGGACCTGGCGCCGTTCCTGGAGGAGGTCCGCGGGCTGCAGGACCTGCTGGGCGACATCCACGACTGCGACGTGCAGGTGCCGGCCCTGAAGGCGCACCTGGCGGGTCTGGGCGACCCCGCCCCCGGAGCCGCGGACCTGCGCCCCGGCATCCGGACGCTGCTCGCCGGCCGGCGGGCGCTGCGGGTGGAGCTGTTCGCCCGGTTCGGGTCGGAGTGGCGGCGCCTGCGCGAGGAGCGCTTCCGGGAGCGTCTGGAGGCGGCGCTGGGCATCGGCGCGTGACCGAGCGGCTCGCCCTCATCGGGGACATCCACGGGCGCCACGACGCCCTGGAGGCCGTCCTGCGGGCCGTGCGGGAGCGCGGCATCACGCGGGGGGTGTGCACCGGCGACGTGGTGATGCGCGGCCCGGATCCGGCGGCGTGCATCGCGGCGGTCCGCGAGCTGGGCTGGCCCACGGTGATGGGCAACACCGACCAGAAGGTGGCCCGGGGCGCGCCCAGGCCGGCGGGGCACCCCGCCTCCGACCGCGTGGGGTCCCGCTCCTGGACGATCCGGCGGCTCAGGACCGGCGACATCGCCTGGCTGCAGCGCCTGCCCCGCCGGGTGGAGGTGGACGTGGCCGGCGTGCGGGTGGTGGTCTCCCACGGCCAGCCCGGGGACCTGTCGGTGATCGTGGACGAGGACACCCCCGCGGAGGGGCTGCTGCGCCAGGCGAAGGCCCTGGGGGCGGACGTGCTGGTGGTGGGCCACACCCACCAGCAGATGGTGCGGCGGGCCGGGCGGGCGCTCATCGTGAACCCGGGGGCCATCGGTGAGGGCACGGTCGAGGACCCTCGGCCCCACTGGGCGTGGCTGGAGGTCACGGCGGACGGCCCCGTGGTGCACACCGAGGTGGTGGACGCCCCGCTGGCGCCCCCGCGCGGCGGCTGACCCGGGCCGGACGGCCACCGGCGACGCACCGTGGGAGCCTTCCGCGGACGGCGACGGGGGCCCCCGATGCGGCGTGGCCGGGAACCCGTCCAGGGTGACCGACGCCGGGGCGGCGCCCCACCGGGGACGAGCCGGCCGGGGCCGGCGGGCCACCGCCGACGCGCGGTGTTGGCCGGGAGATGCATGGCCGGGACCCCGTCCCGGGTGACCGGCGCCGAGGGCGCCCGGGACCGGCTAGGGCCGGCGGGCCACCGCGACCAGCTGCGGGCCGGCGCCCGCCAGACGCGCGAGTCCCGAGACCGGCGTGAGCGCCGCCGCCAGGGCCAGCCCGGGCAGGGGCGACCCCGCGAGCTGCGGGTCCAGGGAGGGCGCCAGCGAGGCGGCGAGGCTCAGCGCCGGCCCCCACCCGCCGCGCGCCGTGATGTCGATGTCCGCGAGGCCCGCGGCGGTGAGCGCGTTGCGCAGCGACCGGCGGGTGAGGTGCCAGCGATGGCGCGCGGGCTCCCAGCCCTGCCAGCGGCCGCCCAGCATGCGGGCCTCGGCGCCCCCGGCGTTCGGCACCGCGACGAGCAGCGTGCCGCCGGGCCGCAGGGCGTCCCGCATGCGGGCCAGTGACAGGTCGAGGTCGGGCAGATGCTCCAGCACGTGCCAGCACAGCACGGCGTCGGCGCGCACCGCGTCGGGCTCCAGCTCGGCGAGCCCCACGGATCGCACCACGGCCCGCCCGCGCAGCGCGGCCGAGGCCCGCATGGCCTCGATCGGGTCGGGCTCGAGCGCGAGCACCCGGGCGCCCAGGCCCAGCAGGGCGTCGGCCCGCAGGCCGGCCCCGGCGCCCACGTCCATGACCAGCATCCCGGGGCCCACGCCGGGCAGCAGCCGGCGCAGCTCGGCCGCGGCCAGCGCGCGCGCCACGCGCCCCAGCGGGCCGCCGGATCCCAGCCCGGGCGCCGCCGCGCCGGATGACGGCACTCCGGTGGTCCACCCCACCCCGCAGGCCCGCGACGTGCAGCGCGCCACGGTGCGGGCGGGTCCGCCCATGCGGTCGCGGGCATGCGCCAACGGACGCCCGGGGGCGCCGCAACGCGGGCAGGTGTGCTGGGTCAGGGCGTGCCGTCCCGCACGACGACCACCGTGACGGGCACGGCGTCGGATCCCGCGAGGTCCTTCGGGGCGGCGTCGGGGCGCACGGTCCCGCCGGCGGCGTCCTTGCCCACCGCCGTGCGCGCCTCGCCGGAGGGCTGCCAGGCGGTGTCCGCGGGCAGGGCCGCGGTGATGGCGTCGACGGCGGCGGTCTCCTTGCCGGCCGGCACCAGGGCCTCCACCCGCAGGTCCTCGCGGCCGTCCAGGGACGTCCCGGTGCTCGCTCCCGTGACGACGCCACCGGCGGCCTCCAGCGGGTTCGCCACCGCCTCCAGGGCGCCGGCGGGCCATCCGTCCGAGGGTCCCACCACCACCGCGTTCGCGGCCAGGGCCATGGCGTCCGGTGCGACCGCGGACGGCTGCACCGGGGCCGCGATCTCCGGGGCCCGCGTGGCGTCGGGTGCGGCGCCGGCGGTCTTCCCCCCGCCGGCCGTCGGGGGGGCCACGCCGGCGCCGCCGTCGGACAGCTCCACGGTCCCAACCGGCTGCGCGGTGCGCCCGTCGCCCCCGCCCAACCCGGGCAGGAACACGGCGGCGCCGATCACGATCGCCGCGACGCCCGCCACGGCGGGGCCCATCCAGGCCGCCGAGAAGTCGGGGAGCCGGAACCGGCCGCCACGCGCGGGGGCGGTGCGGGCCGAGCCCATGACCCGTTCCCGCAGGCGGTCGGGGGCGTCCGGGGCGGCGCCGCGCAGTGCGGCGGCCATGTGCAGGACGTCCCGCTCGGCGTCGGTCCGCGGCGGGTCGCCGGCCAGGAGCTCCTCGAGGCGCTGGGGGGTGATGTCAGACATCGACGGTGTCCTGGAGGCGGGTGCGGAGCTTGCCGAGGGCGCGGTGCAGGGACGTGGACACGGCGCTCGGCGTGGTGCCGGTGATGCGGGCGGCCTCGGCGGTGTCGACCCCCAGCACGATGCGCAGGGCCACCAGCTCGCGCTCGGATTCGCTGAGCGCGGTCATCGCCACCCGCATGTCCTCGGGGATCCCGGCCACCCGGGGTTCCGGGGCGCTGCGGGGTTCCATCGCGGCGAACCGCTCCTCGCGGCGGCGGCGGCGCCCCTCGCTGCGCAGGTGGTCGAGCGCCTGGCGGCGTGCGATCTCGATGAGCCACACCCCGGGGCGGCCCTTGGCCGGGTCGTACCGGCGCCAGTCCCGCAGAGCACGTTCGAAGGTGGCCGAGGTCACGTCCTCGGCGAGCACCGGGTCGCGGAGCATGTGCACCAGGTAGCGGTAGACGCCGTCGAGCTCGGCGGCCGCCACGTCGGCGAAGTCCGGACGGGCGGCGCGGGCACGGCCCAGCGTCACGCTGCGGATCCCTGTGTCGGCGACATCCATCGCACTGTATCCGCCGCCGCGGGCCCACCCGTCACGCGGCGGCCTGCGGTAGCGTGGCCGCCATGTCCGAGGGGGCCGCACCGCGCCGCCGCGGCCCGCGCCCGGCGGGGGCCGACGCCCGCGGGGCCATCGTGGCCGCCGCCCGCACCGAGTTCGCCGCCCGCGGCTACGACGGCGTGACGCTGCGCGGCATCGCGCGGGCCGCCGGTGTCGACGCGCGGCTGGTGCACCACTACTTCTCCGGCAAGGAGGAGCTGTTCGTGGCGGCCATGGAGCTGCCCGTGCAGCCCCAGGACCTGGTGCCCGCCGTCTTCACCGGCGACCCGGACGGGCTCGGCGAGCGTCTGGTGCGGTTCTTCTTCTCCACCTGGGACGCCCCGGACCGCCGTCCCGTCATCGTGGGGCTGCTGCGGGCGGCGCTCTCCGGCGAGGACGCCGCCGGAATGCTGCGGCAGTTCCTCGCCCGGGCCCTGTTCGGGCGCATCGCCGAGGCGCTGGACGCCGACGACCCCGAGCTGCGCGCCAACCTCGCCGCCGCCCAGCTGGGCGGCGTCGCGCTGCTGCGGTACGTGCTGGAGGTCGAGCCGCTGGCGTCCGCCGAGGTCGAGGAGCTGGTGCCGATGCTCGCACCGGTCATCCAGCACCACCTCACCGCGCCGCTGCCCTGATCCCCCATCCGGTGGATGGCGCGACGTCCACCGCCGGGTGTAATTTCATCGCATGATGAATTTTGACACGGGGTTGGAGATGGACGCGATCGTGGTGGACGACCTGCGCGTGGTGCGCGGGGGCCGCGAGGTGCTGCCGGGCCTGTCGCTGCGGGTGCCGCGCGGCGCGGTGGTGGGGCTGCTGGGCCCCAGCGGGTGCGGGAAGTCGACGCTCATGCGCAGCATCGTCGGGGTGCAGCGCACCCACGGCGGCACGGTGGAGGTGCTGGGACGGCCGGCCGGCACCCGGGCCCTCCGGGACCGGGTGGGGTACGTCACCCAGTCGCCGTCGGTGTACGCGGACCTCACCGTGGCGGAGAACCTGGCGTACTTCGCGGCAGTGGTGGGTGTGCCGCGGCCGGGGGTGCGCGGCGAGGTGGAACGGGTGCTGGAGCTGGTGGACCTCGCGGGCCACCGGTCGGCGCGGGTGTCGAACCTCTCCGGCGGGCAGTTCAGCCGGGTGTCGCTGGGCGCGGCCCTGGTGGGCACCCCGGAGCTGCTGGTGCTGGACGAGCCCACGGTGGGCCTGGACCCGGTGCTGCGGCGGGACCTGTGGGACCTGTTCCACCGGCTCGCCGCCGGCGGGGCGACGCTGCTGGTCTCGAGCCATGTGATGGACGAGGCGGTGCGGTGCGACCGGCTGCTGCTCATGCACGAGGGGCGCCTGGTGGCCGACGACCCGCTGCCCGCGCTGCTGGAGCGCACGGGCGCGACGGATGCGGAGGGCGCGTTCCTGCGCCTGGTGGAGCCGGCCGGGATGGAGGTGCCGTCATGAACCCGCGACTCACGCTGCTCACGGCGGGCCGCGTGCTGCGGCAGGTGCGGCACGACCCGCGGACGCTGGCGCTGCTGGTGGTGGTGCCGTGCGTGCTGATGGGCCTGCTGGCCTGGATCTACGCGGACACGAGGGTGTTCGACACGGTGGGGGCGCCCCTGCTGGGGTTGTTCCCGTTCCTGGTGATGTTCCTGGTCACGAGCATCACGACGCTGCGGGAGCGCCAGTCGGGGACGCTGGAGCGGCTGCTGAGCCTGCCGCTGGGCAAGGCGGACCTGGTGGGCGGTTATGCGGTGGCCTTCGGGGCGCTGGCGGCGGTGCAGGCGCTGGTGGCCGGGGCGTTCGCGCTGTACGTGGTGGGGCTGGATGTGGCGGGGCCGGCGTGGCTGCTGCTGGTGGTGGCGGTGGTGGACGCGGTGCTGGGGACGGCGCTGGGCCTGTTCCTGTCGGCGTTCGCGGCAACGGAGTTCCAGGCGGTGCAGTTCCTGCCGGCGTTCGTGCTGCCGCAGTTCCTGTTGTGCGGGCTGCTGGTGCCGCGCGACCGGCTGCCGCGGGCGCTGGAGCTGGCCTCCGACGTGCTGCCGCTGTCGTACGCGGTGGATGCGATGCGGACGATCACCACCGACGCCCAGGCCACGGGGGACGTGCTGCGCGACATGGGCGTGGTGCTGCTGTTCGCGGTGGGGCTCATCGCGGCGGGGTCGGCGACCCTGCGGCGGCGGACGGCTTAGCCCTCCAGGGCGGCGAGGTCCTCGCGCAGCCGCCGCGCGAGGTCCTGGGTGGCGCGGGCGAGGATCGCCTCCCCGGCCTCCCGGGTCGCGTGGGTGCGGGGGTCGGGGCCGCCGACCCCCAGCGGCCACTCCCCGGGATCGGCGGGAAGCCGGTCCATGTGGACGAGGTCCGGGTGGAGCGCCATGAGGATGCTGGTCTCGTTGGCGGCGGCGTGGTCGGTCATGAACCCGCCGGGCTCGGGGTCTCCGGTGGGCCATGCGGTGTGGCACCGCACCCCGTACCGGTCCCGCCAGCCCGCTATGCCGGCCATGAACGCCCGGGCCGACGGCCCGTGCCCGTGGGCCGTGATGATGCGGAACCCGGCCCGCGCGAGATTGCGGACGGTGGCCTCCAGGATGGCGGCGTAGAGGTCGTCGTCGGCCCAGTAGGCGCTGCCGTCGAGCCGCCGCGGCGGGTCGACGGTGGCGTCGTAGTCCATGCCGATGAGGTCGGTGCCGTCCGGCTCCTCGATGCGCCGGTCGGGCCCCAGGTGCAGCGACGGCAGGACGATGCCGCCGACCTCCCGGGCGACCCGCGCGAACAGGCCGCGGGCGAGCAGCCCGTCGGTCCCCAGCGGGAGGTGCTCGCAGTGCCACTCCAGCGTCCCGAGCGGCACGTACGCGATGGGTGCCGCGGCGAGCCGCGCCCGGAACTCCGCGGGGGCGAGATCCTCGTAGAACACGGACATGCGGCGAGTGTACGCCGCGGCGCACACACCTCATCGCACCGCCAGCCAGCGGGGGAGCTGCACGACCGGGCGGCGGGGGCGCGGGCGGGCGGGCCGGCGGGTCCGCGGCGGGCGGGGCAGCGCCGGTGTGAGGCGCGGTGGATACCACGGGCGCCGGGCGGACGAGCGCGCCGACGGCCCGGACCCAGGTCGATGGCACCCGGCCGGCCCGGTGCGGCCCATGACCAGCAGGGCACCGATGAGCGACTTCACCACCGCGACCAGTGCCGCGTATTCGGTGATCGCGCTCCCCCGCCGCCCGGTCAGGTCATCGCAGCCCCCGAACACGGGTCCCAGCTGATGGCCGAGCTCGACGGCCATCACCGTGACCACCAGCATCACCGCCGGCACCATCATCGTCGCGACGACCAGCTGCACCTTGGGGGCGGCGCGCGCCAGTCCTTGCCGCCGCCTGCGCGGCCGCAGCCCGCGAGGCACGGCCTGGCGGGAGAGGGCATCGGCCGGCGGCATTGGCGAGCTCCTCCGCGGTGAGCAGCGCACCCGGTCACGGCCTGGTCGAGGCCGGGCAACTTCGACCCGGCCGCCAGCGCCCGGTAGGCGTCCCGGCAGGTCCCGCCCAGGGCCATCTCGTCCAGCGCCGCGCCGATCTCCTGCGGCAGCAGCCCGTCGAGCCGTGCGGCGACGACCGGAGCGCCGGGTCGAGCTGCATCCCGCCCGATACGGACCCCCAGCAGTTCGAGGACGTCCGGCAGCTGCGCCGATGCGGTGGCGGCGCGCCGCCGCCACCCGTCCGAGCGCCGCGCCCGGCAGCATCCAGCCGGCCATCGCGGCGGGCATCGCCATCGGGATGAGCGGCGGGGCGGCGATACCGGCCGGCAGCAGCGACGCGCCGCCGAGCGCGAGGACGCACCGCGCGTGGCCCAGCGCCCCGTCCGGGAGTCGCCCGAATCCGGCGGCGGTCGCCTCCCCCGGACGCTCGGGGCCGCCGAGTGCGGCGACGGCGCCCCGCGGCAGCGGCACGCGCCGCGTGAGCCGGTGCCACCACGGGAGGCCGTCGCCGCGGCCACCCGCGGGCCGCAGGGCCAGGAGGACGCACGCCGCGGAGGCGGCCGCCAGGAGCGTGACGGGGGTCATGCGCGACCGATCCGCCGGATGAGCATGACTGCCGCACCCATCAGGAGGGCCGCGGCGGCCAGGCTGATCCGGCCGGGGCCCCGCAGGAGCGCGCCGCCCAGCACGCCGGGCGCGGTGAGCTCCACCGCCAGGCCGCCGAGGGCCGGCAGCCCGCCCACCAGCCACGCCGTCATGCGCGCCTGCTCGCCGAGCCCGCGGAGCTCCCGGGTGAGCCGGCGCCGTTCCTCGAGGCGCCGCCCCAGCCCGCCGAGCACCGCCGCCAGGTCGCCGCCGCTGCCGGCGTTCACCAGGACCGCCCCGCGCAACAGCTCGGTCTCGGGCGACGGGCAGCGCTCGACGAGGCCCGTGAGCGCGCCGTCGATGCGGCCGCCGAGCTCGAGGTGGTCCACGACCAGCAGGAACTCCCCGCGCGCGGGTTCGGGTGCGGCGTCCGCGGCCCGGGCGAGCGCGCGTCGCAGGGACCGGCCCGCCGCGATGCCGTCGGCGGTCGCGCGCAGGACGCCCGGGAGCTGCGCGGCGACCCGGTCCGGATACCGGCGCTCCCGCGCGGCGAGCGCGAGGTGGACGGCGGCCGGGACGCCCGGCACGGCGATGACGGCGAGGGTCACAGACCCCATGGTCAGTGCCAGCAGGGCCACGGCCAGCGTCGCGGCCGCCACGGCCCCCGCGGCGACGGCGGCGGGGACGGCCAGGCCGGCGCGCCGCAGCCGGCGGGCCAGGATCGCGGCGCCCGGTACCCGCGGCGCCGGCGAGGACCGCCGTGCGTGCGGCGGGTCGCGCCGCATGAGGGCGGCGACCACGAGCGCGGTGCCCGCGCCCGCCAGCAGGGCCGGTGGCGGCGCGTTCATGCCGACGCGTCCCTGGGCCGGCCGAGCGCGCGGTGCCAGGGCACGGCCGCATCGGTGAGCACCAGCCGGTCGCCCTGGAGGCGCGCGAGCGCCACGGGGCCTCCCCCGCCCGCCGCGCGGGGCAGCGCGCACACCTCCAGGATGCGGCGCCGGCCGTCGGGCAGGCGCGCCTGGTGCACGACCAGGTCGATGGCCGCGGCGACCTGCTCCGCCACCGCCTGCCACGGGAGCTCCAGGTCCCCCATGAGCGCGAGCAGCTGCAGCCGCCGCAGGGCGTCGGCGGGCGAGGAGGCATGGAGCGTGGACAGCGACCCTTCGTGCCCCGTGGTCATCGCGGCGAGCATGTCGAGGGCCTCCCCGCCCCGGACCTCGCCGATGACGATGCGGTCGGGGCGCATCCGCAGCGCGTTGCGCACGAGCGCCCGGATCGGCACGGCACCGCGCCCCTCCAGGGACGCGGGCCGGCTCTCGAGCCGCACGACGTGCGGCAGCGGCAGGCGCAGCTCCGCGGCGTCCTCGATGGTCACGACCCGCTCGCGCGCCGGGATCGCCCCGGCGAGTGCCGCCAGCGTGGTGGTCTTGCCGCTGCCGGTGCCGCCGGTCACCAGGACGTTCCTCCGGGCCGCGACGGCGTCCTCGAGGAGGCGGAGCGCCTCGGCGGTGAGGGTGCCCCGCTCCACCAGGTCGTCCGCCGTGAGGGGCCGTGCGCCGAACCGCCGGATCGTGACCGCCGGCCCGTCGACGGCCAGCGGGGGGATCACCACGTTGACCCTGGAGCCGTCGGGCAGTCTCGCGTCGACCATGGGGCTGGATTCGTCCACCCGCCTGCCGAGCGGCGCGAGGATGCGGTCGACGACGTGCAGCACGTGCGCGGCGTCCGCGAAGCCGGCCTCGGCGGCCTCGACGCGCCCGTCGCGCTCGACGAACACCCGGTCGTGCCGGCAGACCATGATCTCCGTGACTGCCGGGTCCCGCATGAGCCGCTCCAGCGGGCCGAGCCCGAGCGCGGCGTCGGCGACGGCCTCGAGCAGCCGGTCCCGCACGGCGCCTCCCAGGATGTGCCGGTCGCGGGCGAGCACCCGCGCGGCGGCCGCGGCGACGCCCTCGCGGCCGACGGCGTCGCCGGCCATCCGCAGCTCGGCGACGGCGGCGGCCCGCACGCGCTCGACCAGCGCGGGATCGGGGACGGGCGCCGTCACGCCGCGTCCCCCGCCGCCAGCGCCTCCGCGAGCTCGCGCATCGCCTCCGACAGACGCGCGCGGCGCCCCGCCCTCGGGAGGCCGGCCGCGAGGTCCGTCGCCTCACCGGGCGCACGGGGGACGACGCAGGCGAGCGGCAGGCCGAGCGCCCGGGCGACGGTGCGGGGCGGCAGCTCGTCGGGCCGCGACCCGCGGTTGACGACCAGCAGCGCACCGGGGGCGCCGCCGAGCAGGTGGAGGGTCCGGCGGCTCACCCGGCATCCGGCGGCATCGGCCGGTGCGACCAGCAGCGTCGGCACCAGCCCGGCGAGCCGCCGTGCCGCGGGCGTCGCCCCCGAACCGGCGTCGACGACGAGGGGCGGGCGGTCGTCCATCCCGAGGATCGCGTCGAGGACGGTGCAGACCCCCGCGGTGTCGGCCCCCTCCGATCCGGGGATGAGCGTGAGGCCGCCCGGGTGGATGACCGAGGCGGAGCGCAGGTGGTCGCCGGTGAGCTCCTCCGCGACCGCCAGGAGATCGACGATCGTGCGGGGACCGGCGGATCCGAGCCCGGCGGCGAGGTCGCCCCGCTCCGGGTCGAGGTCGAGCAGCACGGCGGGCACGCCGCGGGCCTGGAGGTGAAGCGCGAGACCGGTGGCCACGAGCGTTCCGCCCGCCCCGCCGCACCCGCCCACGACGGCGACGACATCGGTCACGGGACCGCCACCTCCGGGACGGGTGCGCCGGCGACCTCGTCGTCGGGGCGCGCGAGCAACCGCACCTCGCGCGAGAAGTTGAGCGCCGCGGTGATGAGCAGGGCGTCGCGGGCCCCGGCGCGCAGGAGCACCGCGCCGGCGGCCGGCGCCTGCCCGAAGCCGCCGTCGCCGCCGGGGTCCACGGCGAGCACCTCGGCCCCCGTGACGATGACCCGGGTGCGGCCCGCAGGGCCCTCGCCGCTGGAGGCGACGACGTCGACCCGCATCCCCGGCTCCAGGGCGGTGGCGGCCGCGCCCGCCGCCTGGGCGGGGACCGCGACGGCCCGCTCGCCGGGCGCGAGCGGGGCCACCGCCGGGCGGCCGCCCCCGAGGGCGGCGAGGGTGAGCGGCTCCCCGGGGCTGAGCGCGGCGGCGGTGCGGTGCCCGACGAGCTGTGCGGGGTCCGCCGGCAGGCCGCCCAGGGGCGCGCCGCCGGACAGCCGCGTGACGGTGAACGCGCCGGCGATCGTCGGCTCGTCGAGCACCGTCCCGGCCGGCACCTCCGCCCGTGCCACCAGCACGGGGATCCCCCGGGACCGCGCTGGGCCACCGCGAGCAGCAGCGCCGCGGCGCGCCGCAGGTCCGCGGCGAGCAGGGTGCGGCGGCCCGGTCAGCACGCACCCGCAGCAGCGGCGACAGCCGGGCGGTCATGCGAGCGCCTCCATGGCCCGGCCGCAGCCGCCGCACGCGCCGCGCACCACCCCGCCACCCGGGCAGTGCGGGCACGGCCGCCATGCGCGCACCGCCAGGCGCGCGAGCACCGGCAGCGGCAGCCCGGCGGCCGGTGCCCCGTCGGCGCCGGGCCTGCGGATGAGGGCGGAGGTCGCCGCCGGGAAGCATCGACACCAGCGACTGGACCGCGCGGCCGAGGTCGGCGGTCCCCTCAGGGCCCAGACGGCGGCGACCGCGGCATTTCCAGGCCTCCCGCGCGCCCGTCAGGAGGAGCACCGTCGTCGCGCCGAGGGCGCGGGCGAGGGCGGCCGCCGCCCCGCCGGACGGCAGCAGCACGACGTCCTCGGGGCCCGCCGGCTCATGGACCACGCCGGGCACGCCGGCCGCGAGCACGGGATCCGGGACGACGATACGCACCCGGGTCATGCCCCTCCGGCAGCAGGCGGTAGCCGATGCCCCACACGTTAGCGACGAACCACTGCCCGGCCCCGCAGGTCTCGAGCTTGCGGCGCAGGCGGCTCGCGTGGCTGTCGACGGTGCGGGTGCGACCGGTGGCGATGTACCCCCACGTCGCGCAGCAGCTCCTGGTACTTGGTGAGGACGCGCCGCGGGTCGCGGGCGAGTGCGTCAAGGAGGGCGAACTCCTTCGCCGACAGCTCCACGCGACGTCCGTTGAAGCCGTCGCGCGGCGGACCGGCAGTCCACCACCAGCGGGCCGACGCACACGGCGTCGCGCAGGGTCTCGCCGCGGCCACGGCGCAGCCCGCGAGCAGCGGGCCGGCAACTCCGCGTAGTCGTACGGCCGCACCAGGTGGTCGTCCGCGCCCTGCTCGATGGCGCGCACCACCTCCTGGGCGCCGCGGACCCGCGACACCGTGAGGACAGGATGCCGGGATCCCACGGGCCGCCGGGCGTACCCCGGCGCGGAGCTGGTGCAGGAACTCGAAGCCCGAGGCCTCGGGGAGGTCCAGGTCGAGGATCGCGAGCTCCGGGGCCATGGACTGCAACGTGCGGCGCGCCTCGTCGGCGTCGGGCGCAAGCCGCACGCGGAAGCGGTCCGCCCGGAGCGCCCTGCTCCAGCAGCCGGCGGCGGGCGGGATCGCCCTCCACGAGCAGGACCAGGGGCGGGTGGTCGAGGGGCGTTGACGCCATCTGGGGACTCCTTCGTCGAGCGGGTGCCGGCGGCCGCGGTGCGCGGCCGGCACAGACACAGAGGCGCGGGGGCGAAGTCACCCCCTGGCCCGCCGGAGCGCTCCAGATGCGCGTCCACGCGGCCGATCACAGGCGCGTATGAGCCCGGCCTTCGACCGTCCTCGCCGGCGGAACCAGCCCCAGCCTTAAGCGCAAGCCCTCCGGGAGCGCGACCTCACCGGCCGCGACCTGCGCACGCGCGACCTCGGGGGCAAGGACCTGACCGGCGCCCAGCTGGGCCGCCACCGACCTGCGCGGCGTGCGGATCGCCGGGTCGAACCTCACCGACGCGGTGCTCGCCGGCGCGCTGATGTCCGGCTGCGACCTGTCCGAGGCGATCCTGCTGGGCGCGCGGATGGCGGCGTCGACCTGCTGCGCGCCACCCTGCGCGGCGCGGACCTCACCGGCGCGCACCTGTCCGGCGCGTCCCTGGGCTGGGCACGCGGTGGGCGCCGTTTCCACCGAGGCCGTGCTGATGGGCTCCGACATCACCGAGATGGAGCTGCGCGACGCGGACCTCTCGGGCGCGGACCTCTCGGGCGTGCACGGGCAGAGCATCTCCGCCCCGCGCGCCATCCTGACCGGCGCGGACCTGCGGTTCGCGCAGATCGGCTGCGCGGACCTCACCGCGGCGAGGATGGACGGCCTGCGCGCCGAGGGCGCCCGCCTCGACATGGCCCGCATGGACGACGCCGTGCTGAGCGGCGCGGACCTGCGCGGCGCCGCGCTGGCCGCGGTGTCCCTGACCGGTGCGGAGCTGACCGGCGCGGACATGACCCAGGCCGACATGGCCCGAGCGGACCTGTCCGGGGCGGGCGGCCACCGCGCCAGTTCGGCGAGGCCCGGCTGCGTCGCGCGACCCTGACCGGCGCGGACCTCACGGGCGCGGTGCTCGAGGGCGCGGACATGCGCGACGCGGCGGCCGCAGGCCTGGTGATCGCCAGCCCGTGCGGCCTTGAGCTGCCGGATGCGCGGCGCCGACCTGCGCGAGGCCGACCTGCGCGGCGCCGACCTCGCGATGGCCGACCTGCTGGCGCGGACCGCCGCGGCGCGCGGCTCGCCGGCTCCCGCCTGCGCGGCGCGGACCTCACCGGCGCACGCTGCGACGGCGCGGACCTGCGCGGCGCCGACCTCCTGGACGCCCAGCTCGCCGAGGTGGTCCTGTCCGGGGCGGACCTCACCGAGGCGATCCTGGAGGGTGCGGAGATGGCGTCCGGCAGCCTGGAGGACGCCGTCCTGTCCCGCGCGGACCTGCTGGGCGCCGACCTGCGCGGCGCGCGGATGCGCGGCGCGGTGCTCCAGGGCGCCGACCTGAGCGAGGCGGTGCTCGACGGCGCGGACCTCGCGGGCGCAGACCTGCGCCTCGCGGACCTCTCACGCGCCGGCCTGGGCGGGGCGGACCTGCGCAGCGCGAGCCTCGCGTGGGCGCGGCTGGTGGGGGCCCGCCTGGCGAAGGCCCGCTGGGACGGCGCGGAGCTCGAGGGCGCAGACCTCACCGGCGCGGTCGCCGCGCCCGCCGTCTAGAGAAATCGGACCGGCCCGGGGCGTTGTGCCCGGACGCCGCGGTGCCGATGGACACCCCGGATGGGAACCTCGCGACACACCCGGCGCGCCGCGGCCCTCGCCGCGACGCTCGGCGCCGCACTCGCCCTGACCGCACCGGCCGCGATGGGCGCGCCGACGTCGGAGACGGTGGTCGTGAAGCTGGATCCGGACGCCACCCGGGCCGAGCGCGCGGACGTCGCCGACGCCCTGGGTGCGGTCTCCGGCCGCGGCCTGCTGGGCGGCTGGCGCGCCTACCGGCTCGACGACCCCGTGACCCTCGCCCAGGCGAAGGCCGACCTGGCCGGCACGACCGCCGACCTGGCCGTGCAGATCGACCGTCCCGTGGAGCCGTTCGCCGCCGCCACCGACCCCTCCTGGGGTTCCCAGTGGGACATGACCATCATCGGCGCGCCCGCCGCCTGGGACCTCAGCCCCGGATCCCCGGTGATCGTGGCCGTCACCGACACCGGCATCGACATCTCCCACCCCGAGCTCGCCGGCCGGATCTGGACGAACGCCGACGAGGTGCCCGGCAACGGCATCGACGACGACGGCGACGGGTACATCGACGACGTCAACGGGTGGGACTGGAAGAACGGCAACGCGAGCGTCTACGACGGGCCGACCGTCGACGGCCATGGCACCCACGTCGCCGGCACGATCGCCGCGAGCCGCGACAACGGCGTCGGCATCGCCGGCCTGTCGTCCACCGCGAAGATCATGCCGCTGAAGTTCCTGGAGGACAGCTCCGGCGGCAGCTTCGTGAACGGCGTGCAGGCGATCCAGTACGCCGTGGACCACGGCGCGCGGGTGATCAACGCCTCCTGGGGGTCGAGCTCCTCCTGGCAGCCGCTGTGCGACGCGATCCAGGCGGCGGCGGACCGGGGCGTCCTGTTCGTCGCGGCGGCGGGCAACAACGGCACCGACGAGAGCACCGGGGTGTCGTACCCGGCGGGATGCCCGTCGGCGGGCATCATCTCCGTGGCGGCCACCACCAGCACCGACGACCTCGCCTACTACAGCAACCGCGGGGCCACCAAGGTCGACCTGGGCGCGCCCGGCACCTCGGTCTACTCGCTCGCGCCGGGGTCCGGATACGCGACGAAGTCCGGGACGTCGATGGCCGCGCCGCACGTGGTGGGTGTCGCCGCGATGCTCCTGGGCCGGCATCCGTCGCTCGGCGTCGCCGAGCTCAAGGCGCTCCTGATGGACACCGGCACCCCGCTGTCCGCGCTGAACGGCACCACGGTCTCCGGCCGGCGCCTGTCGGCATCCGCCGCGCTCACCGCCGCCGACGCCCCCGACACCACGCCGCCCACCGCGCCGGCGGTCACCGCGCCCGCGAGCGGGGGCCTGGTGAACGCCCCGGCGGTCTCCTGGACGGCGTCGGCGGACGTGTCCGGGGTCGCCCAGTACCAGGTGATCCTCGACGGCTCGCCCGCGGACACCGTGTCGGGTTCGGCCGCGCGGACCCTGGACCTCGGCGCACTGGCCGACGGCCCGCACACCGTCGCCGTGGCCGCCACCGACGGCGCCGGGAACACCGCGACCGGCACCGCCGTGTCCTTCACCGTCGACACCGTGCCGCCCGCCGCGTTCACGGTCTCCGCGCCGCCGCCGACGACCGCCGACCCCGAGGTCGGCGTGACCTGGACGCCGTCCTCGGACGCGAACGGCGTCGTGCGGTACCGGGTCTCCTGGGATACCGGCGCGATCACGCTCGGCCCCTCGGCGACCTCCCTGCCCTTCACGCTCACCGTGGGCGCCGGGCTCACGGTCACCGTCAGCGCCGACGACGCGGCCGGCAACACCACCTCCTCGACCGCGACGATCCTGCCGCAGGCCGCCCCGGTCCCGGACCCGCCGTCCGAGACCACGCCGGCGCCGGCGCCCGTCAGGAAGCCGGCCTACAAGCTGGTGAAGCGCTGCACCACCACCGTGAAGCGGGTGCGCGTGGGCCGCATGGTCGTGAAGCGCAGCATCAGGACGTGCACCCTGGTGCGCGTGAGGGTGACCGCCCGCTAACCGAGGGTGAGGACCTCGCCGGGCCGCAGCCCCGCGAGCGATCCGGCCGCGGCCTCCACGGTGTGCCGCGCCCCCCGGCACCGCGCCGCGTGCCAGCGTGGCAGGGGGTCGACCACCCGCAGCACCCGGCCGTCGCCGTCGAGGAACGCGACGCCGATGCGCGCCCGCAGGAACCAGGCGTGCACCGCCCCGCAGCGGGTGATCCACAGGGCCTCGTCCGCCGAGAGATGCGGCGTCCCGAGCAGTCCCACGGCCCGCGCGACGGGGCCGTCGGCGAGATGGCACCGCGCGGCCAGCACCGCCCCGTCCTCACGGGCGAGCGGGGACGGCGGGCCGGTGATGCGGTCGATGCGCAGGACGCCCACGCGTCAATGCTGGCAGGCCCTGACGACGCTGTCCGGCCCCCCGCGTACCCTCATCGTCATGAGTGACGCACGGGATCCGCACGAGGTGCTGGAGGCGGTCCGGCGGCTCGAGTCCGAGCTCGCCGGGGTGCGCGCCCGCGCCCTCCACCCCCTGGCCGGGGAGATCGACCGGCTGCGCGAGACCCTCGCCGAGGACGCCGCCACGGAACGGCGCCGGATGGTCGAGGACCTCGACACGGTGCTCGCGCTCGTCGGCGACTCGTGGCGCAACACCCGCGCCCAGCTGGACGCCATGCGGCAGGAACTCGCCGCCACGCGCGCCGAGCTGTCTGCGCTGCGCGCCGCCATGAAGGGCGCGACCGTGGAGGTGCGGTTCGCGGGGGCGGGTCACCGGGCCAACGGCGCATCGCCGCCGGCCCGGCCCACCTGGCCCGCTACGGCGTCGGGGTGAGCGCGCCCTGAAGGGCCGTGAGGGCCCGGGCGAACAGCATCCCCATCGCGTCGGCCGCCTCGTCCGGGGTCGCGCGGGGCTCCAGGGTGGAGAGCCCGGCGGTCGCGAGGTCGACGGCCTTCATGATCACCTGCCAGCGCTCGACCGCGGCGACCTGCCCGCCGGCCTCCTGCTGGATCTCCTCGAACGCCTCCTTCTGAGCCCGCATGAGCTCCTTGAGGCGTTCCTTGAACTCGTCCGCCGCACCCTCGCCGAAGGCGAAGTTGAACGGGCCGAAATCGTCGTCGCTCATGATCCCCCTTAGAGACGGATCTCCCGGATGATCGTGCGCGTGAACAGGTGGATCGTGTCGATGAACTGCACGGTGTTGCCGAACATGTCCATCACGATGCTGTGGGTCCGCGCACCGTCCGCGAAGTAGCGTACGCCCCTCAGCAGATTTCCATCAGTGACCCCGGTCGCGATGACGTAGTACGGCTGCGGCGCCATGTCCGACATCGTGAAGATGCGGTCGACGTCGTCGATGCCGAAGTCCGCGAGCTTGGAGCGCTCCTCGTCGGTGCGGGGCCACATCTTGCCCTGGATCTCGCCGCCCAGGCACTCGAGCGCCGCGGCGGTGATGACGCCCTCCGTGCTGCCGCCCATGCCGACGTACAGGTGGTCGCCGGTACCCCGGACGCCCACCGACATGGAGGCGGTGATGTCGCCGTCGGAGATGAGGCGGATGCGGGCCCCGGCGGCCCGGACCTCCTCGATGATCTCCTGGTGCCGCGGCCGGTCGAGGACCACCACGGTGAGGTCGCGGATGCGGCGCTGGTAGCAGCGGGCCAGCACCTCGAGGGTGTCGGCGAGCGGCGCGTTGATGTCCACGCGGCCCTTCGCGGTGGCGCCGACGCAGAGCTTCGCCATGTACATGTCCGGTGCGGACATGATGCCGCCGGGCGCGCCGATGACGGCGACCGAGATGGCGCCGCTGTCGCCGCGGGCCACCAGGTCGGTGCCCTCCAGCGGGTCGACGGCGATCTCGCAGGGCATGCCGCCCTGGCCGAGCAGCTCACCCACGTACAGCTCGGGGGCCTCATCCTTCTGGCCCTCGCCGATCACGACGGTGCCGGCGATCGGGAGCTTCCCGAACTCGGTGCGCATCGCGTCGACGGCCGCCTGGTCGGCGGCGTTGTTGTCGCCCCGCCCGAGCCACCGGGCGGATGCGATCGCGGCCTGCTCGGTGACCTTCAGGAAGTCGACCGCGGGGACCGTGGGCTCTGCCGGCTTCGCTGCAACCATGGGCGTCAGCCTCCCTGACGCGCGCGTCTGGCGGCGGCGTCCTCGTTGAACTTCAGGTTCCCCGCGTCGGTGAGGGGGTGCTTGAGCATCTGGTGGAACACCTTCGGTGGGATGGTGGCGATGTCGGCGCCCATCTTCGCAGCCTCGATCACATGAATGGGGCTGCGGATCGAGGCGGCGAGCACCTCCACCTCGTACGGGGAGCCCATGAGGGCGTCCACGACCTCGCGAAGGGCCTCGATGCCGTTGTTGCCGATGTCGTCGTACCGGCCGACGAACGGCGACACGAACCGGGCGCCCGCGGCGGCGGCGAGCAGCGCCTGCGTCGCGGTGAAGCACAGGGTCATGTTCACGCGGATGCCCTCACGCGCGAGGACGCTGGTGGCCTGCAGGCCCTCCTCGCTCGTCGGGAGCTTCACGACGATGTTCGGGTGCAGCCCGGCGAGCCGGCGCCCCTCCGTGACCATGTCGTCGCGGTTGTCGGCGACGACCTCAGCGGAGATGGGGCCGTCGACCAGTTCGGTGATGCGCTGGTAGATGCCGGTCTCGTCGCCCTCGACGGCCGCGAGCAGGCTGGGGTTGGTGGTGACGCCCGCCAGGACGCCCCAGGAGGCGATCTGTTCGATCTCCTTGAGGTCGGCGGTGTCGATGAAGAGCTTCACGGCTGGGGGCTCCTTCTGCTGGGGACCGGCCGCCGCGCCGACGCGCGCGGCTCGTGGGCGCCGCGTCCGGGGGCGGCCCGAACCTAGCGCAGCGCCATGGGCGAACAAAGGTGCCCATCGGCCTTTCCATACCCGGGATGAAGGCCCGGGACCGCCGTCCCCGCCAGGTGCGAAGCTCCGCGGTGATGCCCGCCCCCGCTGATCCCCTCGCCGGCCGGCCGGCCCCCGCCAACGCGTGGCGCCACGCCGCAGGCGTGCTCGACTGCTCCCGCGGGCACCTGGTGGGGATCGTCAACGCCACCCCGGACTCCTTCACCGACGAGGGCCGGCACTTCGGCACCGCCGCGTCGGTCGCCCACGGCGAGCGGCTCGCCGCCGCTGGCGCGAGCGTCGTGGAGGTGGGCGGCGAGTCCCTGCGGTTCTCGGAGCGCACCGACCCCGAGGTGGAGGCCGAGCGTGTGGTCCCGGTCATCGAGCGCCTCGCACGGCTGGTCGACGTCCCGGTCGCCGTGGACACCTTCAAGCCGGCCGTCGCCGAGGCCGCCATCGCCGCCGGCGCCGCGATCCTCAACGACCCGAGCGGCCTGCGCGACCCGGAGATGCCCCGCATCGCCGCCCGCGGCGGGGTCGGCGTCGTCCTCACCCACTTCTTCGGGATCCCCAAGGTCCGGCCGCGCACCTTCCCCGACGTCGACGTCCCCGACGCCGTCCTCGAATGGGGCCGTCAGGCGCTCGCCGCCGCATCCGAAGCCGGCATCCCAGAGGAGCGGATCGTCATCGACCCCGGCGTCGGACTCGGGAAATCCCCCTCCCAGGACCTGCAGCTGCTCCACCGCATCGACGAGGTCCTCGGCCTCGGCCGCCCCGTGTTCGTCCCGATCAGCAACAAGAAGGTCCTCGGCGCCGTCACCGGCCTGGAGGCGAAGGACCGCCTCGCCCCCACCGCCGCCGGCGTCACCTGGTGCCGCCTGAGGGGGGCCACCCTCTTCCGGGTCCACGACGTCGCGTTCATGCGCCACGTCCTGGAGATAACCGAGGCCATGCTGAGGGGCGAACCCCGTGAGTGGCACGACGTCGTGAAGTGATCTTCTCATGGCCGCCCGGCCCGGCAGTCGTTTGGCGCTGAGATGCGTCCGGGGTGCTTGGCCCCTGGAACCGCGCCTTTCGGCTGCCCGGATCCGGTTCGAGGTCGCCGTCCATGGCTCCCGGATCCCGACCCTCGCCATCCGCATCTTCTTGCTCTGCGGATCACCTGCCAGGCGTCCACACGGGTACTGATGGGCGTCTCCTGCGCATCAACTCGATGACGTCCCTGAGCGCCAACTGACCGCTTGTCCTCCGCCCATGCATGGGCGGATTCCCCCACGACCACGAATCCGGTCAGCTCACCGGGAAGCGACTCTCAGTACCCGTGGGGACGCCGACCCCGGCAGGCGCACCACAAGAAAATGCGGACGGCGAGGGTCAAGAAGCCGGGAGCCATGGATGGCGACCTGAAAGCTGACACCGGGCAGCCGTCAGGCGCGGTTCCAGGGGCCAAACCCCCCGTGGGCCATCAGCGCCAAACGACTGCCGGGCCGGACGGTTCTCGAAGCGTTCGATCGGCCTTCAGCCGATCGAACGCTCCAGCTTCGTGTTCTCAATGCCGGTCCACCGCGCCCGGACGCCGGTCGGGGCGATCTTGGAGACGCGGGTGCGGGCCGGGGTGCCGGCGTCGGTGAGGATGCGTTCGGCGGTGGCGGCGAGGTCCTCGGCGTCGGAGGCGTCGCACCACAGGAGGGCGGTCGGCCCGGAGCCGGAGATGGTGACGCCGAGGCAGCCGTCGGCGCGGGTGAGGCCGTTGAGGGCGTCCCAGCCGGGCACGAGGGGCGCGCGGTACGGCTCGTGGAGGCGGTCGGAGAGGACGGGCCGGAGGTCCTCGAGGCGCGGGGAGCCGAGGGCGAGGGTGAGGCCGATCGCGCCGGCGACGGTGGTCGCGGCGTCGGCGAGCGGGACCTGGGCGGGGAGGGCGCGGCGGGCGTCGTCGGTGCTGACCCGTTCGGCCGGGATGACGGCGACGAATGCGAGGTCCTGGTGGACGGGGACCACCATGGGGGCCCCGGCCGGCGGGACGGCGACCATGCCGCCCAGCAGGCAGGCGGCGGCGTTGTCGGAGTGGCCCTCGATGGAGGTGGCGCGCTCCAGGATGTCGGCGGGGCTCCAGCGGAGCTGGCCGAGGGCGTTCGCGGCGACCAGGCCGGCGCAGACCGCGGCGGCGGACGACCCGAGTCCGCGTCCCAGGGGGATGCGGTTTCGGCATTCGACCTCGAGGCCGTCGAGCTCCCCCAGGCCCATGGCGAGCGCACGGCACACGAGGTTCGTGGCGTCCTCCGGCACCTCGCCCGCGCCCTCCCCGGTGACGTGCACGGCGAGCGCCCCGGGGCGGCGCCGGATGATCACGGCGTTCGACAGGTCGAGCGCCACCGCGAGGGCATCGAAGCCGGGGCCCAGGTTCGCGGAGGTGGCGGGGGCACTGACGGTGAGCGTCTCGGGCATCTACAGCACGTCCCTGGCGATGATGTCGTCGTACGTCTCGCGGCGGGTCACGACCCGCGAGGTGCCGTTCTCGCAGAAGATCACGGCGGGCCGGCGCTGCCCGTTGTAGTTCGAGGCCATGGACACGCCGTACGCGCCGGTGGCGGGCACGCACACCACGTCCCCCACCTCCAGCGGCGGCAGGTGGGCCTCGCCCACCAGCACGTCGCTGCTCTCGCAGTGCTTGCCGACGAGCCGCACCACGTTGGTGGGCTCGGCGTCGGCCTTGTTCGCGACGAGCGGCTCGTACACGGCGCCGTAGAGCATGGGGCGCAGCAGGTCGCTCATGCCGCCGTCGACCGACGCGTACGTGCGGACGCCCTCGATGGGCTTGATCGCGCCGACGCGGTACAGGGTCACGCCGGCGCGGCCCGCGATGGAGCGGCCCGGCTCGGTGACCAGGCGCGGCAGCGGCAGGCCGCGCGCCCGCCACGCGTCGTGCACCGCCTCCGCGAGGGTCTCGACGAACGTGTCCACCGAGGGGGGCCGGTCCTCGGCGGTGTAGGCGATGCCGAGGCCGCCGCCGATGTCGACGGTGGTGATGTCCTCCGGCCCGACCTCCATCGCGAAGTCGGCGAGGACCTCCGCGGCGGGCCGGTACACGGACAGGTCGAACAGCTGGGAGCCGAGGTGGGCGTGGACGCCCTCGAACGCCAGGTGCGGCGAGCGGCGCGCGGCATCCACCCCGGCGTGGGCCATTCGCCCGGCCAGCGGGAAGCCGAACTTCGAGTCGGACTGGCCGGTGGCGATGTAGGCGTGCGTGGAGGGCGTGATGCCGGGGGTGACGCGCAGCAGGACCCGCTGGCGCACGCCGCGGGCGGCCGCCTCGCGCTCCAGCAGGGCGATCTCGTCGAGGTTGTCCACCACCACGGTGCCGACGCCGGCGTCCAGGGCCGCCCCGATCTCGTGGACGTCCTTGTTGTTGCCGTGCAGGTGGATGCGCGCGGGGTCGAAGCCGGCCCGCAGCGCGGCGTGCAGCTCGCCGCCGGAGGCGACGTCGACCGACAGGCCCTCCTCGCGGACGATGCCGAGCATCGCCAGCCCGAAGTACGCCTTGCTGGCGTACACGACCTCGCCGCCCGGCGCGTGGCGCGCGACGGCCTCCCGGTACGCGCGGGCCATGGCGCGAAGGGCACCCGCGTCATAGACCACCAGCGGGGTGCCGTGCTCCTCCGCCAGCTCGACGAGGTCGCACCCACCGACCGACAGGTGGCCCTCGGAGGTGACCGTCGCCGACGGTGGCAGGACCTGATCGAGCGCCAGCATGAGAGCGATCGGACGGTACCAGACGCCCGGTATCGTCCCCCACTGTCCGCATGGCCAGTTCGATCTCCCTCATCTCACGCGACGGCACGCCACTGGCGGGCCTCGCCTTCGACGCCCCCGCCGGCGCCCCCGGCGTCGTGGTGGTGCCGGGCCTGGGCAGCCGCAAGGAGAACCATGCGGACTTCGCTGAACGGTGCGCCGGCGCCGGCATGGCGGCCGTGTGCCTGGACGTCCGCGGGCACGGCGCCTCCGGCGGGGTGCTGGACGCCGGTGCGGTGGACGACGTGCTCGCCGCCGCCGGGTGGCTCGCCGAACGCGGGCACGCCCGCATCGGCCTGCGCGGCTCGTCGATGGGCGGGTACCTGGCCCTCCTCGCCGCCGCCCGCGAACCCCGGGTGCGCGCCGTCGCGGCCATCTGCCCGGCCCGGCCCGAGCCGCTCGCGCGGCGCACCGGCGACGACTGGCCGCTCGGCCTTCCCCTGTTGCCGGCCGTCGCCCGCCGTGACGGCGTCGCGCGCGGCTACTGGCACGCCACCGGCGACGAGTCGGTCCCGTGGGCGCACTCGTTCGGCCTGGCCCAGCACACCCCGCAGCCCATGCGACTGCGGGTGATCCTGGGCGGGCACCACCGCAGCCTGCAGCACGACCCGGCGATCCTCACCGAGACGGTGGCGTTCCTCGTGGAGCACCTGGCCCCGTGACCGCAACAGACATGGCGGCGCTGGACGCCGAGATCACCTCCTGCCGGCTGTGCCCGCGGCTGGTGGAGTGGCGGGAGCGCGTCGCCGCCGAGAAGCGCCGGGCGTTCGCCGACCAGGTGTACTGGGGACGCCCGGTGCCCGGCTTCGGCCCCGCCGACGCCCCGCTGCTCATCGTCGGCCTCGCCCCCGCCGCGCACGGGGCGAACCGCACGGGGCGGGTGTTCACCGGGGACCGCAGCGGCGACGTCCTGATCGCCGCGATGCACGCGGTGGGCCTGGCGAACCAGCCCGTCTCACGGGCCCTCGACGACGGTCTCCAGCTCATCGGCTGCCGCCTCGTCGCGGCCGTCCGGTGCGCGCCGCCCGACAACACGCCCACCACCGACGAACGCGACACCTGCCTGCCGTACCTGGTGCGGGAGCTCGTGATCCAGTCCCCGCTGGTGGTGCTCGCCCTGGGCGGCATCGCGTGGGACGCCGCGCTGCGGGTGCTCGCCGAGACCGGCCGGACCGCCCGGCCCAAGCCGCGGTTCGGCCACGGCGCGGAGGCGGCGGTGGGCGACGTGACGCTGGTGGGCTGCTACCACCCGAGCCAGCAGAACACCTTCACGGGGCGGCTCACCCCCGCGATGCTGGAGGCCGTGCTGGCCCGGGCGAAGGCGCTGGCCGGCTAGAGGTACGGGATGGGGTCGACGGCCTGGCCGTTGACCCGCACCTCGAAGTGCACGTGCGGCCCGGTGCTGTGCCCCGTGCTGCCCGAGTAGGCGATGACCGTGCCCTGGGTCACCTGCTGGCCGGCCGACACGACCAGCCGGCTGTTGTGCGCGTACGCCGTGGCGATGCCCCCGCCGTGGTCGATGACCACCAGGTTCCCGTACCCGCCGCCCCAGCCCGCGCTGATCACCGTGCCCGACGCCGCCGCGACCACCGGGGTGCCGGTGCCGACGCCGATGTCGATGCCCTCGTGCATGCGGCCCCAGCGCATCCCGAAGCCGGAGGTGAGCGGCCCGTTGACCGGGTAGATCATCCCCCGCGACGAGATCGTGGTGTCCACGCTCACCCGGCCGCCGCTCTGCGCCGCGACGATCTTCGCCGCCAGCGCCGCGGACTCGCGCTGCAGGTCCTTGGTCTCGGCCTCGATGTCCTCGCGGTCGCCCTTCACGCGCGACAGCAGGGCGGCCCGCTGGCCCTTCACCTTCTCCAGCTCCGCCTTGCGGCCCTTGAGCTCATCGGTGGCCGTGCGCAGCTCCTGGGCCGCCGCGGTCGCCCGCTCCTCGGAGACCTGCACCTCGTCGCGGGCGTCGCGGATCTCGTCGCGGGCCCGCTGGGCCTCGGTGGCGTACCGCTTGGCGGACGACACCAGCGCCCCGTCGCGGTCGCTGATGCGCTTGAGCATCGCCTGGGTCTCGAGCGCGTCGGTGAGGCTCCCGGCCTCCAGCATGGCCAGGATGGGGTCGGGCTCCCCCACCCGGTAGATCTCCCGCAGCCGGTCCGAGAGGGCGCCCTGGGACTGCACCAGGCGGGTCTCGGCGTCCGCGAGGCGCCGCCGTGCGCTGTCCAGGCGGGAGTTCAAAACCGCGAGCCGCGCCTCCAGCTGGGCGACCTCGTCCTCCAGGCGCGTGAGCCGGGTCTGGAGCGGCGCGAGCTTGGCCTCGACCTCGCGGATGCGGCCCGAGTACACGGCGACCTGCGAGGTGAGCACCGCCTCACGGCCCCGCACCTGCTGCAGGCGCTGCTCGGCGCGCTGCAGGCGCTTGTCCACGTCCTCCTTCTTCTTGGAGGCGGACTGCGCGGCGAGGTGGGCCCCGCCCCCGGCGAGGGCGGCGCCGGCGACGACCGCGGTGAGCACCGCGGCGCGCAGGCGGGCTTGGCGGCTGGTGCGTCGCAACGTGGTGGTGTTCGCCGCGGGGCGCCGGACTCCTGGCCCGGCGCCCCCCGAGGGCTCCGTCAGCGGGCCTTCGCCGGGTCGACCGCGGACAGGTCGTTGAACGGGTCGACGGCGCCGCCGCCGCCCGGGTGGATCTCGAAGTGCAGGTGGCAGGCGCCGTAGCGGGCGTCGCCGGTGTTCCCCACCGTGCCGATCACCTGGCCGGCGCGCACGGCGCTGTCCGCGTCGAGGCCGGCGGCGATCGTGTCCATGTGCGCGTAGTAGTACTCGTTGCCGGCCGTGTCCTTGAGCCAGACGTAGATGCCGCCGAGACCGGTCTCGGTGCGGGTGAGCCGCTTGATGGTGCCGTCGGCGACGGCGACGATCGGCGTGCCGCGGTCGGCCATGATGTCGTTGCCCTCGTGGCGGCCCTGGTGGCGCGGGGCCCCGAAGTCGTCGGAGTACGTGTACTTGCCGAGGACCGGGAACGTGCGCAGGTACTTCGCGCCGAGGGTGACCGGCTGGGTGAGGCCCGCGGGGACCGGCGTGCCGCCGGCGGCGCGGGAGGTCTGGATGCCGAGGCGCTTGAGGAAGGCCGGCGTCGCGACCCCGGTGGGACGCATCCGCAGGCGGCGCTGGACGGCCTTGACGGCCTTGCGGGTGGCGGGCCCGAACGCGCCGTCCACCTTCACGTACCGCTGGCCGCGCCGGCGGAGCTCGCGCTGCAGGTCGCGCACGACGGCGCCGAAGGAGCCGATGCGCAGCGTCACGGGGGCCGCGGCAGGGGCGGGGGCGCTCGCGCTGGGCTGCGGGGCCTGCGCGGTGTCGGGCACCGGCGCGGCGGGCGCGGGGGCCGGCGACGATGTCGTCGTCGGGATGTCGACGGCGGCGGCCATCGACGAGAACACCGCGGCGATCACCGCGGCGAGGAGGGTGAACCACCAGGGACTTCGCATCGTCCCCGCGGTGGCATGGCGCAATCGTTTCGGCCGGATGACTCGGGCTCCTCGGTCTGCCCTGACAACGGTGTCAGTGCGTTTCCAGTCGCCCCTGACGAACCGCCGGAACCGGCGTGCCATCGGGCGAGGGCACGATCGGCGCGGACTCTACGGGCGGCTGCGGACGTCGGTCAAGGCAATCGGCGCCGTTGTCTCACATCTTGAGCCGATCGGGTGCCCCGATCAGCTGACGGAACGCCGATTTCGCCGACGCCGCAGTCCCCTCACGAGGAACACCATCACGAGAAACGCCGAAAGCGCACCCAGGATCACGCCGTTCACCAGGGTGCTGGAGCTCCCGCCCCCGGACTCCGCCTGGAGGGCCGGGCAGTCCTCGTACCGGATGCGCCACACGTTGTCGGACCCGCTGGACTCGGTGGCGTTGGTGGCGCCGGGACCGCCGGGCAGCCGGAACCGGTACTCGATCTCCAGCGCGTCCCGGAGGGTCTTCGAGTAGCCGGTGGCGCGGTCGCCCTGGCAGGTCTGCTGGCCGATGTCCCCCACCCCGCCGCGGGCGAACAGGTTGAAGCCCGGGTTGTCGCCGGTGCCGTCGCCCAGCCGGAAGCTGAACTCGTTGAGCAGCGGGGCGGTGCCCGGCAGGTCCGGCAGGCCGGCGAACAGGGCGTCCAGGCCCGTGCCCTCCCCCGCCAGGGCGCGCACGTCGCGGCGCTCGTCGACGATGCGGCGCAGCTGGTCCACGTTGTCGAAGCGCTTCGCCGTGGACAGCGAGACGGAGCCGTCGTCGGCGGTGTTGACCGCGAACACGTTGCGCACCGTGTCCCCGCTCCCGGCGGGGAACCAGTTGCCGTCGGCGAGCATCGGCTCGAGCCGCGCCCCGATGGCGTCGGTGTCGTCGGCGGACAGGCCCAGGGTCTGGAGCGCGTCCCGGTCCATCCGCAGCGTGAGCGTGACCGTGCCCCGGCCGTCGCGGTCCATCTGCACCGTCATCTGCAGCCGGGACGTGCAGCCGGACGCCACCAGGGCGATGAGCACCGCCACGACGGCCGCCACGACGGCGCGCGCGGCCCGGGACCTCACTGCCCGGGCTCCGTCCCCCCGGAGGCCAGCCGGTCCCGGCGGCGCATCAGCTCGATGGCGCGTGCGCGCTCGTCCGCGTCCAGCGCCGCGAAGTCGGCCTCCGACAGGTGCCCGGAGTCGCGGTCGAAGGCGATCTCCTTGATGGCCGCCAGCGACTGGTGCAGCTCGTCCTCCACCGCGCGGCGCTCCGCGTCTGCGACGGCCGGGTCCTCTGCCTCCGGCACCGGGTGCAGCAGCGGCCAGGCCACGGCGACGGCGAGGGCCGCGCAGACGACCAGCACCACCGCGACGACGACGGGGGTCACGCCGCCGCCGTGGTCAGCGGGCCACCCCGGTGACGGCGGAGGTCGACTCCTGCTCCTGCCGGCGGGCGCGGGGGCCGGGCCAGGCGGCGATGAGCCCGCCGGCGAAGATGACGACGCCGGCGATCCACAACCACATGACCAGGGGGTTCACGAAGATCGAGACGCGGGCCAGCCCGCGCTCGTCCAGGCCGCCGAGCACCGCGTAGAGGTCCCGGGAGGGGCCGGAGTCCAGCGCGACCTCCGTGGAGGGCTGCTGGCTGGCGAAGTAGAAGTCGCGCGCCGGGCGCAGCGTCGCGACGCGGTCCCCGCCCTTGAACACGCCGAGCTGCACGGAGACGGTGCCCTTGTGGTCGGTCCGCGTCCGCGTGAAGCCCTCGTTGACGATGGTGTAGCCGGCCACCTCGCCGCGCTCGCCCTTGTTGAGCGCGAAGTCCCGCTGGCTGGTGAACGCGTTGGACCCGGCGAGGCCGACGAACAGCAGCACCACGCCCAGGTGGACGATGTAGCCGCCGTAGCGGCGCCGGTTGCGCTGCACCAGCTGCACGAGCGCGCCGGGCCACGACACGCCGCCCAGGGCGTGCCGCACCCTGGTGCCGCGCCAGAACTCGCCGCCCACGCAGGCGGTCACGAAGATGCACGCGGTGAACACCACGCCGGCCCAGAGGTTGTCCCAGGCGTCGGTGAACACGGCCAGCAGCACCCCGCCGGCGACGGCGATCGCCCCGGAGGCCGCGAACCGCCGCAGCAGCTGCTCCCCGGAGGCCTTGCGCCACGGGATGAGCGGGCCCACGCCGGTGAGGATGAGCAGGGCGATGCCGATGGGCATGGCCACCTGGTTGTAGAAGCCCACGCCCACGGTGATCTTCTCGCCCTTCACGGCCTCGGTGATGACCGGGAAGATCGTCCCCCAGAACACCGCGAAGGCCAGCCCCACCAGCAGCAGGTTGTTGTAGAGGAAGACCGCCTCGCGGCTCACGTAGCTCTCGAGCGAGTGGCGGCTGCGGAGCTCCGGCAGGCGGCTGAACAGCAGCGCCAGCGACCCGCCGAGCGCCACCAGGATGAAGCCCAGGAAGAACGGGCCCAGGGTGCTCTCACCGAACGCGTGGACCGAGGCGACGATCCCGGAGCGCGTGAGGAAGGTGCCGAACAGGCCCAGGATGAAGGTGAGCACCACCAGCACCATGTTCCAGACCTTCAGCATCCCCCGGCGCTCCTGCACCATCACCGAGTGCAGGAAGGCGGTGGCCACCAGCCACGGCATGAACGCGGCGTTTTCGACGGGGTCCCAGGCCCAGTAGCCGCCCCAGCCGAGCTCGTGGTACGCCCAGCGGGAGCCGAGCAGGATCCCGACGCCGAGGAACAGCCACGACACGACCGTCCACCGGCGGATGTAGCCGATCCACTGCGTGTCGAGCCGGCGCGTGACCAGGGCGGCGATCGCGAATGCGAACGGGATGGAGAGCCCCACGTAGCCCAGGTAGAGCATGGGCGGGTGGGCCATCATGTACTCGTTCTGCAGCAGCGGGTTGAGCCCGCGGCCCTCGGCCGGCGTGACCGCCAGCGTCTCGAACGGGCTGCTGAGGAAGCTGAGCATCACCAGGAAGAACCCGGCGATCACCATGAGCACCGCGGTGACCACCGGCATGAGCTCCCGGCTGCGGTGCCGGTTGAGCCACACGGCGAGCGCGGCGTAGCAGGACATGATCCAGGCCCACAGCAGCAGGGAGCCGGCCTGGCTGGCCCACAGGGCGCTGATCTTGAACTTGAGCGCGAGCGTGGAGGAGCTGTACTCCGCCACGTGCCGCAGCTCGAAGCGGTCGGTGACCAGCGCGAAGATCATGAGCAGCGCGGCGCCGGTGACCAGGCCGCACACCGCGTAGACCGCGCGCTCGGCGGAGCGCTGCAGGGAGCGCCGGCCGCCCTGCCGGGACATCAGGGCCGCCGCCACCGCGTAGATCGCGGCGAGCAGCGCCAGCAGGAGCAGAGCGCGGCCGAGCAGGCTCACCGGGTCAGTTCGATCCCTTGTCGGGGGTCGCGGTGGCCGGCTTGTCGGAGAACTTCGACGGGCACAGGGTCACCAGCGAGTTCCGCTTGGCGACGAACTCCCCGTTCTCGAGCTTGCCGGTGATGACGACCTCGCGCCGCGCGCGGAACGCGTCCGGCACGCTGCCGCGGTACAGGACCTTGACCTTCTTGGAGGCGTCGAACTTCTCCTGGACCCAGAAGGTGAGGCCCTCCGCGGACTGCGCGCGCTCGGCGGCGTCCGGCGGCGCCTCGGCCACCAGGCCGTTGAGCCGGATGGTCTCCCCCGGCGCGACCGTGGAGAGCTGCCCGGGCGAGGCGTAGGTCTCGAGGGACCCGCCGATGCTGGTCCAGATGAGCCATCCGCCGAGGACGGCCGCAAGGGCGAGGGCGATCGAGAACCGCATCCGTGAACGCATGGGGCGATGCTACATCGCGGTCCGCGCGGTGCTCCCGTGACGGTCGTCCCGCGCCCGTTAGGCCCCGGTTAAGGTCGGGCCGGGGAAGGTCGTCAGGGGCCGGGCGGCGGGACCTCGGTCACCGGGATCCCGGCCTCGCGCGCCAGCGCGACGATGCGGTCCGTGCCCGGGCTGTCGCCCACGTCGCGGAAGGCCAGCACCAGGTCGGGGCGCTCGGCGATCATGCGCGGCACGTGGTCGTGCGAGGAGCGCCGCCCGGCCTCGTCCCAGCCGCTGCGGAACACCACCCGGTCGACGCCCAGGGCGCGCGCCGCGTCCTCGGCGAAGCGGTCGGCGCCGCCCGCCCCGGCGGTGACCACCTCCAGGCGCCCGCCGTCGCGGCCCGCCTCGTCCGCGAGCGCCGCCAGGCGCTCCTCCACCAGCTCGCGCCAGCGCCAGCTCGTGCTGCCGCACACCAGAACCCTCATGCCGCCCCCTTCGAAAACCGGCGCGCATCGTACCGCCCGCCGGGCGCTAGCCTGGTGGCGATGACGGAGCCCCGCCGGTCACGCGACACCGTCCTGGTCGGCACCGGGTGGGTCGAGGACACCCTGGGCGACCCGGCCCTGCGGCTCGTCGAGGTGGACGAGGACACGACCGCCCACGAGCGCGGCCACATCCCCGGGGCGCTGGCCTGGCACTGGCGCGACGACCTGCGCGACCCCGTGCGCCGACAGGTGATCGGGCAGGACGCCGTCACGGACCTGCTGCGCCGTTCCGGCGTCGGCGCGGACACCACCGTGGTGCTCTACGGCGGCAACGGCAACTGGTTCGCCGCCTACGCGTACTGGCTGCTGCGCTACAGCGGCTTCGACCGGGTGCGGCTCATGGACGGTGGGCGCCGCAAGTGGGAGATCGAGGGCCGCCGGCTCACCCGGGAGGTCCGTGAGACCCCGCACGCCGAGCCCGGCCCGCTCGCGCCGGTCCGCGAGGAGCTGCGGGTGGGCCGCGACGCGGTGATCGCCGTCGCCCGCTCCGGCGACGTCCCCCTGGTGGACGTCCGGACGCCCGCCGAGTTCCGCGGCGAGATGCTCGCCCCGCCGCACCTGCCCCAGGAGCAGGCGCAGGTGCCCGGCCACATCCCCGGCGCCGTGAACATCCCGTGGTTCGCCCTGGTCCGCGAGGACGGCGCGTACCGCACCGACGACGAGATCCGCGCCATCCTCGACCACGCCGGGGTGCCCCCGGAGAAGGAGTGCATCGTGTACTGCCGCATCGGCGAGCGGGGGTCGCACACCTGGCTCGCCATCCACGAGCTGCTGGGACGCCCCGCCCGCCACTACGACGGGGCGTGGACCGAGTACGGCAGCCTCATCGGCGTCCCCGTGGCGGTCGAGCCGTGACCGGGGCCGCGAGGATCCGCGAGCTGCTCGCCGCGGGCCGCACCATCAACATGCCGGGCGTGTACGACGCGCTGTCGGCGCGGCTCGCCGCCGAGGCGGGCTTCGAGGTGTCCTTCATCTCCGGGTACTCGGTGTCGGCCGCCCGCCTGGCCGCCCCGGACTTCGGCTACCTCACGCAGACCGAGATGGCCCAGACCGCGCGCGAGGTGTGCCGGGTGGCCGGCGGCCCGGTGATCGTGGACGCCGACACCGGCTACGGCAACGCGCTCTCGGCGATCCGCACCGCACGGGAGTTCCACGCCGCCGGCGCCGCCGGGATCTTCCTCGAGGACCAGGAGTGGCCGAAGAAGTGCGGCCACTTCGAGGGCAAGCGCGTGGTGCCGGCCCACGAGTGGCTGGCCAAGCTGCGCGCCGTGCGCGACCTGGCCCGCGAGGGGGTGGACCTGTTCCTGGTGGCCCGCACCGACGCCCGGGCGGCGATCTCCCTGGAGGACGCGATCGCCCGCGTGCGCGCCGCCATGGAGGTGGGGGTCGACGCGATCTTCGTGGAGGCCCCGCGCTCGGTCGAGGAGCTGCAGGCCGTCGCCGAGGCCACGCCGGGCGTGGTGCGCGTCGCGAACATGATCGAGGGCGGCCGCACGCCGCTGCTCACCCCCCAGGAGCTGCACGGCCTGGGGTACGACCTCATCGTGACGCCGCTCACCGGTCTGTTCGCCGCAACGCGCGCGCTGCGGGAGGCGTTCGGCACGCTGCGGCGCGAGGGGACCCTGCGCGACCACCGGGACCTGGTGGTGTCGTTCCACGACTTCGAGCAGGTCACGGACCTGCCGCACCACCAGGGGCTCGAGCGCCGGTACGCCTGACCGCCCGTCCACCGCGCCGCTCATGATCCGGGCGGCGCGGTCGATTCCTCACCCGTGCGCGCGGAGCCCCCGGCCGCGCCCGGTGCACCCATCTGCCACGGAAGAGGAGCGGCGTGTCGACATCGATCGAGGGACCGGTGAGCACCGAGGAGGCGGCCCGCCTGGTCGCCGAGTGCCCCAGGTGGCACCACAGCATGGAGGTCGTGCCCGGCGTCCGCTCGAACGGGAACTACGACCCGCAGCCGATGCTCGACCGCATGGGCCTGCCCCTGGACATGACGGGCATGCGCGCCCTGGACATCGGCGCGAACGACGGCTTCTTCAGCTTCGAGATGGAGCGCCGCGGCGCCGAGGTGGTCGCCATCGACTGCGGTGAGCCGGCCCCCGGCTTCGTCCTGACCCACCGGCTGCGGAACTCGTCGGTTGCCCAGGTGGACAGGAACGTCTACGAGCTCACCCCGGAGCATCTCGGCACGTTCGACGTGATCCTGTTCCTCGGGGTGCTCTACCACCTGCGGCACCCGCTGCTGGCCCTCGACGTCCTGCACCGGCTCGCGAACCCCGGGGCGGCGCTGTTCGTGGAGACCCACGCCATCGACCAGGCCCTCATCGGCCCGGGCGGCGCGGTGTACGCGATGGGCGACCCCACCTACCAGCTCATGCAGTTCTACCCCATGGGCGAGCTGGGCGGCGACGAGTCCAACTGGTGGGCGCCCACGCTCACGTGCCTGGAGTCGATGGTCGAGACCGCCCTGTTCCGCGTGAAGTGGGGCGTGCTGTGGAACTCGGCCCGCGCGCTGGTGAAGGCCGTGCGCGACCCGGAGCTCGAGCGGCGCTTCTACCCGCACGACCGCGGCATCATCGGCGACACCGCCACGTACTTCCCTCCGTTCGACTGACGGATGTCACCGTGAATCGGTGACATCCGGGGTATCAAGTCCACGCGCCCGCTGCCGAAAGGGCGGGCACGTGGACCCATGGGGCCGCGCGGCCCCGAATGACAGGAGGCTGCGATGAGTGCCCGCATCGCGACCGGTGTCGTCGTCCAGGAGGCCGAACGGCTCGTCGCGGAAGTGCCGCGGTGGGACCAGGCCTTCGAGGTCGTCCCCGGGGTGACCACCCCCGGCGCGGACGATCCGCTCCCCCTCCTCCGGCGCCTGGAGCTGAGCCCGCGGCTCGACGGGCTCCGGGCGCTCGCGGTGGGATGCGGCGACGGCTTCTTCGCGTTCGAGATGGAACGCCGCGGGGCGCGCGTGAGCGCCGCACCGCTCGGCGAGCCCACGGAGGGGTTCCTGGCCGCCCACCGCCTGCGCAGGTCGCGGGTGGAGGCGCTGCCCGGCCAGCTGTACGAGCTCGGGCGGCACGAGGCCGGCCCGTTCGACCTGGTGCTGTGCCTGGGGACCCTGGACCGGCTCCGGCACCCGCTGCTCGCGCTCGACGTGATCGGCGGGATGATGCGCCCCGGCGGCATGCTGCTGGTGGAGACCCGGGTGGTGGGCAACGGGCCCGCCGGCCCCGACCGCCCGCCGGTGATGGAGTTCCGGCCCGGCACCATCCTGGGGGGCAGCTGGACGCCCACCATCGGATGCCTGGAGCAGATGGTCGCGAGCGCCCGGTTCCTGGTGCGCGGCGCCGGCATGTGGAGCGGCGACCGGGCGATCGTGCGGGCGGTGCGGATGCGTCCGCCCGTGGCGGCCGAGCCGGTCCGCGCCGGCCTGCGGCTGGTGGGGGCGGAGGCCTCCGGCTGACCCGCGGCCCCGTGCGCCGGCACCGCGCCGGCGCACGGGTCAGCCCTCCAGCGCCCCCAGGGCCCCGGCCACCTCGCCGCGTGACGCGACCCCGAGCTTCTGCAGGGCGCCGGCGACGTGGTGCTCCACCGTGCGCTCCGACAGCACCAGGTGCCGCGCGATCTCGCCGTTGGTGCGCCCCTCGGCCACCAGCCGCGCGACCTCCAGCTGGCGGGCGGACAGGCCGCCCGGGTTGCGGCGCGTGACGGCCCGGGGGCCGCGCGGCACGCGCGTGGCGCCCAGCGCGCGCAGCCGCGCCCGGGCGACGCGGGCCACCGCCTCTGCGCCCAGCTCGTCGAGGATCACCACGGCGCGCTCCACGTCGGCCGGGTCGTCGCAGGCCATCAGCGCCAGCGCCTCCGCGTAGGGGGCGCCCAGCCGCCGCCACGCCGCGGCCGCCTCGCGGGGCCGGCCGGCGATCTCCAGCGCGAACTGCGGCTCCAGGCCGTCCGCGTCCGCCTCCAGGCCGGCGCGGTGGCGCCACAGCGCCAGCTTGCCCACGTCGAACGCGTGGCCGACGCGCCGCGACAGCTCGAACACCTCCCGCGTGGCGGCGTCCACGCCCGCCGCATCGCCGGCGAGCCACGCCGCCTCGGCCCGCGAGCACGCGACGGGCCGCAGGCGCTGGATCTCGCGGGCGCCGGTCGCGAGCTCCCACCCCTCGTCCAGCAGCGCCTCCCATCCCGGCTCGCCGCGGCGGATGAGCAGCCGCGCCAGCACCGTCAGCGCCGGGATCCGCGCCACCACGCCCTGCTGGGTCGCGTCGGCGAGCAGGTCCCGCGCGCCGCGCTCCGCGGCCTCCCAGTGCCCGGTGTGCAGGTCGATCGAGGCCATGAGGCCGCTCTCGTACCGCATGAACAGCTGCTGTTCCCGTTCGGCGGCGAGCTCGCCGGTACGCCGGCACAGCTCCCGGCCCTCGGGATACCGGCCCAGCTCCGCGAGGGTCCAGGCGGCATTCCCCCACGCCCGGCACACGTGCTCGAACAGCCCGTGCTCGAGCGCCCGGTCCCCGGCCTCCTCGAGCATCGCGACGCCGGCATCCGGGTCGCGCCGCACCAGGGCGCTGCCCACGTTGGTCTGGGCGTGCACCAGCACCTCCACCTCGCCCAGTTCCCGGGCGAGGGCGATGGCCGCCTCCCCCGTGGCGATCGCGGCCTCGTCCTCCTGGGTGAGCATGTGCAGCTGGGAGAGGTTGCTGAGCGCCCATGCCAGCTCCCGGCCGGGCGGCAGGCCCTCCACCAGCGCGACGGCCTCGCGCGCCGTGGCCTCGGCCCCGTCGCGGTCCATCGTCCACCACCGCAGCCGCGACAGCCACCGCAGGGCGGCGCTGGTGGCGCGCGGGTCGCCGGCCGCGCGGCGCAGCTCCCGCGCGCGCTCGCGCGCGCTCACCGCCCGCACCGCGTGTGACGCCAGGTAGGCCTCCACCGACAGCATCTCCAGCACCTCGGCGAGCTCGGAGGGCGGGGGGTCCTCGCCGCGCTCCAGCACCGTCGCCAGCAGGTCGGAGGCCTCCCGGTGGGAGTGCGCGGCCGCGGCGCGGCGCGCCGCCTCCACCCCGTGCCGGGTGAGCGCGGCCCGGTCGTGCGCCTCGGCGGCGTGGTGGGCGAGGCGCGCGGGATCCGCCCCGGCGGCGGTGAGCGCCTCCAGCACCAGGCGGTTGAGCTCCGCCCGCCGCGCCCCCGGCAGGGTCTCCTCCACCGCCCGGCGCGCGAGCTCGTGGCGGAACCGCACGACCCCGGCCCCGGTCTCCAGCAGCCCGCGCTCCTCGGCCTCCGCGATCGCCGGGCCGCCGCCGGGCAGCACCGCCTCCACGATCCCGAGCTCCGCCCGGGCGGGCATCACGCTCACCAGCTCCAGGACCTCGCGGGCGCCCGGCGACAGGCGCCCGGCACGGGCCAGCACCGCGTCCCGGACGCTCCACGGGATGGGGTCCATGCCCTGCGCCAGGGCCTCCGACAGGAAGAAGGGGTTGCCTCCCGTGGCCTCGCGCAGCGTCCGGACGTCGGCGCGCCCGCCGGCCAGCTCCCGCACGGCCTCCTCGCTGAGGGGCTCCAGGCCCACCCGCACCAGCCGGTCCGGCGGCACCGCGGCCAGGGCCCGGCGCACCGGGTGGTCGGGCGCGAGCTCGTCGTCGCGCACCGTGAGCACCACCAGGGCGGGCAGCCGGTCGATCCGGCGGCCCAAGTAGGTGAGGACGTCGAGGCTCGCCTCGTCGATCCAGTGGACGTCCTCGACCACGCACAGCGTGCCGGGCACCCGGCCCAGCTCCTCGAGCACCGCCCCGAAGGCCTCGGCCCGGTCGGTGGCCCGCAGGCGCTCGCTCAGTCCCGGGGCGTCCGCCCCCATGTCGAGGAACGGCCCCAGCGGCCGGGGCACCGCCAGGTCGTCGCAGCCGCCCTGCAGCACCCGCCCGGGCGCGTCGCCGGCCAGGCGGCGCACCACGCTCGTCTTGCCGATGCCCGCCTCCCCGCCCACCACGGCGACGGCCCCGTGGCCCCCGGCGGCATCCGCCAGGGCCCCGGCGAGCCGGGCGAGGGCGTCGTCACGCTCGAGCAGCCGCATGGGGACGATGGTATGCCCGCGGCCGCGGGCGCGCACCGGCTCAGCCGGCGGCGTCGCCCCAGGCGGTCACCACCAGGTCCCGCGGGCCGCCGTGGTCGCGGTGCTCGCACAGGTAGATGCCCTGCCAGGTGCCGAGCAGCGGGCGGCCGTCGCGCAGGGGGAAGCTGACGCTGCTGCCGATGAGCACGGACTTGACGTGCGCCGGCATGTCGTCGGGGCCCTCGAGCGTGTGCTCGAACCAGGGGGTGTCGTCGGGGACCGCCCGGTCGAACCACCGGCCGAGGTCGCGGCGGACGTCGGGGCTGGCGTTCTCGTTGAGCGTGAGCGACGCGCTGGTGTGGCGGATGAACACCTGCGCGACCCCCACGCGGATGCCGGCGAGCCCCGGCACGGCCGCCAGCACGTCGCGGGTCACCAGGTGGATGCCGCGGGGCCGCGCGGCGAGCCGCACCGGCTCCTGCAGCCAGATCACGGCACGAGCACGAGCTTCGCCCCGCCGGTCCCGGCGGCCTGCCGGGCCCAGGCGGCCGGTGCGTCGCCCAGCGGCACGCGCTCGACGTCCATCCGCACCGCGCCCTGCGCGACGGCGGTGCCGAGCGCCCGGTAGGCGGCGGCGAGGTCCGCCGGGGCCTCGCTGAACACCGAGAACCCGCGGATGTCGATGCGGCCGCCGCGCAGCGGACCGGCCACGATGTCGGACGACTGGCCGGCGGCGCTGCCGACCTGCACGACCCGGCCGCCGCGGCGCAGGGCGGACAGGCAGGCGGCCAGCGGCGCGCCCCACAGCGTGTCGACCATGAGGTCCACCCCGTCCGGGGCCGCGGCCCGCAGGGCGGCGCCGGGGTCCTCCGCGCCCAGCGGCACCACCGCGTGCGCGCCCAGGACGCGCGCGCGGGCCAGCCCCTCGTCGCTGCGGGCGAGGGCGACCACGCGCCCCGCACCGCCCAGCACGGCGGCCTGGATCGCGATCTGCCCCACGATCCCGCTCGCCCCGAGCACGGCGACCGTCTCGCCCTCCGTCAGGCCCCCGCGGTCCCGAACGGGCATCCAGCCGGCGAGGCCGGCGATGCCGATGGCGGCGCCGAGGGCCGGGTCCAGGCCCTCCGGCAGGGGCACCAGCGCGTCGTCGGCGGCGCTGAAGACCTCGCCGAACCGGCCGGTGGGCTCCAGGCTCCACACCAGCGTGCCGGGCGCGTGGACCGCGGAGGACAGCACCTCCCCCACGGCCTCCGCCCCGGCCACGCGCGGCGGCTCCGGGACGGGCATGTAGAAGCGGCCGGAGCCGATCGCGAGGTCCACGGGGTTGAGCGCGGCGGCGCGCAGGCGCACCAGCGCCCGGCCGGGTGCGGCGGCGGGCTCGGGGACCTCGCGAACCTCCGGCGCCGCCCCCGCCTCGGGGGTGACGACCGCGCGCATCAGCGCTGGAGTTCGGGGCCCAGGACGTCCAGCACGCCGGCGACGTCCAGGACGAGGAGGATCAGCAGGAGCGCGCCCGCGATGGCGTACCAGTGCCAGACGGGGCGCAGCGGGGACGAGGGAGCGTCGTTCATGCGGCCATGCTACCCCGCCCGCGGCCGGGCGCCGCGGCCTCCTCGCCGCCCCCCGCCATGATCCGGGCCACGGCCTCCAGGTCGTCCCGCCGGGGGGTCGTCCACCCCGGCAGCAGGTCGAAGCGCTCGGTCGCCGGCTCGGCCCGCCCGCCGGTGAGGAACTCGAAGTGGTCGGGGGTCACGAAGGCCGGGTGCGGGTGCCCGCAGGTGCGGGCCAGGGCCACCAGCTCGCGCCGCAGCACGGTGATGTAGTTCGCCAGGCGCACGGACTTGAGCTCGGGGTCCAGGCCGCGCTGCAGCCACGCGGACTGGGTGGCGACCCCGGTGGGGCACTTGTCGGTGTGGCAGCGCTGCGCCTGGATGCAGCCGATGGCCATCATCGCCTCGCGGGCGACGTGCACGATGTCGGCGCCCAGGCCGAACGCCAGCAGCGCGGACTCCGGCATGCCGAGCTTGCCGCCGCCGATGAACACCACGTCGTGCTGCAGGCCGCGCAGCGCGAAGGTGCGGTACACGCGGTTGTGGGCCTGCAGGTACGGCAGGGCCACGTGGTCGGCGAACACCAGCGGGGCGGCGCCCGTCCCGCCCTCGCCGCCGTCCACGGTGATGAAGTCGACGCCGCGGTCCTCGGAGGACATCCGCTCGGCGAGCTCCTCCCAGAAGCCCATCTCGCCGATCGCGGCCTTCACGCCCACCGGCAGGCCGGTGGCGTCGGCGATGCGCTCCACGAAGTCCAGCATCGAGTCCACGTCGTGGAACTCCGCGTGGCCGGAGGGGCTCTGGCAGTCGACGCCCACCGGGATGCCGCGGGCGGCGGCGATCGCCGGGGTGACCTTGGCGGCGGGCAGCAGGCCCCCGACGCCGGGCTTGGCACCCTGGCTGAGCTTGATCTCGATGGCGCGGACCGGGTTCTCCTCGCACAGCGCGACCAGGCGCTCCATGCTGAACCGGCCGTTCTCGTCGCGGCAGCCGAAGTAGGCGGTGCCGACCTGGAAGATCAGCTCGCCGCCCATGCGGTGGTGCTGGGACAGGCCGCCCTCGCCGGTGTTGTGCAGGCAGCCGGCCAGCCGGGCGCCGGAGTTGAGCGCCTCGATGGCCGCCCCGGACAGGGAGCCGAAGCTCATGCCGGAGACGTTCACGATCGACGGCGGGCGGAACGCCAGCCGCCGGCCGCGGGCCGCGCCCATGACCTTGGCGCACGGCACCGGGTGGCCCGGGGGGTCGCCGCCGGGCGGCGGCGGGGACGGGAACGCCGAGTGCTTGATGATGGGGTAGCCCGGCGTCCGCTCGATGTCGTTGTCGGTGCCGAAGCCGAAGTAGTTGTTCTGGCGCTTGGCCGACGCGTAGATCCAGCGGCGCTGGTTGCGGCTGAACGGCCGCTCCTCGTCGTTGCCGGTCACGATGTACTGGCGCAGCTCGGGGCCGATCGCCTCCAGCCAGTACCGGAAGTGCCCCACCAGCGGGAAGTTCCGCAGGATCGCGTGCTTGCGCTGCGTGAGGTCGTGCACCACGAGGGCGAGCAGGAGCCCCAGGATCACCAGTGCGACGATCAGCCAGAACGGCATTCCATCCCCTTGTTCGTCCCCGGGCCGAGGCCTCGGTCCAACGCTAGCGCGCGACCGCGCCGGTCACGCCGGGGGTCCGGCGGGACCGCGGCTAGACTCGGCCCGCCCCGTCGTCCCCGTCTCCAGGTCTCATCGCCGTGCCGACCGACCGTCTTGAGCTGATCCGCACGACATTCGACCGGGCGATGGCCGAGGGCCGTCTGCGCGACGCCGAGCAGACGGCGGAGCGGCTGGCCCGCGTGGCGTCCGACCCGGCGGAGACGGCGATGGCCGACCGCATGCAGGGCCGCCTCGCCCTCGCCCGCGGCGACAAGGACCAGGCCGAGGCCCTGCTGGCCCGCTCGGTCGAGGGCGCCCGCACGGCCGGGCGGCTGGATCTGCTGGCCTCCGGCTGGCTGGCCGACCTGGGCGCCGTGCGCAGCGCGCGGGGCGACCACGCCGGCGCCCGGGAGGTGCTGCAGGAGGCGGTGGACGCCGCCAACCGCCTGCGCGGCGACGGGGACTGGGCGACGGTGCGGGCGCTGCGCCTGCTCGCGGCGGCCTGCTCGGCCCTCGCGGACGAACCCGCCGCGGTCGCGGCGCTGGAGCGGGCCGCCGCGGGCGCGGCCGACGCCCGCCCCGCCGACCCGGACGTCCTGCGCTCGGTGCGGGACGAGCTCGCCGCGGCGCTCAACCGCGTGGGGCGCGGCCAGGACGCCGCGCGGGTCACCGCGGGCGACCCGACGGCCCCGCCCGCCGGGAGCGCGCCGCCGGAGAAGACCCCGGAGGAGCGCGACGCGGACATGCGCGCCGCGCTGGAGGAGCTGCACGAGCTGGTGGGCCTGGCCGGCATCAAGGCCGAGGTGGAGCGCCTGAAGGACCTCATCGTGGTGCAACAGCGGCGCCGGGAGTCCGGCAAGCGGACGCCCGACGTGACCCTGCACCTGGTGTTCAGCGGCCCCCCGGGCACGGGCAAGACCACCGTCGCGCGCCTGCTGGGCCGCATCTACGCCGGCATCGGGGCCCTCAAGCGCGGGCACCTCGTGGAGGTGGACCGCGCGGGCCTGGTTGCCGGGTACATCGGCCAGACCGCGCCGAAGGTGGACGCCGTCGTGCAGACCGCCCTCGACGGCGTGCTGTTCGTGGACGAGGCGTACGCGCTGGTGCGCGGCGGGGAGTCCGACTTCGGCCAGGAGGCCGTCGCAGCCCTGATCAAGCGCATGGAGGACGACCGCGAGCGGCTGGTGGTGATCCTCGCCGGGTACGAGGACGAGATCGAGCAGCTGCTCTCGAGCAACCCGGGGCTGCGCAGCCGGTTCCCGACCCAGCTGAAGTTCCCGTCGTACACGGCGGAGGAGCTCGCCCAGATCTTCCGCGGCATGGCGGAGCGGTACGACTACCGCATGACCCCGGCGGCGGACCTGCGGCTCACGGAGGTCACCGCGCAGATGGTGGCCACCGCGGGGCGGGACTTCGGGAACGCCCGCGAGATCCGGAACCTGTTCGAGGACGCCATCGCGGCGAACGCCTCCCGGGTGGTCGACGCCAAGGCGGCGGACCTGTCGCTGCTGGATGCGGAGGACCTGGTGTGGTCCCCGCCCGCGCCCTGAGCTAGGACATCACGTGCAGCCGGGCGGTCACGAGGACCCGGCGGAGGGTGCGGAAGCGGCCGCGACGGGTGAGCTCGCACCGGCAGGCCCGCTCCACGGCGTCCACGTCCGAGAGCCGCTGCCCCAGGCGGGTGTCCGCCCAGCACACCACTGCCTCCTGCTGGATCGCCTGGCGCTCGCGGCGCGCGGACGAGAGGAGGGCGCGGAGCTGGCGGTCGGGCAGTGACCGGAGCTCGGCGGGATCGGATGGGTGCAATTGATCCGGGATGGGCGTCATCGTCTTTCCGGGACGAATTGCCCGGGACCCTACACCCTCACCCGGTCGGTGAAAAACGAACCACCTTGCCTGACAGCCAAAGCGTGAGATAGAGGCCGCCATCGGGTCCCATCGCGAGCCCCAGGGGGTCGTACTTCCGGAACCCGGACGCGAACGGGAGCAGCCGCGCCGTGTACCCGCCGGCCACCGGCGTGAGGGCCACGCGCTGGACGTTGGTGGTGGGCGGGTCGTCGAACAGCGTGGACCCGTTGTTGGCGATGAACGCCGACAGCCCGAGGCTCCCGAACCGCTCCGCGACGGCGATGCCGTCGGTGGACGCGTGGGCGTGCGTGCGCACCAGCGCCGCGGTGCGGCCGCGGCACGGGGCGCCGCCCTGCCCCCAGCAGGCCGGGAACCCGAAGTGCGGGGCCGGGCCGGTGGTGCGCACGACGTTGACCTCGTCCGGCGGTCGGGTGAGCCCCAGGTCGTCGCGGCCGTTGTCGGTGACCAGCAGGTCGGAGGTGCCGGGGACGAACGCCAGGCCGTAGGGGTTGCGCAGCCCGCGGGCCTCCACGCGCGCGACCGGGCGGGCGGCGTCGGGGTCGACGCTCACCACCACCGCCGAGAGCCGCTCGGGCGACGGCCGGTCGTCGAACCGGCTGCCGATGCCCACGTACAGGCGGTCGTCGGGCCCCACCACGATGTTGTCCATGGTGTGCCGGCCCACCGGGAGCCCGCTCAGCACCGCGCGGCTGCCGGTGAAGCGCCGCCCGTTCCAGCCGGTGAACGCCGTCACCCGGCCGCGGCGCCGGTCGACCGCCGTGAACGAGCTGTCGAAGGGCGTGACGTGGCTCACGTAGAGCACCCCGTGGCGCCAGGTGAGCCCCAGGGCGATGAACAGGCGCTTCACCACCTGGCGGGGCCTCGCGCCGGGACGCGGGACGTACCAGACCCCGTTCCCCGGCTTGGCGAGGTTGCCGCCGGAGGTCACCCACATGCCGCCCTTGGCGTCGAAGGCGATCGCCGTGGGCTCGGGGATGCCGGAGGCCACCGTGTCGACGCGCACGCCGGCCGGCGCGGTGATGCCGGCGGCCGCCGGAGCGGCGGCGCAGAGGGCGGCCGCGGCGAGGATGGCGGCGGCGCGCGGCCGCATCAGTGGAGGGCGTCCCAGATCACGCCGACCAGGAAGGTGGCGCCCACCAGCACGAGCGAGCCCACGACCAGCACCACCGTCTTGCGCCACATCGCCGACGGCGGGTACGTCGTGCCCTGGGCGTCGGTGATCGTCAGCGCATCGAGAATCCGCCTCACCCCTGGGACACTACCGCCCCATGCCGGACCCCTCCCCCAGCGCCCCCGACACCCGGGCGGCGGCCCGCACCGCCCTGTTCTCGGTGGCGGCCGCCCTGCTGCTCATCGGCGTGAAGCTCGCGGCGGGCATCGCATCGGGGTCCCTCGCCCTCATCTCCGAGGCGATCCACAGCGGCACCGACCTGGTCGCGGCGCTGCTGGCGTACCTGGCGCTGCGGGTCGCGGGGCGCCCGCCGGACGAGGACCACCCCTACGGGCACGGCAAGGCCGAGCACCTGTCCGCGCTGATGGAGGCGTTCATCCTGGGGGTGGCGAGCATCGCCATCGTCGTGGAGGCCGCGCGGCGCCTGGGCGACCCGGGAGAGGTGGAGACCAGCGCCTGGGTGTACGGGACCCTGCTCTTCGTGATCGTGGTGGACGCCACGCGCGCGACGGCGTCGTGGCGGGCCTCCCGGAGGCACGGCAGCGCGGCGCTGGCGGCCGGCGCCGTGCACTTCGCGGGCGACCTGGCCGGCACGGTCGCCGTGCTCACCGGGCTCATCCTGGTGGACGCCGGGTACCCGGTCGCCGACCCGATCGCCGCCATCGTGGTGGCGGTGCTGGTGTTCGCCGCCTCCGGCATGCTCATGCGGCGCAACGCCGACATCCTGCTGGACCGCGCCGCGGCCCCGGACGTGGAGCGGGCGATGCAGGCCCTCGCCGTGCTGGAGCCCGAGGTGGAGGTGCGCCGCCTGCGCCTGCGCACCGCCGCGGGCCGGCACTTCGCGGACGCGGTGGTGGCGATCGCCCCCGGTGCCGCGCTCGCCCAGGCCCACGGCGCGGCCGACGCGGTGGAGCGCGTGCTGGAGGAGGCCCTGCCGGGTGTGGACGCGGTGGTGCACGTGGAGCCCGGCGGCGGGACGCTTGGGGAGCGCGTGCGGGCCGCGGCGCAGAGCGTCCTGCACGTGCGGGAGGTGCACAACGTGCGGCTCCTGGACGTGGACGGCCGGGTGGAGGCCTCGCTGCACCTCAAGCTCCCGGCCGACACCTCGCTGGAGGAGGCGCAGCGCGCGACCTCGCGCATCGAGGCGGCGGTGGTGCGCGACGCCCCGGAGGTCCACGCCGTGCACGTGCACCTTGAGCCGCTGGAGGACGAGGCGGGGACCGCCCGGGCACCGCAGGCGCGGGACGCCGCCGCCGCCATCGAGGCCGCCGTGCGCCGCGCCACGGGCGTGGCGCCGGTGGACCTGCGGCTGGTGGCCGTGGACGGCGGGGTGATGGCCTACCTCACGCTCCCGCTGCCGGGCGGCACGCCGCTCGCGCAGGCCCACGAGGTGGCGGGGCGGGCCCGCCGGCTGGGCCGCGAGGCCGACCCGTCCGTCGTGGACGTCTTCGTCCAGACGGTGGCCCGGGGCTAGCGGGCCGCGGCCGCCGCGACCGGGCGGTCCAGGGCCCCGGCCCGGTGCAGGCGCACCAGGGCGTCCACCGCCGCCGGCCAGAACTGGCTGCCGGCGCAGCGCACGCACTCGGCGACGGCCTCGTCCAGCGGCAGCGGCGCCTTGTACGGGCGCTCCGAGGTCATCACGTCCCAGGAGTCGGCGAGGGCGAGGATCCTCGCGCCGTCCGGGATCTCGTCGCCGGCGAGGCCGTCCGGGTAGCCGCGGCCGTCCCAGCGCTCGTGGTGCCCGCGCACCCAGGCCACCTGCTCCTTGGCCAGGACGTCGGCGACGATCTCCGCGCCGGCGGCCGCGTGGGTGGTGATGGTCTCGAACTCCTCGTCGGTGAGCCGCCCCGGCTTGGAGAGAATCGCGTCCGGGACAGCGATCTTGCCGACGTCGTGCACCAGGCCCGCCTCCCGCAGCAGCGCGGCGCGCTCCACCGGCCACCCCAGCGCCGTCGCGATCGCCACGGCCGTGTCGGCCACGCGCTCGGAGTGCTCACGCGTGGAGGTGTCCTTGGCGTCCACGGCCCGCGCGAGCACCCGGATGCTCTGCATCGCCTGGTGGCGCAGCAGCCGCTCGGCCTGCTCGGCGTCGGAGAGCACCTCCACCACCTCGGGCGAGTACATGAACGCCACGTCCCGGCCGTGGTGCTTGGCCCAGTAGAGGGCGCCGTCGGCGAGCCGGTACAGGTCGTCCGCGGTGGTGGCGTGGGTGAGGTCGCAGATCCCGATGGACGCCGTGACCCGCCCGACCCCCGGGAACGGGCGCCCGGAGAGCGCCTCGCGGGCGCGCTCCGCCGCCTGCCATGCGTCGAGGCCGTCGGTCTCCGGCATGAGCCACGCGAACTCCTCCCCGCCCACGCGGGCGATGAGGTCGGTGGTGCGGCACCGGTCGCGCAGCCGGCGGGCCGCCTCGGTGAGCACCGCGTCGCCGGCCTGGTGGCCGAACCGGTCGTTGATGCGCTTGAAGTGGTCCAGGTCGATGAGCGCGAGCGCCAGCGGGCGGCGGTGCCGCTGGGCCCGGGCCATCTCGGCGGCGAGCCGCTCCTTGAAGGCCCGGTGGTTCGCGAGCCCGGTGAGCGGGTCCGTGGACGCCTCGGTGACCAGGCGCTCCCGCATCTGGGCGTTGGAGATCGCCAGGGCCACCAGCTCCCCGAAGCGCGCCATGTGCTCCTCGGTGCCGTCCGGGAACCGGCCGCGGCCGGTGTTGACGGCGCCCACCGCGCCCCACAGCCGGCCGCCCACGCGCACCGGCGCCGCCACGGAGCTGCGCACGACGGTGCCGTCGGCGCCCGCGCGGTCGTGGCGCGCGGGCCGGCCGGTCTCGGCGACCTCGGCGCTGGCGTGCCCGCCGTCGAGCGGCATCTCGTCCGCGGCCTCGGCCGCCAGGCCCGGGTCGTCCCCCCACCGCGCCACCACCCGCATGCGCCCGTCGCCGAAGCTCGCGACGCCCGCGCCGTCGGCGTCGAACAGCCGGCCCACCTCCTCGGCGACCACGCCGAACAGGACCCCGGGCTCCACGTCCTGGGCCACCATCTCGGCGACGCGGGTGAGCGCCTGCTGCTCCATCTCGGTCCTGCGGCGCTCCGAGACGTCGTGGACGCTCAGGTACACCAGGCCGCGCTCGGTGTCCGGGGACGCGGTGACCTCGGTCCACACCCAGCCGCCGTCCCGGCGCAGGAGCCGCTGCGGCAGGTTCTCGCTTGGGACGCCGGACGCCAGCCCGGCGATGCCGGCGAGCACCGCCGGCTGGTCCTCCGGGTGCACCCAGCCGGTCACGCCCATGGCCGTGAGCTCCTCGGTGGTCCAGCCCAGCAGCCGCTCCATCGCCGGGTTGATCTCCAGCGCCTGCCCGTCGGCCGACCACACGGCCATGGGCGCCGCGGACAGGCTGAACACGCGGGTCCGGTCCCGCTCGGCGTTGAGGCGCTCGGTGTCGTCGCGGACGACGGCCACCACCTCGTCGCCGGCCATCGGCGCCACCCGGGTGGTGAAGAACCGGCGGCCGGCGCCGACGTCCAGGTGGTACTGGATCTGCTGGATCTCACCCGTGTCCAGCGCGGCGGCGATCGCCTCCAGGCTCATGCGGACCACGTCCGGCGGGAGGACCTCCGCGATGGTGACGTCGGCGTGCGGGTCGTTCACCGCCAGCAGCTCGGGGGAGCCGTGGGCGGCCAGCATCCGGCCGTCGCGCCGCAGGCGGATCACCAGGTCCGGCAGCGCCTCCATCACGGCCGCCAGGCGGGCCGCCTGCCGGTCGCGCTCCTCCTGCGCCTCGAAGCGCCCGGTCACGTCGGCGGCGAGCCACACCTCGCTGCCATCCGGCGCCTGGTAGGCGAAGAACTCCAGCACCTCGTGCCGGCGGGCGTCGACAGCCGGCCGATGCGGCTGCGGCGGAACCCCTGCGCCCGCGACGCCTCGTACCGGGCCTCGACCTCGGCGGCGCGCTCCCCGTAGAGCAGCCGGAACCAGTCGTCCACGGTCCGCAGCTCGTCCTCCGGCCACCCGGTGAGCTCGCGGGCGCGGGCGTTGAGGCGCAGCCTCCCGTCCGGGAGCCGCAGCGCGGCCGCGGCGGGCAGGTGGTCCACCAGGCCCCGCAGCTCGGCGGCGCTGGCCCGCAGCTCCTCCTCGGCGGCGACCTGGTCGGTGACGTCCCGGAACAGCCCCACGCCGCCGGCGGGCACGCCGTCCGGGCCGGTGAGCGCCGAGCCGTTGGCCTCCACCGTGAGCCGCCGCCCGGAGCGGTGCCGGTACCGCAGCCGCAGCGAGCTCTCCTCGCGGTCCAGCATCGTGCGCAGGTCCGCGCGCAGCTCCGCCTCGGCCTCCGGGGCCCAGAACGGGTACGGCGGCACCGCGCCGACCAGCTCGTCGCGGCGGTAGCCGACCAGCTCGCAGAACGCGTCGTTCACCACCGCGATGCGGCCGTCGGCCCCCACGGCGAGGAAGCCCTGGCGCATCGACTCCAGGACCCCGGCGAGGCTCTGGCCCATCCGGCCCGCGGCGAGCTCCAGCAGCCGCAGGCGCACGCGCTCGGGCGTGAGCGGCTCCAGCAGGGCCATCGCCGCCCCGGCGGCGACGGCGGCCGCACCGGCCGCCTCGTCCGGGGCGACAGCGAGCACCGGCGGCGCCGCGGACGGCCCGCCCCAGCGCCGCAGCACGTCGGCGGCGAGCACCGCGGGCAGCACCACGGCAAGGGCCTCCACCGGCGGCGAGGCGATGTCGCGCAGGACCGTCGCGGACACGTGCCCGGCCAGCGCGCCGGCCCGCACGGCCGCGGCCTGCTCGGCCGTCAGCCCCGCGTAGCGGACCATGCTCTGCGCGACGTTCCCGGACACTCAGGGGGATATCGGCCGGGGGGCCACGCGGGATGAGGGAGGCGCGAGCGAGTCCCCATGCGGCCCCGAGGGGATTTCCCGCAGTCAAGTTGCGGGTTTTCCTCCACCGGCAGTGGTGTTTCCCCGATGGCCCCGCAACCGGCGGTCAAGACGATGCCTCGGGATGGGATGGTCGGCCGAGCTGCACGCGGCGCCTTGCACGACGGGCCCCGCGGGCACACATGCCACGGCACCGTCGGCGACGGTGGCGGCGCGCGACGGCCTCAGACCCCCATCCAGCCAACCCCGTCCGCAGGTGCGCCGGGATGCCCTCCTCGGAGGGTCCGCGGCCCATGCGGGGCGCGCAGCGGTGCGGGGATTTCGTGAGGCCCAACGCGAGGAAAGGCGGCCCCCATGGCAACCCAGGTGACGAGCACCGAGGAGCAGATCCGGCAGCGGCTCGAGGAGGAGCGCGCGCGGCTGGAACGCGAGATGGGTCTCGAGGAGAAAAAGGTCGAGCACTTCACCCGCCCGGCGGAGAACGCGTTCACCCGTGACCAGCGGCCGCACACCACCGTGCTGTTCGGCGGCCTCACCTGGAAGCACGAGCGCCTCATCCAGGGCGCCCTCTCCGGGCTCGGGTACGTCTGCGAGCCGCTGGCGGTGCCGGACGTCGCCGCCTTCCAGCTCGGCAAGGAGTACGGCAACAACGGGCAGTGCAACCCCACCTACTTCACCGTGGGCAACCTGGTGCAGCACCTCCAGAAGCTCGAGGCCGGGGGGATGTCCCGCCAGGACATCATCGACAAGCACATCTTCGTGACCGCCGGCGCCTGCGGCCCCTGCCGCTTCGGCATGTACGAGGCCGAGTACCGCCTGGCACTGCGCAACTCCGGGTTCGACGGCTTCCGCGTGATCCTGTTCCAGCAGGCCGGCGGCCTCGACCAGTCCGGCACCGAGGCCGGCCTGGAGATGAACACCGACTTCTTCCTCGCGCTGCTGAACGCCCTCAACATGGGCGACCTGCTGAACGACCTGGGCTACCAGACCCGGCCGTTCGAGACGGAGGAGGGCCGCGTGAACGCCGCCCTCGACAACGGCATGGAGCGGCTGCACGACATCCTGCGCGACAAGCGCAAGATCAGCCTGTCGGGCCCCGTCGCCAAGCTCCTCGGCGACACCAAGGTCGGCGACATGGCCGAGAAGGCCCGCAAGTTCGGCGACCAGCTCGTCACCGACGACTACACCGACGCGTTCCGCGACGTGGGGAGCGCCCTCGCCGAGGTGACGCTCGACCGCACCCGCGTGAAGCCCGTCGTGAAGATCACCGGCGAGTTCTGGGCGCAGACCACCGAGGGCGACGGCAACTTCAACATGTTCACCTTCCTGGAGCGCGAGAACGCCCAGGTGGTGGTGGAGCCCGTCGGCACCTGGATCATGTACATGATCCACCAGGCCAAGCAGCAGAACCACGACCGGCGCCACACCAACGAGGACGAGTCGATGCCCGCCGCGTGGCGCATCGACCGGCGCATGGCCAACGAGCTCCGCGCGCGCCGCAAGAACGCCAAGCTCACCGTCGCGGAGGCCGTGTTCAAGCGCGAGTGGAACCGCCTGCGGGCCGCGCTCAACGACATCCCGCACGACCTCACGGACCAGTACGAGCTGCAGCGCCTCGGGCACCCGTTCTACAACTCGCGCGCCGGCGGCGGCGAGGGCCACCTCGAGGTCGCGAAGAACATCTACTACTCGAACAAGGACCTGGCGCACATGGTCCTGTCGCTCAAGCCGTTCGGGTGCATGCCGTCCACCCAGTCCGACGGCGTGCAGAGCGCGGTCATCAACCAGTACCGCGACATGATCTACCTGCCCATCGAGACCTCCGGCGAGGGCGAGGTCAACGCCCACAGCCGCGTCCAGATGGCGCTCGGCGAGGCCCGCGTGAAGGCCCGCCAGGAGATCGAGCGCGTGGAGGCAGAGACCGGCCTCACCCTGGACGACGCCCGCGAGTACCAGGAGACCCACCCGGAGGTCGCCTCCGCGATGTACAAGGTGCCGCACACCAAGGGCTGCATCGGGACCGCCGCGAACTTCCTCGCGCACGTGGCGGACCTCCACAAGCAGGGCAAGGGCAGCCGCATCGCGGTCCCCGCGGAGGTCAACTGATGGCCCAGGGCGGCAACGGCTACCGGTCCCACGACCGGCTGTTCGTCGGCCTCGACGTCGGCTCCACCACCGTCAAGGCGGTGGTGGTCGACCCGGTCACCGACGAGATCCTGTGGAGCGACTACCAGCGCCACGAGACCAAGCAGCCGGAGAAGGTCCTCGAGTTCCTCACCCGGATCGAGACGGACTTCCCGATCGACCACGACCGCATCCGGATCTTCATCACGGGCTCCGGCGGCGGCGGCATCGCCCCGCGCATCGGGGCGAAGTTCGTGCAGGAGGTCAACGCGGTCTCCCTGGCTGTGGAGAAGCTGTACCCGGAGGCCGGCTCGGTCATCGAGCTGGGCGGCCAGGACGCGAAGATCATCATCTTCAAGGAAGACCCGGAGACCGGGAAGAAGAAGAAGATCCCGTCGATGAACGACAAGTGCGCCGGCGGGACCGGCGCCGTCATCGACAAGATCAACGCGAAGCTGCGGATCCCCGCCGAGGAGCTCAAGGACATGGGCTACACGGGGATCAAGATCCACCCCGTGGCCGGCAAGTGCGGGGTGTTCGCCGAGACCGACGTCAACTCGCTCCAGAAGATGGGCGTGCCGGCGGACCAGCTCATGGCCTCGCTGTTCGACGCGATCATCGGCCAGAACCTGTCGGTGCTCACCCGCGGCAACACGCTGCTGCCGCACGTGCTGCTGCTGGGCGGCCCCAACACCTACATCCGGGGCATGGTCGAGGCCTGGAAGGAGAACATCCCGAAGATCTGGGAGGAGCGGAAGACGCCCCTGCCGGAGGGGGTGGACCCGCAGGACCTCATCCGCGTGCCGGACAACGCCCAGTACTTCGCCGCCATCGGCGCCGTGGAGTTCGGCAAGGAGGAGGAGGAGACCATCGGCGTGTACCGCGGCACGAAGCTGCTGCGGCACTACATCGAGGTGGGCCGCCTGGAGGAGAAGCAGGCCTCCGGCAGCCGCGGGCTGTGGGACACCCAGGACGAGCTGGACGCCTTCGTCGAGAAGTACACGATCCCGCCGTTCATCCCGGCCACCTTCACCCCCGGCCAGCACGTGCGCGGGTTCATCGGCCTGGACGGGGGCTCGACCTCCACGAAGGCCGCCCTGCTGGACGAGGACCGCAACGTCCTGGTGAAGGCCTACCAGCTGTCCAAGGGTAACCCGATCGAGGACACCAAGGAGATCCTGGCGTCCATCAAGCAGCAGGTGGAGGACGCGGGGGCGACCCTGGAGGTGCTCGGCATCGGCACCACCGGCTACGCGAAGGACATCCTCAAGGACGTCCTGCGGGCCGACGTGGCGCTGGTGGAGACCGTCGCGCACACCGAGTCGGCGATCCGGTTCTTCGGCGACGACGTGGACATCATCGTCGACGTGGGCGGCCAGGACATCAAGCTCATCGTCCTGAAGAACCGCCAGGTGAAGGACTTCAAGCTCAACACCCAGTGCTCGGCCGGCAACGGCTACTTCCTGCAGAGCACGGCCGAGACGTTCGGCTTCGACGTGAAGAAGTACGCGGAGATCGCCTTCGGCGCCGAGGCCATGCCGACCTTCGGGTACGGCTGCGCGGTGTTCATGCAGTCCGACATCGTCGACTTCCAGCGGCAGGGCTGGAAGCCGGAGGAGATCATGGCCGGCCTCGCCGCCGTGCTCCCCAAGAACATCTGGCTGTACGTCGCCCAGCTGCCGAACCTGGCGGCGCTCGGCACGAACTTCGTGCTGCAGGGCGGCACCCAGCACAACCTCGCCGCGGTGAAGTCGCAGGTGGACTTCATCGAGCAGCGGTTCGCGGGCAAGGACGTGGCGCCCACGATCACCGTGCACCCGCACTGCGGCGAGTCCGGCGCCATCGGCGCCGGCATCGAGGCGGTGCGCCTGTACGAGAACGGCCACCGCACCCAGTTCATCGGCATCGACCGGGTCCAGGAGATCACCTACAACTCGCACCGCAGCGAGGACACCCGGTGCTACTTCTGCAAGAACCGGTGCCTGCGGACCTTCATCGACGTGAACGTCGGCGAGGAGTTCGCGGACGAGCCGCGCCCGAGCAAGATCGAGATCCTCCCGGGTGTGAAGCGCCTCATCGTCGGCAACTCCTGCGAGCGCGGGCTCGTGGAGGACGTCGACGCGATGCGCGTCATCAAGAAGGACATGGACTCCAACAAGGAGCACTACCCGAACTTCCTGGAGATCTCCGCGGAGACCGTGTTCCGGTCGCCGCGCGCCCAGGTGGTGGCCGACCCCGCCGACAAGCGGGCGTTCACCGCCGCGGCGAAGGCCAGGAACGCCGCCGCCGCGAAGCGCGACGAGCTGCGGATCGGCATCCCCAAGGTGCTCAACGCCTACTCCACCAACCCGCTGTTCGCGGGGTGGCTGGAGGCCCTGGGCGTGAACCCGCGCAACATCGTGTACTCCGACTTCACCTCCGAGGAGCTGTACAAGGAGGGCGCGAAGCGCGGCGCCATCGACCCGTGCTTCCCCAGCAAGATCGGGATCCCGCACGTCCACAACCTGCTGTACAAGCACCACGCCAACAGCCGGAAGCCGCTGGACGTCATCTTCTTCCCGATGATCGACGCGCTGGGCTCGCACCTGTCGTGCACCCAGAGCAACCGGGCGTGCCCCACGGTCACCGCCACCCCGGAGGCCGTGAAGGCGGCGTTCACCAAGGAGGGTGACCTCTTCGCCGAGATGGGCGTGGTCTACAAGAACACGTTCGTCAACATCGACGAGCCGCGCCTGCTGGAGAAGCAGCTGTTCGACGACTGGAAGGACCTGCTGGGCCTCACCCAGGAGGAGCACCGCCGGGCCGTCGACGAGGGCTACCGGTGCCTGGAGAAGTGGGAGCGGGACGTGCGCGGCGCGGCCCGCGAGGTGCTGGACCAGCTGGAGGCCGAGGACCGTCTCGGCATCGTGCTGCTGGGCCGGCCGTACCACAACGACCCGGGCGTGAACCACGAGATCTGCGACGAGTTCCAGCGCATCGGCTACCCGGTGTTCACCCAGGACTCGCTGCCGATCGACGAGGACATCATGTGGCGCCTGTTCGGCGACGACGTGCGGGCCGGGAGGATCCAGGACCCGTTCGACGTCTCCGACGTGTGGAAGAACTCCTACTCGGAGAACACCACCCGCAAGATCTGGGCGAGCAAGTACACGGCCCGGCATCCGAACCTGGTGGCGCTCGAGCTGAGCTCCTTCAAGTGCGGGCACGACGCGCCCATCTACACGGTGGTCGAGGAGATCGTGCAGGACGCCGGCACCCCGTACTTCTGCTTCAAGGACATCGACGAGAACAAGGCGTCGGGGTCCATCAAGATCCGGGTGGAGACCATCGGGTACTTCCTGCAGCGCTATCGGGAGGACATGGTGCGGGAGAAGGGCAAGCGGGCGGAGATCGAGGCCCGCCTGGCGGAGCTGGAGGCCCAGCTGCGCGCCGAGACGGCGCGGGGCGGCGGGCAGACCGCGGGGGTCCGCCAGTGAGCCTGCGGCCCGAGGACCGGACGATGTTCGAGATCTACCGGGAGAGCGGCTACAACCGCGCCTACCGGGTCGTGTACTTCACCGAGCTCGGTGACCACGACAAGGACAAGGAGATCAACCGGGCCCTCTCGGGCGACCACGTGTTCGACGGGTTCCTCGGGGGCCCCGAGAAGCGTGAGGCGAAGAAGGTGATCGCCGGGATGCTCGCGCGCCTCAACGACGGTGAGGAGGTCACCGTCGACGAGATCCGCGGCGAGCTGGAGCCGTACCTGGCGTAGTGACGGTGGTCCCCGGCCGCGGCGCGCGGCCGGGGACTCACCCTCCCGGGGGATACGGGAATTGCGGATCACGCCGATCTGCCGTCCATGCGCACCCCCATCCTCCGCGCCCTCACGGGCGCCGCGGCGCTGCTGCTCGGCCTCGTCGCGACCGCATCGGCGGTCACCCCCTTCTCCGCCCGCTTCACCACCAATGCCGCGGGCGACATCAGCATCGTCGGCAACACGGTGCTCACGTGCCCCCCGGCCGCGGGCGGCTGCACCTCGGCGCTCGCCGGCGCGAACGGCAAGAACAACGACTTCACCATGCAGTACGTCGACATCGACGCCGACGGCTCCACGTTCGACTCGAGCTCGGCGACGCTGGCGATGCCGGCCGACGCGCAGGTGCTGTTCGCCGGCCTGTACTGGGGCGGGCGGCTGAGCGCGGGCACCGGCGGCGCCGCCGCGCCGACCGCCGGCGCACGGACCACCGTGAAGCTCCAGGTGCCGGGCGGGGCGTACGCCACCGTCACCGGCGCCGAGACGGGCACGTACTCGACCGACAACTCCTACCAGGCGTTCGCGGACGTCACCTCCCAGGTGACCGCCGCCGGCAACGGCGCGTACACGGTGGCGGACGTGCAGGCCGGCACCGGCCAGAACACGTACGCCGGCTGGAGCCTGGTCGTGGTGTACCGCGACGACGCGGCGCCGCCGCGCAACCTGGCGGTGTTCGACGGGCTGGTCGCGGTGGACGGCGGCAACCCGTCGGAGACGATCACGGTCACCGGGATGCAGGCCCCGCCGAGCGGCGCCGTGACGGCGCGCGTCGGCGTGATCGCCTACGACGGCGACCGCGGGTCCACCGGCGACACCATCACCCTGAACGGCACGGGGCTGTCCGACGCCCTGCACCCCGCCAACGACATGTTCAACTCCAGCTTCGCCGACCGCGGGACGCGGCAGACCGCCAAGAGCCCCGACTACGCCAACAGCCTCGGCATCGACGCGTCGGTGTTCACCGCCGACGGGCTCATCCCCAACAGCGCGACGTCGGCGACGATCGCGCTCACCACCGGCGGCGAGACCTACCTCCCGGGCGTCGTCACCAGCGCCATCGACCTGTACGCCCCGCGCCTGGTGGTGAGCAAGTCGGTGGCCGACGTCGACGGCGGGCAGCTGCTGGCCGGCGACACGCTGGAGTACACGATCTCGGTGGGCAACCAGGGCACCGACAGCGCGGCCGGCGTCGTGCTCTCGGATGTCATCCCCCCCGGGACGACGCTGGTGCCCGGGTCCGTGCGCATCACCGCCGGCGACGGCGCGGGGGTCTTCACCGACAGCAGCGCCGACGACCGGGCCGACGCCTCGGCGTCGGGCGTGACCGTGCGGCTCGGCGCGGGCGCGACATCCGGGGCGGGCGGCACGCTCGCCGTGGGCGCCACCACGACCGCCGTGTTCCGCGTGAAGGTGAACACCTCCACGGCGACCGGCACGCAGATCACCAACCGCGCCGAGGTGGCCCACTCCGGCCTCACCTCGGGCGTGAGCCTGCTGGCGCGGTCCACCACCACCGCGACGACGGTGCAGGGCCCCGCGCCGGAGCCCGCCGCCCCGGCGCCCGCCGCGGCGAAGCTGTCGATCACCATCGACGGCCCGTCGGTGCTCACCGCCGGCAGGCCGGGCACCTACGTTGTGACGGTCCGTTCCCTGGGTCCCGCCACCGCCAGGAACGTGCGCCTGCGCATCCCGGTGCCCTCGGGCTTCACGGTCACGTCCCTGCCGTCGGGCTTCTCGGTGGTCAACGGCGTCGTGACCGGCCCGAAGATGACGCTGCGCAAGGGCGCGAGCCGCCGGGTCGTGCTGCGGCTCACCCCCACCTCGGCGGCCGCGGCGCGCGGCGCGGCGAACCTGTCCGCCTCGGCGGCGGGGGCGTCGGTGAAGCGCGTCAAGGACCGCACCCCGGTGCGCGTCCTGCCCGCGCAGAACCCCGCACCGGCGGTGACCGGCTAGCCGATCGCCTCCAGGGCCCGGGCCGCCGCATCCGCGGGGTCCGGGCCCGAGGTGTCCACCGTCTCCGCGGCCGGCCACGGGTCCGCGGCGGCGTAGAGCGCGGCGGCCACCACCTCCGACGCGTCGGAGGCGTGCGCCGGGGCGCCCGCCCGCCGGCGCGCCATGCGCTCCCGGATGACCGCGGGGGGCGCGACGCAGCGCAGCTCGGCGAGCGCGGCACCGCAGTTCTCGGCGACGTGGCGCGCCCTGGCGCGCTCCTGCTCCTCGCCCCACGAGGCGTCGAGGACCACGTGCTCCCCCATGCCCAGCAGCGTCTCGGCCCGCGCGAGCATGGCCGTGTAGACGCGGTGCACCTCCTCGGGGCGGTACCGCCCCTGCCCCAGCGGGGCGGCGATGTCCGCGTCGGGCGGAAGCCCCGCCAGCTCCTTGCGCAGGACGTCGGTGGACAGGTGCACGGCCCCGAGCCGGTCGGCGAGCGCGGCGGCGAGGGTGCTCTTGCCGGTGCCCGGCGGACCGCCCACCATCACCAGCCGCACCCGCCCCTCCCGCAGGCGCCGGGCGGCGAGCGCGTGCAGGCCCGCGGCGTCCGCGGCGGCGTCCGGGTCGCCCTGGGCGGCGCGCAGGCAGGCCACCTTGCTGCGCACGTGCGCCCGGTAGCCCACGAAGTGGTGCCACAGGGTCGTGGGGTGGTGCTCGTACGAGAACTCCCGGTACCAGTCCAGCAGGCGGTGGGCGAGCTCCGGGTGCCCCTTCCACTCGATGTCCATGGCCAGGAACGCGATGTCGAGCAGCACGTCCGACCACCGCAGGGCGTCGGAGAACGCCAGGCAGTCGAGGATGCGCGGCCCGTCGTCCAGCACGAAGACGTCGTCGGCCAGCAGGTCGCCGTGGCCGTCGCGCACCAGCCCCGCCTCCCTGCGGGCGGCGAACAGCGGTTCCCGGCCGGCGAGGTACCGGTGCGCCATCGATGCGACCTCGGCGAACTCGGCGGCCGGCAGCACACCGCCCGCGAAGGGCGCCATCTGCTCCAGGCTCTGGTCCCACAGGGCCAGCAGGGCCTCCCGGGACCCGGCCCGGTCGATCGCCGCGGAACGGGCCGCCGTCGCGTGGAACGCCGCCACGGTCCGGGCGACGGCCCGTACGGCGTCCGGTCCCTCGGGGGTGCCCAGCAGGGCGGTGAGCCGGCGGTCCCCCGGCATCCTGCGCATCGCCACCAGGTGCTCGCACACCCGGCCGTCCGGTCCGCGCACGTCCAGCACGCCGAGGTAGACGTCCGGCGACAGGCGCCGGTTGAGGGCGACCTCGCGGTGGCACGCGGCGCGCCGCGCCTCGAGGGTCCGGTGGTCCAGGAACCCCAGGTCCAGCGGCTTGTTGAGCTTGTACGCCCGGTCCCCCACGAAGGTGATCACCGAGACGTGGGTCTCGATCACGGAGGCGGGCTGTGCCGCGCCCGGCGTGGGCCCGTACGCGTCCATGGATCCGACGGTAGCGCCCCAGGGCCGGACCCCTGCGGCGCGAAGCTGGCAGACTGCCGCCCGTGGCGGAGCGAGTCGATGTGATCGTGGTGGGGGCCGGGCCCGCGGGTTCGACCGCCGCCTACCGGCTCGCGGAGCGCGGCGCGAAGGTCGTGATCCTCGACCGCCAGCGCTTCCCCCGCGACAAGCCGTGCGGCGGCGGCGTGACCCTGCGCGGCGCGTCGGTGCTGCCGTTCGCGATCGACCCGGTGGTGGAGCGGGTCGTGACCCGCATGGACGTGCGCATGGGCTACGGCGGCCCGGTGTGCCACGTCGACGGCGAGGGCCCGATGGTCTACATGACCCAGCGCAAGCGCCTCGACATGTTCCTCGCCGAGAAGGCCGTTTCCGTGGGCGCCGACTTCCGCGACGGCGTGCGCGTGCGCGACATCGCGCTGCGCCCCGACGGCGTGGAGGTGCGCACCGACACCGGCGTGATCGCCGCCCAGGCCATGGTCGGCGCCGACGGCTGCAACGGCGTCAGCGCGAAGGCCCTGGGCGTGTCCGAGCACTCCTACGCCGTCGCGATGGAGGGCAACCTGCCCCGCGGCTCCGCCGGATACGACGACACCCGCTGGGAGGACGCCGCACTCCTGGAGTTCGACGTGGTGCCCGGGGGCTACGGCTGGATCTTCCCGAAGGGCGACCACGTCAACGTCGGCGTCGGCGGCTACCTGGACGAGGGCCCACGGATGCGGGACCACCTGCGGCGCATCTGCGAGGTCCACGGCATCACCATCGACGACCTCGAGCACCTGCGCGGCCACCGCCTGCCCATCCGCCGGTCCGGGACACCCGTCGCGACCCACCGGATGGTCCTCGCCGGCGACGCCGCGGGCCTGGTCGACCCGTTCAGCGGGGACGGCATGTACGAGGCGTTCACCTCCAGCCGCATCGCCGCGCGGACGATCGGCGAGGTGCTGGACGGCACCGCCGCCGACTGCTCCGCGTACCCCGGCCGCCTCGCGCAGGCCCTGGGACCGCACGTCGCGTCCGCCTGGGCCGCGAAGTACGTCATCGAGAAGGCCCCCTGGCTCATGTTCGGCCTGCTCCGCACCCCCCAGGTGCGCGGCATCGTCGGCCGCCGCCTGCGCGCCGAGCCGCGCGAGCACACCTCCGAGCGCGGCCTGCGGATCTCCGCCGCGATCACCCGCGCATCCCGCCGCGGCCTCGGACCCAGCGCCGCCTGACGCAAACCCGTCAACGCGTTTACGCGCTGTTGATGCGGGGGGCTCCCGAATTGAGCCCGTGTTGACCTCGGGGCGTTTACCTTTCAGAGGCCACGAGGGGGATCAAGGAGCCCGCACCCGGCGCCTGACTGAGGGGGAGGGCGCAGGAACCGGTCTCCGCGGCATCCGGAGCGATCCGTCGATGCCGCCCCCTCGTCAGAATTCTTCCTCGCTTGGTTCTCCGGCTCTTGCTTCTCAAGCCGCCCGGCCCGGCAGTCGTTTGGCGCTGAGATGCGTTCGGGGGGTTTGGCCCCTGGAACCGCGCCTGACGGCTGCCCGGCATCAGCTTTCAGGTCGCCATCCACAGTCTCTTGCTCTGCGGATCACCTGGCAGGCGTCCACACGGGTACTGAGAGGCGTCTCCTGCGCATCAACTCGCCAGGGGGCTGAGATTCGGGATTGTTGTCGCGCCGGCTTCTGAGAACCGCCCGGCCCGGCAGTCGTTTGGCGCTGATGGCCCACGGGGGGTTTTGCGCCTGGAACCGCGCCTTGCGGCTGCTCTGGCATCAGCTTTCAGGTCGGCATCCATGCCTCCCGGATCCCGACCCTCGCCATCCACACTGTCTTGCTCTGCGGATCACCTGCCAGGCGTCCACACGGGTACCGATAGGCGACTCCTGCGCATCAACCCGCTGACGTCCCTGCGCGCCAGTTGATGCTTTGTCTCCGCCCATGGATGGGCGGAATTCCCCCTCGATCACAAGTCGTGGTCGCACCGGGAATCAACCATCAGTACCCGTGAGGACGCCAACCCCGGAAGGCGCACCACAAGAAAATGCGGACGGCGAGGGTTGAGATGCCGGGAGCCATGGATGGCGACCTGAAAGCTGACACCGGGCAGCCGTAAGGCGCGGTTCCAGGGGCCAAACCCCCCGTGGGCCATCAGCGCCAAACGACTGCCGGGCCGGGCGGTTCTCAGAAGCAGGGGCCAAACCCGCCGTGGGCCATCAGCGCCAAACGACTGCCGGGCCGGAACGGTTCTGAAAAGCAAGGCGCGACAACAGTTCCGAATCCCGGCCCGCCATCGGGTCGACCCGCAGGAGTCGCCTCTCAGCATCCGCGAGGACGCTGAGCCCGGCGCTGGACGAAAAGCGAGGCCGGGGCGGACTAAGATCCGCCCCGGCCATCACTTCGGGAGAGGCGTCGACGCATGCAGGAAGCCCAGAAGATCTGGATGAACGGTGAGCTCGTGGACTGGGCGGATGCCAAGGTCCATGTGCTCTCGCACGCGCTGCACTACGGGTCCTCGGTGTTCGAGGGCATCAGGGCGTACGCGACGGACGACGGCCCGGCCGTGTTCCGGTTGCGCGACCACCTGCGGCGCCTGGAGCGCTCCGCGTCGACGTACTACATGCCGATCCCGTTCGACGGGGACGCGCTGCGCACCGCCGTGCACCAGGTCATCGCCTCGAACGGGCTCACGGAGGGCTGCTACATCCGCCCGATCGTGTGGCGGGGGTACGGCGTGATGGGCCTGTTCCCGCTGGACGCGCCGGTGGATGTCGCGATCGCGGCGTGGGAGTGGGGCGCGTACCTCGGCGAGGAGGGCATCAAGCACGGCATCCGTGCGAAGACCTCCACGTGGCGGCGGATCGGCAGCACGACGATCCCGGCGACGGCGAAGGCCGGCGGCCAGTACCTCAACTCGATCCTCGCGAAGATCGAGACCCACAAGGCGGGGTACCAGGAGGCGATCCTCCTGAACGAGGCGGGCTACGTTGCCGACGGCTCCGGGGAGAACATCTTCGTGGTGCGCGACGGGAAGCTCATCACCCCGCCGGTGAACGCGTCGATCCTGGAGGGCATCACGCGGGACTGCATCATGCAGCTGGCCCGCGAGGAGGGCATCGAGATCGTGGAGCGCGAGGTCGCGCGCGCCGAGCTGTACCTCGCGGACGAGGTGTTCGTCACGGGGACGGCCGCGGAGGTCTGCCCGATCCGGGAGGTGGATGATCACCTCATCGGCGAGCCGGGTCCGATTACGCAGCGCCTCCAGGAGCGGTTCTTCGCCGCGACCCTGGGGCGCGACCCGCGCAGCGCGGACTGGCTCGACCTCGTCGACGTGAAGGCGTCGGCGGTGCAGCCGGTCTGAGGACCACACCGACGTCAGGGAACCCCATGGAACCGATCCTGCTCTACGACACCACGCTCCGCGACGGGCTTCAGCGCGAGGGCATGAGCCTCTCGGTGGACGAGCAGATCGCCATCGCCCGCCGGCTTGCCGACTTCGGCATGCACTACATCGAGGCGGGTTTCCCGATGTCGAACCCCAAGCACGCCGAGATGTTCGACGCGCTGGAGCACGTCGACCTGGGGGAGAGCCGGGTCGCGGCGTTCGGGATGACGCGGCGCAAGGGCGTGAAGGCCCACCAGGACCCCGCGATGATGGGCCTGGCGGAGTGCTACGCCCCGGTCATCACGGTGGTGGGCAAGACCTGGGACCTGCACATCGAGAAGGTCATCAAGGTCGACCGGGCCGAGAACCTGCGGATGATCGAGGACACGGTCGAGTTCCTGGTGCGGCAGGGCAAGGAGGTCGTGTACGACGCCGAGCACTTCTTCGACGCGTTCCTGGCGCACCCGGACTACGCGGTGGAGTGCCTGAAGGTCGCGCAGGCGGCCGGCGCGTCGTGGCTCACCCTGTGCGACACCAACGGCGCGACGTTGCCGCACGACGTGGCGCGGGCCACGCGTACCGTGCGGGAGGCGATCCCGGACGGCCGCATCGGCATCCACACCCACAACGACGCCGAGTGCGGGGTGGCGAACTCCCTCGCCGCCGTGCACGAGGGCGCCCGGATGGTGCAGGGCACCGTGAACGGCTACGGGGAGCGGTGCGGCAACGCGAACCTGGTGTCCATCATCCCGTCGCTCACGTTCAAGATGGGCTTCCACACGGTCCCGCCGGACCGCCTGGCCGAGCTCACGCCGCTGAGCCACTTCGTCGCCGAGACGGCGAACCTGCAGCCCGACAACTGGGCGGCGTACGTGGGCCGCAACGCGTTCGCCCACAAGGGCGGCATGCACGTGGCGGGGATGCTGGCCGACGAGCGCACGTTCGAGCACATCGACCCGGCGGCGGTCGGCAACGAGCGCCACGTCCTGGTGAGCGAGCTGTCGGGCCGCGGCACGATCCTCGCGAAGGCGCAGGAGATGGGCATCGACCTGAGCGACGGCGACGACGTCCCGCGGATCCTGGCCCGCCTGAAGGACCTGGAGCACGAGGGGTACCACTTCGAGGTGGCGGACGCGTCGTTCGAGCTGCTCATCGAGCGGGAGATCGGGGCGTTCGAGCCGCTGTTCGAGCTGGAGAGCTTCCGCGTGGTGATCTCCAAGCGGGCGGCGGACGGCTCGGTGGAGACCGAGGCGACGGTGAAGCTGCTGCACCAGGGCGAGCGGATCGTCGCGATCGGCGAGGGCAACGGCCCGGTCAACGCGCTGGACCAGGCGCTGCGCAACGCGCTGGAGCCGCGCATCCCGGAACTGGCGCAGATCCACCTCACGAACTTCAAGGTCCGGATCCTGGACGAGGACAAGGGGACGGGCGCGACCACGCGCGTGCTCCTGGACTCCTCGGACGGGCATGACAGCTGGGGGGCGCTCGGCGTGAGCCAGAACGTGATCGAGGCGTCGTGGGAGGCGCTGCTGGACAGCCTGGTGTACGGCGTGCGCCGGGTCGCGCGGACCCGCTCGGGCGCGGGCACCGCGTGAGCGCGGAGCGCATCCCGCTCGCGAAGCCGGTCATCGGCGATCGCGAGCGGGAGCTCGTGGACGAGGTCCTGCGGTCCGGCCAGCTGTCGCTGGGGTCGATGACCACCCGCTTCGAGCGGGAGTTCGCCGCCCGGATCGGCACGAAGCACGCGGTGTCGTGCTCCTCCGGCACCGCGGGCCTGCACATGTGCCTGCACGCCGCCGGGGTGGGCCCGGGCGACGAGGTCATCACCAGCTCGTTCTCGTTCGTCGCGTCGGCGAACGCGATCCTGTTCACCGGCGCGGACGTGCGGTTCGCCGAGGTGGACCCGCTCACGTTCAACATGGACCCGGCGGCGGTCGAGGCGGCCATCACGCCGCGCACCAAGGCCGTCGAGATCGTCGACATCTTCGGCTACCCGGCGAACATCCCGGCGCTCGTCGACATCGCGCACCGGCACGGCCTCAAGGTCGTGGAGGACGCCTGCCAGACCATCGACGGCGCCTACGACGGCCGCAAGCTCGGCACGTGGGGCCACCCGGCGGTGTACGGCTTCTACGCCAACAAGCAGCTCACCACCGCCGAGGGCGGGATCATCTTCACCGATGACGACGACCTGTACGCGCTGCTGAAGAGCCTGTCCAACCAGGGGCGCAGCGACGACGGCGCGTGGCTGGTGCACTCCCGCCTGGGCTTCAACTACCGCCTGTCGGACGTGCACAGCGCGATCGGCGTGGCGCAGCTGGAACGGCTGGACGACATGCTCGCCGGCCGCCGCCGGGCGGCCGCCTGGTACCAGGAGCGCGTCGCCGGCATCGAGGGCGTCACCCCCATGTACGAGGGGCCCCAGCAGCGGTCCTGGTTCGTGTACGCCCCGCGCCTGGACGCGGCGCTGGACCGGGACGCGGTCATCCGCGACCTCGACGAGCTGGGGATCAGCGCCAAGCCGTACCTGCCGTGCATCCACCTGCAGCCCTTCTACCGGGAGCGCTTCGGGTACGAGCCCGGCTACCTGCCGGTCACCGAGGCCATCAGCAGCTCCACCATCGCCCTGCCGTTCTTCCCGGAGATGACCGAGGCGCAGGTGGAGACCGTCTGCGACGCCCTGCAGCGTGTGGTGTCCGCCCACCTGGCCGGGGCGGGGCGTCCGTGAGCGGCGGCGCGCGGCTGTGGGGCGGCCGGTTCTCCGGTGGCCCCGCCGAGGCGTTCGACGCGCTCAACGCGTCCCTGGCGGTGGACCGCCGGATGTGGGCCCAGGACGTCACGGGGTCGGTGGCGCACGTCGAGATGCTCGGCGCCTGCGGGATCCTGCCCGCCGACGACGTCCGGGCGATCCACGCGGCGCTCAACACCGTGCATGAGGAGCTGGCGACCGGCCGCTTCGCGTTCCAGCCGTCCGACGAGGACATCCACACGGCGGTCGAGCGGCGGGTCACCGAGCTCGCCGGGGACGCCGGCGCCCGCATCCACACCGCCCGCAGCCGCAACGACCAGGTGGCGACCGACGTCCTGCTGTACCTGCGGGACGCCATCACCGGCCAGATGGCCGGCATCAAGCGGGTCGTCGAGGCGCTGCTGGAGCAGGCCGGGGCCCACGTCGACACGCTGGTGCCCGGGTACACGCACCTCCAGCGGGCCCAGCCGGTGCGCCTGGCGCACCACCTGCTGGCCTACGTCTGGATGCTGTCCCGCGACCGGCGCCGGCTGGCCTCGGTGCGCGACGAGTCCCTGGCCGAGTCCCCCCTGGGCTCCGGCGCGCTGTCCGGCGTCGGGTTCCCGGTGGACCGGGAGATGACCGCCCGGGCGCTCGGGTTCGCACGCCCGGCGCCCAACAGCCTGGACGCCGTGGGCTCCCGCGACGCGCTGTCGGACTACCTGCACTTCGCGGCGACCCTGGGGGTGCACCTCTCCCGCCTGGGCGAGGAGCTGGTGGTGTGGTCCAGCGAGGAGTTCGGCTTCGTCCGGCTCTCGGACGCCTTCACGTCGGGCAGCTCCATGCTCCCCCAGAAGAAGAACCCGGACGCCGCGGAGCTGGCCCGCGCGAAGTCGGCGCGGCTGGTGGCGGACTACGCCGGCCTGCAGAACGTCGTGGCCAAGCTGCCGCTGGCGTACAACAAGGATCTGCAGGAGGACAAGCACTACCTGTTCGACGCGATCGACACCGTCGACCTGCTGCTGCCCGCGGTGGGCGGGATGCTGATGACCGCGGAGTTCCGCGCGGACCGCATGCTCGAGGCGTGCGAGGCCGGCTACCTGGCCGCGACGGACCTGGCGGACCACCTGGTGAAGCTCGGCTGGCCGTTCCGGCGCGCCCACGAGGCGGTGGGCCGCCTGGTGCGCTCCTGCTCGGAGCGGGGCGTGGGCCTCGGCGAGGTGAGCGCCGCGGAGCTGGCGGCCGCCGGCCTGGCGGGCGTCGAGCCGCCGCCGGTCACGGCCGAGGCGAGCGCCGAGAACAAGGTCGCGATCGGCGGCACCTCGCGCGCGCGTGTGCTGGAGCAGCTTGCGCAGGCCACCGCGGAGCTCGATCGGTGGTGACACCCCTGGACCGGGCGTTCTTCGACCGCCCGGTGCGGGAGGTCGCGCCCGACCTGCTGGGCTGCACCCTGCTGCGCGACGGCGTGGGCGGGGTCATCGTGGAGGTCGAGCGCTACGAGGAACGTGATGCGGCGTCCCACAGCCACCGCGGTCCGGTGGGGCGCGCGGAGGTGATGTTCCGGGAGCCGGGGCGCGTGTACGTGTACCGCAGCTACGGCGTCCACTGGTGCGCGAACCTGGTGTGCGACGCGGTGGGCACCGGCGCGGCCGTGCTGCTGCGCGCGCTGCGGCCCACGGCGGGGCTGGAGGCCATGCGCGAGCGGCGCGGCGCCCGCCCCGACCGCCAGCTGTGCGCCGGCCCCGGCCGGCTGGCCGAGGCGCTCGGCATCGACGGGACGCTCGACGGGGGGTGGGCGGTGCCCGCCCCGGACGGACCGCAGGACCTCGTGGTCCTGCCCAGGACGGAGGAGGTGCGGGTGGCCCGCGGACCCCGGATCGGCATCACCAAGGACGCGCACCGCCCCTGGCGGTATGCGCTGGAGGGATCGGCGTGGCTCTCGCGCCCCATGGCGGTGGCCGCATGAGCGACGTCCCGGGCTGGGCGCTCGAGCAGGCGCGGGCGCTCGCGGACCGCACCGTCAACTGCGAGCCCTCGGTGGATGCCTTGGCGGCGCGCATCGCGACCGGCGAGCCCCTGCGGGTGAAGCTCGGCGTCGACCCCACCGCGCCGGACATCCACCTGGGGCACACGGTGGTGCTCGCGAAGCTCCGCGAGTTCCAGGACGCCGGTCACACCGCGATCCTGCTCATCGGCGACTGGACCGCCCGCGTGGGCGACCCCAGCGGCCGCAGCTCCACGCGGCCCATGCTCAGCGCCGAGGAGATCGCCGCCAACGCCGAGACCTACCGGCAGCAGGCCTTCAAGGTCCTCGACCCCGAGCGGACCGAGCTGCGGTCCAACGGTGAGTGGTTCGGTCCCATGGGCCTGCCCCCGATGTTCGAGCTCGCCTCGCGGGTCACCGTCAACCAGCTCCTGCGGCGCAACGACTTCAACGAGCGCATGCGGGAGGACCGGCCCATCTCGGTCCTCGAGCTGCTCTACCCGCTCATGCAGGCCTACGACTCGGTCGCGCTGGACGCCGACGTGGAGCTGGGCGGCACCGACCAGCTGTTCAACCTCATGCTGGGCCGCGAGGTGCAGGGCCGCTACGGGGCGAAGCACGCCCAGGTGGCGATGACCGTGCCGCTCCTGGTCGGGATCGACGGCGAGAAGAAGATGAGCAAGAGCCTCGGCAACTACATCGGGGTCACCGACCCGCCCGAGGAGCAGTTCGGGCGCACCATGCGCGTGCCGGACCCCACGATGGCCGAGTACTACCGGCTGCTGTTCCCGTCCGAGCCGCCGCCCGAGGGGCACCCGGGGGAGGCCAAGCGCCGGCTGGGCCGGCTCATCGTCGAGCGCTACCACGGCGCGGAGGCCGCGCTGGCGGCCGAGGAGCACTTCAACCGCGTGCACCGCGACCGGCAGGCCCCCGAGGAGGTCCCCGAGGCCGCGCTCCCGCAGACGGACCCCGTGCACCTGCCGGCCGTCCTCGTGGACGTCCTGGGCGTCGCCTCGCGGTCCGAGGCCCGGCGGCTCATCGCCCAGGGCGGCGTCACCGTGGACGGCGAACCGGTGTCGGAGCTCGACCTCCCGGCCGAAACGCTGCGCGGCCGCATTCTGCGCGCGGGTAAGCGCCGTTTCGCTCGTCTTTCGTGACCGCGAAAAATCTGTGGCGGGGGCCCTTGACAGCCCCCGGGGAGGGGTGCATTATTCCCGAGCCGATCGGGAGCGACCTGATCGGGCCGGCCGCTTGAAACCCCGCTCGAAGGTCCTCCCCGACAGAGGACACCGCCCCGTACGAGAGGCACGGAATGTGCCCGCGGAGCTGTGCGATCTGACCGGGTGGGAGAGCAGGCAATTCGGCGGCTGCCGCTGAGGACTTCTCAGTGCGCACCTTGAAAACTGATCAGCATGCATCAGGCCACTCGGGGCGACCCGATGGCCAGATGACCAGGTCTTTACACGAACCCCGTCCGAGGGCGACCTGAGACGTGAGTCTCATGAGTCGAATCAGGACACGCCGGGACCGCTCACGATCTTCGGATCGAGAGCGCTCTTCCAAAGGTTCGGTTCGTCGTATGGCTCTTCGGAGCCGCGGCAGCCAACACCTTCTTTCATGGAGAGTTTGATCCTGGCTCAGGACGAACGCTGGCGGCGTGCTTAACACATGCAAGTCGAGCGAGAAAGCTCCTTCGGGAGTGAGTACAGCGGCGAACGGGTGAGTAACACGTGGGCAACCTGCCCTGGAGAGCGGGACAACCCGGGGAAACCCGAGCTAATACCGCATGAATCGTCATGGCTCAAGCTGTGACGGGAAAAGGTAGCTTCGGCCTCCGCTCCAGGATGGGCCCGCGGCCGATTAGCTTGTTGGTGGGGTAACGGCTCACCAAGGCGACGATCGGTAGCTGGTCTGAGAGGACGATCAGCCACACTGGGACTGAGACACGGCCCAGACTCCTACGGGAGGCAGCAGTGGGGAATCTTGCGCAATGGGCGAAAGCCTGACGCAGCAACGCCGCGTGAGGGATGACGGCCTTCGGGTTGTAAACCTCTTTCAGGAGGGACGAAGCTTCCGGGGTTAATAGCCTACGGGGTGACGGTACCTCCAGAAGAAGCCCCGGCTAACTACGTGCCAGCAGCCGCGGTAATACGTAGGGGGCAAGCGTTGTCCGGAATCATTGGGCGTAAAGCGCGTGTAGGCGGCTTGGTAAGTCTGATGTGAAAACTTGGGGCTCAACCCCAAGCCTGCATTGGATACTGCCTGGCTAGAGTCCGGGAGGGGAGAGCGGAATTCCCAGTGTAGCGGTGAAATGCGCAGATATTGGGAAGAACACCGGTGGCGAAGGCGGCTCTCTGGAACGGTACTGACGCTGAGACGCGAAAGCGTGGGGAGCGAACAGGATTAGATACCCTGGTAGTCCACGCCGTAAACGATGGGCACTAGATGTGGGCGGTGTCGACTCCGTCCGTGTCGAAGCTAACGCATTAAGTGCCCCGCCTGGGGAGTACGGCCGCAAGGCTAAAACTCAAAGGAATTGACGGGGGCCCGCACAAGCAGCGGAGCATGTGGTTTAATTCGACGCAACGCGAAGAACCTTACCTGGGCTTGACATGTTCGTGTAAGCCCTGGAAACACGTTCCCTCTTCGGAGCGCGATCACAGGTGGTGCATGGCTGTCGTCAGCTCGTGTCGTGAGATGTTGGGTTA
>JAXLST010000008.1:0-255626 GCA_046330435.1 Thermoleophilia bacterium | reverse complement strand
GGCTTATTGTGTGATGGGCGCGGCAGGACTCGAACCTGCGACCCAGGGATTATGAGTCCCCTGCTCTAACCAACTGAGCTACACGCCCGCGACGCGGGCATTCTGGCACCCGCGGGTGCGGGAATCAGGGATCCGCGGGGGCGGAGATCCAGGCCAGGGGGTCGGGGGAGGCGAGGGCCCGGGCGCCGCGGCGGGTGAGGTACCAGGCCAGGTCCGTGGAGCCGCGCTGCTTGGCGATGATGAGCCCGCTGGCGGCCAGGACCTGGGCGGCTTCCTCGACGGGAAGGCTCAGTTCGGGGACCAGGCGCGAGGCCTTGCGGGTCTCGCCCGGCTGGGCGGCGAGGATCTCGGACACCGCGATGATCGCCTCGGAGCCGCTGGAGGCCGGGGTCACCATGCCCGGCTCCTTCCCAGCGCACGCGACGGCGAAGACGGCGACGGCGAGCTCGCGCAGCGGGGCCGCGAGCACGGCGTCCATCGAGGCGAGGGCGGGGTGGGGGAGGAGGGCCGGCGGCCGCACCGCCGTCGTCATCCCGTGAGAACAGTCCCATGCCCGGGACGATACCCCGGATGCCCGATCGCCTCGGGGCTGGCGCCGCCGAGTCCGCCCGCCGGATACTCGCGGTCCAACGACGGGAGGGGGATGGTGCGATGCGGGAACGTTGGCGAGGACGGCTGGGACTCGCGGTGGCCTTCGCGGCGGGGCTGGCGGTGGCGGGGGCGGCGACGGCCGGGGCGGCCGGCCTCCTCACCGGCCGGGACATCCAGGACGGCAGCATCCAGGCGAGGGACCTGAGCCCGGCGGTCAACGCCAAGCTCGCCAAGGCCGGCAAGCGCGGCCTCCGGGGACCGCAGGGGCCGCAGGGCCCCGCCGGCGCGTTCACCACGACGCTGGCCGCGGGACAGACCATCCGCGGCGTCATCAACGAGGACTCCGTCGCGGCGGGAGCGGACGAGATCCGCGGCGGTTCCATCAGCTTCGGGGTGTCGCTGAACACCGCGCCCACGGTGGTGGTGCGCCCGCCCTCCGCGTCGCCCACCCCGCAGTGCCCGGGCAGTGCGGGCGACCCCCGCGCCGCCTCCGGGACGCTGTGCATCTACCTCGTCTCCCTGTCGAACATCCGCCAGGTGCCGCCGTCCAACCGGCAGCTCTTCGTGTTCAACGTCCCCGACCAGAACGACGGCGCGAACACCTTCGGCGCCGAGTACTTCATCCACTCGAACACCGCGGGGCGGTTCTTCGTGGACGGCACCTGGGCGGTCACCGGGAACTGACCCGGGAGGGCGCGGCCCGGGCACCCGCCCGGGCCGCGATACTTGGGGCATGACCGAACCGCCCGCGCTGCTCACCGACGTCCCGCTCGTCCTGCCCGAGGACGAGGAGCCGTTCGTCGTCCGCATCGGCACCGACGACCGGGAGTCCCTGGAACTGGGCGGCGTGCGGTACCGGCGGGCCCGGGAACGGTGCGTGCTCGACATCCCCTACGGGGGCGACGGGGTGGGCCTTCGGGCCAGCATGGTCGCCGACCCGTCGGGGATCTTCGTGTACGCCAACGCCGGCGCCTTCCCCCCGGAGATGTGGCCGCTGCTCGCCGAATCCGGGGACAGCGTGCCGGTGCTCGCGGCGGGCGCCACCGGCCGCCCCGTGCAGCTCACCGACGGCCGCGCCACGGTGGGCGTGCGGGTGCTGCCCGGCAACGAGAAGGTCCCGGTCACGACGACCCTGGTGGCGTTCGGCACCGACGTCGCCGACGGCGACCTGCTGGGGCTCGCGCGGATGGCGGCGGTCCCGGTGATCGCCGCCGCCCTCATCGCCCTCACCGAGTACCGGGCGGCGATGGGCAAGGTGCCGGAGGTGGAGGTGCCCACCAGCGACGGCAGCGTCCCGCTCCCCACGCTGCTCGACCTGGCCGAGGGGATGGCCCGCGCGCTCGGCTGGAGCGCGGCCGCGGGCTGACCGCGACGGTCCCCCGGCGGGGCGCCGCGTCCCGGTAGCGTTTCCAGCCGGAGAACCGCGTCCGGGGGGACACACATGGCGGGACGGATGGAGGGCAAGGGCGTCGTCGTGACCGGCGCCACCAAGGGGCTGGGGCGTGACACCGCCCTGCTGCTCGCCGGCGAGGGCGCGACCGTCGTCGGGGTGGGGCGCGACGCCGGGGACGGCGCGAGCCTGGCCGCCGAGGCGGAGGGCCTGCCCGGGCGCGTCGTGTTCCTGCAGGGCGACGTCCGCAACGAGGGCGACGTGCAGGCCGCCGTCGCACGGTGCCGTGAGCTGGCGGGGCGCCTGGACGGGATGGTCGCCAACGCCGGGATCCTGGGCCCCGAGGGGCCGCTGCACGAGACGACCGAGGCCCAGTGGGACGAGGTGAACGACATCAACCTCAAGGGCGCGTTCTTCTGCTGCAAGCACGCCCTGCTGGCGATGCGGGAGCAGGGCGGTGGCGGCAGCATCGTCACCATCGGGTCGATCCTGTCGCTCACCGCCGACCCGTTCATCAGCTCCTACACGGCCACCAAGACCGGGGTGCTGGGCCTCACCAAGGCCATCGCCGTGGACTACGCGCGGGACGGCATCCGGGCGAACTGCGTGCTGCCGGGCGACATGGAGACCCCCATGATCCAGGCGTACTTCGCGGGGCAGCCCGACCCGGTCGCGGCGCGCGCCGAGATGGAGGGCACGTACCCCGTCGGGCGGCTCGCCGCGCCGCGCGAGGTCGCCAACGCCATCCTGTTCCTGCTGTCCGACGAGAGCACGTTCGTGAGCGGCACCCACCTGCTGGTCGACGGGGCCCTCACCGCGAAGACCTACTGACGCGCGGAACCGGCCCGTCCCGTCGATCCCCCGGTCAGGGGATCGACGGGAACGCCGGAATCGCCATACCGTGGCCGGCAGATCCCGCCCGGCCGGGCGGGCGACCCCGCACGCCGGCCGCGGGCCCACGAGCGAGGAGAGGGCGATGGCGTACGCGGTCGTGCACCGCTTCGAGGGCGGTACGAAGGAGCAGTACGAGGCGGCGGTCGGCGCCGTGCACCCGGCCGGAGGCCTCCCGGAGGGGCAGATCCTGCACCTGGCCGGGCCGTGCGAGGGAGGATGGATGATCGTGGCCGTCCACGACTCCCAGGCCAGCTGGGAGGCGTTCCGGGACGGCACGCTGATGCCCAGGATGGGCGCGGGGATCCCGGGATCGTTCACGGCGCCCCCGCATGAGACGACCTTCGCGGTGCAGGCGCAGGCCTCGGCCTGAGGACCGGGCCCGGAGGAGGTCAGCCCTCCTCCGGGCCCTCCGCCGCCTCGGCCTCCGGCGGCGCGGGCACCTCGCACACCCCGTCCACGCACACCGGCGCGTCCTCGGCGCCGAGCATCTCGAAGGGCGGCCTGGGGTCGCCGGTCACGGCGCCGCGTCCTCCTGCGCCGACAGCGCGGCCGCCCGGTTGAGCGCCTCCTCGAACAGCTCGGCCGGCTGCGCGCCCGACACGCCGTAGCGCTGGTCGATCACGTAGAACGGCACCCCGCGGATCCCGAGGCGCTGGGCCACGGCCATGTCGTCCAGCACGGCGTCCGAGTACCGCCCCTCCTCGAGCACCGCGACCACCTCGTCGCGGTCCAGGCCCACCTCGGCCGCCAGGTCGGCCAGCTGGTCCACGTGCCCCAGGTGCCGGCCCTCCGTGAAGTACGCCCGCAGCAGGCGCTCCTTCATCGGCTCCTGCAGGCCCTTCGCCTTGGCGTGGTGCAGCAGCTCGTGCGCCCGGAAGGTCTTGGTGTGCCGCAGGCCCGCGAAGTCGTACTCCAGGCCCTCGCCACGGGCGGTCTCGGTCATCTGGTCGAGCATCGACCGCACGCGCTCCTCGGACATGCCCTTGTGGTGCACCAGGAAGTCCACCTCGGACCCCTCGAAGTCCACCGGCGTGTCCGGCGCCAGCTCGAACGCGTGGTACTCCACCTCCACGGGACGGCCGGTGGACTCGGCGAAGCGCCGGGCACCCTCCTCGAACCGCCGCTTGCCGATGTAGCACCACGGGCAGGCGATGTCCGACCACACGTCGATCCGCATCGGGCCCTCGCTCATCGGGTCACCGTCACGCCCGCGGCGTCCCGGTCCCACGTGTCGGGCGTCACGCCCTCGTCGCGCAGCTTCACCTTCTGCACCCGCTCGGTCGGGGTCTTCGGCAGCGCGCCCATCACGCGGATGTAGCGCGGCACCATGAAGTACGGCATCCGCTCGGCCATCCAGGCCGTCAGCTCCGCCGGGTCCGGGGCGGCGCCCTCGGCCACCAGCACCACCATGATCTCGTCCTCGGAGCTCGCGCCCTCGTCGGCCTTCACGCCGATCACCGCGCACTCCTTCACCGCGGGGTGGGCGGAGATCTGGCGCTCCACCTCCATGGAGCTCACGTTCTCGCCGCGGCGCCGGATGTAGTCCTTCACGCGGTCCATGAAGTACACGTAGCCGTCGGCATCCATGCGGCCCAGGTCGCCGGTGTGGAGCTTGAGGTTGCGGAAGTCCTCCGCGGTCTTCTCCGGCATGCCGTAGTAGGCCCGCATCACGATGTTCGGGATCCTCATGTCCACGACGATCTCGCCGGGGGTCTCCGGCGGCAGCGGCCGGTCCGTGCCGGGCTCCACGATCGTGACCTCGTACCCGGGATTCGCGGTGCCGCAGGAGCCCAGCCGCACCGGGCGGGTGGGGTCCATCACCGTGCACACGCCGGTCTCGGTGAGGCCGTACCCCTCCGTGAGCCGCACCCCGAAGCGCTCCTCGAACGCGTGGAAGATGTCCTTCGGGGCGGGGGCCGCGAGCACCGTGTGCACCGAGTGGTCGCGGTCGCGCTCCGACGGCGGCTGGTTCCACAGGAAGTAGAGCATCGCCCCGATGCCGTTGAACATCGTGGCGCCCATCTCCTTGGCCTGCTCCCAGAACCGCGACCCCGAGAACCGCTCCACGAAGGCCACCCGGCCGCCGGCCACCAGGGCCGGGTACGCGCACAGCACCTGCGCGTTGGAGTGGAACAGCGGCAGGCAGCTGAACCACGTCTCCGACGCCATCTCCTGCATGGACCTGCCGTTGAGCGTGCGGATGAGCTCCAGCCCGCCGCGGGCCGAGAAGTAGTCCGCCGCGTTCTGCTTGATCACGCCCTTGCTGCGCCCCGTGGTCCCGGAGGTGAACATGATGCGGGCGTCGTCGGTCCAGGAGTACGCCACGTCCGGCGGGGCGTCCGGGCCGTCGGCGAGCTCGTCCAGCGTCTGCCACGGCAGCGACGGGTCGGGGCCCGTGCGGCCGCCGGTGCGCACCACCACCACGCGCTCGAGCTTGGGGAGCTCGCCGCGGATGAAGTCCAGCCGGTCGAGGAACGCCTCGGCGATGAACAGCACCCGCGCCTCGACGAGGTTGATCGTCCAGGACAGGAAGTCGCCCTTGTAGGCGGTGTTGATGGAGCTCATCACCGCGCCGGCCCGCAGGATGCCGTACCAGACCTGCACGAACTCCTCGCAGTTGGGGAGCATCACGCTCACCGACTCCCCGTGCGCGACGCCGAGCCCAAGCAGGCCGTTGGCGATGCGGTTGGCGCGGGCGTCCATCTGCCCGTAGGTCACCCAGCCGCCGTCGCCGTACCGCAGGTATTCGCGGTCGGGGTGCGCCTCGGCGCGGTCACTCAGGATGCGGGCGAGCACCCAGGTGGTGGGGTCCTCCCGCCGGTACCAGTCCGTCCATTCGCTCATCCGGGCTCCGGCCCCTCTCCGCCGCGGAAGGGCCGCCAGTCGGCGGGCCGCTTCTCCTGGAACGACCGGATGCCCTCACCGGGCTCCGGCCCGTACACGTGGTTGATCGCCATCAGCTCCATCCCGTGGTTCACCGGCCCGTGGAGGGCGTCGGTTGCCGCGTTGAGGGCGAGCTTGGCCAGGCGCAGCCCCTGCGGGCTCTTGCGCAGGATCTCCTCGCACCACCCGTCGACGGTGGCGTCCAGCGCCTCCGGCTCCACCACCGCGTTCACCAGGCCCATGTCCAGGGCCTCCTGCGCGCTGTAGTGGCGCACCAGGAACAGGATCTCCCGGGCCTTCTTCTCGCCCACGATCGCCGGCATGAGCTGGCACCCCCACCACAGGGGGGCGCTGCCGATCTTGGGACCGGCCTGGCCGAACCTGCCGGTGGTGTCGGTGATCGTGAGGTCGCTGAGGATGTTGAACTCGTTGCCGCCGCCGATGCACCAGCCGCGCACGCGGCAGATGATCGGCTTGCCGTTGTTGCGCATCGCGGCGGCGAGCCGCGGGCCGAGGATGTGCCCGGCCCGCTTCTCCGCCATCGTCCGCGTGGGCTCGCGCACGTCGCCGCCCACGCAGAACGCCCGCTCGCCCGCGCCGGTGAAGACGATGACCCCCACGGCCTCGTCGTCGGCGGCGCGCTCGAAGGCGTCGCACAGCTCGAGGATCGTCCTGCCGCGGAAGGCGTTGAGCCGGTCCGGGCGGTTGATCGTGATGGTCGCCCGGCCGCCGCCGGTCGCGTACAGGACGTCCTCGTACTCCACCGCTACTCCTTGGGCAGGAACTTCGACGCGTCGATCCCGCGCTCGTTCATGAGCTTGACGAACGTGTCCTTCATCTCCTGGGGGTACTCGGGCAGCTGCTCGGTGGCGAGCACCTGCTCGGCCTTCGCCCGGATGCGGGGGCCGAAGTCCCAGTCCTCGTCGGCCATGAGGCGCCGGATCTCGGCGGCCGGGAAGTAGAGCATCCCGGCGTCCCGGCCATGGTCCTCGGCGATCCTCACGATCTCGTCGAACCGGCCGTCGGTGGGCGACTGCTCCTGGATGAGGCCCTTCTCGCGGAGCATGGCCTCGGTGTCCGGGTGGCAGGTGTACGGCACGCCGAGCGCGTTGTCGTGGAAGAGCTTCTCGAACTTCAGGCGGGGGCGCTGGCCGCCGGCCTTCTCCTCCTCCAGCGGGTAGCCGACGGCGTGGCCCCAGGTGAACTTGTAGTTCGGCGGCAGGCCGAACGCCTTCTCCACGCCACCGGGCTTGCGGCCGAAGGCGATGAGCAGGTTGCCCACGCCCAGGCCCACGCCCGCCGCCATCGCGTTGGCGACGGCCTGGCCGCTCTCGAACCGCAGGAGCATCTCGGTGCGCTCCGGCGGGAAGCTCATGAGCCGCGGGATCGTCTGCGTCATCGAGAACTCGTAGTTCCACCCGTGGTACTTGGTGGCGGCGCCCGAGAGGCTCAGCGAGCTGATGCCGTCCACCGCGCGGCCGTACCAGGCGTTGATGTTCGTGAGCCACAGGATGAGGTGCGACGCCTGGTTGATGATCTGCACGTTGAAACCGGAGACGCACTCCTCCAGCTCGTCCCAGTGCTCGCACTCGTCACGGCGCACCACGATCGCCTCGGTGCAGTTGATGTTCCCCTGGCAGGACGCGAAGCGCGCGGCCTGGAGCATCGTCTCGATCTTCCACCGCTCGACCTCGCGGTCGGGGTCGAAGTACCGGATGCTGCGGCGGTTCCCGAGGGCACGGAGGATCGGGACGTCGGGGATCTGGTTCGCCGGCGGCGCGCCAACGGTGTCGGCCATGCTCATCGCTCCTGGTCCATGGGTGGGTCGCGGCGGACGCTACGAGCCGCATCGGTGGGTGGGAAGGGGAACCTCGGGGCCGCCCGGCGGGTCATTCGGCGGCCGTCCCGATGGCGGGGGCGCCGGCGCCGCGCAGCACCGCCAGCTGGTCGGCGAGGGCCCGGCGGTCGTCCTCGCCCATCGCGCCGATGGGGCCGAACCCGGCGCCGGCCAGCGCCCGCACGCCCTCCTCCAGCCGCCGCTCGCCCTCGGCGGTGAGGGCGACGATGCTCACGCGCCGGTCGGCGGGGTCCGCGTGCCGCTCCACCAGGCCCTGGTCGGCCAGCTTGTCCACCAGGTAGGTGGCGCTGGAGCCGCGGATCATCAGGAGGTCGCCCAGCCGCATGGTGGGCAGGCGGCGGTCCCGGCTGAAGCTCAGCAGCAGGAGCACCTCCAGACGGGAGAGCGTGACGCCCACGGGCCGCAGGGCGGCCTCCAGCTCCCGCACCAGGATGCCGTAGGAGCGCAGCATCGACACGAGCACGACGAAGCCCGACTCGTCGGGGTGGCCGGCCCGCACCCAGTTGCGGCGGGCCTTCTCGACGGGGTCGTCGGCGTCCATGGCGGCGGATGATACGCAGACGCCAAACATCTTGACAACTGATTGTTAGATAGTGATGCTTCGGACCGCCGAGACACCTCGCCGAGGAGACCCCATGCCCGTCGAGCCCGCCGTCCCCGCCGGCCTCACCGAGCACCAGACCGCCGCCTGGGCGCTCGCCCGGGACTTCGCCCAGAACGAGATCGCCCCGCACGCCCGGGAGTGGAACGCCGCCCACCACGTGCCCGTCGACGTGTTCCGAAAGCTGGGGGAGATCGGCCTGCTGGGCCTCACGATCCCCGAGGCGTACGGCGGCCCGGGGCTCGACGCGACCTCGCTGGCACTGGTCACCGAGGAGCTCGCCCGCGCCGACGCCGGCACCTCGGTGGCCATCGCGGTGCAGAACGGCCTGGTCGCCTCACCGATCCTGCGCGCCGGCAGCGAGGAGCAGAAGCGCGAGTGGCTGCCGCGCCTGGCCACCGGCGAGCTGTTCGGCTGCTACGCGCTCACCGAGCCGGACGCCGGGTCCGACACCGCGTCGCTGCGCACCCGCGCCGTGGACACGGGCGACGGCTGGCGCGTCACCGGCAACAAGATGTGGATCACCAACGGCGGCGTCGCGGACGTGTTCGTCATCTTCGCGCGCACCGGCGAGGAGGGCGCCCGCGGGATCAGCGCCATGGTGTCCGGCCCCGGCGAGGGCCTCACCGTGGGCCACGAGATCCCCAAGCTCGGGCTGCACACCTCCAGCACCGTGGAGCTGGCGTTCAACGACTTCCTCGTGCCGCGGTCGGGCCTGCTGGGTGCGGAGGGGGAGGGGCTCAAGCTGGCCCTCGCGACCCTCGACGGCGGGCGCATCACCGTGGCGGCCCAGGCCGTGGGCATCGCCCGCGCGGCGCTGGAGCTCGCGGTGTCGTACGCCACCGACCGGCAGGCGTTCGGCGGCCCCATCGCCCGGTTCCAGGGCGTGCACTTCCCGGTGGCGGAGATCGCCGCCCAGATCGACGCGGCGCGGCTCCTCACCCTCCACGCCGCCCAGCTGCGCGACGCCGGGAGGCCGCACGGCCCGGCCGGTGCCAAGGCCAAGCTGTTCGCGTCGAACGTCGCGGTGCGCGCCGCGGACGTGTGCGTGCAGACGCTGGGCGGATACGGGTACTCCGCCGAGTACGACGCCGAGCGCTACTACCGGGACGCCAAGATCACCGAGATCTACGAGGGCACCAGCCAGATCCAGCGCATGGTCATCGCCCGCGACCTCTTCGGCGGGGCGGCCAGGTGAGCCGCGTCGCGGTGGTGGGCGCCGGCGTGATGGGCGCCGAGATCGCGCTGGTGGCCGCCCTGGCCGGGCACGAGGTGACGCTCGTGGACATCGACGCGGCCGCGCTCGAGCGCGGCCTGGCCCACGCCCGGGCCGCCGGCGACCGCATGGTGCGCCGGGAACGGCTCACCCAGGGGGACCTGGACGCCGCGGTCGCACGGGTGGGCACCGCCACCGACGTGGCGGCCGTCGCCGGGTGCGACCCGGTCATCGAGGCCGTGCCGGAGCGCATGGAGCTCAAGCGCGACGTGATGGCGCGGATCGCCGCGGCGGTGCCGGAGCACACCATCGTGGCCAGCAACACCTCGGGGCTCTCGATCACCGAGCTGGGCGCGGCGGCCGCGCCCGCCGGCCGCGTGGTGGGCTTGCACTTCTTCAACCCGCCGAGCGTGATGCGCCTGGTCGAGGTGATCCGCGGCGCGGAGACCGCGCACGACGTGGCGGACCGGGCCGCGGCGTTCGCCGCCGGCCTCGGCAAGACGCCGGTGGCGGTGCGGGAGTGCCCGGGGTTCGTGGTGAACCGCGTGCTGCTGCGCGCGATGGTGGCCGGGTTCGTCGCCACCGGTGCGGCCGACCCCGCCGAGGCGGACGCCGCCGTGGTGGCCGCCGGCCCGTCGCCCATGGGACCCCACGCGCTGGCGGACCTCGTCGGGCTGGACACGTACGAGCACATCCGCGGCGACCTGCAGCGCGCGTACGGCGACCGGTTCGACGACGGCGGCGTGGGCGCGCGGATGGTGGCCGGGCGCCGCCTGGGCCGCAAGAACGGCGGCGGGTTCTTCGACGGGCCGGTGCCGCCGGTGGAGGCCCCCCGCGGGCTCGTCCGCACCGTGGCCGGCGCCTACTACGACGCCGCGCGCGACGAGGCGGAGCGCCTCGCCGCCGAGGGCATCGCATCCCGGGAGGACATCGACACGGCGGTGCGGCTCGGCGCCGGCTGGACGGCCGGCCCCCTGGAGGCCGCCGGGTAACACGGATGGCGGGCCCGGGTCCGCCCGGGCGCGCGCCGCGCGCAGGCGCGGGAACATCGGGGTGGACGCGCGACGGAGGTCACGATGCGCGGATCGCTCTCCACGGCCCACCACGCCACCGGGCACCCCCGGGCGGCGGCGGTCGCCTCCGCGGTCCGGCGGACCCACTCCCTGCCGGCCGAGATCGCGGTGATCCTGGTGACCATGCTCGCCTGGCAGGTGCTGCGGCTGCCGTTCGAGGTGTCCGCGGAGCGGGCCGTCGCCGCCACGCGGGCGCTGGTGGACCTGGAGCGCCATCTCGGCGCGTACCGGGAGCCGGGGATCGTCACGTTCGTCCAGTCGCACCACGATCTCGCCCGGGTGGTGCGCTGGTGGTACGGCCACATGGACGAGGGACCGGTGCTCGGGATCCTCGTGGCCATGTGGTTCATCGACCCCGCGCGTTATCCGGTGGTGCGAACGGCGTTCGTGCTGGCGCACCTGCCGGCCCTCGCGCTGCTCGCGCTGTACCCCAGCGCCCCGCCACGCTGGCTCGCGGGGTACCCCTACGGCGCCGGGCCGCCCCCCGGCTGGGAGGGCGGGCTGCGCAACAGCACGGCCGCGGTGGTGAGCCTGCACGTCGGCATCCCGCTGCTGCTGGCCGTGGCCGCCGTGTGGATGCGGCCCCGCGCGCCGCTGGCGTGGGCGCTGTGGGCGTTCCCCGCCGTGGTGCTGTTCGTGATCACCGGGACCGGGAACCACCTGTTCGCCGACGCCGTCCTGGGCGCCGCATGCGCCATGGCCGGCTGGTGGGCCGCCCTGCGGCTGCACGGCCCGGTGCCCCGCGGCGCCCCGCGTGCCGGCCCCGGCCCGACCGGCCTGGCCGCCGCGGGGTCCGCCGGCGCCGTCATGGCCGTCGCGGCGCTGATGTTCGGCGGCCTCGCCTGACGGGTGTGTTCCCGGGCGACCGTCGCGACCCGAACGGCGCCGGCGGCCGTACGCTGATGCCGGAGCGGCACGGAGGCGGCGTGGACGAGTGGCACGGGCATTGGCGGGACGGGGACCTCTCCGGATGGGCGCTGGCCGAGGTGCTGCGGTCGCGGGCGACCGCCTGGGCCGATCGCGAGTTCCTGCGCCACGGTGACGGCGGGTGGCGCACCCGCGGGGAGGTGGACACCGACGCCCGCCGCATCGGCAACGGACTGAAGGCCCGGGGTCTCGACCCCGGCGAGGCCGTCGCCGTGCTGCTGCCGGACGTCCCGGAGCTGGTGCCGGTGTGGTTCGGCATCCGCAAGGCCGGCGGGGTGATGGTGGGCCTCGACCCCGCCACGCCGGCCGACGAGCTGATGGCGGTGCTCGCAGCGTCCGGCGCCCGGATCCTCATCACCTCGACCGAACGGCTGGACGCCGTCGCGCAGGGCCGCGCCCGGCTCCCGGGGCTCGAGCACGTGCTGGTGCTGGGCGCCCGCGGCCCGGGGCGCGACCCGGTGCACGTCGAGCCGTTCGCGAACCTCATGGACCACACCGACGCCGAGCCGTTCGGGGTGGAGTACCGGTGGGACGGCGGGGCCCGCATCACCGCCGCCCTGGCGGGACCCGCCCTGGTGCCCGAGGCCGCCGACCACCTGGCGGCGCTCACGCTGCTGGCCTTCCTGGACCGCACCCGGGATCCGGCGGCGGGGTCGTGCGAGGACGAGACGTTCGCGGCGTTCATGCCCTCCTGGGAGCGGGCGGCGCAGGTGTGGTGCGTGCGCGCCGCGCTCATCGCCGGCGCGCGGGCCGCCCTGCTGCCGGGAGACCCGGCGGCCGTGTGGCGCGAGGCGGGGGAGGCCGGCGCCACCGTGGTGGTCCTCGCCCCCGAGGCCGCCGAGCGGATGGCCGGCGCCCCGCCCACCGGCCGGGAGCGCGCCCACCGCGTCCACACCGCGGTCACGGGGCCGGTGCCCGCCGGCGTCGCCGCGGCGTTCACCGAGCGCTTCGGCGTCCGCCTGTTCACCGGCCTGCTCATCCCGGAGGCCGGGATGGTGGCCTGCGACGACCCGCGCCGGGAGCCGGTGCCCGGCAGCGCCGGCACCGCCGCGCCCGGGCACGTGCTGGCGGTGGTGGACCCGTCCACCGACATGCCCGTGCCGCGGGGGACCCCCGGCGAGCTGGTCGTGAAGCCGCTGGTCCCCAACACCGTCATGCGGATCCACCCGGCCGACCCGGCGGCGACCACCCGGGCGTTCCGGAACCTCCTGCTCCACACCGGCCGCGAGGCCGTGATGGACGAGGACGGCCACGTGCACCTGCGGGCCTGACCCGCGCGGCGGGCCCCGTCCGGGTTTCCGGCGGGATGCGCGGGGTACCCCGGTGGCCAGCGCGGCGGGGCCCGGAGAGCACCCGCGGCCCCGCCGTCGTACCGTCACCCCGCCATGGGAGGAACCATGAACGGCCTCGTCTGGATCATCATCGTCGTGCTGGCGATCATCGGCCTCGTGGTGGTGCTGCGCAGCGTCTTCTAGCGCCCCCGGCCGCCGCCGGGTGAATTCAGCGGATTTCACCCGCCGCGGGTGTTCTTATGCTGAATCTGGACAATTCGGTGGGCGAATGCGAAAGTCGTTCATCACCCGTCGCGCAGGTTCTGACGGGTCCGGGACCCCCTCGCATTCCCCGACTCCGAGGTTCGTCCGTGACCACCGCCCGACCCGCACCAGCGGCCACCGCAACCTCCGGCGCACTCGTCGCCGCGGGCGATCCGTCGATCACGGAGCTCGTCGCCCCGGCGGCGGTGGTCGAGGTGTCGCTGGACCATCAGCCGAGCGACCTGGTGCTCGGCATCACACGGCAGGGCATGGTGTACCGCTCGGCGCTGGCGGTCGTCCGCACCGGCGGTCGCGCGGTCGGCACGGTCGTGCTGCTGGCGGACCACGCCGGCAGGGTCGCCGCCCCGCAGATCGCGGCGTCGCTCACCCGGTTCGGCGCGGGTCTCGACCTCGCCTCCGAGCCCGTCCCGCTGCCGCGGATGTCGGTGGTGCTCACCACCGCCGGCCGCGCCGACGCCGCCATCGGCGCGGTGGGCGCGATGCTCCGCGGCGACGTCGCACCCGACGAGATCGTGGTGGTCGACACCGGCCCCCGCAACGGCGTCCTGCAGCGGATGCTCGCCGACTGGTACCCGGGCGAGGGCATCCGGCTGCTCACCTGCCCCGGCGCGGGCCGGGCCGCCGCCCGCAACGCCGGCCTCGCCGTGGCCGCCGGGGACGTGCTGGTGTTCGCCGACGACGGGGTCATCGCCGACCGCGACTGGCTGCGGCGCCTCGCCGAGGCCCTGGTGGTGAGCGGGGCGGACTGCGCCACCGGCATGGCGCTGCCCCTGGACATGGACTCGCAGGCGCACCTGGACCTGGAGCGCCTCACCCGCGTGCCGCGCGGCTACTTCCGGCGCAGCACCCACCGCATCGCCGACGCCGACGGCAACGTGCTCGCCGTGCACCCCGACACGCTCACCGGCGCCCGCCGGTGCCTGGCGGTGTGGCGCGAGATCGCCGAGCAGGTGGGCGGGTTCGACCCGCTGCTGGGTGCCGGCACGCCCGCCCGCGGCGGTGAGGACCTCGACTTCGTCAGCCGCGTCCTGGAGACCGGGCACACCCTGGTGCAGGAGCCGGCCGCCATCCTCTGGCACGAGCGCCGCGCGGACCTGCGGGGGCTGCGGCGGGAGGCGTTCGGCCGCGGTGCCGGCTTCGCGGCCACGGTGGCCAAGCGGTTCTGGGAGGGCCCGCACCGGGCGGACGTCCTGCGCGCGGTCCCCGACGCGCTGCGCGACCTGCTCGCCCCGGCCCGCGCCGGGCGCCAGGGGATGCCGCCGGGTGAGCTCGAGGCCTGCCAGGTGGCGGGCGTCCTGTTCGGCCCGTTCGCCTTCGCCGCGGGGTGCCTCAGGGGCCGGCGGCGGGTGGTGGCGCCTCCGCGCTGAGCCCGTCGGTGAGGTCCGCCCATGCGTCGCTGATGAACCCGGTGACGCCCCAGGCGGCGAGTTCCCGGGCGACGGCGGGGTCGTCGATGGGCCAGCTCCACACGTGCTCCGCGCGTTCGCGCAGGGCCGCGACGGTCGCGGGGTCCAGCAGCCGCCGGTGCACGGAGACGCCGTCCAGGCCGCCCGGCGGGTGACGCCGCAACAGACGCCGCAGTTGCCGCGGGCTGCCCGCGGAGTGCAGGACGATCGTATCCGGCCGCCCGATGAAGGGCTTCAGGTGGCGCCACACACGGGCCGAGACCACCAGGCGGCGGCGCCCGTGCGCCTCCACCGCCCGCAGGACCGCGCGCCCCAGCCCCGGGGTGGGGCCCTTCATGTCGATCATCAGGGTGGTCTCGGGCGGGACCGCGTCCAGCAGCCGCTCCAGCAGCAGCGGCGGCCGGAACGGGTTCACCAGGTACCAGCGGTCCCACAGGATCGGCAGGAACCAGATCTTCTTGGTGTGGCGCACCTCGAGGCGGCCGCGGCGCAGGTGCACGTCGCACTCCACCACGTCGGCGGCGCCCAGCCGTTCCAGCAGCGCCGGGTCGTTGCCGGCGCGGTGCGCGATGATCCTCACCTGGCCCACCGCGGGGTCTCCCGCACGGACGGCAGCATGCGGGCCACCACCAGCCCGGTGAGCGCCACGACGCCGCCCGCGATCACGTCGAAGACGTAGTGGTTGCCGGTGGCGACCACCGCGGTCGCCATCGCCGGCGGGATCGCCAGCGCGAACGCCTTCAGGGCGACGTGGTCGGAGGCCCGCCACAGCGAGACGGCGACCAGCAGGTTCCAGCCGAAGTGCAGGCTCGGCACCGCGGCGTACTGGTTGGTGAGGCCCGGCGGCTGGAACGCGCGGTACGACTGGGACCGCTGCGTGACGGTGTCGATGATGTCGATGGCCCCGAACCGCGGGGGTGCCACGGGGTACAGCATGAAGATCACCAGCCCGATGGCCCCGGAGATGAAGATGGCGTTCCGGAGCGTGTAGTACTCGCCCGGCCGGCGCAGGAACAGCCACACCAGCGACCCGATGATGACGGGCCAGTGGCCGTAGATGTAGACCCAGTTCACCGCGGTCACCAGCCGGTGCGAGTCGATGATCCAGCCCTGCACGGCGGTCTCCCGCAGCAGGCCCAGGTCGGCCTCCAGGGTGACGACCCTCCCGGCGTGGTCCTGCGCCAGCTCGACGCTGGACTGGGTGAGCCCGCGCACGCCGAAGTAGCAGAGGGCCCCGGCCCCGACCATCGCGAATTGGACGAGCAGGGTCCACCACCCGGGGAACCCGGCGTGCCGTGGACGTGCCGTCGAGGATGTGACCGCCCGAGTCACGTGGACGACCTCCTGAGCCGATGGTCGCACTGCGGAGGCGGCCCCGGCATCGGTGCCGCCACGGATGGCACCCGCGGGCCGCGGGATCCCGCACGGGGTCCGCTACGGTGACCCGCAACCCGGTTCGTGCACACACTCGGTCACATTCCCTCTCGGCAGCCCGCGAACCCGGCGCGGCCCCTTCGGCGCGTGCTGGTGGCGTTCGCGGCCCTCGTCGCGCTCGTCCTGATGGGCGTCGCGGCCGCGGCCACCATCGACCTGTCGGCCGTCGGGTCGGCGCTGCAGGGCGCGGACCCGGACCTGATGGCCCTGGCGGTGCTCATGTACGCCGCCTGCCAGACGGTCTCCGGCCTGCAGTGGTGGGTCATCCAGCGCGCCGGCGGGGTCGAGGGCCTCGGCGCGGCGCACACCCTGGGGCTGCACTGGATCTCCCGCGGCGCCTGCGAGGCGCTCCCCGCGAGCCTGGGGGAGGGCGTCCGCGTCGCCGTGGTCCGCCGGCACCCGGCCGGCGCCCGCGCCGGCACGTGGCGCATCGTGGGTGCGCTGGGCGGCTACAAGCTCGTCGACGGCGTGGTCACCAGCGCCGCGGTCCTGGCGATCGTGATGCTCACGCCGCCGCCGGGCCCCGCCGGGGACGTCCGCTGGATGGCGCTCGCCGCCCTCGCCATCGCCGCCGTCGCGGGCATCGCGCTGTGGCGCGGCCGCCTGGGCGGCCTGCGGCGCCGCATCCCCGCCCGCGTCGCGACGGCGGTGGGCCGCATGGCCGAGGGCGGGCGCGGCATCACCGAGCCGTCCGCCGCCCGCATGGCCACGATGCTGAGCCTCATGGCCGTCCTGCTGCGCATCGTGAGCATCGCCGCGCTGCTGGCGGCGCTGGGGCTGCCCGTCGAGGCCGCCGCCCTGGTGTACGCGCTCATCGTCGTGAGCGGCCTCATCCCGCTCGCCCCAGGCGGCGCCGGCACCCGCGAGGCCGTCCTCATCCCGGCCCTCGCCCTCGCCCACGGCGTCCCCGCCGCGTCGGCCATGGCGCTCTCGGTCGCCATCCAGGCCGTGTCGCTGGGCACCTCCCTGGCGCTGGGCGGCGGGGCCCTCGCCTGGCTCGGCCCCATGCTCATGCGCTGCCCCGAGGCCTCCGCGGAGGCTTCCGACGAGGCGCCCGCGCTCGCCGCCCCGGCCCCCGCGGCCGAGGCCGCCTGACACCGGCAACGCCCCCGGACTGACCGGCTCGGGCCGGAGCGGTCACCGGTCCACCCGTGGCCAATTGGCAACGCTGGCGGCCAATTGACCATGCGCGCGGCCGGCGGTCCGAAGGGCCGATGCCGAGGGAGGGGCGACTCGGCCAAGCCTTAACGGACACGCTATTCATGTATCGCGTGGCCGCTGATACGGTGGCTCCAGCCACGGGGAGTATCCCTCGATGCCGTCGCCGTCATCACGATCCCCACGGATCCGGCGCGGCAGCCGAACCGGCGGGAGAGACCTGGCTCACGACACGCCACCCGATGCACGGAGGACGCGTAATGAGCCCGCTCGGCCGACTGATGGACCTGTTCGAGATGGACTGGGACGACGACCGCGCGAACCGGCGCCGCGAGGCGCGCCGCACGGACGACGACTGGGACCAGGTCGACCGCTTCGATGAGGACCGGGACGTCGACGACGGCTGGAACCGTCCGCGCCGCCGCCGCCGCGAGGGACTCCTCGACGGGCTGCTCGACTAGACCGACGGCCTCGGGCGCGGCCGCGCGACGGCCGCGCCCCGCCATCGGCACGACAGAAGGGGACCGGGACGTTGGGTGAACGACACCGCGGGGAGCCGATGCGCTGCCCCGCCTGCGGGACGCGGCTGGTGGAGGTCGAGCGCGCGGAGGTGATGATCGACGCGTGCCCAGAGTGCCGCGGGGTCTGGCTCGACCGCGGGGAGCTCGACCGGCTCCTGGAGCGGGAGCGCCGCTCGCTGCTGGCCACCGACGACCACCGCGACGAGGACTTCTTCGCGGAGGTCGAGGGACGCCGCCGCCCCGCACCCGTCGCCCGGGAGGCCGGCAAGGACCGCGACCGCGACCGGGACCGCGACCGGTACGACGACGACCGGTACCGCAAGAAGAAGAAGCGCCGCGGCCTGCTCGAGGACATCTTCGACTTCGACTTCTGACCGCCGGGACCGGGCGGCACCGGTGACCGGGCGTCCTCCGCCCGGGCCGGGATAGGCTCCCCGCCGTGCGTGCCCGGACCGCCCTCGCCCTCACCGCGCTCGCGGCCGCCCTGCCGGCGTCCGCGGCGACCGCCGGGGTGCAGGTCCGCACCCTCCACGAGCAGGCGGGCCTCACCCGCCAGGTGGTGATCGGCGACCGCACCGTCGGCTGGACCCGGTGCATGGGGGCCGAGGGGCCGACGGAGCTGTGGACCGCCCCCGTGGGCCGCGGGCGCCCCGCACGCGTCCCGCGCGTGAGCGTCCCGGGGCCCTGCGAGCCCGTGCGGCTGGTGGGGACCTTCGGCGACCAGGTGCTGGCCATGATCCCCGGCGCGGACGGGCTGGAGCGGCTGGTCTCGGTGAACCGGCGCACCGGCGTGCGCACCGTCGTGGACGCGGAGTCCGCGGTGCCCGGCGGCATCCGGCTGGTGGCCGCCGACCTCGACGGCCCCCGCCTCGTGTGGCTGCGCGAGCAGGGCACCGGCGTGGGGGCGACCTCCGAGGTCGTCCTGGCGGACGTCCGCCGGCCGGCCGGCGCGCGGGTCATCTACACGCGGTCCCTGGCGTTCGGCGCGGTGCGCACCCTCGACGTGTGGGCCGGGCCCAACGGCACCGCCGTCGTCCGGCAGGTCCTGTCCGGCGCGCTCTACGGCTACGGCGAGCGGGACGAGCGGGCGCTGCTGGTCGGCATCCCGCGCCCCCTGCAGATCGTGCGGGTCACCGGCGGGGCGCGCGTCGCCGCCGGGGACCTGTCGAACCGCTGGTTCGTCTACTCGGTGGCCCGGGACGGCGACCCCCGGGTGCGGGTCACGGCCTACGAGCTGTCCACCGGCAAGCGCCGCCTCATCCGGCTGGCGCGCCTGGTGCCCGCCGGCGTCCCCGCCACCCCGCCGGCCGTGCCGGCGCCGCGGGTGAGCGGCGACCTGGCCGCCTGGCGCGAGCGGCTGCGCGGGCGCGGCGGCTTCCGCGACCGGGTGGTCACCATCGACCTGGCCAAGCGCCGGGCCCGCACCGCGTACGTCCTGGCCGACACCCGCGGGCAGCGGCTCTTCGTGAGCCAGCCGGCGGTGCGCGGCGCCCGCGTCGCCCTGGCCGAGGTGCGGCTCTCCACGGCGTACGGCGCCACCGGCGGCTTCCTGGGCGACGCGCCCGTGGGGGCCCGCAGCCGGATCGTCCTCGCGCGGGTCCGGTAGCGTGGCCGGCGTGGACACCGCCTCCGTCGACCCCCAGGAGTTCCGGAACGCCCTCGCCCTGTGGGCCAGCGGCGTCACCGTCGTGACCGCCGCCTCCCCGGACGGCCCGCAGGGGATGACCGCGGCGTCGTTCAGCTCGCTGTCGCTCGACCCGCCGCTGGTGCTGGTGTGCATCGACCACCGGGCGTACAGCCACGACCCGCTGGTCGCCGCCCCCGGGTTCGCCGTGCACGTGCTGGGCCGCGACCAGGAGGAGCTCTCCAACCGCTTCGCGCGGGCCGGCGACGAGAAGTTCACGCCGGACGACTGGACCGCGGGGCCCTTCGGGGCGCCGATCCTGCCGCTGGGCGTCGCCCGCCTGGTCTGCGCGCACCACGCGGCCCTGGACGGCGGCGACCACACCATCCTGGTGGGCCGCGTCACGGAGATCGCCGTGGGCGACCAGCGCCCCCTGCTGTACTGGGACCGGGGCTACCGGTCCGTCGCGGACGCCTGAGCCGGCGCGCGGTCCCGCCGGGGCCGGCGGCTATCGTGTGCCGTCGGAACGGGTCGAGGTGACGGAGGCGATGGAGCTCACAGCGGACCTGGCGATCGGGGTCTTCGACTCCGGCGTGGGCGGCCTCACCGTCCTCGACGAGCTGCTCGCCCAGCTCCCCGCCGAGGACTTCCTGTACTTCGGGGACACCGCGTGGTTCCCGTACGGGGAGAAGACCGACGCCCAGCTGCGGGAACGGGCGGAGGAGATCGCCCGGTGGCTGCTCGACCAGGGCGTCAAGCTCATCGTCATCGCCTGCAACACCGCGACCGCCGCGGCGGCCGGGCACCTGCAGCGCATCCTCGAGGTCCCGGTGATCGGCGTGATGACCCCGGAGGCGCACGCCGCGGTCCTCACCACGCGCAACCGCCGCGTGGGGCTCCTGGCGACCGAGGCGACCGTGCGGTCCGGGTCGTACGAGCGGATGGTCCACGCCCACGACGCCGGCGTGGAGATGACCTCCGTGCCGTGCCCGCGCCTGGCGCCGGCCATCCAGGCGGGGGAGGCGTTCGACGACGGCATCGTGGAGATGGTGCGCGAGTACTGCGCGCCCCTGCGGGAGGCCGGCGTGGACACCGTCATCCTGGGCTGCACCCACTACCCCATGATCGAGCGGCTTCTGCGGCGCCAGCTGCCCGGGGTCACGCTCATCAGCAGCGGGGAGGAGCTGGCCCGTGAGGTGCGGGAGTCGCTGCGTCGCCGCGGCGTGCTGCGCCCCTCCGGACGGGAGGGCGACTACCGGTTCGCCTGCAGCGGCGACCCCGAGGGGTTCCGGGAGCTGGGCAGCCGCTTCCTGCAGATGCCGCTCGGCGTTGTCGAGCGCGTCCTGGCGGGCGCGCCCGAGCCGGCGTAGGGGGGCGCGGTGCCCGTCGAGTACCAGCTGGTGACGCTGCAGGCCATCGACGGCACCACCAACGACGCCCTGCTGGTGGTCGACGAGCGCGCCGCCCGCCGCCGGGAGCGCATGACCGGCCGGCGCACCGCCGCGATGCACGTGCACGGGATCATGGGGAACTTCCTGGTGGGCACGCTGCGGTTCCTCGCCCCGCCGCTGGCCCGCGAGGGCTTCCCGGTGCTCATCGTGGAGACGCGCATGGGCAACGTGGGCCAGCTGTTCGGCCCGGGGATCTTCGACCGGGCGCGGCGCGACCTCACCGCCGGCAGCGAGTGGCTGCGCACCAACGGCTGGGACCACCTCATCTCCATGGGGTACTCCAGCGGCGCGACGCTCGCGACGCGCTGGGCGGCCACCGCCCACGTGCCGTGGATGCGCGGCCTGGCGCTGCTGGGCGCCCCGTGGGGGCTGCCGGAGTCGCTGGAGTCCCGTGCGCGCCGCTGGCTCGCGCAGCCCACCTACGAGGAGATCCACGACCAGGCGGAGCGCATCGTCCTGGACCCCGAGGGCGAGGAGGCGGACCGCCTGTTCGTGATCGAGCGCAGCCGCGGGCCGACGCGCCAGCCCAAGGACTCCGAGGTGTACACGTACCGCACGTGGTGGCACTCCCGCGGCCCCCAGGCGGACGCCGCCAAGACCCACCTGCAGATCGCCCAGGTGCGCGCGCCCATCCTCATGCTGCAGGGCACGGCCGACTCGGTGGTGCACCCGGAGGAGGCCCATGCGCTGGCCACCGTCGCCCGCCGCGGCGGCAACCGCAACGTGCAGGTCGTGATGATCGACGGGGCCGACCACTTCTACACGGGGCGGGAGCTCCTGGCGGTGCAGGCCCTCATCCGCTGGCTCAGGAAGGTCGCGTGAGCAAGGACGCCCGGCCGTACGTCCCGCCGCGGCGCCCGCTGGTGCGCGGCCGCCCGCCGCGCTTCGGCCGGGATGACCGGCGCATCGAGACGCGCCTCATCCTCACCGAGACCGAGGACGGCCACAAATGGGACGCCATGATGTTCCGGCCGCGGTTCGCCCCGGCCGAGGACCGCGTGGCGGCGCTGGTGATCCACGGGTCGGTGGGCAACTACCTGCAGGGCATGCCCCGGCGGCTGGCGTTCGGGCTGGCGCACGCCGGCGTGCCCGTGCTCACGGCGAACACCCGCATGGCGAACTACGGGGCCTTCTTCGGCACCGGCCTGCTGGACCGCGTGCCCCAGGACATCGACGCGGCGGTGGCGGCGCTGCGGCGCCGCGGGTACCGGCGCATCGTGCTGGTGGGCTACAGCATGGGCTCGACGATGGTGACCCACTACCAAGCCCGGTACGCACCAACCGAGGTGGTGGGCGTCTGCACCATCGCGCACCCCCTGTCGCTGCCGGGGTCGCTGCGGCGCCGGTGGGAGCGGTTCGGGGCGGAGCCCTCCTACAACGAGATGACCCGCATCGTGCAGCGGGGCATGGGCGGCACCGACGACGCCGCGAAGGACCGCATCGTGATCGTGGAGCGCGCGTCGGGGCCGTCCACGCGCCCGGAGCACGCCGAGATCTGGACGTACCGCACCTGGTGGCACTCCCGCGGCCCGGAGGCGCTCTCGGCCGAATCGCGGCGCTGGGTGGGGATCCTGCGCGTCCCGCTGGCCCTCATCCAGGCGGGGAAGGACCTGCTCATCCCCCGGGAGGAGGGCGTGCAGCTCGCCAAGCTCGCCCGGGACGGCGGGTGCCCGGAGGTCCACCTCGAGTACATCGACGAGGCCGACCACGTGTTCACCGACTGCCAGGACCTGGCGGTGGAGGCGGCCCGCCGGTGGATCACGGGCCTGGTTGGGGTGACGCCGGAGAACCGCCCGCTCAGCTGAGCAGCTGCGCCATCCCGGCCACCCGCACGCGGTCCCGGCCGGACTCCTTGGCCTCGTACAGGGACCGGTCCGCTGCCTCCACGAGGGTGTCGGGGGTGGGGAAGTTGGTGCTCAGCGCCCCGCCGACCGACACCGTGATGGGGATGTCGAGCCCGCCGCCCACGCGGATCGTGCCCCGGCAGGAGGTGCGGACGTCCTCGCAGATCGCCGCGAGGGTCGCCTGGTCCGGCACGTCGCGGGCCAGCAGCAGGAACTCCTCGCCGCCCCAGCGGGTGGCGACGTCCCCGGCGCGTGCCCGGGCGAGGATCCGCCGGGCCACGGCCACCAGCACCTCATCGCCGGCGGAGTGCCCGTACGTGTCGTTGACGCGCTTGAAGTGGTCGACGTCCACCAGCAGCACCGCGCAGGGGCGCTCGGTGCGGGCCGCGAGGCGGGTCTCGGCGATGAGCGCCTCGGAGGTGTGCCGGCGGTTGAACAGGCCGGTGAGGGCGTCGGTGCGCGACTCGAAGTCCGACCGCGCCTGCGAGGCCAGCAGCGCGGAGGCGAGGCTCCGGCTGATGAGCGCCACCACCGCAAGGGCGACGGCCCCCGTGGCGAGCTGTCCCGCCGAGTAGCCGGCGGGCGGGGCGTCCCACATGGCGGGCGGCGCGAGGGGCGCCGCCAGCGCCGCGGTGTTCCACGCCGCCGACAGGACCACGATCCAGGTGGGCAGCATCACCGCCGCCCAGGCCACGTTCACGGCCAGCAGCGGCATGAGTGCGTCCTGGTCGCCGGTGAGGCTCAGCGTCGCGACCGCGATGGCCAGGGCCTGCAGGATCGTCAGCAGGGCCCAGTCCGCGTCGGCGGGCACCCGGATGAGCAGCACCAGCACCTGGGCGACGCCCATCGCCGAGGCCGCCGCGAGCAGGTCCAGCCGCGGGCCGCCCTGCAGGACCGCGACCGAGGTGGCGGTGGCGCCCACGATGAGGTTGAGCAGCACGCCGGTGGCGCGGCGGGCGCGAGGGAGGTCGCCGTCGGCGAGGAGGCCGGCGAGCCGGTGGAGGCGGATCACGCTCTGGGTATCGGCGCGTGCGGGCCGCGCCGTGAGGGCCGTTCAGCCCCGGGAGAGGATCTCCAGCGTCTCGGTCATCACCTCGCCGGCCCTGCCGTGCAGCCGGACGGTGCACCGGTCGTCCCAGGGGGTTTCGCTCTCGGTGAGGATCGCGAGCCGCCCGCCGCCGCCCACGACGATGCCGGGCAGGCCGCTCACGGGCGCAACCAGCAGCGAGGAGCCGATCACCAGCATCACGTCGGCGGCGTCGGCGGCGGCGTACGCGGCGTTGATCGCCTGTTCCGGAAGCATCTCCCCGAACAGGATCACGCCGGACTTCATCTGGAAGGCGCACCTCGCGCACCGCGGCACGCCGTCCTCGGCGTCGTCGGCGAGCGCGACCAGCTCGTCGATGGACACCCGGTGGTCGCAGCGCAGGCACACGCCGCGGTCCAGCGAGCCGTGGACCTCGATTGCGTCATCGCTGCCGGCCCGCGCGTGGAGCCGGTCGATGTTCTGGGTGATGAGCTCGTGCAGGACGCCCATGCGCTGCAGCTCGGCGACGGCGCGGTGGGCGGCGTTGGGCTCCACCGAGGCGAGCATGTCGATGCGCGGCCGGTGGAAGCGCCAGAACCGCTGCGGGTCGTGCATGAACGTCCGCATGGAGGCCACCTCCATGGGGTCGTACTCCTCCCACAGCCCGCCCGCGGAGCGGAAGTCGGGGATGCCGCTCTCGGTGGAGACCCCGGCGCCGGTCAGGACGATCGCGTGCCGGGCGCCGGCGAGCAGCTCGGCGAGGTCTGCGGCGGTGTCGGCCATGCCGGGATGGTACCGGCGGCCACTGCGGGGAGGTGGCGGCCGGGGACCGCGGGCACCCCGATGCCGCGCGTCACCGCGGGCGGGACGATGACGGCGATGACCACTCGCCACGACACCCGGACACCGCTGGAGCGGCGCGCCACCGCCGCCGCCCTCCTCACCGGCCCCGCCCTGCTGCTGGGCGGCGTGGCAGCGGCCGTGCTGGACCCCGACCGCATGGCGGCGGTGGACGACCCCACCGCGGGGGCCGTCCTCGGCGGCCTGGCGATGTTCACCGTCTTCTGCGCCGTGCCGCAGGCGCTGTTCGGCCTGGCGCTGCGCGGCGGGCGCCGCGGGGCGCTCACGGCCACCGCCGTGGCCGCGCCGATCTGGGCGCTGGTGTTCGGCCTGAACCCGCTGGTGCAGGCCGTGGCCGGCGGCTTCGGGGGCGTGTCGGCGGTGGCGGTCCTGGCCACCGCGGCGGCCGCCGTGGTGGACGTGTTCGTGACCGCGGCCGCGGTGCGCGGTCTGCGGCGCCCCGGCACCGGCTGCGACGTCGGGGCCGGGGGTCTATCCTCCGCGGGTGCCCAGCGCCAGCACCACCCCCGCACGTCCTGACGGCCGCACGCCCGGCGACCTGCGCCCGGTGCGCATCACGCCCGGATTCGTGCCCACCGCCCACGGCAGCGCCCTCATCGAGATGGGCGGCACGCGCGTGATCTGCACGGCCACGGTCGAGGAGTCCGTCCCCGGGTGGCGCCGCGGCCAGGGCGCCGGCTGGGTCACCGCCGAGTACGGGATGCTGCCCGCCTCCACCGGCGAGCGGCGCACCCGCGACGTGACCCGCGGCAAGCTCGACGGCCGGTCGTCGGAGATCCAGCGGCTCATCGGCCGCTCGGTGCGCGCCGTGATCGACATGGAGGCGCTGGGGGAGCGGACGGTCTGGCTGGACTGCGACGTCCTCACCGCGGACGCCGGCACCCGCTGCGCCAGCATCTGCGGCGCGTACGTCGCGCTGGAGATCGCGGTGCGCCGGCTGATCGCCGAGGGCCGCATCGCCGCCACCCCCATCCGCCAGGGCGTGGCGGCCGTGAGCGTCGCCATCGTGGACGGCGTGGCCGTCCTCGACCCGGACTACCGCGAGGACGTCGCGGCCGACGCCGACGTGAACGTGGTCATGACCGCCGACGGCAACCTCATCGAGGTGCAGGCCACGGCCGAGCGCGTGGCGTTCAGCCGGTCGGCGATGGACGAGATCCTCGACCTGGCGGGCGCCGGGATCGGGCGGCTCCTGGAGGCCCAGGCCGCGGCGGTCGCGTCCGCGTGAGGATCGTGCTCGCCACGGGCAACCGGCACAAGGCGGCCGAGCTGGGCCCCATGCTCGGCGGCCGCGCCGAGGTGGACGTGGCGCCCGAGGGCTTCGAGGTCGACGAGACCGGCACCACCCTCCTGCAGAACGCGCTGCTCAAGGCCTGGGCGCTGCGCCCCGACGTCCCGGCCGACCGGCTGGTGGTCGCCGACGACAGCGGCCTGGAGGTACGGGCGCTGGACGGGCGGCCGGGCGTGTACAGCGCCCGCTACGCCGGTCCGGGCTGCACGTTCGACGACAACAACCGCCTCCTGCTGTCGGAGCTGGAGGGGGTCGCGGACCGCCGCGCGGCATTCGTGTGCGTGCTGGTCGCGGTGAGCGCGGACGGCCAGGTCGCCGCCGGGTGCGGCGTGTGCCCGGGCGACATCGCCACCGAGCCCCGCGGTGAGCACGGGTTCGGGTACGACCCGGTGTTCATCCCCCGCGGGATGAGCACCTCCATGGCCGAGCTCACGCCCGGCCAGAAGAACGCCATCTCGCATCGCGGGCGCGCCGCCCGGATGCTGGCCAGCGCATTGGGGATCGCCGAGTGAACGAGCAGACCGGGACGGGACCGGGCCAGCGCCCGCAGCAGCCGCCGCAGCTGAGCCAGAGCGGCTCGTGGATCGTGGCGTGCGTGGTCATCGGCTGGCTGCTGGTCTACAACGCCCTGCGCCTCGCCGGCGACACGCCCGCCGAGGCGGCGCTTCCCGGCCTGCTCATCGGGGGCACCGCCGGGCTGGTGGTGTTCATCGCCGGCTTCGTGACCGTGCGCCGCCTGGTGGCCGCCGGCCGCGTGGTGGGCCGCAGGCCCACGGTGGTGGGCGGGTCCTTCGACGACCAGCAGCGCGACGCCCTGCGCATCGCCGCCATCGCGATGCTGTTCGCCGGGGCCGTGGCCCTCGTCACCGCGGTGGCCGAGTTCATCGACTACATCGGCATCGACGGCGACCGGCCCATCGGCACGATCGTGCTCATGGCCTGGAACGTCATCTTCGCGGCCTGGGTGGCCGACGAGGCGCTGCGCGTGCGCCGGTCGCTGGTGGACGGCATCGAGACCGTGTACTTCGGCTGCCTGCTCACCGCGGTCCTCGCCGGCGTCGGCATCTCGCGGGAGCTGGTGGAGCCGCTCCAGGTGTTCCTGGCGCTCGCCGCCGGGGTGGCCGGCCTCACCGTCGGCATGTCCGTGTGGCGCCTCGGCGGCGCCCGCGGCATCCCGGTCGCGATGCTGGGGGCCCTGGCCGTGACCGTCGCGTCGCTGGCCCTTCCGCTCGCGGTCTGATGGCCGCGCGCCTCGACTGCCCGCTGTGCGGCGTGACCGTCGCCGAGGGGGACGACATCGCGCCGGGCACCTGCCCGGGGTGCGGCGCGGCGTACGCCGGCGGCGGTGACGACCCGCCGCGGGGCACCGCCATGGCGATGGAGCACTGGGGCGTCTCCGGCATGGAGCCCCGCACGGTGGCCGACGGCCTGTTCCGGATCCCGCCGGGTGACCCGCTGAACGACCGGGTCACGCCCATCTCGGACCGCCGCGACGGCTTCTACCGCTGGTGGCTGTTCGTCGCGCCGGGGGAGTCCCCCGCGGAGGTGCTGGCCCTCGCGGCCGCCCACGCCGCACCCCGCTGAGGCCCACGGGGACCCGCGCCTCCGGCCCGGCGGTCGCGCGTGAGGGAGGTCAGGGCAGGCGCCGCGCCATCATGGCGACGGTGCCCTTGGCGTCGCCGCGGACGCCGACCCGCGTGAACCCCATGCGGTGGTGGAAGGCGATGGACCCGGGGTTCGGCGGGCGGGTGTTGACCTCGCAGGTCCCGCGGTCCACCCCCGCCGCCGCCAGGTCCGCGAACAGGGCCTCGTACAGCGCCCGGCCAACGCCGGTGCCGTGCAGGTGCCCCGCCACGGCGACCCGGTCGATGTAGGCGAACCGCGTCCACCGGGCCGCGACCCACGCGTAGTTGGGGCTCCAGTAGTCGGTGCCCGGCGGGAGCGCGATGAGGAACGCGTCGCGGCCCGGCGTGGTGCGCGCCCAGCACGCGTGGTCCACCAGCCAGCCCAGGCGCTCCCGGTCGGTCGTGCCCACGTGGGGGACGAAGGACTCGTTGAGGGCGAGCAGGTCGCCGAGGTCGGCGGGGGTGATGGGCCGGAACTCCACGCACCCGAGTCTGCCATCTGGCGCTCGCGGGTGGAGAGTGCCAACGGTTGGGGTGGCGCGTGCGCGGAGCGTTGGCTATCGTGCCTTGGCACTCGCTCTCATGGAGTGCCAGACGCCGCCGCGAGGGCCCGGTCCAGAGGCCCGGCGGGGGCAGCCGGAATCGAGAACACGACCCTGGACGGAGGTCGAATGAACCTCAAGCCGCTGGGCGACCGCGTGCTGGTGAAGGCGGTGGAGCTGGAGGAGGTCACCGCGAGTGGCCTGGTCCTCCCGGACACCGCGAAGGAGAAGCCGCAGCGCGGCAAGGTGCTCGCCGTGGGTGAGGGCCGCTACATCGACGGGGCCCGCGTCCCGCTGGACCTGGTCGAGGGCGACGAGGTCATCTACAGCAAGTACGGCGGGACCGAGGTCAAGGTCGAGGGCGAGGACCTGCTCATCCTGTCCGAGCACGACATCCTCGCGAAGGTCGAGTCGTAGGCGCCATCCGCGCCCCATTCATCATCGAGACGCAGCAAAGGAGCTGACGCCGAATGGCGAAGGAGATTCTCTTCCACGAGGAGGCCCGGCGGGCGCTCGAGCGTGGTGTGAACACGCTCGCGGACGCCGTGAAGGTGACCCTCGGCCCCAAGGGCCGGTACGTGGTGCTGGACAAGAAGTTCGGTGCGCCGACGATCACCAACGATGGTGTGACCATCGCGCGTGAGATCGAGGTTGCGGACCCGTTCGAGAACCAGGGCGCGCAGCTGGTGCGTGAGGTCGCGACCGCGACCAACGATGTGGCCGGTGACGGCACCACCACCGCGACGCTGCTCGCGCAGGCGATCGTGCGTGAGGGCCTCAAGAACGTCGCGGCCGGCGCGAACCCGATGGGCCTCAAGCGCGGCATCGAGCAGGCCGTCGAGACGGTGGCTCAGGCCGTCGCGGGTCAGGCGAAGGAGGTCTCGGGCAAGGAGGACATCGCCCGGGTCGCCACGATTTCCGCGCGTGATCGTGCGATCGGTGATGTGATCGCCGACGCGATCGAGAAGGTCGGCAAGGACGGCGTGGTGAACGTCGAGGAGGGCCAGACCTTCGGGATGGAGCTGGACTTCACCGAGGGCATGCAGTTCGACCGTGGGTACATGTCGCCGTACATGATCACCGACCAGGACCGCATGGAGGCCGTCCTCGAGGACCCCTACATCCTCATCCACAACGGCAAGATCTCGACCGTCCAGGACCTGGTGCCGGTCCTCGAGCGGGTGATCCAGTCCGGCAAGAGCCTTCTGATCATCGCCGAGGACGTCGAGGGTGAGGCCCTGGCGACCCTGATCGTCAACAAGCTGCGTGGCACCTTCACGGGGATCGTGGTGAAGGCCCCCGGGTTCGGTGACCGTCGTAAGCGGATGCTCGAGGACATCGCGATCCTCACCGACGGTGAGGTGATCGCCGAGGAGATGGGCCTGAAGCTGGTCAACACCCAGGTCTCTCAGCTGGGTCGGGCCCGGAAGGTGGTCGTGGGCAAGGACACCACCACGATCATCGACGGTGCCGGGGACGCGGCGGGGATCCAGGGGCGGATCAAGCAGATCCGCGCGGAGATCGAGACCTCCGACAGCGACTTCGACCGTGAGAAGCTGCAGGAGCGGCTTGCCAAGCTCGCCGGTGGCGTTGCGGTCGTGAAGGTCGGTGCCGCGACCGAGACCGAGATGAAGGAGAAGAAGCACCGTGTGGAGGACGCCCTTCAGGCGACCCGCGCGGCGCTCGAGGAGGGGATCATCCCCGGCGGTGGCGTCGCCCTGGTGAACGCCATCAGCAGCCTCGACTCGCTCTCGCTCGAGGGCGATGAGGCGACCGGCGTGAGCATCGTGCGCCGGGCGCTGGAGGAGCCGCTTCGCCAGCTGGCCGACAACGCGGGCCTGGAGGGGTCGGTCGTCGTGGGCAAGGTGCGTGAGCTCGCCAACGGCCACGGCCTGAACGTGGACACCGGCGAGTACGTGGACCTGGTCGAGCAGGGCATCATCGACCCGGCCATGGTGACCCGCTCGGCGCTGCAGAACGCCGCGTCGATCGCCAAGAACATCCTCACCACCGAGTGCGTCGTGGTCGACAAGCCCGACGACGCCGGCGGCCCGATGGGTGGCATGAGCCCGAACATGGGCGGCATGGGCGGCATGGGCGGCATGATGTAGCCCAGGCCATCCGGCCAGTGGTTCGCGGTACCGAGGGGCCCCGGAGACGGGGCCCCTCACGTTTCTGGAACGCGTCCCGGAACCGCCGTCTTCGCCGATCGGGGGTCGTCGCTCATGCGGGACACGCCGATATTTGTCGTTCGGGACTGCAAAGAACGAATTCATCCCGTTCCATTCAGAATCGCAAGCGGTTAGGCTCATTCCGTGGGTTTGGTCACGACGATCGAGCCCGCCGGGGCGCGTCCCACGAGCGCTTTGTCCGGATGACAGCGGCGCGGTCGCCCCGCCATCGGGGAACGGATGGTCGAGTGAACACACTGGAGGCCCACCGGTGACCGCCGCGATGGGGTCGGCGGGCGGCATCGCCGCCGTCGCCGAGCGCTATCTGCGGGCCGTGGTGAGCCGCGGCGAGCTCGACCTGGTGGACGAGATCTTCCACGAGGACCACCACCTCCACTTCGCCCCGTTCGCCGACGCACCCGACGGCCCCGCGGGCGTCCGGCAGATGGTCGAAAGCCAGCGCCGTGCCTTCCGGGACCTCATCATGCGCATCGACGACCTGCTGGTCGTCGACGACCACGTGGTGGTGCGGGGCTTCGTGGGCGGCGTCAACGCGAACCCCATCAGGGACCTGCCCGTGACGGGGCGCAGCGTGATGAGCCCGGCCATGTGGTGGTTCCGGTTCGACGGCGGGCGCATCCGCGAGACGTGGCTGGTGATCGACCGGCTCGAGGGGGCCCTGCAGATGGGCATGGTGGCCCCCGCCGCCGACGCGACCGCGCCCGACCCCGGCTGGGTCTGAGCTACGCCTCGGCGGCCGCCGGCGCGAGCCGGGGCCGGGGCCCCCTGGCGATGAACAGCGATGCGAAGCCGGCCGCCACGCCGAGCATCCCCGCCGCGGTGAACGCCAGCACGTAGTCGCCGAGCGCCTCCCGGGCGGTCCCGGCCAGCCACGCCGCGGCGGCGCCGCCCAGCATGTGGCTGCAGAACACCCAGCCGAACACCACCCCCGCCCGCTCCCGCCCGAACGCGGCCTGGGTGAGCACCACCGTGGGCGGCACGGTGGCCACCCAGTCCAGGCCGTAGACCACCGCGAAGGCCACCAGGGTCCACCCGGGCGCGCTGAACAGCGGCACCAGCATCGCGAGGGAGATCCCGCGCAGCGAGTAGTAGACGAACAGCAGGCGCCGCGGGTCGACGCGGTCGGTGAGCCATCCCGAGGCGGTGGCGCCGATGACGTCGAACACCCCGATGACGGCCAGGAGCCCCGCGGCGGTGACCTCCGGGATCGCGTGGTCGTGGGCGGCGGGCATGAAGTGCGACTGCACCGCGCCGTTGGTCGTCCACCCGCAGATGAAGAACGTGCCGGCCAGGAGCCAGAAGTCCCGCACCCGGACGGCGTCGCGCAGGACCGTCAGCGGCGTGGTGAAGGGGTTGCCGGGCGGGGCCGCGCGCGGCGGCGGCGGCGCGTCGGCGCCGTAGGGCAGCACGCCCGCGTCCTCCGGGTGGTCGCGCATGAGCACGGCCACGACCGGGATGATAGCGCCGCGAACACCGCCACCAGCCCGGCCGCCCACTGCCAGCCGCGGGTGTCGGTGATCCACGCCAGCAGCGGCAGGAAGATGAGGTTCCCCGTGGCGAACGCGCCGGTGAGGAGCCCGGTCACCAGGCCGCGCCGCGCCACGAACCACCGCGTGGCGACCATCGCCGACAGCGGGATCGAGATGGCGCCGGTGGCCATCCCGATGACCGGGCCCCAGATGAGGTCCAGCTGCCACAGGGAGGTCATGCCGACGGTGAGCGCGGAGCCGGCGCCCACGGCGCCGAGGGCCACCACCATCACCCGGCGCGGGCCCAGGCGGTCCACCAGCGCCGCCGCGAACGGGGCCATGAGGCCGTAGCAGACGAGGTTCACGGCGATCGCGAGCGACACGTCATCGCGGCCCCACCCGAAGTCCTCCTGCAGCGGCACCACGAAGACGCCGATCGTCGACCGGAAGCCCTGGGCGGCCAGCAGGGTCAGGAAGGTGACCGCGGCGACGACCCAGGCGTAGTGCGGGCGCCGGGTGGCGGTGCGAGCGGACATCCGGCCGAGCGTACTCCGCCCCCGGGGACACACGCCGGGCCCGGCGTGTGAGAATCCCGCGCGTGACCGAGACCGACGTGATGACCATCGTCGCCGACGCGGGCCGCGCCGCCCGCGCCGCCGCGCCCAGCCTGGCCGCCGCCTCCGACGCGACCCTCACCGCCGCCCTCGACCGCATGGCCGGGCTGCTGGAGGAGCGCCGGGATCCGGTGCTCGCCGCGAACGCCGCCGACATCGCGGCGCTGGACCCGTCCTTCCCGGAGGCGATGCGGGACCGGCTGCGCCTCGACGCCGACCGCCTGGCCGCGATGGCGGGGCAGATCGCGACGCTCGCCGCCGCGGAGTTCCCGGAGACGGTCGTCGCCACGCGGGAACTCCCGGACGGGCTGGTGCTGGAGGAGCGCCGCCGTCCCGTGGGCGTCATCGGGGCGAACTACGAGGCCCGCCCGAACGTGACGATCGACGTCGCCTCCCAGCTGGTGAAGTCGCGCAACGCCGGGGTGCTGCGCACCGGTGGCGCCGCCATCCGCTCCGCTACGGCGCTGATGGACGAGGTGGTGGCCCCGGCCCTGGAGCACGCCGGCCTCGACGGCCGCGCGATCCAGCTGGTGCGCACCGCGGACCGCGCCGCCGCCCGGGCCCTGGTCTCGCATCCCGCGCTCATCCCGCTGGTGATCATCCGCGGCAGCGGCGACACGACGCGTGAGCTCAGCGCCCACGGCGCCGCGCACGGCGTGCGGACGCTGGCCCATGCCGACGGGGGCGGGGTGCTCTACCTGGACGCCCACGCCGACGCGGCGCTGGCCCGCGCACTGGTGCGCACCAGCCTGGACCGGCTGGGCGTGTGCAACCGCCTCAACCTGCTGCTGGTCCACGCGGACCGCTGGGACGACCTGCTGCCGGCGGCCCTGGAGGAGCTCGAGGCGCTCGGCGTGCGCGGGGTGCTGCCGCCGCACGACCGCGCCCGCGGGTTCGAGTGGGCCCTGGACGAGGGCAACGAGGCCAACGTCACCATCGACCGCGTCGGCTCCGCGGAGGAGGCGGCGCGCATCGCCAACGACGAGACCTCGGGGCTGGCGGCCGGGATCTGCACGGCCGACGCCGCCACGGCGAACCGGTTCCTGGACGCGTACGCCGGCACGGGCGCGTTCTGGAACGCCACCACCCGCCTGCTCGACGGGTTCAAGCTGCTGGCGGCGCCGGAGACCGGCATCAACGTCGACCACGTCCCCGGTCCCCGCGGCCCCGTGACGTTCCGGGACCTCGCCCTGCGGCAGTTCGTGGTGCGCCCCGCCTGACGTCCCCTGGCGCGGGACCCGCCCGCGCGAGACGATGCCCGGATGCGCTTCGCCGGGCTCCCGCACAATCCGACGCTGACGCGGGCCATCGGGAGCGCCCTGGTGGCGCGCCTGCCGCTGGTGATGATGATGCTGTCCATCGTGCTGCTGGTGCGGAGCCAGGGGCACCCGTACTGGGTGGTGGGCGTCACCTCCGCCTGCCTCACGGTGGGCACGGGACTCGGGGCGCCACTGCTGGGCCGGCTCGCGGACCGCATCGGGGCGGTCCCGGTGCTGCTGAGCTCCGCGGCGGCCGCTGGCGCGGCGCTGCTCACGATCGCCGCCATCCCCGGGACCCTGGGCGCCTGGGGCATCGCCGGGCTCGCGTTCGTCGCCGGCTGCGCGGAGCCGCCGGTCAACGCGGTGCTGCGGGCCCTGCTGCCGCGCCTGGCGGAGGGCGACGCCCTCCGCACGGTCTACGGCATGGAGGCGGCGTTCCAGGAGATCCTGTTCGTGGTGGGGCCGCCGGCGGTCGCGCTGATCGTGCTGGTGAGCTCGCCGCGCGTGTCGCTCGCGGTGTGCGGGCTGGTGCTGGCGGTCGCGTCCGCGGTGTTCACCGCCGTCGTCCGCCGGCATGTCGCCCCGGGCCGCCCGCGCACCGGCGGGTCGGTGCTGGCGTCCGCCGAGCTGCGCCTGCTGGTCGTGGCCTTCGCCCTCATCGGGATGATGTTCGGATCGATCGACATCTCGACCGTCGCGAGCATGGACGCCCACGGGCACCGGGACCTGGCCGGCGTCGCCCTCGGGATCTGGGCCGTGGGGAGCCTGGTGACCGGGGTGGTCGTCGCCCGGCTGGTGCACGCCAGCCCGTGGGTGCGGCTGCCGTGGCTCACGCTGGTGATGGGCGCGCTGACGGTGCCGCTCATCGCGCTGCAGGCCGACCCGGTGGCGCTGTGCGCCGGCCTGTTCGTGCAGGGGTGCTGCATCGCGGCGACCCTCGGGACCGTCTACGAACTGGTGCCGAAGGTGGCCGACCAGGACGTGCTCACCGAGGCCTTCGCGTGGACCAGCTCCTTCATCCTGGCCGGCTTCGCGACGGGCGCCGCCGTCACCGGCGCGGTGACCGGCGCGCACGGCGCCGGCGCGGGCTTCGCGATGGCCGCGATGCCGCCGCTGGCGGCCGCCGCCGTCGCGCGGGTGCTCGCCGTCCGCGCGTCGCGCCCGGTGCCGGCATGACCGCCGCGGCCGCCGGCCGCCGTGTGCTGGTCACCGTCATGGGCACCGCCTTCGCGGCGCGGCTCCCGCTGGTGATGGTGGGTCTGGCCATGGCGCTGCTGCTGCGCGACGCCGGGTTCTCCTACGGCGTGGTGGGGGCCGTGGCCGGGGCGTACATCCTGGCGATGGGGCTGGTGTCGCCGCTGGTCGGGCGCGCCGCAGACCGGGTGGGGTCGGGTCCCGTGCTCGTGGCGAGCGGTGCGGTGTGCGCGGCGACCCTGTCGGTGATGGCGCTGGAGGCCGCCCGGCTGGGCACCGTCGGCAACGTGGTGCTGGCGGGCGTGGCCGGGGCCGCCGCGCCGCCGGTGAGCCCCGTCCTGCGGGCCGCGGTGCCGACGCTGTCCACCCCCGGCGAGCTCACGACGGTGTACGCGATGGAGGCCGCCCTGCAGGAGGTCCTGTGGGTCGCGGGGCCGCTCCTGGTGGTGCTGTCGGTGGCGCTGGTGTCGCCGGCCGGCGCGATGCTGGTGGTCGCCGGGTCGCTCGCGGCGCTGACCTGGGCGTTCGCCGGCGTGGTCCACCGCCGGGCCCCGGCCCGCGGCGGCGGGGGCGGGGGATGGGCGCTGCGGTCCCGCGCGCTGCGCCGGCTGGTCGCCGCCTACGGGCTGCTGGGCGTGTGCTTCGGCGCCACGGAGCTGTCGATCATCGCGGTGCTCGACGACCACGGGCACCGGGAGCTGTCGGGGGCCGTCCTCGCGGCATGGGCCGGCGGCAGCCTGGTGGGCGGGCTCGCCGTGGCCCGGAGGACGCGCCGCGCCCCGCACCTGCGGCTGCCGGGGCTGCTCGCCGGGTTCGCGCTGCTCACGGTCCCGCTGGTGCCCCTGTCCGGGAACGCGGTGGTGCTGTCGGCCGCCCTGTTCGCGCAGGGGCTGTTCGTGGCCCCGTCGCTGGGGACGGTGTACGAGCTGGTGCCGGACGTCGTGGCCGAGGAGCTCCTCACCGAGGCGTTCGCCTGGGTCGCGAGCTTCCTGTACGCCGGTGCCGCGGCCGGGAACGCCTCCGCCGGGGTGCTGGCGTCGAGCCTCGGCGCGTCCTCCGGCTTCCTGGTGGGCCTCGCGGCGGTGTGCGGGGCGCTCCCCGTCGCGGTCGCCCTGCGGCGCACCGTGGCCGCCGCGCCCGCCGCCTGAACCCCGGGACGAGGGGCCGGGGGCGCCGCGGCCGAGGTCGTGGAAATGTATGTACGTGTTTCGTTACCGAAAACCCTTCCGGTGCGGCCGGGGCATCAGTAAGGTGCGCCGAACATGGGCCACATGATCGAGGTCGACTCACTCACCAGGCGCTTCGGCGAGGTCACCGCCGTCGACCGCGTGGACCTGACGGTGGACGAGGGCGAGGTCCTCGGCCTGCTGGGTCCCAGCGGCTGCGGCAAGACCACGATGCTGCGCCTCATCGCCGGCTTCGAGCGGCCCGACGAGGGCTCGGTGCGCATCGACGGCCGCGAGGTCGCCGGTGGCGGCTGGGTTCCCCCCGGGGAGCGCCGCATCGGCCTGGTGTTCCAGGACTACGCCCTGTTCCCGCACCTCACCGTCGGTGAGAACGTGGGCTTCGGCCTGGCGCGGAGGGACCGCAAGGCCCGCGTCGCCGAGTTGCTGGGTCGCATGGGCCTGTCGGAGATGGCGGACCGCCACCCCCACCAGCTCTCCGGCGGCCAGCAGCAGCGCGTCGCCGTCGCCCGCGCCCTGGCGCCCCGCCCGCGGGTCGTGCTGCTGGACGAGCCGTGGAACACCCTCGACCCGCAGCTGCGGGCCGACCTGCGCAGCGAGGTGCTGTCCACGCTGCGCGCGGAGGGCGTCACCGTGGTCCTCGTGACGCACGAGATCGAGGAGGCCTTCAGCCTCACCGACCACATCGTGCTCATGCGCGGCGGCCGGATCGAGCAGGCCGGCTCCGCGGAGGACCTGTACTACCGCCCGTGCTCGCGCTGGGCGGCGAGCTTCGTCGGCGACGCCAACTTCCTGCCCGCCGACCGCGCCTGCACGCTGCTGCACGACTGCGGCGCGCACTGCGCGCTGTCGCCCGCGGGCTGCGGGCACGTGCTGGTCCGCCCCGAGCTCGTGGAGCCGGTGCCGGACCTCGCGGGCACCGCCCGCATCGTGGAGCGGGAGTTCCGCGGCCACGACGTGTGGTACCGCATCCGCCTCGCCGACGGCTCCGAGCTGTGCGCCCAGCGGCCCTCCACCGAGGCCGTGGGGATGGACCAGCCGGTGCGCCTCCGGGTGCATCAGGCGCCCGCCGGCCTGGCGCTCATCGAGGACTAGCCGGGACGCGGGCCCCGCCCGCCGCCCGCACCAACGGGAGGGAACGAGTGACGCGTGGGACCCGGACGATCGTCGGCGCCGTCGTCGCCCTGGCGATCGTCGCCGGAGTCGGCTGGCTCATCTTCGGCGGAGGCAGCGACGGCCCGGTCGTGAACGTCTACTCCGCACGGTCCCACTACGGCACCGAGGCGGTCTTCGACCGGTTCACCGAGGAGACCGGGATCAAGGTCGAGATCTACGGCGGCGAGCCCGGCCCGCTGGTTGACCGCATCACGGCCGAGGGCGAGCGCACCAAGGCCGACCTGCTCATCACCACCGACGCCGGGTTCCTCTGGAAGGCCGCCGAGGACGGGCTCCTCGCCCCGGTGAAGAGCGCGGCGCTCGAGAAGGCCGTCCCCGCGAACCTGCGCGACCCGCAGGACCGCTGGTTCGCGATCGCCGAACGCGCCCGCACGATCATGCGCTCCACCGAGCGGGTCCCCGAGGCCCAGGCGCCCGCCACCTACGCGGCGCTCGGCGACGCCCGGTGGAAGGGCAAGCTGTGCCTGCGGACCTCGAACAACGTCTACAACCAGTCGCTGGTCGCGACGCTCATCGCCGACCGCGGCGAGGACGCCGCCCGCACGATCCTCGAGTCGTGGATGGCGAACGACCCGATCATCCTGGGTGCCGACACCGAGGTCCTGGACGCCATCAAGGCCGGGCGCTGCGACGTGGGGCTCACCAACACCTACTACCTGGGCAACAAGCTCAAGGACGACCCGTCGTTCCCGGTCGCGCCGGTGTGGGCCGAACAGGGGAGCGGGGGCACGCATGTGAACGTCTCCGGCGTGGGCCTCACCACCGCCGCGTCCGCCCACAAGGCGGATGCGATCAAGCTGATGGAGTACCTGCTCACCCCCGAGGCGCAGCGGCTCATCGCCGAGGGCAACTCCGAGTTCCCGGTCCTGAAGGGCGTCCAGGAGGCCGAGTGGATCCGCGGCTGGGGTGACTTCACCGCCGACGCGCGGCCCATCGTGCGGGCCGGCGAGTACCAGGCGCAGGCCGTGCAGCTCATGAACGCCGTCGGGTGGAAGTAGGTCCCCTGCGATGACCGCGCGGGCCGCCGGGCGCGGCCCCGCACCGGTCGCCGCCGTCGCGTTCGCGGCGGCGGCGCTGGTCGCGCTGCCCATGCTGGTGCTGGTGGGCGGGCTCGCCCGCCCCGCCGCCGGCACGTGGGGCCGGCTGTGGGACACCCTCCTGCCGGAGGCGATCCGCAACACCGTGGTGCTCGCCCTGGGCGTCGGGGTGGGGACCGTCCTCATCGGCACCGCGCTCGCCGTGCTGGTGGTGTTCTGCGACTTCCCGGGCCGCCGGACGCTGGAGTGGGCCCTGGTGCTGCCGCTGGCGATGCCCGGCTACGTCCTGGTGTTCGTGCTGCTGCGGGAGTGGGACGGCACGGGAACCGTGCCGTCGTTGCTGCGGTCCGTGTTCGGCGACGACGGCCTGCGGTCCCTGCCCGGCGCCATCGCCGTGCTGTCGCTGGTGCTCTACCCGTACGTGTACGTGCTGGCGCGCAGCGCCCTGGCCGGGCAGTCCCGCAGCGAGCTGGAGGCCGCCCAGAGCCTGGGCCTGTCCCGCGGCCGGGCGATCCTGCGCGTCGCGCTGCCCACCGCCCGCCCGGCGATCGCCGCGGGCGCGGCGCTGGCGGTCATGGAGGCCATCGCGGACTTCGGCACCGTCAACCTGCTCCGCGTCCAGACCCTCACCGAGGCGGTCTACCGCACCTGGTACGGGGAGTTCGACCGCGCCGGGGGGACCCAGCTGGCGAGCCTGCTGCTGGTGTTCGCGGTGCTGCTGCTCACCATGGAGCGGCTGGGCCGCGGGCGTGCCCGGTACGAGCAGTCGCTGCGCCGCGGCACCGCCGGGGCGCCGGTCCCGCTCACCGGCTGGCGGCGCTGGGCGGCGCCCGCCGGGCCCGTGCTGCTGCTCGCCGTGATCGTGGTCGCACCCGGGATCCGCCTCACGGGCTGGGCCATCGGGACCGCCCGCGACGAGGGCGTGGGGCAGTACCGCGACCTCGCCGCGGCCAGCGTCCTGCTCGCCCTGTTCGCCGCCGCCGTCGCCTGCGCGGTGGGCACCGTCGTGGCGTTCGCGCTGCGCGGCCGCCCCTCCCGCCCGCTCACGGCCGCCGCGCGCATCGCCGGGTCCGGGTACGCCATGCCGGGGGCGGTGGTCGCCGTCGCCGTCATCACGGTGTACGAGTGGATCGACGGGCGTCTGCTGGACCTGGGCCGGCAGCTGGGCAGCGAGCCCGGGCTGCTGCTCACCGGCACGGCCCTGGGCCTGGTGATCGCCTACCTGGTGCGGTTCATGTCCGTCGCCCTCAACGCCGCCGAGGCGCACATGACCCGCATCCCGCGGCGCCTGGACGAGGCCGCGGAGAGCCTGGGGGTCACCGGCGTGCGGGCCCTGTGGCGCGTGCATCTGCCGCTGCTGCGCCCCGGCATCGCCGCCGCCTTCCTGCTGGTGTTCGTGGACGTCATCAAGGAGCTGCCCATCACGGCGCTGCTGCGGCCGTTCGGGTGGGACACGCTGGCGGTGGGCATGTGGCAGGCCACCAGCGACGCCCGGTACGACGCCGCGGCGCTGCCCGCGCTCACGATCGTGCTGGTGGGGCTGCTGCCGGTCGTGCTGCTGGTGCGCGCGTCCCGGGTGGAGCTGCCCGGCTGACCCACCCGCCGGGGCGGCACCCCGGGCAGATCCTCCACCCGGATCTCAAGCGGCATGCGAATACCGCCGATGCACTGATGCCACGGCGAGCGCCTCGGGGCCATGCCCCTACCCTCGTCGCGGTGCGGGACGACCCGAACGGACTCAGGGGTGTCGGTGCATCACGGACGACGGCACGGCCAGCAGGGCGGCTTCGCCTACATCGAGGTCCTGGTCAGCATCCTCATCCTGGCGATCGTCGCCGGGGCAATCTTCCAGGGCTTCGCCGCCTCCTCGACGCAGGTCGGCCGCTCGCGCCTGGACTCGGTGTCGAGCAAGCTCGCCGCCGGGGCGCTCGAGGACGCCCGGAACCTGAGCTACGACGACGTCGGCGTGGTGGGCGGCAACCCGCCCGGCACGATCGCGGCGAGCGTGGACAAGGTCGTGAACGGCACCACGTACCGCATCACCACCACCGTGGTGTACGTCGACGACCCCGCCCAGGGGCGCCCGCAGACGTACGTGAACTACAAGAAGGTCACGATCACCGTGACCCCGCAGGTGCCGGTGGCCAAGCCGGTGACCGCGAGCAGCATCATCGCCCCGCCGAGCTACGCGAACATCGCGGGCAAGGCCACCGCGGTGGTGACGGTGGTGGACGGCATCACCCTGCAGCCGCTGCAGGGGGCGACGGTGACGGTGAACGGCAGCACGTCGCCGACCCGCATCGACAGCACCGACGCCCAGGGCAAGGCGGTGTTCGCGGGCCTCCTGCCCAGCGCCACCTCCAACACCAGCCCGCAGTACTACTACGTCGCCTCCGCGACCCTGGCGGGGTACCTCACGCACCCCGACACGCCGCCCACGGTCACGCGGCAGAACCTCACCGCGTCCCAGACGTGGCAGGTCACGATCAAGATGTACCGGCCGGCCACCATCACCGTGAACCTGGTGGACTCCGCGACCGGTCAGCCGGTCACCGAGCGGTCCGACGTGGGCATCACCAGCCCCGCGCCCGCCGCCGTGGCCGAGACCTTCACCACCTACACCGGGTCGCTCACCACGACGACCATCGGCGGGAACCCGATCCTGCCGAGCACCACGCCGTTCACGGTCACCACGCGCACGGACTGCTACGCCGACGCCACCCAGAGCACGGCGCTGCCGGCCAACTACCCCACCAACACCAGCCACGCGTTCACCTTCCAGCTCACCCGCGCGCCGGGCGGCTGGCTGGACGTGTGGGTCAAGCGCAACGGCACCAACGCCGCGATCGGCAACGCCACGGTGCAGGTCTCCGGCGGGCCGAACAGCATGACCCCGCTCACCCGCACGACCGACAGCAACGGCTACACCCGCTTCTGCCTGCCGGTGTCCGGCTCGGTGAACTACACGGTGGCCGCCACGGCCAGCGGCTACGGCTCGGGCAGCCTGCCCGCCGCGATCACCCTGAACGCGACCACCCCGATGACCCTGCTGCTCACCTCGGGCTCGACGGGCACGGTGCGGCTCAAGACCGCGACGTCCAACGTGCTGGTGCGGCTGCAGGCGGTGAGCGGCACCTACGACCTCACCCAGTACACGAACTCCGGCGCCTACGCGGACTTCGGCAACCTGGCCCAGGGCAACTACATGGCCTACTACGCCACCGGCTTCTCCAGCGGCAACCCCGTGTGGAGCTCCGGCAAGGCCGTGGCGCTCGCGACCACCGGGCGCCTGGACGTGACGCTGCCATGACCCGCCGCCGCTCCCGCAACGCCGGCTTCACCCTCCCGGAGCTGCTCATCGGCATCGTCCTGATGGCCATCTTCGGGCTCGCGCTGCTGGGCTTCTACACCTCCAGCCTCAACCAGGCGACGACGCACGAGAGCCAGGCGAAGACGCAGGCCGACGGCCGCACCGCCCTGGACCGCCTGGAGAGCGAGATCCGCCAGTCGATCTCCCCGGACGCCGGCATCACGCCGCCCATCGCGTCGCTGACGGCGACGTCGATCGTCTTCTACTACGACGGCACGCGCGACCCCACGGACCTCAGCACGTTCCCGCAGCGGGTGCGGTACCAGGTGGTGAGCGGCCAGCTGCTGCGGGACGTCGCCAACCCCGTGGGCGCGGCGCCGCCGTACACCTGGACCGGCTACGGCCCGCAGGAGGTCCTGGCGACCGGCGTGCAGACCGCCGTGCCGCTGTTCGCCGCCGAGGACGACAGCGGGGCGGCGCTCGCCGCGTCGCTCACGGCACCGGCCACCGCCTCCATCGCCCTGGTCCACATGCGGCTGGTGCTCGCGTACCGCACCGGCCAGTCCAACTCCACCCTGGAGCTGTCCACCGATGTCGCCCCCCGCAACCCCCGCGTCAACTGACCGCGTGCGGCGCTCGCGCCGCGCGCTGCAGTCGGGCCAGAGCATGATCTCGGTGATCGGCTTCACCAGCATCGTCGCGCTGCTGGTGATCGCCAGCCTCACGTGGGCGCGCAGCAGCACCACCCAGTCCACCCGCACCGCCCGCGGGGACCTGGCCCTGGAGGCCGCCGAGGCCGGCGTGCAGCTGTACATCTCCCGCATGGTGGAGGACCCGCGCTACTACCGGCGGTTCGTCGACACGGCCGAGGACCCGCGCACCAACACCACCGCGGGCGGCATCGTGGCGCCCGGCAACCCGTGGCCCACCGGCAACAACTGGAGCTACTCCGGCCCGCCGAGCACGTGGATCCCGCTGCAGGACGCCCGGTTCGGCCAGGCGAGCTACAGCCTGCGCGTGACCCCGGTGCCCACGGACCCCAGCGCGGTGCTGGTGCAGTCCACGGCGCGCGTGATGCCGTCGGGCGGCAACAACCCCATCGTCAAGTCGGTGCAGGCCCGCATCCAGCCCATCTCGATCGCCGACTTCCAGATGATCTCGGACGCCACGATCATCTACGGCTCCGCGGCCACCACCACCGGCAAGCTCTACTCCTCGCAGGACATCATCCACTCCGGGACCGCGCTGGCCCCCGTGTACGCCAAGAACCTGGCGTGCCGGTCCGGCGGCAGCTCCTGCAGCGGCTCGCAGGCCACCAACAGCGGCTTCCAGGGCGGGGCGTTCGACAAGACCACGACGCCGTCGTTCAGCGCGAAGTTCCCGACGCCCATCGACTTCACGTCGTTCACGCAGGACATCACCGACATCAAGGCGGCGGCGCAGGCCACCGGCGTGTACCGCAACGACGCCACCGCCAACGGCTGGATGGTGCAGTTCCTGGCGAGCGGGCAGGTGCGGATCTGGAAGATCACGGGGTCCACGAACCTGGGCGTCACCGTGAACCAGCTGCAGTGCCCCACGACCGTGAACCTGCCGGGCGGCGCCACGCCGTTCTACATGTACTTCGAGCAGCCGGCGGTCATCGGCAACGGCAACAGCCTCACCGACGCCTGCAGCCAGACCTCCGGCACCCGCGCCTCGGTGGTGGACGGCCAGGTCACGCTCGCAAGCAGGACGAACATCTACATCGGCAACAACATCAGCTACGAGACCGACGGCGACGACGTGCTGGGGCTGGTGGCCGGCGGCGAGATGATCATGGCCGAGAACAGCCCGAGCAGCCTCAGCTGGCGCGCCGCCACCCTCGCCCAGAACGGGCAGTGGCGCACCAACACGGGCTCCACGACGCACGGCGGGACCATGACCTTCACGGGGTCCACCGCGACGTCCGACGGCGGATACGCCTCCATGTTCTCCAGCCGCGTCTACAACTACGACACCACGCTGCAGTCCCTGCGCCCGCCGCTGTTCCCCACCATCGAGGGCAGCTGGGGCGTGTCGTACTGGCGCGAGGTCACCCCGCCGTCGTGAGGCCTCCCGGGCGCGGGCCGGCGGCCGGCCTCGCCCTGGGGGCCGCGCTCGTCGTCGCCGGCGCCGCGGTGCCGGCGACACGGGGCGTCGCCCTGCCGGCCCGGCCGTCCGGGACCGTGCGGTTCGCCGGCGCCGCGCTCGTGCTGCTCGCCGCGGCGCCGGTGCTGTGGGGCGCGGCGGTGATCGGCGTGGCGACGGGCCGCCTCCGGCGGGACGCGTCGCTCACCCATGGGCTGGTGGCGGCCGGGTTCGCGGCGGGCGTCGCGGCGTTCCTCGTCGCGCAGGCGGGCTGAGGGAGCCCTACCGGCGGGCGAGCCGGCCGATGGCGGCCATCAGCTCGTCGGTGAGCGCGTCGCGCCGCTCCGGGTCGGCCGTGAGCAGGCCGTTGCGCACGTGGGCGTCCACGAGCGCCAGCGCCACCTTGTCCAGGGCCGCCTGCGCGGCGCTGATCTGCTGCAGCACGTCGATGCAGTAGCGGTCCTCGCCGACCATCCCGGCGATCCCCCGCACCTGGCCCTCCGCCCTGCGAAGGCGTTTGAGGATCTGCTGCTTGTCAACGGCGTAGTGGCCGCCGCCCGCCGGTGACTCGTCCATGCCGGCCACGTTGACATACTCCCAGGCAGTATGCAACGGTGACGGCGCAGATACTCCCACCCAGTATTGGAGGCCCACCGTGCAGACCACGGAGCGCCATGCGGCGCACGCGCACCACGACCACCGCGACACCGCCGGCGGCGCGAGCTGGCGGCTCGCCGCCGTGGCCACGGCCCACTGCCTCACCGGCTGCGCGATCGGCGAGATCCTGGGCCTGGCGATCGGGACGGCCCTCGGTCTCGGCAACCTGCCCACCATCGTGCTGGCGGTCGCCCTGGCGTTCGTCTTCGGCTACGGGCTCACGTCCATGCCGCTGCTGCGGGCCGGCCTGCCGCTGCGCCAGGTGGCCGCGCTCGCCCTCGCCGCCGACACCGTCTCCATCGCCGTCATGGAGATCGTCGACAATGGGGTGATGCTGACGGTGCCGGGAGCGATGGACGCGGGTCTGGCGGACGCCCTGTTCTGGGGGGCGCTGCTGGTGTCCCTCGCGATCGCGTTCGCCGTCACGGTGCCGGTGAACCGGGCGCTCATCGCCCGCGGCCGGGGGCACGCCGTCGTGCACGCACATCACTAGGGACGTCCCCGCGGCGGGGGAGGCCGGGTGATCCAGACCTCCCTCGCCGCGCTGCTGATCATCCTGGCCGGGATGGCGATGCGCCGGCGCGGGCTGCTCCGCGAGGAGCACGCCGACGGCATGGTGAACATCGTGCTGTACCTGGCGATGCCGGCCCTGGTGTTCCTCATCACCGCCCGGGCCGAGCTGCCGCGGGAGCTGCTGCTGGTGCCGGTCGCCGGCTTCGCCATCCACGCGGTGCTGCTCACCGCGGCGTTCGGGTTCGCGCGGCTGCGGGGGATGGACCGGCCCCGCACCGGCGCATTCGTGACGGCCACGGCCGTGGGGAACACCGGCTTCTTCGGCCTGCCGCTCATCGCCGCCAGCGGCGCCGGGTTCTCGCTGCCCGCCGCGGTGATGTTCGACAGCCTGTCCACCGCGATCATCACGTGGACCTCCACGGTGGCCATCGCGACCGCGTTCGGGGCGGCGGGGGAGGGGCGGCCCACCGTCGACTGGGGCGGCCTGGCCCGCGGGCTGGCGTTGCCGCCCACCTGGGCGCTCGTCGCCGGCCTGGCGTGGAACGTCTCCGGGGCGGGGGAGCTGCCGCAGGTGGTCGAGCGGCCCATGGAGATCCTGGGCGGCGCGGTCCTGCCGCTGGTGATGGTCTACGCCGGGGTGGTGTTCGACGTGCGCGGGCTGGGCCGCAACGTCGCGGACCTCGCGGTGATCACCGTCACGCGCCTGGGGATCGGCGGGGCGGTGGGGCTCGGGGTGGGCCGGCTGCTGGGGCTCTCCGGCGACAACCTGCACACCGTCGTGGTGATGGCGGCGATGCCCACGGCGATGATGTCGCTGGTGCTCGGGGACCGGTACGGTCTGCGCCGTGACGTGCTGGCGGGGGCGGTGGTGGTGACCACCCTGCTGTGCACCCTGACCCTGCCCATCGTCCGCTGGCTGGTGCTGTGACCGAGAACACCCCGTCGTTCGGCGACCGCCTCGCGGCGGCCGTCGCCGCCCGCTCCTCCCAGGTCGTGCTGGGCCTGGACCCCGACCCGCGCATCGCCGGCGACGGCCCGGACGCGGTCCGGGCGTTCTGCGAGCGCATCCTGCGCGCCGCGGCGCCCGCCTGCGTGGCGGTCAAGCCGCAGTTCGCGTGGTTCGAGCGGCTCGGCGCGCCCGGGTGGGCGCTGGTGCACCACATCGCGGAGCTGGCCCGCGACCTGGGGCTGCTGGTCATCGCGGACGCCAAGCGCGGTGACATCGGCGTGACCGCCGGCGCGTACGCGCAGGCCCTGCTCACCGGGCCGTTCGACGCGCTCACCGTGAACCCGATGCTGGGCTCGGACGCCGTGGAGCCGTTCATCGAGGCGGCGCGCGGCACCGGCCGGGGGATCTTCGTCCTGGTCCGCACGTCCAATCCGGGCGCCGCGGAGCTGCAGGACCTCGAGCTCGCCGACGGGCGCCGCTGGTACGAGGCCGTCGCGGACCGCGTCGCCGAATGGGGCGCCGGCGGCGTCGGCGAGCACGGCCTCTCGGACGTCGGCGCCGTCGTGGGCGCCACCGTCCCGGAGCACCTCGTGGGCCTGCGGGGGCGCATGCCGTCCCAGCCGCTGCTCATCCCCGGCGTCGGCGCACAGGGCGGCCGCCCCGAGGACCTGGGCCCCGCCTTCGCCCCGGGCCGCGGCGCGGCCGTGGTCGCGGCGAGCCGGTCGATCATGAAGGCCGACGACCCCCGGGCCGCCGCGGAGGACCTCCGCGAGCGCCTCTGGGAGGTCTCCGGCTAGACGCCCCTGGGGGCCCTGTGGCCCCCGCGTCGTCCACCGGCCAATTGGCAACCGCGGCGGCCAATTGGCATCCGCCGCGGCCCCTCGGGTCGATCGGCCACCGGCGGCTCGATCGGTCGGCGGCGACGTCCTCTCCCGAAGCCGCATCCCCGGGGGCGGACCTCCCTAACATCGTCCTGGCCAATTGGCCACCGCGGCGGCCAATTGGCCAACGGCCCCGGACCACGGGTACCCGTGATGCTTCGGCCGCCCGCCCGGCCACACCGCGGCCTCATTCGCGGTCACGGCCCGTCGCCGATCGGGAACGGGCACCGGCGATCGGCAACCGGCCGGAACGTCCCGTCCTGCGACCTGCGCCGCCCGCCGCAGGCGCTCGTTGGCCAATTGGCCAACGCGGCGGCCAATTGGCCAACGGCCCGGAGGGCGCTCCCCGGATCCCCGCCGACGGCGGGGGCGGAGGACTCGCCGTCCGCCGCTGGGTCAGCGGCGGACGGCCCGGGCGGCGGCGCGGACGCCGGCCTGGGTGACGGTCACCAGGGGGCTGCCGCGGTGGTGGCCGCGGACGGGGCCCACCCCGTAGCCGCGTTCGCGGACGGGGCGCCGCGGGGCGCGGGGGACGCCGCCCAGCGGGATGACGCGCAGGAGCCGCCGCCGGGGCCCCGCCCAGACGAACACGCGGGTGGGGCGCACCTCCACGCCGCCCAGCGGCCACACCTGGACGGTGACGCTGCGCTCCAGCTGCACGGGCACCGGTGCGGCCGGCGGGCCGGACCTCCGCCGGTGGTCCGCCGGGGCCGGTTGGTAGGCTCGGGCCGTGTTGGGGGGAATCCGGCGACCGGTCCTGCTCGCGACCGCGGCCCTGGTCATCGCCGCGCCCGTGGCGACTGCCGCCGCGCCCGCCCCCGTCGCCCGCGCCTGGATCCTCGTGAACCCGGCGACCGACGAGGTGCTCGCGTCGCGCAACCCTGACATGAGGCTTCCGATGGCCAGCACGACCAAGATGATGACGGCGCTGGTGGCTGTCGAACGTTCGCGGCCCGAGGAGCAGGTGCGCGTGACGGCCTCCGCGGCGGCCGTGGGGGAGTCCAGCGCGGAGCTCGTCGCCGGCGAGCGGCTGCGGATGCGGGACCTGCTCAGCGGCGTGCTCATCGCCTCCGGCAACGACGCCGCGACCGCCGTCGCGGACGCCGTGGGCGGCTCCGACGCCGGCTTCGTGCGCCTCATGAACGCCCGCGCCGTGTCCCTGGGGCTCAGGAACACGCACTTCGCGAACCCCCATGGCCTGGACGCCCCCGGCCACTACTCCAGCGCCCGCGACCTGGCGACGATCGGCGAGGCCCTCATGGGGGTGCCGGAGCTGCGCGCCCTTGTCGCCAACCGCACCGCGGTCATCCCCGGGCCCGACGGACGAGGCCGGCGCCTGCTGGAGAGCCACAACCTGCTGCTCGACATCGACCCGGACGCGGACGGCATCAAGACGGGCCAGACCGACGGCGCCGGGTACTCCCTGGTCGCGCACGCCACCCGGACCCGGCTGGGGGTGGACCTGTACGCGGTGATCCTGGGCTCGACGGGCGAGACGCAGCGCGCCCGCGACGCGAAGCGCCTGCTCGACTGGGGTTTCCGGCAGTACGCGCGGCCCGTCCTGGTGGACCGCGGCCGGCCGATGGTGCGGGTCGCGGTGCGGGACCGTCCCGGCGTGACCCTGCTGCTGCGGTCCGGCGGCACGCCCATGCGGGCGACGATCCGGCTGGGCCGGCCCGTGCGCCAGGCGGTCGAGGCCCCGGCGGAGGTCGTGGCGCCCGTCGTGAAGGGACAGGTGGTCGGACGGGTCGTGATCCGCCAGGATGGACGTGTGCTGGGAACACGACCCCTGGTCGCCGACGCCGACGTCGACGGGCCCGGGATCATGGAACGCCTCCGGTCCGGGATCTCCGCCCTCTTCCCATGATCGTCACCGTCACCCTCAACGCCGCGCTCGACCGCACCCTCAGCGTCCCGAACTTCCAGGCCGGGACGCGGAACCGGGCATCGGACGCCCTCACCCTCCCGGGCGGCAAGGGCGTCAACGTCGCCCGCGCCCTCAAGCGGCTCGGGGAGCCGGTCATCGCGACGGGCCTCGCCGGCGGCCGCACCGGCACCTCCATCATCGAGGGGCTCACCGAGGAGGGCATCCTCAACGACTTCGTGCGCATCCGTGGGGAGTCCCGCACCTCGACGGCGGTCGTCGACCCCAACGGCCGGCAGACCGAGATCATCGAGTACGGCCCCGAGGTGGGGGAGGACGAGCTCGCCGTCCTGTTGGAGAAGATCCGCTACCTCGCCCGCGGCGCCGACATGTTCGTGCTGTCGGGCTCGCTGCCGCGCAACGTCCCGGACGACTACTACGCGGCGATCATCCGGGAGCTCAAGGGCCAGGTGTACGTCGCCCTCGACGCGCAGGGGCCGCCGCTGCGCGCGGCCGTCGGCGCCGACCCGGACCTGGTGAGCCCGAACGCACGGGAGACCGAGGAGATCGTGGGCTACGAGTTCAGCGAGGACGACGACCTGGTCGCCGCCGCCGAGACGCTCACCTCCATGGGCGCCCAGTCCGCCATCGTCCACCAGGCCGACGGCTGCGTGGCGCGCATCCGGGAGCCCGGCGAGAAGTCCCCGGTCACCTACCGGGTGCTCGGGCCCGTGCGGGAGGCGCTGTCGACCGTGGGCTCCGGCGACGCGTTCCTGGCGGGGTACCTCACCGGCGTCACGCGGGCCGAGGACGTGCGGTCCCGGCTCACCCTCGCGGTGGCCTGCGGCATCGCGAACATCCAGTCCCCGGGGGCCGGCATCTTCGACCGCGCGGAGGTCGACGCGAACCGCCGGCAGGTGCAGGTGTGGGAGGTCGAGGCCGCCCGCGCGGGACCGCCCACGTGAGGGCCGTCCGTCAGCGGCGTCGTCCGGGCGCGTGCGCTAGCCTCCCGACTCCGAGCCAGTGATCTTCGCCATCAGCTGACAAGTTCCTTCCCGAAACCCAGGAGCGGCACTCGCCGGCCTGGGTTTCGTGCTTTTCGGCGGGGGTCACGGACCGGGGACGATCGGGACACGGGGACGTAAGGAGCGAATCGGGTGGAGATCGAGATCGGGCGTGGCAAGAAGGGGCGGCGGGCCTACGGGTTCGACGACATCGCGATCGTGCCCAGCCGGCGCACCCGGGACCCCGAGGACGTGGATCTGAGCTGGAGCCTGGGTGGCTACACCTTCGAGCTGCCGCTGCTGGCCTCGGCGATGGACGGCGTCGTCGACGTCCGCACCGCCACGATCCTCGGCAAGCTGGGCGGCCTCGGGGTCCTCAACCTCGAGGGCATCCAGGTGCGGTACGACGAGGCGGACGCCGAGCTCGAGCGCATCTCGCAGCTGCCCAAGGAGGAGGCGACCCGGGGCCTGCAGCAGGTGTACCAGGAGCCCATCAAGCCCGAGCTCATCGCGAAGCGCATCCGTGAGATGAAGGCCGCCGGCATCGTCACCGCCGGGTCGTTCACCCCGCAGCGCGTGGAGGAGCACATCGGGGTGGCGCTGGACGCCGGCCTCGACATCCTGGTCATCCAGGGCACCGTGGTGAGCGCCGAGCACGTCTCGTCGGTGGTTGAGCCGCTCAACCTCAAGCAGTTCATCGCCGAGCTGCCCATCCCGGTCATCGTGGGCGGCTGCGCGTCGTTCCAGACCGCCCTGCACCTCATGCGCACCGGCGCGGTGGGCGTGCTGGTGGGCGTGGGCCCGGGCGCGGCGTGCACCACCCGCCAGGTGATCGGCGTGGGCGTCCCGCAGGCCACGGCCATCGCCGACGCGGCCGGCGCCCGGATGCAGCACCTGCTGGAGACCGGCCAGTACGTCAACGTCATCGCCGACGGCGGCATGGCGTTCGGCGGCGACCTCGCCAAGGCCGTGGCCTGCGGCGCGGACGCCTGCATGATCGGCTCCCCGCTCGCCAAGGCGGAGGAGGCCCCCGGGCGCGGCTACCACTGGGGCATGGCGACGTTCCACCCCACGCTGCCGCGCGGCACCCGGGTGAAGACCACCACCCTCGGCCCGCTCGAGCAGATCGTCGTGGGCCCGGCGTACGAGAACGACGGCACGCTGAACCTCATGGGCGGCCTGCGCACCGCGATGGCCACCTGCGGGTACGAGTCCATCCAGAGCTTCCAGAAGTGCGAGGTCATGGTCGCCCCCGCGCTCAAGAGCGAGGGCAAGCGGCTGCAGCAGGCCCAGGCCGTCGGTATGGGCTGAGCCGGTGGCATCGACCCCCCGCACGATGCTCGACCCGGCGCTGGCCTCGGCCGTGCCGGGCGGCGTCCTGGTCGTCGACTTCGGCGCCCAGTACGCCCAGCTCATCGCGCGCCGCATCCGTGAGTGCCGGGTGTTCTCGGCCGTCGTGCCGCACGACGTCGACCCGGCGGAGATCGCGCGCCTGCACCCCTCGGGGCTGGTGCTCTCCGGCGGCCCGGCGTCGGTCTACGAGCCGGGCGCCCCGGCGCTCAACCCGGCGCTGCTGGAGCTGGGCGTGCCGGTCCTCGGGATCTGTTACGGCCTGCAGGCCATGACCCTCGCCCTGGGCGGCGAGGTGGCCCGCACGGGTGCCGGGGAGTTCGGGAAGACCCCCATCACGGTCACCGAGCGGGAGTCCCTGTTCCGGGAGCTCGACCCCGAGACCTGCTGGATGAGCCACCGGGACGCGGTGTCCGCCGCACCGGAGGGCTTCACGGTCACGGCCACCAGTCCCGACGCCCCGGTCGCCGCCATGGAGCACCCCGGCCGCGGGATGTACGGCGTGCAGTTCCACCCGGAGGTGGTCCACACCCCCTTCGGCACCGACCTGCTCAAGGCGTTCCTCTTCGACGTGTGCGACTGCACGCCCACCTGGACCCCCGTGCACGTCATCGAGGACCAGGTGGCCCGCATCCGCGCGCAGGTGGGGGACGAGCGCGTCATCTGCGCCCTCTCCGGCGGGGTGGACTCCGCCGTGGCCGCCCTGCTGGTCCACAAGGCCGTCGGCGACAAGCTCACCTGCATCTTCGTCGACCACGGCATGCTGCGGCACGGCGAGGGCGACCAGGTGGAGGAGGCCTTCGGCGAGCACTTCCACGTGCCGCTGGTGCACGTGCGCGCCCAGGAGCACTTCCTCTCGCACCTGGCGGGCGTCACCGAGCCCGAGGAGAAGCGCAAGATCATCGGCCGGGAGTTCATCCGCACCTTCGAGGCGGAGTCCGCGAAGCTCGGCGGGGTGCGGTTCCTGGTGCAGGGCACCCTGTACTCGGACGTCATCGAGTCGGGGTCCCGGGACGCCGCCAAGATCAAGAGCCACCACAACGTGGGCGGCCTGCCGGAGGACATGACGGTGGAGCTCGTGGAGCCCCTCCGCCAGCTGTTCAAGGACGAGGTCCGCGTCGTCGGGGAGGAGCTCGGCCTGCCCGAGCGGATGGTGTGGCGCCAGCCGTTCCCCGGCCCGGGCCTCGCGATCCGCATCATCGGCGAGGTCACCGCGGAGCGCCTGGAGATCCTGCGCGCCGCGGACTTCGTGCTGCAGGAGGAGATCCGCCGCGCCGGCCTGTACCGGGAGCTGTGGCAGAGCTTCGCCGTCCTGCCGGCGGTCAAGAGCGTCGGCGTCCAGGGCGACGAGCGCACCTACGCGTACCCCATCGTGATCCGCGCGGTGACCTCCGACGACGCCATGACCGCCGACTGGGCGCGCCTGCCGTACGACCTGCTGGAGCGCATCAGCAACCGCATCATCAACGAGGTGCCGGGCGTGAACCGCGTGGTCCTCGACATCACCAGCAAGCCCCCGGGCACCATCGAGTGGGAGTGACGCGCCTCCGGGCCGCCGCGGGCGGGGTCGTGGCCGCGGCGGTCGCCGCGGTCGCGGCCCTCGTGCCGTCGGCGGCCGCGGCGGCGACGGACTTCGGCACGCCCGGCCCGTACCAGGTCCAGCACCTCACCTACCGGCTGCCGTCCCTGAAGGTGCCGGACTACGCGGTGCCGCTGGAGGTGGAGGGCGAGGTCGTGGCGCCGGTGGGCGCACCGGGCGCGCGTCCCCTGGTGATGGTGCTGCACGGCATGCACCGCACCTGCCTCAAGCGGTCCGACATCACGGCGTTCGCGCCGGGCCGCGGGTGGCCGTGCCCGCCCGGCTGGGTGCCGGTGGGCAACCACATCGGGTACCGGTGGCTCCTGCGGCTCCTGGCGTCCCAGGGGGACGTGGCCGTGTCGATCTCGGCGAACTCGGTGAACGCCCAGAACAACGACGTGCCGGCGTCCGGTGCCGTGGAGCGGTCGCTGCTGGTGCGCCACCACCTCCGGCTGTGGGCCCGGTGGGCGACCACCGGCGGCGACCCCTGGGGCGGCGTGATGCAGGGCGCCGTCGATCCGCAGCGCGTGGTGCTCGTGGGACACAGCCGCGGCGGTGAGGGCGTCGCCCAGGCGTCCGCGAACGCGCGGCCGGACGACCCGTTCCGCGTGCGCGGCCTGGTGCTCATCGCCCCGACGCACTTCGGCAAGCAGGTCACCCCGGGCGTCGACGAGCTGGTGGTGCTGCCGTACTGCGACGGCGACGTCAACGACCTGGAGGGGCAGGGGTACGTCGACGGGCGCCGGGACCTGGTGCCGGGCGACCCCACGGTGCGCAGCGCGCTGCTGGTGCTGGGGGCCAACCACAACTACTTCAACACCACGTGGGCCACCGACGGCCCCGGGTCAGACGACTGGTTCGCCGACGACGGCGCGCCCCCCGCCGAGCGGCGGGCCTGCGGGCCCTCCTCGAAGGCGCGCCTCAGCCCCAGCGCCCAGCGCAACGCCGCCCGCCCGTACATCGCCGCGCTGGTGCGCGCCGCCGTGGACGACGACCCCGAGGCCCTCGCGCTGCTGGACGGCACCTCCCCCGAGCCGGCGTCGGCCGGGACGGCCGTGACGCTGGTGTCCGCGTGGGGCGGCGGGGCGTCGGTGCTGTACGCGCCGCGCGCCGGTGCGAAGGCCCCGCGCGGGGTGCGCGTGGCCACCCGCATCTGCCGCGGGTACACCCCCGAGGGCTCGGACTGCCTGCCCGCCGCGGGCGTCGAGCGGCTGCCCCACTGGATCCCCATGGGCGGCGGCGGGCCGCTGCCCGCCCCGCGGGCGCTCGCCATGTCCTGGACCCGCGGCGGCGGGGTCGTGCCCGTGCCGCTGGGCGGTCCGTCGGCCGACCTGTCCGGCTTCGGCGCGGTCCAGATGCGCATCGCCGTCGATCCGGGGCTGCGGGGCCGCCCGTTCGCGCTGCGCCTGGGGGACGCCTCCGGGCGCACCGTGGTGATCGAGGCGTCCTCGCCGCCGCTGCGGAGCCTGCCGGGCCCGTCCGGGGACCGCGGGCGCCTGCTGCCCAAGGTGTGGGCGCAGTCCGTGCGGTTTCCGCTCGACCCCGCCCTGCTGGACCTCGCGCACGTCACCCGCGCGGCGATCCTCGTGCGGCCCAAGGCGGGGCGCGCGTGGCTGCTGGACGTCGCGACGGTGGGCCCCGCCGTCCGCCCCGCGACGCCGCCGGTCCTGCCGCACCTGCGTGCCCGCACCGTCCACGTGCGCGAGCGGGGGGACCGCGGCACGGTGCGCGTGGCCGTCCCGGTCGCGATCGAGGGGGCCGTCACCACCCCGGCGAGCGTCGCGGTGCTGGTGTCCGCCCCGGACGCCGGCGCCAGCTGGCGGGTCCTGGAGGTGCGTCCGGGCGCGACGCGCCTGATGGTCCCGGTGTCCGTCTCCGCGGACGACATCCGCACGGGCCCCCGCCGCTACGGCATCTCGGTGGTCGCGCTGCGGGAGGCGGTGGTGGCCCGCTACGACGGCGCCGTGATCGTCGATGACGATGAGCCGCCGGTCCGCGTCCGCGTGGAGCGCGCCCGCGTGTCGGTGCGTGAGGGGCAGGACCTGGTGTGGCGGTTCCGGCTCAGCCGGGTGCCGTCCACGGACGTGTCGCTCACGCTCACGCCCGCCCTGCTGCCCGCCCGCCTGCGGGCGCTCGACACCCTCGACCTCCCCGAGGAGCAGCGCGGCCTGTGGGGCGGGCAGGGCCGCCGGCCGCTCCCGCTGTCGCAGACGTTCGCGAGCCTCGACGTGTACTTCCCGGCGGGCACCCGCACGGCCGAGGTGTCGATGCCCACCCTGGCCGACGGCCGGCGCGAGCCCGCCGAGTACGTCCGCTGGGAGGCGAGCACCTTGGGCACCGACCCCGGCCTGGTCCCCAAGGGGTTCCTGCTCACCGGCGTCGTCCGGGACTGACCTCCCCCGTCCGGGCCGGGGGCGGGCCCGACGCGCGTCCTGTCGGCCAATTGACCACCGCGGCGGCCAATTGGCCAACCGGGGTGTCCGGCTGTTGGACTCGCCTGCGGGCTGGTCGCCCGACCGTTCCGCTCCGGCAGGGGCATGAGGAGCGCCTCGGGGTGCCGAGGCTTCCGCCCGTCGGCCGGCCACACGATCGCGCCGCCGATGCATCACCTGGCCAATTGACCACCGCGGCGGCCAATTGGCCGGCCTACGCCCGGCGGCCCGGCCCGGTGGCGCACGGCCACGCGGGCCTGGCGGCGCGGGAGGCGCGGCGGCGGCGCCGGATCGCCCCCACGATCCACGCCATGGTGAAGGCGGCCTCGACGATGCCGTCGGCGCGGTACATGCGGGAGATGGTCCCGGGCGGGCCGGGAGAGAGGTCGACGGCGGCGAGGCCGGCGGCGGTGAGGCACCCGGCGAGGGCGGTCGGCGGGTCGACGCGCCCGCGGGCGTCCGCGGCCAGCAGGGCCGCCCCGACGGCGCCGAGCGCCGCGCCGGTGCTCCGGACGAGCCAGAGGTCGCGCTTGGGTCCCGTCAACGCGACGAACGACCGCATGTGGATCAGCGGCCAGACGCCGGTGACGAGCAGGTACCACCCCTGCACGCGGGCGACGCGGCGCCACACGGCCCGGTCCGGCGGATTCGGCGACATGACGGGGCGCTTCCCGTCCCGCGGCCCCGTCAAACGGGGGCGGAGCGGCGGGGCGGCCGCGTCAGGCGGATGCGCTGCGGCGGGCCCGCGGGTACGGCAGTGCGACGTCCGGGCGGGCGTCGACGACCTCGCCGTCGGCCTTCCGGATCCGGAACGTGCCGAACGACCGCCCCGACAGGAACTCCGCCAGTTCCTCCAGCTGATCGTCGGTGAGGGCCTGGGAGATGCGCTCCAGGGGCGGCAGCGGCGGCTCGACCCGCAGGGCCGGCACCTCGACGGGTGCGGGCGCGACGGGCTTGGCGGCCCTGGGCTGCCGGGCGGACACGCGGCTGGGCGGCCACACCTTGCGGCTCTGGGTGTGATGCCAGCAGTACGGACCGCCGCGATACGTCGTCTGCTGGCAGCGCCGTCCGTGGGCGGCGATGGCGATGCAGCGGTTGACCGTGGACACGGGGCCCGTACCTCCTGCCCGCGCCCTGGGCCCGTTGGAACATCAGGCGCGCGGTTGTTGCAACGATTGCCACAAGTTCTATCGCCGATCCGCCCGCGAATCCAGAGCGCGCGACGATCGGCGGATGACCCTCCGGGCCTTGCGGGTGCGGTGCCGCTCGCCTAATCTCCCACGTCGGCCCTGCCACTCGCAGGGCGGATTCGCCGCGCCGCCTGGAGGGACGTCAACCGCCGTGAAGACCGTCAGCGCCAAGACCGGAACCGTCGAACGCCAGTGGTGGGTGGTCGATGCCGACGGCCAGAACCTGGGCCGCCTCGCCACCGTCATCGCCGAGACGATCCGCGGGAAGCGGTCGCCGTGGTTCACCCGCCACGCCGACACCGGCGACTTCGTGGTTGTCGTCAACGCCGAGCTCATCGCCGTGACCGGCAAGAAGCTCTCCGACAAGCGCTACTACCGGCACTCCGGCTACCCGGGCGGGCTCAAGAGCCGCACGCTGGCCGAGCAGCTCGAGCGGCGTCCGGAGGAGGTCCTCCGCATGGCCGTCCGCGGCATGCTCCCGAAGAACCGCCTCGGCCGGAAGCAGCTCATGAAGCTCAAGATCTACGCGGGCCCCGAGCACCCGCACCAGGCACAGGACCCGCAGCCCCTGCGGCTCACGCGCACCGCGGAGGTGTCGGCATGAAGACGGACAAGCTCGGCCGGTTCACGGCCACGGGCAAGCGCAAGACCTCTGTCGCGCGCGTGATCCTCGCCCCGGGCGAGGGCAAGGTGCTGTGCAACGGCCGCCCGGCCGACGAGTACTTCGGCCGCAAGGTCCTGGTGACGACCGCCCTGCGGGCCCTCACCGCCAGCGGCACGGAGGGCACCTACGACGTGATCGCCCGCCTGCACGGCGGCGGCCCGTCCGGCCAGGCCGGCGCCCTGCGCCACGGCATCGCCCGTGCGCTCTGCGTCGCCGACGAGAACCTGCGCCCCGAGCTGAAGAAGGAAGGCCTCCTCACCCGCGACGCGCGTGAGAAGGAGCGCAAGAAGGCCGGCCTCAAGGGCGCCCGGAAGCGTCCGCAGTTCTCGAAGCGCTGACCCCCTCGTTCACCCGCTGAGCGAGGCTCCCGTCAGGAAGCTCTTCGGTACCGACGGCGTCCGGGGGGTCGCGAACCGCGATCTCACCCCGGAGCTGGCGGTCGCCATCGGCCGGGCCCTCGGGTCCGGCCTCCCGCCGCACGCGGCCGTCGCCATCGGCCGCGACACGCGGCGCAGCGGCCAGATGCTCGAGGCCGCACTCGCCGCGGGGCTCAGCTCCGCGGGCGCGGACGTCCTGCTGCTGGGCGTGCTGCCGACGCCCGCGATCGCGGAGGCCGTGCCGCGCCTCGGCGCCGCCGCCGGCGCGGTGATCAGCGCCTCGCACAACCCGTTCCCGGACAACGGCATCAAGCTCATCGGGCCGGACGGCTTCAAGCTCGCCGACGACGCGGAGTCCCGGGTGGAGGCCGCGATCCACACGCCGCCCGACGGCCGCCCCGAGGGCGGCGGGCTCGGCATCGCCCACGCCGTGGACGACGCCGTTGAGGCGTACGTGACCTCGCTCATCGAGCGCCACGCGCCGGACCTGTCCTCGCTGTCCATCGTCGCCGACTGCGCCAACGGCGCCACGTCGGAGACGGCGCCGGAGGTGCTGCGCCGCCTCGGGGCGCGGCTCACCGTGATCCACGCGGAGCCGGACGGGGTGAACATCAACGAGGGTTGCGGCTCGACCCACCTGGGGTCGCTGCAGGAGGCCGTCGTCTCCGGCGGCCACGACCTGGGCCTCGCCTTCGACGGCGACGGCGACCGGGTCCTGGCGGTCGACCGGACCGGGGCGGTCGTCGACGGCGACCAGATCCTCGCCATCCTGGCCCTGTCGCTTCGCCGTGCCGGCCACCTCGCCGGCGACGCGGTGGTCACCACCACGATGACCAACCTCGGCTTCCGCCGCGCGATGACCTCGCACGGCATCGAGGTGCGGTGGACGGACGTGGGCGACCGCTACGTGCTGGAGGAGATGAAGCGCGGCGGGTACGTGCTGGGCGGCGAGCAGAGCGGCCACCTCATCAACCTGCGGTCCGGCCCCACCGGCGACGGCCTGGGTGCCGCGCTGATGCTGCTGAAGGCCCTGGTGGAAACCGGCGAGGACCTGTCCGCGGCGGCCTCGGTGGTACAACGGCTGCCGCAGAAACTCGTCGGGGTGCGCAGCGCGCGAAAGTCCGAGCTCGCGCAGGCCGACGAGGTGTGGGAGGAGGTCAGGGCGTTCGAGGCCGAGTTCGGTGACGATGGGCGCGTCGTTGTGCGCGCGTCGGGCACCGAGCCGCTCATCCGCGTGATGGTCGAGGCGCCCACGACCGAGGATTGCGATCGGTGGTGTGAACGGATCGCCGGTGCCGCGCAGTCGCGGCTCGGGGACCCGGCCGGCACCTGACCCGGGGGTGAGGCATGTGCGGGATCATCGGCTACGTCGGCGGGCGCGCCTGTCGTGAGCTGATCGTCCAGGGCCTGGAGCGCCTGGAGTACCGCGGCTACGACTCCGCGGGGTTCACGCTGCTGGAGGACGACGGCGACGGTTTCGCGACCGTGCGGGCCGTCGGCAACCTCGCGAAGCTCCGCGAGGCGGCGGCGGACATGAACGGCGCCGCGGGCGCCACGACCGGCCTGGGGCACACCCGCTGGGCCACCCACGGCCGCGTGACCGAGGCCAACTGCCACCCGCACCGCTCCGGTGACGGGAAGGTCGCCGTGGTGATGAACGGCATCATCGAGAACTACGTGGAGCTGCGGCACCAGCTGCAGGAGTCCGGCGTGGTGTTCCACAGCGAGACCGACACCGAGGTGCTGCCGCACCTCATCGCCCAGCACTACCAGGGCGACCTGGTGGCGGCCGTGCAGGCGATCCTCCCGAAGCTCGAGGGCCACTACGCGTTCGTCGCGCTTCACGCCGACGAGCCGGGCAAGCTGGTCGGCACCCGCCACGAGTGCCCGCTGGTGATCGGCGAGGGCGACGGCGAGCGGTTCCTGGCGTCCGCGATCCCGGCGTTCCTGCGCGAGACCCGCGACGTGGTCCTCATCAACGACCACGAGGTGGTCGTGATCGAGCCGGGCTCCACCACCATCCTCAACGCCGCCGGCGAGCAGCTGGAGCGCCACTCCGAGCGGGTGGACCTGGACGAGGACGCCGCCGAGAAGGGCGGCTACGAGACCTTCATGCTCAAGGAGATCCACGAGCAGCCCGCCGCGCTGTGGGACACCATCGGCGACCGCATCCGCCCCGACGGCACGGTGCACCTGGAGGGCTTCGGCCTGGACGACGCCGCCCTGGCGCGCGTCGAGCGCGTCCACATCGTGGCGTGCGGCACCTCGTACCACGCCGGCCTGGTGGGCCGGTACCTCATCGAGGACTGGGCCCGCGTGCCGGTGCACTGCGAGGTGGCCTCCGAGTACCGTTACCGGACCTGCCTGGCGGGCCCGGGCGACCTGGTGATCGGCATCACCCAGAGCGGTGAGACCGCCGACACCCTCGCCGCCATGCGCGTCGCCCGCGAGCGCGGCGCCCACGTGGTGGCCCTCACCAACATCATGGGCTCGCAGGCCACCCGCGACGCCGACGGCGTGCTGTACACCCGGGCGGGCCTGGAGATCGGCGTTGCCGCCACCAAGAGCCACACCGCCCAGATCATGGCCCTCGCCCTGCTGGCGGTGAAGCTGGGCCGCCTCAAGTGGGCGCTCACCCAGCCCGGCGCCATCGACCTGGCGGAGGAGCTGCGCCGCCTGCCGGACGCCATCGAGGCGTACCTGGAGTCCGGTGCCCCGGCCGACGTCCGCACCGTCGCCGAGAAGTATGCGGAGCGGCCGTTCTTCCTGTACCTCGGGCGCCACGTGGGCGTGCCGGTGTGCTTCGAGGGCGCGCTGAAGCTCAAGGAGATCAGCTACATCCCCACCGAGGCGTACCCGGCGGGCGAGATGAAGCACGGTCCCATCGCCCTGCTGGACGAGGGCTCCCCGGTGGTGGTGGTCGCCACCGACGGGCACGTGTTCGACAAGGTCGTGTCGAACATCCAGGAGGTGAAGGCCCGAGGCGCGCGCGTGATCGCCGTCGCCACGGAGGGCAACCAGGAGATCGGCACGCACGTCGACGACGTCCTGTGGGCGCCGAAGACGCCGGCCCTGCTGTCGCCCGTCACCGCCCTGGTCCCGCTGCAGCTGTTCGCGTACGAGATCGCCTCGATCCGCGGCCTCAACGTCGACCAGCCGCGGAACCTGGCGAAGACCGTCACCGTCGAGTAGCCGGGGGGCCGCGGCGATGGGCGTCATCGGGATCGGGCTGGACCTGATCGAGATCGACCGCATCGCCGCGGCCCTCGAGCGCCGCCCCCGGTTCGCGGAGCGGTGCTTCACGGAGGCCGAGGCCGCGTACTGCGCGTCCAAGGCCTTCCCGCCGCAGCACTTCGCCGCGCGCTTCGCCGCGAAGGAGGCGGTGGGGAAGGCCCTGGGCATCGGCATGACGCGCTGGCGCGAGGTGGAGGTCGTGCGCGGCCGCGGCGCGCCCACGATCGTGCTGCACGGCCGCTACCTGCAGCGTGCGGACGACCTCGGCGTGACGGACATCGCCGTGTCGCTCACCCACAGCCGCGGGATGGCGGCGGCCGTGGCGGTCGTCCAGGACTGACCGTCCTTCCGGGGCCGTAGGATCCGGGCATGCCGACCGCCCGGTCACGGGTCCCCTCGCCGGTCCCGCACTGCACCCCGCTCTTCGAGGGCGCGGCGACGCGCGCCGCCGACGCGCGGGCGACCGCCCGCCACGGCATCCCGTCGCTGCTGCTCATGGAGCGCGCCGGCCTGGAGAGCGCCCGCGCGATCCGCGCCGCGTACCCGTCCGCGGGGCGGGCGGTGGTGCTGGTGGGCAGGGGCAACAACGGCGGGGACGGCATGGTCGTCGCGCGCCACCTCGCCGAGGCGGGGATGCGCGTCGAGGTGATGTCCCCGGACGGCACCCCGCCGTCCACGCAGGACGGCCACGTGATGAGCAACATCGCGCTGGGCCTGGGCGTGTCCCTGCGCCCGTTCGACGCCGGCACGCTGCGGTCGCCCGACGGGGTCCTGGTCGATGCGATCCTGGGGACGGGCACGCGCGGCGCCCCGCGGCCGGAGATCGCGGCGATGACCGACTGGGCACGCGGCTGGCCGGGACCGGTGGTCGCGCTGGACGTCCCCACCGGCGTCGACGCGGACACGGGCGAGGCGGCCGGCTCCGCGGTGCGTGCGGACCTCACGCTGACCTTCCACGGCGACAAGGTGGGCCTGCACGTCGCCCCCGGCCGGGGGCTGGCGGGATGCGTCGAGGTGCTCGACATCGGCATCCCCACGGCCGTCACCTCCGACCCGGCGGCCTGGCTGCTGCCCGCCGCGGCGGCCACCGCCATCCCGCCGAAGGCGGCTGCGGGGGAGAAGTACGGGGCGGGCGCCGTGCTGGTGGTGGCGGGCGCGCCCGGCATGACGGGCGCCGGCGTGCTGGCGTCCCTCGCAACGCTGCGGGCGGGTGCCGGACTCACCGTGGCCGCCGTCCCGGAGCCCGTGCAGCCGCTCATGGCGCCGCTGATGCTCGAGGTGATGTGCGCCCCGGTCGCCCACGAGGACGGCCACCTGTGCGCCGCCTCGGTGGAGGACGTGCTGCGCGAGGCCGGGCGGGTGTCGGCGATCGCCCTGGGGCCGGGCCTCGGCAGGGCGGAGGCGACGACGGCGGCGGTGCACGGGGTGCTCCGCGGCTCCCAGCTGCCGCTGGTGCTGGACGCCGACGGCCTGTGGCACCTGGGCGCCGAGCCCGAGGTCCTGGCGGGGCGCGGCGCCACCGTCATCACCCCGCACGCCGGGGAGGCGGCCCGCCTGCTGGGGTGGGAGCGCCGCAACGTGGAGGCGGCGCGCCGGTCCGCGGCCGCCGAGCTCGCGCGCCGCACCGGCGCGACCGTGGTGCTCAAGGTCCCGGGGACCATCGTCGCCGACCCGTCGGGTGTTCAGCTGGTGGCCGCGGGCGGCGGGCCCTCGCTCTCGACCGCCGGGAGCGGCGACGTCCTCACCGGCATCGTCGCCGCCGCGCTGGCGAAGGGTCTCGCGCCCACCGTGGCGGCGGCCGCGGCCGTCGCCCTCCACGCGGCGGCCGGCGACCGGGCGGCCCGCGGCGACGGGATGATCGCCGGCGACCTGCTGGACGCGCTCCCCGGGACCATGACCGCCCTGCGCGCGGAGGCCGCATGACCACCACCCCCGAGCGCGCCCACGCCCGCGTGGACCTTGAGGCCCTGCGCCACAACGCGCGGCTGTTGGCCGGTGCCGCCGGCCCCGCCCGGCTCATGGCGGTCGTGAAGGCGGACGGCTACGGCCACGGGGCCGTTGCGTCGGCGCGCGCCGCCCTGGAGGGCGGGGCCACGTGGCTGGGCGTCCACACCGCCGGCGAGGCCGAGGAGCTGCGCGAGGGCGGCGTGGAGGCGCCCGTGCTGGTGCTGGGGCCCATCACCGGCGGGGAGTGGGCGCGGGCCGCCGCCGCGCGGGCGGAGGTGGCCGCCTGGGCGGAGCCTGGGCTGCGCGCCGCCGTCGCCGCCGGGGTGCCGGGCATCCACATCAAGGTCGACACGGGGATGGGCCGCCTGGGCGCCGTCCCCGCCGACGTGCCGGGCCTCGCGGGGCTCGCCGCGTCACTGGGCGCCCCCGTGACCGGGGTGATGACGCACTTCGCGACCGCCGACGAGACCGAGGGGCCGAACGCCGGCTTCATGCGCGAGCAGCTCATCCGGTTCCGCTCGACCGTGCGGCAGGTCAAGGAGCGGTTCCCGGACGCGCTGGTGCACGCGGCCAACTCCGCCGCAGCCCTGCGCGAGGCCGACGCCCGCCTCGACATGGTGCGCTGCGGCATCGCCCTGTACGGGTGCTCGCCGTTCGGCGACGACCCGGTCGCCCGCGGCCTGCGGCCGGTCATGACCTGGATGTCGGCCGTCGCCAGCATCAAGACGGTCCACTCCCGCGACAGCGTGGGGTACGGGCGCACCTGGCGGGCGGCCCGCGGCACGCGCATCGGCCTGGTGCCGGTGGGGTACGCCGACGGCTACGCCCGGTGCCTCGGCAACCGCGCGCACGTCCTGGTGGCCGGCCGGCGCGTGCCCGTCGTGGGGACCGTCTCCATGGACCAGCTCACCGTCGACCTCGGCCCGGAGAGCACCGAGGAGGTCGGGGCCCCCGTGGTGCTGATGGGCGCCGACGGCGACGAGCGCATCACCGCCGAGGAGCTGGCGGGCCTGCGCGGCACGATCAGCTACGAGGTGGTGTGCGGCGTGGGCCGGCGCATCCCCAGGGTCCCGGTGGAGTGAGCCTGGAGGACCTCCGGGCGCCGCTCGCCGGCCTGGGCGACGGCGTGTGGATCGTGGGCGGATGCCTGCGCGACGCCCTGCTGGGACGGCCGGTCGCGGACGTGGACCTGGCCGTGCGCGGCGACGCCGCGGCGATGGCCCGGACGTTCGCGCGGTCCCGCGGCGCGGGCCGGTTCCCGTTGTCGGCCGAGTTCGGCGCCTGGCGCATCCTGGGCGGCGACCTGCCCTACACCGTCGACATCACCCCGTTGCAGGGCGGGGACCTGGCCGAGGACCTGTCCCGCCGCGACCTGTCGGTGAACGCCATGGCGCTGCCGGTGACCGGCCCGGCGGAGCTCGTGGACCCGCACGGCGGCCGCGCCGACACCGCCGCCCGGGTCCTGCGCGCCGTGGGGCCCGCCGCGTTCACGGCCGACCCGGTCCGGGTGCTGCGGGCGGCGCGCATCGCCGACCAGACCGGCTTCGCCCTCGACCCGGCAACGGTGCGCCTGGCCCGCGAGGCGGCGCCCACCCTGTGGGGCTCGAGCCCGGAGCGCCTGCGCGACGAGCTGTTCCGGATGGCCCAGTCGCCCACCGCGTGGCGCGCCCTGGAGCTGCTGGACGACCTGGGCGGGCTCGGGGTGCTGGTCCCGCAGCTGGAGGCCGCCCGCGGGATGGAGCAGAACGACTACCACCACAAGGACGTGCTGGGGCACACGCTCGAGGTGGTGGAGCACGCCTGCCGCCTGGCCGCCGACCCCGGGCCGGTGTTCCGCGGCGACGCGCCCCGGCTCGCGGCCCTGCTGGCGGAGCCGCTGGCGGACGGCCTCACCCGCGGGCAGGGGCTCGTGGTCGCCGCCCTCCTGCACGACATGGCCAAGCCCGAGACCCGGGCGGTGCAGCCCGGCGGCCGCGTCACCTTCTTCCACCACGACCGCATCGGCGCGGCGGAGGCGGAGGACCTCCTCACCCGCCTGCGGGCCGCCAACCGGCTGCGCGCCCAGGTGGCCGCGCTGGTGCGGGACCACCTGCGGCTGGGGTTCATGGTGCACCGGCAGCCGGTGTCGGTGCGGCAGGCCGACCGGTACCTGCGGGCCACCGAGCCGGCGGCCACCGAGCAGATCGTCCTGTCGGTCGCCGACCGCCTCGCCACCGACGGCCCCCGGACGACCCCGATCCAGATCACGCGCCACCTCGACCTGGCCCGGCAGGTCCTGCGCATCCATCTCGGGCTGCTCGACCGGGGCCCGATCCGGCCGCCCCTGCCGGGCGACCGGCTGGCCGCCGCGGTGGGGGTCGGGCCGGGCCCATGGCTGTCCGAGGTGATCGAGGAGCTGCGGGAACGGCAGCTCACACGTGAAGTCACACCGGATGCCGCGGTGCGCTTCGCACGAGAATGGCTAGCGATGCGCGGCGACCTGTGAAAAATCCGCATGAACAGTAGGTTCCGGCGGGCTTGGGTTTTGCCACCCGAGGGGGTGCGGTTATCGTGCCCCCGTGCCCTATCGAAGCCGCACGGCGGCGATGGTCGCGCTCGTCCTGGGGGCGGCCGTCATCGCGACACCGACGGCAGCCGCCCAGTGCGGTGAGCCGGCCCCGTCAGCCGCCCAACAGGTCCTTCAGGACATCGCCGCAGCACGCCAGAACGCCGGCATCCCGGCGCTCCGCGTGAACCTCCGGCTCACGAAGGTCGCCACCCGCCACGCCCGCCGGATGGCCCTCTCCGGGTCCATCTGGCACGACGACCTGGCCGCGTGGGCGAACGGCCGGGCCGTCGCCCAGAACGTCGCCTACGGGTCGTCCGGCGCCCAGGCGTACGACGCCATGTGGAACAGCGCACCGCACCGCACCGCGATGATGAGCCGCAAGTACCGGCTCATCGGGGTGGGGGCCGCGCGCTCGTGCGACGGGGACATCATGGTCTCGGTCGACCTCATGGCCCCGCCGCCGAACTAGGCCCCGTACCCGGGGGCGTCCGCCGCGCCGTCCTCTAGGCTGCCGCGATGGTCCGCCTCACACGCATCTACACCCGCCTCGGCGACGCCGGCGACACGCACCTGGGCGACATGAGCCGGGTGCGCAAGACGAACCTGCGCATCGAGGCGTTCGGGGACGTCGACGAGGCCAACAGCGCGATCGGCGTGGCCCGGGCCACCGGCCTCCCGGAGGCGGTGGACGCCTGGATGGCGCTGGTCCAGAACGACCTGTTCGACGTCGGAGCGGACCTCAGCGTCCCCGAGGGCACGGAGCCCGGCGGCCGCCCGCCGCTGCGGGTCACGCCCGACCAGGTGGCCCGCCTGGAGGGCTGGTGCGACCTGGCGAACGACGCCCTGGAGCCGCTCACCAGCTTCATCCTGCCGGGCGGGACCGCGGCGGCGGCGGCCCTGCACCTGGCGCGCGCGGTGTGCCGGCGCGCGGAGCGCGCGGTGGTGGCCCTGTCCGACGTCGACGCGGTGAACCCCGAGGTCGTCGCGTACCTCAACCGCCTGTCGGACCTGCTGTTCATCGTCGCCCGCACGTGCAACGCCGGCGAGGGCGGCGACGTGCTGTGGCGCCCGGGGGCCGGCCGGGACTAGCGGCGGGCCGGCGCGGCGGGCTTCGCCGTGAAGTACAGGACGGCGCCGAGCGCGACCAGGCCCACCGACACCAGCTGCGCGGCGGTGAGGCCGGCGGCGACCTCGGAGTTGCGGCGGATGAACTCGATGAGGAACCGCTCGAGGCCCGCCAGGACGCAGTAGATGCCGAACAGGGCCCACGGCGCCGTGACGCGGCCCCGCAGACGCCACAGCAGCCAGAACAGCACCACCATGCTCGCCGTCTCGTACAGGGGCGTGGGGTGGACGATCTCGTCGGTCGGCACGGTGCCGTCCGGGTAGCTCATGCCCCACGGCAGGCCGGTGGGCGACCCGTAGTCCCCGTCGCCGGCGAGCTGGCAGCCGATGCGGCCGATGCCGTAGCCGATCGCCAGGGGCGCGGCCGCGGCGTTCGCGATCTCACCGAACGGCAGCTTCAGGTAGACCGCCGCCAGGAGGACCCCGGCGACCCCGCCGATGAGGCCGCCGTACCAGGTGAGCCCGCTCCCCGACAGCAGCGGCTCGCCGGGGTTGTCCAGGACGTACCAGACCTTGGCGCCGCCGATGCCGCCGACGCCGGCCCCGAACATGAGCCAGAAGGCGCTCGCGGGGTCGATCCCGCGGTCGCGCAGGTCCTCCCGGAGGAACCACCAGGGGACCACCAGCGCGATGGCCATCATCGCCCCGAACGAGTACAGCGTGAACGGGCCGACGGAGAGCAGCTCGGGGAGCACGCGGGAACGCTACCGCGTGCCGGGCCCGTCCGTCAGTAGCGCCGGGCGCCGGCGTACGCCTGCGCCCACTGGGCCTCGTACAGGGAGGAGATCCCGACGGTGTCGCCCGGGCCGGGCGCGTGCACGAACTGGCCGTCACCGAGGTACAGCCCCACGTGGCGGATCACGCCGTCCGGCGTGCTGAAGAACACCGCGTCGCCGGGCCGCAGCCCGGTGGGTTCCACCGGCGTCCCGCGCTGGGCCTGGCCGGCGGCGGTCGCGGGGAGCGTGATGCCGTTGCGGGCGTAGACGACCTGCACCAGGGCGGCGGCGTCGAGCCCGCCGCGGCGGTCCGCGGGGTGCGGCGTGCCCAGCAGGCCCAGGGCGTCCTGCGCGGCCGCGGGGCCGGCGGTGCCCACCGTGGGCAGCACGGGCGCCGCGAGCAGGTTCACCGCCGGGACGTTGGGGAAGACCGATGCGGACGGGTCGCCGCCCAGCTCCGCGAAGTACCGGCTCACGTTCCGGGTCCAGTTGCTGTTGAGGCCCGTCGGGTCGTTGAGCGCCCCCTCGGGCGCCCACCGCTGCTGGATCGCGGCGATCGTGACGCGTCCGTCGGCGAGGTACAGGTGGCCGCCCAGGTTCTGCGCGGCGCGGTGGATGGCGTCGGCCCACGACGCGAAGCGCATGCCCGGCCCGAGGCCGAACGGGTTGTGGATGACCTGCGACGGGCCGTAGGTGCCGAACGAGGTCTCCGCGCCGCTGACCGCGACCAGCATGCGGGGGTCCAGGCCGACCGCCTGGGACTCGTTCACGAACACGGCGCCCAGGCCGGCGAGCGGGCTTCCCTTGGCCGACAGGTACGCGTCCAGGCGGGCGGCGCCGTCCGCGCCGGCCGGCACGGGCCCGGTGGCCGCCGCGGTCACGACCGACGCGGGCTGCGCGACGGCCGGCTGGGCGGCGACGCCGGTGTCCGTCGCGGACGTGCCCAGCCCGGGGAGCACGACGATGGGCGACGTGGCGGGTTCGCCCGCCGTCTCGGATCCGCCGGACACCCCGGAACCGCCGGGGGCGTCCCGCGGCGGATCCTCCGCGGCGATGCGCCGCAGGATCGCCTCCTCGGCATCCAGGCGCGCCAGCAGGGCGTCCTTCTTGTCCTGGAGCTCGCGCTCCTCCTGTGAGAGGGCCTCGCGCTCCGCCGGGTCGGTCGCCCGGTAGATGTTCGCCCGCACCGCCGCGAGCTCGGCGGACGCGGCCTCCAGCTCGGCGCGCACGGCATCCACGCGCGCTTTCGCGGCGTCGACCCGGGCCGTGGGCTCCGAGAGGTCCGTCCCGGCCCCCGGTGCAGCCGCCAGCGTTCCCGCGGTGACGGCCGGGAGGGCCACCAGTGCGGCGCTGAGCGCGGCCACCAGCCGCGGGGAGACATGACGGCGTCCTGCCATCCCTGACTGAATCGCCCGTTCACGCCCTCCACTTGAGCGGCCGGTTCCGGGGGGCTCGCCGGGCGGTGGCCGCCCCGGTGGCCAATTGGCCACCAGCGGTGCCAATTGGCCATCCCGCGCCGGCCGGCGCCGCCGGTGCGCGGGGCCCCGGCCCGGCATGCTGTGGGGGTGGGGGGACGACGGGGACCGGGGGCCGTGCCGTGGCAGGCGTGGTTCGTCGCGCTGGCGGCGATCTGGGGCTGCTCGTTCTGGTTCATGAAGGTGGGGCTGCGCGGTCTGTCGGCCGTGGAGGTGGCCTTCTGGCGCCTGGCGCTTGGCGCCCTCGCGCTGGCGGCGATCGCCGCCGTGACGCGCACCCCCATGCCGCGGGGCCGGCGCACGTGGTGGGACCTCGCGCTGATCGGCGGCCTCGGGAACTCCCTGCCGTTCCTGCTGTTCGCCTACGGGGAGACCCACGTCTCGTCGGTGCTCGCCGGGATCATCAACGCGGCGACCCCGCTCGCGACGATCGCGTTCACCCTGGCGGTCTTCCGCGACGAGCCGGCGAGCCGCCACCGGCTGGCGGGGCTGGCGCTGGGCTTCGCGGGGGTGCTGGTGGTGCTCGGCGTGTGGGACGGCGTGGGGTCCGGCCAGTGGCGGGGGATGCTGGCGTGCCTGGGGGCGGTCGCCTGCTACGGCTTCGCGTACCCGTACGCCCAGCGCACCGTCGCGGGCACCGGAAGCCCCGTGGGCCTCGCGACGGGGCAGATCGGGCTGGCGACGCTGCTGCTGGTGCCCGTGCTGCCGTTCGCGTGGGGTGGCGGCGGGCCGGTGACCGGCGACGTCGTCGCGGCGATGCTGTGCCTGGGGGTGTTCGGCTCCGGGATCGCGTTCGCCCTGAACTTCCGGATCGTCGAGGCGGCGGGCGCGACGGTGTCCAGCACCGTCACCTACGTCATCCCCCTGTTCGCCGTGCTCGCCGGGCTGGTGTTCCTGGGCGAGGGCATGAGCTGGCACGAGCCGGTGGGCGGCGCGGTCGTGCTGCTGGGCGTGGCGGTGGGGTCCGGGCGGCTTCGGGCCCGGCGGCCCGGGTAGGCTGGGGCCATGCCGTTGGCGATGCTGGTCGCCCCGCCGGGCGACGTCCGTGACGCGGTCGGGCTGTTCCTGGCCGGCCTTGGGTGGACGACCGTGCCGGTCCCGCAGGCGGCGGACGGCATCGCCGGCCGGGTGGCGGCCGTGGAGCCGCAGATCGTGGCCGTCGACTTCCGCGGCGACCCCGCGGCCGCCCTCGCCTGTGCCGCGGCGCTGTCGGGCGCCGCCGGGGACGTCGCCGTCTACCTGCTCAACGTCCCGGACGACCTGCGGGACGACGTGGCGGCCACCGCGGGGACGGCGCGCCTGGCGACGTCCGCCGAGGACCTGCCGCGGGCGCCCGGCGTGCCGGGCCCGCCGCACTGACCTACGGGCGGACGGCCCCCACGAAGTCGCCGCCGCGCTCGGCGAGGCTGCTGATCTTCACCACGTCCCCGGTGTGGGGGGCGTGGATGAACTGGCCGCCGCCGATGTAGATGCCCATGTGGCCCAGGTCCTGGTGGAAGAACACCAGGTCGCCCGGCTGCAGGTCGCCGGGGGCGACCTTCGGGAACGCCGCCCAGATCGCGCCCGTGTAGTGCGGCACGCTCTTGCCGAGCTGCGCGTACACGTAGGACGCCAGGCCGGAGCAGTCGAAGCCGGACGGCGAGGCGCCGCCCCACACGTACGGGACCCCGAGGTACTGCATGGCGATCGACACGGCCGCCGCGTTCCCGCCGCCGCCACCCGTGGGGGCGTAGGTGGGCGCGGACTGGGGCGTGCCCGCCGACGGCGAGGCGGTGGGGGAGGAGACGTTCTGCGCGGCCAGCGCCCGCTGGCGCTGCAGCTCGGCGGCGCGGCGCTCGGCGGCGCGCTTCTCGGCGATGAGCCGGCGCAGCTCGCCCTTGGCGTTGTTCAGGAGGTCCTGGCGGCGCTTGAGGATCGCGAGGACCTCGTCGCGCTTCGCCTCGGCGTCCGCGAGGTGCACCTTGGCGGCGGCCCGGTCCTTCACGAGCTGCACGCGGGCCTCCGCGAGCCGGTTGAGGTCGCCGCGGATCTGCTCCACCACGGCCCCGTCCTGGTCGCCGATGCGCTCGAACAGCCGGACGCTGTCGACCGCGGAGGTGATGCTGCCGCTGTCCATGACCACCTGCACCAGCGAGGGCGGCGGGTCCGCGTAGATGTTGCGGAGCCGCTCCGCGAGCCTGGCCCGGGCCTTCCCGAGCGTCTTCTGGGCGGTCTCGATGAGCTCCGTGTTCTGCTTGATGCGGTTCTGCGTCTGCTCGAGCTCGTACCGGGCGCCGTTGTACGCCTCGGTGGCCCGCTCGGCCTCGCGGTCGGCGGCGTCGAGCTGGCCCTGCAGGCGATCCACCTCCGCCTGCTGGCTGCTGATCGACCCCGGCTGGGCCGCCACGTACGTCGGGACGGCGACACCACCGGCGATGCCGGCGGCGATGAGAGCGATTGCGGCGCGGCGCCGCGTGACGCGACCGGAGCGGATCGGCACGGCTCCTTGCTCGGAAGCGGGACGTGTCGGGACCCGTCGGAGGCCGCGACGCAGGCGACGCTAACCGCACCCGCTTGCCGATTCAAGCGTCGCGGGCCAGGAGTGTCACCATTCCGCAACTCCTGACCGGTGAAGTTGGCGGTGTCCGGCGGACCGGGCAGGATTCCCGCATGCTGGTGTCCCGGCGCTTCCGTGTGCTCGCACCCGCAACGCTCGTTGCCGTGGCCCTCGCCCTGGCATGGGTGTTGCAGGCCGTGTCGGCGGGCGCCTCCGGCGGCGGCGCCCAGGTGACCGCCCGGGGCGTGCTGACCGGCGGGGGGAGCCTCGCGGCGGTGACCGCGTCCACGGGCGGCGCCGACACGCGTTCGGCCGCGGCCGCCGGCGTCGCGGACCCGCTGGGGACCGTGGGGGCGGTCCAGGTGACCGCGCGCGCCCGCCGCGACGGCACCGGCAGCGCCTCCTCGGGGGAGGTCTCCGCCCGGGACATCGTCCTGTTCGGCGGCCGGGTGCGGATCGAGCGGCTGCGCGTGCGCGCGCGGGCCGCGGCCGACGCCGCCCAGGTGCGGGCCGAGCTCGTCGAGGTCACCGCGGACGGCGCGACCCTGGACGGCGCCCCGCTCACGCTCGGTCCCGGCTCCCGCGTGGAGGTCCCCGGCGCCGGCGTGCTGATGGTGGGGGAGGTGTCCTCCGACGCCCCCGGCGCCCTGCGCGTGAACGGCGTGCGCGCCGCGGCGGACGCCGCCGATCCCGGCGGCCTGGTGGTGGGCCACGTCGACCTGCTCGCGGTCGCCGGCCCCGGCGCCGTGCAGGACGACCGCCCGGCGCCGTCCCCCGACCCCGATCTCGCGCAGGGCCCGTCGGCCACCCCTCCCGCCGAGGCCGGCCCGCCCGCCACGACGCCGGTGGTCCCGGTCACCCCGGCCCCGGTCACCCCGGTCCCGGTCACCCCCGGGCGCGCGGTCGTGCCGGTGGCGCCCGCCACGCCGGCGGCGGGCGGCCCCGCGCCGCGGCTGCTGCCCGGTACCCCCGGTGCCGCGGCCGTCCCCGCGAGCGTCGCCGGACCGGTGTTCCCCGTGGCGGGGGACGTCTCCTACAGCGACGACTACGGCGCCCCGCGCGCCGGGACGGGCTGGCACCAGGGCAACGACCTGTTCGCCGCGGTGGGCACGCCGGTGGTGGCCGTGGCCGGCGGCACCATCTCCAAGGTCGGGTGGAACACCCTCGGCGGCAACCGGCTGTGGCTCACCGACGACTCCGGGACCTCCTACTACTACGCGCACCTGTCGGCGTACGCGCCGGTGGCGTTCGACGGGTCCCGCGTCCGGGCGGGCGAGGTCATCGCCTACGTCGGGAACACCGGCCAGGCGGCCACGACGCCCCCGCACCTGCACTTCGAGGTCCACCCGGGCGGCATGGACGCGGACCCGGTGGACCCGTACCCGCTGCTCCGGGCGTGGGCGTCCGGGGGCGCGACGGCGTTCGCGGCGGGCGCCGCGGTGCAGGCGGTGCCGGACGCCGCTGCCGGCGCGGTGATGGTGGGCGTGGCCCCCGAGGTCGACACGCCGCCCGCGGCCGCCTCCGGGGACGCCGTCAGCGCCAGGTAGTCCGGGCGGTCAGCCCAGCCCGCCGGGCGGCCGCTGCGCGCGGCGGCGCTCCTCCCGGGCGATGGCCTCCTCGAACCGCCGCAGGACGTCGTCGGGCACGCGCCCGGAGGGGATGTCGTCGAGCGTGGGCATGCGCGGGCGCTGGTCCCGCTCCCTCGGGCGGGGCTCCGGCCCGGGGTCGGGCTCGGGCCCGGGGTCCGGCTCCGGGTCGCGCTCACGCCCCGGCGGGCGGAGCTCCGCGGGCCCGTCCTCGAGCAGGTCCTCCAGCGCCCGGTCGCCCTCGATGTCGAGGTCGCTGAACAGCACCGGGTGCTCCGCCGTCTCGTGGCGCTCGTCCTCGGGTTCCGCCGGGCGCCGGCGGATCACGCGGACACCCTCCCTGGGCTCCGGGTCGGACCGCAGGATCTCGGGGGCGTCCCGTTCCAGGTCGAGGTCGAGGATCGCGGGGCGCGGCCCCAGGTCGTCGTCCAGCGCGAAGCCGTCGCGCTCGATCACCACCCGGTAGCTGCCCGCACGGTCCCCGTGCATGACGGTGAGGCGGCCGCGCGCCTCCTCGGCCGCCGCGCGCGCCTCCCGCTCGCTGCGGTGGCGGCTCACCTCGCTGCGCTGGGCCAGGGCCATCCCGCCCTCGCCGACCACCACCACCGTGTACCGCTTGCGGAGCACTCCGCGACGCTACCTGCTCCGCGCGCCCGCCGCACCCCCGGCGGGGCCGTCAGGCGCCCGCCAGCGCCCTGGCGCGCTCCAGCGCCTCGCGCGGCGTGAGCCCCGCGCGGGCGGCGAGCCAGCACGACACCGGCGCCGCCGTGCGCTGGGAGGCGTGCGCCGCGACCCCCGCGAGCTCGAGCAGCTCCGCGAACTCCGCGTCGCCGGGCGGCTCCGTCCCGAGCTCGCGCGCGAAGGCCTCGACCCATTCACGATCGGTCATCTCACACCTCGGATCCGGGGAACGCCGGCACATTCGACCAGATCCCGGCCGGCCCGGGCCGCCGGATCCGCGGCGTGCCGGTGGGGGACCTCACCCGCGAGGGGGCCGGACGGCCGTCCGGTCTTGTATACAGGACCTCATGCGAATTGACCGGCTCTCCCCCCTGGGGCCGCGGGCGTGAGCCGGGAGGCAACGCCGTCGGCCGTCGGCCCCGTCGCCGCCATCGCGCACCGGTCGCGGCGGGCGATCGCCGAGGAGCTCTCGAGCACGCCGGCAGGGCTGTCGGTCGGAGAGCTGGCCGAGCGGGTCGCCCTGCACCCCAACGCCGTGCGGCAGCACCTGCGCGTGCTCGCCTCCGTGGGGGTGGTGAGCGCCGAGCAGGACGCCCCCCGGGGACGCGGCCGCCCCACCAGCCGGTACCGGCTGGTCGACGGCGAGGTCATGCGGGTCACGGCGCACCAGGAGCTGGTGCGGCTGCTGGTGGGCGCACTGGGCTTCCTCGCGCCGGACCAGGGGCGGCTGGAGGAGTTCGCGCGGGACCACGGGCCCGTCCTCCTGGAGGGCGAGGGCCGCGAGGCCATCACGGCGGCCCTCATGCGACTGGGGTTCGCGCCGCACGACGTCACGCCCGCCGCCCGCGCCGGAGACGGCGAGATGGAGATCCGGCTCGACAACTGCCCGTTCCGCGAGGCCGTGGCGACCGACGGCGGGGCGGCCGTGTGCACCCTGCACCGGGGGCTGCTGGACGGCATGGCGGCGGTGAGCGGCGGGCGCCTCACGGACTTCGTGGTGCACGACCCGTTCCGGGCCGGATGCGTCGTCCGCTTCGCGGGGATGGCCGCCCCCGCCCGCTGAGCCCGTCCGGCGGGCTGGACAGGAATTCGGCGTCGTGGCGCGCGCGGCCTCATTTTCACCGCGCTAGTATGGAATTAATGTGGTGGGTGGCCGGCGCGCGCGTCGGGGAGCGCCGTCGGCCGCCCACCGCATCCCGCCCGGCCCCGTCCCGCGAGGATCCGCATTGAGCACCGACGCCGCCCCCCTGTTCGTCATGCCCGGCGAGCCGCCGGTCCCGGTGCCCGAGACCGGCATCCACTCGGCCACCGTCCGCAAGCACGGGACCGTGTCGGTGGTGGGGTTCGGCATGGCCGAGGGTGAGGAGATGAGCGAGCACACCAGCTCCCGCCCCGCGGTGATCGTGGTCACCGACGGGTCCATCGAGGTGAGCGCGGCCGGCCGCACCGAGGTGCTCGGCCCCGGCGGGGTGTGCGCCATGGCTCCCGGCACCGTCCACGCCCTGCGGGCCCTGCGCCCGTCCGCGATGACCCTGGTCCTGGGGCCCGCGCCGGCGGGCTGAGCCCCGCGGGTCAGCCGGGGGGCGGCGTCCGGGTGATGGAGCGCTCCCGGACCCTCCGGGCCTCCTCGGGGGAGAGCACGCTGCGGACCCGGGGCAGGATCGTCACGGCGAAGGCCGCCGCTCCGAGCGTGGGGAGCACGGCCGCGGCGCCCAGCAGCACCCGCCACACGCCCCCGTGGCCGTCGCTCACGGCGGGCTCCGCCACGAGCCGCATGAGGAGGCCCGTGTTGACGAGGGCGAACGCCACCCAGCCGCCCTCCCGGCCCGTCCGCTGCCCGCGGACGCGCGGGAACATCCAGTACGCGACGCCCATGATGAGCAGGAACAGGAAGCCCAGGAGCAGGATGTGGGCGTGCAGCGCCGGCCACGGGTGGCGCAGCGCCGGCTCGTCGAGGGCCGGTTGCAGGAGCATCCACGACCCGAGGCCCATGCCCAGCACGAGGTAGGCGAGGGCCGCGCGGACGCACCAGCGGGACAGCGGCGGCATGCCGTCATCCTCCCGGATCCACGGGGGCCGCGCCGCCCCCGGAGCCCCGCACGACCCCGGCTCCCGCGGCGATCACCAGGGCGATCCCCGCGATCTGGACGGGGGCGAGGCCCTGGTCCAGCGCCACGAACCCGATGAGCGCGGCCACGGCCGGCTCGATGGACAGCAGCACGCCGACGACCGTGAGCGACGCCCGGCGCAGCGCCTGGATCTCGAGCGCGAACCCCAGGGCGTTGCTGAGGGTCCCGACGGCGAGCCCCAGCAGCAGGGCCTCCGGGAGGTCGCCGGTGGAGGGGTGGCTCACCAGCAGGATCGGGGCGGACGCCGCCGCGGCGACCACCAGCGCCGCCGCCAGGCCGGCGAGCCCCGTGCCGCCGTGGCCCAGCCTCCGCGCGAACGTCAGGTACGTCGCCCACAGGGCCCCCGCGGCGAGCGCGAACCCGATGCCCACCGCCCCCGCATGGCCCTCCAGGCCCCCGGAGACCAGGGCGACCCCGGCGAGGGCGGTCACCGCCCAGCCGACGTCGGACCGCCGGTGCGTGGTGGCGGCGGCCAGCGCGATCGGCCCGAGGAACTCGACCGTCACCGCCGCGCCGAGGGGGATGCGCGAGATGGCCTCGTAGAAGCACAGGTTCATCGCCGCCGCGGACAGCCCGAGCCCGGCGATCGTGCCCATCGCCTCGCGCGGCACCCGCCGCAGCGACGCCGGCCCGCCCGCCGCGACCACCATGATCGCCGCGGCGCCCAGGGCACGCAGCGCCGTGGCCCCGGCCGGGTCCACGAGCGTGAACAGCCGTGTCGCGACTGCGGAGCCCGCCTGCACGCTCAGCGCGGTGGCGAGCACGAGCAGGGCGGCCTGCCGGGGGTGCTGGCCCGGGGCGCTCATCGCGGCGGTGCGGGGGTGCCGTCACCCGGCGGCCCGTGCCGGCCGGCCGCCGCGAGGGCCGGCCGGCACGGGTGGCGGCGGGTCGTCAGGCGATGGTCTCGAACGCGCCCCGCATCGCCCGGCGCTCCTCCTCGCGGGCGATCGCCTCCTCGAAGTACCGGATCACCTCCATGGGCACCGGACCTGCGGGGACGTCGTCCCAGCCCGGGTTCTGGATGACCCGGAGGGCGGGGCGGCGGGTCGTCGGCGAGTCGTCGACGGGGAGGTCGAGCTGGATCGCGCGGGCCGTGGCGGTGTCGGACATTCGGCGGCTCCTGAGGGCGGCGGCGGTGTCGCATGTCCTGTTCGTCACATCCGCAACGCTCCCTTCCGGGGCGCCGGCCCGAGTTCGGCCCGGCCAATTGGCCGTCGCGGCGGCCAATTGACATCCCCGGGGCACCGGGGTGGATCCCGTACACGCGCATCGCCTTGCGGCCGGTCGATCGGGAACCGGGGCTGCGGCCTGCCCGCTCCGGCGCGAGGGGTTCGGACCGGGCGTCCGGGCGCCGGATCGGGTTGGCCAATTGGCCACCGCGGCGGCCAATTGACATCCCCGGGCACCGGGGTGGATCCCGTACACGGGTCGCGCCACGCGGCCGGTCGATCGGGAGCCGGGTGGCGGCCTGCCCGCTCCGCGCGGGGGTTGGGACCGGGCGTCCGGGTGCCGGATCGGGTTGGCCAATTGGCCGTCGCGGCGGCCAATTGACCGAGCCCGGCGGCCGGGGCGGTGCGCGACCGGAGCGCGGTGCGGCACAGGACCGGCGCAGTGCGTGACCCCGGTGTGCCGGATGCGGTGGGAGCCTCGGTGCATGGCCCGGAGCGCATACAAGGCGGAGGGGTTCGGGAAGGTCCCCGGCTGCGCGCTGTGCGCGGGACCGGGTGACGGCGACCGCCGTGAGGTGGACCTGGGACACGGCGTGCGGGTGTGGCTGTGCGCCGCGCACCGGAGCGCGGAGTTCATGGGGCGGCGCGCGGGCCGGGACCTCGTCGCGAGCCTCATGCACGCCTGGCGGGCGACGGGATGCATGAACCGGCGACGGGAACGGTGCCTGGAAGCGCTGCTGACACGCGTCCGGGACGGCGGGCGGCGAGACGGCCTCCCCGGGAGCTACGCGTGGCCGGAACTGCGGCGGGAGGCGGAACGGATGGCGGCGCAGGGCCGCCCGGTGGCGTCGATCGTCACGGCCGTGCGCGGGCGGGTGCGCCCCGGATCGGCCGGCCGGCCACCGTCGGAACGGACCGTGAGGCGGTGGGTGCGGGAGGCGGGTGGGTCCGCAGCGGACCCGCCGGGCTCAGGGGGTGACGGTGAGGGTGGCCGTCATCGCCGTGTGCCCCGGGACCGTGCAGTGGAAGGTCCACGAGCCGGGGGTGAGGACCAACGTCTGAATGTCCTCGCCGATCCCCATGAGCGGGAACGTCGCGGTGGCGGCGGGGGCGCCGGTGGGGCGGACGTCCAGGGTGTGCTGGATCGCGGTCTCCACCTTGCGGCGGATCGTGTAGGTCCCGGCGGGGAGCGTCGCGGCGGAGAGCGTGAGCTTGAAGTTGAACGCGCCGCCCTCGGCGAACTCCCGCACCAGCAGCTCGGGCTGCGCGGGGGCTGTCGTCGTGCCTCCGGTGGTGGTGCCCGGCGCCGTCGTGGTGTCCGTGGTCGTCGTGCCCGGGACGGTGGGCGTGGTGGGGGTGGTGGGCGCCGTGGTGACGCGCACCGGGACCCGCACGCGCTTGCAGACCCGCCGCTTGACGACCTTGCCGCGCTTGCGGACGACCTTGCCCGCGCGCTTGAGCGGCACGAGCTTGCACCGGCGCACCACGCGGTACGTCGTCTGCAGCTCGGACGCGCCGTGATGCGCGGCGGCGGACGCGCCGGCCGCTGGTGCCGTCCCGGTGCCGCCGGTCATGCCGGCGAGGCTCATCGCGGCCGACAGCAGCGCCGCCACGGCGATCACCAGGATGGTGGGGAGATTCCGGCGGTTCACGGGGGCTATGATAAACCGGCCCGGCGTCCGGACGCCACCCCCGGATGGTCAGTGCGGGGCCGGCGCCCCGGGGTCGACGCCGGGCGCAACCTCCCAGCCGTGCGCGGCGCACGCGTCGCGCACCGCGGCGGCCGAGAAGAACTGCAGGTGGATCGACGTCCCCGACGGCGCCGCCAGCAGCATCCGGCGCACCGTCGGCTCGTGCCCCAGGCTGGGAGCGTGGAACCGCAGGGGCGCGCCGTCCGCGCGCACGATGCGGGACGCCTCCGCACCCCCGGCCTGCCGCAGCCGGATCGCCTCGGCGTCCACCACCAGCTGCTCCGGCCGCATGCGCAGCCGGACCCACACGGCGGCCGCCGCGGCGGCGACGAGGAACATGACGCCCGCCATCACCCGGTCGTCCACGTCATGGCCGCCGCCCAGGGTGCCGCGCAGGCCCGCGGCGGTGAACACCAGCACCAGGAAGGCGAACAGGACGTCGCGCTGCCGCCGCTGCGGCCGCACGACGGTGGCGGCGGGCGCCGTCACCGTCCCGTCAGGCGCTGAAGCTGTCCCCGCACGAGCACGTGCCGGTCGCGTTGGGGTTCTTGATGCGGAACCCGCTGCGCAGCAGCCCCGTCTCGTAGTCGATGACGGACCCCGTCACCTGGATGGCGCTCTTGAGGTCCATGAGCACGCGCACGCCGGAGGACTCGGTCTCGCGGTCCGAGGGCGCGGCGACCTCGCCGGCGTCCAGGAGATCCAGCTTGTACTCGAGCCCCGAGCAGCCGCCCGCCAGGATCCGCAGGCGGACCCCCGCCTGCTTGCCGAGCCGCTCCGCGGACTCACGGATGTACGCGGCCGCGGACGGGCTCACCTCGATGAGGGCCGCGCCGCCGCCGGACTGCTGGGCCTCGCGCGCCGCCCGGGCGCGCGCCCGGGCCGCGGCCTTCTTCTCCTCGAGGGTGAGGGGGCGGTCGGTGGCGGTGGCGGGGGCCGGCTCAGCCATAGCCCATCACCTTCATCATGAACCGGCCCTCCTCGCTCATGGAGTCCGGGCTCCACGGCGGGTCCCACACCCAGTTGATGTCCACGCCCTTCACGCCCTCCAGGGGCTCCAGGGCGGCGCGGCTGTCGGACAGGATCTGCTCGGTGAGGGGGCACCCCATGGAGGTGAGCGTCATGTCCAGCGTGACGTTGCCCTCCTCGTCCTGGCGCACGCCGTACAGCAGGCCCAGGTCCACGACGTTGATCCCGAGCTCCGGGTCCTCCACCTGCTTCATCGCGCTGCGGATGTCGTCCTCGGTCGCCATGTCATCGCTCCGTGGTCGCACTGTGGGTCTGGAGGGCGTCCTTGAGCGCCATCCATGAGAGCAGGGCGCACTTCACCCGCACCGGGTACTTCGCGACGCCCTCCAGGGCGATCGCGTCGCCGAGCCGGTCCTCGTCGGGCTCGGTCTCCCGGTGCATCATCAGGCGGAAGTGCTCGACGAGCTCGAGGGCGTCGTCCACCGGCATGCCGGCGACCGCCTCGCTCATCATCGACGCGGACGCCTGGGAGATCGAGCAGCCGTCGCCGGTGTGCGCGAGGTCCGCGATGCGGCCGTCCTCGAGCAGCACGCCCAGGTGCAGCTGGTCGCCGCACACGGGGTTGTTGTGGTCCACCTCCACCGACGGGTGCTCCAGCTCCCCGCGGTGCCGCGGCTTGCGGTAGTGGTCCAGGATGATCTGCTGGTAGAGGTCCTCGAGTCCCATCAGGCCGCCATGAAGGCCCGCGCCTCGGCCAGCGCCGACGCGAGCGTGTCGATGTCCTCACGAGTGTTGTACACGTGCGTGCTCGCCCGCGCCGTGGCGCCCACGCCCAGCACCCGCATGAGCGGCTTGGCGCAGTGGTGGCCGGCTCGCACGCACACGCCCTGGCGGTCCACCAGCTGGGCGATGTCGTGGGGGTGCAGGTCGGGCAGCGCGAAGCTGATGGGGCAGCCGCGCGCGTCCGGGTCCTTGGGTCCGTAGACGGTGAGGCCGTCGATCTCCGACAGCACGCCCAGCGCGTACTCGGTGAGGCTGCGCTCGTGGGCCCGCACGGCCTCCATGCCGATGTCCATGAGGTACTCGGCGGCGGCGCCCAGGCCGACGGACTCCGCGATGGGCGGCGTGCCCGCCTCGAACTTGTACGGCACGTCCGCCCACGACGACCCGTCGGTGCGGACGTCGGAGATCATCTCCCCGCCGCCCAGGAACGGCTCCATCGCCTCCAGCGTGGCGGGGTCGGCCACCAGCACCCCGATGCCCGTGGGGCCAAGCATCTTGTGCCCGGTGAACGCCATGAAGTCCGCGCCCGTGTCGGCGAAGCGCACCGGCATGTGCGGGACGCTCTGGGAGGCGTCCACCAGCACCTTCGCCCCGTAGGTGTGCGCCATGCGGGCGATGTCGGCCACGGGGTTGATCGTGCCGAGGACATTCGAGACGTGGACGACGGCGACCATCCGCACCGGCTCGGTGCGCAGCGTCACCTCCAGCCACTCCAGGTCCAGGCGCCCGTCACCGTCGACGGGGGTGAACAGCACCCGCGCGCCGGTGATCTGCGCGACCAGCTGCCAGGGGACGATGTTGCTGTGGTGCTCCATCTCGGTCACCACGATCGCGTCGCCGGGCTTCAGCGTCCGCACGCCCCAGGCCCACGCCACGAGGTTGATCGCCTCGGACGCGTTCTTGGCGAACACGGTGCCGCGGCGGTCGGCGCCCACGAGCTTCGCCACCGAGTACCGGCCGGCCTCGTACCGGTCGGTGGCCTCCGCGGCGAGGGTGTAGACGCCGCGGTGCACGTTCGCGTTGGTCTCGGTGTAGTACCGGTCCATCGCGTCCAGCACCGCCTGCGGCTTCTGGGAGGTGGCCGCGGAGTCCAGGTACACGAGCGGCGCGCCGCCGACCTCCCTCCTCAGGATCGGGAAGTCGGCGCGCAGCGCCCGCGGATCCAGCTCCGCGGCCCCCGTCATCGGCTCAGGCCCCGGGGACGGCGGCCGCCTCGGCGGAGCCGTACTGCGCGTAGCCCTGCTCCTCCAGCTCGTCGGCCAGCTCGGGGCCGCCGGTGCGGACCACCCGGCCGTCGAACATCACGTGCACGACGTCGGGGGTGATGTACCGGAGGATGCGCGTGTAGTGGGTGATGATGAGCGCCCCGAGGTCCGGGCCGCGCAGCGAGTTCACGCCGCCGCTCACGACCTTCAGCGCGTCCACGTCGAGGCCGGAGTCGGTCTCGTCCAGCACCGCGAACTTCGGCTCCAGCATCGCCATCTGCAGGATCTCGTGGCGCTTCTTCTCGCCGCCGGAGAAGCCCTCGTTGAGGTACCGGTCGGAGAAGCTCGCGTCGAACTCCAGCAGCTTGCTCTTGGCCTGGAAGAGCTTCATGAACTCCCGGGGGCTGATCTCCTCGCCGCGGATGGCGTTGAGGGAGGTGCGCAGGAAGTTGAGCACCGAGACGCCCGGGACCTCGACGGGGTACTGCATGGCCAGGAAGAAGCCCGCCTTGGCGCGCTCGTCGGCCTCCATGTCCAGCAGGTCCTCGCCGTTGAACGTCACCGAACCGCCGGTGACCTCGTAGCGCGGGTGGCCGGCGAGGGCGTACGCGAGGGTGCTCTTGCCGGAGCCGTTGGGGCCCATGAGCGCGTGCACCTCGCCCTGCGGGATCGCCAGGTCGACGCCCTTGAGGATCGGCTTGCCGTCAACGGCGACCTCGAGGCCCTCGATCTTCAGGATGGGTTCCGCCACTTTGTTGACGCTCCTCGTCAGATGTCGAACGGGTGCTTGTGGCTGGGGGACGGGTCCACCAGGACCCGGCCGCCCTCCACGGTCACGCCGAAGGTGGGAAGGGGGGTGGTCGCGGGCGGGGTGAGGGCCTCGCCCGTGGTGACCGAGAAGAACGCGCCGTGGCGCGGGCACTCGATGCGGTCGCCGTCGATGAAGCCGCCGCTCATGGACTCGCGGGCGTGCGTGCACGTGTCGTGCAGGGCGTGGATGGTCCCGCCCAGGTTCACCAGGCACACGGGGGTGCCGGCGACCTCGACCCGCAGGGTCCCGCCGTCGGGGACGTCCCCCACGGCCGCGACGTCGACGGCTCCGCTCACGCGAGCTTCTCCGCGACGGCCGCCTCGAGCTCGTGGCGCAGCTCCTCGAGCCGCACCTGCTCCAGGACCTCCTGGAGGAACCCGATGACGATGAGCCGCTTGGCGACGTCCTCCGGGACGCCGCGGCTCTTGAGGTAGAACAGGTGCTCGTCGTCCACGCGGCCGACCGCCCCGGCGTGGGAGCACTTGACCTCGGCCGTGGCGATCTCCAGGAACGGGATCGTGTCGGCGCGGGCCCCGTCGTTGAGCACCAGGTTCCGGTTGGTCTGGTACGCGTCGGTGCCGGGGGCGCCGGGCGGGACCACCAGGTTCCCGAAGAAGACGGTGTGCGCCGTGTCCTTGAGCGCGCCCTTGTAGAGCAGGTTCGAGTACGCCTGCGGGGCCTCGTGGCGCGAGACCACGCGGTGCTCGAAGTGCTGGTTCCCGTCGGCGAAGTACAGGCCCAGCGCCCGGGAGTCCGAGCCGGGGCCGGAGGCCACCATGGTGGCCTCCAGGCGGACGACGTCGCCGCCGAGGGTGACCGCCACGGACCGGACCTTCGCGTCCTTGTGGCCGGACGCCGTGACCACGGCGTGGTGGCGCACGCCGGCGCCCCACTGCACGAGCGACAGGTGCTCCAGCTCGCCGCCGGGCATCACGACGAGCTCGGTGGCGGTGGACACCGCGACCTGCCCGTCGAGGTCCGGCGAGGTGTACCGGTCGACGACCGTGGCCTTCGCGCCCTCGTCGACGATCACCAGCGTGCGGCCGTACACGCGGCCCGTGGCGCCGGTGGCGGTGAGCAGCGTCTCGCTCGGGATGGCGAGCTCGACGCCCGGCGGCACGTAGACGAACGTGCCGGCCTCCCAGCGGGCCGCGTTGAGTGCGCCCGGCTTGTCGCCGAAGCCCACCAGCGAGTACAGCCGCGACCGCACGAGGTCCTCGTGCTCCACGAGGGCCTGGCCGAGCTCGGCGACGATCACGCCGTCGGGCAGGCTCGTCACCTGCACCGCGGCGGGCGCGCCGTCGACGAGCTCCAGGCGGGCGGACCGCTCGCCGGTGGACGCCGCCGCGGCCGTGCCGGCACCCGCGCCGCCCGCCGGGTCGGCGCCCTCGATGCCGAGGGCCGCCGGCGGGGTGAACCGCCACTCCTCCTCCTGCCCGGTGAGGGCGGGGAGGGTGCCGAGATTCGCCGTCGCGGTCGCGCGGGCCTCCTCGGCCCAAGCCGGGTTAGCCAATGGAGCCCTCCATCTGCAGCTCGATCAGGCGGTTCAGCTCCACCGCGTACTCCATGGGGAGCTCCTTCGCGATGGGCTCGATGAAGCCGCGCACCACCATCGCCATGGCCTCCTCCTCGGAGAGCCCGCGGCTCATGAGGTAGAAGAGCTGGTCGTCGGCCACCTTCGAGACGGTCGCCTCGTGGCCGATGGAGCAGTTCTCCTCCTGGATGTCCATGTACGGGTAGGTGTCGGAGCGGCTCTCCTCGTCCAGCAGGAGGGCGTCGCACACGACCGACGCCTTCGAGCGCGCCGCGCCGGGCTCCACCTTCACCAGGCCGCGGTAGGACGTGCGCCCGCCGCCGCGGCTGATCGACTTCGACACGATCGTGCTGCTGGTGTCGGGGGCGACGTGCACCATCTTCGCGCCGGCGTCCTGGTGCATCCCCTCGCTGGCGAACGCCACCGAGAGCACCTCACCGCGGGCGCCGCGGCCGGTGAGCCACACGGCCGGGTACTTCATGGTGACCTTGGAGCCCAGGTTGCCGTCCACCCACTCCATCGTGGCGTTCTCGTGGCACACGGCCCGCTTGGTGACCAGGTTGTAGACGTTGGTCGACCAGTTCTGGATCGTCGTGTACCGGCAGCGCGCGCCCTCCTTGACGATGATCTCCACCACCGCGGAGTGCAGGGAGTCGCTGCTGTACACCGGGGCGGTGCAGCCCTCGACGTAGTGCACGAACGAACCGGGCTCGCAGATGATGAGCGTCCGCTCGAACTGGCCCATGTTCTCCTGGTTGATCCGGAAGTAGGCCTGCAGCGGGATCTCCACCTGCACGCCCGGCGGGACCCAGATGAACGAGCCGCCGGACCACACGGCGCTGTTCAGCGCGGCGAGCTTGTTGTCACCGGGCGGGATGACCGTGGCCCAGTGCTCCTTGAACAGCTCCTCGTGCTCGCGCAGCGCGGTGTCCGTGTCGCAGAAGATGACGCCCTTCTGCTCCAGGTCCTCGCGGATCGAGTGGTAGACGACCTCGCTCTCGTACTGGGCGGAGACGCCGGAGAGGTACTTCTGCTCCGCCTCCGGGATGCCCAGCCGGTCGAAGGTGTTCTTGATGTCCGCGGGCACCTCGTCCCAGTCGCGGCCCTGCTTCTCCGCGGCCCGGATGAAGTAGTAGATGTCCTGGAAGTCGATCTCGGAGAGGTCGGAGCCCCAGGTGGGCATGGGCTTGCGGTCGAAGATCTCGAGCGAGCGGAGCCGGAACTTGGTCATCCACTCCGGCTCGTTCTTCAGCGCCGAGATCTCGCGCACCACGTCGGCGGAGAGGCCCTTCTTCGGCGTGAAGACCGGTCGGCTGGGGTCGTGCCATCCGTACTGGTACGGCCCGATCCCCTCGAGCTCGGGCGGTGTCTGAGTCGACACGGCGTTCCTCCCATGGTGGACGTGGAACGGGCCGGAGCCCGGCCGCAACGTCTAAAGGATACGCACGTGACCCAAAAGGGGAAGGGGGTGTCCGCCATCCGGGTCGGTGGGAACCGGACCGCCGGGCGGCGGTGGTACCCTGACCCGACGGATCCGCCCGCCGAGGGACGCACACCGATGAACGCCGACCCACAGCACGCCCCGGAGCTCACCGGCGACGAGGCCCGCATCGAGCGCCTCGCCACGGCACTCGGCGACCCCACTCGCCGCCGGGTGTTCTTCGCGGTGCGCGAGTCCGGGGAGGCCCTCTCCAAGGACGATGTGGCGAAGGCCGTGGGCATCGAGCGGCGCCTGGCCGGCTTCCACCTGGACAAGCTGGTGGACCACGGCTTCCTCACCGCCGAGTTCCACCGCCGGTCCGGGCGCTCGGGTCCCGGCGCCGGGCGTCCCGCCAAGCACTACCGGCTGGCCGAGGAGGAGCAGGAGGTCGCCCTCCCCGAGCGCCACTACGACGTGCTCGCCTCGCTGCTGCTGAAGGCCGCGTCCGACGACTCGGGCCGGTCCAGCGACGAGGTGCTGGAGCAGGTGGGCTACGACTTCGGGTACCAGATGGGCCTGGCGGAGGCCGCCGAGGGCCGCACCCGGCCCGGCCGGGAGGGCGTCGACGCGGTCGCCGAGGTGGTGCGGCTGCTGTCCCGCTACGGCTTCGCCGCGAAGGCGGAGGGGGAGGGCACCATCCGGGCCTGCGCCTGCCCCTTCGAGGAGCTCGCCCTCGCCGACCCGGACCGCATCTGCGGCCTGGACCGCGCGATCTGGAAGGGCATCCTGGCGGCGTTCGACGGGCACGCCACGCTGAGCGTGGGCGCGACCCGGGCGCGCGGCGACGACGCCTGCGTCGCCGAGATCGTCGGCTCCTAGCGCCCCGCCGGGAGGACCCGGCTCACCAGGACCACCGGGCGTCCGCCCGCGTCGAGGCGCGCCGTCCACCGTCCCTCCGGCCGCCGGGCGAGCGCCAGCCGCGCGATCAGCAGCCGGCCCCGCAGCGACGGGCCCCGCACCGTGCGGACCGCGCCGTCGGGACGGCGGACGCGCACCGACAGGGGCAGCCCGTCGCGGGGCGGGGCGGCGAACCGCACCGTGAGCACCAGCCCCGAGGGGCGCGCGGTGAGCGCGGCGCGGCCGGCCACGCCCTCCGCCGGCGGATCGACGCGCAGCCGCAGCTCCCGGTCCGGAAGCGCCTCCTGGCCCGCCGGCGGCGCCGGCTCGCGCAGGGTGAGCACCACCTCGCCGGGCGCCATGCGGGAGGGGAGGGGCACCCTGCCGCGCAGCAGGCCGGCGGGGCCGGCGACGAACCGGGCGGTGGCCAGGCGCCTGCCCCGGGCGTCCGCGAGCCGTCCGGTGAGGACGGCGGCGCGGCTCGCCGTCCCGGTGATCTCCAGGCGCCCGGTGAGGCGGCTCATGCGCCAGCGCTGCACCACGACGGCGCTCACGGTGAGCGCGGGAGCGGGCGGCGGCTGGGCGATCACGTGGTCACGCTAGCGCGGGCGGGGATGCGTCGCGCCGCGCCGGGGCACCGGGATACACTCGCCCGCATGACCGGACTGGACGTGCTCGAGGTGCTGGCGGGGCGGGACGCCGGCGCAAGGTTCGCACTGGTGGAGGGCGCCGCGCGCATCGGGCGCGACCCCGCCGAGTCGGACGCCGTGCTCACCGACCCGCGCGTCTCGCGGCGCCACTGCCGCGTGTGGATCGAGGGCGGCCTGCTGCTGCTCGAGGACGCGGGATCGACCGCGGGCACGCTGGTGAACGGCACGGCCATCGGCCGGCCCACGGCGCTGCGCCGCGGCGACCGCCTCACCCTGGGCGCCACCGAGCTGCAGGTGCTGTGGGTGCCGGAGGCGGCGGCCACGATGATCGGCGAGATCCCCGCCGATCTCCTGGACCCCGCGCCCCGCGCCGCGACCGCCCTGGGACCGGTCCCCGACCTCCCGCCGCCCCCGCCTCCGCCTCCGGCCGATCTCGCCCCGCCGCCTCCGCCGCCGGTCATGGAGCCCGCCGCACCTCCCGCGGACGTTCCTCCGCCGCCGGCGTGGGAGCCCGTCGCCGAGGCGCCGCCGGCCGCCGAGCCCGTAGCGCCCGCCGCGGACCCGCCTCCTCCGCCGCCCCCGGCCCCGGAGCCCGCGGCGGAGGCCCCGCCGCTCCCCGAACCCGTTGCGCCTCCCGCCGACGCGGCCTCGCCGGCCTGGGAGCCCGTCTCCGAGGCGGCGGCCCAGGTGCCCGCGGCCCCGCCGTCCGATCCGTTCGCGGGCCGCTTCGCCGCGGAGCCGGACCCGGTGGAGGCCGGCGCCGACGCGTCGCCCGCGGAGCCTGCCGCCGCCGAGGCCGCGCCGGCCGCCGCGGAGCCGGAGCCGGTCTCCGTGCACGAACCGGTCGCACCGCCGCCGCCCGGACCGGCGCCCGTGGACTCCTTCGGGTGGCCCGTCCCGGTGGCCGAGGTGCTGGAGCCGGGATGGCCCGCGCCGCCGGCCCCCTCCTCCGACCCGGCCGGCATGACCTCCGAGGTGGCCGCCGCGCCCCCGCCCCCGCCTCCGCCGCCTCCCGCGCCGGACGGGGCCGCCTGGGGTGCGCCGCCCCCGCCGCCCCCCGCGCCGCCCGCCGGAGGGCCTCCGCCGCCCCCGCCTCCTCCGCCGCCGCCCGCGGCACCGGAGGTGTCACCGCAATGGCAGCCGCCGCGGCCGCCGGAGAAGCGGGGCCTGTTCCGGCGGCGCCGCGGGGGCTGACCGCCCCCGGCGGCTAGCCGGACCCGAGGGCGCCGCTGAACAGGTCGCGCTCGACCCGGCGGGCGTCGATGGACGTCCACGATCCCGGGGCCGCCCCGGCCGCGGCCTCGCGGATCGTGCCGATGGCCTCTCCGCGCATGCCGGCGGCGGCGTAGCCCACGGCGCGTGAGAGCCGGCCGGTCGCCACGGCCTCCGCGTCGCCCGGATCGGCGAGGTGCGAGGCCTGCAGGCCCAGGTCGAGGGCGGCGCCGGACTCACCCGCCCAGGCCAGCGCCTCGGTGCGCCACCGCAGCGCCTCGACCATCAGGCGGCCCGGGCCCGCGTGCAGGAGGCCGAGCTCGGCGTGGTGCAGGGCCTCCTCCACCAGCCGGTCCCGGTCGGCGCGCCATGGTTCGGCCGAGAGGCGCAGCAGGCGGATCTCGGCGAGCTGGAAGTGGCTGGTCTCCTGGTCGGCACCCAGTTCGTACGTGACCTCCAGGCCGGCCCGCGCCTCGTGCTCGGCGCGCGTGAGGTCGTGCGCCAGGATGCTCACCACCGCGCGGTTCTGCAGCAGGTGGGCCTGGCAGGCGCGGTCACGGCCGCGCTGCGCGGCGGCGAGGCCCTCGGCGATCGCCGAGGCGGCGCCCTGCAGGTTGCCCGTGCCCATGAGCAGCGCCGAGATGTCCGTGAGGACGTAGGCGGCTCCGGCGTGCTCGCCGAGCGTCCGGAACCGGCGGGGCAGCGGCCGCGCCGCGGCGAGCGCCTCGGCGGTGCGGCCGGTGTAGAGCATGCCGCGGACCGTCACGGCGGCGACCCACGCCCTGGTGCGTGCCGATCCGGACAGCGCGAGCGCGCCCCGGACGCGTTCGAGGGCGGCGACGGGGTCGCGTTCCACCAGTTCCCGCGCCGAGGCGATGACCTCGGCGGCGGTGCGGCGGCGCGGTTCAGGGGGAGTGCGGGGGTGGCGCGGGGAGCTCACCGCCGAGCGGTCTCCAGGTCAGTCGCGGAGGCGTGTCGTCCCGAACAGGTACACCATGTACATCATCGCGCCGCCCATCCCGAGCGCCGCGACCGCGTCCGCCCACATGGCGTCCGCGAGGTACGTGAGCGATGCCACCAGGATGGCGCCGCCGACGAACAGGAACAGGGCGAAGCCCAGCCAGTTGGCCCAACCAGCGGGCAGGTACTTCCGGTAGCCGACCTGATCGACCGCGGGCGCGTAGTTCGCCCTGCGGCCGCCGGTGCGCTTCTTGTTTCCGCCTCGTGCCGTCATCGCGGGCGAGGGTATCAGAGGGGAGCGGCGTCCCCCGGTGGGGTAGCCTCAGCCCCGTGGACGGCGAGGTCGTGACCGCCGGCGCGCCGGACGCCACCCGGCCGCCCTTCAGCTACCGGCTGCGCACCCGGGTCGAGATCTCCGACACCGACCTGGGCGCGGTCGTCTACTACGCCCGGTACCCGCACTACCTGGACCAGGGCGTGGTGGCGTACCGGCGGCAACTGGGGATCCCGCCGCTGGGCCCCGAGGGCCACCTGTTCGTGGTGCGGAACATGGAGATCTCCTACCGCTCCTCGGCGCGCTTCGACGAGGTCCTCGACGTCTGGGTGCGCACCTCGGCCCTGGGACGGACCTCCCACACGATGCACGTGGTGGTGGAGGAGGCCGCGACCGCCACGGTCCGGTGCGAGGCGTCGATCGTCGTGGTCGGCATCTCGGGCTACGAGAACGGCCGTCCCACGCGCGTGCCCGAGGCGATGGCCGAGGCGATCCGGGCGTTCGAGGGCGACCCGCCGCCGGCATGAGCCGCGTGTGGGGCGAGGACGCCGCGGCCCTGGCCGCCGCCGGCGCGGACGCCGCGGCGCTGGCGGCCCTCGAGGACGGGCTGCTGGAGGGGCTCGGCCTGCCGGGCGGTCCGCGGTGGGACGCCCACACGCACCTGGGCCGCGACGCGGACGGCCACGCCCTGGACGCGGCGGGACTCATCGCGGACATGGACCGCTGGCAGGTCGCCGGCGCCGTCGCGTTCCCCGCCAACGAGCCCGGGGAAGACCGGACGTTCGCCGCCGCCAACGACGCGGTGCTCGCCGCGGCCGCCGCATACCCCGGCCGCATCGTGCCGTTCTGCCGGGTCGATCCGCGGGCGGACTGGCGGGCCGCGATGGACCGGGCCGCCGCCGGCGGCGCGCGCGGGCTCAAGCTCCACCCCGTGGCGCAGGGGTTCGCGCCGGAATCGCCCGAGTCGGTCGCCTGCGTGGCGGCGGCCGCCGGGCGCGGCTGGCCCGTGCTGTTCCACGCGGGCTTCGGCGCGCGGCGGCTCGCCGGCCCGTTCCGGGAGCTCCTGGACGCCGTGCCGGGCGCGCGGATCATCCTGGCCCACGGGGCGCGGGGCGACGCCCGCGCGGTGCGGGCGGCGTTCGCGGGGCATCCCGGCGTGTGGTTCGACACCTCGCTGGCGACCCTGCCGGACCTCGTGGAGCTGCCCCCCGAGCGCCTGGTGTGGGGCAGCGACCGGCCGTACGGCGAGCACGGCACCGCGCTGCAGCTGGCCGGGCTGGCCGCGCGCCTGGCGGGGTGGACGGCGCAGCAGCTCGCCGGCGTCCTGGGCGGGAACCTGCTCGCCCTGCTGGAGCCGGCCGCGTGACGCGCCCGGAGGCCGTGCGCCTGGTGGCGGCCCTCGGCGCGGTGGAGATGGCCCTGGTGCGCCGCGACCCCGTGGCCGGGCCGCTGCTGGCGCAGGCCGCGCGCGCGGCCGACGGGCTGCCGCCCGGGCCGTACGTGGCCGCCGCCGCACGGCTGTCGCGCACCATCGCGCTGCACGGCGCGGAGCCCGGCGCCGCCGCCGCCCGCACGGCGGCGCAGGCCCTGTGCCGGGCGGCCGCCCAGGTCGCCCAGGCGGCCGCCCTGGCCTGAGGGGCGGCACCGAACCGGCCGAACGGGTGGAGGGCGGGCTTGCGGGCCGCGCTAGCATCGACGGCGTGCCGCACCGTCTCGCCCAGCTGATCCTGGCGGTCATCGTCGTCCTGCTGGCGGTTCCGGTCCTCGCGGCCGCCCAAGCGGGCGGCCCGGACCTGCCGCCGGTCCCCGACTCCCTTCCGGGGCCGTCGGCGACCCCCGACCCGGTCCCGGTGACCCCCGCGCCGTCCCCGGTGCCCCGGTACACCCCGCGCTACACGCCCCGCCCGTCGGCACCCGCCGCCACCGGCCCCACGCCCGCCCAGGTCGCCGCGGCCCGCGCCGCCGCCCGGCGTGCCGCCGCCGCCCGCAAGGCCCGCGCCCGCAAGGCGGCGATCGCCCGGCAGAAGCGCCGCGAGGCCGCCCTGCTGCGCCGCCGCTCCGAAGCCGTGCGGGACGCCACCTCGTCCGGGGTGGACGCGGTGAACCAGCAGGTCGCCAACCTCGTCGAGGCCGTGCGGGCCCGCCCGGCGCCGGCCCAGGCCGTCGACTCGGGCACCGGCGGCGGCGGCGCGACCTACCTCGCGGTGCTGGCGCTCATGGGCGCCGCGGGCATCGGCGGGCTCGCCTTCGTGCGCCGGCGCACGGGCGGCCGGCGCTTCAGCCCGCGCGTCGCGATCAGCTCGATCGTCGCCGTCGACCGCCGGCAGGTGGGCGTGCTCATCGCCGCGGCCTTCGTGATCGGTGCGGCGGCGGCCGCCGCGATCCTCGCGTACCTCATCGTCAACCCGTCGGCGGTCGGCTGACCCACGCGGGGGTTGCGGGACCACCGGGTCCCGGGGATACGCTCGGCGGCGACGGTCCACGATCCGGGACGGTGACGATGCTGACCTCCCCAATCCGGTCGCAGGTGCTCGCGGCGAACGACGCGTTCTACGACGCGTTCCGGCGCAGGGACCTCGGCGATTTCATGGCCTGCTGGGCCGAGCGCGACGACGTGGTGTTCATCCCGCCCATGGGCGACCCGTGGTTCGGCCGCGAGGTCGTGGAACGCGGGCTGGCGGAGCAGTGGCGCGAGGAGCTGCACTGGCAGCTCGAGACCGAGGTCCTCGCCGTCGCCTACGACGACCCGGTCGCGACGGTGACGTGCCGTGAGCACCTTGCCTGCAACGAGGACCTGGGGGCGGACTTCGACCTGCTGGCCACCAACACGTTCGTGCTGGGGCCGGAGGGCTGGCGCATGACCCACCACCATGTCTCCTGGCGGACGGCCCGTCAGACGGAGCCGCTCACGGGGTGATCCCGGCGCCCCGGTAGGCTGCCGCCCGTCACGACGGAGGGGGCGAGGGGTGATCAGCGAGGCGGTGCGCGGCCAGGTGGTCGCCGCGAACCAGGCGTTCTACGACGCGTTCGCGGGACGCGACCTGGACGCCCTCATGGCGTGCTGGGCCGACGACCAGGACGTCGCCTGCATCCATCCCGGCGGCACGCCGCTGTGCGGCTACGACCTGGTGCGCACGTCATGGGAGGGCCTCATGAGCGGCGACGCCGACGACTTCAGCATCCACCCCGAGGTCGTCAGCGTGAGCTACGAGGACCCCGTCGCGACCGTCGTCTGCATGGAGCGGTTCGCGACGCACGGCCACGGGGGCGGCACCAGGGCGGACCTGGTGGCCACCAACGTGTTCGTCCTCGGCGCCGGCGGGTGGCGCATGCTGGTGCACCACGCCTCGCCGGTGATGTGACGGGGCGCCGCCGGGCGGCGGCGCCCCGGAGCGGGATCAGCCCTTGGCGGCCAGGTAGTCGGCAACCATCTTCTCGCCGGCCGCGTGGCCCTGCTCGAAGTAGGCGCGGTTGATCTCCTTGAAGATCTCCCACTGCTCCGGCACGTCGTCCTCGGCCATCGTGGCGTCCACGGGGCAGGCCTCGACGCAGGCGTCGCAGTCGATGCACTCGGCGGGGTCGATGTAGAGCATGGTGCTCTGCTCGAAGTTCTCCTCACCCGGAGCGGGGTGGATGCAGTCGACCGGGCAGACGTCGGCACACGAGGTGTCCTTGGTGCCGATGCACGGCTCGGTGATCACGTAGGCCATAACTCGGGTTCCTCCAAGGGTGAGACAAACCGTCGCTCGCCGGGCGGCGGCGCCCGGGAAATCTACCGTGTGATGCATCGGCCGGTGGGACCGGGGGCAAAGAGTGACCATGGACCCCCGCCGGGGACCTGGAACGTTCCCGGTGCCGCCGCACCGCCCGCGGGCGGTCTCGCGCGCCGCCGCGCGCGCCGGGGGGTCGAATAGCATCGAAACCGCCGCCCGTGTCCGGCGGAGATCCCGACCCGAGGTCCCTCCCATGCGCCACCCCCGTCACGCGGCCCGCGCCGCGCTGCTGTGCCTGCTCGCCCTGCCCGCGGCGGCCGCCGCCACCACCTCCGGCCACTCCGGCTGGACGTGGTCGAACCCCACCCCCCAGGGGCATGCGCTGCGCGACCTGCTGTTCCTCGGCGGAACCGGCTACGCCGTGGGGGATTTCGGGACGCTCCTCACCACCTCCGACCAGGGGGCGACCTGGCGGGAGTCCTCCTCGGCGACGTTCACCGACCTCGCCCGGGTGACGCCGGCGGGCACCGGCGTGCTGGCCTCCGGCGGGTGCGTCGCCCGGCGCACCACCGACGCGGGGGCGACGGTCACCCGGGTCCCCGTCGCCGGCGGTGAGACGACGTGCCCGGCCACGGTCGCGACCACCGCGTTCAGCGACGCGGACCACGGGTTCATCGTGATGAGCGACGGCGCCGTCCTGAGCACCTCCGACGGCGGCCGCACCCTGTCCCGGCGCACGCCGATCAACACGCTCGGGCAGGTGCCGCGGGACGCGGCGATCACCGGCACCGGGGTCGTGGTCGCGGTGGGCAACACCATCTGGCGGTCCACCGACGGCGGGGCGTCGTGGTCCGTGGCCTCCAGCTCCGGCAGCCGCTTCCAGGCGTTCTGGATGGTGAACCCGCTGGTGGGCTATGTGGTGGGGACGCTCGGGGGCTTCTGGAAGACCGTCGACGGCGGGGCCAGCTGGACCGATCCGCGCATCGGCGCCGCGCCGCTGTGGGACTACACCGACATCTCCTGCGCGGACGAGAACACGTGCCTCATGGCGACCGGCACGACCGGGCTGGTGCGCACCCAGACCGGCGGGGCCGCCTTCGACGCCGCGGTCAACCCCACCGACAGGGCGCTGTACTCGGTGGCCTTCGCGTCGGCGACCCGCGCCGTGGCCGTCGGCGCCGGGGGCGAGACCGTGCTCTCCGACGACTCCGGCCGCACCTGGCGGAGCGTGAGCGGGAGGATCGCCGGGACGCTCTCCGGCATCGCGTCGGCCCCCGGCGTCATCGCCGGGTGGGGGCTGTCGGGCCTGGTCGTCCGGTCCGCGGACGGCGGCTCGAGCTGGACGACGGCGAGCCTCCCGAGCGGCGCGTTCGTGCGGACGGCGCGCTTCGCCGACGCGCAGACCGGCTACGCCCTGGCCGGGACCGGCGACGCCGTCGAGATGTGGAAGACCACCAACGGCGGCGCCAGCTGGGCGCTCCTGGACCCGGGCCCGTCACCCGACCGGCTCACCGAGCTGCTCGTGCAGAGCCCCGCCCGGGTCCTCCTGGTGGGTTCCGGCGACGTCCGGGTGTCCGGTGACGGCGGCACCACGTTCACCCCCGTCGCGGAGACCGCCGTGCGGCGTGCGGGGCGGCTGCAGTGGGCGTTCCGCGTGGGCAGGGGGGCGGTCGTGGCGGGGCCCCAGCGGATCCTCGTCTCGGCGAACGGCCGCACCGGGTGGAAGGGCGTCCCCCGGCCCACCCGCCGCGGCAAGGCCGTGAGCATCCTCGACATCAGCTGCTCCGCGAAGGGGGTGTGCTGGGTGTACAGCACCTCCGGGCGGCTGTACGTCACCACCGACCTGGGCCGCCGCTACCGCGACGTGACCGCCACGCTGCCCGCCGTGGGCATCTTCGGCGTCCGGGACATCGCGGTCACCGACGCCCGCCGCGGCTACATCGCCCTGCGCTCGCCCGGGATCGTGCCCGGCGTGATCGCCGGCCAGGTGCTCCGCACCACCGACGGCGGGAACACCTGGACGCCGCAGGTGGTGGGCGCCCTCGAACCCGCCCAGGTGATCACCGGGACGCCGGACGTGCTGCTCGGCGCGGACGGCAGCGTGCTGACCACGACCACCGGCGGCGCCGCCGGCATCCCGTCGGTGCTCGGGCTCACGCCGTCCCCGCGGACGATCACGCGACGCACGACGGTGACGATCACCGGGCGCCTGCGCCCCGCCTCCGGCGGCGAACGGGTCGCGGTGACCGCCTCCGGGCAGGGCGTCCGGTTCGCGACCGTCGCGTCGTCCGGGACGTTCTCGCTCAGCTTCACGATCTCGAAGACCACGACGTTCGTGGCCCACTGGGCGGGTGACGGCATCCGCCAGGGCGACGGGTCGCCGGTCATCACCGGTGACGCGCCGCTGACGCCCCGGGGCTCCCCGCCGCCCGCCGTGTGACGACCCGGCGGGCGGCGACGGAACCGGGGGAGAACCCGCCAAGCCCGCCCACCCGGAGGCCCCATGCGCCGCACCCTGCTCCTCGCCGTCCCCGCCGCCCTCGCGGCGTCCGCGGTGCCCGCGCTGCCCTGCTCGATCCTCGCCCCGGTCCCCGGGGCCCCCATCACCGCCGACGTCGCGGTGGCCGGCATCGTCACCGCCGACACGGGGCCCAGCGGGGGCGCCGACCCGCGGACCTACACGCTGAGCGTGGACACCGTCCTGCGGGGACCCGCCGGCACGGTTGCACCGACGACCCTGAAGGTGACGACCGCGGGCAGCAGCGCCGCCTGCGGGGTCGAGTTCACCCGTGGGAAGCGGTACCTGGTGTTCGCGAGCCGGGGCGAGGGCGGTGGCCTGTCGACCTCCCTGGCGTCCGGTGACCGGCAGCTCACCGCCCGCGAGGCGGTCACCGAGGACGACCTGTACGTGCCCGCCCCGGAGGGCCTCGACACCAAGCGCTCCGACATCACGCCCCGCGACTTCGTCGCGTTCGCGTCGTTCCCGGCGTACTGGCTGGGCGGGTTCTCGTCATGGGGCGACCTGCGCACCCTCCGGGCCGACGCGCACCGCACCGTCGCGACCTACCGGCAGGGCACCGCCGCCCCGTTCCGCGTGATCACCCGCCGGGTCTGCCGCGCTCCGATCGGCATGCTGGTCGCCCGGCTCACCGGTGTGCGGAGCGTCCGCGGCGTCCCGGCGGGCTTCCGCAACGGGGGCCTGTCGGTGTTCACCGGCGACGTGGAGATCCGCATCACGGGCCGCGGCCCGCGCGCGCAGCTGCAGGCCGCGCAGCAGGTGTTCGCCGGCGCCGAGCGCGTCTTCGGCGACCCCCTTCCCAGGCCCACGGCCGGGCCCATCCGGCGTCTGGTGGCCTGCCCCGGCTGACCCCGGCCCCCTGCGCTCCCCGTTGGCCAATTGGCCGCCGCGGCGGCCAATTGGCCACACGCCGCCCGGCGGTCAGGCGCCCCCGGGCCCCCGCACCAGGTCGTGGATGAACGCGAGCTTCGCGACGACGGGGGCGGGGAGGGTGAAGGGGTAAAGGTCGTCTTTGCCCATCGACCGGTTGAGCTGGTTGAGGGCGTAGGTGAGCGGGATCCAGTCGTCGAGGATCTCGTGCAGGCCGCCGGTGCCGGCCTCCGGGCCGGGTGCGGCGTGGAACGCGGGGGAGTCGGGCGCCGCGCGGGGGCCGTCGACGCGCACGCCGAAGTCGGCCGCGGTCTGGAGGGTGTCCCGGATGTGGAGGTAGTGGGCGAACGTCTCCGCCCAGTCCTCCCACGGGTGGGCGGTCGCGTAGGCGCTCACGAACCGGGTGTGCCAGTCGGCCGGCGGGCCGTCGGCGTAGTGGCGCTCCAGGGCCGCGGGGTAGTCGGCGCGCTCGTCACCGAACAGCTCCCGGCACCGCTCCCACGCGGCGTCCGAGGCGACCAGGACCGGCTGGTAGTAATGCCCCAGCTCATGGCGGAAGTGGCCGACGGTGGTGCGGTACGGCTCGCCGAGCTCACGCCGGCGCGCCTCGCTGCGGGCGGTGTCGGACTCCGCGAGGTCCAGCGTGATCACGCCGTCGGCGTGGCCGGTCATGACCGGCTCGAACGTGCTGGAGCGCAGCTCGAACCGGAGTGCCGCGGCGTCCACCGGCAGCCCGAGCTCCAGCAGCTGGAACAGGACCCGCCGCTTGGCCGCCTCGGCGTGGGCGAACAGGACCAGGCCCTCCGCGTCGCCGTCGGCGGGCCGCACCGACGTGGTGCCGCACGACCGGCACAGGTCGGGCCCGTCCGGCGGCTCCACCAGCCAGTTGCACCCGGCCAGCGCCAGGTTGGCGCAGCGCCGGGCCCCCGCCAGGTCCCCGGTGAGGGGCACCACCTCCATCCGCGAGGGTGAGAACCCCAGCGGCGACTCGCAGCGCAGGCACAGGGAATTCTCGAAGAACACCAGCTGCCCGCAGGTCCCGCAGCGGGAACGTCCGCACCCTCAGCCCCTCCCGTCCGGGCCCGGGCGGGGCCGCCCGGCGTCCCACCACCCATACCCCGCGCGGGGCGTGCCGCACGCGGGGGACGGGTGCGCACGGCCGTCAGCCCGTGGGCGCGGGCTGGGAGGAGCGCACCGGCACCGCCTGCTCGAGCAGGCCGGCCGTGCGCGAGAGCGCCTGGGCGGCGGGCGAGTCCGGGCGGGCGGCCACCACGGGCAGGCCCTCGTCGCCGGCCATCGCGACCGCGCTCTCCAGCGGGATCTGGCCCAGCAGCGGCACGCCCAGCTCGGCGGCCAGGGAGGGGCCGCCGCCGCCCGAGAACACCTCGTACCGGGCGCCGGTGTCGGGCGCCACGAACCAGCTCATGTTCTCGATCACGCCCGCGACCGGCAGGTCCACGCGCTTCGCCATCGCCGCCGCCCGGCGGGCGACGCGCTGCGCGGCCATCTGCGGCGTGGTGACGATCACCAGGGTCGCGGTGGGCAGCAGCTGCGCGATCGACAGCGACACGTCGCCGGTGCCGGGCGGCAGGTCCACGAGCAGGTAGTCCGGGTCGTCCCAGAACGTGTCGGTGACGAACGAGGTGAGGGCCTTGTGGAGCATCGGCCCGCGCCAGATGACCGGCGAGTCCTCCTCGGTGAGGAAGCCGATGCTCATGATCCGCACGCCGTGCGACTCCACGGGGATGATGAGGTCGTCCATCATCACGGCGGGGCGCTGCACGCCCATCATGCGGGGGATGGAGTACCCGTAGACGTCGGCGTCCAGGAGGGCCACCGAGTGGCCGCGGCCGGCGAGCGCCATCGCGAGGTTCGCGGTGATGCTGGACTTGCCGACCCCGCCCTTGCCCGAGGCGATCCCGATGACCTGCGTGCGCGACCCCTCCACGAACGGGGACGGCCGGCCTGGGCCGCCGCCCACCGAGGTGCGCAGCCCGAGGCGCTCCTCGTCGGTCATGGTGTCGAGGGTCACGTGGATCGTCTCGACGCCGGGCAGCGCCTCCACCGCGGCCGTCACGCGGCGCTGGATCTCCGCCTTGAGCGGGCAACCGGCGACGGTGAGCTTGATCGCCACCGACACCCTGCCGCCGTCCACCGCGACCTCGCCCACCATGCCGAGGGCGACGATGCTGCGGCGCAGCTCCGGGTCCTCGACGGCCTGGAGGGCCGCCATCACCTGATCGCGGGTCACGCTCACATGAACATCCTGGCCCAGGGCTCGGCGTCCTCGATGGTGACGCCCCACGGGCCGTGGCCCGGGTAGATGCGCGTGTGCTTCGGCAGCTCGTCGAAGATGCGGTGCAGGCTCTTGAGCATGTGGTGGTGGCTGCTGCCCGGGAAGTCGGTGCGGCCGATGCCCTGGGCGAACACCAGGTCGCCCACGATCGCCTCCCCGGCGGTCTCCTCCCACGCCACATAGCAGCCGGGGGAGTGGCCGGGTGTGTGCATCATCCGCAGCCGCAGGCCGCCGAGCTCCACCACGTCGCCCTCCACCAGCACCCGGGCGAGCTCGACGCCGGGGGTGGGCGGCGGGTTGCCGAACAGGGCGGGGTTGAAGGGCGCCGGGGCCCGCATCCAGTCCTCGTCACCGGTGCCGGCCCAGATGGGCACGCCGCGCCGGTCCCACACGTGGCACTCCACCACGTGGTCCCAGTGCCCGTGCGTCGCGAGCACGGCCAGAGGGGTGAGGCCGTTCGCCTCCAGGGTGTGCTGCACCCACTTCTCGCTGCCGGCCGCGGGGTCGATCACCAGCGCCTCGCCGCCCTGTTCCTCGAACACGACGTAGGTGTTGGTGGCGACCGGGCCGAAGGTCCCGCCCTTGATCACCATGCCTGCCAGACTAGCCAACGCCGCCCGGCCAGGACCCCGCAAGGACACGCCCATGAGGATCGCGGTCGGTTCCGACGAGATCACGCCGCTCGCCACCGCCGTGGTGGACGAGCTCGTGCGGCTGGGCCACGAGGTGGACGCCGTGGGGCCGCTGGCGGGCGGGGAGCAGGAGTGGGCGGAGGTGTCCTCCGAGGTCGCCCGGCGGGTCGCGGCCGGTGAGGCCGAGCGGGGCGTGGTGCTGTGCTGGTCGGGCACCGGGGCCTCGATCGCCGCGAACAAGGTGGACGGCGCCCGCGCGGCGCTGTGCGGCGACGCGGAGACCGCCCGCATGGCCCGCCGCTACAACCACGCCAACGTGCTGGCCCTGTCGCTGCGGGTCACCGGTGAGCCGCTGGGACGCGAGATCCTGGCGGCGTTCCTGGAGGAGCCGGAGGGCACCGACGACTTCGACGTCCGCAACGTCGCGGTCCTGCGGCGCCTGGAGGCGGGGGAGGGCTAGCCGCCCAGCAGGCCCTGCAGGTTCCCCAGGTCCAGCGGCGAGGCGCCCTGCGGCGGGCTCACCTCGAGGTTCCCGTCGTAGTCGGAGAGCTCGACCGTGAGGTCCAGGCTCGCGGAACGCAGCTGCGACGACAGGGCCGAGCCGTCCGGGAGGTCCAGCTGCACGCGCAGGCGCGCGGGCAGGAGGTCGGACGTCCGCACCCACACCGTGACGGTGCTGTCGCCCAGCGCCCGCTGCAGGCGGGTGGCGGTGCGCTGCAGGTCCTGCGGGGTGGGGGCGTCGCCGCCCAGCAGCCCAGGGCCGCCTGCAGGACCGGGGCCGAGGTCGGCGGCGGCCGCCTGGGCGTCCACGCCGCCCACCAGCCGCACCGCGCTCGCCGTCCACGTCCTCCTCGCCGTCGCGCCTGGGGTCGGAGATCCACCCGGCCAGCGTGGGGAACACGGCACGCGCGTCCAGCTGCCGGACGGTCGCGGCCGGCACCTGGAGCTTGAAGTCGCGGCCGAGCGCCGACAGGTACAGGTCGTCGCCGGCGCGGGTGAGGTTGGCCTGCACGGGCAGGCGGCTCAGCTCGGCGGTGACGTCGAAGGCGAAGCGGTCGGGCGGGATGACCGGGCCGGCGCCGCTGAACGGGATGGGCCCGCGCAGCGCCAGGCCGGCGGTGCCGGCGCCCTCCAGCGCCGACGGCGCCAGGTCGGTCTGGGCGGTGCCCTCGAAGTCCAGCCGGAAGCTCTTGAGCCCCTGCGCGGCCTCGGCGGTGCGCTGCACCAGCTGGGCGGGGGACAGGCCCTCGGTGCGGTCGGGCCCGGAGTCGCCGCCGCCACCGCATCCGGCGGCCAGGGCGAGCGTCGCGGTCGCCGCGGCCAGTGCGGCCGTCCGGCGGATGGGGGCGCGGAGCATGACCGCGGGTATACCACGCGCCCGCCGCGGCGGGCGTACCCTGCGGCCCGTGAGTCCGCGAGCCTGGGCGCTGTTCGCGGCCGTCTCCGTGCTGTGGGGCGTGCCGTACCTCATGATCAAGGTCGCGGTGGAGGAGGTGTCGCCGGTGGGCGTGGTCGCCGCCCGGACGCTGCTCGCCGCCGCCGTGCTGGTGCCGCTGGCCGCGGCCACCGGCGGCCTGCGCGCGGTGCGGCACCGCTGGCCCGACCTGCTCGGGCTCGCCGCCCTGGAGATCGCCGTGCCGTTCACCCTCATCTCCGCCGGCGAGCGCCACGTGAGCTCCTCGCTCACCGCGATCGTCATCGCCACGGGGCCGTTCATGGCCGCCGGCGTTGGGGCCCTCACCGGCCATGACCGGGTGGGCCCGTTGAACCTGGCGGGCATGGCCCTGGGCCTGGGCGGGGTGGCGATGCTGGTGGGCGTCGACGTCGGCGGCGACCGGGACGCGCTGACCGGCGTCGCGATGATCCTGGGGGCGGTCGCCTGCTACTCGGTGGCGGTGATCTGGATGCGGGTGCGGTTCAGCGACCTGCCCGCCACCGGGATGATGGCCGTGGTGTGCGCCGCGGCGGCGGCGATGACGCTGCCCTTCGCCGCGGCGAGCCTGCCGGCGGAGGTGCCGTCCGGGAAGGTGCTGTGGTCCCTGGTGGGCCTGGGGCTGGGATGCACCGCCCTCGCCTTGGTGCTCTACATGGGGCTCATCGCCGAGATCGGCGGGGTGCGGGCCATCCTCATCACCTACGTGAACCCGGTGGTGGCCGTGATCGCCGGCGTGCTGGTGCTCGACGAGCCCCTCACCGCGGCGATGCTCGCCGGCATGGCGCTGATCGCCGCCGGATCGTGGGTCGCCACGTCCCGGCGCCCGGTTCCGGCGGATCCGGCAGACTCCCCGGCGTGACCCCGGCACCGCTCACGCTCACCCCCGTGGGGGTGGGCCCCGCATACGCACGGCCCGGCGAGGCGCAGAGCTGCTACCTGGTCCGCGCCGGCGGCAGGGCGGTGTGCCTGGACCTGGGGGCGGGCGCGCTCAACCGGCTGCAGGCCCACGTGGCCCCGCAGGACCTGGAGCTGCTCGTGATCTCCCACCTGCACCCGGACCACTGCGCCGACCTGCTGTCGCTGCGGGTGTACATGGCGTGGGGCCCGGGCAGCGGCCGCCGGCTGCGCGTCCTGGCGCCGGAGGGCACGCGGGAGCGGATGACCTCCTTCGCGGGGGAGGACGGCTGGGACCGCGCGTTCGCCTTCGAGGCGTTCGCGGGCGACCGCGGCGCGCTGGACCTGGGCGGCGGACTGGAACTCCGGTACCGCGAGGTGCCGCATCTCAAGCCCACCTACGCGGTGCGGCTCGACCTGGACGGGAGGTCCCTCGTGTACGGAGCGGACTGCGCGGAGTGCGACGAGCTCGCCGAGCTCGCCCGCGACGCGGACCTGCTGGTGGCCGAATGCTCCTCCGGCGCCGACCCGGTGCCCGACGGGCTGGCGCATCTGGACGCCGGGCAGGCCGCGGCGATCGCCAACCGGGCGGGCGCCCGGCGCCTGCTGCTCACCCACTGCTACCCGGAGCACGACCGGGACGCCGCGCTCGCGCGGGCCCGCTCGGCCGCCGCGATGCCGGTGGACTGGGCCCTGCAGGACGTGGAGGTGGCCGCATGAGCTCCCGCCGTCCCCCCGTGCCGCCGCCGCGCAGCGGGAAGCTGTTCTGGCTGCTGGCCGTGCTGCTGAACGTCGCGGTCCCCGGCGTGGGCCACATCTACGCGCAGATGATCGTGCGCGGGTTCGTGTGGCTCGCCGGGAACATGGTGATCCTGCTCATCCTCACCCAGGGCGACGTGCCGCTGCCCGGGCTGCTGGGGGCGCTCGGCGCCCTGCGCGTCGCGGCCGTCGGGGACCTCGTCTACCTGCTGAAAAACGGCGGGAGCGCGGGCGATTCGGGGAACACCGGGAACGACCGCTAGACTGCTCCGGTCGTTTTGCCGAGCGGGGAGCCGCGTGAGCTGGGACATGCAGTCAGCCGCAGGGGGCGCAGCCCAGGGTGACGAGGAACTTCGCATGTTGTGGCGCCGCTTCAAGGCGCACGCCGACAACGGTGCGAAGGAACGGCTCATCCTCACATACGCCCCGCTCGTCAAGTACGTCGCGGGCCGCATGAGCAGCGCCCTCCCCGCGCACGTGGAGGAGAAGGACCTCATCTCGTACGGCCTCATGGGCCTCATCGGCGCCGTCGACCGGTTCGACCCCGGCCGCCAGGTGAAGTTCGAGACGTACGCGGTGGCCCGCATCAAGGGCGCCATCATCGACGAGCTGCGGTCCCTGGACTGGGTGCCGCGGTCCGTGCGCGCCCGCGCCCGCCAGATCGAGCAGAAGGCCGCCGAGCTGGAGCACAAGCTGCAGCGGGTCCCCACCGACGAGGAGCTCGCCGCGGCGCTGGGCATGGAGATGGAGGAGTTCCAGGCCGCCATCACCCAGATCTCCAACAGCTCGATCGTGGCGCTCGACGAGATGTGGAACGTGAACTCCGGCGGCGAGCCGCTGGCGCTCATCGACACCATCGGCGACCAGCGCCTGTCGGACCCCGCCGCCCTGCTCGACATCACCGAGCTGCGCGACACGCTGGCCGACGCGATCGCCCGCCTGCCCGAGCGGGAGAAGATCGTGATCGCGCTCTACTACTACGACCAGCTCACCCTCCGGGAGATCGGCGAGGTGCTGGGCGTCACCGAGAGCCGGGTCAGCCAGCTGCACACCAAGGCGATCCTCCGGCTCAAGGGCCGCATGCAGGGGGACGGCGAGGCCGCATAGGCCCGCCTGCGGGACCCCCGCAGCCCGCGGGGGTGCGACCGCAGCAGACCTCATCGAAATTCCCCTCGCGCGCGGGACGGGATCGGGGGTACCCTTGGCTCCCGACCCTACGTGACGAAAGGCACGAAGATGGCCCACGAGAGCCCTGACAAGCTCCGCAACGTGGCCGTCCTGGGGCACCGCGGCTGCGGCAAGACAAGCCTCGTCGAGGCGATGCTCTTCGCCGCCGGATCCACCAACCGGCGTGGCCAAGTACCCGCCGGGACCACGGTCGCGGACTACGAAGAGGAGGAGAAGCGCCGGGGGATGTCCATCTCCGCCGCGCTCTCGAACGCCCGCTGGCAGGGCGTGAAGGTGAACCTCCTCGACACCCCGGGTGAGCCCTCGTTCCACGCGGACACCCTGTCCGTCCTTCCCGCCGTCGACGCGGCCCTCATGGTCGTGAACGCGGCGTCCGGCGTCGAGCTGCAGACCCGCCGCCTCTGGCAGCGGTGCGACCAGCTCGGACTGCCGCGAGCCGTGGTCGTGAACATGCTCGACCGCGAGCGCGCCAGCTTCGACGAGGTGATGGCCGCGCTCCGCGAGATGGCGCCGGGCTGCGTCGCACTGCAGATGCCCATCGGCGCCGAGGCCGGCGTGTCCGGCGTCGTCAGCCTCGTCTCCATGACGGCCAGCACCTACGACGGCGGCGCCACCGGCGCGTCCGGTCCCGTGCCCGCCGACCTCGCGGACGCGGCGCAGGCCGCGCGCGACGCGCTGGTCGAGTCCGTCGCCGAGACCGACGACGAGCTCATCGAGAAGTACCTGTCCGGTGAGGAGATCAGCACCGAGCAGCTCATCACCGCGATCCGCACCGGCGTGCGCGAGGGACGCCTGTTCCCCGTGGTGTGCGCCGCGTCCGACCGCGGCCTGGGCGCCGACCGCGTCCTCGACCTCCTCGTGGAGGCCCTTCCGTCCCCGCTGGAGGCCCCGCCGCGCATGCTGACGGGCGCCGACGGTTCCCCGGTGGAGGTGGCCTGCGCCGAGGACGGCCCCGCGGTCGTCTATTGCTTCAAGACCCTCGCCGACCAGTTCAGCGGCCGCATCAACCTGCTCCGCAACTTCAGCGGCGTGCTGCCGTCCGACAGCCAGGCGACCGGCACCGGCGGCACCAAGGAGCGCGTGGGCCAGCTGTTCACCCTGCTGGGCAAGGACCACCAGGGCCTCACGGCGATCGGCCCGGGTGACATCGGCGCCGTGGCGAAGCTCAAGGAGCTGTGCACCGGCCACATGCTGGTCACCGGCGGCCAGGTGCCGTCCATGGCGGGCGTGACGCTTCCGCCCGCGGTGATGAGCTTCGCGGTGACCGCCGCCGACGGGGGCGACGAGGACAAGCTGTACCAGTCCCTGCGCCGCCTCTGCGACGAGGACCCGACGCTCGACGTGCACCGTGACGAGCAGACCGGCGACCTCATCGTCGGCGGCCTGTCCCAGCTGCACGTCGAGGTGACCGGCGAGCGGCTCATGCGGCGCTTCGGCGTCGGCTTCGAGCTGCACCCGCCGCACGTCCCGTACCGGGAGACCATCACGGCCTCCGCGAAGGCGGAGGGCAAGCACAAGAAGCAGACCGGCGGACGCGGGCAGTTCGCGGACTGCTGGCTCGAGGTGGAGCCCCTCCCGCACGGCGCGGGCTTCGAGTTCGTCGACAAGATCGTGGGCGGCGCGATCCCGCGCTCGTACATCCCCGCGGTCGAGAAGGGCGTGATCGAGGCGATGCAGCGCGGTGAGCTGGGCGGCTACCCGGTGGTGGACGTCCGCGTGACCGTGTTCGACGGCAAGTACCACGCCGTCGACTCCTCGGAGATGGCGTTCAAGATCGCCGGCCAGCTCGGCATGAAGGCGGCGCTCGCGAAGGCCCACCCCGTGCTGCTGGAGCCGATCATGACCGTCGCGGTCACCGTCCCGAAGGACAACGTCGGTGACGTGATGGGCGACCTCTCCGGCCGCCGCGGGCACCCGCTCGGCATGGAGGCCGTGGGCGACCTCGAGGTCGTCCGGGCCGAGGTGCCCATGTCGGAGATGCTCAGCTACGCGCCCGACCTTCGCGCCATGACCGGCGGGCAGGGGGAGTACACGATGGAGTTCGCCCGCTACGAGGAGGTGCCCGCGCACCTCGTCGACCGGGCGGTGGCGGCCGCGACCGCCTGACCGTTCCGCATCCCGGCCAATTGACCGCCGCGGTGGTCAATTGGCCGACGGGTGCCGCGCCTCCCGTCCGCCGGGGGATGGCGCCGATCCCCCGCCCCGGTGACCCCCGGGAATGAATGTCCACCCCGGTGGTCGATCGGCCCCGCGGCGCCGCCGGCCCCTCCACCGCATCGCCGGCCCCGTCGCCCGGGGCGCCCACCCCCCGGTTGCGCGGTTGGCCAATTGACCGCCGCGGTTGCCAATTGGCCGGGCCGACGGCGGCGCCGAACCGCAGTGCCATGCGGATCCCGTGCGCCCGGACGCCGGCGTTGGCCAATTGTCCGCCGCGGTTGCCAATTGGCCACCGTGGCGTGCGGCGCTAGTCGGTGTAGCGGCGGATGGTGGTGCGCTTGCCGCGGATGACCGCGCCGCGCATCACCTGGATGACGTCCTCGACGACGCCCTCGGGGACCCCGACGACGCTGAAGTTCTCCGCGATGCGGATCGGCCCGATCTGCCGGCCCTCGAGGCCGGTTTCGTTCGCGATGGCGCCGACGAGGTCCCCGGGCCGGACGCCGGCCTTCCGGCCGAGGCCGACGAACAGGTAGCCGGTCGCGTCCTGGGGGCCGCCGGGGCGGGGCCGGTCCTGGGGACGTCCGGAGGGCCGGCCGGGGCCGGCGGGGCGCCCGTCGCGCGGGCGGGTCTCCCGGGGCCTGCGCTCGAAGCGCCGGGCCGCATCCGGGATCTCCACCTCGTCGGTGGTGCCGCCGCCGGCCTGGTGGACCAGGCGGATCGCGGCGAGGGCCACGGTGCGCTCGTTGTGCTCGCCCGTGAGCCGCCCGAGGATCTCGCTGTACTCGCCCAGGTCGTCCGCGGCGAGCGACACGCGCAGCGCCTCGACGGTCTGCTCCAGGCGGCGGGCCTTCAGGTCCGCCACGGTGGGGACGCTCTGGGTGGCGATGGGCTGGCGGGTGAGGCGCTCGATGTTCGCCAGCTGGCGCTGCTCGCGCGGCTCGGCGAGCGTGATCGCGACGCCCTCGCGCCCCGCCCGCCCGACGCGGCCGATGCGGTGCACGTAGCTCTCGGCCGCCGACGGGACGTCGTAGTTCACGACGTGGGTGAGCACGTCGATGTCCAGGCCGCGGGCGGCGACATCGGTGGCGATGAGCAGCTCGGCCGTGCCGTCGCGCAGACGGGCGATCACGCGCTCGCGCGCCGCCTGGTCCATGCCGCCGTGCAGAGCCTCCGCACGGTACCCGCGGCCGTTCATGGTGGCGGTGAGCTGGTCCACCTCGCCGCGGGTGCGGCAGAACACCACGGTGGCGCCCGGGGACTCGACGTCCAGGATCCGGGCGAGGGCGGCGGGCTTGTGGGCGCGCTCCACCACGTAGGCGCGCTGGTGCACCAGCGTCTTGCCGGCCTTCGCCTCGGCGCGGCCGATCTCGATGCGCACCGGGTCGCGCTGGTAGCGGCGGGCGATCGCGTTGATCCGCGGCGGCAGGGTCGCCGAGAACAGCACGGTCTGGCGGTGCTCGGGCGTGGCGCCCAGGATCGTCTCGATGTCGTCCGCGAAGCCCATGTCGAGCATCTCGTCGGCCTCGTCGAGGATCACGACCTTCACGTCGTCGAGCGGCAGCGACCCGCGGCCGATGTGGTCCACCGCCCGCCCCGGGGTGGCGATCACCACGTGCACGCCGCGGTCCAGCAGCTGCAGCTGCCGGCCGATGGGCTGGCCGCCGTAGATCGGCACGGCCTTCACGCCCATCTTGGACCCGTACTTGAAGACGGCCTCGCTCACCTGCATGGCGAGCTCCCGCGTGGGGACCAGCACCAGCGCCACGGGGGTCACGTCGCGTCCGCGGATCTCCGGGTCGATGTGCTCCAGCGCCGGCAGCGCGAACGCCGCGGTCTTGCCGGTGCCCGTGGCGGCCTGGCCCACCAGGTCGCGCCCGGCGATGAGCGGCGGGATGGACTGCAGCTGGATGGGGGTCGGCTCCTCATAGCCGAGCTCCTCCAGGGCGGCGAGTGTCTCGGGCCGGAGGCCCAGCGCGGCGAAGCCGTCGGGTGTGTCGTCCACGTCGTCCAGTGATCGGGTTGGGCGGGCGCCTCGGGGCGGCGCGGGCCGCACACCCTACGGGTCGCCGCGCCAGATCACCCGGTGCCGCGTCAGCCGGCGGCCGGCTCCGAGAGCGGATGGCGCCACCGCAGGCCCGGATACCGGGCGAATCCCCGGTCCGCACTGAACCAGGTCGCCCCCTGCTCGATGGCGATCGCCGCGAGGAACGCGTCGGGGATGGCATTCCCCGATGCCTCGGTTTCGCGGCAGAGCCGCTCGAAGACCGGCCGATGCCGCGGCCCCGGGGCGACGCCGATCGCCGACGGGCCCTCGCGGAGATTCCGGATGAACTCGAGGGCGACCGGAAGCGGCGTCGGCTCCCGGAAGATCCGCGGGTTCGTGACGACCCGGAGGAATCCGGAGAGGACGACATCGACCAACCCCAACGGCTCGTCGTCCACGCGCACCCGTTCCAGCCAGGCCCGGTACTCGTCGTGGCGCGGCGCCTCGGGGCGATGCGCGTAGACGAGGACGTTGACGTCAGCGCAGCGCAACGAGCGGCGTGTCGTCGTCGAGCAGGTCGGCGAGCCGTCGGTTGTCGGCCAGGTCGACGCCGGGCATGACCCCGCTTCCCCCGAACACCGGGAGCGGCTCGATCTCCGCGGCGGGCGCCGCCGGCTGCGCGAGCGCCGAGCGCAGTGCGTCTTCGATGACGCCGCCAATGGTTCGGCCGGTTTCCGCCGCCCGGAGGCGGACCGACCGGTAGAGCGCGTCATCGATCCTGATGGTCGTCCGCATGGCGCCACGTTAGCACCATGCGATGGCATCTTGATGACATCACCGACGGCAGAGGCGTTTTCCGCCAGTCGGGCACTTCTCCGGGACATCTGACGGGTTGTCAGCCGTCCGGGGCACGTCGTAGTGTCGCCGCCGTGTCCCGGAGCCACCGCCCGCGGCCCCGTCGTGGCCGCCGCCGGTGCGACCGGGTGACCGCGACGAACGAGGCCCACTGACACCGCGCACCGCCACCCTCCGCATCGCCGTGCTCATCGCCGCCCTCGCGGCGGCCGCCGTCCCGGCGCTTGGCGTGGACATCCCCACGACCACCACGAGCACGTCGGGCCAGGCGCCGTCGGCGCCCGCGCCCACCACGACCAGCGGAACGGGTGACACCGCCGCGGCACCGGCCCCGGCTCCCGCCGCCCCGGTGCGGCTCAAGCTGGGCTCCCGCGGCCCGGTGGTGCGGGACCTGCAGCGCGAGCTGCGGCGGCGCGGCGCGAAGGTCACGGTGGACGGGGTGTTCGGCCCCGGTACGCGGCGGGCCGTGATGCGTCAGCAGAAGCGGCTGCACATGAAGGTCACCGGCGTCGCCGACCAGCGCCTGCTGGCGAAGCTCGGCATCCAGACCCTGGGCGTCGCGGCCCTCAAGGTCACCTCCGCGGTCCCGCCGGGCGTGCGGATGGACCGCTGGCCCACCACCGGGCGCTTCGAGTCCCCGTTCGGCATGCGGTGGGGACGCATGCACGAGGGCATCGACATCAGCAACGAGCGGGGCACGCCCGAGCGGGCCGCGCTGGCGGGGATCGTGAGCTTCGCGGGCCGGGAGTCCGGCTACGGCAACCTGGTGAAGGTCGACCACGGCAACGGCGTGGAGACCCGCTACGCGCACATGTCGGCGATCCGGGTGACCGAGGGGCAGGTGGTCGCCTCCGGCGACGTGCTGGGCCTCATGGGCGCCACCGGCAGCGCGACCGGCGTGCACCTGCACTTCGAGGTGCGGGTGGACGGCATCGCCTACGACCCGCTCACCGCCCTGCCGCCGCGACCGGGGTCCGTGCTCCCCGGACTGTGATGTGATGGCCGGGTGTTCGTCGCCCAGCTCGTCGCGCTGATCGACCGTCTCGCCCCCGTCCACCTGGCGGAGGACTGGGACAACGTCGGCCTCATCGTCGGCCGGCACAACCGCACGGTGCGCCGGGTCCTCGTGGCCCTCGAGCTCCGCGGCGACGTGCTGCAGGAGGCCCGGGAGCGCGGCTGCGACGCGATCGTGGTGCACCACCCGCCGATCTTCCCGGCGGTGCCGGCCCTCACCGACGCCGCGCCCGCCCAGGAGCTGGTGCTCACCGCCGCCGAGGAGCGCATCGCCGTGGTCGCGGCGCACACGAACCTGGACAGCGCCGCCGGCGGCCTCAACGACCAGATGGCCGGGATGCTGGGCCTGCGGGACGTGCGGCCCCTCGCGCCCGCCGCCGGCGACCCGGCCGCGGGCCTCGGACGCGTGGGGACGGTGCCGCCGGCCCCCCTGGAGGCGCTGGTGCGGCGCGTCGCCGCCGAGATCCCCGGCGCGGTGTCCTACTCCGGCGACCCCGGGGTGCAGGTCGCCCGCGTCGCGTGCTGCACGGGGTCCGGGGCGTCGATGATCGGCGACGCCCGCGCCGCGGACGCCGAGGTGTTCGTGACGAGCGACCTCAAGTACCACGACCACGACCGGGCCGAGGGCATGCCGCTCATCGCGGTGCCGCACGCCCAGGTGGAGCGCCTGGCGATGCGCCGGTGGTTCCGGGGCTTCGCGCGCCAGCTGCACGCGGACGGGGTGGAGTCGGCGTTCGCCGACACCGACACCGACCCGTGGCAGTCCGTCGGCCGCTGACGCTTACGCGCCGCCCCGGACCCCGTAAGCGCCGGGTCACCGCCGGGTAATCGCCGCCCGGGACCATCCCTCCATCACCCCGCGGGCCACGCGCCCGCCGATCAAGGAGAGATGGCGATGGCCACCGTCGACTTGCCCCTCGGCCCGCTGCTCACGGGCGGCACCCTGTCCGGCCACATCCACGACGACAGCGGCGACGTCCCCACGAACGTCATCCGGATGGAGGACCCGTGGTCCATCCACCTGGACTGGAACATCAACGGCCCGATCATCCCGTTCCTCACCGGCGACTGGCGCATCGAGGTCGCGTTCGAGCGGCTCGGCCCCGGCCAGGAGCTGCTGCGCACCGAGGCGCCCGTCCCGTACGCGTCCGGCACGTTCACCGCCACGTCGGTGAGCTACAACCGGTTCGTGTCGTTCAGCCCCGGCTACCCGCCGCTGGCCGGCGACCCCGACGCCGCGTACCACGTGATCGTGATGCTCACGTTCCGCAACGGCGCCACCCCCGGCCCGTTCGCGACGGTCCTCGACCTCGGCATCGTGCAGTTCTACGACTCGCCGAAGTGACCGCCGGGTGACGCGGATGGACGGCCCGCGCCGGCACCGCCGGGGCGGGCCTCCGCGCGTCCGGGGCTCAGGCCGGGCCGGCCTCGGCGCCGAAGCCCATCCACGGCCCCACGTGGGCGCCCAGCTCCAGCTCGTCGGGCGTCCACTCCGCGGCCCGTTCCGGCAGGAACCGCTCCAGGTGGTCCGCGGTGTCGGACCCCAGCCGCCGCATGAGCTCCGCGGCGTGGCGCGTGGCGGCCTCCTCCGCGGTGCTCAGGTGCTTGCCCGCCCACAGGACGGTGACCTCGGCCATCTGCGCGTCTCCCGGATCGGGTGCGTGGATCGCGCCGATGGTACCCCCGATCGCGGGCGGCTCACACCGCCTCGCCGCGGCGGATGCGCTCGTACAGGTCCGCGCTGCCCGGGGACGGGGCCACGCGCAGGCGGGCGAGCCGGTCCGCGAGGGCCCGGTACTGCCGCAGCGCCAGCGACCGGCGGTCCAGGCGGGCGTGGCACAGCATGAGGGTGCGGTGGGCCTCCTCGTTGTCCGGGGCGATCTCCAGCACCCGGCGCGCCGCCTCGGAGGCCGCCGGGGTGTTCCCGCCGGCCAGGTGGGCCGACCGGAGCCAGTCCAGGGCCCGCAGGGCGGCGTCCTGCAGCGTCCAGCGGTGCGGGGCGATCCAGTCGCTGTACGGGTCGTCGCTGAACAGGTCGCCGCGGTACAGGTCCGCGGCCTCGTCGTAGCGGCGGACCGCCTCGTCACGGTCCCCGGCGCGGGCGGCGGCGTCGCCGGCGGCGACGCACCGCACCAGCTCCTCGGCGTCGACCCACCACGGCAGGGCCGGGGTGAGGCGGCACCCGTCGCCGGCGCGCTCGATGAGCGGCACGTCATCGGGCAGGGCGCCGCGCAGCGCGCGCCGCAGCTCGCAGGCCGCGACGTTCAGGGAGTTCCGTGCCCGGGCGGGGTCCGCCCCCGGCCAGAACGCCTCCATCACGGCCTCGCGCGGGACGCGGGCGGCGCGGTGCACCACCAGGAACTGCAGCAGGGACCGGGCGCGGCCGGGGCGCAGCGGCACCTCGGTGCCGTCGGCGAAGCACGCCATCGGCCCCAGGCAGCACACCGCGAGCTGCTCGACGCCGTGGGCCTGGGCTGTGGGACGGGCGGTCCTGGTGGCCGTCATGGCTTCCCTCGTGGACGCGGAACCGGTGCCTGGGCGCCAGTGTCGCCGCTCCCCGCCCGGCACGGGGAGCGCCCCTGGGTGTGGCGGGCCCTTACCCCGCTCAGCGCACCCGCACCGACCGGTACGGCGGCCGGCGGCGGCCCATCGCGAAGGCCCTGGGCGCGGCGCCCCCGGCGGCGAACCCGGCGGTCACCGGGGCATCCGCGGCGGGCGCGGACTCCACCATGGTGTTCGCGGCGATCGTGAGCAGGGCGAGGGTGTTCCAGTCGCCGGCGGTCAGGTGGTCGGCGTCCGGGCCGGCGAGGATGTCGGCGAGGCCGCGGAAGCCGTCGACCACGTCGTCGCGGCTGAACGGGCCGATCTCCTGGTCGGGGGCGTCCTCGTCGGGCGTGACGGGCGGGTCCGGGGGCGGTGTCATGGCGTGCTCCTCTGGCTCGGGTCAGGCGGGGTCACTTGGGGATGAGTCCGGCCGCGCGGCCGGCGGCGAGCGGGTCGCGGGCGATGCGGGCGTCGGCCTCGGAGAGCAGGCTCGGGTCGAGGGCGCAGGCGCCGCACCGCCAGCGCCGCACCGTGCCGTCCTCGACGGCGGCGGTCACGCGGCCGGCGTCGGTCACGCGCACGGCGACCACGGGCCGCCCGGCGCGGATGGCGGCGGGGATCGCCCATCCGCCGTCGGACGCCCACACGCCCACCAGGCCGTCCACGGTCCCGGCGGCCACCAGCCGGCCGTCGGGGCTCACGGCGACGGCCCGGGCGGGGCTGCCGGTGCTCGCCACCACGCGGGCCTCCCCGCCGGCGGTCCACACGGTCACCGACTTCGCGGTCTCCGAGGCGACGGCCACGGTGCGGCCGGCGGGTGACACGTCGATCTGGGCGGCCCACCCCGTGGGCCCGAACAGCGGCGTCACGGCGCCGGTCGCCGGGTCGTACCGCTGCACCCGCACCAGGCTGGAGGCGTCCTCCCGGAACCGCGTGATCACCAGCTCGTCCGATCCCGGCAGGTACCGCACCGAGCCGACGGGGTCGGGACCCCGGGGCGGCCGTCCGACGGGCGCCCCGGTGGCGGTGTCGCGCACCGTCAGGCGCCCGCCGTCCACGACGGCCAGGCGGCGCCCGTCGTCGGTGAGGCCCGCGGCGTAGAGGTCCCGCACCGGCACCGTCAGGGGCCGCCGCCCGGGGCGCCACACGCCCACCGCGCCCGGCATGGCGACCGCGATCGTGGTGCCGTCGGCACTGATGTCCGCGGCCGCGACGTCACGGAAGGGGGCGACCCGCACGGGGCCGCCCGCCAGGGTGCGCAGCCAGCCCCGGCCGCCCGCGACCACCGCCGTCACGCCGCCGTCCGCGTCGAACGCCCCGGCGGCGCCGCCCTCGGGGACCGTCGCGACGACCCGGGGCAGGGTGGTGAGGTCCCACACGCGCAGGGTGCCGTCGTTGTGGGCGGTCACGGCCCGCCCGCCGGCCAGCACCGCGGCACGGGTCTCCCCGGACTGCGGCAGCCGCGCGGGCGGGCCCTGCCGGGGGATCACCAGCACCGCGTCGCGGGCGGCGTCGTTGGTGAGGTCCGCCGCGCCGCCGGTGGCGACCATCGGGAGGTCCGCCGATCCGTCCGCCTCGCGCACCGGGGCACCGCCGGGCCGCCAGCTCCACACGCCGCCGGCGACCGTGGCGAGGCTCAGGGCCCCGTCCGGCCGCGCGCCGACGCCCACCACGTCGTCGTCGACCTCGACGGCGTCGCGCAGCGCCCCCGAGGCTGCGTTGCGCAGCTCCACGCGGCGGCCCGCGGCCACGGCGAGCGCTCCGCCCGGGGTGAAGGCCACGGCACCGGCGGCGGCGACCGGGATGCGGGCGACGACGTCCCAGTCGCGGGTGCGGAACACCAGCACACGCGGGCCGCCGGCGACCGCGAGGCGCCGCCCGTCGCGGGTCGCGGCGAGCACCAGGGGCGCCGCCGGCACCGGGATCACGCGGGCGCCGCCGCCCGGGACGGCGACCACCAGGCGCCCGTCGCCGCCGGTGCTCGCCGACCAGCCCGGGCCGGCCGCGACGGCGGTCACCGGTCCCCGGTGGCGTGCGACGTCGCTCACGGCGCCGTTCGACGGATCCCACCGCACCACCCGGCCGGCCGCGTCCCCGGCCACCACGTCGCCGTCCGGCGCCGCGGCCACCGCGTGCAGCTCGCGCTCACCAACGCGGCCGGCCGCCGTCTCCGGGCTCGCGCTCAATGCCCGCCGGAGGCTCGCCAGCGACTGGGCGCCCGGGGCCGCCCGCACCGCGTCGCGCGCGATCGCCACGGCGGCCGCGGGTCGGGTGGACAGCAGGTCCCGCGCGCGCAGCACCAGCACCTGCGCCCGGGCCCGGCTCTGCTCGGTGGCGGCCTCGACCAGTTGCCAGCGCCACCGCGGAGATCCGGTGAACACCGCGACGGCGGCCGCCGCACCGGCCAGCACCAGCCGGCGCCGCTCGCCGCCCTCGCGGTCCCTGCGGGCGTGCGAGGCGGCGAGAACCGCCGTTCCCGGGCGAGGCCTCCCTCGCCGCGCTCCGCCCATTCGCTCAGCAGGGCTCCGCGGCAGGTGTGGGCGTCGTCGCGCTCGGCGGCCTCCCAGTCGCGGGCGGCGGTCGTGAGGCGCCGCTCGGCCCGCAGCCGGTCCCGGTCGGCGTCCACCCATCCGCGCAGCACGCCCCACCCGCGGATGAGGGACTCGTGGGCGACCTCCACCGTCGACCGCCCCGCGGCGTCGGACCCCAGGGTGAGCAGCCGGGCGCCGGCGAACGCGTCCACCACGTCCCGCACGGCGTCCGCGTCGCCGGCGGCCTCCAGCTCCTCGATCCCGACGCGCCGGCGGGTGTCCTCGGTGCCCTCCCCGGGCTGCACCAGCCGCAGCAGGACGCGGCGGGCGACCGGCCGGCGGTCCTGGGGCAGCGCGGCGAGGACCTCGTTGGCGCTGCGCGCCAGCGCGCCCTCCACGCCGCCGCCCGCCGCGTACGCCTCCAGGGTGAGGGTGCGGCCGCGCCGCCGCCGCCACAGCTCCAGCAGCAGGTGCGACAGCAGGGGAAGGGCGCCCGGGCGCTCGGCGACGTCGTCCGCGATGCGGCGCGCCAGCCCCGGCTCCAGGGCCAGGCCCGCCCGGGACGCCGGCACCTCGGCCACGCGGCGCAGCCGGCGGCGGGGGACAGGGGGCCCACCCGGAAGCTCCAGCGCCCGAGGACGCGGCGAGCACCGGGTCCCGGCCCAGCGCCGGGCGAAGTCCGCGCGCACCGCCAGCACGACCCGCAGCGGCAGGTCGGGTGCGGCGGCCGCGGCGATGGCGGCGAGCAGCGCGCCGCGCCGCTCGTCCGGGGTCTCCGGGGAGAGTGCCTCCTCGAACTGGTCCACCACCACGAGCCGCCCGCCCGGCCCTGGCGGCGTGACGACGGCGGGATCCAGGTCGGCCGGTGACGCCACCACGATCTCCCAGCGATCGGCCCCGGGCAGTCCCCCGGCCCGCACGGCCGGCACCAGGCCGGCGCGCAGCAGGGAGCTCTTGCCGCTGCCGGAGTCGCCGACCACGGCCACGACCCCGGCGCGGCCCACCAGCTCCAGCAGCGCCCGGGTCTCGTCCTCGCGGCCCACGAAGCGGCCGGCGTCGTCCTCCTGGAAGGCGGCGAGGCCCAGGTACGGGCACCCCTCCAGGCCGCCGCCGCGGGCGGACTCGGCGCCGGCGAGGGCGAGCAGCCGACGGTGGGCGTCCGGGTCGTCCAGGGCGGCGCGCAGGTCGATCACGGTACGCGCGCCGTGTGCCTCGGCCTCCCGCACCGCCCCTTCGCCGGCGCCGGGCAGCAGCACGGCCGCCGCATCGGGCCCGGCGAGGTCCCACAGGCCCCCGCCGCCGGAGGCGCCCAGCAGCACCGCGCGGGCGCCGGCCGTGCCGGCGGCGTTGCGGTCGCCGCGGGGGTCGCCGCCCGCCCGGTCGCTCCACCATGCCGCCACGCCGTCGGCGGCCAGCGCGGCCGCCAGCACGCCGGCCTCCGCGGCGGCCTCGGGGCGGTGCAGCAGCACCAGGGGGTGCCGGGCGCCGAGCGCCGCGGCGGCGAGCGCCGCCGGGCCGGGCGGGCGGTCGGCCGGGTCCTTCGCGAGGGCGCGGCGCACCACGTCGTCCAGGGCGTCGGGCAGGCCCGGGACCCGCGCGGTGACGGTGGGCGGGGGGTCGGCGAGGTGCCCGGCCAGTGCGGCGGTCCTGTCGCCGGGGAAGGGGGGCGCGCCGGTGAGGGCCTCCACCAGCAGGCATCCCAGGGCGTAGGTGTCGGTGGCCGGGGTGGCCCCGTCGCCGCGGATGAGCTCCGGCGCGGCGTAGGCGGCGGTGCCGGCCCAGCCGAGGGGGCGCAGGATGCCGGGGCCAGTGGCGTCGCGGGCGACCAGGCCGAAGTCCGACAGGTAGACGTGGCCGCCCTCGCCGCCCGAGATGAGCACGTTGGCCGGCTTGACGTCGCCGTGGACGATGCCGCGGCCGTGCGCGGCCTCCAGGGCGGCGGCGACGTCGGCGGTGATGCGCAGGGCCTCCGCGGCGGGCAGGCCGCCCGCGGCCCGGATGCGCGCCGACAGGGTGTCGCCGTCCACGAACCGCATCGCGATGAAGATGCGGCCGTCGTCCTCGCCGCGCTGGTGCACCGGCACGACGTTGGGGTGGTCCAGGGCGGCGATCGCCAGGGACTCCTCCAGGAACCGGGCGCGCCAGCGCGGGTCGTGCGCGTACTCCGGGACGATGAGCTTGAGGGCGACGTCGCGGTCGAGGCGCGGGTCGTGGGCCCGGAACACCACGGCCATGCCGCCGGTGCCCGCCCGTTCGCGCACCACGTATCCGCCGATGGCCTCCCCGACGGCGGCCACGCCGGCGAGCCGCGGAGGCGGCAGGGGCTCGAGATCGGGAACGGTGCGGTCGTCGGCGGGGGCCATCAGAGGAATCCCACGGGCGCGCCGACACGGTGGGCGTCGGACCGGGCGGAGTGCGGCCCCGGTGCCGGGACCGGCTGTGCGATGCTAACCGCGCGGCCACGGGCCGCGCCATCGGCCGGACGCGGGGAGCGATGCGCGCAACGGATTTCGCCCACCGGAACCAGGACGAGTTCCGTGTCCTGCGGGACGCGGAGCACACGGGCGACCCGTTCCTGCTCGCCCGCGACGGCGACGGCCGCCTGCGGGCGTTCCCGCTGCGCGACGCCGCCCGGCCGCTGTCGGCGGGCCGCCAGGAGGGGTGCGACGTCCGCCTGGACTGGGACGAGCGCGTGTCCCGCATCCACGCGACGATCGAGTTCGAAGCCGGGGACTGGAGCGTCGTCGACGCCGGCCGGTCCCTCAACGGCACCTACGTCAACGGGGAGCGGGTCGCCCGGCGGGTGCGCCTGCGTGACCGCGACGTGCTCCGCATGGGCGGCGTGGACCTGTTGTTCCGGCGGCCCCGCTACGCCACCTCCGCGGTGACCGCGGGGATGACCGAGGACCCGCGCCTGGCCGTGCTGCTGGGCTCGCTCACGGCCCGGGAGCGGGCGATCCTGGACGCCCTGTGCGCCCCCATGGACCCGGTGTCCGGAGGGTCGCCCGCGGCGAACTCGGTCATCGCCCAGGCGGTGGGGATCGAGGTGCCGAACGTCAAGGCGGCCCTGACGGTCCTGTTCCAGAAGTTCGGGCTCGCGAACGAGGAGCCCAGCGTGAAGCGCCAGCGCCTCGCGGACCTCGCGCTGCGGCACGGGGTGGCCGCGCCGGGCCGCTCAGGCGGCTGAGCCGCTCCCGGCCGCGGCGGCCATGAACTCCGCCGCCCGGTCGGTGTACAGGCGGCAGTGCTCGATGGTCGTGGTGCTGGCGGTGGAGTCCGGCACGATCCGGATGAAGGCCTTGTCGCCGTCGGCCTCGGCGGTCATCCCCTCCGGGCGCGCCGCGTAGGTCTGGTACCCGGTGCGGAACTGGCCGGCGGTGAGGCGCCCCAGATCCTCGGAGTCCGATCCCGGGAGCAGGATCACGTGGGTGAGCATGTGCCGCTTGGACGCCAGCGGCCGGGCGCCGACGAGCAGGCGGCGGTCGGTGAGGATCGCCCGCCCGCGGTGCATCCGGGCGAAGCTCATGACCTTGGCCTGGCCCAGGCGGGGGATCACGTAGAAGTCGGCGGCGGGGTCGTCGAACCGCACCGACTCGCCGGGTTCCGGTGACCACGCCTCCAGGTAGACGGCCTTGATGCCCCGGGCGCGGTTGATCGCGACGGCGCCCAGCACGATCGCCGCCAGGCACGCCAGGAAGATCAGGAGGGTGGTCACGCCCGCGTTCGTATCACCGCGGGCGGTGAACCGGAAACGGCCGTTGCGGCCGCCCGGCCCGGGTTGAGGACCCGTGGGGCGTCAGGTACATTGCGGCTCCCCGCGGATGTAGCTCAGTTGGCTAGAGCGTCTGCTTGCCATGCAGAAGGTCGAGGGTTCGAGTCCCTTCATCCGCTCCTCCGAACGGCCCCCTGGATCAGGGGGCCGTTCGCGTTTGCGGGAGTGCGTGTGAACGTCGACGGATTCGCCGAGCCGGGCTACGAGGCGGTGGCCGAGGCCTTCGCCCGGAACTTCACCGAGCACGGTGAGATCGGCGCGTCGGTCGCGGTGCACCACCGCGGCCGGCTCGTGGTGGACCTGGCGGGCGGCACCGACCCCGTCCGCGGCCGGCCGTTCACCCGGGACAGCCTCATGATGGTGGCCTCGTGCTCGAAGGGCGCGGTCGCCACCGCCGTACTGATGCTCGCCGACGCGGGCCTGCTGGACCCCGACGACCCGGTCGCCGCGCACTGGCCGGAGTTCGCCGGCGGCGACAAGGAGCGGGTCACGGTGCGGCAGGTGCTGAGCCACCAGGCGGGGCTGCCGTACCCCGACCCGGAGGCCGGGCTCACCGGGTTCGACCAGCTCACCGGCCCCGCCCTGCTGGACCGGCTGGCGCGGCAGGCACCGTGGTGGGAGCCGGGGGAGGCGTTCGCCTACCACCCCACCACCGGCGGGACGATCCTGGGGGAGGTGGTGCGGCGGGTGACCGGCACGCCGTTCGGGGCGTGGTTCGCGGGCAACGTGGCCGGTCCGCTGGGCCTGGAGTTCTGGTTCGGGCTGCCCGAGGACCTCGACGACCGGGTCGCGCTGTCGGTGTGGGAGCCCTCGCAGGACGCCGGCGACGAGCCGCCCCCCGCCGAGGGCTCGTACGCCGCCCGGCGGCTCGCGGCGATTGCGACGCTGCCGCCGATGGACCCCGATCCGCACGACCCGGCCTCCGTGCGGGCGTACCACGGCGCCGAGGTGCCCGCGGGGGGCGGCATCACCAACGCCAGGTCCCTGTCGCGGATGTACGCCGCCCTGATCGGCGAGGTCGACGGTGTCCGGCTGCTCTCCGAGGAGACGCTCGCCGCGGCCCGGGAGCCACAGACCGACGGCGTCCCCGCCCTCATCGAGCGCGGCACCGCGGGCCCCGACATCCGTTTCGGGCTGGGCTACCAGCTGCCCTCGGGGAGCATGCCCGGCCTGGGCCCGTCGTCGTTCGGGCACACCGGCGCCGGCGGCCGCCTGGGGCTCGCCGACCCGGAGACCGGCATCGCGTTCGGCTACGTGTGCAACAGCATGCGCGGCATCGGCGCCGGCGGCGACCCGAGGTGGGCGACGCTGCTCGGCGCCATCCGCGACTGCGTCTGACGGCCCCTACGGCGCCGGCGTGGCGGTCACCGTCCCGGTGCCGCCGGACCCCTCCACCGTGACGGGGGAGAGCACCGCCACCAGCAGCATCTGCTCCTCGGGCGTGAGGTCCCGCCCGAACGCCTGCCGCTGCAGCTCCAGGTACGCGGCGCCGCCCAGGCCGGCCCGCTGCGGAACGGATCGCCAGCCCGCCTCCGGGTCGCGGGAGTAGAGCGGCGCGCCCACCGGCAGCAGCTCGCCGTTGCCGAGCGGCCGGCACACCAGCCCGCCCTCGTCGCGGCAGGTGATGAACCGGGCCACGCCCGCGGGCGGCACCAGCTCGCGGTCCGGGTGGGCCGGGTCGGAGCTGGAGGTGGTGCCGCCCTGCACGCTCAGCATCGTCTCCAGCCCGCGCCAGAAGTCCTCGGGCTCGCGGTCGGCGATCTCCAGGACCCGGCCGACGGTGACCCGGTACTCGGCGGGCACGCCGGGCCCCAGGAGCTCCGCGGGGATCACCGGCTCGCCGGCGCGGCGTCCGGAGAGCGCGGCCCGCAGGGCGGCGGCGTCGAGCCGCGGCGGCGCCGCGACCCGGGTCATCAGGTGGAACCGGCGCGTGCCCTGCGGCGGGGTGCCGTCCGGGCCCGACGGGCGGGCGGGTTCGGTGCACTCCCGGCCACCCGTGCCGCCGGGCGTGGTGACGTCACGGCAGCGCAGGCCCGGCACGGGGCGGCAGCCGGCGGCGTTCGCGTCGATCCCGGCGTCGCAGAGGATCTCGTCGGGGAAGTCCCCGTCGATGCGGGCGGTGGTGTCGACGCCCACCCGCAGCTCGCGCGCGGGGTCCCCGCCGCGCAGCCAGTCCAGCGGGTTCGTCGAGGTGGCGGCCAGGCCGGCGCCGGTGGTCCCCAGCACGGCGAACGCGACGATCACGGCCAGCCGGCGGGGGCGCCTGCGGCGCGGGACGGGGGACGCGGCGCGCAGGTGCGCGGCGGCCATCAGCTCCTGCTCGAGGCGCTCGAGGTGGGGCGGCAGCTGCGGGGTCATCGGTCCTCCTCCATCCCGAGGCGGTCGCGGACACGCCGCACGGCGCGGGAGACGCGCAGGCGGGCGTTGGGCTCGCTGATTCCGAGGGCGTCGGCCACCTCGCCGTGGGTGCGGCCCTCCACGACGTGCAGGGTCAGTGCGTCGCGCAGGCCCGGCGGCAGGTCGGCCACCGCCTCGTGGAGGCGCTCGGCGAGGCGTTCGGCGTCGATGCGGGCGTCGGCGTCGGCGACCTCGTCCGGCACCCACGCGGGGGTGGACATGCCCAGCCGCACGCGGGCGGCGGTGTCGACGCGGCGGCGGCGGTGCCAGCCGCGCAGCAGGTTGCGGGCGATGCCGAACAGCCACGCGACCCCGGATCCGGGCTCGGTGCCGCGGAAGCGGTCCAGGCCCTCCAGCGCCGCGGCGAACGCCTCGGCCGTAACGTCGGTGGCGGTCTGCGGGTCCCCGGTCTGGCGCAGGCACCACAGGTACAGGCGCTCGGCATTCTCGCGATAGAACCGGCCGAACGCGGACGGATCGCTCCGCCCGGCGCGCAGGAGGTCCGCGTCGCTCGGCTCGGTTGCGGGGTGGGGTGAGATGGGTCGCATGATCTCAGGGTGCATCCCGTGAGCAATCCGCAACACCGCGCGGCCGCCGCCCTCGCGGCGTGCGCCGCCGCCGTCCTGCTCGCGGCCGGTTGCGGCGGGCATGACGCGCCGCGGCCCGCGCCCACGCGGTCGGCCGCCGAGGTGCCGCCGGCGCCGCCCCCCGCCCGCCCCGCCGGGCCGCGGGTGCGCTGGCGCGGGCCGGTGGAGCACCTGTTCGTGCACCCGCTGGTGACGCGCCCGGCCGTGGCCTTCCACGGCGCGCAGGGCGGGGGGTTCCGCGACTACTTCGTCACCACCGGGGAGTTCCGCCGGATGCTCGCGCAGATGTACTCGCGCGGCTGGGTGCTGGTGGACATCGAGCGCGCCGCGGCCGGGCGGCTCACCGTGCCGCGGGGGCGCCGCCCGGTGATCCTGAGCGTCGACGACCTCAACTACTACGACTACATGCGGGCTGCGGGGTTCGGGGAGCGCCTGGAGGTCGCACCGGACGGCCGCGTCGCGGTGCGGGACCACGGGCGCGACGTGCGCAACGACGTGGTGCCGGTGCTGGACGACTTCGTCGCCGCCCACCCGGACTTCTCCATCGACGGCGCCCGCGGCGTCATCGCGGTGACCGGGTACGAGGGGGTGCTGGGGGAGCGGACCCAGGACGCGTCCGCGCCGGACATCGCCGCCCGCCGCGACCGCGTGCGGCGCGTCGTGGCCGCGATGCGCGCGACGGGCTGGCGGTTCGCGAGCCACTCCTGGGGCCACCTGGACCACTCGACGGCGTCGGCGGCGCGGCTGCTGGCCGATGCGGAGCGCTGGCGGGCCCAGGTGGAGCCGCTCACCGGCCCCACGGACGTCTACATCTATCCGTACGGGGCGGTGCCGCCCGATTCGGTGCGGGCGGTGCTGCACCGGCGGTTCGGGTTCAGGATCTTCTGCACGATCGACGTCCGGCCCGTGCTGGAGCGCTCCGGCGGGGTGGTGGTGATGTCCCGCCGCCATGTGGACGGGCTGGCGTTCGCGGGGCAGCGGGCGAACCTGCGGCGGTTCTTCGACGTGGGCGACGTGGAGGATCTCGCGGCCCGCCGGTGACCACCGTTTGCGGGAGACCCGCAGGCGGGACCCGCAAGTTCCTCCAGATCACCATCATGGAAATTCTGGGGGCCGCCGATACACCGCGTGACCAGCAAACCTGGCGTTCCCCGAGCCTCCCGCACCCACACCGCCGTCGGCCACGGACCGGCCGGCCGTGGGCGCGCTCCGAGACGGGGAGCGAGCCCACAGACACGGAAGGTGTGCGGCCAATGAAGTTCGTGAACCCCATCGAGGTCCTCCTCACCGACCCCCGCCGCAAGAAGCCCCACCCGGCGGGTGTCGTCCTCAAGCCGCGCGGCATGGTGCGGATGGGCGACCCGGCCCCGGTGATCCAGGAGGTGGACCCGAACACGGTGTTCATCGCCGCCGACACGCTCCTGCACGCCGAGGAGACGGCGCGCGAGCTCGGCCTGAAGACCGGCGAGTGGCGGGCCCTGGTGACCCCGGAGGACCTGCGCTGGTACCACCCGGACCGCGGCGCCCGCGTCATCGAGGCCGGCTGCGGGTCGGGCCTCGCCGAGCAGATCCACGCCGAGCTGGACTGACCTCCGGCGGCATCGCGCCAGCCGCGTGCCGGGGCGTCAGACGGGGAGCGGGGGCAACCCAAGGAACGGGCGCAGGACCGCCACCAGCTCCTCGAACGCGTCCCAAAACAGCATGTGGCCGGCGTCGATGCCGACCTCGCGGAACCGGTCGCCCAGGTCCGCGCGCAGGCGGTTGCGGAGGCGGTCGTTCACCAGGTCCGCCTGCAGGGCGGTCACCAGCAGCAGCTCGCCGCCGAACCCGTCGACGCCCGCCGGCGGGCGGGCCATCTCACCCCACGCGGTGATCGCCGCCGGACGGGAGAACGCGAACCGGTACCGGCCGTCCTCGTCGAGGCGCATGAAGATCCGGAGGTCCTCCTCCACGGTCCCGACGGCGTGCGGCGGCCGCATCGCCGCCCGGGCGGCGTGGGCCTCCTCGGCGGTCTCCCACCCGTCGTCGCGGCGCGTGTTCTCGGCGTTCTGGGCCGCCACCGACGGGGCGATCGCCACCGCGGGGTCCAGCAGCGCGGCCCGCTCCACCCGCTCCGGTGCGGCCGCCACCAGGTGCGTCGTGAGCATCCCGCCGAAGGAGTGGCCGACCACCGGCGCCCGCTCCAGGCCCAGGGCGTCCATCGTGTCCACGAGGTCCGCGACGTGCGTGTCCGCGCCCCACGGCGGGTCCCACAGCGACGCCGCATGGCCGCGCAGGTCCACCGCGATCGCCCGGCACTCCGGGAACCCCTCCTCGGCGAGCCGCCGGTACCGGGCCCCGGTGTTCTGCACGCCGTGCACGAACAGCACCGCCGGCCCGTCCTCCGGGCCCCACTCGTAGTGGTTCAGGACCGCCATCGCCCCGCATGCTCGCACGCCGGGACGCCCTGAAGACGCGCCCCCCGTGCTTTGGTACCGTTGCCCGGCCAGGGCGACGTGGCGAAGTGGCTAACGCAGCGGTCTGCAAAACCGTTATTCGCGGGTTCAAATCCCGCCGTCGCCTCTCGAAGGAACGACCATCGGGCTCCAGCCGCACCGGATCCCGGTTCGGCATGGACTCGTCGCGGTGACCCGCAGGGGCGCGTCCCGCACGCGACCTCCGGTGCCGCGCGGCGAGCGCGGCGGCGCTCGGCCACCGCCGATCCGTCACCGCAGCTGATTTGCGTCTGACGCAACGACTCCTTGCAAGTCGTGCGTCTGGTGCACGTCATGGGCCTCGGCCTACGCTCGCGACAGGGTCACCACCGACCCCACGCGAACACGAGGGATGGAGGCTGAAATGGGCAACGAGACACTCACCCGGCGGCTCACGCTCGCCTGCGGGGTGCTGTTCCTGGTCACGTTCATCACGTCGATTCCAGCGCTGGCCCTGTTCCAGCCGGTGCTCGACGACCCCGCCGGGTACATCGCCGGCGGCGGGCAGGACACCCGGATCCTCGCCGGGGCGCTCCTCGAGATGGTCCTCGTCCTGGCGAACGTCGGATCCGCGGTCGTGCTGCTCCCGCTGTTCCGCCGCGGTGCCGACCACGCGCTGTCGACGGCATTCCTGGTGGCACGCGTGATCGAGTCCACGTTCATCGCCGCGGGGATCCTGTTCGTGCTCGGGATCGTCACGCTGCGGCACGACGACCCCGGCGCGGCGTCGCTGGCGACCTCGCTCGCCGCGATGAAGGACTGGACGTTCCTGCTGGGCCCCGGGTTCATCTGCCCCATCGGCAACGGCCTCATCCTCGGCACGCTGGCGTACCGCTCCGGCCTGGTGCCGCGCCGGCTGGCGCTCCTCGGGATCGCCGGCGGCACGCTCCTGCTGGGCTCCGGCGTCGCCGTGCTGCTCGGCGCCATCCCCGCCGGCGGGTTCGTGCAGTCGCTCGCCACGGCCCCCGAGTTCGCCTGGGAGCTGTCGCTCGGGATCGTCCTCACCGTCGCCGGCCTGCGCGGGTCCGCCCGGGCCCGCCGCGCGCGGCGCGTCGTCGGCCCCGCCGCCCAGCCCGCGGCCTGAGGGCCCGCGGGGTCCCGGACCGGCGGACGGCCCGGGACCCCGCCCCGCTCACCCCGCCGCGCAGGCGGCGCGCACCAGCCCCCGCAGCCAGCGGTGCGCGGGATCCGCGTCGAGCCTCGGATGCCACAGCAGCGACACCGTGAACTCCGGGGTCGCGAACGGCAGGTCGAAGCTCCGCATCCCCTCACGCAGGTTGGCGGTGTGACGGTCCGGGACCGTCGCCACCAGGTCCGACCCGCGCGCCAGGCCCACCGCGGTCGCGAACCCCGCGACCACCGTCGTGACGTGCCGCTCCAGGCCCAGGGCCTCCAGGGCGTCGTCCACCGGCCACTGCGCGGAGCCCTCCCGGCTCACGGCGACATGCCGTCCGCGCAGGTACCGCGCCTCGGTCACCCGGCCTTGCGCCAGCGGGTGCCCGGCCCGGACGACGCCGACCATGCGGTCGCGGAACAGCGCCTGGGCGCGCAGCTCCGGCCCCGTGGTGGGCTCCACCACGCCGGTCTCGAGATCCACGCCGCCCTCGCGCAACGGCGCCGCCTCCTTGTCCGGCTTCTGGACGAACCGAAGCCGGACTCCCGGTGCGTCCGCCTGCACGCGGGCGATGAGCCCCGGCCCGAAGTTCTCGACGAAGCCCTCGCTGGTGCGCAGCGTGAAGGTGCGCTCCAGCCGCGCCAGGTCGGGCGCCTGCGCGGGCAGCAGCGCCGCCTCCGCGTCCTGGACCAGGCGGGCGACCCGATCGCGCAGCTCGATCGCCCGCGGCGTCGGCACCAGACCCCGGCCGGCGCGCACGAGCAGCGGGTCTCCCGTCGTCTCACGCAGGCGCGTGAGGGACCGGCTCATCGCCGACGGGCTCAGGCCCAGCCGGCGCGCGGCACCGGTCACGCTGCCCTCCGCGAGCACCGCGTCGAGCGTGACCAGCAGGTTCAGATCCGGACGGCCCATGGCGGCAGCGTCGCACCCGGATTGCGTCCGGTGCAAGCATCAAGTGCAACTCGTGCGTCTTCCGCCATGAACCACCGGTTCCTAGTGTCGGAGCCATGGACCGTGTGACCGAACGTCCCCCCGGGTCCGGCGCCGCCGTATCGGCGCGACGGGGGTGGCTCGCACCGGCCGGCCTGGCGCTCGTGATGCTGCTGTCATCGCTGGGGACCAGCGTCGCCAACGTGGCCCTGCCGACACTGGAGGACGCGTTCGGCGCGTCGTTCGGGCAGGTGCGCTGGGTGGTGATCGCCTACCTGCTGGCCGTCACCACGCTGGTGGTCGGCGCCGGCCGGCTGGGCGACCTCGCCGGCCGCCGCCGGCTCCTGGGCGCCGGGATCGCGACGTTCACGCTCGCCTCGGTCGCGTGCGCGGTGGCGCCGGAGCTGTGGGTGCTCATCGTCGCGCGGCTGGCGCAGGGCGCGGGCGCCGCGGTGATGATGGCGCTGAGCCTGGCGCTCGTGGCCGGGGCGGTCCCGCCGGACCGCACGGGGAGCGCCATGGGGCTCATGGGGAGCGCCTCCGCACTGGGGACGGCACTCGGGCCCTCCCTGGGCGGGCTCGTCATCGCGGGTCCCGGCTGGCGGGCGATCTTCCTGCTGAACCTGTCCCTGGGGCTCGCCGCGCTCCATCTCACGCGCCGGCATCTCCCGGCCGACCGTCCCGCCCCGGGCGCGGCGAGGAGCCTGGACCCCGCGGGGACACTGCTGCTCGTGGCGGCCCTGGCCGCGTACGCGCTGTCGATGACCGTCGGCGGCGGACCGGCGGGCGGCGCCGGCCTGGCGCTGCTCGGCGCCGCGGCCGCCGCGACGGCGCTCCTGGTGGCGGCCGAACGGCGCGCGGCCGCGCCGCTCATCGACGGCGCAACGCTGCGCGACCCCGCGATCGCACCGGGGCTCGTCACGTCCGGGGTGGTGTCCACCGTGATGATGGCGACGCTCGTGGTGGGCCCGTTCCACCTGTCGCGCGCCCTCGGGCTGGGGCCCGCGGCGGTGGGGCTGGTGATGTCGGCGGGCCCCGCCGTGGTCGCGCTGACCGGCGTGCCGGCGGGCCGGCTCGTGGACCGCCTGGGCACCCGGCCGGTCACGCTGGGCGGCCTTGCCGGGATGGCCGCCGGCGCGGTTCTGCTGGCCCTCGCGCCGGCCTCGCTCGGCGTGCCCGGCTACCTCTGCCCGCTCGTGCTGGTCACGCTGGGGTACTCGCTGTTCCAGACCGCCAACAACGCGTCGGTGATGGCCGCCGCGAGCGCGTCGCGCATGGGCGTGGTGTCCGGGACGCTGAACCTGTCGCGCAACCTCGGGCTCATCACCGGCGCGTCCGTGCTGGGCGCCGTGTTCACGCTCGGCGCCGACACCGGCGTGACCGCGGCGGCGCCCCCCGCCGATGTCGCGGCCGGGACGCACCTGACCTTCGCGGTCGCGGCCGCGCTCGTCCTGGCCGCCGCCGCGGTGGCCCTCGCGGCGGGCCGCCGCTCCGCACGAAACCCCTGACGCGGAGTGCGGGACCCGCGCAGCGGGACCGCGCCTGCGGACGATGCCGCGCGGCGCGCCCGGGACGACGCTGGGAGGGTTCCCGCCGTCGAGCGATCGGAGATCCCATGAGCACCTCCATCACGCCGAAGCCGCTTCCCGAGGTCATCGCGGCGGTCACGGCCGACGCCGCCGCGGGGCGGCTCACCCTGGGCGCCACCGGCACCATCCACGAGGGGTGCGGTGCAGCGCCGAGATCCGGCAGCACCTGCTGGGCGTCGACGAGCCGGCCGGGCTGGGCGGCACCGACACCGGCCCCAACCCCGTCGAGCTCGTCCTCGCCGCGCTGGGCACCTGCCAGGCCATCACGTACCGCATCTGGGCGGCGCTGATGGACATCCGCCTGGACGACGTGCGGTTCGAGACCGAGGGGGACCTCGACATCGCCGGCCTGCTCGGGCTGCGCGAGGGCGTGCGGCCCGGGTTCTCGGGCATCCGCCACCGGGTGGTCCTCATCGGCCCCGAGACCGAGGAGCGCTACCGCGAGCTGATGGCCGCCGTCGACGAGCACTGCCCGGTGCTCGACATCGTCGCCAACCCCGTCCCCGTGGAGCGGACCCTGGAGGTCCGGGCCGCCTACGGTGTGAGCATCACCTTCGTCGCCTCGCGGGCGTCGAACATGCGGTACGCCTCGGCGGCGTCCGCCAGCGGGATGCGGTGGGTGACGACGGCGGCGGGGTCGAAAGCGCCGTCGCCGATGAGGCCCAGCAGGGCCTCCCGGTCGTTGGTGGGGTCGCCGATCGTGAACCGCAGGGTCAGCTCCCGCTCGAACATGTGGAGGTTGTTCAGCGGGAAGTCCGGCTCGAAGTGGGCCCCCACGACCGAGACGATCCCCCGGCCGCGTGCGAGGTGGAGGCTGGCGTCGAGGGCCTGCGGGGCGCCCGCCGCCTCGATCACCACGTCCGCGCCGATGCCGCCGCTGGCGGCGCCGATCGCCTCCCGTGCCGCGTCGGGGGTGACGGAGGTCGCGCCGAGGGAGGCGGCCAGGCCGCGCCGCTCCTCGATGCCGTCCACGGCGATCACGGTGGCGCCGGCGTGGACGGCGCACATCACGGCCATCAGGCCGACCGGGCCGCACCCGACGACGGCGACCACGTCGCCGGCCGTCACGCCGCCGCGGTGGACCGCGCCGTACCCGGTGGGGAGGATGTCCGCCACGAACACGGCGGACTCGTCGGAGACGCCGTCGGGGATGGCGCCCAGGGACAGGTCGGCGGCGGGGATGCGCACCAGCTCCGCCTGGCCGCCGTCCAGGCGCGGGTACACGCCGGAGTAGCCGAACAGGGCCCGCTCGTCGCACTGGGTGGGACGCCCGGCGCGGCAGGACGCGCAGGCGGCGCAGCGGATCATGCTGCCGTTCACCACGCGCTGGCCGGGCCGGAACCCCTGCACGGCGGGGCCGACCTCCCGGACGATGCCGGTGAACTCGTGACCCAGGATCGTGCCGCTCTCGAAGCCCGGCGTGTACCCATGGTATGGGAACAGGTCGGCGCCGCAGATCGCGGTCGCGGTGATCTCGACGATCGCATCACCCGGCTCCTGGATGACGGGGTCCGGCACCTCGCGGACCTGCACGTCACCCGGTCCCACCAGCACCACGGCCTTCATGCGGGGCTCCCTCTTCGAACACGACGGATCGCGCCGACGGTGAGGTGGGCCATCGTGGCGGCTGGTCAACCCTAGCCGCGGCGCACGCGCGTCCCGCGGGGCGGCTCAGCCGGGCAGCACGGCGGCGAGCAGCGACGCGGGCGCGTCCGGGTCGTCCGCGTCGGTCACCATGAGCAGCTCCGTGCCGCCCGGGACGGGCCGGGCGAGGATGCCCTCCACCTTGGCGGTGGGGGTGAGGCGGCCCAGGGCGACGACCGCGCCGGAGGCGTCCACCCGGCCCGCCACGGCGCCCGCGACCGCGCCGTCGGCGTAGGCGTCGGAGGTGTCCTCGGCCGCGGCGCTGAACACCCAGCCGCCGTCCGGGTGGGCGGCGGCGTCGGTCACGCCGAGCGGCACGCCGTCGATCTCGCCGACGCGCCACGGGGCGACCGACCGGGGCGCGAGCACGGATGCGGCCCCGTCGGCCCAGGCGGCGACGGCGGCGAGGGCGAACCGGGCGACCAGGTTCTCCGGCATCGCCGAATGGGCCCGGGAGACCAGCACCAGCTCGTCGCCGAGCACGAGGGCGGCCTCCACGTTCACCTCGTCGCGATGCTCCCGCAGCGGCGCCAGCACGGGTGCGAGGTCGCGCACCACGGCCGCGCCGCCGGGGGCCCCGGCCGGGTCGAGGGGGATCAGCACGGCACGCTCGCGCGCCGCCGTGGAGCCGGAGCCCACGGCCAGCAGCGCCCCGTGCGGGAACGCGGGGGAGGGGGGAAGGGCGGTGAGCGCCTCCAGGTCCGGCTTGGCGCGCTTGCGCTCGGCGTGGCCGGCGGGAAGGAGGTCCGGCAGCACGCGGTGAGCGGAGCCGGGCTCGGCGGGATCCTCGGCGAACGAGGCGAGGTGGGCGAGGTCGTCGCCCACCACCAGCAGGCGCCCGGCGACGCGGGCGAGGCCGCTCGCCGCCGCGACGAAGGCCCGGCCGTCGTCCAGGGGCGCGGCGAGGTCCAGGGTCCGCAGCACGCGGGTCGGCAGCTCGGGGAGCACGCCGGGACCCTACCCCCGTGATGTTCACGGCCCGTTTATGGACCGCGGCGGCGGGCTGCCCGACACTGGTGGGGCTGGGCCCGGAAACGACCCGACACCGGGGCGGGGCCCGGGGGACGTGCCTCCCGGGCCCAGCGTGCCCGCCGCCTCACACCCCGCCGTTGAGCCGGTACCAGACACCGGTCTCGGTGGTGATGCGGCGCGGCCGCACCGGGTCCGGCTCCAGCTTCGCCCGCAGCCGCCGCACGTACACCCGCAGGTAGTGGGTCTCGTGCCGGTACGGCGGCCCCCACACGGCGGTGAGCAGGTCCTCGTACGGCACCAGCCGGTCGAGCCGCCGGGCGAGCTCCGCCAGCAGCCGGAACTCGCGTGCGGTGAGGGGCACGGGGACGCCGTCCCGGCGCACCTCGTGGCGGTCCAGGTCGATGCGCAGGTCGCCGGCCACCACGATGCCGTCGCGGGCCGGCGACACACGCCGGATGACCGCGCGGATGCGGGCGACCAGCTCCTCCATGGTCACCGGGCGGGCGACGTAGTCGTCGGCGCCGGCCTCCAGGGCGCCGATCACCGTCTCCGGGTCCCGCACGGCGCTGACCATGAGGATCGGCATCGCGCTCCACTCCCGCAGGCTCCGGCACACCTCGATGCCCGAGGAGGCGGGGAGGACGACGTCGAGCAGCGCCAGATCGGGCTGCCGCAGCGCCGCGAGCCGGAGGCCGTGCTCGGCGTCCGCGGCCTCCAGCACCTCGAACCCGGCGCGGCGCAGCCCGCGCCGCATCGCGGCCCGGGCCAGCTCGCCGTCCTCCACCACCAGCACCCGCGGCACCGCTACCCCGCCAGCCCGGCCGGCAGCACGCGGGGGAACACCAGCCGGAACCGGGAGCCGTCGCCCTCGCGCGGCAGCTCCAGCAGCAGCCCCTGCGACCGGGCGAGGTGCATGGAGAGGGTGAGGCCCAGGCCCCGCCCGCCCTCGCGTGGCACGGGGCCCGGACCGGCGTCCGCGACGGTGAGCTCCACGCCGCCGGTGCGCAGGCGGGCCGACACCTCCACGGGCGGCGTCCCGTGCCGGTTCGCGTTCGCGAGCAGGTTCGCGACGATGCGCTCGGCGAGCACCGGGTCGGCCCACACCAGCGGCAGGCTGTCCGGGATGTGCAGCCGCAGGTCGCCGTCCGGCAGGGCGGCGGTGCGCAGGGCGCCGTCGACCACCTCCTCCAGCAGGCACCACCCGCCGCGCCCGGCCGCGGCGTCCGCCCCGGCCAGCAGCACGTCCAGCAGCGAGGTCAGCAGCCGCTCGAGCCGCACCGCCTCGTCCACGACCTGCCGGGCCAGCTCGACGTGCGGGCCGCCGCCCGTGTCCGTGCTGCACCGCTCGGCCAGGGCCGCGATCGTGGCCAGCGGCCCGCGGATCTCGTGGGCGATGCCGCCCACCACCAGCTCCAGGCTCGACGCCGATCCACCGGCATCCACCATGACGTCCTCCGATCCATCGAATGCGCTGCGCGGGGGATCGCGCATCCCACGCAGCACACCGCCCGGGCCTGAAGCCGTGCCGACCGGCGTCTGAGGATTCCCTCAGACCGCGTCGGAGAGCCGGTACCCCTCCCCGGGCACCGTCACGATGCGGTCGGCGGGGAGCTTGCGCCGCAGCCCCGAGATGTGGGCGTACACGGCGCCCTCGCCGCCGCCCACCGCCCGCCCGTCCCACATCTCCCGCATGATCTCGGCCTGCGTCACCAGCCGGCCGCCGCGCCGCACCATGAGGGCCAGGATGCGGAACTCCGTCGCGGTGAGCCGCACCGGCGCGCCCGCGACCCGGGCCGCCAGGCGCCCCAGGTCCAGCTCCAGGTCGCCGTGCCGCACCACCTCCGCGCGGCCGGCCGCGCGGTCCATCTCCCGCCTGCGGATGAGCGCCCGCACCCGGGCGGCGAGCTCCGCCACCGAGAACGGCTTGGTGACGTAGTCGTCGGCGCCGAGCTCCAGGCCGCGCACCCGGTCGGCCTCGCCGTCCCGCCCGGACAGGATGAGCACCGGCACGTCGCTCGCCGCGCGGATGCGGCGCAGCGCCTCGATGACGGTGAGCCGCGGGAGGCCCAGGTCCAGGATCACCACCTCGGCGTCGCCCGCGGTGGCCGCGGCGACCGCCGCGTCACCGTCGGCCACGTGCCGCACCCGGAACCCCTCCAGGCGGAGGGTGTCCATGACCAGCTCGGTGACGGCGGGATCGTCCTCCGCCAGCACCACCAGCGGCGACTGCCCGCCTTCGTGCACGGACGGCTCCCGGATCGGTGAGGGACGGCGGCGGGGTTACAGTCCGCCCGGTGGAACGAACGATACTCATCGTCGACGACGATCCGGCCCTGCTCGAGCTGGCCGCGGCGGCCCTGGAACCCCTCGGGTGCCCGGTCCGCACCGCCGCGGACGCCGCATCGGCCCTGGACGCGCTGGGCGACGGGCGGCCGGCGCTGCTGGTGCTCGACCTCCGGCTGCCGGGCATGCCGGGCCTGGAGCTGCTGGAGCGCGTGTCGCGGACGCCGTCCCTGACGGGGCTCCCCGTGCTGGTGGTCACCGCGTGGGCGCAGCGGGAGATGCTGGACCGCGCCCGTGCGCTGGGGGCCGCGGCGGTGATGACCAAGCCGTACAGCCCCGCCGAGCTGCGGGACACGGCGGCGGCGCTGATGGACGGGGCCTGACGTGCTGCGCGGGCTGAGCCGCCGCATCCTGCTGGCCGCGGCGGCGCTCGGGGTGGTCACGGCGCTGATGGTGACGCTGCTGTACCTGGAGGCCCGCGCGCAGCGCGCCGCGCTGCGCGACGCCGACCACAGCACCCAGGTCATCGCCACCGCCGCCGACCTGGAGCGCGACATCCTGGACCTGGAGGCGGGGGAGCAGGACTTCGCGGTGAGCGGCCAGGCCCGCTTCCTGGAGCCGGTGTCCGCCGCGCAGCGCGCGAGCGCCGGGGACCTGCGGCGCCTGCGCGCCCTCCTGGTGGACTCGCCCGCCCAGCTGGCGCGCCTGGCGCGCATCGACCGCGCGTACCGCACGTACCTGGGCGACTGGGTGGAGCCGGTGCTCGAGCAGGCGCGGCGGGACCGGGAGGCCGCGATCCGCCTGATCGCCACCGGCCAGGGCGCCCTGCGCGTGGACGGGCTGCAGACCGAGATCGATCGGCTGGTGGACGCCGAGACCTCGGTGCGCGCCACCTCCCTGGAGGGCGCCGACGACGCGTCGCGGTTCCTCACCTGGCTGGTGGTCGCCGCGGTGCTGTCGTCGGTGCTGCTCGCCCTGGGCACGGGCCTGTACCTCACCCGCGCGGTGGGCGGCCCGGTGATGCGCCTGGCCGCCGCGGCCCGGCGCCTGGCCCCCGGCGACGGCGGGGACACCGAGGACCTGGACCACCTGGCCCGCGCGGTGGACGTGACCGCGCAGCGGGTGCGGGCCACCGAGGATGCGCTGCGGGTCACGACCGGCCGCGCGGAGGCCGGGGAGCGCCTCGCCCAGGCGGCCCTGGACGCCAACCCCGCGGCCATCCTCCTGGCCGGCGCCGACGGGGCGGTGCTGCTGCGCAACCCGGCGGTCGCGAGCCTGCCGCCCGGCCTCGCCGAGCGGGCGCTCGCGATGGACGGGGAGGGCCCCGACGAGGTGGAGGACCCCGGTTCGGGCCGCGTCTTCTGGCGCTCCGCCCGCCCGGCGGGCGAGGACCGGCGCCTGGTGGTCGTCCGGGAGGTCACCACCGAGCTCGCCGCCGAGCGCCTCAAGCAGGAGCTGGTGTCCACCGCCTCGCACGAGCTGCGCACGCCGCTGGCGGCGGTGCTGGGCTTCTCGGAGCTGCTGCTGCGCGACGACCTGGGCGACGAGGCACGGCGGCGCTACGCCCGCACCATCCACCGCGAGGCGGGCCGCCTGTCGGAGCTGGTGGGGGACCTGCTGGACCTGGACCGCATCGACCGGGGCCGCCTGGACCTGGAGGTCGAGCGGTTCGACCTGGCGCAGCTGCTGGACGACGCGGCGGCCGTGTGCGCCGCCCGCAGCCCCGGCCACGACGTCGCGGTGGGGGAGGTGCCCCGCCCGCTGTGGCTGGAGGCCGACCGCGCGCGGACGGACCAGGTGGTCGCCAACCTGCTCTCGAACGCCGTGAAGTACTCGCCCGGAGGCGGCCCGGTGCGCGTCGCCGCCGCCGAGCGCGACGGGACGGTGCGCATCACGGTGACCGACCGCGGCCTGGGGATCCCCGCGGAGGAGCTGCCCCGCATCTTCGAGCGCTTCTTCCGCGGCGAGTCGCGGGAGGTGCGCGGCATCGGCGGCAGCGGCCTGGGCCTGGCGCTGTGCGCCGAGATCGTCCGCGCCCACGGCGGCCGGGTGGGCGCCGAGAGCACGCCGGGGGAGGGCACGAGCGTGTGGGCGGAGCTGCCGGCGGCGGCCGGGACCGCGGGGACGGTCCCGGCCGCCTGAGCGGTCAGCCGCCGTCGGCGCAGATCGCGGTCACCACCAGGCGCCACGGCGCGGTGGGCCGCTCGGCCGCCGCGGCCTCGGCCGTCCAGGCCGCGTCCCCCTCGGGGGCGCTGGACACCAGGGCCACGCCGCGGGCGCCGCCGTCGATGGCCGCGCCGCCGGCGATCACGCGGGTGCCCGCCGGGCACGTCGCGGTGATCGGGCCCTTGGCCCGCAGGGTGCTCGTGGTGCTCGACTGCCGCACCAGCGTCACCTGCGACACGTACCGGCCGGCGGCCACGCCGCCCAGCGACGCCGCGTTGCGGGCCTGCACCGCGCTGGTCGCCCGCGCGGCGCTGCCCACCGTGAGCGTGGTCTCGGCGATGTCGGCGCCGGTGATGCTGCCGTCGGCGACGGCGCGGCCGGTCACGGCGCCGTCGGCCAGCTTGTTGGGCCCCACCGCGCCGGTGGCGAGCGCGAGCCGCCCCACCGACGCCGGCGCGATCGCCGCCGCGCCCACGGCCTTCGGGGCGAGGGCCCCGCCGGTCACGGCGCCGCGGGTGAGCTTGGACGCCGTCACCGAGCCGTCGGCCAGCTTGTCGCCGGTCACCGCGCCCGACCGGATGGCGCCGGTGCCCACGCTGTTCTCCTTCGGCGCCGCGCGGGCGACGGCCTCCACGTCACGGTTCAGCGCGAACCACGACATGAACAGGGCGCCGCCGGTGAGCCCCAGCAGGGCCACCAGCGCGACCTCGAGGCGCCAGCTGCGACGGATCCAGCGCTCCTCCTGGGCCATGCGGCGCTCGTCGTCCTCCATGCGCCGCTCGTCGCGGGCCATCCGGGCCTCGTCCGCCTCCAGGCGGTTCTCGAGCGCGAGGTCCGCCGCGCTCCATCCCTCGGGTCGTCCCTGATCCGGCGCCTCCGCGGGAGGCGGTGTGTTCGGGGTCTGGCTCGTCATCGTGGGTCCCCCTGACCGTCGGGTGGTCAGCTCCCACGTTTTCGCACCCCATGCCGCGTGGCATCGGGGTGGCGTGCAACCGCCCTCCGGTGGGGCTGGCAGCCCCCGCCGGGGTCAGCCCGGGAGACCCACCACCCGGTCCCGGCCGGAGCGCTTGGCCGCGTACAGCGCCCGGTCGCTGGTGCGGAACAGCTCCGACGGCGACCAGTGGCCCGGGTCCGCGGAGGCGATGCCGGCGGACACGGTGACGCTGCCCACCGGGTCGATCGTGGTGCCCGCGATGAGCATCCGGGCGCGGTCCGCGGCCCGCACCGCGTCCTCCAGCGAGGTCGACGGCATGAGCCAGGCGAACTCCTCGCCGCCCACCCGCGCCACCAGGTCGCCGCGGCGGGCGGCCTCCTGGAGGCGCCCGGCGACCCGGCGCAGCACCTCGTCGCCCGCGTCGTGGCCGTGGGTGTCGTTGACGTCCTTGAAGCGGTCGATGTCCACCAGGCACAGCGCGACCCGCTGCCCGCGGGCCGCGGCGTCGGCGATGCGGTCGTCGAACACCGCGCGGTTCGCGATGCGCGTGAGGGGGTCCCGCTCCGCGCGCCAGGTGAGCTCGGCGCTCGCCTGGGCCCGCGCGACGCCCGTGGAGGCAAGCTCCGACATCCGCGCCAGCAGCCCCTGCAGCTGTTCCGACAGGTCGGCCCGCTGCCGCATCCCCACCACCAGCGCGCCCCAGCAGGCGCCCTCCACCGACACGGGCGCCGCCAGCGTGGTGCGGCATCCGGCGCCGCCCAGTGCGGCCACCGCCGGCTCCGCCCGGCGGGCGAAGTCCGCACCCGCGCCGGCCGGGACGTGGATGCGCGTGCCGGGTCGCGGGGCGTCGTACCCGGAGGCCGCCACCACCACCGCCTCGTCGCCCTCGAAGTGCCACACCACGGCCGCGTCCATGTCCAGCAGCCGCCGGGCCTCGACGGTGATCGCCTCGACGACCTCCACCACGCCGCTGCCCGTGGCGGCGGCGTCGGTCACCCGCGTGGCCGCGGAGGTGATGAGCTGCGTGAGGTGGCGGGAGGTCACGTCCCGGGTGGAGGAGATGAGCTGCTCGCCCGCAGGGGCGTCCGCCACGCGGCGCACCGTGGTCTCCAGCCAGGCCCGCTCCCCGGCGCTGCGCCGGCCCCGCACCACCACGGTGCGGTCCCGCCCGTCGGCGATCACGTCGGCGAACGCCGCGGCCATCTGCGGGCGGTCCGGGCCGTGCACGAAGTCCTCGAGCCGCCGGCCCCGTGCCGCGAAGGGCGCGGTGCCGAGCACGGCGCGGCTCGCGGGGCTCACGTACAGCATCCGGCCCTCGCGGTCGTGCCGGCAGATGAGGTCCGCGGTCTGCTCGGCCAGCAGCCGGAACTCCGCCTCGGAACGCCGCAGCATCTGGCGCGCGCGGGCCTCCTCGCTGATGTCCACGATGGTCTTGATGACCGCCTCGGGGGCTCCGTCGCGGTCCACCAGGGCGCTCACACCGACGCGCGCCGGGAACTCCCGGCCGTCCTTGGTGCGGAACACCGTCTCCACGTGGCTGGCCTTGGTGCGCCACGCGCGCAGGTCCAGGCGCCGCTCGTAGGCGTCGCTGTGCCGCGGGGACCACCACGGGTGCGGCCGGCGGGATCCGATGACCTCCTCGCGGCTCAGGCCCGTCATCTCCAGGAACCGGGCGTTCGCGTCCACGACCACGCCGTCCAGGGAGGTCACCACCAGGCCCGCGCTCATCTGGTCCATGAGTGCGGAGGTGCGGTTCCGGTCGCGTCGCGAGCGCATCTCGCTGCTGCGCCGCCCCGTGACGTCGGCGAACCGCAGGGCGGTGCCGGCCTCCCAGCGGAACGCCTGCACCTGGTACCAGCGCCCCACGCAGCCGGCCTGGACCTCCAGGTTCCCGGCGATCCCCGTCTGCTGGGCGCGCGTCACCATGCCGCGCAGCGCCATGAGCCCCGGGTCCTGCGCCGCCTCCCACAGGTGCCGGCCGGTGAGGTCGGTGCCCAGCGCCGTCTCGGCGGCCGGGTTCGCGAAGGTCACGACGCCGTCCTCGTCGAGGGCGATGAACGGATCGGGCAGGGCCGCCAGGAGCCCTGCCGCGGGGTCGTGCGCGATCTCGATGTGGTCTGCGGGGTGCCGGGGTGACAGGGCGCGCATCCGTTGCTCCACCGTCGTTGCTCGGGACCGGGATCCCTGGGGTACCGGCCCATCGGCAGGAGGACGCACGACTTGAGCCGCCGAACGCGAGGAAAACCTCCCAGTATCCGGAAAACGGGACACATCGCCGCTCCCCGTCCGGGCGAGGCCGTCCGGTTACGCCGCGGGCGCCGCCGGGTATCCCCGTGCCATGGACGAACCCGAGACACCGCCCCGCGAGGGCGAGGACGGCACCGAGGACGTGGGGCTCTACGCCCCGCCGCACCGGTACACGCGCGACATCCCGGCCGACCGGCCCGCGCCCCCCAGGCCCGACACCGGCGGGACCAAGCAGACCCCCGAACCGCCCGCGGGCGCCGACACCGGCGGCCCGCCCGCCGGGGCCTGACCCCGGCCGCCGCGCTCAGGTGCCGGCGGGGTCCTCCGCGCCGACCATCACCGTCAGGAAGTCACCGGCGCCGTCGGCCTCGGTCTGCACGCGGTCGGCCAGCGCCTCGAGCACGGAGCCGAGCTCCGGCACGCGGCAGGCCTCCGCCAGCGACGCGGCGCCGCCGGCCGGGAGGGGGCCCATGCGGATCGTGACGCGCCCCGGGGACGGGGTCACCGCGACCCGCAGCCGCCCATCGGGCATCTCGTGCCGTGCGCCCGCCGCCACCGCGTCGACGATGATGAGCAGGTCGCTGATGCGGTCGACCGACAGGCCGCCCTGCGCGGCCACGGCGCTGACCACCCTGCGCAGGACCGGTGCGAGGGACGGACCCATGGCGAGGTCCAGGATGGCGGACTCGCTGATCACCGGCCGTGTGCGGGGAAGTGGGGCATCGTCTGGGGATGGTACGGCAGACCCTCCTGCGGTGTGCGGGTACCCGGGCTGCGTACCCTGCGGGCCGTCACGCATAACCGCGCGCCGGTCAGCTTCCGGCGAGGAACGTCAGCACCACCTCGGTGCCGCCGCCCGCCGGGGTGCTCAGGTGCATGTCGTCCGCGAGCGTCGCCATGAGCTGCAGGCCGATCCCCAGGCCGGGGCTCTGCCGCAACGGGTCCGGCACGATGCCGCGCCCCGCGTCGGTGACCCGGATCACCAGGCCGCCGTCGTCCGCCCACAGGCCCACGCGCAGGCTCCCCGGGATGTCCGGGTAGGCGTGGACCACCACGTTCGTGCACGCCTCGCTCACCGCGATGCGCATGTCGTCGCGCCGCTGGTCGCCGATCCCCATGGCCTCGGCCACGCCGGTCACGGCCTGCCGCACGATCATGAGGCTCTCCGCCTCGGCGGGCAGCATGATCGACACCGCGGGGGCGTCCGCGCGCCGCTCGGCCAGTGCGCCGGTCATTCCTCCGCCTCTCCCGCGGCCTCGCGCATCCGGACCAGCGCCCGGGCGATGAGGCGGGACACGTGCATCTGGGAGATCCCCATGATCCGGGCGATGTCCGACTGCATCATCCCTTCCGTGAAGCGCAGGTGGATGATCACGCGCTCCCGCGCGGGCAGCGCCTGAAGCCCCTTCTCGACGGCACCCATTCCCTCCGCGGTCTCGTAGCCCTCCTCCTCCACGGGGATCTCGAGGCTCAGGTCCTCGTCCTCCCGCTGCGGGCCGGGCTGCGACATCGACACCGGCCGGTACGCGCCGTGCGCGGCGAGGGCGTCCAGCACCGCCTCCTCGCTGAGCCCCGCCTCCTTGCCGATGTCCGCGATCGTGGGGCTGCGCCCCAGCTCGCCCGTGAGCGTCGACATGACGCCCACGACCCGCGCGTAGTCGTCCTTGAGCCCGCGCGGAACACGCACGGCCCAGGTCTTGTCGCGGAAGTGGCGGCGGATCTCACCGAGGATGGTGGGGGTCGCGAACGACCGGAACTCCCGGCCCACCGACGGGTCGAAGCGGTCGACGGCCTTGATGAGGCCGATCGTGCCGGCCTGCTCCAGGTCCTCCACCGGCTCGCCGCGGTTGGCGTACCTACGCGCCAGGGCGTTCACGAGGGGGAGGTGCTCGAGGATGAGCGCCTCACGGCGTTCGGGGTCGAGGCGCGCCGCCCCGGTCACCGTTGACGTCTCCGGGCTGACCACGAGCCCACACTACCCAGCCCGCCGCACCCCCAAACACGGCCGGCGTGAACTCCCGGTGTCCGTGTGGGGAGACCCGGCGGCGGGTACCGACCCGGCGTCGTCGCACACGAGGAGAACGGAGACACGATGGCGAGCAGGGACGGCAGTCTCATCGGGGGCATCAGCCTGGGCGGCATCCTGGTGATCGCGGGGATCCTCATCGCGATCTTCTGGAGCCTGTGGCTGGGGATCATCGTGGCGCTGGTGGGGCTCATCGCCTTCGGGGGCTTCACGCGCGGCAAGTGGTACTGAGCCCCTGACCGGTCCGGCGCGTCCCGGGCGGGCCCCGGGACGCGGAGGGACCTCAGCGGCGGCGCTTGAGCATCCCGAAGATCCCGCGCACGACCTCGCGGGTCACCTGCTGGGCCACCTTGGACTGCATGAGGTCCCCGATGCCGCCGAGCAGCCCGTCGTCGTCCTTGGGGCGGCGGTCCGGCTCCCGCGGCGGAGCGGGCTTGGCCCGCTCCCGGGCGGCCTCGGCGGCGTCCCGGTCGTCGTTGAGCTTCGCCGTGAGGATCTCCATGGCGCTCTCGCGGTCCACCGGCGTCGCGTACTTGGGGTGCAGGGGGGAGAGGGCCGTGATCGCGGCGCGCTCCTCCGGGGTGAGCGGTCCCATGCGGGACGCCGGCGGGTAGAGCCGGGCGGCGCACACCGGGGTGGGGACGCCCCGCGGGTTCAGGGCCGTCACCACGGCCTCGCCCACACCCAGGGACTGCAGGGTCTCGTCCAGCTCGTAGAAGTCCGTCTGCGGATAGGTCTGCACGACCTCCCGCAACGCCTTGGCGTCCTTGGGGGTGAAGGCCCGCACCGCGTGCTGCACCCGGTGGCCGAGCTGGGCGAGGACCTCGTCCGGCAGGTCGGTGGGCAGCTGGGTCACGAAGAACACCCCGACGCCCTTGCTGCGGATGAGCCGGACGGTCTGCGACACCGCGTCGCGGAACGCCTTGGTGGCGTCGGCGAACAGCAGGTGCGCCTCGTCGAGGAAGAACACCAGCGTCGGCTTCTCGGGGTCCCCGACCTCCGGGAGCATCTCGAACAGCTCCGCCAGCACCCACATGAGGAACGTGGAGAACAGGGCCGGCCGCGCCTGCACGTCGGCCAGGTGCAGCACCGAGATGACGCCCCGGCCGTCCGGGGCGGTGCGCAGCAGGTCCCGCAGGTCGAGCTCCGGCTCGCCGAAGAACACGTCCCCGCCGTCGGCCTCCAGCTCGGTGACCTTCCGCTGGATGACCCCGACGGTGGCCTTGCTGATGCCGCCCAGCAGCTCCAGCTCGTCCTTGCCCGGCCCGGCGAGGTACGCCAGCACGGTGCGCAGGTCCTCCAGCTCCAGCAGCGGCAGCTTCTTCTCGTCGCAGTACCGGAACACCAGCGACAGCGTCGACTCCTGCGTGTCGTTGAGCGACAGCACCTTGGAGAGCAGGATGGGCCCGAAGGACGCCACCGTCGCGCGCAGCGGCACGCCGCTCTGGCCGCTCAGCGACAGGAGCTCCACGCTGGCCGCCGCCGGCGTCCACGCGTGGGCGAGCTCGGTGTTACGGGCCGTGACCCGGTCGTTCGCCTCACCGGGGGCCGCGATGCCCGCCAGGTCGCCCTTCATGTCGGCGGCGAACACGGGGGTGCCGGCCGCGGCGATCTGCTCGGCGAGCAGCTGCAGCGTCTTGGTCTTGCCGGTGCCGGTGGCCCCCGCGATGAGGCCGTGCCGGTTGAGCAGCCCCAGCGGGATCCGCACCTCCACGCCGGTCACCGGCGCCGCGGGGTCGACGAAGGGCCGCCCCAGCCCGATCGTGGGGCCGTCGAAGCCGTAGCCCTCGGCCATCGCCGCCTGGAAGTCCGCCATCGTCCTCGCTCCGTCGGGGGGTCCGGCGCAGCCTAGTCAGTCCCGCGGCTTGCGCACCATCCACGTGGCCCCGGGGGCGTCCGCCGCGGTGACCTGCACGGGCAGGCCGAGCTCTCCGAAGAACCAGTCCACCGGGCCGGCGGTGGCGTCGCCGGCCTCCGAGGGCGGGACCGCCGTGTAGGGGTGCCCCAGCATGAGGCCCCCGGGCCGCACCAGCGGCCACCAGGTCATGAGCCGCTGCGTGAGCGCCAGCTCCCGGCCGCCGCCCAGCAACCACACCGCGTCCGCCGGGTCGTCGCCGAAGCGCGCCGCCGCGGCCTCCGGGGTGCCGCCGAACCGCTCGATCCGTGCGTCCGACCCGCCCGCCGCGCCGCTGCCGCCGCCCACGTGCACGAGCTTCCGCCCCCGCCAGGCCGCCGCCAGACGGTCGCAGAACCCCTCGGGTGCGGCGCCCACCACCACGACGGTCCCGGTGAGGCCCAGCACGTTGAGCACGTCCGGCACCTCCAGCGCGGTGGACGGCCCGAACGCCACCAGCGGCCCGTCGCCCAGCGCCCCGCCCGCGGCGGCCATCCCGCGCCGCAGCGCGGCGAGCCGGTCCAATGCGGCCAGCCGGCGCTCCGCCGGGCCGCCCGGCGCGCCGCGCATCACGAACGGGCCCCGTTCCAGCGGCTCACCCGGAGCCCACGCCCACTCACCGGCCAGCAGTGCGTGGCGGGGCGGGCCCACCTCGGCGTCCGGGTGCTCGACCAGATGGTCCAGCAGTCGCCGCGACAGGTCGCTGGCGCGCACCAGCATCACCGCGCGGGCGGCGACCGGCTCGCCGTCCACCGCGGCGCTCACGTAGAGGTCCCGGTCGGGCCGGGTCTGGGTGAGCACGTCGGCCGAGGTGTCCACGATGCTGGCGTCCGGGTCGAGCCACAGCACCCAGGCGTACCGGTCGCACAGCTCGCGCACGAGCCGGAGCTTGCGCACCACCGGGTCCGGGCCGGGCGGCTCGCCCGACAGGGTCACGTCCCACCCCCAGCGGTACGCGTACTCCGCCATGGCCGCGCCGGTCACCGACATGAGCTCGCCGTCGGGGCCCGTACCGGCCGAGCAGATCACCCGGCTCCCCGTGCCGGACCCCGTGAGGCCCGTGCGGCCGCCGGCGGGGACCATGAGGTCCTCCAGGCCGGGCGCGGCGATCCAGTCCAGGCGGTCCACGTGGGCGGCCACCCGGGCGAGCCCCGCCTCGGCCCGCCTCGCGCGGGACCGGGCGGCCTCCGCCTCGGCCTCAAGCAGCTCCAGGCGGCGCTCCAGCTCCGCCACGCGCACCACCAGCCGCCGTTCGCGGTCGTCGCCGATCCGTCCCCGCACCAGCCTGGCGATGGAGGACAGGGTGCTGCCGGGAGGTGCGGGCGGCTCCGGGGCGCGGGATTCGGGGGACATTCCTGCGGCGAGACTATCCTGGCCCGGCCGCCGAACCGAAATCGTCGAGGACACGACATGGCCGAGCTGCCGATGGACCTGGGCCGGGCGTTCGAGGACTTCCGCGTGGGGGACGTCATCCGCCACCCCACCGGGCGCACCGTCCTGGACGCCGACAACGTGTGGTTCACGCTCCTCACCGTGAACCCCAACCCCATCCACTTCGACCGCCACCTGGCGGCGCAGACGGAGTGGGGGAGGCCCCTGGTGGACTCCACGTTCACCCTGGCGCTGGTGACCGGGCTCACCGTCGCCGACCTGTCCCGCAACGCCGTGAACCTGGGGTGGGACGAGGTGCGGCTGCCCGCGCCCGTGTTCGAGGGGGACACCATCTACGCCCAGAGCGAGGTGCTGGAGGTGCGGGCGTCGCGCTCCCGGCCCCATCAGGGGATCGTGCGGGTGCGCACCGAGGGCTTCAACCAGGACGGCACCGTCGTCATCAGCTTCACCAGGACGATCATGGTCACCCGGCGGGAGCATCTGCAGGGCGCGGAGATTCCCCGCATCAGGCGTCCCTGACGGCCCCCAGGGGAAATCCGGGAAAACCCGCGGGAAACCCGACTTGCCCCGCCCGAAGCGGGGTGGGTAGCATCCCCTGACCGTCGCCCCGAAGGGGCGCGCGATCGCCGGTGCCCGGTTCGGGGACGCACCGGGAACCTGCGGAAAACGACGACGCCCGACGCCGCGGTGAGCGCCCTGGCCAGGGGAGCGACCGACCACGGCGCGCAAGGGGGGACTTTGGCACGACAGAGCGTGGTGATCCGGCTTGCCGGGGAGTCCGGTGAGGGGGTCATCTCCTCCGGGGACATCCTCACCCAGGCCGCGGCACGCGGCGGGTACTGGACCCAGACCTTCCGGACGTATCCCGCCGAGATCAAGGGCGGGCCCTGCATGTACCAGGTGCGGATGGGTCAGGAGCGCATCCACTCGCACGGCAAGGAAGTCGACCTGCTGGTCGTCTTCAACCAGGAGGGCTGGGACCTCCACTGGGACTCCCTGGCCGACGACGGCGTGATCCTCTACGACGCGACGTCGGTGGAGATCCCCGCCGAGTTCCAGAGCCGGGCGCGCCCGGTCCGCATGGAGCAGCTCGCCAAGGAGATCGGCGGCAGCTCCCGTGCCAAGAACATGGTGGCCGTCGGCTCCGTCTGCGGCGTCATCGCGTTCGACACCACCCCCATCGAGGAGCTGGTGCTCCGCCGGTACGCCCACAAGGCGGGCGTCGCCGACGCGAACATCGCCGCGCTGCAGGCCGGCAAGGACGAGTCCGCCGACCTCAAGGGCACGCTGGAGATCACCCACCCGGTGGAGTCCGAGGAGGACCGCGTGCTGATGTCCGGCAACCAGGCGATCGCCCTGGGCGCCGTCGCCGCCGGCCTCGAGTACTTCGGCGGCTACCCGATCACCCCGGCCTCCGACATCCTCGAGTGGCTGTCGGCGAAGCTGCCGGCGACGGGCGGCATCACCATCCAGTGCGAGGACGAGATCGCGTCCCTGGCCTCGGTCATCGGCGCCTCGTACGCCGGCAAGAAGGCCGCCACCGCGACCTCCGGCCCCGGCCTGTCGCTCATGAGCGAGCTGCTGGGCTACGCCGGCACCGCCGAGATCCCCTGCGTGATCATCGACGCGCAGCGCGGCGGCCCCTCCACGGGCCTGCCCACCAAGACCGAGCAGTCGGACCTCAACCACGCCCTCTACGGCGGGCACGGCGAGGCGCCGCGCGTGGTCATCGCCCCCACCTCGGTGGAGGACTGCTTCTGGGCGACCGTCGACGCGTTCAACTACGCGGAGCGGTTCCAGGTGCCGGTGATCCTCCTCACGGACCAGGGCCTCGCGACCCGCATGGAGGTCATCAACAAGCCCGACCTCTCGAAGGTCGAGCAGTGGCCGCGCCGCACCGCGAAGGACGCCAACGGCGAGTACAAGCGGTACGAGCTGGGCGGCGACAGCGTGTCGCCGATGGGCATCCCCGGCGAGGAGGGCGGCCAGTACGTCGCCACCGGCATCGAGCACGACGAGCTCGGCCACCCCGCCTACACGCCCGAGAACCACGTGGCGATGCAGACCAAGCGGTGGGAGAAGCTCGAGCCGCTGAAGAACGGCGCCGCCCGCCACGTGCACATCGGCGAGGAGCAGCCGGAGATCGCCATCATCGGCTTCGGCTCCACGTTCGGCCCCGTCCGCGAGGCCGTCGAGAAGGCGCAGGCCGAGGGCCTGTCGGTGGGCGCGTTCTACCCGCGCGTCCTGGGTCCGTTCCCGGCCGGCAAGGTCGAGGAGTTCACCGCCAAGGCCAAGCACGTGCTGGTGCCGGAGGTCAACTTCACCGGCCAGCTCGCGCGTCTCATCAAGGCCGAGACGAACGGCATCTCCCTCGAGAGCAAGGCGAAGTGCGACGGCCTGCCGTTCACCGCCGAGGACATCCACGACATGATCACGGAGGCCGCCCGATGAGCACCGCACCGGCGACCCGCAAGCCCAACGACTACAAGTCGGACCTCAAGCCCATCTGGTGCCCGGGCTGCGGTGACTTCGGCGTCCTGGCGTCCCTGTACCGGGCGTTCGCGCAGCTCAACCTCGACCCGGCCAAGACCGTGGTCGTGTCGGGCATCGGCTGCTCCAGCCGCCTGCCGGGCTTCGTCAGCACCTACGGCGTGCACACCCTGCACGGCCGGGCGCTGCCGGTGGCGATGGGCGTGAAGCTCGCCAACCCGGAGCTCACCGTGGTCGCCGTGGGCGGCGACGGCGACGGCTTCGCGATCGGCGCGGGGCACTTCCCGCACGCCGCCCGCCGGAACATCGACATCACGTACCTGGTGATGGACAACGAGATCTACGGCCTCACCAAGGGCCAGGTCTCCCCGACGTCCCTCACCGACCAGAAGGCGCCGTCCACCCCCTGGGGGAACCTGGAGACGCCGCTGAACACCCTGGGCTTCGCCATCGCCTCGGGCGCCGGCTTCGTCGCCCGCGGCGCGTCGTTCAACACGAAGACGCTCACCGAGCTCATCGTGCAGGCCGTGGAGCACAAGGGCTTCAGCTACATCGACGCCATGTCGCCGTGCGTGATGTTCAACAACCACCAGGAGGAGTGGAAGGAGCTCGTCACCGACGTCGCCCCCGACCACGACCCCTCCGACAAGGTGGCCGCGTTCGACCTGGCCCTCAAGGGCGGGTTCAAGCTCGGGATCCTCTACCGGGAGCTGCGCCCCACCCTGGGCGAGAAGTACCAGGCGCTCGTCGAGCGGACCCCGGACAGCGACGTCGCGACGATGCTCGAGGCGTTCAACGCCCGCAAGGGCGTCGCCATCGGCAAGCCGGTGGCCTGAGCCGCACCGCACCGCAGGACCTGAAGGACCCGGGGCCCGCCGTCAGGCGGGCCCCGGTGCGTTCTCAGGCCGGTGCGTCCGGGTCGTCCAGCTCACCGCGCTCGTACAGCACGACGAGGCCGTTGACGCAGTGCTGGCACAGCTGGGTGCCGGCGACCTCCCGGCAGATGCGCAGCGCCTTCTCGGCGGGCATGCCGGCGCGGTAGACCCGGTCGGCGGTCATGGCGTCCCACGTGTCGGCGACGGCCATGATGCGGGCCCCGTCGGCGATCTCGTGGCCCGGCAGGCGGTCCGGGTAGCCGGCGCCGTCGATGCGCTCGTGGTGGCCGCGCACCCACGCCACCTGCTCGGGGTCCAGCACCTCGGAGACGATCTGGGCGCCCAGGGTCACGTGGGTCTCCACCACGGCGCGCTCCTCGGCGGTGAGGTGGCCGGGCTTCAGCAGCACCGAGTCCGGCACCCCGACCTTGCCGACGTCGTGCACGAGCGCCGCCTGGCGCAGGCGCGCGGCCCGGGTCTCGTCCCAGCCGAGCACCCGCGCCAGGCGGTGAGAGATCTCGGCGACGCGCTCGGAGTGCCGCCACGTGTTCTCGTCCCGCAGGTCGACGGCGCGGGCCAGGGCGCGCAGGGCGGCGAACTCCCGCTGGTTGGCGGCCTGCGCCTCGTCGCGGGTCTCGGCGTGGGTGCGGACCGCGTCGCGCCCGGAGGCCTTGGCGGACTGCAGCGCGCGGTCGGCGGCGTCCATGAGCCCCCCGGCGGTGCCGGCGTCCTCGACGTCCGCGACGCCGGCGGACACGGTCACGCGGCCGGCCGGAGGCACGGCCTCCCGCACCACCGCGAACCGGGCGGCGTGCGCGCGGTCCGCCGCGGCGCGCGCGTCCAGGCCCGGCAGGATCCACGCGAACGCCTTGCCGGAGATGCGGGCGAGGACCTCGCCGTCCTCCGTGCAGCGCGCGAGCCGGCGGCCGACCTCGGCGATCACCTGGTCGCCCGAGGCGTGGCCCCACTCGGCGTTCACCTCGGCGAGGCCGTCGATGTCGACCACGGTGACCGCCAGCGGCCTGAGGTCCCGCTCGGCGGCGGCGACGGCGATGGCGAGGGCGTCGTGGAACGCCCCGTGGTTGGGGAGGCCGGTCAGGGCGTCGGTGACGGCCTGTGCCTCCAGCAGCCGGCGGGCGGTGGCGCCCTCCACGGCGGTGCCGATCGCCGCGGCCAGCCGGTCGAGCCGTCCCGCGGCGTCCGGCGGCGGCTCGGCCCCGTCCCAGTCGGCGGTGAGCAGCCCCCAGGGCGCCCCGCCGGACATGACCTCGCGCCGGATCACCCCGGGGGCCGCCGGCCCGGTGGCGGCGAGCTCGCGGGCGGCATCCGCCTCGTCGCCGTGCACGAGCGCGACGCGGGCGCCCTCCAGGGGGCCGGCGACCGCGTCGGCGGCGATGCGCCGCAGCTCCTCGATGCCGGCGCCGGACGCCGCGGCGAGCGCGATGCGCGTCATGGCGTCCTGCTCGCGGCCGTTCCGGCGCAGCTCGCCGACGAGGCGCTCCCGGGCGCGGCCGATGCCGCGCCACAGCAGCAGGGTGCCTCCGCACAGCAGGAGCACCGTCACCATGGTCAGCATCACCAGCCGCCGCCGGATCACGTCGGCCGCGGCCTCGTCGGCGGTCCGCGCCTCCTGCATGGCCGTGAACCACCGCCTGCCCGACGCCGTGAGCTCCTCCAGCGGGCCGGTGAGGTCCGGCTGGCTCACCAGGTTCGCCGGGGACCGGCTCAGCGACACCAGCTGGTCGAGCATCGTGAGCGTGGCATCGCCCCCGGCATCCATCTCGGCGTTGGTGCGGAAGTCCTTGCCCTGGCGGGCGCGGACCGACATGAGGCGGCCCCGCGCGGCGAGCGCGGTGACGACGTCGCCGGGGGTGATGACCCCGCCCCGGGACAGGATCGCGGTGTGCACCGCCCGCATCTGGTCGAAGGAGTCGGAGACCTGGTAGATCGCGTCGTCCAGGTTCCCGTGGCGGTCCTCCTGCAGCTGGTTGAGGGCCACCGACCCGGTGACGACCGCCACGACGAACACGCAGAACAGGCCCAGCACGGCGAGCTGCACGCGGTGCAGCCGCCGGAGCCGCCGGGCGGCGGACGCCCAGGTCGCGTCGGGTGACGCGCCGGGGTTCGGGGATGTCGGGTGGTCGGCCTCGTCCATGCGCACGGGCCGCCCCGTGGCGGGCGGCTGCTCCTGCCATCGGCAGCCGGGCCCGCGAGTGGAGCGCCGCGCGCGGAATTCCGGGGCGCGCTACTCCGCGCCGGAGCGCACGCGCGCGTCGGCGGCGCGCGCCATGTCCGCCTGCTCGGCCTGGAGGGCCGCGACGCGGGCGGCGAGATCCGGGTCCGAGACGCCCAGGATGCGGGCCGCCAGCAGGCCGGCGTTTCGGCCGTTGTCGATCGCCACGGTCGCCACCGGGACGCCCCGCGGCATCTGCACGATCGACAGCAGCGAGTCCATCCCGTCGAGGGCCGTGGTGCGCACGGGGACCCCGATGACCGGCAGGTGCGTGACGCTGGCGAGCATCCCCGGCAGGTGCGCGGCGCCGCCGGCCCCCGCGATGATGACCCGCAGTCCGCGTCCGGCGGCCTCGGTGCCGTAGGCGATCATGTCGTGCGGGGTGCGGTGGGCGGACACCACCCGCACCTCGTGGGGCACGCCCAGCTCGGCGAGGGCGTCGGCGGCGGCCCGCATGACCGGCAGGTCGGAGTCGCTGCCCATCACGACGCCCACCACGGGCGCGGCGGTCACAGCGCCACCGCCCGCGCGCCGCGGCGGGCGGCCTCCAGGGCCTCCGCGGGTGTCGCGCCCAGCGCCGTCACATGCCCCATCTTCCTGCGCACGCGGACCTCCGCCTTGTCGTACAGGTGCAGGTGGGCGCCGCGCACCGCCAGCGCCGCCGGGATGTCCGGCCGGCTGGGCCCGCTTCCGGTGCCCAGGATGTTCACCATCGCGCCGGCCGGGGCGCGCAGGTTCACGGGGCCCAGGGGCAGGCCCAGGACGCCCCGCAGGTGGTTCTCGAACTGCGAGGTCTCGCAGCACTCGATGGTGTAGTGGCCGCTGTTGTGCGGCCGGGGTGCCAGCTCGTTCACCAGCACCGCGCCGTCGGCGGTGAGGAACATCTCGACGCCGGTGACCCCCAGCCCGTCGGCGGCGGCGGCCGCCGCCCGGGCGACCTCCTGCGCGCGCGCCCGCACGGGTGCGTCCACGTCCGCCGGGGCCACCACCTCGTGGCACACGTGGTCCCGCTGGACGGTGTCGACCACCGGGTAGCAGGCCTCCTCGCCGGTGGTGCTGCGGGCGACCATCGCGGCGAGCTCCCGCTCGAACGGCACCCAGGCCTCCACCAGCACGCCCTCGCCGCGGTCCAGGCCGGGCATCGCCGCCTCCGCCTCGGCCGGCGTGTGGCAGGTGGCGTTGCCGTAGCCGTCGTAGCCGAGGGTGCGGGACTTCAGCACCAGGGGCCACCCCAGGTCGCGGCCGGCGGCCGCCATGTCGGACGGGCGGTCGGCGACGACGAACCGCGCGACCGGCAGGCCGGCGGCGACCAAGCGCTCCTTCTGCAGGGCCTTGTCCTGCACCACCGCGACGGACGCCGCGCGCGGCCGCACCGGGGTCCCCGCGGCCTCCACGGCGGCCAGGGCCTTCGCGTCGACGAACTCGTTCTCGAGGGTCACCACGCCGCACACCCGTCCCAGGGCGGCGACGGCGGCGGGGTCCTTCCAGTCGCCGGGCACGACGCCCGCGGCGACCAGGCCGGCGGGCTCCGCCGGGTCGCCCAGCACGGCCACCCGGATGCCCAGCGGCCATGCCGCGAGGCACGTCATGCGGGCCAGCTGCCCGGCGCCGGCGATGCCGACGTCGTAGGTCGCGCCGTCGGTGATCGGGGTCGTCACGGGCGGCACGCTACCAAGCCCCGTCGCCGGCGAAACGGCAGGCCCCGCAAACGACGACGGCCCCTCGGAAAGGGGCCGCGTGAGGTGATCGGGACTGGGCTCGAACCAGCGACCTCTTCCGTGTCAGGGAAGTGCTCTCCCAACTGAGCTACCCGATCGGGGTGCGGGTAGGTTAGCAGCCGCGTCCGCAGGGCTGGGATCCCCCTTCAGGGGCCGCGGGGACCCGCCGATCACAGGTGGGTGACCGGCGACGGGACCCTGGTGATCGCGTACCCTCGGTGGTGCTTCGCCGCGGGCGCGGCCCTCTGCGGGATCGCCTGCGCGCTGTGCACATGGCTGGCGGCGCAGGCCGGCGGCCCGGGCGCCGCGGCCTGGGCGCTGTTCGCCGCTGGTTGGGCCGCCGCCGCGGTGCTCGGGGCATGGGGCGCCGTGCGGGTGCCGCCGGTGTGGCGCATCGGCGCCGACGGCGTGGCGGTCCTGGGGATGGGCCTGCTGGCCTGGGCCCACATCGCCGCCGTCGCGCCGCGCCGGAGCGGCACCGCGCTGCGGATCGTGCTCGCGCCGGGCGCGCCGGGCGGCGGGGGGCCGCTGCGCCGCCTGGGCCTGGCGCTGCGCCACGTGCCGGGCGCCTCGCCGCTGCACCTGGGGCTCACCGGCCTGGGCACCGGCGCCGCGGAGATCCGGGCGGCGGTGGAGCACCACGCCCCCGGGCGCTGGGCCGGTCAGGCCCTGCCCGGCACGTAGCCCAGCCGCGTCTCCTGCTCCGGCGGCGACCAGTCCATGCCGTCGGGCCCGAACGGCCGCGCGAACGTGAACGCCCGGGGGGTCGAGCCGCGCTCGCGGAGCATCAGCAGCCGTTCCTCGGCCTCGGCGACCGTGGGGCGGTGCCCGGCGGGCACCCACCACAGGGCCTGGTACGCCTCGGTGATGCGCGCGAACCAGTCCCGCCGGCGGCGCATGACGTCCAGGTGGCGGCCGTTGTAGACGAACGCCCGCAGCACGTCGAGCGACTCCCACACCGACAGGTTCACGATGAGCGCGGGGTCCCCCAGCACCGGCACCCCGGTGGCGTCGCCCCCCTCGTCCTGCAGGCGCCACACGAACCCGTGCGCGGCGTCGGCGAGGGCGTTCACGGGGGCCAGGGCGGCCACGAAGTCCGCCAGCTCCGCGGAGTCCAGCGGCGCCCGCAGCCGGGCGACGTTGACCTGGGCGAGGTGCACGGTGGGGTCGGCCACGACCGCCATCCTCGCACGCGGTACCCTCGGCGGGCCGTCCCCCGACGACCCCCGGAGCACATGGACACCACCACCCTGCTCGGCCTCGGCGCCGGCGCGCTCACCACCGGATGCTGGGTGCCGCAGCTCGCGCGCAGCCTCCGCACCCGGTCCACGGGCGACCTGTCGTGGGGCTACCTGCTCGCCCTGCTGGCCGGCATCGGCCTGTGGTTCGCCTACGGCGCGGCCCAGTCGGACGCCGCGATCATGGTCACCAACGGCCTGTCCCTGCTCGCCGTGGGCGCCTTGTCGTCGGTGAAGGCGGGCGTCCCGTGGCCGCGGGGCGCGGCGCCGGACCCGGAGGCCTGACGCCGCGCGCCGCCGGATGGTGCTCCGCGCGGTGCGCTCAGCCGACGTTCACCATGACGAGCCACCTGCCCGTCACCAGCAGCACGGTTGCGATCACGGCGGCCGTCGCGCCGAGCGCGATGCCCGCCCAGCCCCGGACCCGGGAGGCGCCGCGCTCACCCGCGGCCGCGACCGACACGGCCCCGCACACGGTTCCGAGCACCCCGAGGGCGGGTGAGGGCAGCACCAGGGGCAACGTCAACAGGGCGAGGACGCCGAGTCCGAGCGACGCGGACCCCCAGCCGTCGGGGGCGCCCTCCGGGTGACGCCGGGCGGTGGGCGGTGTCGGCTCGGGCATGGGGACTTCGTCCGGGAGGTCGCGGCCGGGACGGCGGGGCCGGGCGCCGAGGCCCGGCCCCGCCGGTGGACCCGGCTAGAAGCTGTCCCCGGGCTCCAGGTCCGGCACCTCGACGTCCGACGGCACCAGCGCGCGCAGCTCGGAGGGGCGCCCGGCCAGTGGCGGCCACGTGCCGAAGTGCCCGCACAGCACCTGCTTGACGCCCAGCAGGCGCACGGCGTGCACACCGCGGGGCGGCCCCATGGTGAAGTGCCCGCCCATGGGGAGCACCGCGACGTCGGGGCGGTGGATCTCGGCGAGGAGGGCCATGTCGCCGAACACGTCGGTGTCACCGGCCTGGTAGACGACCAGCCCGTCCGGGAACTCGAGCATGAAGCCCGCGGCGATGCCGCCCTGCAGCATCGTGCCGTCGGGCGCGCCGATGCCGCTGCCGTGCACAGCGGCCACCATCGTCGCGGCGACGCCGGCGGCGTCCACGGTGCCGCCCACGCCCATCTGCACCACGTTGCCGACACCCTGGCCCTGCAGGTAGGCGCCGACCTCCCAGGAGGCGATCACCGGTGCATCCGGGTTCTTCGCGGCCAGGCCGGGGAGGTCCGCGATGTGGTCCATGTGGCCGTGGGTCACCAGGATCGCGTGGACCGGGGAGGGGTCGCGCAGCGCCTCGGGACACGACGGGTTGTTCTCCAGGAACGGGTCGACGATGACGCGCTTGCCCTCGGAGGTGGTCCACAGCCACGTGCCGTGGCCGAGCCAGGTGACGGAGTTGCCCTTCAGGTCCATCGGTGTCCCCCTGTGCGGATTGCTTGCAGCGTCAATTTCGTGCACGGGGACGCACCCGCGCAAGGCGCTGCGTGATGCCGGTGTGATCCGCGACGGATGTGGGAACGAAGGGGCTTGCAGAGGGGGTCAGCTCCCGCCACCCCTTGGGTGGCTGGGGCGGACCGGCGACAACCGGTCTGATTGATCCCGCCCGGTACATATCGCCTCCCAGGGGCACACGGTGAACCTCCTGACTCACATCCTCGACATCACGTCCCAGAGCGGCGTGCGCATGTTCGAGGTGCTCTCGATCGTCGCGGGAAGCGGCCTCGGGGCACTGGCGGGTCACCGCTGGCAGGCACGCTCACACCGGGCCGACGCCTCGAGCGGCCGGCGGCGCACGCCGCCGGCCGCCGGGTCGTCCCTGCGGCCCCGTCACTGAACGCACTAGGCTGGGCCCATGGCCCTGCCGCTGGAGCCGCCCCTGCCGCCGCAGCTCGCCCGCCCGTCCCCGGACCTGCCGGACGGCGACGGCTGGTGGTACGAGCCCAAGTGGGACGGCTTCCGGGCGATCGCATTCGTCGACGGCGGGCTCACGGCCCTGCAGAGCCGCAACGGCCGGCCGCTGGAGCGGTACTTCCCCGAGCTGTCGTTCCCCGATGGCAGGTACGTGGTGGACGGGGAGATCGTCATCCCCAACGCCGACGGCGGCCAGGAGTTCGGCGCGCTGCAGCAGCGCATCCACCCGGCGGCGTCGCGCATCGAGCGGCTCTCCCGGGAGATGCCGGCGGTCTTCGTCGCGTTCGACCTGCTCGCCCGCGGGGACGAGGTGCTGATGGACCGGCCGCACGCGGAGCGCCGGGCGCTGCTGGAGGCCCTGTGCGGCGACGGCATGCGCCTGACCCCCGGCACCGCCGACCGCGCCGAGGCCGCGGGATGGCTGGCCGGGACGGGGGAGGGCGTCGTCGCCAAGCGTGCGGACGCCCCGTACCGGCCGGGGGAGCGCACCGGGATGGTGAAGGTCAAGCGCGTCCGCACCTTCGATTGCGTGGTGGTGGGCTGGCGGCCCGGGAAGGCCGGGGAGGACACGGTGGGCTCGCTGATCCTGGGCATGTACGACGGCGGGTCGCTGCGGGTCGTGGGTCACGCCGCGGGGTTCCGCGCCGCCCAGAAGCGCGAGCTGCGGGAGCTGGTGCGCCCGTACGAGACCGGGGAGCGCGGCAGCGGCGACCCCAGCCGATGGAGCGCCGACCGCGAGCTGGAGTGGGTGGGGCTGCGGCCCGAGCTGGTGGTGGAGGTGCGCGCCGACCAGGTGAGCGACGGCCGCATCCGGCACGGGGCGAAGCTCGTGCGCACGCGGGACGACCGGGACCCGTCGACCTGCACGGTGGACCAGCTCACCGCCTGACCCCCGGGGCCTCACAGGATCGTGACGAACGCTCACGGCGGCGTCACAGCCATGGGGTACGGTGCCGCCGGATGCGTCGCCACATCGTCACCGCCGTCGCCGTGAGCGCCGCCGCGGCCGCCCTGTCCGCCGGCGCGGTCCCCGCGGCGCCGCTGGTGGTGGGCATCCAGGACGACCGGCTCGCCCAGCCCCAGGTCGACCCCGCCGGCCGGGTGGACGCCGCCGCGGCCACCGGGGCGCGGATGATCCGCGTCGACCTGCGGTGGGACCAGGTGGCGCTGCGCCGCCCGGCCGCGGCCGCCGACCCCGCGGACCCCGCCTACGACTGGGCCCACTACGACGCCGTCGTGGCCGCCGCCCGGGCGAAGGGCCTGCGCCCCCTGATGGTGATCTGGGGCACGCCCGCATGGGCGGCCGACCCCTCCGTGCCGGTGTCATCGTTCCCGGCGTTCAGCACGCGCCCGCGCCGGCCCGCCGACGTGGGGGACTTCGCGACCGCCGCGGCCCGCCGCTACGCCCCGCGCGGGGTCATGGACTGGGAGTCGTGGAACGAGCCGAACATCCCGCTGTTCCTGCGGCCGCAGTACGTGCGGCGCGGGAACCGGTGGGTGGCGGTGAGCCCCGCCACGTACTCGGCGATCGCCAGGTCGGTGTACCGGGGCGTCAAGTCGGTGTCCCCGCGGGCCCGCGTTGCCGGCGGCGTGACGGCGCCCACCGGCGACCTGGACCCGCAGTCCTGCCCGGTGCAGCCCGACTGCCGCATCCGCCCCCAGGACTTCGTGCGGCTCCTGGGCGCCCGGGGCCTGCGGCCGCCGATGGACGCGTGGAGCCACCACCCGTACCCGCTGCGCCGGCCCTCGGACCGCACCCCGCCCAACCGGGCGTACGTGGACCTCTACAACCTCGACACCCTCTTCCGGGCCCTGGACGCGACGTACCTGCGCGGCAAGCCCGTGTGGCTCACCGAGTTCGGCTTCGCCACGCGGCGCACCAGCCAGTACCCGTTCTTCGTGACGCCCGCCGAGCAGGCCCGGTTCATGTCCGACGCGTTCCGGCGCATGCGCGCCACGCCGCGGGTGAAGGTGTTCGTGTGGTACCTGCTGCAGGACCATCCGGACTGGGCGTCCGGGGTCCTGGACGTCGCCGGGAACCGCAAGCCCTCCTACCGGGTGTTCCGCAGCCAGGCCGTACGGACGCGCTGAAACTGGACCTTCGGCGGGGGACCGGGGGTCGCGCGCGGGAGCAAGCTCGGCGCGGTGGGATCGCACGAGGCGGTCTCGCGCCGACTTGGAGAGGTCATGAACAACTGGAAGCGCTGGGGCCGTGCCGCGGTGGTCGTGGTCGCCATGGGGGGCGCGGCCCTGCTGTCCTCGGGGTGCGTTTCCCTCGACGGGGTGAACGCGACCCAGAACGACGTGGTCGGGAACGTCGAGATCCGGGGCACGGTCTGCATTTCGGGCAGCACGGACTGCGGGAACGTCGACAACGTCGACTCGCCCGGCGTCACCTCGGGTGACGTGCAATTGCTGCTGGCCGTCCGTGTCCCTGCGTCGCTGACCCCTCCGGCGACGGTGGCCACCGACAGCCCGGCCGTCACGTTCGCGGCGAACGCCAGCTACGCCGCCGAGCTGGAGCGCCAGAGCCCCGCCGGCGCCGGCCGGAAATGGGCCGGTTACCTCACCAACCAGTTCACGTACAACGGCGCCACGGACCCGAACGTCGCCTTCACCGGCACGTGGGCGCTGCCACAGGGCGCGGACGGGTCGCCCTTCGCCGGGCCGCTGGCCTACCGCCCCGTCGTCGGCTGGCGCATCTCCGATTCCAGCCACCCGGTCGGCCGCCCCGTGGTGTGCGACGCCGCGAACCTGGCCACGGGCAGTGACGGTGGCACCACGCTCTGCGTCGACTCGCCGCTGCTGGCGACCCTCGGGGACGCGGACCTCACCCGCACCACCCGTGACCTCGGAATCCTGACGGGGGCGGCGGCCAGCGGCACGGCGGGCACCACCGTCACGGTGCCGTTCACCGCGAAGTACGCGGGTTCCTCGACCTCGGCGGCGAACTTCGCGATGAGCGCGGCGACCACCGTGCCGGGGGCCGCCGTCACGGTCACCCCCGGCAGCCTGCTGCCCGCGACCGACAGCACCAACCCGGTCGCCGTCGCCGTCGCGGTCCCGGCCGGCACGGCCCCCGGGAACTACGACGTCACCCTCACCGCCAAGGTCGGAACCCAGACGCGGATGCGCACCGGGACCCTGACCGTCACGGCCCCGGTCGTCACGCCGCCGCCGCCGGTGGTGGCGCTCAAGCTGTCCGGCAGCCTGCCGGGCCGGCTGACCGTTCTCTCGGCCCGCGCCAAGGGCGTGAAGGTCACGATCCGCTCCAACCGGGCCGGCCGCGCGGTCGTCCGGCTGGTGCAGGGCGGCACCGGCCTCGCCGGGAAGACGGTGCGGCTCCGCAAGGGCGCGAACACCGTGGTCCTGAAGAGCCGGAACCTCGTCGCCGGGGCCTACCGCGTGACGGTCACCTTCACCGCCACCGGGAAGTTCACGACGCTGCGCGGCACGCTCCGCGCCAGGTAGTCCCCCTCGCCCGGGAACCGGGGTGCGCACCGCCGCACCCCGGCCCCGCGGCGGGCGCTACCCTCCGGCCGTGGCGCGCTTCCAGAATCCCGCCTGGCCCCCGCCCGAGGCGTTCGGCGATCCGCGGAACGTCATCGACCACTTCAAGTACTGGCGCCACGACGCGATCCGGGCGGCGCTCGACGCCCGCCGGAACCCGTTCGTGGTGGTGCTCGAGAACTTCGCGCACGACTTCAACATCTCCACGGCCATCCGGAACGCCAACGCGTTCCTGGCCCGCGAGGTGTGGATCGTGGGGCGGCGCCGCTACGACCGGCGCGGCGCGATGGGGACCCACCGGTACCAGCACGTCCACCACGCGCCGGACCAGGCGGAGCTGCTCACGCGCCTGAAGGGCGAGGGGATGCGCATCGTCGCCGTCGACAACATCGAGGGCGCCCGCAGCCTCGTGGGCTACGCGTGGGACCCGGCCAGCGTGATGGTGTTCGGCCAGGAGTCCATCGGGGTGTCGCCCGAGGCGCTCGCCCTCGCCGACGACGCCGTCTACATCCCGCAGTACGGCTCGACGCGGAGCATCAACGTGGGCTCCGCCTCAGCGATCGCGATGTACAGCTACGCCGCCTCGGCGCTCCCGCCGCCCGCCCCGTGGGACGGGACGGCGGAGGATCAGCCCGCCGACCAGTAGGCGTCGCCCGCCGAGGGGTGGGCCGTGGCGCCCGCCTCGGCCAGCAGCCGCCGCGCCGTGTCGACCGGCAGCTCCATGATCCCGGCGACCTCCGCGGTGGCCAGCGGGTACGGCGCCCACTCCAGCACCTCACCGACGCCCTGCGGGCCGGGCCGCGGCGCGACGTGCGGCGCGACGTTGGCGACCAGCACCTCGTACACGCGGGCGGGCTGGAACCCCGGGGAGTCGAGCCGCACGTCCCCGCAGCTGATGGCGTAGCTGGGGGCGGTGTAGCGCCAGCCGCCCTCCGGGGTGCGGGCGAGCCGCTCCGGCATGGCCAGGGCCGGAGGCGCGGGGCTGCGGGCCTCCGCCATGTCGATCGCCAGCGCCTCCGCGGTGGCGTCCTCCTGCGCCCATGCGGCCACGTCCTTCGCGGACAGGCCCGCCTCCTCGGCGGCGCGCGCGATGGTCTCCGGCTCGTCGATGAGCATGCCCTCGCTGAGCCCCAGGATGCGCAGGCGGCGCAGCAGCCGCGCCGCGCCGTCGGGGTCGTGCAGGCGGGCGCCCACCACCGCGCGGCAGGCGACCACGGTGGCCACGTGGCGCGGCGCCTCGCCGGAGTGCAGCGGCATGCCGTACCGGCCGCGGATCATGTCCCGCCCGGCGGCGATGTCGGCGGTGGTGATGCCCCGCGCGGCGTAGTCGTCGGGGGAGGACGACAGCCCGATCATGCGGTGGGTGATCTCCAGGTGCGCGCCGTAGCGCCACAGCAGCCGCAGGCGGTACGGCTCGGAGGAGAAGTCCCAGGGGCAGGCGGGGTCGCCGAAGGCGTCGATGCGGATGATGGGGGCGTCCATGCGTCCAGCCTACGCGGGCGGGCCGGGTCCCCGCCCGGCGGCCGCCCCGGGGCCGTACGATGCCCAGCGTGGAGATCTCGGGTGCGCGTGTGCTGGTGGCGGGGGCGAGCGGAGGCCTGGGCGGCGCCATCGCCCGGGAGCTGGCGGCGCGCGGCGCGCGGCTGGCCGTGAGCGGCCGCGACCCGGAGCGGCTCGCCGGCATCGCGTCGGCCACAGGGGGCGTCGCGCTGGTGCGCGACCTCACCGAGCCCACCGGGCCGGAGCAGCTGGTGGGGGAGTCCGCCCATCTGCTGGGCGGGCTGGACGCGGTGGTGTGCGCCGCGGGCGTGGTCGCGTTCGGCCCGGTCGCCGAGCTCGACGACCGCGTGCTGACCCAGCTGTTCACCGTGAACGCCCTCGCCCCGATCCGGCTGAGCCGCGCCGCGCTCGGCGCGCTCGGCGGCGGCGGCGCGATCGTGAACGTCTCCGCGATCGTCGCGGAGATGCCCACGGCGGGCATGGCCGCGTACTCGGCCAGCAAGGCCGCCCTCACCGCCTTCGACGCCGCCCTGCGCCGGGAGGCGCGCCGCGCCGGGGTGCGGGTGCTGGACGTCCGGCCGCCGCACACCGAGACCGGGCTCGCCCAGCGCCCCCTCGCCCGCGAGGGGCCGCGGCTCGCCGCCGGACGCGACCCGGGGGACGTCGCGCGCCGCATCGTGGACGCGCTGGCCGCCGACGCGGCCGAGGCCGACCTGGGCTGACGCTCAAGCGGGCCCTCCGGCCTGCCGACCCACTCCCTGGCGGCGCAGTTCATCCGGTTTCGAGGCCGCCGGCGGTCCCAGGCACGCATGAGCCCTCCTGACGCGTCATCCGGCCGCGTGCTCGTGGCCGACCCCGGGCAGCTCGCCTCGGCCGTCGTGCGGCGGGTGCTCAGCGAGGCCGGGTACGCGGTCACCGTGGTGGCGGACGCCGTCGAGGCGATGTGGCTGCTGCGCACCGAGCCCCCGGACGTCCTGCTCACCGCCTGGCAGCTGCCGGGCATCGAGGACGCCGGCGGCCTGTGCCGCCGCATCCGCTCGGAACCGGCCCTCGCCGCGCTGCCCGTGATCGTGCTCACCGCGAACCGCGACACCGACGCGGTCGTGTCGGCGCTGGAGGCGGGCGCGGACGACCACGTCGCCAAGCCGTTCGTGCCGCAGGAGCTGGTGGCGCGGGTGAACGCCGCGATGCGGATGGTGCGGCTGGAGCGGGAGCGGGTCGCGGCCCTGGAGGAGCTGCGCGCCAGCGAGGCGGCGTTCCGCGACGTCGCCCTGGAGCAGGCCTCCCTGCGGCGCGTGGCCGCCACCGTCGCATCGGCCCGGACCCCGGAGGAGGTGTTCTCGCTGGTGGCACGCGAGGTCGCCGCCCTGCTGGGCTGCGAGGGCGGCGGCGTCGCCCGGTTCGAGCCCGGCGGCTCCGCGACGCTGGTGGGCGCCCACTCCGCCGACGCCTCGTTCGAGAGCTACGTCGGGATGCCGCTGGACCTGCGGGAGCACTGGGTGACCGCCGACGTCCTGCGCACCGGCGCGCCCGCCCGCGTGGACGACTACGGCGACCGGGCCGCCGGCACCCGCCGCGCGTCGGTGGCCGCCCCCGTGCGGGTCGGCGGGCGCCTGTGGGGCACCGTCGGCGCCGTCAGCACCCGCCCCGAGGGCCTGCCCGACGGCACCGAGACGCGGCTCGGGTCGTTCGCGGAGCTGGTGAGCCTCGCCATCGCCAACGCCCAGACCCGGCACGAGATCGCCGAGATGGCGCTGCGCGACCCCCTCACCGGGCTGCACAACCGGCGGGCGTTCGAGGAGCAGCTCGCCCGGCGCGTCGCCCACGCCATCCGGCACGACGCGAACCTGGCGATGGTCATCATCGACATCGACCACTTCAAGCGCGTCAACGACACGCACGGGCACCAGGTGGGGGACATGGTGCTCATCGAGGTGGCCCACCGCCTCGCGCGCGTGTGCCGCGAGGAGGAGCCCGTCGCCCGCCTCGGCGGCGAGGAGTTCGTGTGGCTCCTGCCCGACACGGACGCCGGGGAGGCCGTGCACGCCGCCGAGCGGGCCCGCACCGCCGTCGCCGCCGAGCCGTTCGCCGAGGTCGGGGGCATCACGATCTCCGCCGGCGTCACCGACCTGCACTGCGGCATCGACGCGAAGGGCCTCTACCGGCTCGCCGACCTCGCGCTGTACGCGGCGAAGGCGGACGGGCGGAACCGGGTGGAGGTGTGGCGCGAGGCGCCGGCGGGGGAGCCCGCCTAGGCGGTCGCGGCCTCCTCGGCCCGCTCCACCACCTCTGGGGCCATGCCCTCCGCCGCGGAGACGAGGTCGTCCCCGGGCTCCAGCGGGTACCAGCACGCCGCGGTGTGGCCGGGGGCCACCGCGGTGAGCGGCGGCATCTCGTTCTGGCAGTTCTCCGGCACCACCGCCGGGTCGCCGCTGATGAGCCGGGCCTTCGGGCAGCGGGGGTGGAACGGGCAGCCCGACGGCGGGTTCGCGGGGGACGGCACGTCGCCCTGCAGCACGATGCGGCGCCGGCTGGCACCGGTGCCCTGCGGCACCGCCGAGATGAGCGCCGCCGTGTACGGGTGCCGCGGCCGCTCGTACAGCGCGTCCCGGTCGGCGAGCTCAACCAGGCGGCCCAGGTACATCACCGCGACCCGGTCCGACACGTGGCGCACCACGCCGAGGTCGTGGGAGATGAACAGGTACGTGAGGTCGTGCTCCTTCTGCAGGTCGGTCAGGAGGCTCACGATCTGCGCCTGGATCGACACGTCCAGGGCCGACACCGGCTCGTCGCACACGATCAGGCTCGGGCGCAGCGCCAGCGCGCGGGCGATGCCGATGCGCTGACGCTGCCCGCCGGAGAACTCGTGCGGGTAGCGGTTGTAGTGCTCCGGGTTGAGGCCCGTCTGCTCCATCAGTTCCTGGACCTGCTTGCGCCGGTCCCCCTCGATCCCGTGGATGCGCAGGGGGGCGCCGATGATCTGCCCGACGCTCTGCCGCGGGTTCAGGGACGCGTACGGGTCCTGGAAGACGATCTGCACCTTGCGCCGCACGTGCTGCATCGCGCGGCCGCGCATGTGGGTGATGTCCTCGCCGTCGAACCGGATGGTCCCGGCGGTGGGCTCCAGCAGGCGCGCCATGAGCCGCGCCGTCGTGGATTTGCCGCACCCGGACTCGCCCACCAGCCCCAGGGTCTCGCCCCGGGAGATGTGCAGGGTGAGGTCCTCCACCGCGTGCACGGAGCCGATCTGCCGCTGCAGGATGATCCCCCGGGTGATGGGGAACCGCTTGACCAGGCCCTCGACGGAGACCAGCGGATCGGTGGCGGGGGTCGCCGGCGCGTCGGTGCTCATGTCACGGGCTCCTGCATGTTCAGCCGCTCCGCCCGGTTGCGGGCCTTCGCCTCCGCGGACAGGTGGCACGCGTCGTCGTGCCCGCCGCCGCGCTCCTTCAGCTCCGGCCGGTCCCTGTCGCACGGGTCGAAGCGGTACGGGCACCGGGGATGGAACGCGCAGCCCGGCGGCACGTTGATGAGCGACGGCGGGGAGCCCTCGATGGGCACCAGCCGCTCCACCCGCACGTCCACGCGCGGCACGGAGCTGAGCAGCCCCAGCGTGTAGGGGTGCAGGGGTGCGCCGAACACCTCGTTGCGCGTCCCGCGCTCGATCGGCCGCCCGGCGTACATGACCATCACGTCCTGGGAGACGTCGGCCACGGTCGCCAGCGAGTGGCTGATGAGCGCCACCCCGATGTTGAGCCGCTGCTTGAGCTCGTCGATGACCTCGAGGATCTGCGCCTGCACGGTCACGTCGAGCGCGGTGGTGGGCTCGTCGGCGATGAGCAGGTCCGGGTCGAGGACCAGGGCCATGGCGATCATCGCGCGCTGCCGCATGCCGCCCGAGAACTCGTGCGGGTACTGGCGGGCCCGCTGCTCGGGCGCGGGGATGCCCACCAGCCGCAGGGCCTCCACCGCCCGGGCGCCGGCCTCCCGCTTGCCCACCTTGCGGTGCGCCAGGATCGCCTCGGAGATCTGGTCGCCCACCCGGTACATGGGGTGCAGCGAGGTCATCGGGTCCTGGAAGATCATCCCGATGCGGTCGCCGCGGATGTGCCGCAGCTCCTCGGTGGTGGCCTCCAGCAGGTTCCGGCCCTCGAACAGGACCTCCCCCGACACGTGCGCGCTCTTGCGGTTGATGAGGCCCATCACCGTGAGGAACGTGATGCTCTTGCCCGAGCCGGACTCGCCCACCACGCCCAGGGTGCGGCCCCGCTCGATGGTGAAGCTCACCCCGTCGACGGCCTTCACGACGCCGTCCGGGGTGGGGAAGTGGACGACGAGGTCCCGGACCTCCAGCAGCACGTCGCTCACTGGTACCGCACCCGGGGGTCGAGGACCGCGTAGAGGATGTCGGCGACCAGGCTCAGCACGCTCACCGCGGTCGCGACGAGCACCGTCACCGCGAGCGTCACCGGCAGGTCGTTGTTCTGGGCGGCCACCAGGAGCCAGTTCCCCAGGCCCTGCAGGTTGAACACCGTCTCGGTGACGATCGTGCCGCCCACCAGCACCCCCAGGTCGATGGCGAGCAGCGTGATGACCGGCGTGATGCCGGTGCGCAGCTCGTGCTTCATCACGACGCGGCGCTCCGACAGGCCCTTCGCGCGGGCCGTGCGGATGTAGTCCTCGGTCATGACGTCGATCATGTTGCCGCGCACCACGCGGGCGTAGATCGCGGCGAACAGCAGGGCCAGCACCATCCACGGCAGGATCATGTGGCTGAACCAGGCGCCCGGGTCGGCGCTGAACGACACGTAGCCGGTGCCGGGGAGCCACCCCAGCTTCTTCCAGAACACATAGAGGGACAGGAGCCCCAGCCAGAACACCGGCGCCGACACGAAGAACAGCGCCGTGCCCATCGATATTCGGTCCAGCGCGCTGCCTCGTCGCAGGGCCGAGATGACGCCCACCGGGATGCCGATGGCGAGCCACAGCAGCGCGCCGCCGATGATGAGCGTGATCGTGACCTGCGCCCGCTGCACCAGCTCGGGTTTGACCGGCTGTTTGTTCTGGAAGGACTTCCCGAGCCCCGGCCACCCGTACTCGTCACCGGTGACCAGGCGCTTGAGGAACAGCCCGTACTGCTCCGGGACGCTCTTGTCGAGCCCGAGCGACTCCTTGACCTCCTGGATGAGCTCGGGCGTCGGGCTCTTGCCGGCGAAGCGGATCGCCGGGTCGCCCTTGGGCATCACGAAGAAGATCACGAACGTGAGCAGCGTGACGAGCACCACGACCAGGACGGTCCACAGCAGTCGTCTCACGATGTAACGGCCCATCCACGCTCCTCACGTGCGTCCGGCCGCGGCGGGGCGCCGGAGCGCCCCGCCGCGAACGGCTCAGCTCACTTCTGCTTCGACGGGTCCACCGCGACGTGGGCGTAGGCCGCCTCGCCGCTGAACTGGTCGAAGTCCCACTTGGTGACGGCCGGGCCGAGCAGGTCCGTGTTCTTGCCGAACATGTACGGGACCCACGGGACGACCTCTTCCATGAGCTTCTTGTCCAGCGCCGCCCAGCAGGAGGTGCGCTCCTCGCCGAGGGCCGCGTTGCACTTGTCGATGTCCGCGTCGACCGACGGGACGCCGCCCTTGGGGTACGGGACCTTGAACTCCTTCGCCTGCGCGGCGGTCATGCCGGTGAGCGAGTAGTTGCTGTTGCCCGTCGCCAGGATGTTCCGCCCGTCGAACAGCACCATGAAGGTGGTGAGGTCCGGGTAGTCCTTGCCCCAGCGGGCGTTCGAGCCGATCTGGATCCGGTTGGAGACCGTGCCGCTGGTCTCGTAGGCCGGGCCGGTGGGCAGCTCGCGGACCTGCACCTTGATGCCGATCTTGGCGAGCGACTCGCGGATGACCGGGGTCATCTTCACGAAGGGCTCGATGCTGCGGTTGAGGAACAGCACGCCGCTGCAGGAGCCGGCGTCGCAGGTGCCGTCCTTGTTGGTGTCGTAGGCGGAGGCCTTCATGGCCTCCTGGGCCTTCGCCAGGTCACCGGCGTTGTTCTCGGACGCGTACGGGTCGTACCCGTCGAACTCCGTGGAACCCGGGTAGAGGGTCGGCGGCGCGATGTGCGTGCCGATCTCGCCGTACAGCGGGCCACCCCAGGCGCGGCGCAGGGCGTCCTTGTCCATGATGAAGTTCACGGCCTTGCGGACGTTCACGTCATCGAACGGGGCCTCGGCCAGGTTCATGTAGATGTAGTTCGTCGAGTCGTCCGTGAACGACTTGAGGCGGTCCTTGAGGGCGTCGTCGGTGCTGTAGCGCCGCGCGACGTCCGGCGGGACGGCGTCGACCGAGTCCTCGTACTCCCCGGCCTCGATCTTGTCGAAGATGTCCTTCTGGTTCGTGTTGATGATGAACTCGAACCCGTCGGGCAGCGCCTCGCGCTGCTCCTGGCTGTCGGTCGCGGGGTCGTAGTTCGGGTTCCGGACCAGGCTGAGCTGCTTGGTCGGGTTGAAGCCGCTGATGGGCTTCATGGTCTTGCAGCTGGTCGAGTCCAGCTTGTCCGAGCCCTTGATCATGTACGGGCCGGTGGCGATCACGTAGCGGCCGTACTCGCCGGCCTTGGTGAAGCAGTCCGTGATCTCCTTCGGCATCGGGCCGGTCGCGGGCATCGCGAGGCGGTAGCCGAAGTCGCCGATGGGCTTCGTGGTCTTGAAGACGATCGTGGAGTCGTCCGGCGTGGTGATGCCGGCGATCGTCTTGGCCTTGCCCTCCTTGAACTCCTTCATCCCGACGATGTCGGAGTAGTAGAAGCCGTACTGGGCCACCACGGAGTCGGTCCCGATGCGCTCGAACGCGGTCACGATGTCCTTGCTCGTGACCTCGCGGTTGACGGGCGGGCCGAACTTGACGCCCTTCTTGATCTTGAAGGTCCAGGTGGTGCCGCCGTCGGTCGGCTCCGGGATGGACTCGGCGAGGTCCGGCACGAGCTCGACGCCCGCGGCGCCCTGCGTGTGCCGGTAGCCGGTGAGCTGACGGGTCAGCAGGTTCGAGTAGAGGTCCCAGGCCCAGCCCAGGTACTCGCCGGACGGGTCGAAGCCGCCGTTGAAGCCGAAGTCGGTGGTGCCGACACGGTAGATCCCGCCCTTCGCGGCGGTCTGGCCGCCGCTCCCACCGTTCGTGTCGCTGGAGCCGGAGTCACTGCCTCCGCACGCCGCGAGGCCCAGAGAGCCCGCCAGCACCAGCGCCCCGAACAGGGCCCAGGTCCCCTTCTTCCGGGGTCTCATGACGTCATGTCCTCCTTGGTGGTCACCGGTCCGCCTTCGGATCGAGCGCATCACGCAGCCCGTCGCCCAGCAGGTTGAACGCAAGCACGGTCAGCAGGAGGAAGATGCCCGGGAAGAGCATCAGCCACCATGCGACGTCGAAGATGTCGGAGGCGTCGCTGATCATGCGCCCCCACGACGGGGTGGAGTCCGGCACGCCGAGCCCCAGGAACGAGAGGTACGCCTCGAACAGGATGTTCTGCGGCACCAGCAGCGAGGCGTAGACGATGATCACGGAGATCAGGTTGGGGAGGATCTCCCGGAACATGATCGTCATGTCGCTGGCGCCCACGGACCGGCTGGCCTCCACGAACTCCCGCTCCCGGAGCGAGAGCACGGCGCCGCGCACGATCTTCGCCACGTACGGCCAGCTGAAGAACGCGATCACGATGATCACCAGCATGAGGCCGGGCTTGACGGCCCCGCCGAAGCAGCCCTCCCGGGAGCTGCCGCACGCGGTGACGATGCCGATCGCGAACAGCAGCAGCGGCAGGGACAGCACGATGTCCGCGGTCCGCGAGATGAGGGTGTCGATGATCCCGCCGCGGTAGCCGGCGATGAGCCCCAGGGTGACGCCGATGATCACGGCGACGCCGGTGGCGAGCACGCCCACGATGAGCGACACGCGCGCCCCGTAGGCGATCCGCACCAGGACGTCCCGCCCCGAGCCGTCCGCGCCGAACCAGAACGACCCGTTGGGGCCCTTCGGCAGCCCGAAGTCGTCGGTCATCTGCCGGAACAGCTGGTTCGGGTCGTGGCCGCTGATGTTGGCGATGAGCGGCGCGACCAGGGCGAGCACGACCAGCAGGCCGATGAAGACCAGCGACGCCATCGCCCAGCGGTCGCGGCGGAACCTCAGGAGGAACAGCTGCCACGGGGTCCGGGCCTGAACGCCGGGGACCGTGGCGGGCTCCATGCTGATCGGCTCGTCGCCGCCGGTGACGGGCGCCGTGGTCAGCGCCGACGCTCCGGGCTCATGGGGGCGTTGGTGGGCGTGGGTCCTCCCGGGGATCGTCCGGCGGGAACGGCCGGATATGACCGGTCACACTCCCACCGCCGGGGGGTGCTGCGGAAGACCCCGGGCCGCCTCCCGTGCCTTCCCGGGTCGTTGCACTGACGGATGACCCGCCCCGGCAGGGTCACATGGGCCGCCGGGTCCCGGGAACCGGACTCCGGGACCCGCGGTTCCCGCCCGGAGGGGTCGTCAGTCGACCGCGCGCCACATGCGGGCCTCGAACGGCTCGGGGTCCCGCCCGGGCGCGTCCCGGTCGAACGCCACGTGCGCGTGCCCCAGGGAGGCGAGGCGCTCGAGCGCCGCGCTGAAGGTCTCCGGGCGCCGCGTCGCCGCCGGCGCGTTCGAACAGCACCCGCTCGCGAACGGGCTCCCCGGCCGCGCGCATCGCCGCCAGCGCCGCCCGGTCGAGGGGGTGAGCGGATCGTCCGTCATGGCTCCTCCGATGTCGCGGTTCCGGTGCCATTCTCGCGCCCGGCGCGGCCGATCCCGCGGGCGGCGTGCGGGTCAGATCGGGCGTCTTGCGGCCGATACGCATGTCATGGGACGTACCGGCGACTCCCCCGTGTCGCTGCGCCCGCTGACCGCCCTCCGCCGCCCCGAACGCCGCCTCCTGATCGCGCTGTGGGTGCTGGTGGCCGCCGCGGCCTGCGGGCAATGGGCGCTGCTCCTGCTGGGGGGCGCGGTTCCCGGCGGCGTGGTGCGGGCCTTCGGCGAGACCGCGACGTGCGCGGCGGGCGCCGTGGCGCTCACCCGTGCTTTCCTGGTGCCCCGGGACCGCGTGCGCTGGGCGCTGATCGGCTGCGGGATCGCGCTGCTGGCCCTGGGGGACGCGGTGTGGTCGGCCACGGGGGAGCCGGAGGTCTCGGTCGCCGAGGCCATCCGGCTGTGCGGCATGGCGGCCCTCACGCTCGGCCTCGGGGCGGTGCTGCGGGACGCCGTCCCCCGGGCGACCTGGACCACGCTCACCGACGCCGCCGCCGCGGCGCTCACGGTCGCGGCCGGGGGCGTGGCCCTGCTGGCGCCGTGGGCGATGGACGGGCAGGGGGACCGCCTGGCGATGGCCGTCAGCCTGGCGTTCCCCATGTGGGACCTGGCACTGGTGGCGATGGTGTTCGGTGCCGGCGCCCTGTCGGGCTGGCGGCCGTGCGCCACGGTCGGCGGGCTCCTGGCGGGCGCCGGGCTGCTGCTGGCCGGGGACCTCACGTACCTGTCCGGGCTGGGGCATGGGGTCGCGCACCCCCTCGACCGCATCCTGCTGCCCTTCGCGTACCTGGTGATCGGCGCCGCGGGGTGGCTGGAGTTCCACCGCATCGCGCCGTCGCGCCGGCCGTCCGCCCTGCCGGTGGCGGTGCCCGCGGCCCTCGGGGTGGTGGCCATGGCGATCCTCGTCGTCGCCGGCCTGCGCGAGGTGAGCCCGGCCGCCGTCGTGCTGGCCTCGGGCGGCCTGCTCGCCGTCCTGGTGCGGGGCGCGCTGCTGCGCACCGAGAGCTGGGCGCTGGCGCGCGACCTGGAGGCGTCGGAGCGCAGGGCGGCCCGCGACCCGCTGACCGGCCTGCTCACGCACCGGCCGTTCCGCGAGCGTCTGGCGGAGGAGGTGGCGCACGCGCAGGCCGCCCGGGAGCCGGTGTCGGTGGTGCTGCTGGACCTCGACCACTTCGCGCTGGTCAACGAGGCGCACGGGCACCAGTCCGGCGACGCGCTGCTGCGCGCCGTCGCGGACCGCCTGCGCGACGTGGCGCGCACCGACGACGTCGTCGCCCGCATCGGCGGCGAGGAGTTCGGGTGGGTCCTGCCCGGCGCGGACGACCTGGCCGCGTGGGACGCGGCGGAGCGCGCCCGCCACGCGATCTCGACCATCGAGCTGCCCGGGATGCGCCGCATCACCGTCTCGGGTGGCGTGGCCGACATGCGCCACGCCCGGGACGCCGCCGAGCTGGTCAAGCTCGCCGACGGCGCCCTGTACTGGGCGAAGGCGCAGGGCCGGGACTTGGTGTTCCGGTACAGCACCGAGGTGGTGCGGGCGCTGTCGGCCGAGGAGCGGGCCCGGCAGCTCATGCGCACCCAGGCGCTCAACGCCATGCGCGTGCTCGCCCGCGCGGTGGACGCCAGGGACCGCTACACGGCCCAGCACTCCGAGCGGGTCGCGGACCTGTGCGTGCGGCTGGCCACGGCCCTGGGCTGGGACCACCCGCGCATCATCGCCCTGCAGGAGGCGGCCCTCGTGCACGACGTCGGCAAGATCGGCGTGCCGGACGCGATCCTGCTCAAGGAGTCCGCCCTCACCGAGGAGGAGCGCCTGCGGGTGGAGGGGCACGCCGCCATGGGCGCCCAGATCTTCGCGGACGTCCTGTCGGCCGAGCAGGCCCGGTGGGTGCGCTCCCACCACGAGCGGTACGACGGGGCCGGCTACCCGGACATGCTCGCCGGGGACGCCATCCCGGACGGCGCGCGCATCCTCACCGTCGCCGACAGCTGGGACGCCATGACCACCGACCGGCCGTACCGGCTGGGGCTCCCCGTGGAGGAGGCGCTGGCGCGGATCGTGTCGGGCAGCGGGACGCACTTCTGCCCCGAGGTCGTGGACGGGATGGTCGCGCTGCACGCGCACGGGCTCCTGGAGCCCGCGGCCGCCGTCCGATAGCGGCGGGACCGCCGCCCGCGGTGCGGGCGCGCCGCACCGGGCATCGCATCGTCCCGGATGGCGAACCCCCCTTTGACCGCCGACAAACGGGTCGGTAAGAACTGCCGCCACCGTCGCGATGCGGCGGACCGACCCGGAGGCCAGAAGCGTGTCGCAGCAGGAGTGGAGTGACTGGTACCGCCACGAGGACCCCACCGAGTGGGTGCTGCCGCGGATCCTCGCCAAACGGGCGGAGGCGACCCCCGACCGGCCGTACTACCGCTTCGGGGACGGCGAGTGGATCACCTACGGCGGGATGCGGGCGCGCAGCAACCGCGTGGCCAACGCCCTCATCCGCCACGGCCTGGGCACCGGGGACGTGGTCTCCACGCTGCTGCCGAACATGGAGCCGCACCTGGAGATCTGGTTCGGGATCCTCACCGCCGGCGCCACCCAGTGCCCCATCAACACCGCCTACCGGGGCGACTTCCTCTCGTGGGCGGTCAACCTGCCGCAGTCGCGGATGCTGATGATCGGCGACTGCTTCCTGGAGGAGCTCGACGGTGTCAGCGACGAGCTGCCGCTGCTGGAGCGCGTGGTGGTGGTGCCCACCGGCAACCGGAAGGGCCCGGACCCCCGCAAGCCGTGGGAGACCCTGGAGGCGTTCCTGGACGGCGCGACCGACGCCGACCCCGGCATCGAGGTCCCCTGGACCGGCGACGCCCGCATCATGTTCACCTCCGGCACGACGGGCCGCAGCAAGGGCGTCATCAAGCAGCACGCCTCGGACTACTTCTCCGGCAAGACGTACACGCTGGTGTGCGACGTCACCGAGGACGACGTCTTCTACTCGTGCCTGCCGCTGTTCCACAGCAACGCGCAGGTGCTGGCGGCCTACCCGGCGATGATCGCCGGGGCCCGCATCCAGTTCCAGGAGCGGTACTCCTCGAGCCGGTTCTGGCCGTCGGTGACCGAGTGCGGCGCCACCATCCTCAACACGGTGAGCGCCATCAACTACTTCATCTGGAACACCCCGCCGGGTGACCTGGACCGCGCCCACACGGTCACGCGGATCATGGCGATGCCGGCGCCGAAGGACATCTACTTCGACTTCCAGGACCGTTTCGGCATCCGCTTCATCGAGGGCTACGGCCTCACCGAGACCGGCATGGTGACCTACCACCCGCCGGGCCGCTCCCCCCGCCCCGGCAGCTGCGGCATCGCCACGCCGGGCTTCGAGGTGACGGTGGTCGAGCCCGGGACGGACCGGCCGCAGCCGCCCAACACCCAGGGCGAGATCGTCGTGGACATGAAGATCCCGAACATCGTCATGCGCGCGTACGTCGGGATGCCGGAGAAGACCGCCGAGGACTTCAAGAACCTCAAGCTCCACACCGGCGACCTGGGCGAGATGGACACCGACGGGTACCTGTACTTCCGCGACCGCCTCAAGGACTACATCCGGCGGCGCGGGGAGAACGTGTCGTCGGTGGAGGTGGAGCAGACCGTGCTGTCGCACCCGGACGTGCTGGAGGCCGCCGCCGTGGGCGTGAAGGCCCTGGAGGGGGCGTCCGCGGAGGACGAGATCCTCGTGTGCGTCGTGCCCCGCGGGGACACCCTCGACCCGGCGAAGCTGCTGGACGACCTGGAGCCCAAGATGCCGTACTTCGCGCTGCCGCGGTACGTGCGGGTGATGGACCACCTGCCGAAGACCCCCACCGAGCGCGTCCGGAAGGTCGAGCTGCGCATGGAGGGCATCACGTCCGACACCTACGACCGGGCCGCGAAGTGAGCGTCCCCCGGCACGGACTGCTGATCGGCGGCGAGGTCGTCGAGACCGAGGCGTGGATGGACGTGGACGACCCCGCCACCGGCGAGGTCATCGCGCAGATCGCCTCCGCGACCCCCGACGACGCCCTGCGCGCCGTCGCCGCCGCCAACGCGGCGCTGCCGGCCTGGCGGGCCACGCCGCCGCTGGAGCGCGGGGCGCTCATCGCGAAGCTCGCCCGGCTGCTGGACGAGGAGGCCCCGCGCATCGCGGAGCTCATCCACCGCGAGGAGGGCAAGCCCCTCGGTGAGGCGCAGGCCGAGGTGGCCCGCGCCAACGAGGTGGTGCACCACTTCGCCGCGGAGGCGGAGCGCCTGTGGAGCAGCCACCTGCCCGCCGGCCCCGGCGGCCGCGGCAGCACGGTGCGCCCCGACCCCGTGGGCGTGGTGGCCGCCATCACCCCCTGGAACTTCCCGGTGGCCCTGGTGGTGTGGAAGCTCGCCCCGGCGCTGGCCGCCGGGTGCACCCTGGTGGTGAAACCGGCGCAGGAGGCGCCGCTGGCGGCGTGGGCGGTGTGCGAGGTGGCCCAGCGGGTGCTGCCCCCCGGCGTCGTGAACTGCGTCACCGGCGAGGGGCCGCCGCTGGGCGAGGCCCTGGCCACCGCCGACGGCGTCGAGAAGGTGGCGTTCACCGGCTCCCGGCGCGTGGCGGAGCTCATCGCCGGGTGGGCGGCGCCCCGCCTCAAGCACCTGTCGCTGGAGCTCGGCGGCCACGGCCCGCTCATCGCCCTCCCGGACGCCGACGTGGCGACCGTGGTGGACGTCGCGGTGAGCCAGGGGTACGCCAACGCCGGGCAGGCCTGCTACTCGGTGAACCGGGTGCTGGCGCACCGGTCGATCGTCGCGGACGTCCTGGACGGGATGCGCGCCCGCGTCCGCGAGCTGAAGCTCGGGCCGATGGCCACCGAGCGTGGCCTGGACCGGCACCGCATGCTCATGGAGGACGCCCGCTCCCGGCACGCGAAGGTGGAGGGCGGCGAGGACCTGGGCGGGCGGTACGTCGCCCCGGCCCTGGTGACCGGCGCCGGCCCGGGCACGAAGCTGGTGGACGAGGAGCCGTTCACGCCGGTGGTGGCGGTGATGGCGTACGACGACGTCGCCGACGCCGTCGCGGAGGCGAACCGTCCGGACTACGGCCTGGTGGGCTACGTGTGCGGGGACGACATGCGCCGCACGATGGACGTCGCCCAGGCGGTCGAGTGCGGGACCGTGGTGATCAACGGATGGAGGGTCGTGGTGCCGTACGCGCCGTACGCCGGCTGGCGGGGGTCCGGGGTGGGGGCCGAGCTCGGCCGCCCCGGCCTGGAGGCATTCATCCGCTGGCAGCACCTGCGGGTGCTCGCATGAACCGGCGGGAGGTCGGCCTCAGGGAGTTCGGCCGCGCCACCGACGGCCGCGGCCCGGTGGCCACCGGGGTGGTGCGCGCCGCGTCGCCGGTGCTCGCCGACGGCGTGGACCGGTTCATCTTCGCGGACGTCTTCTCGCGCTCCGGCCTGGGCGCGCGGGAGCGGGAGATGATCACCGTGACCGTGCTCGCCGCGATCGGCGGGGCGGAGAACCAGCTGGGCGTCCACGTGCCCGCCGCGCTGCGGTGCGGCGCGGACCCCGAAGAGCTGCTGCAGCTGTGCGAGCAGATCGCCCCGTACTGCGGCTTCCCGCGGGCGCTCAACGCCCTGCGGGCGGTGCGCGCGGCGATGGAGGAGCGCGGCCTGGCACTTCCCCCGCCGGTCGCCGAGATCGCCCTCGCGGACCACGGCACCCTCGCCACGAACCAGGGGGAGGGCGACGCGGGCGACCTGTTCCTGCACGCCCCCGAGCTGGACCGGCGGGCCTGGCGCGACCTCGTCGCCGCCATGCCGGACCGCCGCGTGGTGGCCCCGGACCTGCGCGGCACCGGTGCCGCGGTGGGCGCGCCGGCCGCCGCGGACACGGCGGCGCTGGTGGGCGACGTGCTGGGCGTCATGGACGCCACGGGCCTGCGCACCGCGCGCGTGGTGTGCCTCGGCGCCGCCGCGCCGCTGGGCGCCGCGCTCGCGCAGGCCGCCCCGGAGCGGGTGACCGGCCTGGTGCTGGTGGGGCCGCTGCGCCCCGGCGGCGCCGGCGGCGCCCCCGGCACCGCGGCCCCGGACGCCGGCGACGTCGCGCGCTGGCTGCAGGCCCGCACCCTGGCGGCCGACCCGTGGGCGGCCCGCTACGTGCGGGACCGCGTCCACCGGCTCGACCTCGACGGCTGGTCCGCCCTCACCGGCGCTCTGTCGTCGGCCGACCCCACGGCCACCGGCGGGGTGCCGGTGCGCGTGATCCTGGGGGAGCACGACGCCCTGGTGGAGCACGAGGTGGTGTCGGTGGCGTGGATGGGCGCGACCCTGGAGCACGTGCCCGGCGCCGGGCACCTGGTGCCCCTGGAGGCGCCGGAGGCGCTCGCCGGGATGTTGCTGGACCACTAGCGGTTTCGGGGGCTCCGGCCGGGGCGCGATACTCCGGCCGTGCCCCCGCGTCCCGACCGCAGCACGCCCCATCCCGTCGCCGGCCTGCTCCTGCTGCTCGGGGTGACGGTGGTCGTGGGCGGGGCCCTCGGGTCCATGGTGCTGGGCGGCGGGGACGCCGCCGGCGGCACCCTGGGCGCGCTGGCCGCCCCGCCGCCGCCGGTCGTGGCGCCCGCGGTGCCGCTGCCGGAGCCCGGGGCCGAACCCGGTGACACGCCGTCCGGCACGGCCCCCGCGCCGCTGCCCGCCCCGCCCCCGGCGCCCGCGCCCGCCACCACCGCCGCGCAGGCCCCGCCCGCACCCGCCCCGGCACCCGCGCCGGAGCTGCCCCGGCGGGACGGCGCGGCGCCGTCGCAGCAGCCCGCACCCGAGCCGTCGGTCACCGCCCCGGCCACCGAGCCGGCCCCGCCGCAGCCCCCGCCCGCGACGACGGCCCCCGCGCCGCAGCCGCCGCCGCTCGCCGTACGTCTCGCCGCCCCACCGCGGTGATCCCCGCGGGCGTGCTGCCGGACGCCGCCGGTGCGCGCCGGGTGCTGGCCGAGCGGCGCGACGCGGCCGGCCCGGGTCCCAGGAGGCGCGGGACATCGGCTGGCTGCTGGAGCTCGACCGCCGGTACGTCACGCCCGCGGCGCCCGCCGGGCGGCGGGCCACCATCGCCCGGGCGCTGCGCGCGAACGCCTGGTGGTTCTCGGACCGCCGGTCCCCGGCCCGCCGGGTGGGCTGCGCGACCCCGACGGCATGATCCTCACCTACCGGGAGGGCCACGGGTTCATGGTGAACCCGGTGGCGACCACCGGCCGGTGGCGGGGACTCAACGACGAGCAGTCACCGGAGCAGCTCGCCGAGCCGCTGCTGCAGATGGCCGTGCGCCGCGGCGGCGGGGACACATCGCTGGTGTGGGAGTACTACGACGTCGCCGCGGAGCCGGACGCCATGCGGCCGGGGGTGTCGGGCATGGCGCAGGCACGCCTGGCGGAGCTGCTGTCGACGGCCTACCGCCGCACCGGCCGGCGGGCGTTCGCGGAGGACGCGGCCCTCGCCCTGGAGGGGCTCGCCCTGCCCGTCGACGGCGGCGGGGCGACGTCGATGGTGCGGCTCGAGGGCTGGGACGCCGCCCGCCCCTGGTACGTGGAGCGCGCGTACCCCGGGGAGGACCCGTGGACGGGCGCCGCCCTGAACGGCTTCATGGTGACGCTGCTGTCGCTGCGCAACGCCGGCAACCGCCTGTCGCAGGGCCCGGGGGGCTCCGTGGCCGTCACCACCGGAACCACGGCCGACGCGGCGCCGCCGCCCGACCCGGTCGCCCTGCGCGCCGCGGACCTGGCCCGCCGGCTCGCCGACCGCGGGGCGCTCACCCTGCGCGCCGCGCTGCCCGCGCACGACCTGGGCGACTGGAGCCTGTACGGCATCCTCACCAGAGGCCGGCCGCGCGGCACCTACCGGGCCGACCTCAACTACCACTGCTACCACGTGTTCCTGCTGCGGGCGCTCGCCCGCACGTACCCCGACCTCGGCTTCGCCCAGACCGCCGACCGCTGGCAGGGCTACGTCGACGAGCGCGGCCTGGAGTGCCCGGTCCGCTGACCCGTGGCGCCCCGGCCCTGTCCCCGGGCCCATCGACCGCCGGCGTCGTCGGTCGGCCGGCACGGTCCACCTGGCCAATTGGCCACCGCGACCGCCAATTGGCCAACGGGGACCGGCCACCGGTGAGCGGGGATGTGCCGGGCGGGACCGGGGCGGCCTCCGGGCGTGCTGCGCCCGGTCGTCCGATCCGCCGCCGGGATGTCAAACGACCGCCGCCGGTCTCGGGGGCGACGACGGGCCTTGCCCTGCCGTGGGCCAACGGGGAACATGACCGCGGGATGTTGGAGCGATTCCTCTTCACGCCGGAGGGGCGGATCCGCGTGCGGCGGATGCTGTTCACGGTCATCGGCCTCGTGGCCGCGGCCCTGCTCGGCACGGTGCTGCTGGTGATCACGCCCGTGTGGAACGGCAACCAGCACATGCAGACCCTGTGGGTCTTCTTCGCGGTGTTCGTCCTGAAGTTCCCGCTGGTGGGCTTCTGCTGGTGGCTCATCATCCGCAACAAGGAATGGCCGGGCCGCCCCGTGGTGTGGTCCGCCGACGAGGTGCAGGAGATCCTCGAGTACCTGCGCACCGAGTCGCGGCGGGCGATGGATCTCCAGGACGTGCAGCCGCGGCTGGTGTACCTGTCGGGCGAGGCGTGGCACGTGGCCGACCGGGCCGAGGGCGGCCTCAAGGCCGACGCGGTGGGCGTGGCCCTGGAGATCGACCGGATGCTGCGCGACGTGCGGCGCCGGCAGCAGGGGCGCACCTCCGCCTCCTAGGCGGGTGCTCCGCACTCACTCGTCCCGGGCGTAGAGGACCCCGCCCAGGTACATCCCCTTCGCCGCGGCCCGGCCCGGGTCCGGGTTGAGCGCGAAGGCCGTCTCCACCGACACCTGCCCGTTCTCGTAGGTGAGCCGCAGGCGTCCCCCGGGCAGGAAGGCGTACCGCCCGCGCGCGTCCGGCGGCACCGTGGCCCAGTGCCGCTCCAGGGCGGTGTCCGCGCTGCCCACCGACCCCAGGCGCAGCGTGGTGAGGATGAACCGCCCGTCGGCGGCGAGCTCCAGCCAGGTGGTGATGACGGTCTGGGCGAGGAACGGCGAGCCCTCGGTCACGATGCCCTTCAGGTGCAGGGCGGTGCGGGCGCCGGGCCGGAACACCCCGCCGCGGAACCGCTCCACGCCGCCACGCGGGGTGATCGACCGCAGGCCCGCGGACGCGGTGAACGGGGTGCCGCCGATCGTGCCGCGCCGCGTGGACGGGTTGAACGTGTACCGCGTGCAGGCGGCCCCGGCGGCGGGGCACCGCGGGAACGGGCCGTTCGTGTCGCGCACCTCCGTGTACGCCCAGTTGCGGTCGACGAAGGCGTACCCCTGCCAGCACACTCCGCCGCAGATGAAGCCGGGGTCCGCTCCCGGGAAGTAGTAGACGCGCCCGGCGAGCGGTGCGCGCGGGTCGGCGGCCGGGGCGCCGCCCGCGGCCGGCGTGCCGAACCGGCGGCGCGCCTCGGCGACGCACCGGGTGCGCGCCGGCCCGGCCTTCGCGCGGCACGCCCGCAGCGCGCGGGCGAGCTTCTGCGCCCGGGTGAGCGGGACGGACGCCGGCGGCGCCGCGGCGGCGACCAGCGGCAGCGTCCCGTCCAGGGCGTCGGCGGTGGCGCCGCCCGCCCCGATCTCCACCAGCACGCAGGCGAACGGCCGGCCCGCGAACGCCGGGTCCGACGCCCGGATCGTGAGGACGTTCCCGGAGATCGTCCGGGTGGCGGCCCGCTGCCGGGACCCGTCGGCGTCCGGGACCGCGACCGCCGTGGGGAGCGCGGGATCGGTGGAGGCCCCGAGGGCGAGCGTCGGGGCGTCGCACGAGGTGCCGGACGGGGTCCCGGCGATCGCGTAGACCGTGCCGTCGCCGGACGGCGGGCCCGCCAGGGTGACCGCGACCGAGAGTGACCCGGCGGAGGCGTCGTACGCGGCGGTCACCGACCGGATGTCGTAGCGGGCGTCGGCGGCGTCCCCCGCCGGGTCGGCGGCGGTGCCGGAGCGCACCTCCGCGGCGGCGGGCGCGACGGCGGCCGCCAGCAGGGCGAGGCACACGAGCAGGGTTCGGCGGACGAGTTGCGGCATCGGGGAGGCCTTCGTCTCGGGGCACGGGCGGCACCACCGTACGGTGGCCGAATCCCGCTCCGCAAGCGCGATGTCGGGTCCGGACACGGGCCGTAACGGTCACGGCCCGGGCGGGGTCCGTCCGGTCAGCCGCCCGCGGTGAGCCGGGCCAGCCGCCGCTCCAGATGGCGCCGCTCGACGGCGTTCGCGGTGCGGGCGATCGCCGCCCGGCAGGCCTCACCGGCGTCGGCATCGCGTCCCAGGCGGGCCAGCAGCTCCGCACGGGCGACGTGGAAGGGGGCGAACCCCTCCAGCTCGCCCGTGAGGCCGTCCACCAGCCGCAGGCCCTCGGCGGGGCCGTCGGCCTCGGCCACCGCGACCGCCCGGTTGAGCGCGACCACCGGGGAGCCGGTCATCGCCAGCAGCGTCCCGTACAGGGCGGCGATCTGCCGCCAGTCGGTGTCCGCCGCGGATGGTGCCGCGGCGTGCAGGCCCGCGATGGCCGCCTGCACCTGGTAGGGCCCGGGGGCGTCGTGCCGCAGGGCGGCGACCAGGACGGCGGCGCCCCGCGCGATGCGCTCGCGGTCCCACAGGGAGCGGTCCTGGTCAGCGAGCAGCACCAGGTCGCCCGCGGCGTCGACGCGCGCGGCGCGGCGTGCGTCGGTGAGCAGCATCAGCGCGAGCAGCCCCTGCACCTCGGGTTCGTCGGGCATCAGCTCCCGCAGCGCCGTGCCCAGCCGGATCGCCTCGGCGCACAGGTCGGCGCGCACCAGCGCATCGCCGCGGGCGGCGGCGTGGCCCTCGGTGAACACCAGGTAGACCACGGCCATCACGCCCGCCAGGCGCTCGGGCAGCAGGTGATCGGGCGGGACGCGGAACGGGATGCCGGCCTCGCGGATCTTCCGCTTGGCCCGCACCAGCCGCTGGTGCACCGCCGCCTCCTCCAGCAGGAACGCGCGGGCGATCTCCGGCACCGTGAGGCCGGCCACCAGCCGCAGGGTCAACGGCACGCGCGCCTCCTCGGCGAGCGCCGGGTGGCAGCAGGTGAACATGAGTCGCAGGCGTTCGTCGGGCACGTCGGCCTCGGGGTCGTCGGGCGCGTCGTCCGGGTCGTGGGGGGCGGCCCACGCGGGCGTCGTCACGGCCAGGTCGCGCAGGCCGCGGCCGTGCGCGGCCCGTCGCCGCAGCGTGTCGAGCGCCCGGTTGCGGGCGGTGGCCACGATCCAGGCCGCGGGTGCGGCGGGCACGCCGTCCCGCGGCCAGGCCTCCATCGCGGTGGCCAGGGCGTCCTGGACCGACTCCTCGGCCAGGTCCGGGTCGCCGAACGCGGCCATGAGGGCGGCCACCGCCCGTCCCCAGCTCTCCCGGAAGACGGACTCGACCGCCCCCGCGGCCGCCGGGGTCAGGAGGGCATCTCCGGGATCTCCATGATCGGGCGCAGCTCCACGGTGCCGTACAGGGCCCCGGGACACTCCTTCGCGGCCTCCATGGCCTCGTCGATGGAGTCGGTCTCCAGGATGTAGTAGCCGCCCAGCTGCTCGCGGGTCTCCGCGAACGGCCCGTCGGTGACCGTCACCTTCCCGTCCCGAACGGTGACGCTGGTGGCGGTCTCCACCCGGTGAGCGGCTCGCCGCCGCGGATCACGGACGCCCACTTCTCGCCGTACTCGAACCACGGCTGCATCGAGGCGGCCATCTCCTCGGGGGTGGGGTCGACGTTCCGCTGCGACTCGTCGGCGTAGATCAGGAGCATGTAGCGCATGTGGTGTGTCCTCTCTGGGTCGCCCCCTGCGGGGGTGTTCGCCGCGTTGACGGACACGGCGGCCGGATTCGACACGGCGCGTCCTGCGTCATGACATCCGTCACCCGCTGGCGGTGTCAACCAGCCTTCCGGGCGAGGATCTGGGTCACCGCGGCGTCGCCGGTGTGCAGGTGCCCCTCCACCACGTCGCGCTCCAGCTCGGCGGCGTGCAGGAACTCCAGCCCCGCCAGCTCCGCCATGGCGGCCTGCAGGGGCACGAGCCGCTCGGGATGCGGCGGCCCGCCCGTGCCCCGCCCCCAATGGTCTGGGGAGTAGGCCTCCATCACGTACATGCCGCCGGGCGCGAGCCCCGCGGCGACCTTGCGGTGCACCTCGGCGCGCAGCGGCGGCGGCTGGTGCACGAACACCGACACGATCACGTCCCATGCGCCCGGGGTGATGTCCAGGTCCTCCAGGCGCCCCGTCGCGGCGTGGACGGTGACCCCGCGCTCCGCGGCCAGGCGGAGGGTCTTGGCGACGCCCACCTCCGAGCCGTCCACCGAGTGGACCTCGAACCCGTGGGCCGCCAGCCAGACCGCGTTGCGGCCCTCGCCCTCGGCCAGGCTCAGCACGCGCCCGCCCGCCGGGAGCCGCGGTGCGACCTCCACCAGGAAGTCGTTGGGCTCGGTGCCGAACGCGAACGCCTCGCCGGCGTAGCGGGCGTCCCACTCGTTGCCGGTCACGCGAGCCGCACCCGGGGGTCGAGGAACCGCAGGGTGCCGCGCCCCACCTGCAGGCCCTCAACGCGGACGCCGTCGGGCAGGCGGAGGGTGATGCGCCGGGCCATCCCCGGGATGCCGTGGTACCCGATCTCGCGGCGCTCCTCGATGCGCGCGGTCACCCGCCCGCTGCCGAGCACCTGCAGGGTCACGTCGCCGCCGGTGGGGTACACCCCGCCATCATCGCCCACCCGGAGCCGGACGCGCCCGGCCCGTTGCTAGCATCCCGCGCCGTGATCACGGTCAAGCTTCCCGACGGAACCCCCCTCGAGCTCCAGGACGGCGCCACCGGCCACGACGCGGCGGCGGCCATCGGCCCCGGCCTCGCGAAGGCCGCCGTGGCGATCCTGGTGGACGGCGACATGCGCGACCTCGCGCTGCCGCTGCCCGACGGCGGGGCGATCTCCATCGTCACCAAGAAGAGCGGCGAGGACTACCTCTACCCGATGCGCCACACCGCGGCGCACGTGATGGCGGAGGCCGTCCAGAACCTGTTCCCGGGCACGAGGTTCGCGTTCGGCCCACCCATCGACGACGGCTTCTACTACGACTTCGACCTGCCGCGGCCGCTGTCGGAGGACGACTTCCCGGCCATCGAGGCCGAGATGAAGCGCATCGCCAAGGACAAGGCCTCCCTGAGCCGGTCCGTGATGAGCGTGGACGACGCCCGCGCGTTCTTCGCCGAGCGCGGCCAGGACTACAAGGTCCAGCAGATCGACACCCTCGCGGGACAGGGCGAGACCACCGTCTCCCTGTACCGGCAGCACGACTTCATCGACCTGTGCCGCGGCCCGCACGTGCATGACACGGGCCAGATCGGCGCGGTGAAGCTCATGTCGGTCGCCGGCGCGTACTGGCGGGGCGACAGCAGCCAGCCGATGCTCACCCGGCTGTACGCCACCTCGTTCCCCACCCAGGCCGAGCTGGACGCCCACCTGGAGCAGATCGAGCTGGCGAAGGCGCGTGACCACCGCCGCGTCGGCCGCGACCTCGAGATCTTCCATTTCGACGAGGCCGGCCCGGGGTTCCCGTTCTTCCTGCCGCGCGGCATGGTCATCGTCAACGAGATCCAGGGCGCCGTGCGCCAGGAGCTCGACGCGATGGGCTACCAGGAGATCCGCACCCCCACGATCCTCAGCCAGGAGCTGTGGCAGAAGAGCGGTCACTGGGACCACTACCGCGAGAACATGTACTTCACCGAGGTGGACGAGCAGGGCTACGCGATCAAGCCGATGAACTGCCCGGGCGCCTGCCTGGTGTTCCGCAGCCGGCGGCGCAGCTACCGCGACCTGCCGCTGCGCCTCGCCGAGTTCGGGCACGTGCACCGGCACGAGCTGTCCGGGGTGCTGCACGGCCTGTTCCGCGTGCGGGCGTTCACCCAGGACGACGCCCACATCTTCTGCCGCCTCGACCAGGTCAAGGACGAGGTGCAGGCGGTGCTCGGCCTCATCGAGCGGTTCTACGGCCGCTTCGGCTTCGGCCAGGTGCGCACGTTCCTCTCCACCCGGCCCGAGAAGGCCGCGGGCACCCAGGAGATGTGGGACCGCGCCGAGGCGGGCCTGCGGGAGGCCCTGGAGGGCCGGGAGTACGAGCTCAAGGAGGGCGACGGCGCCTTCTACGGCCCCAAGATCGACTTCCAGGTCACCGACACCATGGGCCGGAGCTGGCAGCTCGGCACCTGCCAGCTGGACTTCTCGATGCCGGAGAAGTTCGACCTCAGCTACACCACCGCCGACGACACCGAGGAGCGCCCGGTGATGGTGCACCGCGCCGTCCTGGGATCGATCGAGCGGTTCATGGGCATCCTCATCGAGGACTGCGGCGGCGACTTCCCGTTCTGGCTCGCGCCGGAGCAGGTGCGGGTCATCCCCGTCTCCGACCGCCACCACGAGTACGGCCGCACCGTGCGGGACGTCCTGCGCGGCCGCGGGCTGCGCGCCGAGGTGGACGCCCGCTCGGAGTCCATGGGCCGGCGCATCCGCGACGGGGAGCTCTGGAAGATCCCGTACCTGCTCATCGTCGGCGACCGCGAGGCGGACACCGGCGAGGTCTCGGTGCGCGCCCGGCACGGTGCCGACACGGGGTCGCGCCCGCTGGCCGTCGTGGCCGACGAGCTGGCGGCCCTGGACGCCGCCGGGGGCGTCCCCGCCTGAGCACCGCCCCGCCGCCCGGCAGGTTCGGGCTGTGCGGCGCCTGCGCCCATCAGCGGCTCGTCCGCACCAGCCGCTCGGTGTTCTCGATGTGCGGCCGCCACGCCGGGGACCGGCGGTACCCGAAGTACCCGCCGGTCCCGGTGTGGCGCTGCACCGGCTTCGAGGAGCGCCCGACGGATCCGCCGTCCGCTACTTGACCTCGGCCCGGAGGATCCGCCGGAGGCCGACGAGGAGCGGAACCACGAGCCAGGGCAGCGAGGACACCAGCAGGTGGCTCCATTCGGTGGCGCTGACCCCGCCGTCGACCAGGGGGCCCTGGGCGGCCTGGAAGTCGATCCAGGGGCGCAGGTCGCCGAACCAGCCGATTGTCTGCGCGCCGAGCTCGAACAGCCCGGTGAGCACGAAGGTGACCGAGAACAGCACGACGATCGCCGCGGCGGAGTTGAGCAGCAGCGCGCCGAACGCGAGGCCGCCGACGAGGCCGAGCGCCTGCACGAGCAGGAACCGCCCGAGGTCGCCGGGACCCGCGTTGAAGCCGGTGCCCAGGTCGGACAGCAGCGCGTACCCGCCGTACGCGGCGGCGGCCAGGACCATGCCCAGCACCGTCCCGGCGGTCGCGAGGCCGAGCGCCGCGGCGAACTTCGCCCGGAGCACCCGCATGCGGGAGGGGACCTGCGTGAAGGTCGTCAGCGCCGTGCGCTGACCGAACTCCTGGGTCACCGACAGGACCCCGAGGACGGGCAGGAGGATCCCCATGGGGATGCTCACCGCCGTGAGGAAGTCCCGGAACCCGAGCGACAGATCCTTCGCGACGGCGACCACCAGCATCACGCCGAGGATTGCGGCGGTGATGAGGCCGATGCCGATGAGCAGCCAGCGGCCGGCGCGGGTGTCGGCCATCTTGCGGGTCTCCACCGAGACCAGGCGGCCGAACGGCACCGCCGGCGTGGCGGACAGGTCGAACGGCCGGAACGCGACGGGGTGGACGGTCATGCGGCGATCCTCTCCGCGGGCGCGGCGTCCCGCTGCGTGTCGGCGGTGAGCTGGAAGAAGACGTCCTCGAGGCCCTCGCCGTCGGGCCGAAGGCCGGTGAGCACCAGGCCGCGCCGGGCGGCGAGCGTGCCCACGGCGACGGCCGGGGCGTCCACGTGGATCCCGCCGTCGGCGGGCCGGTGGGCGAGCCCCTCCTCGCGGAGGGCGTCCGCGAGGGCGGCCATGTCCTGGGCCTCCACCAGCACGCCGTCGTGGGCGCGGGCCAGGATGGCCGCCTTGTCGCCGGCCGCGACGATGCGGCCGTGGCCGATGAGGACCATGTCGTCGGCGACCTGCTCGACCTCGTGCAGGAGGTGGCTGGACAGCAGCACGGTGCCGCCGCGGGCGGCGAAGCCGCGCAGCAGATCGCGGATCCAGCGGATGCCGGCGGGGTCGAGGCCGTTGGCGGGCTCGTCGAGGATCAGGACCGACGGGTCGCCCAGCAGGGCGTTGGCGATGCCGAGCCGCTGGCGCATGCCCAGGGAGTAGTCGCGCACGCGGCGAGCGGACTCCGCCGCGGTGAGGCCGACGGTGTCGAGCATGTCGTCCACCCGGTCGTCCGGCAGGCCCATGGTGCGGGCGCCCAGCAGCAGCACCTCGCGGCCGGTGCGGCCGGCGTGCTGGGCGGAGGCGTCGAGCAGGACGCCCACGTGGCGGCCGGGGTTGGGGATGTCCGTGAAGCGGTGGCCGCCCACGGTGACCTCGCCGCGGGTCGGCGCGGTGAGGCCGACGATCATGCGCATGGTGGTGGTCTTGCCGGCCCCGTTGGGGCCGAGGAACCCGGTGACGCGGCCCGGCACGCACGTGAAGGTGACGTCGTCGACGGCGGTGAAGTCGCCGTAGCGCTTGGTGAGTTCGGTGACGGTGATCATGGGACCCAGCCTGAGGCCGGGGCGGCTCCGGCACATCGGGCGGGCGTCGCGAGCCGCGTCCGACCAAAGTCGTACGGCCACGGCGACCGCTGACGGATGGGCGCATCCGGCGGGGTTCCCTAGCCTTTCGAGCGTGAGCGACGCCGACACCGTGCCCTGGCAGCCGCCCCTCACGCGATGGGGTGTCTCCTGGCGGTTCGCGGCCATGCTGGCGGTCAGCGCGGCGGTGGCCGCCGAACCGCTGGTGAAGCTCGCCGATGACGGCCGGTGGGGGTGGGTCCTTCTCGACCTGCTGGTCGGCGCGGCGGCGTTCGTGCTGGTGCACCGCCGCCGCCGGTGGCCGGTGCCCGTGGCCCTTGCCCTGGCGCTGATGGGCCTCGTGTCGATGGCGAGCTCGGGCCCCGCGATGCTGGCCCTGGTGTCGGTCGCCACGCGGCGGCGCTGGGGCGAGCTCCTGCCGGTCGGGGCGGTGGCGATCGTCGCCGGCCACGGCTACACCCTCGTGGTGCCGGAGCAGGGCGGCGACCCGTTCTGGCTCACCGTGATCGTCGGCGTGGTGTTCACCGCCGCGCTCGGGGGGTGGGGGATGTACATCGGCTCGCGCCGGGAGCTCATGTGGCAGCTGCGGGACCGCGCCGAGCGGGCGGAGGCCGAGCAGGCGCTGCGCGCCGACCGGTCGCGCATCAACGAGCGGGCCCGCATCGCGCGTGAGATGCACGACGTCCTGGCGCACCGCATCTCCCAGATCTCCATGCACGCCGGGGCGATGGCGTTCCGGGAGGACCTGCCCGCCGACGAGCTCCGCCGCGGCGCCGCCGAGATCCGTGAGCGCGCGAATGCGGCGCTCACCGACCTGCGCGGCGTGCTCGGGGTGCTGCGCGACCCGGAGACGGGGGAGGCCCTGGACCGGCCGCAGCCCACCCTGGACGACGTGCCGCGGCTCGTGGAGGAGTGCCGGTCCGCGGGGATGTCGGTGGACTACGCCGGCGACGTCGCGGGCCCGGTCCCGGACGCCCTGGGACGCACCGTGTACCGCATCGTCCAGGAGGGCCTCACGAACGCCGGCAAGCACGCGCCCGGCGCCGTGGTGCGCGTCCGCGTGGACGGGGCGCCGGGCCGCGGGCTGGACGTGACGGTGCGCAACCCGCTGGGCTTCGGCGCCTCCGGCACCCCGGGCGCGGGCCTGGGGCTGGTGGGCCTCGCCGAGCGGGCGCAGCTCAGCGGCGGGACGCTCACGACGCGGCGTGAGGACGGCGTCTTCGAGCTGCGGGGGACGCTGCCGTGGGGGTGATCCGGGTGCTCGTCGTCGACGACGACCCGCTGGTGCGGTCGGCGCTGTCGCTGATGCTCGGCGGGCAGGAGGACCTGCGGGTGGTCGGGGAGGCGCCCGACGGCGCCGCGGGCGTCGAGCGGGCCCGCGAGCTGCGGCCGGACGTGGTGCTCATGGATATCCGCATGCCGGTGCTCGACGGCCTGGAGGCGACGCGGCGGGTGCTGCGCGACCCCGACCCGCCGCGGGTGATCGTGCTCACGACCTTCGACGCCGACGAGAACGTCGTGCGCGCGGTGGCGGCCGGGGCGGACGGGTTCCTGCTCAAGGACACCCCGCCGGCGGACATCGTCGACGCGATCCGCCGCGTCGTGGACGGCGAGGCGATGCTGTCCCCGTCGGCGACCCGCAGCCTGGTCGCCCGGGTCCGGGAGGACGCCGCCGGCGACCGGTCGGCCGCGGCCCGCACCCGCCTGGAGTCCCTCACCGAGCGCGAGCTGGAGGTCGCCCTCGCGGTCGGCCGCGGCCTCGCCAACGCGGAGATCGCCGCGGAGCTCCACATGTCGGTCCCCACCGTGAAGACCCACGTGTCCCGCCTGTTCGACAAGCTCGGCGCCGCGAACCGCGTGCAGATCGCGATCTGCGTCCACGACGCCGGCCTGTCATGACGGCGTTCAGCGCCTGGGCATGGGGACCGGGTTGGCCTGGCCGATGCCGGCCGGATCGTCCAGGGCGACCAGCAGCCACCCCAGGGGGGCCGCCGCCGACCGGGGGCCGGCGGACAGCGTGAGGGTCCGGTCCTGGCCCGGTGCCAGGGGGATCAGGGCGCCCGTCTCGACGGCGGGGGCCAGAGGGCGGAACCGGGCGATGCCCGTCGTGTCCCCCTCCGCGTCGGTGATCGCGGTGTCGTACGTGCTCACCGAGTAGATGATCTCGGTGGTCTCGTCCAACGGCCCCAGGTGGCGCAGCGGCAGGGGCAGCAGCACCGTGGCGCTGTTCGGCGGGGCGGTCGCGTCGAGCCGGTCGACCACGGTCCCGGAGGCGTCCAGGACGAAGGCCTGCATGCGGCCGTTCTGGTCCCCGATGTCCGCGTACCCGGAGTCGACGCCCACGAGCGTCAGGTCCGGGGTGCCGTCGCCGCCGACGTCGACCGTCACGTCGAACTCGGTGCGCGCCGGGTTGGAAAGCCCCCGGTCCAGCGTGATCGCGAACTCCAGGGACGGGTCGGACCCGGCGACCACGCGGACGCCGGCCGTCCGGATGTCCGTGGTGTCCGCGGCGTCGCCGGCCGGGTCGGCGAGGCCCCACGCGAAGACCCCGGCGCGGGTGCCGTGCACCCCGGAGTTCTCCACGGGGACGGTCACCCGGCGCCGGCCGCCCGCGAGGGTGCGCAGCCGGACGGTGCCGGTCGCCACGGCGGACCGCGCGGCGGGGACCATGAGGAACGGGATGCGCAGGGGGTGGACGCCTGGGCGGTCGGTGACGGGGGTCGCGGCGACCACGCCGCGCACGGTGGTGAGGGTGCCGTCCGCCCCGGGCAGGCCGGCCACCGCGGCCCCGCCGAGGCTCACCGTGAGCGCGACCTGGGCGGAACCCCGGGCCGGGACGGTCACGCGGGTGTCCGACAGCGACAGGCGGGCCCCGTGGAGGTCCCCCTGCGGCGTCGCGGCGAGCGCGTAGGTGACCGGCCGCGAACCGTCGTTGACGAGCCGGACGCGCCGGGTCTGCGAGATCGGGCCGTTCGCCGGGACGAACCCGTAGGACAGGTTGCCGAGCCCGTCGGAGGTCATCGCCCGCACCGTCGCCCCGACGGCGCGGACGGGCCGGACCAGCCCCGCACCGGAGGTGAGCACGTCGTCGTCGGCGAGGTCGCCCGGGGCACCGGAGGCGGTGCTCATCATCGCCGCCTTCACGTCGGCGGGACCCCACCCGGGCCGTGCCTGGCGGACGAGCGCGGCGACGCCCGCCGCGTACGGGGCGGCCATGGACGTGCCCGACCATGCCTTCGCCCCGGTCCCGGTTCCCGATGCCGCGGACGCGATGGAGACCCCGGGGGCGAGCAGGTCGGGCTTCAGCGCGGAGTCGTCCCAGCGGGGGCCCGCGGAGCTCCACACCTCGGCCCGCCGGAAGAACGGGTTCACCAGCCGGGGGGCCGCCGTCACCGAGACCGTGGTGCCGTCGGCCGCGCGAAGGGCGGGGAGCGCGTCCACCGGGACCACGAGGACCGGGATCGTGACGCCGGGAAGCGGCCCGTCCTGGGTCCCGTAGCCGGGGTCGTTGCTCACCAGGATCACCGCCGGCGCGCCCACGGCCTGTGCCAGCAGGGCCTTCGCGGTGTGCGTGCACACGCCGAGCAGCACCACCGGGATCGCCCCGGCGGGCCGGTCGGCGTAGTCGGCGGGATCGCACCCGGCGGCCGGCATGGCCGGGGTGCCGGTCACCGCGAGGGGGCCCTGCAGGCCCGCGGGGATCGGCGTGCCGGTGGTCTCCTGCGCCGCCGTCGCGGCGAGGGCCGTGCCCTCGACGGTGGCGGCCGGGAAGTCGGGGATCGTGTCGGCCGCGCCGGCGGCGATGGCGCCGTCCGCGGCCGCCGGGGATCCGCCGGTGTAGGGGCCGGGACCCTCGTTGCCCGCCGCGCCGACCACGACCACGCCGGCGCGGGTGGCGGCGTCCACCGCCGCCGCCACCGGATCGTCGCCGCCCGTGTAGACGGTGCCGATGGACATGTTGATGACGTCCACCCGGTCGCGCACGGCCCGGTCGATGGCGGCGATCAGGATCGCGTCCTCGGTGTTCCCGGTGCAGCCGAAGACCCGGTAGGCGGAGATCGTCGCCTCCGGGGCGACGCCCGGGCCGACCCGGAAGGCCTGCCCCGCGAGCGTCCGCGCCGTGTAGGGACCGGCGTACGCGGCGCCGTCGGCCCGCACGCCCGTGCCGGCGGCGATCCCCGCGACGTGCGTGCCGTGGCCGTCGCAGTCCAGCGGCACCGGGTCGGGCTGCGGCGTGGCCCCGGCGGGATCGTCGGTGCCGTAGGAGTCGCCCACGAAGTCGTACCCGCCGGTGACCTTGGCCGTCGGGAAGCCCGACGCCACCGGATCCGTCCCGGCGTCCGCGGCGAAGTCGGCCGGGTCGCCGGAACCGCCGAGGTCGGCGTGGTGGAAGTCCACTCCGGTGTCGATGATCCCGATCCGGACGCCGCGGCCCGTCACCCGGCGTCCTCCCACCCCGGGCACGCCCGTGAACGGCACGGCGGAGGTCAGCAGCCGCCGGACCGTGCGGCTGCGGTGCACCGCGACGACGCCGGGCAGGTCGCGCAGCCGGGCGACGCGATCGGCGGGGATCCGCACGGCGACGCCGTTGTAGGCGTCGCGGTAGGTCGCGACCACCGTCCCGCCGGCGGCCCGCACGCCGGGCACCAGGCGCCGCTGCCGCGCGATCACCCCGGCCCGGAACCGGGTGGTGCTCCAGGTCCGTGCCCGCGCACCGCGCTGCGCCGCGACCCGGCCGACGGCGACGGGCGGCCCGGCGAGCTGGAGGATCACCGTGACCTCGCCGGACGCCGCCGGGGCGGCGCTGCGCGGATGGCCGAGGTGGCCCGGCGGGTCGCCCGCGGGCGTGGCGGCGACGGCGGTCGCCGTGGCGGCCGCCGCGGCGGCCAGGGTGAGGAGTGCGGTGCGCCTGCGTGCCACGTCGCCCCGTGCGGTCGTCGGTGCCCGGTGTCGCGGGTGGCGGTCCGTGCGGGATCCGCACCCGTCGGTCACGGCTTCGGCGTCCGAGGGGCGAATTGAGCGGGTTGGCCAATTGGCCGCCGCGGCGGCCAATTGGCCAACCCCGCGCTGCGCGGCGGTCAGGCGGCGTGCGGTGCGCCCTCGTGGCGCACGGCCTCGGGGGTGGCGTTGTCGGTGATGATCCGGCGCAGGTCCGGGGCGTCGTCCTCGTGGCGGTCGGCGACGCGCGCGGCGGTGGGGTCGGGGTCGTGGGCCGTCTCGCCGGCGAGGCCGCCCTTGAAGTCCCGCAGGCCCTTGCCGAGGTTGCGGCCCAGCTCCGGCAGGCGCTTGGGGCCGAACACGATCAGGGCGAGCGCCAGCACCAGCATGATCTGGACGGGCGAGATGTCGAACATTCTCCGTGCCTCCCGGTGGGTGTCGGAATCGGCGTACGCAGGGGGCTACGGGCCGGGCGGCCGGGCGGATCACCGCCCCGGTCCGCGGGCACGGTGCCGCGCTACCATCCGCGGCGCCATGAACGTGAACATGACCGCCGTCCGGAACATCGCGATCGTGATGGGGATCGCCGCCCTGGTCTTCGTGTCCCAGCGCGGGTTCGGGGCCGTCGCGGTGTCCCTCAACCAGATCATCTTCGTGCTGTTCGTCGCCGGGATGGCCGTGATGGCCTACCAGTACTTCCGGCAGAACGAGCTGGCGTGGATGGTCATCCCCGCGTGGCAGCGCAAGGCGATCATCGCGCTCGGCGTCGTGATCCTGCTGCTGCTCGTCGTGGGGATCCCGCTCCTGGGCCCGTACATCTCGGGGCTCGGGGTGCTCGCGCTCGCCGCGGCGTGCGCGCTGGCCATCCTCTGGATGGTCCGGCAGAGCCGGCGCTGGCACTGACCCGCGCCTGATCCGTCACGGCGCCGCGCGCCGGACGGCACGGACCGCGCGCCACCCGTCACATCCCCGCACCTAGCCTGCGGTGCATGCGGTGGACGGCACGACAGGGCGGTCAGGCGGCGGTGGAGCTCATCGCGGTGCTCCCCGCCATGGCCGCCCTGGCCCTCGCCGCATGGTGGCTCGTGGCCTGCTCGGCCGCGTGGCTGCAGGCCGGCGGCGCGGCCCGGGCGGGCGCCCGCGCCGCCGGCGTGGGCGAGGACCCCGCACCCCTCGTCCGCGCCGCCCTCCCGGCGGCCGACGTCCGCCCCGATCCCGCCCGGCCCGGGCGCCTCCAGCTGCGGCTCCCCTCACCGCCGCTGCCCTGGGCCGGGCGGGTGCCCCTCACCGTCACCGCCGAGGTCGCCACCCGATGAGCCGCCGCCCCCGCGGGCAGGCCACCCTGGAGCTCCTGGCCGCCGTCCCGGTCGTCCTCGCCGCGGCCCTGCTGGCGTGGCAGGTCGCCGCGGCCTGCCGGGCCGTCATCGACGCGGAGGAGGGCGTGCGCCGCGCCGGCCTCCACGCGACGGGCCCCTCCGGGGCGGTCGTCACCGTCGGCGCGGAGGCCCCCGTCCCCGGTCCCTTCGGGGTGCGGGCGGCCGCCTCCGGCGCGGTGCGCCTGCCGTGAGCCGCGGGCAGGCGGCCATCCCGGTGATCGCGCTCGGGGTGCTGGTGCTGCTCGGCGTCGCCGCCGTCGGCGTCCTCGGCGCGGCGCATGCCGCGGCGGCGCGGGCCCAGCGCGCCGCGGACCTCGCGGCGCTGTCCGCCGCCAGGGCCCTGGTGGCGCGCATCGGGTCCGATCCCAGCGACGCCGGCGCGGTGGCGGCCGACGCGCGCGCGGCGGCGGAGCCCTCCGCCGTCTCGGCGGGTGGGCGCCTGGAGCGCGTGGCGGCGCCCGGTCCGCGGCCGCCGGTCGCGGTCGACGTGGTGGTGGCCGTCCCCGGCCCGCTCGGCACCGTCGCACGCGCCCGGGCCCGTGCCGGGCTGGAGGTGCGGGTCACGATGGACACGGGCCCGGTCACCATGGCGGCCGGCGGCGGCTACGCCGGGCCGCTGGTGCACCGCGACGGCAAACCCACCTGCCCGCAGGTCGCGGCGGCCTTCGACCTCATGCACGCGGCGGCGCACGCCGACGGCATCGACCTGGTGGTGGTCAGCGGGTTCCGCTCCGACGCCGAGCAGGCCGTGCTGTTCGCCCGGCATCCCGATCCCCGCTGGGTGGCACCGCCCGGCCGCAGCCGGCACCGCGACGCAACGGAGCTGGACCTCGCCACGGGCGGTGGGGCGGGGGCGTGGCTCGCCCGGAACGCCGGCCGGTTCGGCTTCCTGCAGCGCTACTCCTGGGAGCCGTGGCACTACGGGTACCTGCCCGGCTGCGGCGCCGTCTCCCCCTCCGCGGAGCGGGAGACGGCGCAGGCCGGTGCGGCGCTCGCGGCGGGCGGCCTGCCCGCGTGGGTGCCCGAGCGTTATCGCGTCATGGTGACGACGTCGGCGGTCGCGAACGGCGTGCCGCCCGCGGTGCTGGCGGCGCTCCTGCAGGCGGAATCCGGGTATCGCGCCGACGCGGTCAGCCCGGCGGGGGCGCTCGGCATCGCCCAGTTCATGCCGGCGACGGCCGCCGGGATGGGGCTGCGGGACCCCTTCGACCCGGCGCAGGCGATCCCAGCGGCGGGGCGCCTGCTGGGCGGGCACATCCGGTCGTTCGGGTCGGTGCCCCTGGCCCTCGCCGCGTACAACGCGGGGGCCGGCGCGGTGCGCAGGTACGGCGGGGTGCCGCCGTACGCGGAGACCCGGGCCTACGTGGCGCGGATCATGGCGCTCGCCGGCGGTGCGGCGGCGCTCGCCCCGGGGGCGCCGTCAGGTGCGGTGGTGCTGCTGCCCATCGCCGCCTGACGGCTCCCGGAGCGGGTCATCCTCACGCCGCCCGGTCGTGGACGAACGGCACGGCCGCCCGCTGCGTGGACGGCAGCAGCACGAACCGGCCGCTGCGGTCGTCCACGCGGCCCTCGACGATGAGCGAGCCCAGCTCGCGCACCACCTGGGCGGGACGGGGCGCCGGGGCGCCGGACGCGACCGCGCGCCGGGCGACCTCCTCCGCCAGTGCCTGCCAGCCCAGGCCACCGGGGTGGGCGGAGAGGGCCTGCTCGACGCGGCGCCGCAGCGACGGGGGGTTGGGGAATGCACGAACCACGGGGACCTCCGATCCGGTGTGGTGGGGGAGACGACGGTAGACGCCGCCTCGGACAGAACATTCGTTCGCCCCCCGAGAACTCCTTCCCGTGCCCGAGGAGATCACCGGGGTGTGCATACGCGGTATGCATACTCAGTATGCACAGCCGCGCAGAGGTGGTCAACGGAAACGGTTCCCGCGGCGGTGCCGATACGCTCACCCCATGGACCAGCACCGCGCCGACAGCCCGCAGGAGGCCGCCGCCGCGCTCGGCGCGCTCTACCCGGCCGTGCTCCGCCTGGTGCTGGGACGGCTGGAGCAGCGCCGCAACGCCGACACCCCCGAGGGGCGCCTGAGCCCGGAGCAGCAGCTCACGCTGCTGACGCTCCGCGACGGCCCGCTGGGCGTGTCGGAGGTGGCGCAGGGCACCGGCGTCGCCGTGAGCACCGCCACCCGGATGCTCCAGGGGCTCACCCGCATGGGGCTGGTGGAGGCGGAGCCCGCCGGGGACGACCGGCGCCGGCGCAACACCCGCCTCACCGCCGAGGGGCACCGCATCCTGGAGGCCAGCCTGGCGCTGCGGGACGCCCGGTTCGCGGCGCTCATCGCGCCGCTCTCGGATCGCGACCGCGCCGCCCTGGTGGACGGCGTGCTTGCCTTCACCAAGGCGCTGAGCCTCGCCGAGGAGGCCGAGCGCACGGACCCGGTTGCGGACCCCGATGGTTGATTGCATCATGCAAACATGTCTCCAGTGACCGGATACCGGCGCATCGCGGTGTGCGTCGACGACGACGACGCATCGCGTGACGCCCTCACCGCGGCCCGCCGGCTGCTCGAGCCGGACGGCGAGCTGCTGGTCGTGCACGTGCTCGCCAACGCCGACCTGGCCGTGCTGGCGTCGCCCACCATGGCGCTCCCGCCGCTGCAGGAGAGCACCGAGCACGGCCACGCCCTGCTGCGGGGGCTGGTGGACGCGGCGGCGGCCGAGCGCCCGGTGCTGCTGGCCGGCGAAGACCCCGCGCAGGCGGTGTGCGCCTGGGCCGCGGGGGAGGGCCACCCGGACCTCATCGTGGCCGCCGCGGTGCGTGGCCGGCTGAGCCGGGCCCTGCACGGCGCCTTCGCCGCCCACCTGGCCTACCACGCACCCTGCCCGGTGCTGGTCGTCCACCACGAGCCGCCGCCGGCCGCATGAGCACAGCGCAGGCCGAGCGCACGGCCCCCGGCGCCCCGCGGCGCACGGGAGCCAACCTCACGCTGGGGCTGCTCGCGGTGGTCGCCGTGAGCTACGTGCTGCAGCAGACCCTCGTGGTGCCCGCGCTGCCGTCGCTGCAGCGCGACCTGAACACCACCAACACGTGGGCGACCTGGGTGTTCACCGGGTTCCTGCTCACCTCGGCCATCAGCACCCCCCTGCTGGGCAAGCTGGGCGACACCTACGGCAAGAAGCGCCTGCTGGTGATCGCCATGGTCATCTTCGCGGCGGCCACGGTGCTGTGCGCGCTGTCGACGTCCATCGCGATGCTCATCGTGGCGCGGGCCCTGCAGGGCGCCGGCGGGGCGATCTTCCCGCTGTCGTTCGGGATCATCCGCGACGAGCTGCCGCCCGAGCGCGTGGGGGTGGGGCTGGGCCTGCTGAGCGCCACGTTCGGCGTCGGCGGCGGCGCCGGCCTGGTGCTGAGCGGCGTGATCCTCGAGAACCTGTCGTGGCAGTGGCTGTTCTGGATCGGCGCGGTGCCGGTGACCCTCGCGCTGTTCCTCGTGGTGCCGCTCATCCCCGAGTCGCCCATCCGGACGCCCGCGCGGCTCGACATCCCCGGGGCGGTGGCCCTGTCCGGTGCGCTGGGCGCGCTGCTGGTCGCCCTGAGCGAGGGCGAGTCGTGGGGCTGGCTGTCGCCGGCCGTGCTCGGCCTGTTCGCGGCGGCGGCCCTGCTCACCGCGGCGTGGATCGCGATCGAACTGCGCGTGCCGGAGCCCATGGTGGACATCGGGATGATGCGTGCGCCGGCGGTGCTGTGGACCAACGTCGGGGCGTTCCTGGCCGGCTTCGCGATGTTCGGGACCTTCCTGCTGGTGCCGAACTTCGTGCAGATGCCGAACGGCCTGCCGGCGGAGGCAGCGGCCCTCGTGGACTACGGCTTCGCGGCGAGCGTGATCGTCGCCGGCCTGTACCTGCTGCCGTCCTCGCTGGTGATGCTGCTCGTGGGACCCGCCGGCGGGCTGGCCGAGCGGCGGCTGGGCGCCCGGCGGGTGTGCACCACCGGGCTGGCGGTGCTCGCCGTGGGCGCGGTGATGCTGGCGCTGCTGCACTCGTCCGGGTGGCAGATCGTGATCGCCATGGCGCTGGTGGGGGCGGGCGTGGGCCTCGCCTATGCGATGCTGGCCAAGCTGATCGTGGACGCGGTGTCGCCCGAGGTGACGGGCGTGGCGATGGGCATGAACACGGTCATGCGGACGATCGGCGGCGTGGTGGGCGGTCAGGTGGGCGCGGCGGTGCTGAGCGCGGTGACGATCGACGGCACGCCCATTCCCGCCGAGGGCGCGTTCACCGCGGTGTTCCTGCTGTCGGGGATCGTGGCGCTGCTCGCGGCCGCCGGCATCTGGCGGGTGCCGAAGCCGGCGCCCGTGCGGGTCGTCCCGGCGAGCGCGCCGGGCGCCTGATGGGGACCGGGGCGGGGACCGCCCCGCTCCACGCCCGCCGCCGGCGCATGCTGGCGGTCACGTGCGCGGGCTCGTTCCTGGGGCCCGTGGACATCACCGGCGTGGCCGTCGCCCTGCCGGCGATGGGACGCGACCTGGACCTGAGCTTCGCCGCCGGCATCTGGGTGTCCGCCGCGTACCTGCTCACCTACACCGTCGCGCTGGTCCCGGTGGGCCGCACCGCCGACCAGTGGGGGCGCCTGCGGATGTGGCGGCTGGGCGTCGCGGTGTTCGCGACCTCCTCGCTGCTGCTCGCGATCGCGCCGAACAGCACGGTGCTGCTGGCGCTGCGCGGCATCCAGGGAGTGGGCGCGGCGATCCTGGCCTCCATGGCCACGGCCCTCGTGAGCGCGGTGTTCCCGCCCGGGGAGCGGGGCGGGGCGATCGGCCTGAACGTCACGGCGATCTACCTGGGCCTCGCGACCGGCCCGCTCATCGGCGGGCTGCTGGTGAACGGCCTGGGATGGCGGTGGGTGTTCCTGGTGAACCTCCCGGTGGCCGCCGCGGCGCTCCTGGCCTCGCGCGGGCTGCACGACCCGTCGGCGGGCGGCGGCCGCCCGCGCGTGGACGTGCTGGGCGCGCTGCTGCTGGGGGCCGGGCTGGCGTGCGCCATGGTGCCGCTGGCGTTCGCGCCGCTGTGGGGCTGGACGGCGCCCGCGACCCTGGGGCTCATGGCCCTGGGCGCGGCCAGCCTGGCGCTGTTCCTGGTGCGGCAGGCCCGCGCCCACGACCCGCTGCTCGACCTGGCCCTGTTCCGCCGCAGCCGGCTGTTCGCGGCGGCGAGCGCCGCGGCGCTCCTGAACTACACGGCGATGTTCGGGGCGATCGCCCTCACCGCGATCCTGCTTCAGATCGTCGGCGGCCGCAGCGCGATCGCCGCCGGCGCCCTGCTGGTGGTGCAGCCGGCGTTCATGGTCACGCTGTCGCCGGTCGCCGGGCGGCTGTCGGACCGCATCGGGTCGCGCTGGCTCTCCAGCGGCGGCATGGTGCTCATCGCCGCCGGGCTCGCCGGCCTCGCCACCATCCCGCAGGACATCCCGCCGGCCCACCTGGTGCCGTCCCTGGTGCTGATCGGGGTGGGGATGGCCGGGTTCAGCAGCCCCAACACGGCCGCCGCGATGAGCTCCGTCCCGCCGGCGAGCCTCGGCGTCGCCGCGGCCGTGCTGGCCACCATGCGCAGCCTGGGCCAGTCCAGCTCGGTGGCGCTGCTGGGCGCGATCGCGGCGTCCGGGCTGGGGGAGCGCGGCGGCCGGGTGATCCTGGGGGAGGACGCCTCCGCCCTGGACGCACTGCGGTTCCTGGACGGCTACCACGCCGCGATGGCGGTGGGAGCGGTCATCGCCGCGGTGGGCGCCGCGGTGTCCCTGACCAGGGGATGAGCACCGCGGGAGGTGGTCTACCCTGTCGGGCGATGCCCGAACGGTCCCTCCTGCGCGAGCAGCTCGCCGAGCTGCCCGACCAGCCCGGCGTGTACGTGTACCGCGACGCCGAGGACCGGGTGCTCTACGTCGGCAAGGCGAAGTCCCTGCGCCGGCGGGTGCTGAGCTACTTCCAGGCGCCGCTGCGCCCCGACCAGACGCTGGACCCGTCGGCCCCCATGACGGCCCGCGCCGGGCAGCACGCCAAGGTGGGGGACATGGTGGAGCGCATCCACCGGCTCGAGACGATCGTGACGGCGTCGGAGCCCGAGGCGCTCATCCTCGAGGCGAACCTGGTCAAGCGGCACCGCCCGCCGTTCAACGTGAAGCTGCGGGACGACAAGAGCTACCCGTACATCGCGATCAGCCTCGACGAGACCTACCCCCGCGTGTACTTCACCCGGGAGCGGCACCGGCGGGACCGCATGTACTTCGGGCCGTTCTCGTCGGCGAGCAAGGTGCGGGAGACGCTGTCGCTCATCGGCAAGATCTTCCCGAGCCGTCCCTGCGAGGGCACCGAGCCCGGCCGGCCCAGCGGCATCCCGTGCCTCGACTTCCACATCAAGCGGTGCCTGGCGCCGTGCGTGGACTACATCTCCCGGGAGGACTACCGGGCGCTCATCGACCAGATCATCGCGTTCCTGTCGGGCCGGTACCGGGGCCTGGAGCAGGAGATCGAGGAGCAGATGCGCGACGCCGCGTCGCGCCAGGAGTACGAGTCGGCGGCGGTGTACCGCAACCGCCTGGCCGCCGTGCGGCATCTCATGGAACGCCAGGTCGCGTCCGGCGAGCACCTGGGCACCGTGGACGTGCTGGGGGTCGCCGTGGCGGAGGACGCCGCCAACGTGCAGGTCATGCAGGTGCGCGACGGCGTGCTGAGCGACCGGCAGTCGTTCTTCCTGGAGGGCGTGGGGAACGAGATCCCCGCCGACGTGCTGGAGGGCTTCGCGATCGAGTACTACTCGGTGGCCATGGCGATCCCGCCGGTGGTGGTCGTCCCGCGCGAGATCGGCCGCATGGAGGACCTGTCGGCCCTGCTGTCGGAGCGCCGCGGGGCGCGCACCGAGGTGCGGCCCGGGCGCGGCGACCGCGCCCGCCTGGCGGAGCTCGCCCAGCGGAACGCCGCCCTGGCCCTCGACCAGGACCGCCGCAGGCACGACCGCACCCGCGAGCGTCGCCGCGAGGCGCTCACCGAGCTCCAGGGCTGGCTGGGACTGCCCTCCCCGCCGATACGGATGGAGTGCTACGACATCTCCAACCTCGGCGACACCCACGCGGTGGCCTCCATGGTGGTCTTCGAGGGCGGTGCGGCGAGCAAGGCGCACTACCGCACCTTCACCATGCGGTTCGAGGGCGGTCAGAACGACTTCGCCCACATGCGGGAGGCGCTGCTGCGCCGCTTCACCCGGCTGGCGCAGGACGACGGCGACATGTCGTTCGGGGCGCGGCCGGGCCTGGTCATCATCGACGGCGGCAAGGGGCAGCTTGGCGCGGCGATGGAGGGCATGGCGGAGGCGGGCGTCACCGACGTCCCGGTGGTGAGCCTCGCCAAGCAGCGCGAGGAGGTCTACCTGCCGGGCCGCCGGGACCCGCTGCTGCTGCCGGAGGCCTCGGCCGGGCTCAAGCTGCTGCAGCAGATCCGGGACGAGGCGCACCGCTTCGCGCTGCGGCACCACCGGGCCTCGCGCGGGCGGGGCATGACCGCGAGCATCTTCGACGCCCTGCCCGGGGTGGGGCCGTCGCGGCGGAAGGCGATCCTGCGGCACTTCGGGACGCCGGAGCGCTTCGTGAACGCCACCCGGGAGGAGCTGGAGGCGGTGCCGGGCCTGCCGCCGAAGGTCGCCCGGGACATCTGGGACCATCTGCACCGGGCGCCCGACGCGGACGACGTGCCGCGCTTCGCGGGCCGCGCCTGACCTTGGGGGACACGTGGAGCTGACCGTCATCACGGGCATGAGCGGGGCCGGCAAGAGCCAGGCCATGGGCGTCTTCGAGGACTCCGGGTTCTTCGTGGTGGACAACCTCCCGCCCAAGCTGCTGCCGTCGCTGGCGGAGCTGTTCGCGCAGGGCGACAAGGTGGAGCGCGCCGCCGTGGTGTGCGACATCCGGGGCGGGGTGTTCTTCGCCGACCTGGGCGCCGAGGTGGACCGCATGGAGTCGGTCACCGGGGTGCGGCCGCGCATCCTGTTCCTCGAGGCCTCCGACGAGGTGCTGCTCAACCGCTACCGGGAGACCCGCCGCCGCCACCCCATGGCGGGCGACGGGCCGCTCACCGACGGCATCCGGAAGGAGCGGGAGCTCCTGGCGCCGCTGCGGTCACGTGCCGACACGGTCATCGACACCAGCACCCTCAACATCTGGGACCTGCGGCGCACCGTGATCGAGTCGATGATCGACCCGGACGCCCAGCCGCGCATGCAGGTGCTGTTCGTGTCCTTCGGGTTCAAGTACGGGGCGCCCACCGACGCGGACCTGCTGTTCGACGTCCGGTTCATCACCAACCCGCACTACGTGCCGGAGTTCGCCCCCAAGACGGGCCTGGACCCGGACGTCGCGGCGTTCGTGGAGGCGGCGGAGGAGACCGTGGGGTTCCTGCCCAAGCTGGAGTCGCTGCTGGACTACCTGCTGCCCGCGTATGCCAAGGAGGGCAAGAGCCACCTGGTGGTGGGCTTCGGCTGCACCGGTGGCCGGCACCGCAGCGTCTACATGGCCGACGCCATGGGCCGGCGGTACCGCGGCCGGGCGGAGTTCCAGGTGGCCGTGACCCACCGGGACATCGGCCGGGCGACCCTCCGCTCGCCGGAGGACTCGCCGTCGCCGCAGCGCGCGGCATGAGCGTGCGCCCCCACATCGCCGCCCTGGGCGGCGGGACCGGCCTGTCCTCGCTCCTGCGCGGGCTCAAGCGGGCCCCGGTCGACCTCACCGCGATCGTCACGGTCGCCGACGACGGCGGTTCCTCGGGGCGCCTGCGCCGGGAGCTGGGCGTCCTGCCGCCCGGCGACATCCGGAACTGCCTGGTGGCCCTCGCCGACGACGAGTCCCTCATGGGCAAGCTGTTCCAGCACCGGTTCGCCGACGGGGACCTCTCAGGACACCCCTTCGGGAACCTGTTCCTCGCCGCCCTGGCGGAGGTGACCGGCAACTTCGACCTGGCGGTGCAGGAGTGCTCCCGGGTCCTGAAGATCCGCGGGTCGGTCCTGCCCAGCACCCTGCAGCACGTGCGGCTGTGGGCCGAGCGCGCCGACGGGCAGCACGTGTGCGGCGAGACCAACATCGCCGCCGGGCTCGGCGCCTGCCGCAGGGTGTGGCTGGATCCGCCGCCGGTGGCCCACCCGCCGGCGATCGAGGCCCTGGCCAGCGCGGACATCATCGTGCTGGGCCCCGGGAGCCTGTTCACCAGCGTCCTGCCGCACCTGGCGGTTCCGGAGATCGCGGAGGCCGTGGCGACCGCCCCCGGCCTGCGCGCGTACGTGTGCAACGTGATGACCCAGATGGGCGAGACCGACGGGTTCTCCGTCGGCGACCACGTGGAGCGCATCCTGGAGGCCGCGCCCGGCGGCCTGGACGTCGTGGTGGCGCACGAGGGGCCCTTGGACCCCGCCGCGGTCGCCGCGTACGAGGCGATGGGCCAGGAGCCGGTGGCCGCCGACCGCGCCCGCGTGGAGGCCATGGGGGTGCGCCTGGTCACCGCCGACCTGGCCGAGGCCGGCAGCGTGGTGCGGCACCGGCCGGAGGCCCTCGCCGCCGTGCTGCTCGACCTGGCGATGAGCGCGACGGGGTCCGCCCGGCGGAGCTGACCGCGGCGATGGTGCGGCAATCCGTACCGCGCCGCGGCACCGCATGGTGCAGGATCGCCCCATGCGGGGGACCACCGTGCTGATCGTCGACGACCATGCGGGCTTCCGGGACACGGCGCGGCTGCTGCTGGAGACCGGCGGCTGGCGCGTGGTCGGGGAGGCGGGCGACGGCGTCCAGGCCATCGCGGCCGCGCGCGAGATGCGGCCCGACGTGGTGCTGGTGGACGTGAACCTGCCCGGCGACGACGGCTTCGCGGTGGCCCGGGCGATCTCCGGCGACCCCGACCCGCCGGCGGTGGTGCTCACCTCCAGCCGCGACGACGCCGGGTACGGGGCGCTCGCCGGCGACGCCGGCGCCCGCGGGTTCATCCCCAAGCTGGAGCTGTCGGTGGACGCCCTGCGCCGGCTGGTGGCCCGGTGACCGGGCTGCGCCGCGCCCTCGCCGGCCTGGGGCTGCTGGGCGCGGTGTGGGCGGGGTTCTCGGTCGCGCTGGTCCTCTCCAGCGACCACCAGCAGCAGCCGGGCCTCATCACCGTGCTCAAGACGGCGGTGGGCGTCGTGTTCATCGCCGTGGGCCTGTTCGTGTGGGACCGCCGCCCGGACAACCGCATGGGGGCGATCCTCACCGCCGTGGGCTTCTCCTGGTTCCTCATGAGCCTGCCCTTCGCGGACTCGGAGGGACTGCACACCGCCGGCCTGGTGATCGGCCACGTGAGCCTGCCCCTGGCGTTCACCCTGCTGGCGTTCCCCACCGGCCACCTGGTGGCCCCGGCGGACCGCCTGGTGGTGGCCGCGGCGTGGGTGTGGGCGACGCTGCTGTCCGGCGCGGTCGCCCTCATCGACCGCAACCCGCCGGACCAGCCGCGCAACCTCATCGCCGTGACCGACGTGGACTGGGCCCGGCCGGCCCTGGAGCTCGCCGGCGCCGGCCTCGCCGCCGCCGTCCTGGTGGCGCTCGCCCTGCGGTGGCGCGCCGCGACCGCACCGGAGCGCAACGAGCTGCTGCCGATCCTGGTGACCGGCGGCGCCGCCGCCGCGCTGTACGGCGTGTGGCTCGGCGTCTACGGGGAGGACGCCACCGGGGTGGCGCCCGAGGCCCTGCAGGCCGTGACCCTGGCCGCCATGCTCGCGCTCGCCCTGTCGTTCGTGGTGGGCCTGTACCGGGCCCGGGTCCTCGCCGGGCGCGCCGTCCGCCGCCTGGTCGCCGAGCTCTCCGCCCCCCTGGACGCCCACGCCCTGCGCGACCGCATGGCCGCCGCGCTGGGTGACCCGGGGCTGGAGCTGCTGTTCGCCCGGCCCGGGGGCGGTTGGGTGGACGCGGCGGGGCGGCCCAGCGAACCGCCGTCCGGACCGGACCGCGCCTGGAGCCCCATCGTGCGCGACGGGCGGGCGATCGCCGGCATCGCCCACGACCCGGCGCTGTCCCGCGGCCCGGAGATGGTGGCGGCGGTGGGCGGCGCCGCCGGCCTGGCGATCGACAACGCCCGGCTGGAGGCGCAGCTGCGCGCCCGCGTCGCCGAGGTGTCGGCGTCCCGCGCCCGCCTGATCGCCGCGGCGGACCACGAGCGCCGGCGGCTGGAGCGCGACCTGCACGACGGTGCCCAGCAGCGGCTGGTGAGCCTCGCCCTGCGCCTGCGCATGGCGGCCGGCTGCGTGGAGGAGGGCTCCGAGGCCGCCCGCTTCCTCGAGGGCGCGATGGGGGAGCTGCAGCAGGCGCTCGACGAGCTGCGCGAGCTCGCCCGCGGCATCCACCCCGCGGTGCTCACCGACCGGGGCCTGCCGGCGGCGATCGGCGGCCTGGCCGGCCGGGCGCCGCTTCCGGTGGACGTCGATGCGCCCCTGCTGGAGCGGCTCCCGGAGCCCGTGGAGGCGGCCGCCTACTTCGTGGTGGCGGAGGCGCTCACCAACGTCGCCCGGTACTCGTCGGCGGGCAGCGCCTCCGTCCGCGTCGTGCGCGAGAACGGCCACGCCGTGGTGGAGGTGCGCGACGACGGGGTTGGCGGCGCCGACCCGGCCCGCGGGTCCGGGCTGGCGGGGCTCGCCGACCGCATCGCGGCGCTGGACGGGCGCCTGGTGGTGGAGAGCCCCCCGGGGGCGGGCACCCTGGTGCGCGCGGAGATCCCGTGCGCGTCGTGATCGCCGAGGACTCGGTGCTGCTGCGCACCGGGATCGCCCGGCTGCTCACCGACGCGGGCCTGGAGGTGGTGGGGGAGGCCGGCGACGCCCGCGAGCTCATGCGGATGGTGGCGCTGCGCGGCCCCGACGTCGCCCTGGTCGACATCCGGATGCCGCCCACCCACACCGACGAGGGCCTGCGCGCCGCCCGCGAGATCCGGGAGCGCCACCCGGGCTGCGGGGTGGTGGTGCTGTCCCAGTACCTCGAGGAGGCCTACGCGGTGGAGCTGCTGGGGGACGACGCCAGCGGCCTGGGCTACCTGCTCGAGGACCGCGTCACCGACCTGGCCGGCCTGGTGGACGCCCTGCGCCGGGTGGCCGACGGCGGCTCGGCGCTGGACCCCGAGGTCGTGTCGCACATGATGGGCCGCCGGCGCCGCGACGACCCGCTGGAGCACCTCACCCCCAAGGAGCGGCAGGTGCTGCAGCTCATGGCGGAGGGCCGGTCCAACCGGGGGATCGCCGAGCACCTGGTGGTGACCGAACGTGCCGTGGAGAAGCACGTCACGGCGATCTTCGGCAAGCTCGGGCTGCCCGCCACGGCGGAGGCCCACCGCCGCGTCCTGGCCGTGCTGGCCTTCCTGCGGGCGGCCTGAGCCGGGCGGATTCGGCGTTCCCGGCCGTCTCGTGTGAGGATCCCGCCCATGCGACGGCTCATCACCGGGATCGCCCTCACGGCCTGCGCGGCCGGTGCGGCGCTGGGCATCGCGTCCCGGGGCGGGAGCGAGGCGGCCACCGCGGCCCGCGCCCCGGTGGTGACGCCCGCGCCGCTGGCCCAGCACCCGCACGCGACCGACGCGTACACCGAGGGGCTGGTGTGGCTCCCCGGCGACCGGATCTTCGAGAGCACCGGCCTGTACGGCGCCTCGTCGCTGCGGCAGGTGCGGCGGTCCACCGGCGCGGTCATCCGGTCCAGGTCGCTCTCGGGCGCCTACTTCGGGGAGGGCCTGGCCGCCACCGGCTCCCGCCTGATCCAGCTCACCTGGAAGGAGAACACCGCGTTCGTGTGGGACCGGCGCACCTTCCGGCGGGTCCGGACGTTCCGGTACGCGGGCGAGGGGTGGGGGCTCACCACCACGGGCGGGCGCCTGGTGATGAGCAACGGCAGCGCGGTGCTGCGGTTCCTCGACCCCGCGACCTTCCGGGAGGTCCGCCGGGTGCGCGTCACCGACGGCGGGCGCCCCGTCACGCGGCTCAACGAGCTCGAGGCGGTCCGCGGCGAGATCTGGGCCAACGTGTGGCAGCGCGACGACATCGTCGTCATCGACCCGGCCACGGGGCGGGTGCGCGCGCGGCTCGACCTGTCGGGGCTGCGGAGCCGCCTCCCGGCGGGCGGTCAGCCCGAGGTGCTCAACGGGATCGCGTGGGACCGGGCCCGCGACCGGGTGCTGGTGACGGGCAAATACTGGCCGCTGATGTTCGAGCTGCCGTCAAGAGAACTCGGCGTTCCCTAGCCATGGCCTGACAAGTTTCGCCGGGAACTCGGCGCTGCGGCTCTCGGGTGGACTGACAATCGTTCTCTTAGGTTTTGGACCGACGATCGGTCTATGGAATTCTCCTCTCCGTGCCCGAGCGCCGCCCCCATCCACTCTGGCGCTGGCGAACTCGCCTTGTCCTCGTCTCGCTGTCAGCGGCGGCTGGCCTCTCGATTCCACTCGCCATGCTCCGCGCCGGCGATTGGGAAGTTGGCATCTGCCCGTTCCGGACCCTCACGGGCATTCCCTGCCCCTTCTGTGGAGCGACCCGCGCCTGCATTTCGCTCGCACGGTTCGATGCGGACTTCTGGCAGTACAACGTCGTCTGGCCGCCAGTGCTGCTGATGACCCTCCTGTGGCTCACCGCCCGGTTGGTGGGGCTCTCGTCAGGGGCTCTTGAGAGGTGGGCGCTGCGGCGGCCGGTCCCGATCATCTGCGTCGCTCTGCTCGCTGGCTGGGTGGCGGCGCTCGCCAACTGGGGCACCATTTCTGGCTGAGGTCAGCGCGATCTCTCGGCTTCGACGATGAAAGGAATTTGGGGATGGACTATGCCCCCTCACCGGGTTGGCACACCGATCCGACCGGACGTCACCAGCATCGGTGGTGGGACGGCTCCCGGTGGACAGCACAGGTTGCGGACTCGGGAACCGTCACTACGGACTTGGTTCCGGTCACCGCGCCGCCACCGGTCAAAGTGCCTCCGCCCCTCTCTTCTCCCCACGTTGGGCATGTCGGGTACGGCCCCCAAAACACCATCGCCGCCGGCGAGAAGCACGGGAACTCGACGGCGGTCTTCGTACTCGGGCTGCTGGGGCTTCTGCTGTGCGGTGTCCTGGCCCCGATTGCATGGATCATGGGCACCAACGCCCGCCGCGACATCGAGAACGGCGGCGGTCGATACACCGGAGATGGCCTGCTCACCGCCGGGTGGATCATGGGGATCATCGGCACCATCTACATGGGAGTCGTCTTGGTGGTCGTTATTGCAGTGGTCCTCGCTGCCTAGTCCGGACCCCGTGCCGTCGCTAATGGCCCGGGCGGTACCTCCCGTTTGGGGTCGGCGGGGCTGTCCGCCGAACCAACGGCAACCTCGAGAGGAGGACGACACATGACGGCACCGCCAGCAGGCTGGTACCCCGATCCCTCGGATCCGAGGCGCCAGCGTTTCTTCGACGGGTTGACGTGGACAGACCAATTCGGGCCCACCGGCGCTTTGCTCCCGCCGCCACCGGTGAGCTCGGGATTTCACCGCGGGCCGATGCCTGGGCCGCCGGCACCGCCAGCACCCGGCTGGTATGCCGATCCGTCCGGTGCAGGCGGGCAACGCTACTTCGACGGCCATGCTTGGACAGCCGCGGCGACACCTGCAAACCCAGTTCTTCCCCGAACGGCCGAACTTGCTGGTTCGTCGGCCCGGCCGTCGGTCCCGGCCCTGATGCCCGTCCTCTCCGGAACCCTCGCGGCCTGTCTGCTGTGCTTGCTCAGCACCTGGCTCCCCGAATTCACAAGCAGCTTCGACAACGAGACGTACAGTCTCTGGGAGCTCCGGGAGCTCGACGGGAGCCCGCTTTCGAACCTTCACTACTGGCTGCTTGGTTTCGGCGCTGCCGGCGCGGCGGCGTCCGGTGCGGGGCTCGCCACGGCCGCATTGGGACGCCGCTTTCTGGCCGCGGTCTGTGGCGCTCTCGCACCGTTGGCTGGCATCGCTTTGGCATCCGTCCCCATCCGCGCATTCGTCGAGTACCGGGACATTCAGGACCAAGCCGACGGTGACTCCGGCATCGGTCTCGGCGTCGGCTTCTTTGTGCAGATCGCTGGGGCATCGGCGGTGATCGTCCTGGGGTGCCTCCTCGCCGCCTACGGTATCCAGCTCCGCAAGCGCCAGATCACGACAGGCAGTTAACCTCTTGGGCTGCGCCTTCGGAAGAGAGCTCCCTTGGCGGGGTGGCTCAGCGGCCTTAACCGTAAGTATGCAACGCTTGCAACGAGCACCAGTCGCTGATTAGGCTCAACCCGCACAAACTTGCCGTTCACGGTGAGACGTGCCGCGTGGCACTGTCGTTCATCCCGCCGCGCGGATGGATTCCCTTCATTTCCCCTAGAGGAGTCGCCTTCATGGGTGCTCGTGCACAGGCAATCCTGCCGCTCGCGCTCGTCATCGGGGTCCTGTCATTTGTGTGGACCGAAATCGCTCTGAATTTCACCTTCCACTGGGTGACGGCCGTCGACCTCGGCAACGGGCTCGCGCAGCCCGAGAATTTTCACCTGATCCTCCCGACCGCGTTCATTTCGTGGGGCATGTTCTTCATGGCCGGTGGTGACAACGCCGCCTTCGGAAAGGTCCTCGTGGCCTGCATCTTCGGCACCGTCGGTGCCCTCGTCGTCATGCCGCTGTCCTTCAAGACCGCAGCCCTGCCGGACTTCTGGGGCATCGCCCTCTGGGTCGGCATCGGCGCCTTCGTCCTCGTCGCCATCCTGATCGCCGGCGACTGGTACTACGTGGCCGGCACCTTCCCGGCCTTCGCCGCGACCTTCCTCTGGTGGATCGCGACCGGCCTCGACGGCTGGGCCGCCAACGGCGGTGGCGTGGGCAACAGCATCTCCGCCCTCGGCGACCCGGCCACGGCCGGCTCCGGCGCCTTCGGTGGTGTCATCTCCACCCCCTGGGCCTACGTGTGGCTGAACACCCTCGTGACCCTGGTCTGCGGCTGCATCCTCGGCATCGTCTCCGCCAAGGTGGCCGCCGCCATCACCCCGAAGCCTCGCGCCGCCGAGGCCTGATCGGGCTGATCGCCGGCACGGAGGCCGGCACCTCGTAGCACTCGTCGGGGGCCCCATCGGGCCCCCGACGCCGTTTGGAGCGTCAGCCGCCCGGCCGGGGCACGCGCCCCACAGGCCGAGGCCCGCGTCCCGCGCCGCCCGCTCCGCTGCCCGGAACGCGGCGGCCCGCGTGAACGGGGTGGCGCGGTCGAAGACGAACAGCGTCGCGAACCCCTCGCGCAGCAGCTCCTCGTTGACCGTGAGCCGCGCGCCCCGCGGGGTGACGTAGGCGAGGACCCGCCCGAAGTCGTCCCGCGCGCCCGCCACGGGATCGGTCTGCAGCACGACGCGCACGCCCTCGGGCAGCAGGGCCTTCGTGCGCGCCGACGCCTGCGGCCCGAAGCACTCGACCGGCGCGTCCGGCTTCACCGTCTCCGGGGTGTCGATGCCCAGCAGCCGCACCCGGGCCCGGTCGCCGCCGACGTCGACCACCAGGGTGTCGCCGTCGACCACCCGCTCCACCACGGCGGGGGCGGTGGCGGACCCGCCCGGCGCCGCCGCCGCGGCCAGCGCCCCCGGCAGGCCGTCCCCGGAGGGCGTGTCACCACCGTCACAACCCCCCGCGAGGAGTGCGGCGGGGAGGACGAGAAGCGCGGCCAGTGCGGGGATCCGGGGCACGACGGCGATCGTGGCACAGGCCCGAGGGCCAAACAGCCCCCGTGCTAGGCTCGCGCGCGTTCCGACACTGGTCCTTGACCCGAAGGGGTGCCATGAGCGTACGCGTGGGAATCAACGGCTTCGGCCGCATCGGCCGCAACGTCTTCCGTGCAGCGGTGACGAACCCGAATGTCGAGATCGTGGCGGTGAACGACATCACCGACAACGAGACCCTCGCGCACCTGCTCCAGTACGACTCGGTGTTCGGGAAGTACCCGGGCGAGGTGCACGCCGACGGCGACTCGATCGTCGTGGACGGCAAGCGCATCCGCGTGTTCGAGGAGCGGGACCCCGGCAACCTGCTGGCCGAGGTCGGCGCCGACGTCGTGGTCGAGAGCACCGGCATCTTCACCGACCGCGAGAAGGCCGCCCTACGTCGAAGGGCGGCGCCAAGAAGGTCATCATCTCCGCCCCCGCCAAGGGCCCGGACCTCACCATCTGCCCTCGGCGTGAACGACGTGCACTACGACCCCGACACGCACCACGTCATCATCTCGAACGCGTCCTGCACCACCAACTGCCTGCGCCTGTCGCGAAGGTGCTCGACGACTCGTTCGGCCTTGGTCAAGGGCTTGGCGACTACGACGCACGCGTACACGAACGACCAGCGCATCCTCGACCTGCCGCACAGCGACCTCCGCCGGGCCCGCGCCGCCGCGCTGTCGATCATCCCGACCTCCACTGGAGGCCGCCCGCGCGATCGGCGAGGTCCGCCACCCTCAAGCGCAAAGCTCGACGGCATCGCGGGATGCGCGTGCCCACCCCGGACGGCCCGCGGTGGACCTGGTCGCCGAGGTGAGCCGCGAGGTCACCAAGGACGAGGTGAACGCTGCGATACGGCCGAGAAGGCCCCATGAAGGGCATCCTGGGCTACACCGAGGCCCCGATCGTGTCCCGCGACGTGATCGGCGACAGCCACTCCTCGCTGTTCGACGCCCAGCTCACCATGACCGCCGGGAAGACGGTGAAGATCATCTCCTGGTACGACAACGAGTGGGGCTACTCGAGCCGCGTGGTGGACCTGGCCACGAAGCTGCTCCCGTAGGGGGACCGTCATGAGCCTGCTGGCGATCGACGCACCCGGCATCGAGTGGCGGGGGGCGCGCGTCCTCGTGCGCGCGGACCTGAACGTCCCCCTGGAGAACGGCCGCATCACCGACGACGCCCGCATCCGGGCGTCGCTCGACACCCTCCGCGAGCTGCTGAAGCGGGGGGCGTCGGTGGCGGTGTGCAGCCACCTGGGCCGCCCGAAGGGCGAGCGCAAGCCCGAGTTCACGCTGGCGCCGTGCGCCGAGCGCCTGGGGCAGCTCCTCACCCGGAAGGTGGAGCTGCTGCCCGACTGCGTGGGCCCGGAGGTGCGGGCCCGCGTGGAGGCGCTCAAGCCGGGTGAGATCGTGATGCTCGAGAACCTCCGCTTCCACGCGGAGGAGGAGAAGAACGACCCGGCGTTCGCCGCGTCGCTCGCCGCGGGCTTCACCCACTACGTCAACGACGCGTTCGGTGCGGCGCACCGCGCCCACGCGTCCACCGAGGGCGTCGCGCACCTGCTGCCGGCCCGCGCCGGCCTGCTGATGGCCCGCGAGGTCGAGGTGCTCGGCGGCCTGCTCGGCAAGCCGGTGCCGCCGTTCGTGGCGGTGCTGGGCGGCTCCAAGGTGAGCGACAAGCTGCCGCTCATCGAGTCGCTGCTCGAGAAGTGCGACCGGGTGCTCATCGGCGGGGCCATGTGCTTCACGTTCCTCGCCGCCATGGGCGACCCGGTGGGCACCAGCCTGCACGAGGGGCCCGAGGCCCAGGAGATGGCCCGCAAGCTGCAGCAGACCGCGCAGCGCTACAACTGCCTGCTCCAGCTGCCCAGCGACATCCTCATCGCCGACCGCTTCGACGCGTCGGCCGAGCTGCAGGTGGTCGCCAGCGACGGCATCCCGGACGGCTGGATGGGCGTCGACATCGGCCCCGGCACCTCCGCGACGTACCGCGAGGTGATCGAACAGGCCGGCACCGTGTTCTGGAACGGCCCGATGGGGGCGTTCGAGATCCCGCCGTTCGCCGACGGCACCCGCGCGGTGGCCGAGGCGATGGCGGCCTGCCCCGGCGCGACCGTCGCCGGCGGCGGCGACTCCGGCGCGGCCCTCGCCGCGTTCGGCCTCGCCGACCGGCTCACCCACGTCTCGACGGGCGGCGGCGCCTCCCTGGAGATGATGGAGGGCAAGGTCCTGCCCGGCGTCGCGGCCCTCCCGAAGGGGTGACGGACATGAGCGATCGCATCCCGCTCGTCGCGGGCAACTGGAAGATGAACCTCACGCCGTCCGAGGCCCGGGAGTGGTGCGCGGCGTTCCGCGCCCGCCTGCCCGAGCCCGGCGCCGGCGTGGAGATCGCGGTGTGCCCGCCGTTCCCGTCCCTGGAGGCGGTGGCCACCGGCCTGGACGGCCACCCCGCGTGGGTCGCGGCCCAGACGATCCACGACGCCCCGAAGGGCGCCCACACCGGCGAGGTCTCGGCGGGCATGGTGCTCGGCTCCGGCGCCGCGGGCGTCATCCTGGGGCACTCCGAGCGCCGCGCCGCGGGGGAGACCGACGCCATGGTCGCCGCCCGCGTCCGGGCCGCGCTGGACGCCGGCCTGCGCGTGATCCTGTGCGTGGGCGAGAGCCTCGCCCAGCGCGAGGCGGGGGAGACCGACGACCACGTCCGCACCCAGGTCAACGAGGCGCTCGAGGACGTGCAGGCCGACGAGGTCGACCGCGTCGCGATCGCCTACGAGCCCATCTGGGCGATCGGCACGGGCCGCACCGCCACGCCGGAGATCGCGCAGGACACCTGCAAGGTGGTCCGCACCGCGGCCGGCGGCCGGCTCGACCCGGAGCGCGTGAAGGTGCTGTACGGCGGCAGCGTGACGCCCGACAACGCCGCGGAGCTCATGGCCCAGCCGGACATCGACGGCGCCCTGGTGGGCGGCGCGAGCCTGGACGCCGACGGGTTCGCCCGCATCGTCGAGGCGGCGGGGTGAGCGGCCCGCTCGTCCTGATCGTCATCGACGGGTTCGGCATCGCCCCGGCGGGACCGGGGAACGCCGTGTCCCTGGCCCGCACGCCGAACCTGGACGCGCTCGCGCGCGAGGGCTCGGCGGCGCGGCTGCAGGCCTCGGGCCTGCCGGTGGGCCTGCCGGACGGCCAGATGGGCAACAGCGAGGTGGGGCACCTCAACCTGGGCGCCGGCCGGCGCGTCCCGCAGATGCTCGTGCGGATCGACGAGGCCATCGCCAGCGGGGAGCTGGAGCGCGCCCCGCAGGTGCAGGAGGCGCTGGCAATCGGCCGCGAGCGGGCCCTGCACCTGGTGGGCCTGGTGGGCGGCGGCGGCGTGCACGCCCAGCAGCGGCACTTCCTCGCCCTCATCGACATCGCCCGCCGCAACGGGGTGCAGCGCCTCTACGTGCACGCCCTCACCGACGGCCGCGACTCCCGCCCCGATTCCGGCCTGCCGGCCGTGCGGGAGCTGGAGGCCGCCGGCGCCACCGTCGCGACGGTCGTGGGCCGGTACTTCGCGATGGACCGGGACAAGCGCTGGCAGCGCACCCAGGCGGCGTACGACGCCATCGTCCACGGACGCGCCCCGCACGCCGCGCCCACCGGCGCGGACGCCGTGCGGGCGTCCTACGACCGGGGCGTCACCGACGAGTTCATCGAGGCCACCGTCGTCGGCGACCCGTCGGTGGGCCGCGTGACCGACGGCGACGCGCTCATCTTCGTGAACTTCCGGCCCGACCGGGCGCGGCAGCTCACCCAGGCGTTCACCGACCCGGCCTTCGACGGCTTCGACCGCGGCACCCCGCTCGTGCGGCCGCACCAGGTCTGCATGACCCGGTACAACCGCGAGTGGGACCTGCCGGTGATCTTCGGCGCCGAGGACGTGCGCCAGGGCCTGGCCGAGGCGTCGAGCGCGGCCGGCCGCCGGCAGCTGCACATCGCCGAGACCGAGAAGTACGCGCACGTCACGTTCTTCTTCAACGGCGGCCGCGAGGAGGCGTTCGAGGGTGAGGACCGCGTGCTGGTGCAGTCGCCGCAGCACGTCCCGACGTACGACCACGCGCCCGAGATGAGCGCCGCCGGCGTCCGCGACGCAGTGGTGCAGGGCCTGGCCGACCGCCGCCACGAGCTGCTGGTCGTGAACTTCGCCAACGCCGACATGGTGGGGCACACCGGGTCGATCCCGGCGGCGGTCACCGCCATCGAGACCGTCGACGCGTGCTTCGGGGCGATCCGCCCCGCGGTCGCCGCCGCCGGCGGGCTGCTCATCGTGACCGCGGACCACGGCAACAGCGAGGTGATGCTGGAGCCGGACGGCACCCCCAACACGGCGCACACCACCAACCCGGTGCCGCTGTGGATCGACCGGCCGGGCCTGCCGCTGCGCGACGGCAAGCTGGGCGACGTCGCCCCGACCGCCTGCGGTCTCATGGGCTGGGACGTGCCCGCCGAGATGACCGGCGAGGCGCTCCTGTAGCAAACCAATTCGCCCGTTCCGCACGTGCGGAGCGGGCGAATTGACCCCTCACAACGCCAATTTTCGATGTTGTAGGGGCCGCGAACCGGTGTTCTGCACAGTGTTGTCCACAACCTGTGCATGAAGTGCTCCCGCGGGCCCGAGTCAAGGCCGCGGGCCGGCCTCACACCGAATGTGTCGCGCTACGAGCGGGAATTGCGGTGCGGGGGAGCGCCCCCACCTCGACCAGCCGTGCCAGGGCCTCGACGCCCGCGGGCCAGTGGTGCCGGCCCGAGCGGCGGCGGACCCGCCGGAGGGTGTCCGCCGTGGACGCCGGACGGGCCCCCTCGCGGGAGGTCCGGAAGCCGTCCCAGGCGTCCGCGATCGCGATGATTCTGGCGCCCTCGGGGATCGCCTCCCCGTGCGGCACCGCCCCCGGCTGCCGGCCGCCGCCGTCCCAGCGCGCGCCGTGGTGGCGCACCCACTCCAGCTGCTCCCCGGCGAGGACCTCGGCGACCAGCTCGGCGGGCACGTCGTGCACCAGGGCGGCGTCGCGCAGGCGCATGACGTCGCGGGGCTCCCAGCCGATGGCGGTCGCCAGCGCCGCGGAGAGGTCGGCGACCCGCTCCCCGTGGCCCGGCCCCGGGCCCGCGTCGCCCTCGGCGCTGCGGGCGAGCGCGCGGAGGGCGCGCACGGGGACGATCTCGTGGCCCGTGTCGTCGACCTGCGCGGGCACCAGCAGTTCGATGTCGGCGTCGTGCAGGACGCACCGGTCGCGCCCGGCGCCCTTGGCGGCGTACAGCGCCCGGTCGGCGGCGCGCACCAGCTCGTCGGGGTCCCCGTCGGGGCCCAGCGACGCGACGCCGAACGACGCGGTCACGCGTCCCGGGCCCGGCACGCGCGTGCCGGCGATCGCGATGCGCAGGCGCTCCGCGACGGCGAGCGCCCCGTCGTCGCCGGTGGCGGAGAGCAGCAGCGCGAACTCCTCGCCGCCCAGGCGGGCGGCGATGTCGGTGGTGCGGGCGTCCTCGGCCAGCAGGGCCGCCACGGTGCGCAGCACCTCGTCGCCCGCCTGGTGGCCGTAGACGTCGTTGACCGACTTGAAGCGGTCGATGTCCAGCAGCACCAGGGCCAGGGGCGCGCCGGAGCGCCGCGACCGGGCCGACTCGTTGCGCAGGCGCTCGTGGAACGTCCGGTGGTTCGCCAGCCCGGTCAGCGGGTCGGTGGTGGCCTGGGCGCGCAGCTGCGTGCGCTGCGCCGCGGCGGCGATGCCCAGGCCGAGCATCTCGGCGATGCGCGCCATCCACAGCTCCGCCTCCGGCGGCAGGCTGCCGGTGCCGACCGCGACCAGCAGGGCGCCCCACACGCCGCCGCGCACGAACACCGGCACCGCGGCGCCCACGGCGTAGCGGTCGGTGCTGGGAATGGCGCGCAGCGGGTCGCCGGGCGGCAGCTCGGGGTAGTGGACGCGGGCGGGCGCGGCGGTGCGGCGCACCTCCACGATCGCCCCGTGGCCGGCGTCGGGCAGCACGTGGCCCGGTTCGATGGCCGGGTCGCCCTCGCATGAGAGCACCAGGGCGCCCTCGGGCTGGTACCGCACCAGGACCGCGGTGTCGGCGTCCAGCAGCCGGGCGACCTCCAGGGCGCACAGGCCGAACAGCTCCTCCTCGCCCAGCTCGCGCACCAGGGCGGCCGCCACCCGGTGCAGGGCGCCCTGCCCGTACTGGGTGCGCACCGACAGCGTGACGTCCTTGGTGGCGGCGAGCACCTCGCCGTCCGGCCCGTCCGGATGCAGCGCGCTGCTGAACCACAGCCACTGGCCGCCGCGGTGCCGCACGCGGTAGGTCACGGTGACCACCTCGCCGGTGCGCCGGGCCGCGGCCAGGCCGGAGGCGAACGGCGCGGCGTCCTCGGGATGCAGCAGGTCGACGGGCGCCATGCCGGCGAGCTCCTGCGGGGTGTACCCCAGGACGGCCTCCGCCGCGCCGCTCGCCCACGCCACCCGCCCGGAGACGTCGTGGCGGGTGCGCAGGTCGGTGAAGCTCTCCACCAGCGCCCGGTACGTCGACTCGGCGGCGCGCAGGCGCTCGCCCTCGGCCAGCTGGCCGGCGACGAGCTCGTGCAGGCGGGCGATCGCCCCGTCGTCCCCGGCGCTCACCGTGCCGCCAGGTCGGAGTCGTCGCCGTGCACCGGCGCCTGGGTGGTCGCGGCGGCCTCCAGGATCGCCGCCAGGCGCCCGGACTCCATGATCGCGGTCATGGCCTCGACCACCGACGGCGGGAACTGGCTGCCGGCGCCGTCCATGACCTCGCGGTACGCGGCCTCCAGCGGCAGGCCGCGGCGGTAGGGGCGGTCGGCGGACATCGCGTCGAAGGCGTCGGCGACGATGAGGACCTGGGCGCCGTCCGGGATCTGCTCCGCGGCGATGCCGTCGGGGTAGCCCCCGCCGTCCCAGCGCTCGTGGTGCCCGCGCACCCATGCGACCTGCTCGGGGGAGAGCATGTCGGCGACCATCTGGGCGCCCAGCGCGGCGTGCGCCTGGATGCGCTCCCGCTCCTCGGGCGTGAGGGGGCCGGCCTTCAGCAGCACCGAGTCCGGCACGCCGATCTTCCCGACGTCGTGCACCAGCGCCGCCTCGCGCAGCAGCTCGATGCGCTCCATGTCCCACCCCAGGGCCTGGGCCAGCTCGGATGCGATCTCCGCCACCCGCTCGGAGTGCCGCTGGGTGTTGGGGTCGCGGGCGTCGACCGCCTGCGCCAGCAGGCGCACGGCGTCGAGGGTGCGCCGCTGCTCCAGGCGCGCGGCGCGCTCGGCGGCGGAGAGGTCCACCACCACGTCGGGGCTGTACCGCACGCACAGGTCGCGGCCGTGGGCCTTCGCCCAGTAGACGGCCCCGTCGGCGAGCTCGTAGAGGCGGTCGCCCTCGCCGCCGGCCTGCGCCAGGTCGCACACGCCCGCGGACACGGTCTGGTGGCCCAGGCCCGCCAGCGGCGTGCCGCCCACCTCGACCCGGATGCGCTCGGCCGCGCACCAGGCCCCCCAGGAGTCGGTCTCCGGCATGAGCCAGGCGAACTCCTCGCCGCCCACGCGGGCCACGAGGTCGCCCTCGCGGCAGGCCGCGGCGAGCCGCTCCCCGAGGTCCACCAGCACGGCGTCGCCGCCCCGGTGCCCCAGCGCCTCGTTGACCAGCTTGAACCGGTCGATGTCGAACACCGCGAGGGCCAGCTCGCGGCCGTGGCGGCGGGCGCGCTCGGCCTCCACCGCCAGGCGCTCACGGAACACGCGGTGGTTGGCGAGGCCGGTCAGCGGGTCGCTGGCGGCCTGGTCGGCGAGCCGGGCGAGGTTCTGGGCGTTCGTGACGGCGAGGGCCGCCAGGCTGCAGAAGCGCTCCAGGCGCTCGGCGTCCCCGGCGGTGAACCGGCCCGGCGTGCCGGAGCCGGCGATCAGGGCGCCCCACGACACGCCGTCCACCAGGATGGGCGCACCCACCGCCGCGTGGATGCCGAGCCCGACCAGGTGGCGCAGCGTCGGGTGGTCGCCCATGAGGGCGTAGTCGTCCATGCAGACCGCCCGGCCGGTGCGCCGCACCACCGAGACGGCGTCGCGGCCGTCGTCCGGCAGGGGCGTCCCCCAGTCCTCGCCGTCCACCGAGGACCCGACGATGCGCCCCTCGGCCCCGGTGAACCGCACGACCGAGGCGCGGTCGGCGCCCAGCAGGCCCGCGACCTCACGGGCGACGACGTCCATGATCGCCCGGGTGTCCGAGAGCGACGCGATCTCGGTGGCCGTGCGGCGCAGCGCGCTCTGCTCGGCGACCGACCGCCGCATCTCGTGCACGACACGGCCCCGGGCCCGGTTGAGGAGCACCCAGCAGGCGGCGCCCACCAGGCACAGCACCGCGACCGCGACGGCGAACAGCGCCAGGACCCGGCCGGTGAAGGCGCCCTGCTCCTCGTCGATGCGGCGCAGCTCGCGCGAGTACGCGGCGACCCAGGTGTCCACGGCCTGGTTGAACTCGGTGCTGCGGGCGCGGATGCGGCCCGCCGCCGCCTGGCCCTCCGCCGCGCTGACCCCGGTGGGGATGCGCGTGGCCTCCTCCACCCGTGCCAGCCGCAGGCGGGCCTCGTCCGCCGCGCGCCCGGCCTCGTCGGAGATCGTGACGGCGTCCTCGGCGAGGCTGGTGAACCGCCCGCTCACGCTCACGGCCCGCAGGATCCAGTCGGTGGGCAGCCCCGTCTCCAGGATGTCGTCCTTGGCCGCCGCGAACCAGGCGTCGTTCTCCAGCGCCTGGAAGTCCTCACGGGCGGTGATGAGGTCGAGCTGCGCCCGGGTGACCCGCGCGCGGTCCGACTGGGTGCTCACCAGCTGGCGGCCCACGGCGATGCTCGCCACCACGATGAGCACGCCGACGACGACCAGCGTCGCGACCTGCAGGTGCGAGAGCACGCGGACGCGTCGCGCGGCGCGCTGCCACGCGGGGTCGTGGTCCGACGGAAGCTGGTGGCGGTCGATGGGGGTGATCACCGTGGGGTTGGTGGAGCCGGGACGCCGCCGCGGGGGTGACGGACCGCAACCCCGCCCGGACGGGTCGCGACCCGCCGGCCGGTGGTGCCGGTACCCTCGTTATCGGATGCTGAGCGGGATGCTTCACCTCTCGGGGAATTGCCCATGAGACATGACCTCCCGCTGGAGGAGTGGTTCCGGCACGAGGGCGTGCCCCACCTGGCCCGTGACTTCGACCCGCGCGAGGACGTCCTCACCCGCCTGCGGCCCGCGCTGCTGGTGCTGTTCGTGGTCGCGCTGGCGCTGGTGCTGCGCCCCGACTGGCCCCCGTGGGGGCGTGCGCTGGCCACCGCCGGCGCCCTGGTCGCGGCGTTCGCGGGCCTCGGCCTGGTGAACCGCCTGCGGGGCCGCGCGTGGACGGCGCCGCCCGAGCGCGTGGGGTTCGTGGAGGCCGGGTTGTTCGTGGCCGTGCCGGCCGCCGCCGACCTGGCCCTGGGCGACGGCCCCGCCCGGGCCGCCCTCCTGCTCGCCGGCGGCGCCGCGATCGCCGCCCTGCTCTATGTGCTCACCAGCCTGGGGGTGGTGTCGGTGCTGGTCCACACCGGCCGCTCCGCCGTGGCGGCCCTGCGAGACATCGCCGCGATCGCCGGGCGGGCGCTGGTGCTGCTGCTCGCGGTCCTGCTGTTCCTGTTCCTCGCGGCGGAGGTGTGGCAGACCCTCGGGACGATCGAGGGCTGGCGGTTCGTGACCGTGTTCGTGCTGTTCGCCGTGCTGGCGGTGCTCACCCTGGTGGTGGGCCTGGCCGGTGAGCGGCGGGGCCTGTACCGGCCGGAGGCCGGCGAGGAGCTGCGGCGGCGGGCGCTGGCGACGCCGGCCGCGCCGCTGGTGGAGGCCGGCGCGGCGCCACACGTGGAGCCGATGTCCGGTATCCAGCGGGCCAACCTCGCGGTTGCCCTGCACGTGGGCCTGGTGGCCCGCGTGGCGGTGGTGGGGGTCATGACCGCCGTGTTCTTCCTGGGCTTCGGCCTGCTCACCGTGGACCGCCACACCACGGAGGCCTGGACCGGGCAGACGGGCGGCACCCTGCACGTCCTGGCCGAGTACGACGGCCTGCGCGGATCGGTCGTGCTCAGCGAGCCGCTGCTGCGCGTGTCGGCCCTCCTGGGCGCCTTCGCCGCCCTGTACTTCGCCGTGGTGGCGGTGAGCGAGGCGGAGAACCGCCGGGAGTTCATCGAGGACGAGCTGGAGCGGATGCGCGGCGTGGTGGCCGCGTGGGCCTACGACCGGGGCGCCGCCGCCGCGGAGGTCCCTCCGGCCTGACCGCGCCGCACCAGGCCGCGCCACCGGCCGTCCCGTGCGGTGAGCTCCAGCAGGAGGTGCCCGCGGGCGTGGCACCAGGCCGGCAGGTCCACCTCGATGAGCGGGTCGTCGGCCAGCAGCTCCACCACCTCGCCGGGGGCCACCCTCCCCAGGGCGCGGCCCAGCAGCCGCACCGGCACGGGGCAGTGGGACCCGAGCGCATCGACCACGCGGGCCGGGGTCACCGCCCGACCGGGCTCATCGCCCGCAGCGCCGCGACGACCTCCGCGAACACCGCGGCGGCGTGGTCCACCTCGTCGGCGGTGGTGGCGTCGCCGGCGCCGAACAGCACCGCCGAGTGCGCGTCGCGGGCCTCGACGCCCATGGCCAGCAGGGTGGGGGAGGCCTTGCCCGCGTCGGCGGTGCACGCCGAGCCGGGGGAGGCCGCGACCCCGCGGGCGCCCATGGCGGCCGTGAGCGTCTCTCCCTCCACGCGGTCCACCGACACGTGCACGTTGCCCGGCAGCCGGCGGCCGGGCGGCGGTCCATTGAGCGTCACCCCCGGCACCGCCAGCAGCCGCGCGGCGAGGCGCTCGGCCATGGCCCGCCGGTGCGCGGCCCGGGTGCCCATGGCGGCCAGCGCGAGCGCCGCGGCGGCGCCCAGGCCGGCGATGGCCGGCAGGTCCTCCGGGCCGGCGCGCTTGCCGCCCTCCTGCGCCCCGCCGGTCACCAGCGGATGCAGGCCGGCGCCCGGGCGCACCCACAGCGCGCCGCTCCACGCCGGCGCGCCCATCGCCGGCCCGCCCACCGTGACCGCGTCGGCGCCGAGGGCCCCGACGTCCAGCGGCAGCAGGCCCGCGGTCTCCGCGGCGTCCACGTGGATGCGCGCCTCCGGCGCGGTCCCGCGGACCGCGGCGACCAGCGCCGCGACGTCCTGCACGGCCCCCACCTCGTGCTGGGCGTGGTGGACGGACACGAGTGCGGTACCCGGGGCGGCGGCCGCGGCCAGCCGCCCGGGATCGACGAGGCCATCGCGATCCACGCCCACCGCGGTGTGCGTGACGCCGTCGCGCGCGAGCCGGAGGACGGCCGTGGTGACGGCCGGGTGTTCCACCGCGGTGATAACGGCGTGGCGGCCGAGGTGGCGGTTGGCCGACAGCAGCCCTGTGACCGCGAGGTTGCGCGCCTCGGTGGCGCCGCAGGTGAACACGACCTCCTCGGGGTCCGCCGCGCCGATCAGCGCGGCGACCCGCCCCCGTGCCTCCTGGAGCGCCGCGGCGGGGGCCGCCGCGTCGGGGTGGAGGCCGGCCGGCGAGGCCCACAGATCGGCGGCCGCCCGGGCCATCGCCTCGCGCACCTCGGGCGCCGGGGGGACCGCCGCGGCGGCGTCCAGGTAGGTGCGCCTCACCGGCCCTCGGCCAGGCGGGTGGCCAGGCCGGCGGGCAGCCCCGCGTTGAGGATCTGGTTCTGGGCGGCGGCGACGTCGTACGGCGTCCGCACGATCTCGACCGTGGCGGCGTCCGGGTCGTAGAGCGCCCACGAGGCCCGGGGGTCGCCGTCCCGCGGCTGCCCCACCGATCCGGGGTTCACGAGCCACCGGTGCGGGGTGAGGCCGAACGGGCCCGAGGAGGGCTCGAAGCCCCGCACCGCGCCGTCCTCGCCCAGGTGCCACACGGCGGGCAGGTGCGTGTGGCCGATGAAGGTCACCAGGGCCGGGACGGCCTCCAGGGCGTCCCGCGCCTGCCCCAGCTCCAGCACGTACTCCCACACCGGGTCGCGGGGGCTGGCGTGGAAGAGCGGGGCGACGCCCTCGGTGCGGTCCACCGGCTGCAGCCGGTCGAGCTTGGCCATGCCGACCGGACCGAGCTTCTCCTGGGTCCACACCAGGGCGTCGTGCGCCCAGGAGGTGAAGTTCTCCAGCGGGATGCGGCCGGACGCGCCGAGGTCGTGGTTGCCGGCCAGGCAGCGCTCGGCCTCGGTGAGGGCCCGGCCCAGGGTGGTGACCGGGTCCGCGCCGTAGCCCACGACGTCGCCGACGCACCACCATCGCGAGGCGCCGCGCTGCTGGGCGGCGCGCAGGACGGCGGCGAGCGCCTGGCTGTTGCCGTGGATGTCGCTGAGGACGGCGATCGGCGTGGCGGGCTCCCCTCCTTCGAACCGCCGGACCACCCCGCACGATACGCGGCGCGGGGGCCGCTACGATCGCCCGATGGACCGCCGGGCACTGGGCATCGCGGGTGTCGCCGTCGCCGGCGCCGCGGGCGTGACCGCCCTCCTGCGCTGGAAGCTCTGGTCCCACGGGGTGCCGTCCACGCCCACGCCGCCCGTGGGCGACTACTTCGACCCCGGGGAGCTGGTCCGCAACCGCGAGTACCGGCGCGGTGCGTGGGCGATGGCCGTCGCGGCCGTGCCGATCGCGCCCGCCGTCGCCCTGGCGGTGGCCGGCACGTCGGGCCGGTGGGGCGGGCCGCTGGCGCGACTGGCCCGCGGGCGGGCATGGCGGGCGGGCCTGCTGTTCGGGGCGGGCCTGTCGGTGGCCGGCACCCTGGCGGCGCTGCCGCTGCGGGCGGCCCGGTACGGCTGGGGGCGGGAGTACGGGATCATCACCCAGGACCCGCCGGCGTGGCTGCTGGACGTCGCCAAGGGCGCCGGCATCGGGGCGGTGATCTCCGCGGGGGTCGCGTGCGGCGCCGCCGTGCTCATCGCGCGGGCACCGCGGCTGTGGTGGGCGGGGCTCGCCGGCGGCATCGCCGGCTTCGTCTACCTGTCGACGCTGCTGGCGCCGGTGGTCATCGAGCCCCTGTTCCAGAAGACGCGGCCCCTGGACGACCCGGTGCTGGCGCGGCAGATCCTCGACCTGGCACGCCGGGAGGGCGTCCCCGCCGACCGGGTGCTGGTCAACGACGCCTCCCGCCGAACCGTCGCCGCGAACGCCTACGTGTCGGGGCTGGGGGCGAGCCGGCGCATCGTGCTCTACGACACGCTGCTGCGGGACTTCCCCCGGGACGAGGTGCTGGTGGTGGTCGCCCACGAGCTGGCGCACGTCAAGCACCGGCACGTCCTGAAGGGCACGACGGTGGGGGCGCTCATGGCGATCCCCGGGTGCCTGCTGTGCTTCGCGCTGGTGGGGGCGCGCACCGGGTGGGGGAGGGCCGGGACGCCCGGCGAGGCCGGGACGCGCCTGGTGGTGCGGCGCCTGGCCATCGTGGCCGCCACCGCATCGGTCGCCGGGACGCTCGCGACGCCGTTCGCCAACGTGGTGAGCCGGACGTACGAGCGCGAGGCGGACTGGACCGCGCTGCAGACCGCCCGTGACCCGTCCGCCCAGGTGCGGCTGTTCCAGGGCTTCGTGCGGACGGCGCTCGGCATGCCGGACACCCCGCGCGCCCTGCAGCTGTGGTTCGGCACGCACCCGGAGCCCATCGAGCGCATCGGGATGGCCGAGTACTTCGCGCGGCGCCCGGACACGGCGGGGTGAGCGGCCGGGCGCCGCGGTCCCCGCGGGTGCAGGTGGTGGCGGTGGGCCGGCTCCGGCCGCCGCACGACGCCCCCGGGCGGCTCTACGAGGAGCGATTGGCCGGGATGCTGCCGTTCCGGGCGGACGAGGTGGAGCCCGAGCCGCTGCAGCGCGGGGAGGCGCGCGCCCGGGCCGCGGAGGCGGACCGCATCCGGGGCCGCGTCGCCCGCGGGGCGTGGCGGGTCGCGCTGGACCCGGAGGGCCGCCAGCCGGCGTCCAGCGAGGCGTTCGCCGCGTGGCTGGAGAAGCGCCTGGCCTCGGGCCGCCCGGTGGCGTTCATCGTGGGCGGGGCGTCCGGCATCGACGGCGCGCTCATGGCCGAGTGCGAGGAACGGCTGGCGCTGGGGACGCTCACCATGCCGCACCAGCTCGCGCGCGTCGTGCTCACCGAGCAGCTGTACCGGGCGGCCTGCATCCTGGCCGGCCACCCGTATCCGCACTGACCGCCGGGGTCAGCGCCCGGGCGGGCTCGCGGCGAGCGTCGCGCGGATCCCGGCGACCAGCTGGTCGCGCTGGGCGGAGGAGAGACGTCCCGAGGAGTGCATGAGCCTGTACTGCAGCGGCGGCATCTCGCCGCTGTCGATCGCCTCGGCGATCTCGTCGGTCTCCTGCGGGCGGTTCCACTCCTGGAAGTTCAGGTTGTTGCGGGCGCCGTCCACGTCGGACTGCACGAGCCACGACACGGGGGCGACGTGGCTGTACCAGGGCCAGTTCACCTGGTTGCTGTGGCAGTCGAAGCAGGCGCCCACCGCGAGCTCGCGGGTGCGGGCGCTGTCCCACTTCGGCTCGACGCGCGTGGCGGGGTTCGAGTGGTCGCGGCCGTAGGGGACGAGCTGGGCCACGACGAACAGCGCGGCGCCGGCCAGGACGATGCGCTTGAGCGGCCGCCTCCGTGAGCGGGGCGGCTTGGGGCCTGACGGGGTTCCGGACATGGTTCGACCTCCGGGTCGACGTGCTTCCAGCATCGACCCGGAGGGGCGCCTCCTCAATCGCGGGAACCCGCAACCCGCGTCCGGAGCGGCCCGCGCGCCGCTATGGTTTCGCGCCGTGACCACGGCCCCACTGACCTCACTCCAGGCGGCGATCGCCGCCGAGGCCGCCGCGGTCGCCGGGACCGACGACGTGAACGTGGAGCTGGGCCCGCCCGCCCGGCCGGAGCACGGGGACCTGGCGACGCCGGTGGCGATGACCCTCGCGAAGGCGGCGAAGCGGAATCCGCGGGAGATCGCCGAGGCGCTGGCGGAGCGGCTGCGCGCCCGGCCGGACACGGCGCGGGCCCTGGACGCCGTGGAGGTCGCCGGGCCCGGGTTCCTCAACCTGCGGCTCTCGCCGGCGTGGTTCGCCGGCGTGGCGCGCACGGTCGCGGCGGCCGGCCGGGAGTTCGGGCGCGGCGGCGCCGCGCGCCCGGAGCGGATCCTCCTGGAGTTCGTGTCCACGAACCCCACCGGTCCCATCCACATCGGCCACGCCCGGGGCGCGTCCTACGGCGACTCCGTGGGCCGGATCCTGTCGTTCGTGGGCCACGAGGTGACCCGCGAGTACTACATCAACGACTACGGCCGCCAGATGGAGCTGTTCGCCGCCTCCGTCGCCGCCCGCTACGCGGAGCTGGCGGGGGCCGAGCCGCACATGCCGGAGGACGGCTACCCCGGCGAGTACGTCACGGACATCGCCCGCGGGCTCCGCGAGGAGCTTGGGGACGCCTACGACGGGCGCGTGTCGCCCCCCGACGCCGAGACGCTGGAGCTGTTCGGCCGCCGCGGCGGCGTGCTGATGCTGGACGTGATCCGTGGGACGCTGGACCGCTTCCGCGTGTCGTTCGACGACTTCTTCTCGGAGCGCACCCTCCACGAGGCCGGGCGCGTCACGGCCGGCGTGCAGCGCCTGGTGGACAGCGGGGACGCCTACGAGGCCGACGGCGCGGTCTGGTTCCGCACGACGAACTACGGCGACGAGAAGGACCGCGTGCTGGTGCGGTCCGACGGCGCCACCACGTACCTGGCCGCGGACGTCGCCTACCACCTGGACAAGGCCGCCCGCATGGGCGACCGCATGATCGACGTGCTCGGTGCGGACCACCACGGGTACATCGGGCGCCTCAAGGCGGTGCTCGCCGCCGGCGGGTTCGACCCGGACGCCCTCGAGGTGCTCATCATGCAGCTGGTGAGCCTCACCGAGTCCGGCGAGGCGAAGCGCATGAGCAAGCGGGCGGGCACGATCGTGCTGCTCGACGACCTCATCGACGACATCGGGGTGGACGCCGCCCGGTTCTTCCTGGTGGAGCGCAGCCACGACACCGCGTTCGAGCTGGACCTGGACCTCGCGCGGGAGCAGAGCCAGGAGAACCCGGTCTACTACGTCCAGTACGCGCACGCGCGCTGCTGCAGCATCCTGGCCAAGGCGGAGTCCGAGGGCGTCGCCCGGGACGCGTCGGCCGGGCCTCCGCAGGAGCTCGACCCGAGCGAGCGGGCCCTGGCGCTGCGGCTCGCCGAGTGGCCCCGCGTGGTGGCCGACGCCGCGGACCGCCGGGCGCCGCACCGGGTGGTCGCGTACCTCAAGGACCTCGCCCGGGACCTGCACGGCTTCTACCACCGCTGCCGGGTGGTGGGGGAGGCGCCGGAGGTGCAGGCCTTCCGGATGGAGCTCACCGTCGCGACCCGCGACGTCGTGCGCCGCGGCCTGGACCTCGTCGGGGTGACCGCCCCCGACCGGATGTAGGGCGGCGGGCGTGGAGCGCCTGGGCGGCCTGGTGCTCATCTGGGCCGGGAACGTCGCGGCCCTGTGGGTGGCGGCGCGCCTGCTGGACGGGTTCGGCTACTCCACCACCGGCGCGCTGCTGGTGGGCGCCGCGGTCCTGGCGGTCGTGAACTGGCTGGTCAAGCCGGTGCTCACGATCATCGCGATCCCGTTCATCGTCGCGACGCTCGGCATCGCCTACCTGGCGATCTGCGTCCTGATGCTCCACCTCATGGCGGCGATCGCCGACGGCTTCACGATCGACGGCTGGGCGGGGGTGTGGGCCGCCGTGATCGTGGGGGCCGTCAACACGGTGCTGCAGCCCGTCCTGGGCGTCGAGCCCAGCGGCAAGAAGCGCCGCTGAGGCGCGCCGCCCTGCCCGGGGCGGCCGCATCCGAAACCCCGCATGTCATGCGGGAACAGGCCAGGCCCGGCCTCGCCGATCGTCCAGTTCCGGCCTCCCCCCGGGCGTCGCACCGTGAGGTGCATGAGACGACATCGCACATCCATCCTCGCCGGCACGCTGCTGGGACTCGCGGCCCTGCCGGCCATCGCCAACGCCGCCCTGCCGGACCTCGTGTCCGAGCCGCCGGGCGGGTCCTACCTGGAGGAGTACGGGGACGGCCGGCTGCTGCTGCGCTTCCCCGGCTACATCACCAACCGGGCCGGCGCCGGCCCCCTGGAGATCCGCGCCGCGTCCCCGGACGCCAACGACCGCATGACCGACGTCTCGCAGTGGCGTGACGTCACCGCCCCGGGCGTGGGCGGCACGAAGGTGGCGCCGCCCGGCACCGCGCCCACGGTGGTCTTCGAGGCCAACGACTCCCACAACCACTACCACCTCAAGGACGCCGCGGAGTACACGCTCTGGGACCGCACGCAGACCGCCCAGGTCGCGATTGCCCAGAAGACCGAGGCGGGTTTCTGCATCGAGGACAGCGAGCACGCGCAGGGGCCCGGCGGCGGGCCGGGGCGCTACTCGGTGGGCGCGAACAACTTCTGCTGGCAGGCGCACGACACCGACGGCCAGGACATCCTGGTGATGGGCATCTCGCCCGGCTACCGGGATGTGTACCCGTCGGGCCTGGCATTCCAGTGGATCGACGTGTCCCGGGTCAGCCCCGGCGACTACCGGCTGGCGGCGCGGGTCGATCCCAAGAACGTCCTCACGGAGTCCGACGAGGCGAACAACGGCTACGCGACCCGTCCCGTGACGATCCCCGGGTACGTCGCCCGCCCGGTCGCGGTCCCGCGGCCCACCGGTCCGGTCACGATCACCCTCTCGGCCGACACCTTCGGGGAGCCGTCGGGCACCCGCCGCTTCCGGATCCTCAGCGCCCCCGAGCACGGGACGCTGAACGTCGCCGTCGGCGCGCTCGTCCCGGGCGACGCCGTCACCTACACCCCGGCGCCCGGGGGCGGCGCCCCGGACGGGTTCCGCTACGCGGCCGTCGAGACCGGCAACCGCTTCCCCGTGGAGCCCGCGGGCGCCCAGGTCGCGATCGCCGGTGCCGAGGTCTCCGTGGCGATCGCCGGCGCGCCGGCGGAGCTCACCGCCGGACTCGGCGCCCAGCTGAGCGCCCAGGTGGCGAACGCCCCCGCGGGCGTCACGTGGAGCGTGGACGGCGTCGCCGGCGGCGGCGGCGCCTCCGGCACCATCACGCCGGGCGGCCTCTACGTCGCCCCGGCCGCACCGCCCGCGGGCGGTGCGGTGACGATCCGCGCGACGAGCACCTCCGAGCCGTCGGCGTTCGCCGAGGCGCGCATCCGCATCGTCCCGGTCGCCGCGCAGACGGCCGCGCCGGCCGCCTCGTGCGCGACCGTGGAGAGCCGCCGCGAACGGGCGGGATCCGGCGCCCCGGTGCGCCTGTCGGCGGGCCAGCTGCTCATCAACCAGCGCATCTCGCAGGCCGCCGTGCGGCGCGCGAACGCCATCGAGGCGTGGCTGGACGCCGGGATCGAGGGGCGCGACCTCTGCGGCGGGTCGCTCGGCACGGCGGAGCTCGGGCCCGGGATCGTGGCGGGACGGACCACCCCGTCCGGAACCCCGCGCGCCGCGTCGCCGCGGCCCATCGCCGACGCGGGGAACCCGTCCGGGAGGGCGGCGGACGTGACCCTCTCCACCCGCCAGCTGCTCATCAACCAGCGCATCTCGCAGGCGGCGATCCGCCGCCTCAACGGGCTGCGCGCCCGGCTGGACGGCGGGCTCACCGGCGGCGACCTCGCCGCGGCGACCGTCGACGCGGGGGCGCTGGCGCCGGACCTGCGGATCCTGTCCGCCGACACGTCCGTGCCGGCGCCGGGCGCGAGCCGCACGGCCGTCGCCGCGGCCGCGGCGGGGGACCCCGCGTCCGTGCGGCTCACCCGCCGCCAGCTGGTGATCAACCAGCGCATCGCGCAGGCCGCCGTGCGCAGGGCGAACGCCCTGTCCGACGAGCTCCGGGCCGGCCTGGCGGGCCGGCACTTCGCGCGCGGCACCGTCGTCGCGCGGAACCGGGCCCCGGGCGCCAGGCCCTAGCGGTCCCGTGATGCCGCCCCGCCCGCCGCGGCGGGGCGGCATCACGCCGTGGACCGTGTCTGTGAGGGTTCCATGACCGGCCGTTCGTCTAGTGGCCGCGCGTTCGGGGCCGCCGCTAGCCTGCGCCGCATGACGATCCGAACCCCCCTCCGCCGCGGCGTCCTGCGCCGCGGGACGGCCGCCGCCCTCGTGGCCGCCGCCGCCCTCACCGGTGCCGCGACCGCCGCGGCCCAGACCCCGCCCGCCGATCCCGCCGTCGCGCAGATCCTCCGCGGCGACATCTGGGTGGTCGCCGGCAGCCCCACGGCGGAGCGCTTCGGCGCCTTCGACGTCCCCAGCGCCGGAATGCTGCCCTCCATCAAGGAGGGCGACCTGGTGATCACGGACCGGCAGCGCGCCGCGACCGTCACGCGGGGCGACGTCATCGTCTTCCTGCCCACGCCGGCGCAGCGCGCCCGCTGCGGTACCGGCGCGGACGAGCAGTTCATCAAGCGCGTGGTCGCCGTCGGCGGCGACCGGCTGGAGATCGCCGCGGGCCAGGTGCTCGTGAACGGCACCGAGTTCGTCATCCCGGGCGCCACCGCCCCGGCATACAACGTCGCGCCCGTCGTCGTGCCGGCCGGCCAGGTGTACGTGCTCGGGGACAACCGCGGGTCGTCCTGCGACTCCCACAGCTGGGCGTCGCCCGGCGTGCCGCTCGCGCAGATCGACGGCCGGGCGGAGGCCATCGCCTTCCCGGCCGCCCGCACCGGCTTCATCACGCCCGCCGGCGCCGTGACGCCCTTCAGCGTCGCCGGTGCGCCGACCCGGGTCCGGGCCGACTACCTCGTGACGCTGAGCCGCAACTCGGTGAACACCTACATCAGCTCGGGGGCGCTGCGCACCTGCGCGAAGAAGGCGTCGTGCGCCCGCTCGCTCACCGCCAGGCACCGCGCCGCGGGCCGGGCGGCGGCGGCCCTCGCCGGCAAGATGAACGGCGCGGCCGCCGCCCTGGGCGCGGACTGCGCCGCGGCACCCGCGGCGGCCCTCCGCGCGGACCTGCAGCGGCTCGCCCGCGGGGCCAAGCGGGGCCGGGTCACCAAGTCCAGGGCGCTCACCCTGTCGCGCAGCATCGACAGTGCGATCGCCAAGGCCCGCACGAAGGCCGGGGCCTGCTGGACGGCATGACCGCCTCCCGCCGCGCCTGATACCCTCAGGCGACCCGGGCGGGTGTAGCTCAGCTGGCAGAGCGTCGGCTTCCCAAGCCGAAGGTCGCGGGTTCGATCCCCGTCGCCCGCTCCATGTGAAAGCCCTCCGAACGGAGGGCTTTCGTGCGTCCGGGGCCCTCCCGGCGTCAGGCCGGCGCGCCGCCCAGCAGCCCGCGCAGCGCCTCGAGCGCCGGCGCCACCGCGGCCGCGGGCGCGTACGGCCCCGGCATGACGAAGCAGTCGGCGCCGCCGGGGCCCGAGCGGGGCAGGAGCCCCGTACCCGACCGGGCGCCCAGCAGGGCGTCCGCGGCGCGCCGGTAGGTGAACAGCACCAGGCCCGGCCGGTGCTCCAGGAGCCGTTCGCGCAGCAGTGCGGCGCCGTGCCGCAGCTCCGCGGCGCCCAGGCCGTCCGCCCGTGCGGTGGGGCGCTTCACCACGTCGGTGAAGCCGATCCCCGCGGCGAGGAGCGCGTCGTCCTCGAGCCCGGGTGCCGCGTCGCCGAGGACCCCGGCGGTGCGCAGCCGCGCCCAGAACCGCCGTCCCAGGATCCCCTGGTAGTAGTGCCCGGCGGCCACGCTCGGGGGCGAGGGGTTGATGCCCACCACCACGGCGCGCAGGCCCGGCCGCAGCAGGTCGGCGAGGGTCGTCACCGGTGCGCCCATCCACTCCTGGGTGATCCGGTGCCCCGCCACGGCCGGAGGGTACCTCCGGGCCCGGCATGTCGCACCGCGACACGCGGAGCGCCGGATCCCACAATCGGGCCGCGCCGTCTGGAATGCTGCCGGGGATGTGACGGAGCGGGGGCTCCCGACGGATATGGGGGATGCATGGACCGACGGCACGACACGGTGACCGCGTGAGGACGCGCCTGGCGGCGCTCGCGGCGGCGCTCGCCCTCGTCCCGCTGGTCGCCGGGTGCTCGGATTCCTCCGTCTCGGAGCCGCCGCGCAGCACCGCCACGGGCCCGCAGCTGCTCGATCTCACCGACCGGGGCCTGCCGCCGGCGCTCGCCGTGCAGGACGACCGCCTGGTCAACGCCAACGCCGACCCCGCGGAGCGCACCGCCATGGTCGCCGAGACCGGCGCCAAGGTGACCCGCGTCGACCTGTTCTGGAAGGACGTCGCGCCCACCCGGCCCGCGGACCCCGCCGACCCCGCGGACCCGGCGTACGACTGGTCCCGCATGGACGCCATCCTCGGCGGGTTCGCCGCCAAGGGCATCACCCCGATCGTCGACGTCTTCAACGCCCCCGCATGGGCCACCGGCGGGACCACCACCGTGGGCGCCCTCACGCCCTACAACTCCATCCCGCCCGACCCGCAGGCGTTCGCGGACTTCATGCGCGCCGCCAGCACCCGGTACTCCGGCACGTACAGCGCGGGCGGCGCGACCCTGCCCAGGGTCGTCCACTGGGAGCTGTGGAACGAGCCGAACCTCAAGCTGTTCATGTACCCCCGGGGCGGGGTGCAGCGCTGGATCGACACGTACGCGGCGATGGTGAAGGCCGCCTACCCGGCGGTGAAGGCCGGCGGGGGACCCGCGACCGTGGTCCTGGTGGGCGCCGCGGGGCCGCGCAGCCGCACCGGCCCGAACGCCGTGGGCGCCCGGGACTGGCTCGTGGGCCTGCGCCGCCGCAAGGTGCCGCTGGACCTCTACTCGCAGCACATCTACCCGGCCGCCGCCCCCAGGGAGGTCACCCCGGCCGTCCCGGCCTGGGGCACCCTCGACGTCCTGCTGGACGAGCTGGACGCGTGGCGCCCCGGCCTGGGCATCGCGATCACCGAGGCCGGCTACACCACCGCCGAGACCCCCTACCGCAAGACGTTCGTGAGCGAGGAGGAGCAGGCCGCGAACCTGCGTGACCTCGTGCGGATGCCGGCGGTGCGGGACCCGCGCGTGCGGGTCGTCGTGTGGTTCAACCTGCAGGACAACCCCAACTGGCCGGCCGGGCTGCTGCGCGAGGACGGCTCCCGCAAGCCCTCCTACGGGGTGTTCACCGAGCTGGCGGCGGGGCGGCAGCGGGGCCTCTGAACCGCGGTGCGGCGCGGGTTTCCCGCAGCGCGGACCCCCCGGACGGCCGGTTGACCGGGTGCCGCCGCGGGCGGACCCTGTGACGGTGCGCACCCCCTCCGCCATCCTGGCCGCCGTGGCGCTCGCGGCGACCCCGGCCCTCGCCGCCGCGATCCCGCAGGGCGCGACCGTCCTGGTGGACCGCCCCGCCGGCGCGCTGCCCGCGGACGGCATCGCCGCCGCACACCTGGGCCCCGGCCGGCCGGTGAGCGCCGACGGGCGCTTCGTGGTGTTCACCTCCGGCGCCGACGCCCTCGACCCGGGCGCCGCGGACGACGCCGGCATCCACTGCTACCTGCGCGACACGGTGAGCGGGACGACGACGCTGCTGGACCGGGCCGACGGCGCCTCGGGCGCCGTGGCCGACGCGGACTGCCAGAACCCGGCGATCAGCCCCGACGGCTCCGCGGTGGCCTTCACCAGCGCGGCGTCCAACCTGGTGCCCGGCGACACCAACGGTGCGCCCGACGTGTTCGTGCGCGACGGCTCGGCGACGCTGCGGGCGAGCGTGGCCGGCGCGTCCGGCACCGAGCTCGCCGAGGGCGGGGACTCCCCGGACATCACCGTCACCGGCGCCGGCGCGTCCCGTGAGGTGCGGGTGACGTTCACCACGGCGGCGCCGGCCGACCCCGCGGACGCCGACGGGGGGCCGGACGTCTACCAGCGCCGCGTCGCCGCCGGCGCGGCGTCGACGGTGCTGGTGAGCCGCCCGCCGGGCGCGGCCTCCGCCGCCGCCGGGGCCCTGGGCGGCAGCGAGTCCGCGGACGGCACCCGCGTGGCGTTCCTCACCGACGCGGGCCTCGACCCGGCGGACGGCCCGGACGACCGCGACGCCTACGTGAAGAACCTGGCGACCGGCACCGTCACCTACATCTCGCGGCCCACCGGCGTGTCGGGAGCCCAGAACGGCGTGGTGACGGGCGTGCAGATCTCCCGCGACTCCTCGGGCGTGGCGTTCTCCTCCAGCGCCACGAACCTGGGCGGCAACGGCACGGGCGCCGCCGCGACGAACATCTACCTGCGGCGGCCGCTCGCGGCCACGACCGTGCCCGTGAGCGTCGCCGACGGCACCGGCCTGGTGCTCGCCAACGGCTTCGTCTTCGGCTTCGCGATCAGCGACGACGGCGGCCGGGTGGCCTTCGCCTCGCGGTCGGGGAACCTCGCCGACGGCCTTCCCGGCACCCAGAACGCCGTGCACGTGCGCGACGTCGCCGCCGGCCGCACGATCCTGGCCTCCCGGTCCGACGGCCCGCAGGGCGCGCCGGCGGTGAAGGTGCAGGCCGACACGGGCATCTCCGGCGACGGCGCGGTCGCGGTCTTCGACGCGGAGGGCCACGGCACCGCGCCCGGCGGTGACGCCGACGCGAACCAGGTGTACGCACGGGACCTGGCCGCCGGCACCACGCGCCGCGTCTCGCGCCCGGCGGGCGCCGCGACGGACCCGCTGCCACAGCTGGTGGGCAACGCCACCCTCTCGATCGCCCTCGCGGACTCCGCCGAGGGCTCCCGCGGGGTCGCGGGCCGCACGGTGAGCGTGGGCGGCCGCTGGGCGGTGTTCGCGTCGCAGAGCGACGGGCTGCTGCCCGGGGCGGGCAGCCCGGAGAGCCAGGTGTTCCTGCGGGACATGGCGACGGGTGAGGTCACCCTCATCAGCCGCGACGCGTCCGGTGTCCCGGGCACCGGCAACTCGTCGGAGCCGGTGATCAGCGCGGACGGCGGCACCGTGGCGTTCACCAGCACCGCCGCCAACCTCGGCGCCGGCGTCAACGCGCAGGTCATTGTGTGGCGGCGGGACACCGGTGCGCTCACCATCGCCAGCGCCGCGGGCGTGGTGGTGGGCGACGGCGCCAGCCGCGCCCCGGCCCTGAGCGCCGACGGCACCGTGGTGGCCTTCTCCAGCACCTCCACGAACCTTGGCGTGCCCGTTCCCGCCGGCACCGAGCAGGTGTGGGTGCGCGCCCGCGCGGCGGGCGCCCCGGAGCTGGCGTCGCGCCTGGCCGGCGCGTCGGGCGCCCCGCTGGCCGACGGCGCCGACAGTCCCGCGATCTCCGGCAACGGCGCCCGCGTGGCGTTCGTGACCCGCACGGCGGTGCCGGGCTCGGGCGACACCGGCACCGGGGAGGACGTCTACGTGCGGGACCTGCCGGCGTCGGTGACCCTGTGGGCCAGCCGCCCGGACGGCCTCGCCCCCGCCGGCGACGGCCTGGCCGGCGCGCCCGCCCTGAGCCGTGACGGCGCCGTGGTGGCGTTCGCGGCCCAGGCCCCCGGCCTCACCCCGGACGACCCCGACGCGGTGCAGGACGTCTTCACGCGCAACCTGGTGACCGGCCGCACGGTCCTGGTGAGCCGGTCCTCCGCGGGGGCCAAGGGCGACGGCCCGTCGGGCCTGCCGGTGATCAGCGACGACGGCGTCCGGGTGGCGTTCGCCTCCTCGGCCGCGAACCTCGTGCCGGGCGACGGCGACGGCGTCGAGGACGTCTTCCTGCGCGATGCGGCCGCCGGGACGACCACCGGCGTGAGCCGCGCCGACGGGGGCGGGCCGCTGCTGGGCTCCCGGCCCGGCGGCGCCCCGGGCGGCTCCCCCGACCTGTCGTGCATCGCCTTCGAGAGCACCAGCCCCGCGCTGGTGCCCGGCGGCTACCGCTCCGCCGACCTCTCCCACGTGTACCTCAACGCCGCGGCCGGGCCGTGCGCGGTCGAGGCCGTGGGCACCGGGAACCCCGGCCGCGCCCTTCGCGCGGTGTCCCTGCGTCCCGCGCGGATCCGCGTCGGCGGGCACGCAGGCCTGCGGATCACGCTCGGCGGCGTCAACCGCGTCGCGATCACCGTGCGCGCCGCGCGCAGCGGCCACCGCGCCGGCGGCGCGTGTCGCCCCGGCCGGTCCGGCGGTCGGCCCTGCACCCTGTGGACGGCGGTGGCGCACCGCACGGTCCGGGGGGTCCGCGGCGTCAACGTCGTGCGCATCGGGACCCGCTGGGGGCGCGTGGTGCTGCGCCCGGGCGCCTACCGCCTCGGCATCCGCCTGGCGGGCGGCGGGTCCACCGCCGACGAGCGTGCGGTGCGGCTGACGATCCTGCCGCGGCGCTGACGCCTCAGCGCCGCCGGCGCAGGTCCTCGACCAGCCGGGCGATGCGCCACAGCGCGACCAGGTTGCCCTTCGTGCGGTACCGCTCACGCGCGTCCGCCCACGTGGCGAGCGCCCCGTCACGGTCGCCGCGGATGCGCAGCACCTCCGCCAGGTCCATCAGCGCGTCACCCGTGGCGGTGGGGTCGTCGGTGGTCTCCGCGAGCTCCACCGCCCGCCGCGCCTCCGCCTCCGCGGCCGCCCGGTCGCCGTCGCGCGCCAGCAGCTTCCCGGTCACACCGGCGAGGATGGTGTGGGTCGCGACGTCGCCCTCGGAGGCCGCCTCCCGGGCGAAGGACGCCGCCTCGGCGGCGTCGTCCAGGCGGTCCTGCCGGTAGAGCGCCTCGGCGAGCAGGGCCGAGGTGGTGGCGATGTAGTTCCGCTCGCCCATCGCGTCCAGCACCTCGAGGTCCCGCCGCAGCTCCAGCTCGGCGCCCGCCGGATCGTCCCCCATCAGCGCGATGGGCCCGGAGTCCAGCGACACCAGGGCGGCGTCCATGAGCCACCCCAGGTCCTCCAGCTCGTCCCGGCAGCGCCGGCACTCCTCACGGGCGGCGTCCACCTCGCCGCGCATCGCCCGCAGGTGGGCGAGGGCCCGCCGGGCCACGGCCTCCGCCTGCCGGTCGCCCGCCACCTCGCCGATGATCGCGGCGCACCGGGGCAGGGCCTCGTACACCGGCATGGGCCCGCGCAGCGCGAGCAGCGCCAGCACCGGCTGCATGCGGTTCGCCAGCACCATGTCGCCCGCGGCGCGGGCGTGGCGCAGCGTGAGGGTCGCGGCCCGCTCCGCCTCGGCGAACCGGGACCCGGTGAGCCGCACGTTGAGCAGCAGGCGCCACGCGGTGGCCAGGCCCTCCGGGTCGCCGGTGGCGGTGAACGCGTGCACCGCCCCCCGGCGAGCGCGGCGGCCTCTCGTCCGACGGCCCGCCGCCGGTCACGTACGACAGGCGCGTCCGCTCGAGCCGCGCCACCGCCGCAAGGTCCTGCTCCCCGGCCTCCGCGGCGCGGTCCGCCGCGCGCTGCAGGGTCGCGACCGCCTCGTCCAGGCGCCCGGTCTCCATCTCCGCGCGGCCGGCCTGCACCATCAGGCGCGCCGCACGGTCGTGGTCGGCCGGCAGCACCGCGGCGGCACGGCCCAGGAGGTTCGCGGCGGCCGGCATGTCCCCGCGCTCCAGTGCGACGCGCCCGGCGCCCCCCAGCTTCCCGGCGGCCCGCCGTCCCAGGTCCAGCACGTGCGCGTCCGGCGGCCCGAGCTCCAGCCGGTATCGGTGCGCGCGCTCCAGGTGGCGCCCCAGCTCCTCGGGCTCCGCCGACGGGCCGGTGCGACCCTCGCCTCAGGCGGCGAAGCGCTCGTGCAGCTCGGCGCGCGTGCGCTTGAGCAGGCCGTCGTACGCGACGTCGCAGATCATGGGGTGGGCGAAGCGGTGGGCGCCCGACTCGCCCGGCGGGTGCAGCAGGTCGCGCTCCACCAGCCCGTCCAGCAGCGGCGCGACCTCGTCCATCCCGGCCAGCATGGCGACCGCGTCGGCGGTGAACTCGTTGCCGGCGACCGCGGCGGCCTCCAGCGCCGCGCGCTCGGCCTCCGGCAGGGCGTCCACGCGCGTGGCCACCAGCACCTCGATGGACGGGGGGATGGCCAGGCGCTCGATGTCGCCGCGCACCCGCCACCGGCCGCCGTCGCGCTCCAGCGCGCCGGACCCGATCATCATCGCCAGGAGCTGCTCCACGAACAGCGGGTTGCCGTCGGCCGCGCGGACGATGCGGTCGACGACCGCCGGCGGCACCGCGCCGTCCAGCAGGCCGGCGACCATCGCCGCCGTCGCCTCGGGCCCCAGGGGGCCCAGCTCCACCACCCGGGGCCCGGCGGCCTCGACGATCTCCGGCCGTCGCCGCCGGATGTCGGAGCGGGCGGTGGCGAGCACCAGCAGCTGGGCGTCCTCGGCCTCGGCCAGGTGCACCAGCAGCTCGGCGAGGGTCGGCTCGGAGCGGTGCACGTCGTCCACCTGCACCACCACCGGGCGGCGCGCCGCCAGCCGGCCCAGCAGGCGCCGCACCGCCCAGAACAGCTCGGGGAGGGGGTGGACCACGTCCGAGAGGCCGCACAGGGAGGCGATGCGGGCCGTCACGGCCGCGTCGCCGCCGGCCGCCGCGGCGATGAGCTCACGCGCGACGGCCGCCGGGTCGCCCGGGGCGATGCCTGCCGCCTCGTGCACCACCTCGACGATGGGCCGGAAGGTGATGCCCTCGCCGTGGGCGGCGCAGTGCCCGTGCAGCACCCGGGCCCCGGCCGCCGTGGCGCGGGCCGAGAACTCCTCCGCGAGGCGGCTCTTGCCGACGCCCGGGTCGCCGGCCAGCACGGCCAGCCGCCCGCGCCCGCCGGCGGCGTCCTGCAGGGCCTCCATGAGCCGCCCCAGCTCCGCGTCGCGGCCCGCCAGCGGCGCCCGGACCTCGTGGCGGATCCGGGGCCGTCCCTGCGCCACCGAGCGCACCCGCAGCACGGGCACCGGCTCCGCCCGGCCGCGCACCGCCAGCGGCTCCAGCGTGTCGCCGCGCACCTGGCCGCCGGTGAGGGCCACCGTCGCGTCGCCCGCCAGCACCTCCCCGGGGCCCGCGGCCTGCTGCAGGCGCGCCGCGACGTTCACCGCGTCGCCGGTCACCAGCCGCTGCCGGTCGGCGCCCGCCCCCGCAACGAGGTTCCCGGTGTTCACGCCCGCCCGGATCGCCAGCGGGGGCGCTCCCGACAGGGCGAGCTCGGCGTTGAGGCCCTCCAGGGCGTCCCGCATCTCCACGGCGGCGAGCACGGCGCGCAGGGCGTCGTCCTCCCGGCGGCGCTCCAGGCCGAACACCGCCATCACCGCGTCGCCGATGTACCGCTCCACGGTGCCGCCGTGCCGTTCGAGGATCTCCCGCGCGACGGCGAACCAGCGCCCCGCGGCGTCGCGCGCCACCGCCTCCGGCACGGGGCCGGCGGGGGCGGCGTCGGCGAACACGATCGTCACGGTGCGGCGCGTCTCGCGGGCGGCCGCGGCATCCGGGCCGCCCGCCCGGGAGGAGTGCCGCGGCCGCGCGGTGAGCAGCTCCATCAGGAGGTGGGCGCCGTCGTCGCGCGCCTCCGTGCGGGCGACGCCGGCCGCGAGCGCCGCCGTGCCGGGCGCGAGCAGCGCCCCCAGCCCCGGGGCGGCGCGCTCCAGCCGGGCGGCCTCGTCCATGGCCGGCCCGAGATCATGCGGTCGCCGGCGACGGTCGCCACCCGATGTCCCCGGTGGCGACGCCGGTGCGGTTGACCAGGCGCACGCCCCACCTGGGTCCCAGCCGGTCGTTCAGCGTCGTGAGCGCCGCCAGGGCGTCACCCACGGCCTCCACCGCCGGGGCGGCACCGTCGGTGCCGTCCGGGGCGTCCAGGCCGAACACGGCGACCACCGCGTCGCCCACGACCTTCTCGATGCGCCCGCCGTGGGCGCCGAAGGCCGCCCGCACCTCGTCGAAGTACCGGTGTAGGACCTCGCGGAGCGACTCGGGGTCGAGCCGCTCCGCGAGGGCGGTGGATCCCTGCAGGTCCGACACCACGACGGTGCCGCGCGACCGCCGCGCGGCACCGTCCGCGTCCGTGCTCAGCCCTTGATCCAGGGGTCCCCCTGAGGGGCGAGGACCGTGAGCTTGACCGGCGTGCCGTACGACCCGCCCGACCGCGCGCTCACGCACGGCGGCACCGCGGTGCGCGTGGTGCGGTGGTCGTCGTCCTTGCGGCTGCTGCAGTCCGGCAGCAGGCCCACGTACGCGCCGCCCTGGAGCGGCGCCGGCAGCCCGGCGCGCGTGGTGAACGGCGACGGGGAGCGGAAGCACACCTGGTACTTGGTCGCCGACCGGGTGGGGGAGGCGATCTGGTACACGACCGTCTTGGTCGCCGACGAGGGGCCGCCGGTGGACGACGTCACATCGAACGCCAGCGTCTCACCGCTCTCGACGTAGTCCGGGCAGTCCAGGGCGGGGGCGTCCGGGGCGCCCAGCGAGACGGTGAGCAGGTCGCCGGTGGCCGCGTTGGCGGTGCTGACCGTCGCGGAGGTCGTGGCCTTCGACGAGGACCCCGTGCAGGTGGTCCCGGCCGTGCAGCGCTGGCCGGAGTCGACGATCGTGAACGCCGCCAGCGGCGCCGGCGCCGTGATGCCGGGGCTGGAGGCGGTGAGCCGGTAGCCGCCGGCGCTGCGGTCCAGGACCGGCGCGAACGCGGCGGCGCCCGAGGACGGCGTCGCGGTGAGCGTGCCGGTGAGGGTCCCGCCGGCGGGGTTCGCGCCCAGCGCGAGGGTGACGGGCGCGGTCCACCACGTGACCGCGCTGCGCCGGAGCCGTCGAGCACGACCACCCTCACCGGGCGGCCGGACGGCAGGTAGGTCTCGTTGGTGATCACGGACCTGCTGGGCGGACGCCGGCTGGCCGTCCGCGGGGAACGCCAGGCTGCACGCCCCGTCGGCGCGCAGCGACGGCTGCGCGGGAGATCGCGAAGTCGTTGCCCGTGCCGTTGAAGTCGTTGGACTGCTTCACGCGGGTCGTCCACGTGTACGGGTTCGCCGGGGTGCACGGGATGCGGGCGGACACCGTGACGTCCACCGACCTCCCGGGCTTGAGGGCGAGGTTCCGAGCTTGATGACGCCCCCGGCGACGGCGGGCGCGGTGGCGCCGGCGGGCGACTGCACGACGGGCGCCCCGGGGCCAGGGCGATGCCCGCGGGGATGGTGATGTCGGCGCTGCCGATGCGCTGCTCGCGGGCGCCGTTGGTGATGCGGATGGTGACCGACGGCACGGCGCCGGCCCACGCCTGGGCGCCGGCGTCCGCGGACGCGTCGGGGGACGCGGTGATCGACGCGGCGAACGGCTTGACGTCGTCGCTGGCGGTCGAGATGCCGGCCGCCACGGCGAGCATCGCGGCCGCGGCGGCGAGCACGAGCGGGACCGCCGGGCGGCGGGATCGCGCAGGCTGCATGTGGTGGGTCCTCTCCAGGTGGACGGGCGGGGCGCGCGGGGGGCGGCCCGGCGCGACGCTACGTCACCCCGGAGCGGCGCTGCCCCCCGCGAACGTCCAGCCCGGCGCCGTTTTGTATACCGTCTCGCGCCGGCGCGCAGAAGTTGTTGGACGCATGGCCAAGCCTGTCCCGGGAATCCTGTGCAGAGGGCCCAGACCCCTCCCCGGCGTCCCCCATTAGCGTCCCGCCGACCCGGTTCGCACGCCGGGTGCGGCGTCATGGAGAGGAGCTGGATGGCGACCGGAACCGGCGACCGCGTGTCCGCGGCGAGCCCATTCGCGGAGGAGGTCGAGGAGATCCTCGGCGCGATCTCCGCCCTGGACGGCGGCACCGTCGCCGACTACATCCCGGAGCTCGGCAAGGCGGATCCCTCGTGGTTCGGGATCGCCGTGGCCACCATCGACGGCGCCGTCCACGAGGCGGGCGACAGCCGCCTGCCGTTCACCATCCAGTCCATCTCCAAGCCCTTCGTCTACGGGCTGGCGCTCGAGGACCAGGGGCGGGCGGAGGTGATGCGCCGCGTCGGGGTGGAGCCCACCGGCGACGCGTTCAACTCCATCGAGATCGACGAGAGCTCGCGGCGCCCGTACAACCCCATGGTCAACGCCGGGGCGATCGTGACCTCCGGCATGGTGCGGGGCGACGACGCGGCGGAGCGCCGCGAGCGGGTGATGGGCTTCCTGTCGGAGTTCGCCGGCCGGCCGCTGGACCTCGACGAGGACGTCTTCCGGTCCGAGTCCGACACCGGCGACCGCAACCGCGCGATCGCCTACTTCATGCGCGCCCACGGGATGCTCGACGACGTCGACGACGTCCTCGACCTCTACTTCCGCCAGTGCTCGGTGCTGGTGAGCTGCCGCGACCTCGCGGTGATGGCCGCGACGCTGGCCAACGGCGGCCTCAACCCGCTCACGGGGCGGCACGCGCTGCACCGCACGCACGTGGAGAGCGTCCTGAGCGTCATGGCCACCTGCGGGATGTACGACTACGCCGGGGAGTGGCTGTACACGGTGGGGCTGCCGGCCAAGAGCGGCGTCGCCGGTGGCGTCATCGCCGTCCTGCCCGGCCAGCTCGGCATCGGGGTGTTCTCACCGCCCCTGGACGCCCGCGGCAACTCGGTGCGCGGCATCGCGGTGTGCCAGGAGCTGTCCCGCCGCTACCAGCTGCACCAGTACCGCCCGGGGCTGCTGTCCACCAACGCCGTGCGGCGCCGGTACCGCGGCGACGTGGTGCGCGGCCGCCGCACCCGCACCCCCGAGGAGATCGCGACCCTCGACCGCGAGGGCAGGCGCATCGGGGTGTACGAGCTGCGCGGCGAGCTGTCGTTCGGGCCCACGGAGCGGCTCATGCGCGCCGTGCTGGGGGAGCTGGGCGAACTGGACCACGTGATCCTCGACATGCGCCGCACGACCGCCGTCGACGAGGTCTCCGCCGGGATGCTGGAGCGGCTGTCCGCGGTGGTCGCCGAGCGCGGCGCGCGTTTCATCATCGCCCACGTGGAGGAGGGCCGGTTCGCCGCCGAGAGCGCCGCGGACCTCGACGAGGCCCTGCTGCGGTGCGAGCAGGACCTGCTCGCCGAGGCGCTGGGGCCGCGCGACCACCTGGTGGTGGAGCTGGCGGACCAGCCGCTGCTGGCGGGGCTCTCGGAGGAGCAGGTCGCGGCCCTCGACGTGCTGGCCGAGCGCCGGGTGCTGCAACGGGGTGACGTGCTGTGCCACGAGGGCGAGGACTCCGGCGAGATCTGGTTCATCCGGGCCGGGACCCTGCGGGTGCAGATGGACCTGCCGGACGGCGCGCTCAAGCGGCTGCTCACCATGGGGCCGGGCGCGGCCGTGGGCGAGATCGCCCTCCTGGACGGCGGGCCCCGGTCGGCGACCGTGACCGCCGAGAGCGACGCGGAGGTCATCGGGCTGTCCCTGGAGGCGCTGGAGCGCGCCGGGGCGGAGCATCCCGGCCTCACGGCGACCCTCTACCGAAACCTGGGCCGCCTGCTCGCATGGCGCCTGCGGCGGACGACCGAGCAGGTGCGCAGCCTGGAGCAGTGACCCGGCGGCCCGGGCGTAGGATGGGCGCATGCCGGAGCTGCGGTGCGCGGAATGCGGTGAGCGCCTCACCAGGGGGCGCCTACGGGGCACCCTCACGCACGTGGGGCGGGTCGTCGCCGCGTGCGACCTCAACGCCGACCACCCGCCGGTCCCGGACCTCGCGGCGCTCGGCGAGCCGGCGTGCCGCGCGTGCGGCGGCCCGGTGACCTGGCGGGACGGCCGCTTCGTGCACGCGGGCCCGGGCGGCGCCGGTCACGACGCCGACCCGGACCTGCCCTTCTGAGCTCAGGCGCGGACCCGCAGCGGCACCCGGACCGTGGCGGAGGCGTTGCCGGCGTCGTCCACGGCGGTGACCGCGATGCGGTAGACGCCGGGGCGCAGGTTCAGGGCGCCCAGCGGGATGCTGACGGTGCCGGGGCCGCCGTGGCGCGCCGCCACCCCGCGCAGCGGGAACACGCGGGTGCAACGGGCCGCGCGGTGCGGTGCGTCCGACGGGGCGACGCAGCGGCCGGCCCGGATCCGCCCCGGCGCGGTGCGCGCCGCCGTCACCCGCACCGTGGCGGCCTCGTCCACGACGGCGCGGACGATCGACACGCGGCCCTTGGCGCCGGCGCGGACCCGGACCGTCAGGGCGGGCGGCGTGGTGTCGGCCGGGGGCGGCGTGCCACCGGTCACCGCCGGCGGGACCTGGAGCTCGTACGCGCCCATGTCCTGGGCGGCGCCGGAGACCCGCGGCCGCAGGTCGCGGTCCGACGGCAGCGACTCGGGGGTGCCGGTCCCGGCGTCGACGACCGGTGAGCCCGGCAGCGGCCGCAGGTCGACCGCGAGCGGGTCCGTCCCGCCGGGGGAGGTGAAGCGCGGGTCGCCGGCGATGTTCCCGGGGCCGGTCTCGATGGCCTCCGCGCCCAGCGCGCCGGCGGCCGGCATGCGCGTCGTCCAGTTCGAGAAGGTGCTGCTGACCCGGCCGAAGTAGGCCGACTGGCCGAGGGAGCACGTCACGCCGATGTCGGCCGCGACGTCGGTGCGGCCCCTGGCGATCGTGTCCACCATCTCCAGGCGGCTGGTCCTGGCGGGGCCCGTGTCGGCGCAGCCGGACCGCGCGTGCACCGCGATGCCCGACGGCGCGTACGCGGTCACGCCCGACAGCCGCAGCGCCGGCGCCGCGCCCGGGTCGGTCATCCCGTCGGCGGCGACGGCCTCGCCGTCCGCCGTGAGGTTGACGGCGACCGAGTCGGTCACGGTCCCGTTGCCGGCGAGGGCCGGCGCCAGGCCGCCCACCGCGGTGGTGCGGCGCACCACCGCCGACGGGCCGGACAGCCGGATCCCGCCGCGCACGGTGGAGTCCTCGACGACGCCCGCGGTGAGCACCGCCGGCGGCGGCGTGCCGCGCGTGAGGCCGCCGGTGCGGACCGTCGACCGGCTCAGGAACCCGGTCGGGCCGAGCCGCAGGCAGATGCCGTCCACACGGCCGGACAGCGCGCTGTCCTCCACGGCGGCGGACGATGCCGGCGTCAGGTCGGCGCAGACGGCGCCCTCGAGGGCGGACCGGCGCACCACGACCCCGGCGCCGGGCGCGACGGCGAGGGCGGCCCCGGTGCCGGTGTTGGCGATCGTGACGCCGTCGATGACGTTGCCGGCGCCCGTGGCGGTCCAGGTGGCGCCGGGCCCGGAGAACCGGACGACCGGGGTCTCGCCGGGGCGGGCGGCGACCGTGAGCGGGACGACGGGCGCGTGGCCGGTCATGTCCATGGGGTAGGCGCCGCCCGCCAGCAGGACCGTGTCGCCGGCCTGCGCGGCGGTGAGCGCCGCATCGAGCGTGCACGGGGCGGCGGCGTCGGTGCACGGCGCGGCACCGGTGCCAGCGGGCGCCGCGTGACGCGTGGCGGCGGCGGCCGGGGCGGCCGCCACCAGCAGGGCGGCGGCGGTGAGGGCGAGACGGGTGCGGCGGGACATGGCGGGCTCCTTTCCCGGGGTGTGCCGCCATGCTCCGCCCCGGGCCGCCGGGGGTCCGTCCCCGCCGCGACGGGCGGTGTGTCACCCCCGCGACACACCGCCCCCTCGCCGGTCAGGCCGGAGGGGTGGTGCGGAACGCGACCGCCACGACCACCGTCACGCTCTTCGGGATGACGCACACGCGGCGGGCCTTCCCGCGCACCGTCGTGGTGCGGCCGTCGCGGGTCACGGTGCGCAGCGGACGCACCGACCCGCAGAAGCGGCCGGGTCCGAACCGCCCGGCCGGCACGAGCGACTCGGTCTGCTCGGCGACGCCCAGGATCGCGCCCAGCGGAAGCCCGGCGGCGCTCGCCGCGGCCGCGGCGACCTCACGCGCCCGGTCCACCGCGGCCGGCATCGCACGCACGCGGGCCGCGGCGACGGCCTGGGCGATCTCGGTCTCGGTGGGGTCCTCGGGCGCCAGGACGCGTGCGGAGCCCGTCCCCAGGACGGTGATCTGGCCGGGCACGGGGTCCTGCGCGCCGGCCAGGGCGGGCGCGAGCAGGAGGGCGGCGGAGGCGAGGAGGACGTGGCGCATGGGGAACTCCGGGTCGGGTGGGCGAGCTGGCACTCGCCCGGAATTGTCCGCATGCGGATCGGACGTTACGCGCAACGTCCGTGACCGCGGCCGGGCCGGGTGCCACCATGTGGGGCGTGGGCCACGGGCACGACCACCACCATCATCACCACCACCAGGGCGGGGGCGGCCGCGCGCTCACCGCCGCGCTGGTGATGAACGCCGGCTACACGGCGGTCCAGGCCGTGGTCGGGATCGCGTTCGGCTCGATGGCCCTGCTGGCCGACGCCGGGCACAACCTCTCCGACGTCCTGGCCCTGGGCGTCGCGCTGGGCGCGGTGTGGTTCGCGCGCCGTCCCGCCACGCCGCGCCGCAGCTTCGGCTACCGGCGGGCCGAGATCCTGGCGGCCCTCGCCAACGCGCTGTCGATCGTCGCGGTGAGCGGGATCATCCTGTTCGAGGCGATCCGGCGGCTGGCGGACCCGCCGGACGTTCCGGGCGGATGGCTCATCGCCGTCGCCGCCGGCGGCATCGCCGTGAACGCGGTGAGCGCCTGGATGATCCACCGGGCCGCGCGCGGCGGCGACGACCTGAACCTGCGCGCGTCGTTCCTGCACCTGGCGGGCGACGCGCTGGCGTCGGTGGGCGTTCTGGTCGCCGGGGCGCTGGTGCTGGCGTTCGGCTGGCGCATCGCCGACCCCGTCATCGCGATCGCCATCGCCGGGCTCATCGCCGTGAGCGCGTGGAGCGTGCTCAAGGAGTCGGTGCTGGTGCTGCTGGAGGCGGCCCCGCGGGGTGTCGACCCGGAGGCCGTGGGTGCGGCCCTCGCCGGGGCCGGCGGGGTGGTGGAGGTCCACGACCTCCACATCTGGAGCGTCTCGAGCGACTTCCCCGCGATCTCCGCGCACGTGGTGGTGACCCACGACAGCGACTGCCACCGGGTGCGCCGGGAGCTGGAGGAGCTGCTGGACCACCGCTTCGGGATCGCCCACAGCACCCTGCAGATGGAGCACCGCCAGTCGCGGCTGCTCACGCCGGGCGCGGCGCCGGGCTGCACCTCGGCCTGCCACTGAGCCCGGGCCCGTCCCGGCGCGGATGCGCGGCCCGGCCGCCGGCGCGACGCTCGGGAGTGGCGGGCGCCCGCCCGCCGACGCCGATGAAGGAGGGGCCGTGACCACCCTGCTCATCCACTACACCGTCGCCGACCCGGAGGTCTTCCGCGCCGAGTTCGACGCATTCGAGGCGACGCGGCGGGCCCACGGCGCGACGGCCACCCGGCTGCTGCACTCCGAGGGCGACCCCACGCGGTTCGTCGTGCTCATCGACTTCCCCGGCCACGACGCGGCGCACGCGTTCGAGACCGACCCGGCGCGGGCCGCCGCCCTGCAGCGGGCCGGCGTGGCGGGCGGCTCCGACCGGGTCGAGTACCTCACGCCGGCCTGAGGCCTGCCGGTCGTCCGGCCGGGGCGGGGACGTTCGGCACCCCTCGTCCCGGCCGGCCGCGGCACCGGGGATTCGATATGTCATCGATATGTCCGGAAGGTGCACCGGACGAAAGGTCGGACATGTCAGCCGTTCCCGTGCTCACCGATGCGGAGGAGGAGATCCTCCGGCACCCCGAGGACCGTTACCCCGTGGACGCGGCCTTCGCCGCGCTCGACGCCGAGCAGTTCCTCCAGGGCGAGCTGGTCGCCCGTGAGCTGGCCTGGGTCGACGCCAGGGAGCTCACCGGAGGCGACGACTAGCCGGGGCCCGCCGCGCGGGGGGAGCCGACGCTCCCGCCGACCACCCGCGCGAGCCGGTGCTACTGGCCGAACCCCGGGGAGTCCGGGTCCTCGCCCGCGTGCTCGCGCAGGAAGCGCTCGAGCTCGGAGGCCAGCTCCTCGCCCGTGGGCAGCCGCTCCTGCCCGCTCTCGCCCTCGCCCATCAGCTCGAGGCGGTCGACGATCTCCCTGGTCTCGGGGTCGGTCTCCACGGCCTGGTCGAACCGCTGGTGCTCCACCGTCGCGGCGGCGCGCAGGTTGCCGGCGGGGAGGCTCACGTCCAGGTGCCGGCCGAGGTGCTCGATGAGCGCGACGCTGGCGGCCGCGTACCCGGTGCCCGCGTAGGGCGGCACCTGGGCGAAGAAGCCGACGGCCGGGAGGCCGCCGTCGCTCACGCCCATCTCCAGCACCGACAGCGCGGCGGCGGGCACCCGGAGCAGCCCTGACGGGCCGGGGGTCTCGCCGTTGTGCAGCAGGCCCTCCCGCGAGGCGGTCGCCATGACCGGCACGGGCCGGGTGTGCGGTACCGCGGCGGGGACGGCGCCCAGGCTGATCCACTGCGTGACCCCGAGGGTCCGGCACAGCTCGCCCACGTCGCGCGCCAGCGCCTCCCACCGCAGGTCCGGCTCGGCGCCGGCGAGCACCAGGAGGTCCCGCTCCCCGTGCCGCACGTGGGTGACGGCCAGCTCCGGCCACACCAGCTGCGAGAGGTGCCCGTCCACCACGTCCAGCACCGGGCGGCGCGAGCGGTAGTCGAACAGCTCGTCGCCGCGGAACCGCGCGACGACGGTGCCCCCGGCGGAGATGCGGTCCACGGCCGCCGTGGCGGCCCCCGCGGCGTCCACCCAGCCGTCCAGGGCGGCCACCATCACCGGTTCGGTGAGGGCGGGCAGGTCCGGCTGGAGGTCGTAGAGCATCGGGCAAGCATAGGGGTCGGCGGTGGCACCGGCCGCGGCACCCGGCCCGCCGCACCCGCGTGCACGGCGGCCGCCGCTGCGATTAGCGTTGCGGGACCGGCGGGACGGCCGGGGCGGATCCGGGGAGGGATGCGATGGCCGGTGGGATGGCGCGGTGGCGGCGGTGGGCGCCGTGGGCGCTCACGGCGCTGGCGGCCGTGGTGCTGCTGGCGGGGACGCTGGCGGTGTGGGCGAAGCGGCAGGCGCTGGACACCGGCGCGTGGGGCGACGCGAGCGCCGAGCTCATCCGCGACGACGCGACGCGCGAGGCGGTCGCCGGCTACCTGGCGGGACAGGCCCTCGTCGCGGGGGACGTCCAGTCCCGGCTGGAGCGCGTCCTGCCGCCGCGGCTGGAGCCCCTGGCGCCCGCCCTGTCGGCGAGCCTCACCGACGCGGCCCGCCGCCTGGCGCTCGACATCCTCTCCCGCCCGGCGTTCCAGGACCGGTGGGTCGCGGCCAACCGGCGGGCGCACGGGGCCTTCCTGGACCTCGTCGAGGGCAGGGAGGGGGCCCTCGCCGCCGACGGCGGGGCGGTGGTGCTCGACCTGCGCCCGCTGCTCACCGAGCTCGCCGGCCGGTTCGGCGTGGCCGACCGCCTGGCCCCCGGCGCCGGCCGCCTGCGGGTGGCGGACGCCGCCGAGCTCGACGGGATCCGGCGCGTCGTGCGCGCCATCAGGGTGCTGAGCCAGCTGCTGGTGCCGCTGGCCCTGGTGCTCGGCGCCGCCGCCGTGTGGTCGGCCGGCCGGGGCCGTCGCCGCACCGTGGTCATGGCCCTCGGCGGGGCGATGGTGCTGGCCGGGCTCGTCCTGCTCGCCGCGCGGCGCGCCGCGGGGGAGCACGTCGCCGGGATGCTCTCCGACGGCGCGGTGGACCGCGGCGTCGCCCTGCACGCGTGGTCGGTGGGCACGGACCTGCTGCGGGACATCGCGGTGGCGACGGCGGCGTACGGGGCGCTCGCGGTCGCGGCGGCATGGCTGGCGGGCCCGGGCCGCGCCGCATTCGCCGCCCGGCGGTGGGCGGCGCCGCTGCTGCGCACCCGCCCGTGGGCGTCCGCCGCGGTGGCGGCGGCCCTGTGCCTGGCGCTGCTCGCCTGGGGGCCGGGGAGCGGCGACCGGCGGCTGGCGGGCGTCGTCGTGCTGGCCGCCCTGTTCGCCGTCGCGGTCGCCGTCCTGTGGCGGCAGGCGGTGCGGGAGTTCCCGGCCCGGGGGCCGGGATCCCCGTCACGCTCCGCGCCGTACTGAGTCCGCGGGGCCCAGCGGCGGCAGGCCGCCGGACACCGGCGACGGCCGCTCCGGCAGCGGCGGCAGCGACGTCGCCACCACCCGGGCCGGCGCCGCCGTCCCCCGCGCCGGGGACGCGCCGCGCACGGGCGCGGTCACGGCCTCGGGCCCGGCCGGCGCCCGGTGGGTCCCGAAGATCCGGACGGCCAGGAGGCCGCCCACCAGGCCCATCGAGGCGATGTAGACCAGCCGCCCCCACGCCGTCGGCGTGTCGGTGCCCTGCGCGATGCCGTGCACCAGCGCCGCGCCGAAGCTCACGAAGGCCAGGTAGTGCAGCTGCCGCCAGCGGGCGTACCCGATGCGCTGGCGCAGGCGCGTGCTGAGCCACACGGCCACCGCGAGCTCCATCGCGACCACGCCCAGGCCGGTCCACAGGGGCTCCCGCGCCGCGGCGAACGGGATGAGCACCTCCGAGAGGCCGTAGCCCTCGGTGGGGTGCGCGACCAGCGTGAGCACGTGGATGGCGGTGAAGCCCAGGGCCGTCATCGTCACGAACCGGTGGACCTCGGTCGTCATCGCCCGCGTCCACCGGGGGCTCGCGACCCGCAGGCTCGCCAGCAGGCCCATCGCCACGCTGGCGGTCAGCAGTCCGTAGGCGACGAAGCCGCCGGCCCGGGCGAAGTACCACAGCAGCTCGCCGCTCACCGGACCACCTCCGCCCGGTCGCGCGCGGGCCACGAGCCCACCGTCACCGGCGGCCCGTCGCGCCGCACCAGCAGCCCGTGCAGGCCCCGGGCGGCCAGGAACGCGGCGCCGTCCGCGGCGCCCAGGACGAGCGCGGCGGTGGCCGCCGCCTCCGCCTCCTGGCACCGCGGCGCCACGACGCTCGCCGAGACGAGGTCGGTGCGCGCAGGGCGCCCGGTGCGGGGGTCGATCGTGTGGTGCGCCGGGCCCTCGGTGGTCTCCCACCGCCGCCGCAGGGTGCTGGAGGTCGCCAGGGCGCCCCGCCGCAGCGGGACGCGCGGCGTGGGCATCGGCGCGTCGATGTCGATGGTCCAGGACCGGCCGCGCGGCGGCAGGCCCCACACGTGGAGGTCGCCGCCCGCGCTCACGACCCCGCCCGGGACCTCCAGGCGGCGCATCAGCGCGACCGCGGCGTCCACCGCCATGCCCTTCGCGATGCCGCCCAGGTCCAGGTGCATCCCGGGCGGGAGCCGCAGCAGGCGGCGGTCGGTCAGCAGGACCCGCCGCCAGTCGCCACCGGGCCGCACGGCGGCCGGGGCGGGCAGGGGTGACGACGGGTCCATCTCGGTGAACGGCCGGTCGTAGCCGGCCTGCGACAGCTGGACGGCGAGCCCGGGGTCGTACGCCCCGGCGGTGGCGTGCGCGGCCAGCAGGGCCGTGCCCACCGCCTCCGCCAGCAGGGGGCTCACGACGCCCCCGCCCGCGGCGTTGACGCGCGAGAGCTCCGAGCCGGGGCGGAAGCGGCTCAGCACCGACTCCCACTCCTCGAACAGCTCGCGCACCCGGTGGCCGGCGGCCACGTCCTGCGAGGGGATGAGCACCTCGACGCCGGTGCCCATGGCGGGGAACCGCAGCCGGCTCATCCCGGCGGGGGTGGTGAGGCGCGCCGGCATCACGAACCGCCCGACTGCATCATCGGGGCGCCGGACTGGCTCCCGCCGGGCGCGAAGAACCCGCCCTGGTCCTGCGCGGACGACCCGTCCTGGACGCCCTGGTCCTGGTCGTCGCCGAAGAAGCCGCCCTGGTCCTGCTGGGGCTGCTGCTGGACGGCGCTCTGCGCGGCCGCGGAGGACCCGCCGCCGTCGCCCAAGGTGGCCACCGCGCCGCCGATCGCGGCGAACGCCGCGGCCGACGCGATGAGGATCCCGGTCTTGATGCGCGACAGACGCGCCTCGTTGCGTTCGCGGGGTGACTGCTGGGGTTTGTCCATCGATTTCGTCCCGTGTCCGGGGGGTTTCATGCTGCGGGGAGGACGCTAGGCTCGGCGCCTGAGAGGCCGCTGAGACGAAGGGGTGGGTTCCGTGAAGGACTGGCCGGCGGGTGGGCTGGCGTCCCTGTCGGTGACGTCGGGCGGTGCGGTGCTCCGGGCGGTGTACGGGGGCAAGGGGCGCCCGGTGGTGTTCCTGCACGCCGGGGTGGCGGACTCCCGGATGTGGGCGGCCCAGCTCCCCGCCGTGGCGGCGGGGCACCTCGCGATCGCCTACGACCGGCGCGGCTTCGGCCGCACCACCGCGCGCCCCGAGGCGCATCGCCACACCGACGACCTGCGCGCGGTGCTCGACGCCCTCGCCCCGCGGCACCCGGCGGTGCTTGTGGGGTGCAGCCAGGGCGGCCGGGTGGCGATCGACGCGGCCCTCGCGTACCCCTCGCGCGTGGCGGCGCTGCTGCTCATCGCCCCGGCCGTGTCGGGCGGGCCGGAGCTGGAGACCCCGGGGGCGGTTGGGGACCTGGTCCACATGCTCGGCGCCGCGGAGGCCGCCGGCGACCTGGACGAGGCGAACTCCCTGGAGGCCCACCTGTGGCTCGACGGGCCGGGCGAGCCGGAGGGCCGCGTGGGCGGCGGGGTGCGGGAGCTGTTCCTGGAGATGAACGGCCGGGTGCTGCGCGCGGCGTCCGTGGGGGAGGAACGCCCCGCGGGGGAGGCGTGGAACCGCCTGGGCGAGCTGCGCCTGCCGGTGCACGTGCTGTGCGGGGAGCGGGACGTGCCGGGCGTCGTGGAACGGTGCGAGCAGATCGCGTCCCGCATTCCGGGCGCACGGCTGCGGGTCCTGCCCGGCAGCGCGCACCTGCCGTCCATGGACGCCCCCGCCGCGACCACCGAGTGGATCCTGGGCGCGCTGCGCTGACGGCGGACATGACGGGTTCGCGGAAACCGTAGGCCCTGGTTTAGGCTCGCGGCCGTGGAGGCGGGACGTGCCACCGGCGCGCAGCGCGTCGGCGCGCTGGTGGGGCGGGGCGCGACGCGCCGGGCCCTCGCGCGCTTCGTGGAGGGCGGCGGCGTCCCCGTGCGGGTGGCGTGCGTCACCGGCGAGGCCGGTATCGGCAAGACCCGCCTGGCGGTGCGCTGCGCCGAGTACGCCGCCGAGCGGCGCATGCGGGTCATGACCGGCCACGCGAACCCCATCGACGCCATGCTGCCGCTGGGGGTGATGCGCGACGCGGTGCGCCACTGGATCCGCGCGGGGGAGCGCGTCGACGCCGAGGGGGACGAGCTGGTGGCGGCGTTCCCGTCGTGGCTGCTGCCGGAGCTCGGCGGCCCGGCGCCCGGCGACCTGGCCCTGGACGTGCTGTTCGAGGGGGCGGTGCGGTACCTGCGCGCGGCCGCCGCGGAGGGCGGGCTGCTGCTGGTGCTGGAGGACATGCACCACGCCGCGCCGTCGTCCTGCGCGCTGGTGCGGCACCTGGCCCGGGCGGTCGGCGACGCCGGCGTGGCGATCCTCCTGACCCTCCGCCCCGAGGAGCTCACCCCGCACCTGGTGGAGCTGCGGCACGGCCTGGTGCGGGACCGCCTGGGGGAGGAGCACCACCTGGAGCCCCTGCCGCGCGAGGACGCGGCGCGCATGGTGGAGGAGCTGCTGGGGACGGCGCCGTCCGAGGAGGCGATGGACGCGGTCATGCGCGCGAGCGGGGGCAACCCCTTCGCGGTGGAGGAGGTGGTGCGCGACGCCCTCGACCGGGGCGTGCTGCGCCGCGGTGAGGCGGCCTGGCAGGCCGAGGGGCCGGTGGGCCTTCCGTGGACCGTGCGGGAGATGGTGTCGGCCCGGGCCCGGCGCCTGGCGCCGGCCGACAACGAGCTGCTGCGCATCGCCGCCGTGCTGGGGGAGGAGGTCGACGTCCTGCTCCTGGCCTCGGCGGGCGAGGTGCCGCCGGAGGTGGCGCTGGGCGCGGTGGCGCGCATGCGCGACGCCGGCCTGGTGGTGGACGCCCCCGGGGCGACGCCGCTGGTGGCGTTCCGCCACGCGCTCACCCGGGACGCCGTGCTGGAGGACATGCTGGGCGCGGAGCGCGCGGCCCTGCACCGCCGGGTCCTGGACGCGCTGGAGCGCCGCCACGCCGGGTCTGCGGAGCCGCCGGTGCACGAGCTGCTCTCCCACGCGCTGGGCGCGGGCGAGCGGGAGCGCGGCCTGCGGTACTCGGTGGAGGCGGGCCGCCGGTCGCGGGCCATCGGCGCCCACGACGTCGCCGCGCGGCACTTCGAGCGGGCCCTCGGGATGTGGACTCCGGAGCTGGGCGCCCGGCTGCGCGCGGAGGTGCTGCTCGACCACGGCCGCGTGCTGTCGGCGGTCGGCGACCGGCACGCGGCGGTCGCCGTGCTCGCGGAGGCCCGCCGCGCGGCCCTGGGGGCCGGCGCCCCCGGCAGCGCCGCCGTCGCCCTGGCCCTGGCGGCCGATGCCCGGATGGAGTTGCTGGAGCGCGAGGACGCCGTCGCCGACCTCGAGCGGGCCGTGGCGGAGCTCGACCGGCACCCCGGGCAGCCCGCGGAGCGCCTCGAGGTGCTCTCGCTGCTGGCCCGCGCCGAGCTGCTGTGCGGGCGGGCGCAGGTGGCGGTGGACGTGGCCCGCCGCGCCCTGCCGCTCGCCGAGCCGGGCCGCGGCACGTGGGTGAACCTGTCGATCACCCTGGGCGCCGGGCTGGCGGGCCTGGGGCACACCGAGGAGGGCGTCGCCCGCCTGCGGGAGGCGGTGCGCACCGCCCGCGAGATGGGCGACGACACCACCGCCCTGCGCGGCCTGCTCAAGCTCGCCGGCGCGCACCGCGAGCGGCTGGCGCACACCGCCTCCGACGCGGACGCCGCCGTCCGGCTCGCGCGGGAGCGCGGCTGGCCGCGGCTGCTGGTGCGGGCCCTGTGGCAGCGGGCCCTGGTGCACGTGGACGCCGGGGAGTGGGACGCCGCGGACGCCTGCGCGGAGGAGGCCGAGGGCCTGCTGGGCGAGGCGGGGTCGGACCCGGTGGCCCAGATGGGCCTCACGGTGGTGCGCGGCGTCCGGGCGCGCCGGGCCGGGCGCATGTCGGACGCGATGGAGCACTTCGCCGCGGTCGCCGAGGAGGCCGCCCGCCTGGGGATCTCCGAGCGCGAGCTGGAGGCGCGCATCGGCCTGGCGCGCACGCGGCTGTCCGCCGGCGACCCGCAGTCGGCCTGGGAGGCGGTCGAGCCGGCCCTGGAACGCTGGGGCGGCGGCGGGGGCGGCACGGCGTCGCCCACCGTCGCGCTGCTGCTCACCGCCTGCGAGATCCTCGCCGTGGCCGGTGACCCGGGGGAGACCCGGGCCCTGTCCGCCCGCATCGCCGAGCGGTCGCCCGGTCCCCGGGCCCGGTACGCGGCGGCCCTGGCGGAGGCGGTGTCCGGGCGCCGGCCGGAGCCGGGGCTCGTGGAGGCCGCCGCGGAGGAGGTGGCGGCCACCGGGCGGGTCCCGGAGGCGACGCGCATGCGCATGTGCGGCGCGGAGATCCTGGTGCGGCTCCCCGGCGCCGAGGACGAGGCCGGGGACCTCGCCGAGCGCGCCCGGGCCGCCTACCGGGCGATGGGGTCCGAGGAGTGGGGGCGGCGCGCGGAGGGGCTGCTGCGGCGCCTGGGCCGGCGCGTGCCGGGGCGTGCCGCGGCCGCCGGCCCGGACGGGCTCACCCCGCGCGAGCGCGAGGTGCTGGGCCTCATCGCCGAGGGCCTGTCCAACCGCGGCATCGCGGACCGCCTGGTGATCAGCGAGGCCACCGCCGCACGCCACGTCTTCAACATCTTCACCAAGCTCGGGGTGCACAGCCGCGCACAGGCGGTGGCCGCCCACCTGGGCCGCGCCTGAGGAGGCGGACGGGCCGTACGCACCGGCCCCCGCCGGATACGCAGTTCGGACGATGGCGCGCCCCCGGGGGGAGGCCGACGATGCGGGCATCGACCCAACGACCCGCGGAGGCGTCCCATGATCACCCTCATCGCCCTGGCGGTCCTCGCCGTGGCGGTCCTCATCGCGCTGGCGAGCGCGGTCCAGATCGTGCCGCAGGCCCATGCGGCGATCATCGAGCGGCTCGGCCGCTACCGCGTGACCCTCGACGCCGGCTTCCACACGATCGTCCCGGTGCTGGACAAGCGCCGCCGGCTGGTGGACCTGCGCGAGCAGGTCGTGGCGTTCCCGCCGCAGCCGGTCATCACCGAGGACAACGTGACGATCTCGGTGGACATCGTCTTCTACTACTCGGTGGCCGACGCGTTCGCCGCCACCTACGAGGTGGCGCAGATGCTGCCCGCCATCGAGCAGCTGGCGATCACCACGCTGCGCAACCAGGTGGGGTCGCTGTCGCTGGAGGAGGTCCTCACGTCCCGGGAGCGGGTGAACGCCGACCTGCGCCTGGCGATGGACGAGGCGACCGGCCGGTGGGGCATCCGCGTGAACCGGATCGAGCTCAAGTCCGTGGAGCCGCCGCACTCCATCCAGCAGGCGATGGAGAAGCAGATGCGGGCCGAGCGGGACCGGCGCGCCACGATCCTGTCCGCCGAGGGCGAGAAGCAGGCGGCGGTGCTGGTGGCCGAGGGCGAGGCCCGCGCGCGGGTGCTGCAGGCCGAGGCGCAGCAGCGGGCCGCGGTGCTGGAGGCCGAGGGCGAGCGGCAGGCCAAGGTCCTGCGCGCCGGCGGCGACGCCGAGGCGATCCGGCGGGTGTTCGGGGCGGTCCGCGAGAGCGAACCCACACCCGAGGTCCTCACCTACATGTACCTGCAGGCCCTCCCGGAGATCGCCGACGGGAACGCCACCACGCTCATCGTCCCGACGGACGCCCTTCCCTCGGCCGGTGCCGCCGCCGGGCTCGGGATGTCCATGACGCAGGCCGCCGCGTCGGCGCGGTACGCCAACGGGCTGGCGGAGCCGGACTGATGGCCCCCGCCCTGTGGGCGGCGGTGGCGGGCGCGGCGCTGGTCGTCGAGCTGGTCACCGTGCTCTTCGTCGCCGCGTACGTCGCGATGGGCGCCCTGGCGGCGGCCGCGGTGGCGGCGCTGGGCGGGCCGGCATGGGCGCAGGTCGCGGCGCTCCTGGCCGGGACGGCCCTGCCGCTGGCCGCGACGCGGCCGATGCTGATGCGCGCGGCGCGGCGGACGCCGCGCACCGGGCGGCCCGGCTGGCGCCCGGTGGGGCGCCGCGGCACCGTCACGCGGGAGCTCCGTCCCGGCGACCCGGGGCTGGTGCGGGTGGGCGGCGACACCTGGAGCGGCGTGCCGTTCCTGGATGCCGTGATCCCGGAGGGCACCGTGGTGGAGGTCGTCGAGGTCGACGGCCTCCTGGCGGTCGTCCACCCCGTGGACGAGGGGGCGGCGCCGTGAGGCGGGCGTGGACGCCGGACCGGCTCGCGGGGCGCGCGCCCCGGTGGACCGGGGAGGCGGTGCCGGACGTCATCCACCTCAACCCCATGCTGCAGGACGACCCCGCCGTGCCGCGCCGCCGGCTGGCGGTGGTGTGCTGCTCGGACTGCCGCCTGGACCCGCTGGCGGCGCTGGGGCTGGGCGTGGGTGACGCCCACGTGTTCCGCAACCCGGGCGGCCGGGTGACCCGGGAGGTGCTGCGCGGGCTGGAGCGGTCCCAGCGGCGGTTCGGGACCGTCGGCGTCGCCGTGATCGCGCACACCGACTGCCGCAACCTCATCATCTTCGACGAGCCCCGGGCGAGTGCCCTGGACGGCCTGGAGACGGTCCGCGCCGCCGGCCTGCCGCACTCCGACGGGGCGGGCGCGGGGGTGGTGGACCTGGCGACCGGGCGGCTGTCGGCGATCGTGCCGTGGATCTCCGCGACGGTCCCAGGGCGGAATCCGTTGCCGCCCGGTGTGCCCGCGCCCCCGGCGCACCTACGCTGATGGTGACGGCGACAGCGGAAGGGAGGACGACATGCTCGACGTCATGCGCTGGGACCCGTTCCGCGGGCTGGAGCGGCTCCGGGACGAGCTCGCCGCCGCGGGCACGGGCCGGGCGTCCGCGCCGTGGTCCCCGGTCTCCGACGTCATCGAGGCGCCCGACGGGTACGTCATCACCGCCGAGCTCCCGGGGGTCCGGGACGAGGACATCGAGATCACGACCCGCAACGGCGTGCTCACGGTGCGCGGCGAGCGGCGCCTGGAGGACGAGGTGTCCGACGACCGGTACCACCGCCTCGAGCGGTCCTACGGGACCTTCGAGCGGTCGTTCCGGCTGCCCGAGGGCGTCGCGCCCGACGGCATCCACGCGGGCGTGGCCTACGGCGTGCTGCGGGTGACGATCCCGAAGCCGTCGGAGCCGGAGTCCCGCAGGATCCCGGTCACGGCGACCGCCGCGGCCCCGGCCGCCACCAGCGCGATCGCCGCGAGCACGGCCAGGTGCCCCCAGGCGAACCCGGTGCGCAGGGGGTCCGGGTCCTCGTAATGGAAGAACGGGGTGAGGGGCCGCAGCGGTTCCAGCGCGGTCACCAGGCCGGCGAGGGAGTTCACCAGGTACGCGGCGACCGCCAGCGCGGCGGTGACGCCCACCGCCGGGCCGCGCCGTCCCAGCACCGCCCCCGCCAGCAGGGCGATCGCGCCGAACGCCGCCGCGAGCAGCACGGCGGCGGTCACCGCGGCGGCGATCCGCCACGCGGAGACCTCCATGCCGATCAGCGCCGCGCCGATCGCCAGCGCCGCCCACAGCACGGCCCCGAGCAGCACGGACTCGACGGCCATGGCCGCCCCCTTCTCCAGCACGATCCGGCGGCGGGTCACCGGGTTGGCCAGCAGGAGCTCCATGGTGCCGCGGTCCTCCTCGCCGGCGATGCCGCCCGCGCCGGTCGCCACCGCGGCGATGATCAGCAGCAGGGGCACCATCAGCGAGAACAGCTCGATGCCCAGGTACCCGGCGGGGCTGGAGTAGTCGAAGCCGCCGCCGAACGAGAACAGCTCCTGGAGGGCCTCCGGGTAGTTCTCGGCGATCGACGACACCGCCGGGTTGTCGCGCACCGACGGGTAGACGCCCACCATCATCCCGGCCAGCCCCACGAGCCCCAGCGCCCACCAGGCGAGGCTGCGGGCCAGGTCGTGCAGCGTGCGCATGAGCACGGGGGTCCTCACCGGTCCGCCTCCTCGCCGTAGCGGCTCAGGAAGATGTCCTCCAGGTCCGCCTCGTGCGCGTCGATCGCGCGGACCGTGTGGCCCGCAAGGCGCTTCACCAGGGCGTCGGCGTCGCCCTCCAGCCGCAGCAGCACCCGGTTGCCCTCGCGGCCGGTCTCCACGACGCCCGGGATGTCGTCCAAGGCCCCGGGGGGCGGCGGGTCGGCGAACGTCACCTCCACGCGGCTGCGGGCGCGGGCGCGGAGCGCCTCGACGTCCTCCACCAGCTCCAGGCGCCCGTCCCGGATGAGGCCGACGCGCCCGGCGAGGTGCTGCACCTCCGAGAGCACGTGGGAGGACAGGAACACCGTGCCGCCGTTCGCGGCGGTCTCGCGCACCAGCTCGCCGAACGTCCGCTGCATCAGGGGGTCCAGGCCCGAGGTGGGCTCGTCGAGCACCAGCAGGTCGGGGCGGTGCATGAACGCCTGCACCAGGCCCACCTTCTGCCGGTTGCCGCGCGACAGCGCGCGGATGGGCCGGGTGAGGTCGAGGTCGAACCTGGCGGCCAGTGCGGCGGCGTCGCCGGTGCCGTCCATGCCGCGCAGCCGCGCCAGGTAGGCCAGCAGCTCGCCGCCGGTGAGGCGCTCGTACAGGCGCAGGTCGCCGGGCACGTATCCCAGCCGCGCCCGCACCGCCACGCCGTCGCGCCGCGGGTCGAGTCCCAGCACCCGGACGTGCCCGGAGGTGGGGCGCAGCAGGTCCAGCATGAGGCGGATGGTGGTGGACTTCCCGGCCCCGTTGGGCCCGAGGAACCCGAACACCTCCCCGCGGCCGACCGCGAGCGTGAGCCCGGTCACCCCGCGCGCCCCGCCGCGGTACCGCTTGGTGAGCTCCTGCGCCTCGATGACGGCGTCCATGGATCGAGCGTGACACGCCCGGCACCCGCGGCGCGTCCGGCTCCGGCCGTGCCGGCGCTGCGGCCCGGAGGCAGCGTGGCGCGGGGTATCCGATGGGGGTAGGTTCCCCACCCATGGTGGACTTCGACGACAACTCCCAGCTCGACACCTCGCAGGTCGAGGACCGTCGCGGCGGCGGCCGGCTCGGCGGACGCGGCGGCATCGCCGTGGGCGGCGGCGGCCTCGGCATCGTGGGCGTGATCCTCGCCCTCATCTTCGGCCTCGGCGGCGGGGGCGGCGGGCTCGGCGGCCTCGCGAGCCTCGAGGACCAGACCCTCGGGCCGGGCGCCTCCTCCGGCGCCGGCCAGGTACAGGCCGAGTGCCGCACCGGCGCGGACGCCGACCAGCGGGAGGACTGCCGCATGGTGGCGTTCATCAACGACATCCAGGGCTACTGGAGGCGCGAGTTCAAGGAGCTCGGCCGCCCGTACACGC